>NZ_QRCT01000001.1 GCF_003363435.1 Anaerosacchariphilus polymeriproducens
CCTCGTATTATAAAGTAGTAGTGTTTATAGTCCCTCTCCAAGGACTGTATGCTATACTTTTGGAGACACTGTGGATTGGTTCATGCGTCCTACCACTTGATGGTTTTAGAAAGGCTCCAACCACAGTCTCTTTGTATATTTGTTAATTAGTTAGATACCGCATGACGGTTTATTTAGAACGAGGTTACAATCGCAAGGAGTACCAGTGGTTCCAAACAGTGTTAATACATTTTCAAAGGAGAATTATATGATTTACACAGGAATTGATGTTGCTAAAGATAAGCATGATTGCTTTATTACGAACTCAGATGGTGAAATTCTTTTTAAAGCATTTACCATTCCAAACAATCGAGATGGTTTTGATGAGCTTTATCAGAAAATCAAGTCCGTTACAGATGATTTAACCAAAGTAAAAGTAGGCCTCGAAGCCACTGGACACTACAGTTATAACATCTTGGGATATCTTCTTGATAAAGGCCTGACCACCTTTGTTATCAACCCGTTACATACCAATCTTTACAGAAAAAGTCTAAGCCTTAGAAAGACGAAAACGGATAAAGTTGATGCCCATACGATCGCTACAATGCTCATGTCTGAAGTGAACTTAAAGTCCTACTCAGACACATCTTATCATAATGAAGAGTTGAAGTCACTAACTCGTTATCGCTTTGATAAAGTAAAAGAGCGTGCAAAGCTAAAATCCTCAATATCACGCCTTGTAACGATTCTCTTCCCAGAACTGGAAAAACTTGTTCCTACACTTCATATGGCATCTATATATACACTACTATCTGAATTTCCTAGTGCTTCTTCGATTGCTGATTCGCACCTTACAAGGCTAACGAATCTCTTATCCATTTCTTCGAAAGGACATTATAGAAAAGATACTGCTATCCTTTTTCGTGAAGCTGCAAGGACTTCGATTGGTTCTCCTATGCCAGCTAAGTCCCTTGAACTAAAGCATACAATCAAACTTATACAAGAAATCACTACTGAGATTAATGAAATTGAAGCTGAAATCAAGTCTATCATGGACAGTATTCATTCCCCCATTTTATCCATTCCAGGTATTAGTTATCGTATGGGTGCCATGATTATTGCTGAGATCGGTGATTTTAGCAAGTTTGATTCCCCTGATAAGATTCTTGCTTACGCAGGATTATCGCCTACTACATATCAATCCGGTCAATTGGATTCATCCCATTCTCGTATGGAAAAACGTGGCTCTAAATATCTCCGATATGCTTTATATAATGCAACAAAATATGTTTGCCATTGGGATCCAAACTTTGCTAAATACCTGGATAAGAAACGCTCCGAAGGAAAGCACTACAATGTCGCTCTTTCTCATGCTGCAAAAAAACTTGTCAGAGTGATCTATCAACTTGAAAGATCAGGGCAGATTTTTATGAAAGCGTCTTAGGTATCAATATATAAAGCTCTCCTTTTTGAGCATCTGTAAGGATGCTCTATTTGTCATGCAGTTTTCAAAGTCCAAAAATTAGTTTCTAGTTTCTTATCTATCTGAAATGCAATTCTGCAATTCATTCAATAAATATCACTTTAGCACTTGACATTTAATAGTTAGTCTTT
>NZ_QRCT01000002.1 GCF_003363435.1 Anaerosacchariphilus polymeriproducens
CCACATGGTCGAGCACCGTCTTGTTGTCCTTGCTCTCCTTCTCCGTCAGAATGGTCTGCTGGTTGCTGTCCTTTTTGATGTTCTTTCCATTGACCATCACCTCAACGGACTGCAGGCCGGAATCCACATCGGAAATGGAAAGGTTGAAGCTCGCTTCTCCATGATAATAAATATCTCCGGTCCCTACTTCTTTGTAAGCACCTGTTTTTTTCTTTTCGATCTGGATCGTCGGGCTGGTCTTCTCCACCACGATCTCATCGCCCTTTTCTTTATCGATGTCACTTGGCTTTGTCACAGATGATTCATTCCCTGCGACGTCCTTTACTTTTGCAGATAGGACTTTCCGATAGACCTCGCCTTCTTTTCCCGCAATGTCAAACGATGCCTTTACGGTTCCGTTCTTTTGTTTCACGAGACTGTCTCCGGTAGCTTCGCCGATTACAGACACGCCGCTTTGTCCTTTGTCATCTCCATAAAGGGTGATGGACTCCATCCCGGAGCTTACCACGTCATCATCATCCTGGTCTTCATCTGTTGCTGTCACCGTCACCTTAACCCCTTCCTTGCAGAAGATACCGCCGGTCAGCCAGCGGATGAACTTGGACGCAAGATTGTCGTGGATGGGGGAGAACTCATACGATAAGACTTCCGGGGTGTGATTGTCGATTTGGATCTTGTAAGGGATTGGAGACTTTGTGATACAGCCTATTTTATTCTGAGCCCAAATATAATAGGTCTCATCTACTCCATCATTACTTACTGGTACCTGAAATGTGAACTTACCACTAATAGATTCTTCCAATATTTGTGCTGAATCTATCTGATCTTTCTTTCCATAATATATTTTATTTACGGAATGATTTCCATTAGAATCAATTTTAGGCTCTAAGTTCGCATCGATAGTAACCGTTACCTTATCCTTACCCCAGCTTATGGTCTGTTCACTTCCTCCATTTGTCCAGCTGCCTCCGGCTGTGTCTGTGATCTTGTTGATAATAGGAGGAGTTTTATCCACGTTTACCTGTATCATCTGAGGTGTGACCGTCTTATTCCCTGCCTGGTCATAAGCCCAGACATATAAGTCACCATTTACAGTCTCATCCAAGACAAAAGAATAACTTCCATCCTCTTCTACAGAGGCAGTATAAACTTTATCGGCTTTTGTCTCAAAAGTATCTTGTTCATATGTTATTGAACGAACCCCATACCGTATTTCCTTCAATCCAGACCCAAAATGATCCGATGCCTTTCCACTAATGGTCACATCTTTCCCCGTAGGGTCTGCATCCGCATCACTATGTATCGACTCTACCGTAGGAGCCTCTTTATCGACTTTCACATCAATGACCTTTAAATCAGATTTATTCTTTTTTCCATCATACGCCCAGATATAATAGGTAGCTACGGTACTACTGTAGATCGGAATGTGAATCGTTTGATCTTCAGCATTTTCAGCAATAACATGACCACTTTCTTCATAGGTATCATGTTCATAAAAAAAGCGATACATGTCTTTATTATTCGTGTACTTATACCGATAAGGCGTATCTTGTGAAGACTTCCCGCCTTTTATCTTTCCTGTAATGGTAACATCCTGATTGCTCCACACGGTATCCGGAGTTTTCGTTAACTCCTCAATCCGAATCTCACCTTTGTCCTCATCCTCTGTCTGATCCGCATAAACTTCAAGCGAATACATGGGGACACTTTGAAACAGCACCAGTATCGCAACTGCCATTGATAGCAGCCTTTTATATAACTTTCCCATAATGACTCCTCTCTCCTTAGTAGATATTGTTCTTTAAATAGTGCATTTGAAACTAAATATTGTGCAAACCCTTCCGTAACTATTCCCATGAAATGATTTGTGTAAACTCTTATGCCATGGATAGGAGACTTAAAACGAATAGAAGGCTCTCCTGCGATTCGTTTTACTTAAGGTGCATTGGAAGATCCGGCATAACCGTTGGAACAAACCATTCTATGGGAATATCCCAACGCTTACAACTATTTCACCTGCTTCACCCTGCTATAAGCACCATAGACTTTTTTACCTGCAGAATCTTTCTGATACGCTCTTACACGGATATAATAGGTACTTCCCTTTTCACATCCCTTTAAGGTTTTCGTGAACTTTCTAGTGGAAACATTCTTAACCTGTTCGGTAAATGTCGCATTGGTCGCATATGAAATCTGAAATCCATCAGTGTTCTTTTGTTTCTTTAAAGTCACTTCAATTTTGTCTCCTGTGACTTTTACAACTTTTGTCACCTTCGAAGCAGCCGGCTTCTTGACCTTCCTCCACTTCGCATATAACGTATAATTCTTTTTACTTCTTTTAGAAATAGCAGTTATCTTCTTGGTCATCCGTCTATTCGTATACCATCCTTTGAACAGGTAACCTCTACGAATTGGATCCTTTAACGTAATCTTTTTCTTATAATAAGTAGATGGATTTGATTTCCGATTCCTTCCTCCATTTAATTTGTAATCAATCTTATAACCTACTGTTATCCTACAAGTCGCTCTCTTCCTGCTTCCATCTTTGGACATAACGGTTATCGTAGTCGTCCCATATCGTTTCCCTGTAATCACACCACTTTGACTGACCGTTGCCACTCTTTGATTGGAACTTTTATAAGTCACTCCTTTATTATCCGCATTACTTGGTCGGATGGAAGTCCGTAACCTGATATTCTTTCCTTTTCCAATCGTGGCTTTTGTTTTATTCAGTTTGATTTTGAATACCTTGACCGTATCCCTTACTTTGGCCGCCACAACAACGTCATAGTCTGGCATGGGAAACGCTTTTTTATTTAAATCAATCGAAATCTTCTTACTTGGAGCCTTCGCTTTATAATAATAAAGCGCTGACAGCTTTTTCCCTTTGGCACAACGAACACTTACCTTGACTGTTTCTCCTTTAATTCCTGTAACGGAATTGGCTGGACCACTTCCATACTTCGGTGTCAGATTCGTCAGCTTGATCGCTGCCTTCTTTTGACTGGTACTTACCAATGCTTTCCATTTGGGTAAAATGTAAATGGCATCCGCTTTACTATATCCAGATATAGATTCATTTCCTACTATGGATAAGCTGTTCACTCGAGTTAAACTATTTAAATCCTGTCCTTCAAAGTAGGCCATCTGCCGACCCGGATTAAGATCTCCAAAGTATACAAACTGATTTTGAGCATTCTTTCTTGAACTAAAGGCATTAGATGCGTTTGCATAGGCTTTTACCTCTCCCCCATTAAAATGAATCTGCCCATAAAAAGAATAAAGACTATCCTTGCTCTTATCTGTACTTATCGCTGTCACATGACTTCCCTCGTTAAAATAAAGATCACCCTTATAAGCCTCAATGGCTCGCATAAAAGCATTTACTGTTAATGTTCCACCATTAGCTTCAAATCGGGAATTCTCCCCCCCCAAGTAAACACCAGCACTAAATGGTCCTTTTCCTGTTATAGTCACGTTTCCGCCATTTTGAATAAACTGATTTACAATGACAGCATTAAAATTATTTGCCACTATATTTAGTGTTCCACTATTTATATAGGCCTTTCCATTTGACCAAAGACCTCCTCCTCCACAATTTATGGTAACATTTGCATTAAATACAAATTTAGCGCCTTTATCATTTGTATTATAATTACTTTCAAACACAATCCCATCACACAAAGAGTTTACCGTTAACTTACCAGCGCCTTTTACTGATAATGTATAAATACCAGCTGATTTATAACGAATGCCATAACCTGTTGTATTGGTATTGTTCGTTACCACGTTATTACCAACTAGTTCAATATCAAAATTACCAGGTGCATATTTATAAGCAATCTCCTTCCCCTTATAATTATTTAACGTCAACGTTGCATTCTTTATCCCATTTGCCGGAGCAAAACTCCAAGTTCCACCGGAACTTCCTTTCCCATTGGAAGAAACGTACGGATTTACACTACCTCCATCAATAGACAAAGTAGCTGCCTCTGCAAAGACTGTCTTTTTCATTCCAAGCAGCATCAAAATCGCAACTGCCAACATCAGTAAATTTCGTATGTATTTCACTTGTCTTTTTCTTTCCATAATTACACTTTCTTTCTGCATTCCTATTGATCCTCTCCTTTAAACCACTTCTTTCAAAAAATTAATTTACAAACTGAAATTTTCTCATAAAAAATGCATCCCTGTTAGGAACAGTTATGCAAGGTTTTCATCATCATTTATTTAAGCATTAAATTACTCGGAAGTTTCATTTAATCTGACTCTCCCCTTGTCCCTCATTCCCTCGTCTATATTATAACAAACTTGTTAGACACTTCCAAGTCAAAATATTCCATGTAAACATTTAAATTTTCTAGTAAACTAGCGATTTCTTTTTGAATTTACGCAATTTTTGGAATATTAGAAAATTCTGCATACAAAAACATCATTAATATTTTTATTCTTATTTAATTAATTAAACAACATTCGTTTAAAACTGAAGCCGTAACCTTCCGTCAATATTCCCATGAAATGATTTGTGCAAACTCTTATGCCATGGAAATGAGACTTAAACGAATAGAAGGCTTTCCTGATATTCGTTTTGCTTAAGGCTCATTGTAATGTCCGGCATAACCGTTGAAACAAAACATTTTATGGGAATATGTTCAACGCCCCTTTTGTTTTTTCTCTCGCAATCCTCAAAGCAACCTCTATCTATTTGCAGAATCCTTAGCATTCTTAATTTTCTTTCAGAATACTTTTATTCCCAAATATCACTTCCGGAAATTTCTGATTCGGTCCCTCAAGCAGTTTTCCATCAATATTCTTCAAATGTTTATTAAAAAAATCCAGAACATATTGATTAACAATATACGATGCTCTCTCCCCATCAATATTACCAGTCATCCCCGTAAATCTTATAAGAGGGGAAACCAACTGTAGATCGGTAAAATTATAATGCTTTGTATTCTTTATGTATAAAACATTCCCACCATTTTTAGCAGTTGCTTTATACGGTAGTAACATTTCATCTTTAGCTTTCTCATATTGTTCTCTTGTAAAACCCATTTTTTTCAAATCTTCAGTAGTATAGGAACGTTCTAAAACTGTTTTGCAAAATTGAAAATGCTCATCTGAAAAAACAAACATAAATGGCTTATTCATAGATTTATTATCTGGCTTATATTGTGTACAGCTATAAAGTGAACCATCTAAATCTATTCCCGCTTTAAATCTGCTGTCGTTGTAACATAAATCGAATGCTGCGGCACCTCCAAAGGAGTGTCCAAATATTCCTATATTATTGATATCAACTTTTCCATTAAAAAAACTTTCCGTATCCGAATTTGCCTTAATAAACCGATCTACTATAAATTTTATGTCTTTTACCCACATCTTTTCAACACCAATACGGTATTCTAAAGAAGTATTCAGCTTATCCTCTGAAATCATAAAGTTAGTTGATTTTCCATTAGGAAATAACGTTTTTATTGAACTATAGGTATGATCAATAGATACAACGATATATCCATGACTTGCAAGGTTTTCTGCTTGAGTTATATGTAGCAACCTACTTGTCCCCAAACCATGGTTAAGAATAATCAGAGGGTAAGAATTACAAGAATTAGATATTTCAGCGTCATCAAAGGAATTACTTTTAGTGTATTTTAAATAATCAAGCAAGAATTCAGGAATGTTGTATTCTTTTGCAATCTCCTTAAGAAATATTTTACTGTTTGGTATTATGTTTGACCGCTTTTTATCTTTGATGTTTTGAGCAGGATACCAAACCTGAATCATTATTTCCCTCTCGTTATTTTCATCTTCAATAAAATTCTTATCACTATTCTCATTAATATAATGGTATATTTTTGTGCCAGTTTGATATGTTCCTGTAGGTTCAGGCATTTTAAAAACAGGCAGGATAATAGATAAACCTGCTGAGATAAGAATCAACAATACTAGAAAAATATTTATGACGTAAGTTAACTTCTTAGGTATTTTTATGCTATCAGATTTTTTTAAATATCGATAAGAAGAAACTATCAAAAATATTACAGTGACAAGATAGGGGAACAACATCTGCCATCTGTAACCTTCCACTATAAAATGAATAATCAATATTACTGTACTTACCCCACTAACAAATAATATTTTGTGGCATTCTTTCTTCTTAAATAAAAGATACATTAAAAACAGTTCTGACAAAATCAATAATAATTCAAATATCCTCATCTCGTATTCCTCCTTTAATTTTCTCTTATGTATTTATTTGTACAGGAATAATAAAAAGAGAAACATAACATTAGACTATCTCCTATTGCCATGTTTCTCTTTTTCTATAGAACATTATAATTTTCACTAATTAGAAAATTTTTACAAACCTTCAAGATTATGGGCTGGGTTTATTAAATTCAACTGTACTAAATACTTTGTCGTCATTAACTTGACTTACAGCAATAGTACTATCTTCTAATTCCCAATCTGTACCTTCAACAGCTAAAGTATTATTATCAACAAACTCTGTATCTTGTTTTTTATCGTTAATATATACAACACTGGATTCTGTGAAATTCTTTCCTTTTACATATAACTTATCTTGTTTTACTTGCACATCGTCAATTTTTATATCTTTAACACCCATTTTCAAATCCGTTTTATCAAATGGAGATTCTCCTCCATATGCAAATTTATCCCCATAAAGTATATCGTATTCAAGAACTTCTAAGCCTTCCTGATAATCTGCATTTTGAGCACAACGTTGATGATATTTCGTTAGAGTACCTTCATGATATCCAATTAAATCTTGAACATAGGCACTTAACTGATATGCTTCTAGATCACGGTCTTTTTTTCCTAATGAAAAATTATCCCATATCACATATTCTGTTTGGAATAGATTGCCTTGTTTAATATCTTCTTGTTTCATACCTATGTTAGGTAAATGATCACCATATAGAACCAAAACTGTATCTTCATCGACTTTCTCTAACGCTTTAATTAACTTTCCAACAAACTGATCTACTTCGTATACTTGATTGATGTAATACTCATATTGATTCTTCTTATCTCCTTCTAGACCTTCAATTGATATTTTCTGTTTTTCATCAATTTTTTCTGAAGGGTATTGTCCATGTGATTGTACCGCTATCGTATAAACAAAGTCTTGACCTTTTGTTGATTTTAATGCATCTAAGATTTGATTTTTTAATACCTTATCTTTAGCCCACCCTATAGGGTTCTTTTCAACATTCTGCATATATTCTACTGATGTAAATGAATCAAATCCAAGATTGGAGAATACTGTATTTCTTCCATAAAAATTTGCATCATTATTATGAATTGCATGTGTACCATATCCTATATTTTTTAAATTGTAACTTAATGATTCACAAGTTTTTTGTCTTAATACCGTTTTATACGGATATTCTCCTGTACCAAAATAGTCTAAATTCATACCTGTTAAAACTTCAAATTCAGTATTAGCTGTACCGGCTCCAACAACCGGCACGGTCAAGAACCCACTTGTATAATTTTTTTTCAAATTTTCAAATATTGAGACCGGATTTTTGGAACATTTTACTTCACTTAAATAATTAACATCAAAAAATGATTCTAACTGTACCATTATTATGTTGGGTTTTTTACTAAAATCTGATTTCTTCTTATTTGAACTTTCAAGAAGTTCATCTACTTTGTCTTCGGAATAAATTCCTGGTTTTGCAATTCCATTATCAATTAACGTAGAGGAAAAACAATATACAAAGCCATTTGTTTCGTAAAAGTCAGCTATATTTTCATTATTAGAGGAAATCGCCTGTGCCTGTACTCCGATATCCGTTACAAGAAAAGTAAGCCCTCCCCACGCAACAATATATAAAGCTACCTTTATGTATTGGATTCTTTCTTTCACCTTTGGAGTTCTTATCCACAATAAAATGATTCCCGCTAAAAACAAAATTCCTCCTATTGCGATCAGAACAACTGACCAACTATCACAATATTTATCAATAACGCTCAAAGCATCATCAAACAAGCGGAAATCTACAACTGAAAACGGAGTAATTCTGTACGTCAAAAGCACACAGTTCGTGATTCCAAATGCCAGCCATATACAAGAAATAAAAGCCATCACAAATATTCTTTTTTGAAATAGTAATGCTACTAACAAAGTCAGCATAATGATTAATACATTACATATAAATGTAAATGGCTGCCCAATAACAAATTTTGTTGCATTTAATATTGAATGCCTGCTTAAAATTTCAATGATATAATCCAATACAAGTGCAACCATACCGCACTTTGCAAAAGAATTAGTAAAAACCCTTTTTATTATTTTTTTAAATTTATCCTTCACTTCTCTCACTTACCTTTTCTCCCGCATTTAAATTACGAGTATATTGAAATTTTTACTTCCTAAATGAATATATCAAAAAAATTGCATTTCGTATATGGGTAATTGGTACAAATTTCATTAACATTTTCTTAATATTTTTTTACATAATTTAAACTTACTTTTTACATCATTATCTTTTTTTCTTTTTTAGAATAAAAATATACAGTATTTGAAAGAATTTCTTCTTTTTGCACTTGTGTCTGATTTACTTCTTGTACCATCTCTATCAGCTCACTCTTTGTATAATCATTATTATACGGTACGAATATCACTTCATGTACACTGCTTGGCAATATATAAAAATCCTTCTGAATCTTATTTGAAAATTCTTCTAATACTTTTTTATATAGAAGGCAAGATGCACCATTTATTTTAGCTTTATTTGATAATACATACATTGGAATCGTATTTTTACATCCTTCATTCATGGCTGTATCCATCACAGCATTAAATAAAGACTGTAAATCTTCTTTGTCATTTTCTCTAGATAAATTTTCAAAAAGAATCTCTTTCATTATTTCATCCATATCACGTAATTGGTATCCTAAAATACGTGGTGTATTCTGTTTGGATATCAAATATAATTCATTTAAATCAGTATTCCACATATTCATATGCTTATTATGAATTAATATTGTTGCATTACCTGTATCATTACAAGAGACCAAACAATAAAATACAATCGCCAAATCTAAATATTGAATATGAGGTATTTCTTGCAATAATTTATAGTTCATTTTGTAATTTATTAATTTAAAAACAATTCTTTCTTTTATTAAATCAAATTCCGTAAAGAAATTAATATCAATCGGATTTTCTATTTTATTCTCCTCATATATTTTAATTATTTCACTCTCAATTGATTCCAATTTTCTTCCTTTTTTTAATTCTTCAAAATAATCATTAATATAAATAGTCGGTGATATATTCATATTTTTTTCTACAATAGAAAGACCATCCAATTCAACAGAATTATTCTTTATTACTGAATGTAAATTGATACTAACGTCTTCCCCTAGTTTTTCTTTTAAATCTTCTATTAAATTTTGTATAAATTCTTTATACTCCATGTACATCTCCTTTTCTAATAGTAATTATTACTTACTCAAATATATAAATATTAAATTACATAAAGACTCTCAAAGGCATCCCCCCTTATAACTAACAAATTTCATTTTAAATAAATTGGGAAAAATCGCACGAATGTGCTTGAATAAAAGAAAATGTCATTTGGAACCCTAAAACGGATTCCAAATATATACATTACTTGAGTAATAATAGCATACAAATAAACAAAATTCAACCTCATAAAATTAAACTTAAGAATTTATTAGATTTTACTATTTTGAAGTTTTATAATAATTTCATCACAAATTTGATCAACTGTTTTTCCATCTGTAGTTATCATAATATCTGCGGCATTCTCATAATACTTTTCTCTTTTTTTAATAAGATTTTCAATGTAAGATAAATTCATATTTCCATTTAATATAGGTCTTTCCATATTAGTTTCAACACGAGACAAAATTGTCTGTGGAGCAGCTGAAAGCCAAACAACTACTCCTAGTTCTTTCATAAGTCTTCTGTTCTCCTCTTTCAAAGCCATTCCGCCTCCGCATGATAATATAAAATTTTTACTTTTATCTAATTCTTTTAATATTTTTGTCTCACAGTCACGGAAATATTGCTCCCCCTTTTTCTGAAAGATTTGTGTAATATTTAACTTTTCTTTTACTTTAATCAAATTATCTGTATCGATTTGATTCAAATCAAGCAATTTCGAAAGGGTATTAGAAACAGTAGTTTTTCCAGTACCCATGAACCCTATTAATATAATATTTTTCATCTTCAGTCTCCTTCTACTTATTAACTTGATGTATATGATTTAATATTTCTTTTAACTGGCCGATATGAATTTGTCCTGGCGCAGATGCTTTTAAAACAGATCCAAATGTTATATCTGAACCAAAAATTTCGCCGGTAATTCTACTTATGACCCCGTTTTTTTCCATAGACATGGTGATAATTGGTTTTTTCGTATACAATTCCTTCATTTCGTATGTCACTTCAAGTAAAGTCAGTACATCCTTTTTATTCTGAGGCATAACTGCAATTTTTAGTATATCTGCTCCCAATCTATCCATCTTTTGCAAACGATCTAACATTTCTTCTTTCTTGGGCGTTTTTGTAAAATCATGATTCGAAACAACAATGCAAACTTTTTCCTTCTTGAGTTCTTTCAATAACTGCTCTATTCCGTTCGCAAATAGTTCTACATCAATTAAATCAATATAACCACTTTGGGCAGCCATCAAATTAAGCTTATAGTAATCTTCATACTTAATTTCTTTTTCTCCCCCTTCTTTTTTTGTCCGATAAGTAAAAAGAATTGGAAATTCAACAAGCACTTCACTCAATTCTTTCAATACACTTATAACAGCTTCAAAATCACTCGTATCTTCGAACCAATCTACTCTAAATTCAACTATATCAGGATTTTCTTTTTTCAGCACTAAAGCCTGCGACAAAATTTCTTCTTTGGTCCTTCCTACAATGGGAACACAAATCTTTGGCATCCCAACACCAATATCTATATTTTTTATTTTAACAGCTTGTCTCATTACTGCGCCACCTCACATATTTTTATTTCTTTAGTATATCTTATGCTGTTCATTTGTTCAAGTACTTTATCGCTTTAAAGAATATATCACTTTAAAGCAAAAAATCGTTGACATATTCGCATATTTCATTTAATATAGAGTCGTTATATATAGATAATTATAATAATTCTAGAAAGGGAAACATTATGAATGAAATGATTACTGGTCAGACTCGATTAACAGGACTTTTGGGAAGTCCGGTAGCCCATAGCATTTCACCTATGATGCATAATGAAGCATTTCATCAATTAAATCTTGATTTTGTTTATTTAGCTTTTGATGTTAGTTCTGATAATCTTAAAAAAGCGGTAGATGGTTTAAGAGCGATCAATATCAGAGGTTTTAATGTAACCATGCCGCATAAAAATGAAATTTGTAATTACATGGACAAATTGACTCCTATTTCTGAGATGATTGGTGCCGTAAACACAGTAATAAATGATAATGGTCATTTAACTGGTCATACAACAGATGGTACAGGCTACTTAAAGGCAGTGGAAGATGCAGGATATCATATTATCGGTAAAAAGATGACACTTTTAGGCGCAGGCGGCTCTGCTGCTTCGATTTGTGCACAAGCAGCACTAGATGGAGTGGCTGAAATTGATATTTACAAAAGAAAAAACGCTACTTGGAACCAGACACAATTACTAGTTGATAAGATAAATAAACATACAAATTGTAACGTTTCTTTGTATGACTTTTCAGATACTACAAACTTGCGCAAAAGTTTAAAAGAAAGTTCTATTTTAACAAATGCTACTTCAATTGGTATGGAACCAAATATAGAAAATTGTCCTATTACAGATGAGACACTTTTCTATCCAGAATTAATAGTTTCAGATATTATTTATCATCCAAAAGAAACAAAGTTATTAAAAATCGCAAAAAGAAATGGTTGTTTTACTTGTAATGGTCTTTATATGCTTCTTTATCAGGGAGCTGCATCTTTTGAATTGTGGACCGGACAAAAAATGCCTATTTCACTAATAAAAGAAAAATATTTTAGGAGATGAAAAAAATGAGTTTTGAGTACAAAAAAGAAATACCCAGTCCTGCAAATGTATGTAAAGAAATCCCATTATCTGATACACTTGCAGAAATCAAAAAACAGAGAGATAAAGAAATAAAAGATGTATTTACTGGAGAATCAGATAAATTCTTAGCAATTATCGGTCCTTGTTCTGCAGATAACGAAGATTCCGTATGTGATTATGTCAATCGTCTCGCAAAGGTTCAAGAAAAAGTAGCTGACCGGGTCATTATAATACCTAGAATTTATACGAACAAGCCACGGACTACCGGTGAAGGCTACAAAGGTATTGTTCATCAGCCTGATCCTGAGAAAAAACCTGATCTCTTAGCCGGTATTAGGGCGGTACGAAATCTACATATTCGTGCTTTGAAAGAAACTGGACTTACAGCTGCTGATGAAATGCTTTATCCTGAAAATTGGGCTTATTTAGAAGATTTACTATCCTATGTTGCAATTGGTGCACGTTCAGTTGAAGATCAACAGCATCGTCTGACTGTTAGTGGTTTTGATGTACCGGCAGGTATGAAGAACCCAACCAGTGGAGATTTTTCTGTTATGCTAAACTCTGTAGTTGCGGCTCAAGGGCCTCACCATTTCATTTACCGCAGTTGGGAAGTACGAACTGACGGTAATGATTTAGCTCATGTTATTCTCAGAGGAGCTGTAGACCAATATGGTAATTCTATACCAAATTACCATTACGAAGACTTACAACGATTATTAGATATGTATAATGATAGGGATTTAAAAAATCCGGCTGCTATCATTGATGCTAACCATGCTAATTCTGATAAAAAATATATGGAACAAATACGTATCGTAAAAGAAGTCATGCATAGTCGGCGCGTATCTTCTGATATTCGTAAACTAGTTAAAGGTGTTATGATCGAAAGTTACATTGAAGGCGGCAACCAAAAAATAAATGAACGAATATATGGAAAATCTATTACCGATCCATGTCTCGATTGGGAAAATTCTGAAAAACTAATCTATGAAATTGCAGAGTTAAATTAAAACAAAGTAATAAAAGCCTATCCTCTCGGATGGGCTTTTTTGTATACCTCACGTAATCGATTACTATTTAACTGAGCATAGACCTGAGTTGTTGAAATATCAGAATGTCCTAACATTTCTTGAACAGAATGTAAATCTGCTCCATTTTTTACTAAATGGGCAGCAAACGAATGCCTCAAAGTATGAGGTGTTATCTCTGAATTAATACCTGCTTTCTTGGCATAAGCTTTTATAATCTTCCAAAATCCCTGACGGCTCATCAGCCCTCCAAAACAATTGGTAAATAAAAGATTACTCTCTTTATTTTCTCCTACTAATTGATTTCTGGCTTTCTCCAGGTAATTAGTAAGAGCACCTTTCGCCTCATTCCCAAATGGTATAATCCTTTCCTTATGTTTATCTTTACAATTAATATAGCCCAACTTCATATTTACATCATCTAATGTAAGAGTAATAAGTTCTGTTACTCGAATTCCGGTCGCATAAAGCAATTCTAACATTGCTTTATCTCTTAACGCTTTAGGTGACTTTCCATTTGGTTGTTCTAAAAGTAACACTACATCTTCTTGTGATAGTACTTCCGGTATTTTCTTTTCAATTTTCGGCGCTTTCAAAACTTGAGAAATATCTTCTGATACATATCCCTGATTTACAAGATATTGAAAAAAAGCTTTAATAGATGCAATATTCCTTGATACAGTAGAAGATGCGAATCCTTCTCTTTCTAAGTATAAAATATAAGCATTCAAATGCGTAACTGTAATCTGACTTACCTCTTTGACATTTTGTGTCTCCAAATAAGCCACCATCTTTTTCAAGTCTCGCTGATAAGACATCTGTGTATTTTCAGATGTCTGCTTTACGTTATGTAAAAAAGAAATAAATAATTGAACTACCTTTTCCATGGTCTTTGCCCCTTGTAAAATTCATAATTTTCATAAAATATTATCTGTTAGTTAACATTATAATAACAATTGCTCAGAAAATCAAACAATTTTTTTCTTCAAATCTTAAATTTTTAAGAACTTTTTAATTAGGATACCATATATTGTTTTTATTATTACTTTAGACACTATATATTGAATTATTTTCTTAATTTTTTTTAAATTATACGTAAAACCTTTTTAAATATCATAGGATTGACATAACTTTCAAGTAAAACACCAATAATGCACACAACTGAAATTAATAAAAAAGTCGCAAAATATTCCAAATATATTTTTTTCTTATTTTGATACTCCATAACCTTAGTTGGATAATAAATTTTAAGACAAGTACAATAAACCTTTCCAATTAACACGCTTAATACAGGTACATAAATTAAATAATGAGGTATAATTGCACCTAAACTAAATAGTATTCCTCCTACGCCAAATCGAATAATAGAAGCAGTTAATAAGGTACCGATTGAAAATCCGAACCATCCAATAAATAACCATACAGAAAATACCCCTAATGCTGAAAAACCCATTGCCCATATTCCAGCAATAACAATAGCCCGCCTTTTCAAAACATAGAAAAACAATTCATCACTCGATATTGAAGCATATTTATATCTTTGAATAAAATAATCACTTAAAATTCCCATTTCCTCTACATAGTTTTTCCCAAATATGTTAGTTATTATAATACCTAATAAAAATCCCCCACTAAAAATGCAAAGAAGCAAATTTTTGTGAGGAATCTCAATTTTTCCTTTTAATCTTAACAAAGGCTCACTCCTTTCAGCTTCATCTGATACTAATTATATGAGCACTTGTCTAGAAAAAGTATTACTTTTTGTTACGAATGTATTTTTCATTATAAGCAAGAATTGCTGAAACAGTCTTGGAATCCTGTATACTTCCTTCAAATATCTTTTCTAATAAGTATTCTAACTCACATTCTTGTATTTCAACAAATTCATCTTCATCCAAATTTTGTTTAGTAGGAATTAAATTTTGAGCTACATAAACATCTATTTTCTCATTACAAAAAGCTACTGTAGTCCTTAATGATATTAAAAATTCTAAGTCATTAGAACAATATCCTGTTTCTTCTTCTAATTCTCTAGCTGCACACTTCACAGCTGGTTCATCCTTAGAATCTAATACCCCGGCTGGTATTTCTAAAGTAAATCTGTCTAATGCATTTCGATATTGACGCACCATCAATATTTTCCCATTTTCCATAACAGGTACTACTGCTGCTGCACCTTTATGTTCAATAAAATCCCATTTTGCAATTTTTCCTCCCGGTAACTGTACATAATCAGCATAAAACTTTACAATTGCACCTTCATGTACTAATTCACGTTTTACTCTCTTATATGCTTCTCCCATTTTAAGTACCTCCTTATTATTTTAATTTTTCTGATTTATTAAAACAAGCGTCACTTGCCTTAAACAAAGCGTTTCTAAGTCCAAATTCTTCTAATGCTGCAACTCCGGCAATTGTAGTCCCCCCTGGAGAGCATACTTGATCTTTTAATTCACCTGGATGTTTTCCTGTTTCTAACACCATCTGTGCAGATCCTTTCACCGTTTGTGCTACAAATTCATATGCTTTATCTCGCGGTAACCCGTATTTTACAACACTATCTGCCAAAGCCTCAATAAACATATAGACATATGCCGGAGAACTTCCACTGGCACATACTACAGCACTCATAAGTTTTTCTTCTACTTTTATAAATCTACCAAAAGATGAAAAAATCTTACCAATTATCTCTGATTCATCAATACTAAATTCTGTTTCATCATAACTGATGCCTGTCATACCTTCCCCAAGTAATGCCGGCGTATTAGGCATAGCTCTGACAATACGTTTTTCTTTTCCTAATGTTCCCTTTATCTCTTTTATCGTAATCCCGGGAGCAATAGACAAAATAACGTGATTTTTATTTAATTCATCTTCAATTTCTTCTAAAACCTCTTGATACTGCTGCGGTTTTATAGCTAAAATGATATATTTAGCTTTACTGGCACATTCTTTATTATTCAATTGAACTTTTACTTCTGTCTCTTCTTCAACTTCTTTATTCCTTTTATCACCCATATTTGAAAATATAATTTCTTCTTTGGGAAATACGTTTAAAATTCCTTTTAGCATTGCATAGCCCATATTTCCCATTCCTATAAATCCAATAGTCGCCATTTTCCTTTCCTCCTACTCTTATGTTTATAAAATTACCTAATTATAACTTTTTAATTATAGCATAATATTGAAAAAATAAAACATAAGTGTTATTCTTTTATTTATCTTACAAAAGGAGCTTTTTATGTTAAAACAAATTTTAAAACCATTTTCATTTATCCCGGCACTCATTATTATGTATTTTATTTTTTCTTTTTCCGGTCAGACAGGTGACATCTCTGGTGGTTTAAGCTTTAAAATAAGCCATAAAATAATAACAATCGGAGATAAAATTTTAAATACACATCTGGACTCGGAGCAGATTAATGACTATGCCGAAAAAATACATACGCCTGTAAGAAAAGTCGCTCATATGACAGAATATTTCCTTTTAACTATGGCAGTTTCTTTCCCTCTTTATCTTTACGGAATAAGAGGAATCCGCCTCATACTTTTTGCCAGTATTTTCTGCTTTGCCTTTGCATGCAGTGATGAATTTCATCAATCGTTTATTTCCGGTCGCGGACCAAGTATAAAAGACGTCGGTATTGACAGTATTGGTATTTTGATTGGTATTTTTATAATTCATATATTTAAAAGATCTAAAATTAACCAATAACTTAAATAAAATCATGTTAAAATATAATAAGCAGGTGTTAAACAAAAAAATAGCTAAATCGCTGTAAATACTTGATTTACCTTAGATTTAGCTATCTTATATTTCAACTCCAAATTATTTCAGTTTTTACTTAACACCTATTTTTACTGCGTTTTAAGCTATTTAAAAAGTATTATCGCATATATTGAAATTTGTTAACACCTATGCTACAATATCATTATAAAGAGTGGTACTAAGTTGTACCCCTTGGAATTTCAGAGATTAAAATAACCGCCTAGTTTTCCAGACAGGGGCGGTTATTTTTTGTCTTTATGACTTATCTTGTGTACAAGACCTATCAGTGCTATAATGAACAATCCAAATTGGATTAAGTTATCATATGTAACATACTGCATAGGCATCTACCCCCTTTCTCAAGGGGCAACCGTTCCCACTCTCAATATGATAACATACAACCATGCTACAGTAAATACAAAAAATAGCCGAAGTACTGTAAAAACTAGGTTACAGCTACTTTCAGCTATCTTATATTTTAACTTTTGAAATTATTTCGCATAATCAATAACTCTCGATTCCCGAATAACACTAACTTTTATCTGGCCTGGATATTCTAACTCAGATTCAATCTGTTTTGAAATATCACGTGCCAACAATACCATATCTTCATCACTTACTTGTTCTGGAACTACCATAATACGAATCTCTCTACCCGCTTGAATAGCAAAAGATTTATCAACACCTTTAAATGTATTTGTGATGTCTTCAAGTTGTTTCAATCTGTTTGTATATGTTTCTAATGTTTCACGTCTTGCACCAGGCCTTGCGGCTGAAATAGTATCTGCAGCTTGAACAATACAAGCTACTAAACTTTCTGGTTCTACGTCGCCATGATGTGATTCTACTGCATTAATAACAATTGGCACTTCTTTGTATTTTCTACACAAGTCTACACCAATTTGAATATGTGATCCTTCGATTTCGTGGTCAACAGATTTCCCGATGTCATGTAACAAACCTGCTCTTTTTGCCATTCTAGTGTCTACACCCACTTCAGCAGCTAATAAACCTGATAATTGTGCTACTTCTATTGAATGTTTTAAAGCATTTTGACCATAACTGGTTCTGAATTTCATCTTTCCTAAAAGACGAATAAGCTCAGGATGTACTCCATGAACTCCAACTTCTAAAGTTGCTGCTTCACCTTCTTCACGAATCATCACTTCGACTTCTTTTTGAGCCTTTTCAACCATTTCTTCAATTCTTGCCGGATGAATTCTTCCATCCACAATCAATTTTTCAAGAGCGATTCTTGCAACCTCTCTTCTGATAGGATCAAAACCTGATAAAATTACTGCTTCCGGTGTGTCATCAATAATCAGATCTACACCCGTCATTGTTTCAAGAGTCCGAATATTTCTTCCTTCTCTACCAATAATTCTACCTTTCATTTCGTCATTTGGAAGCTGTACAACAGAAATCGTAGTTTCTGCAACATGATCAGCGGCACATTTTTGTATCGCTGTCACAACATATTCTTTCGCTTTCTTTCCTGCTTCCTCTTTGGCTTTGGTTTCAAGTCTTTTTACTAATTTTGCAGTATCATGTTTCACTTCGTCTTCAACAGTTTTTAACAAATATTCTTTTGCTTGCTCGGAGGTAAGACCAGAGATTCTTTCTAGTTCCTGTACTCGTTTTTCGTGTAGTTCGGCAATTTCTACTTTTTGCTTGTTAAGCTCCTCTTCTTTTGCTGCAAACCCTGATTCACGTTTCTCTATTGACTCTAATTTCTTATCTAGATTTTCTTCCTTCTGGAATACTCTTCTTTCAAGTTTTTGTAGCTCTGCTCTACGTTCTTTTGTCTCTTTCTCTAATTCATTTTTGGTACGAAGAGACTCTTCTTTTGCTTCAAGCATAGCTTCACGTTTCTTTGTTTCAGCAACTTTTAATGCTTCATCTATTATCTCTCTTGCTTTTTCTTCTGCACTTCCAATTTTGCTTTCAACAACTTTTTTTCTATAAGAAATTGCAAAGAAACAAGAAGTAGGAATTGCAAAAATCAACGTGACTACAACTGCGATAATTACACTTGCCATTACAGGAGCACCTCCTTATTTAATTTTCATTGTACATTCTATGATATATTTTCTTTATAAACATAGCAACAACACTTAAATTTTATACTGTTTTCATAATTATGTCAAGTAGTTGGAACATCTTTTTATGCATATTGTTGTAATATTTTGTATTATTTGTGATATTTACTATATATGCAACACTTTTTTTATATCTTCTAACTGAAAACCTCTTCTGTACAAATAATTAAACATCTTCTGAATTTCTTTTGGTGTTGCTTCTTTCCTGTTAAATTTTTTCTTTTCTAACAATTGATTTATGATTTTTTTTTCGTCTGATTGATAATATTGGCCAACTATTTGGTTTATTATTTCCTTATCAATTCCTTTTTGAAATAAATCACTTATAATTTTCTGTCTACTTTTTCTTTCTGCATTACTCTCTATATAATTTTTTACATATCGTTCATCATCAATATATGAATATTTTTTCACATAATCTAAAACTAGCTCAATAATATCTTCTGTATATTCATTTTGCTTTAATTTATTTCTAAGCTGATTTTCTGTTCTATCCATTGAAGTTAAAAGATAAAGGGCCCGTTTCTTGGCCCTTTTCAAAACTATATCATTTATAATCTCATAATAATCAGTTTCAGTAATCGAATGACCTGATTTCATTCCATACTTATAGACTTCACCAGAATACAAAATAAAGGCAAATTGATCATCTATATAAATTCGTTTTTTATTTTTTGAGTGTTCTTCAATTCTTGTTACAAGCATTTATTTTTCCTCTAATATTTCTTTATCAGACTTAACATCTTTTTCTTCTAACAAGCCAAATTCTTGACGTACTTTAAGTTCAATCTCTCTTAAAATCTCAGGATTTTCTTTTAAATAATTTTTTGCATTCTCTCTACCCTGTCCGATTTTTGAATCATTATATGCATACCATGCACCACTCTTATTAACAATTCCTACATTTGATGCAAGATCCAAAATATCACCTTCGCTAGAAATCCCCTGCCCAAACATAATATCAAATTCTGCTTCTTTAAAAGGTGGTGCTATCTTATTTTTCACTATTTTAATACGGGTTCTGTTTCCAACCATTTCTCCTCCCTGTTTTAATGTTTCAATTCTACGAACATCTAAACGGATAGAAGAATAAAATTTCAGTGCTCTTCCTCCAGTCGTCGTTTCAGGACTTCCAAACATAATTCCGACCTTTTCTCTTAATTGATTAATAAAAATTACAATACAATTAGATTTATTAATTACTGCGGTAAGTTTACGAAGAGCCTGAGACATCAATCGAGCCTGTAAACCAACATGGCTGTCTCCCATCTCTCCATCAATCTCAGCTTTAGGAACTAAAGCCGCTACCGAGTCCACAATAACAATATCTACCGCACCAGAACGTACCATAGTCTCTGTAATCTCAAGTGCCTGCTCTCCATTATCCGGTTGTGAAATATATAAGTTATCAATATCTACTCCAATATTCTTGGCATAAGCTGGATCTAATGCATGTTCTGCATCAATAAATCCTGCAATTCCTCCTCTTTTTTGAACTTCAGCTACCATATGTAATGCTACTGTGGTCTTACCACTGGATTCAGGCCCATATACTTCAACAATTCTTCCTTTTGGAATACCTCCCAGACCAAGTGCAATATCCAGACTTAAAGAACCTGTTGGTATCGTTTCAATATTCATGTTCTTCCCGGAATCACCAAGCTTCATAACTGAACCTTTACCATATTGTTTCTCTATTTGTGAAATCGCTGCATCAAGCGCTTTTAATTTATCATCCTTTGCCATATTTTTCTCCTTTATTATACGAACTTATGTTCGCTTCCTTAAACATATAGTATTACATTTTTTTTCTAATGTCAATAGAAATTTATTTACTAAAAGTTAATTTTATTTTATCATAAACATTATATCACCTTTCATTCTGTCTTACATAGGAAAATATTAATAAAAAATGCTCTCTTCCGAGCAGACAAGTTTTTTTATTTCACTTATCTACCTAGAAGAGAGCATTTCTAACAGTTCATGTAAGGTACAATTATTGATTATCAATCATTTCCAATATCGTTTGTTTAGATTGAGCACCAATCAATGTCTGTACAACCTCTCCATTTTTTAACAATACAAGAGTTGGTATACTCATTACTTTAAATTTGGATGCTAATTGCCTGTCTACATCAATATCCACTTTTCCAATTTGAACTTTTTCTGCCTTCTCTCTCGCTACTTCCTCAAGAACAGGAGCTACCATCTGACACGGTCCGCACCAGTCAGCATAAAAATCTAACAGAACTAACTTACTATTTTTTTCTACTTGTTCCATATAATTAGTACTTGACACTTTTATAATTCCCATAATATCCACCTTTCTTTACTTTTCTGATACTGTTTCAACTATGTCCTTATCATATAACAAAAGCTTTGTATTTTCTGTAACTATATCACAAAGTAAAAAAATTTACAAAATGAAAATAATACTTCTAAACAAGATATTCACAAAATTTCCCATTGTTAACCGCTTATTTCATTAACGGCCAAATTCTGATAACTCTAAACCTTCATTTCTTTCCAGAGTCATTCCTATACTCCAGCTGTTCACGAAAAGTAATAAGGGCTGTCCTTTTAAATCTTGTATTTTCTTCATATCAGAAGTTCCTGTAATCTTATCCAAATCTATATTTTCATTTTCTATCCAGCGTATATGTTCGTATGGAAGGTTTTCCATGCGGATATCTACGTTATACTCATTCTCCAACCGATATCTTAATACATCGAACTGTAATACTCCGACTACTCCGACAATGATTTCTTCCATACCGGTCTGATATTCTTGAAATACTTGAATTGCGCCTTCTTGTGCAATCTGAGAGATTCCCTTTACAAATTGCTTTCTTTTCATCGTATCTACCTGGCGCACTCTTGCAAAATGTTCTGGCGCGAAGGTAGGAATCCCCTCATAAGCGAACTTTTCGGCACCTGTACAAAAAGTATCACCTATAGAAAATAATCCCGGATCAAACACGCCTATGATGTCTCCGGCATAGGCTTCTTCTACAATTTTCCTCTCTTGGGCCATTAATTGCTGAGGCTGCGAAAGTCGTAGTTTCTTATTTCCCTGTACGTGCATCACTTCCATACCTGCTTCAAATTTTCCTGAACAAATTCTCATAAATGCAATTCTATCTCGATGTGCTTTATTCATATTCGCCTGTATTTTAAATACAAATGCACTAAAGTTTTTATTGAAAGGATCTACTATTCCACAATCGGAAACTCTTGGCAAAGGTGAACTGGTCATCTGCAGGAAATGTTTTAAAAATGTCTCTACACCAAAATTAGTAAGCGCAGAACCAAAAAACACCGGAGATAACTTGCCTTTACTAACCAGCTCCATATCAAATTCTGCACTTGCTCCGTCCAATAACTCAATTTCTTCAATTAGTTGTTCACGGAACGCCTCTCCAATCTCATCTGAAAGTGAAGAATCATCAATCGAAATTTCTTTGGAAGCTCCTTCTTTTGTTCCTCTTGCTGTATCAGAAAAAGTAGTTATTTTCCTGGTGTTTCTATCGTAAACTCCTTTGAACTCTTTACCAGAACCAATCGGCCAATTGATGGGACACGTAGCGATACCAAGTTCTTTTTCTATTTCGTCTAATAGAGCAAACGTATCATTTGCATCCCTATCCATTTTATTGATAAAAGTAAAAATCGGAATATGACGCATCACACATACCTTAAAGAGCTTCCTCGTCTGTGCTTCTACACCTTTAGACCCATCAATTACCATTACAGCTGAATCTGCTGCCATCAGGGTACGATAAGTATCCTCTGAGAAATCCTGATGACCTGGTGTATCCAAAATGTTGATACAATAATTATCATAATTGAATTGTAACACAGAGGATGTAACAGAAATTCCTCTTTCCTTTTCAATTTCCATCCAGTCCGATACTGCATGACGGGCAGTAGCCTTCCCTTTTACAGAACCTGCCAGATTAATGGCTCCTCCATATAATAAAAACTTTTCCGTTAAGGTAGTTTTCCCTGCATCTGGATGAGAAATTATTGCAAAGGTCCTACGCTTTTGTATTTGTTGTTTCATATCAGCCACGATCACTCCTCCTATATTTACAAGTGGACACGATTTATCTTTTAAACATAAAAGTAGAGCATCCCATAATAGGATACTCTCTTTATTTATCTATTATCTTTAGGTATTTTATAACAGTTCTCTCTCCGTTGTCAAGGAGTATCAATCTACAACATGGACTTTCCTAAAAACTCTGCCGGAATTTTAAAATAATCCAACACAGTAGCTCCTATATCCGCAAAGGTATCTCTTGTACCTAAATTTTTCCCTTCCGGGATTGGAATTCCTGTCATTAAGAAAGGAGTATATTCTCTGGAATGATCTGTAGACTCTGTGCTGGGATCACAGCCATGATCAGCTGTAATCATTAACAAATCGTCTTCTTTAAGATTCTTTCGTAACTCTGGAAAACGTTGATCAAAATATGTCAACGCTTTTGCATAACCGTCTACATCATTTCGATGCCCATAAAGCATATCATAATCGACCAGATTAATAAAACAAAGACCTTCAAATTCTTTTTGCATATATTCAATTGTCCGTTCTATGCCTTCCTCATTACTTGCAGTTCTCACATATTCTGTAATTCCTTTTCCTGCAAAAATATCATTGATTTTTCCTACTCCAATCACATCAAATCCCTGACTTGATAACTGATCCAACATAGTGACCTTGGGTGGATTAATGGAATAATCATGTCGGTTAGCTGTACGCTTAAATGCCGGTGCCTCACCAACAAATGGCCGCGCTATGACACGTCCGACACCATGTTCCCCTGACAGCATATCTCTTGCAATCTGACAATAACGATAAAGTTCTTCGATCGGAACCAATTCTTCATGTGCTGCAATTTGAAAAACAGAATCCGCAGAAGTATAAACAATTAAATCTCCTGTCTTCAGATGTTCTTCTCCATAATCCCTAATAACATCAGTTCCCGAATAAGGCTTATTACAAAGAACTCCTCGCCCAGTCTTTCTAGAAAATTCATCTAAAATTTCTTTGGGAAATCCATTCGGATAAGTAGGCAATGGTTTTTGAGATTGAATCCCGGCAATTTCCCAATGCCCGATCGTCGTATCTTTTCCTTTTGATGCTTCTGTCATTCTGGCAACTACTGCTTTAGGATTTTTATTCAACGTTTTCTTAGGATACCAATCCATTCCCTCTATCTGAAAAAAACCTAAATCTTCTAAGTTCGGCATTGAAAAATATGGACTTTCCGATGCCGCTTTCAGTGTATTGCTGCCTTCATCCTTATATTCTGCAGCATCCGGCATTTCACCGATACCAACACTATCTAATACTATTAAAAATACTCGCTTCATATATTTATCCTCCTTGACCTCATTATATTTTCAGAAAATATCTACTTTAATTGCTTTTAATTACTCAGCAGCTTTTTAACTAACTTAACTGCATCCTGTGCATCTTTTGAATAACCTGCAGCTCCTATTTCATCTGCATAACTTTGTGTGATCACTGCCCCGCCAATAATCACTTTACATTCCGGATATTTTTCTTTTACAAGCTCAACAACATCCTTCATACGAACCATTGTGGTAGTCATTAAAGCTGATAATCCAATAATGGCTGCACGTTCTTTTATGGCTGCTTCAACAATTATTTCCTTCGCAACATCTTTTCCCAAATCAATCACTTGATAACCATAATTCTTTAACATAAGGGCAACCAAATTTTTCCCTATATCATGAATATCTCCTTCTACTGTAGCAATTACAATAGTAGGAAGCTTATCTTGATTATCTTTATTCTTTAACATAGGTTCTAAATATTCTATGGCCTTCTTCATGGTCTCAGCACTAGAAATCAGCTGAGGCAGGAAATAAATCTGTTTATCAAACAAATCACCGACCTGATTGATTCCCGGAATCAGATACTCACTTATAATATAATCCGGCGTCACCCCTTCCGTAAGAGCTGATTTTACTAACTCTAAAATACCTTTTCTATTTCCCTTAACGACTGCTTCGTAAACAGGATTCTTATCTCCTGGTATATTTCCAACCTGCTTATCCGAATCTTTATTATGTTTATCATGTGTGGTAGTTTTTACCGTTGTATCAACGGCTCTTACGCCATTAATATAACGGATATCTGCTTCTTCTTTATTCAGCAGCAAATCAGTTGCGAGTCCTATATTCATTAATAAATCTTGAGAAGGATTTGCAATTGCCATCGTTAATCCTTTGGAAATTGCAACTGATAAAAATGCTGAATTCACATAAGAGCGTTCCGGAAGACCAAATGAAATATTGGATAACCCACAGATCGTTGCAAGTCCTAATGTATTTTTGCAATATTCTATCGTTTCAAAACACTCAATAGCTGCTCTTGAATTAGCTCCTACAGTTGCTACGAGTCCATCTACGATAATATCTTCTTTCTCTATTCCTATCTCTATTGCCCTATCTAAAATTTTATGGATAATCATTTTTTTCTCTTCGACATTTTCTGGTAATCCATCATCAGATAATGGTAATAAAATAAACATTGCTCCGTATTTTTTCGCTATGGGAATCAGCTTTTCAAATTTTTCTTTTTCTAAAGAAATAGAATTAATTAATGCTCGTCCAGGATAAATCCGAAGAGCCGCTTCTATTATATTAACGTGACTGGAATCTATACAAAGAGGCAGTTGTACATTATTCGAAACCTCACGCACAACTTTAAGCATCATTTCTTTTTCATCTATTCCATTCATTCCCATATTGATATCTAAAATATGAGCACCATTATTTTCCTGCTCTTCTGCCATAGTAAGAACCAAATCTAGTCTTCCATTCTTTAATTCTTCTTGCAATTTCTTTTTACCGGTAGGATTAATTCTTTCTCCAACAATCATAAAAGGACCATTTTCTTCAATCGTTACTGTCTTGCGTTCTGAAGCTAATGCTCTTTTTTTCTTTTTTAAAGGCGGAAGGACTTCCATATTTTCCGTTGCTTTCTTTAAGGCTTCTATATGCCCTGGTTCTGTTCCACAACAACCTCCTAAAATAGATGCCCCTGCCTCGACAAGCTGTTTTCCATAATTTCCAAATTCCTCAGATTCCATCATGAACTTAGTTTTACCATCTACCAAAACCGGTATACCTGCGTTAGGCTTGGCTAAAATAGGAACATTCGCATATTCTTTCATTTGTTTGATCAACGGAATCATTTTATCGGGACCTGTAGAACAGTTAATCCCTATTACATCAATTCCCAGGCTTTGAAGAACTACAGTAGCTGTTATAGGATCTGTCCCATAAAGTGTTCTTCCGTCTTCGTTATAACTCATACTGGCCATTATAGGTAAATCACAGACTTCTTTGACTGCAAGAACCGCAGCCCTAGTTTCTGCCAGACTCATCATTGTCTCAATTGCAATTAAATCTGCACCGGCTTGTGCAAGATATCCTGCCTGTTCCTTATATACCTGAATTAATGTTTCAACTTCCATATTTCCCATTGGATATAACTGCGCACCTGTCATTGTCATATTCCCAGCCACATACGCTTTTCCTTGAACAGCCTGTTTGGAAAGTTTTACAAGCCCCTGATTTATCTCTTTTATTTTATCACCCAGACCATATTCATTTAACTTAATACCATTTGCTGTAAACGTTGGGGCATACACGATTTGACTTCCTGCTTCTATATATTCATTCTGAAGTTCCAACAAAACTTCAGGATTATCTAAAACCCATTTTTCAGGACAAACACCTACCGGCATACCCTTCTTTTCTAATCTGGTTCCTGTAGCTCCATCTAAATAAACGATTCCTCTTGAAATAAATTCTCTAAATTCTTGTTTTGTCATCTTTTTCTCCTTTGCCTTAAAACAACGCTTTGCAGCTTAATCCCAACGCAATTACACATTAAATTTTCGTATTTCTTCTAATATCGTCCGTATTAAATAAACTCTATTAAATGGTGTCATAAAATAAAATCCATCTGCAGACTCATATAGCTGTTTTGCTATCCCAACCGAAATACGAATAGCCGTTTCTTCGCTTTCTTCTTTAGACATTTCCGGCTTATACTGCTCCATAATTTCGTCAGAGACATTAATTCCCGGCATTTCATTTTTAATAAAAGATGCGTTACGATAACTGACCAAAGGCATAATCCCACAAATTATTTTACCATTTGTCTTCACCTTTAATTCTTGGATTCTTTCCATGTCATCTTTCGTATAAATTGGTTGAGTTAAAAAATATTCCGCACCGGCTTCCATCTTTTTTTTCATGCGCTCTGCAATATTGTCAAGATTGACTCCGTGATAATTTAAGGCTCCTCCATAAGAGATTTCTTGATTTAAAAAAAGGTCTTCATTCATACTTTTCACATATTCCATTAGCTTTATGGAATTAAATTCGTATACCGATTTAATCTTGTCACGTTCCCCTCTTGGTATTGGATCTCCAGTGACAAATAAGAAATTTCTGAGATTATTTATATAAGAACCTAATAATATTGACCGGAGACCAATTACATTTTTATCACGGCAGGTCATATGGGCAATGACAGGAATGCCCATCTCATTTTGAAGTTTCACAGCCAAATGCGTAGCATCTGCTCTGGCCCTTGCTAACGGCGAATCTGATAATGTAATTGCATCAACTCTGGCTTCCTTTAAAATCCGTGCTCCATCTACCACCTTCCTATCATCTTGATCGAATGGCGGATCTAACTCAACTACAAAAACCTTTTCTCCTGAACGGATTTTTTTTATAAAATGATTTTCTTCCTCATTTTTAATTGTAGTTTTATTATTAACCTCTACACCTGCTGCCAAGTCTTTATTTATTTTCTTTTTGGAACGTTGTTTATCTTTTAATTTCTGCACTAATAATTGTATATGTTTTGGAGTTGTCCCACAACAGCCGCCAATAATGTCAATTCCTAACGTGTCAATTCTTTGAAGCATCTCAACATAATAGGAAACATTATCCGAATAAACTGTTTTTCCACGTAAAGCGACCGGATAACTGGCATTTGGTAATGCTGTAATAAATTTATCATTAGGAAATTCAACTCTTTGGAAGAATTCGAACATGTGAGTCGGTGCCACACCACAATTAAGTCCATAAGCATCCACGGAATCCATATTTCCCAATATCTTGACCATTCGCTTTAAACTTAATCCTAGTTTTGTATAACCGGATCGGTCAAAAGCACATTGTACAAGGATAAAGGCCTCTGGATTTTTTTCTTTGATATATTCCGTAACATCTTGAATCGCATTCAGTTCAGAAAAAGTTTCAAAAACAAATATACTTGCTCCTTCCTCTAAAAATGAATCAATTATTAATTTGTATTCGTTCACTGTCTCTTCATATTCTCTTGATTGCTCTTCCGATATGGGGCCTATATCAGCTCCAATAAATACATTCTCTCCTGATTCTTTTACTGCTTCTTTCGCAATGGAATAACCAGCTTTAATATTGGAAACAATCTCTTGTTCTGTCTGAAAAAACATAGAATTGGTCGCAAACGTGTTTGTTCGAATTAAGCGGGCACCACTTTTGATGTATTCCAGATGTATCTTCTTAATCTGAACGGGATTATTAGCATTCGCTCTCTCAACAATGGAATCCTCTTCCCCTGCTAAACTTTCATAGTATGTCCCCATACTTCCATCCGTAATAAGTCTGTTTTTCTTTAAATATTCTCTGATATCCATAAATTCACTCTTTCTATTCCTTGATACAATCTTTGTTCTCCGCAAAAGCACAAGCTTTATTGGAACACTGATTGCACATGTTATATTCACAACTTGGTTGTTCCATCACCAGTTCAATCAAAAAAGCAACACTTTTGAGCGGTTTCAACATATATACATCATTATACGAAATTTTTTTAGGTTTGCAAATCTGAAATATATTCTTTATCTCTTCCATAGGTATCTGGGCACCGGGAAAAAGAAATTGTTTTAAATAAAATTGTTTCTCTTTTAAAAAATAATCTTTTACCTTTTCATAAGCTTCTTCTATCAATTCCTGCGCTAATGCATCTAATAGATACGCCTTCATTAATTCATCTTTTTGCATATATTCTTGTTGAAGATTATCTATTTCTGCCCCCAATGTCAAAACAGTATATCCTGTAAGATCTACGCGCTCACAAGAAATCTCTAATTCTAACCTTTTTTTCATTTCAGAATAAATATCGGCTAACTCTTCCATATAATCTTCTTTTTCAAGATGATTTTTTTGTAAAATAGTTTCAAAATTTTTTTGACTTAATTCTAATTGATTTTCTATTTCCTTCATAACAAATATCATCCTTCCTTAATACATCTAAACTATACTAAAAATTAAGCGTCTTTACAATACAAAACCTACCAGATATTTTACTCTGATAGGTTTATTACATGTATTAACTCTTAAATTTTTTATCATGCAAGTTATATATTTTCTGAATTTAAATCTAATCAATTTTTTAAACTACTGAACTTATTTTTGTGTTGTCTGATAAATTTCTAGTTCGCCAAAACAGTCCTTCAATATTCGCCAACTAACTTTCTGACCCGAAATCCAGGTTCCATCCTCTGTATTAATATCTTCTATTTTGAAATCTTCCCAGTCGCTCCAATAAAAAATATTATCAATCTTAACTAAAGATGCATCATATATGACACAATCATATTTATCATTACTAGGTACTAAATTGAGTTTATTAATTAAATCAAATTTTAATTCAATCACTCTAGCCCGTGCATTTTGACTTTGAAAAATAATTGACAAACTTCTTATCGAATTAGACGCATACATAGATCCATCTTCATTCACATACCCACCACTAAGATATTTTAATTCTTTTATACAACTATCATGAAACCAATTAAATTCTTGCATTAGTTCCATAATGTCCTGTTCATTTTTGATTTCCATGTGACACATCTTTTTATATATATTCCTCTGCTATATCAATATCTTTTTTTAAATTTAAATTAGGAAATTTTTTTTCTAACTTTCTTAAACACTCAATAAATTCTTGTCTTTGCAATTGTTCCGATATATCTTCAAAAACTTCACTTATATAATATATATACTCTTCTGAACATTCTTCTAGATATTTTATAGTCTCTTCACAACTCTCTGACAAATTTACTACTATTTCGTCCCAGCATTCTTGTATTCCAAAGTCATCTTCATTATGTTTTAATTTTCTTTTTTCAATAATTATATCCATTAATTCTTTATTCATATTAACCCCTTCCTTATGGTTGTAAATTTGCATCTGGAAATACAGTACTAATTTTACCATTTGTTCGAATAACTCCTACTCTTACACCGTTATATTCTCCGTATACTGCAACTCCATCTGCAACACTTTTATTTTGAGGTAAATTACCTACATATTCTCCTGCTTTTTCAATATTGGCTTCACTCCAACTTTTGGGAAACCAAGACTGATTCGTCCCTATTCTTTTTACTTTAACTTTATGCCCAGGAACATTGCCCACTCTTACACCATTTTTGTATTCTTTTACTATATTATATTCAATTCCATTTTCTTTAAGAAAATCAATATTAGACTGACCATGACCTCCACCTTTCATTCTTGAAACTTTACCTGTTTTAGGATTATATGTAAAATCTCCTACTGATGAATGTCTAATTGCATCTAAATCTATAGCTGACTCAACAAAATCATCCGTCGACTTAACACCAACCTTTGCCAATTCTTTTTTTGATGTAATTCCAAGCTTCGCTAAATCATCCATAGAATTAATACCTATCTTCTTCAATTGTTCTACGGATGTAATACCCATCTTCACCAGATCATCTGCTGATTTCACACCTAGCTTCACTAAATCATCGATAGATTTGATTCCGATTTTCACAAAATCATCAAGTGATTTGACTCCGGCATTTATCAAGTCATCCACAGATCTGACTCCGGCATTTAATAAATCATCTATTGTATTTAGTCCTGCATTCAGAAAGTCATCTGCGCAGGTGGCAGTCTTTAGAATAGACGCTGTTTTGGTTCCTTGCGCAGCGACTTTAGCAGCTTTCCCAAGCTTGTCTAATCCTTTAGCTCCTGTTAAAGAACCAATCACATAACTTACAGCAAATAAGATACCTTCTTCCTCTATCGAGTCCATAGCCTGCTGACCTAACGCCGGAATCCATTGGAAACTGAAGAACACTTTGGTTGTTTCCACACCTTCATGAAAGGTATTGGAAGCCCATTTTGGCGGTGAAATATCTAGAGGCTTACAAGCTCCTACAACTACAGCTGACCCGGCAAATGTGGTCAAACCGACTGCCATTTTTCCCAGTCCTTCTACCATATCCCATAGACCTTTTCCAAAACCTCTTACAATCTTATTAATATACTTCTTTCCTGTTCCAACAATTCTTTTAAACCATTCAACGTTCCCTTCATATGTCTTAAACAGTTTTCCAGCTTTTGATGCATAAGTATCATCCATATTTTCAAAAGGAATAACTTTGGTTTCATGGAAATTGTCTATATCGTCCATGTTCTGTTTTAATATAGTATAACTATTCGGTACTATAGTATTGAAAATCTCGTCTATTTTAGCTCCGTTTCTTTGCTGCTTTTTGATTTCCTCATCATCTTCATTCCCTGTCAGTTCATTCACACCATAGGCATAACCTTGTGAATTTACTTGGACTAAGACTTTCAAATTATGTACAATTTCAACTTGTTGGCTAATTTGAAACTTATTCCAAGCAATGTCATTACGGTCTACACGCATCATACTGCTTTTATCCTTCGGTTCCATGATGTTCTGCATATCGGTGTTGTAACCTTGGAATAAATGATATAGATCTTTTAACTCATTTTTACATTTCTTTATATCTTTCTCTAAATCCTCTTTCGTTTCCACTATCGCATCAATTGATTTCCCTTCGCAATGTGATAACTTCTTACACACACTTTTTAATACAGTTTCCATTGTGGTAACTGCTCTTAAATAAGCATTGAGATCATTTGCGATTTTCTCAGTTTTTTCAAAATATAATTTTAAGTCTCTCTGCATAACTCCCTCTTACTCAATATAGCTTCTATTATATTATTTTCTCGTTTCTTATTGACCTTACTATTTTTACATAGACTGGTTTATTATGTCAATAATTTAAAAGAGATTACAAGTTTTAATTGCATCATATTAATGAAAGAGTAAACACATGACGTAAAGCTCCTCATGATAAATTAACCAAATTAGTAAGACATACTTAACAGAACTACCGCAAAAATGTAATCTAGTAATTTATTTAAATTTAAGGCATTAAAAACGGGAAAGCCTTGAACTCAAAACTTTCCCATCATTAACTATAGCAAGTGCAGTCGACGGGACTTGAACCCGTACCCAGTTAACCCGGACTAGATCCTTAGTCTAGCGCGTATGCCAATTCCGCCACGACTGCTAACTATTATATTTCTAAACTAACAAGCGAATATAATAATAGCATTTTATAAAAGAAAAGTCAATCATTTTTTCTCACCTTGAGGATACACTCCGCTTTTATATCTTCCTTATTATGGTATATTAATTGACACATGTTAGTTCTTCTTGTAAATGTTTTTGTGACGATTACATGAAACAAGCAAGAACTATCATGTGTCCTTTTTTTATTCATTATCCAACACTTAGCTATACAACTTATCCTTTATTTTTGTATATATGCCTTCAGAATCTAACCCATATTTTTTAATTAATTCACTTGCAGGTCCAGACTCACCAAAACTATCATTAATACCGATTCTTAACACTTGTGTTGGAACACTTTCTGATAATATATCACTTACCGCACTTCCAATGCCTCCAATCACTGAGTGTTCTTCCACTGTCACAACTTTTCCTGTCTCTTTTGCTGCAAAAATAATTAGCTCATCATCCAACGGCTTAATTGTATGAATATTGATTACTTTTGCCTGAATACCATCTTTCTCTAATTTCTCTGCCGCCAGCATAGACTCAGTAACACATAATCCTGTGGCAATAATAGTCAAATCTTTCCCCTCTCGAAGTACGATACCTTTACCAATCTCAAATTTATAAGTAGATTCATCATTAAATACCATAGTAGCTAACCTGCCAAAACGTAAGTATACCGGTCCATAATATTCTACCGCAGCTTTTACTGCTGCCCTTGCTTCCACATCATCAGCAGGATTAATTACAACCATGCCCGGAATTGTTCTCATTAAAGCAATATCTTCATTACATTGATGTGTAGCTCCATCTTCTCCAACTGAAATGCCTGCATGTGTAGCACCAATTTTTACATTTAAATGTGGATAACCAATAGAATTGCGAACCTGCTCAAACGCGCGCCCTGCTGCAAACATAGCAAACGTACTTGCAAATGGAATTTTGCCTGTTGTTGCAAGTCCTGCCGCAATTCCCATCATATTACACTCCGCAATCCCACAGTCAATATGCCTGTCCGGATAAACTTTTTTAAACTTACCTGTTTTTGTTGCTGCAGCTAAATCTGCATCTAAGACCACTAAATCATCATATTGTGCACCAATCTCAACCAAAGCATTACCATAACTATCTCTTGTAGCTATTTTCTTTAAATCCGACATAAAGTTTCACCTGCTTTCTCTAGCTCTGACATAGCAATGGCATACTGTTCCTCATTAGGAGCATTTCCATGCCATCCAACCTGATTTTCCATAAAGGATATGTTTTTTCCTTTTATGCTTTTTGCTATAATAGCAGTAGGCTTTCCTTTTGTTTCTCTGGCTTCTTTAAACGCAGCAGCTAATTCATCAAAATCATGCGCATTAACGTTTATTACATGAAAATTAAAAGCCTTAAATTTTTCATCAATCGGATAAGGTGAACACACTTCATTTACCGCACCATCTATTTGTAAATTATTATTATCTATAATTACTGTTAGATTATCTAATTGACGGTATCCCGCAAACATAGCAGCTTCCCATACCTGTCCTTCCTGAATTTCACCATCACCCAATAATGTATAGACCCGATAACATTCCTTGTTCATTTTTGCTGATAAAGCCATTCCTACTGCTGCAGAAATCCCTTGACCTAATGATCCACTTGACATATCAACTCCCGGAATACTTTTCATATCCGGATGTCCTTGTAATAAAGCGCCTACATGACGTAACAATTTTAATTCTTCTACTTTAAAATAACCTCGATATGCAAGTGTAGAATATAACCCTGGAGCACTATGACCCTTCGAAAGGACAAAGCGATCTCTATCTGGCTTTTTCGGATCTTTGGGATCAATATTTAATTCCTCAAAATACAAATATGTAAGAATTTCTGTCGCTGAAAGTGCACCGCCTGGATGACCTGATTTTGCATGATAAACTGCTGTAATAATTCCCTTTCGGATTTCATTCGCAATCATTTTAAGCTCTAATAGCTCCATAAGTTACCACCTTTCAAACACTAAAACTAATTTATAATCTAATGTAAAACATTCGTAGATGGATATTTTACCTATAAGTTATGAAATTTTGATTACTGCTTTTACAATATCTTCCTTATGATCGACACAATTATCCATAGCTTCCTGAATATCTTCCAAATTATACTCATTTGTAACAATTCCTTTTAAATTTACTTTGCCTTCTGAAACTGCTTCAATTGCCAATGGATACCTATGACGATATCGAAATACAGTTTTAAATGTTAATTCTTTGTCTAACACTAAACTCATTGGTAACGTCATTTCACCGGTTTTACTATATCCAACCAATACAATATTAGAACCTCTTTTTGTCATACGAATTGCTTGATGTGTTGTAATTTCTGTACCTGCCGTTTCAATAACCAAATCACAGCCTTTTCCTTCTGTCAACTTCAACACTTCCTCAACTGCATCCTTATTTTTTCCATTAATAATCTCTGCTGCACCTAACTCTTTCGCTTTTTCTAATCGTTTATCCATAACATCAACAACATAAACTTTTGAAACTCCAACTGCTTTTAACGCCATTAATGTCACCAAGCCAATACATCCTGCTCCCATAACCACAACCGTCTGCCCAGCATGAGCCTCTCCCTGAAAAGCTGCATGAAAACCTACTGCAAGCGGTTCTATCAACGCACCTTCCATAGTGCTCACATTATCTGGTAATTTAAAACACAAAGAAGCATCATGTGCAACATATTCTTGAAACACACCATCATAAGGTGGTGTTGCAAAAAACTCGACATTGGGACACAAATTATATCTGCCTGTTTTACAAAACTCGCAATGTCCACAGGTTTTTCCTGGCTCTAACGCAACTCTATCACCCACTGAAAGATCTTGTACATCTTCACCAACTTCTACTACAACGCCTCCCGGCTCATGTCCTAGAACAAAAGGTGGATTTACTTTAATATTGCCTATACATCCTTGTTCATAAAAATGAAGATCCGATCCACATACACCTACATATTCTAATTTTACTAATACTTCATTTTTTTTAATCTTTGGAATCTCTCTCTCTACAAATTCCAACTTTCTAATATCCTGCATAACCGCAACTTTCATTTTACCTTCCATAAGTTTCCTCCTCTATAATAAATCTTCTGTGCTTCTATATAAACGTTTAAATATATAAAATAATTTTTCATAAACTTCTACTGCTTCTAGATTTGGTTTATAAATTTGATTCTCATACGAAACAAATTTATCACAAGCTGTTTTTACATCCTTAAAGATACCAGTCCCTACTCCTGCAATAATGCACGCTCCAAGACAAGCCTGTTCAATAACCTGACATACTTGAACTTCTTTATTAAATATATCTGCTTGCATTTGAAGCCATACAGGACTGGATGCTCCTCCCCCGGAAGCAATTACTTTCCTGCTTTGTATATTCATTCCTTCTAAAAGTTTTAAAGAATTTTTTAGCGCAAAAGTAACGCCTTCCATTACAGCTCTTGTCATATGTCTTTTATCATGAGATAATCGAAATCCAAAAAACATTCCTTTAGCTTTTGGATTCATATAAGGTGTTCTTTCACCTGTTAAATATGGCAGATAAATAAGTCCTTCACTTCCAGCTTCTATTTCTTCTGCCATTTTACTAAGGTTTTCAAAATTACTTTCTTCTAATATATTATTTTTTAACCAATTCAAAGACATCCCTCCATTAAGGATAGCTCCAAAAATAGTATATGCCTTTTTAATGCCATGACAAAATGTATGTGTCCTTAAATTTTTATCATACCGATCCGTCTCAGAATACGTAGATATTTGTCCTCCAGTTCCTATGTTACATATTATTAAACCCTCTTCAATTGCACCGTTTCCAATACTTTGAGCTTGCTGGTCGCCCATACCATAAACAATATTTATATTTTCATTTAAGCCTGTTATAATTGAAGCTTCTTTTGTCACCTTTCCTTGAATATCCATAGATTCATAACAGTCTGGAAAAATATTGCGCGGTAATCCAATTTTATCTATCACCCTAAAGGCCCATTCTCTTTTACCAACATCAAACATTAGTGTCGCCGAAGCATCTGTTACTTCTGTACCAATCATTCCTGTTAATTTGTAACGTATATAATCTTTTGGTTGCATTATTTTATATATTTTATTATAGTTTTCTACCTCATACTTTTTAATCCACATTAATGAGGGAAATGCAAACCCTGTGAAAATTCGATTATGTAGAGTTTCTTCCATATCAACTTTTAATGAAAGTAACTGCTGTATTTCCATACATTCATTCTCCGACCTCTGATCCATCCACAAAATTGCCGGCCTCACCGGTATTCCTAGTTCGTCGACCATGACAAGTCCATGCATCTGTCCAGAGAATCCGATTGCAGTAATTCTCTTATATTCCTCCAAATATTTCTTTTGAAGCTCTTTTAGGCAGTAAAGTAATGCCTCCCACCATAATTCCGGACTCTGTTCTGCGTATCCGGTCTGTGGAATAGAAACATCATATTTCTTAGCTTCTACCCCTATGACTCCAAGTTCACTATCAAGTAACATAACTTTTAAACTAGAAGTCCCTATGTCTATTCCTAATATTGATTCCATTTTTATCCTCCATCAAAAAATTATACGGTCTTTTTCCTTTCAGAAGTAAATATCTGTATCAAGATAGAAATTATTATAATCGCCCCTTTAATAACATCTTGTGGATAAGATGGAACGGATAGTAAATTCATAATATTACCTATCAAAGCTAATATTAAAACACCAACTACAGTTTTTATAGCAGAGCCCTCTCCCCCATTTAAACTTGCCCCACCTATTACACAAGCAGCAATTGCATCTAATTCCAATCCAGTACCATATAACGGCGTTCCTACTGCTGTACGGGATGCTGCCATAATTCCTCCTAAAACAGCACATACTGCAGAAATTATATAAGCAGCAATTTTATAATAAGGAACCTGTATCCCTGATAACAACACGCATTTTTCATTACTACCAATTGCCATAATAATTCTACCGAAAGATGTATTTCTTATTATAAACGCACTAATTAACACAACAATAACTGCAAGAATTACAAGATATGGGATAACCCCTATTTTTCCTTTTCCCAAAATCCCAATTGTATTTAAAGGAGTTTTTATAGGCGAACCATTCGATAGCATAAAGGCAATTCCTTTTATAACTGTCATCATTGCCATTGTAACTATAAACGGCGGCATTTTTATTTTTGCTACCAATATTCCTGTAAATGTTCCTCCCAGAACACCTATGCACAAAGTTAACAATACAGCAATAGGAACACTCATACCTTTTGTCAAAAAAATTGCTACTGTTACACTTCCTAATGCCACATAAGAACCAACTGACAAATCTATACCGCCTGTCATGATGACAAACAACATTCCCAATGCAATAACTGTTAATCCTGCATATTGTTTTACAATATTAATAATGTTTGTAAGTGTCAAAAAATCTGGTGAAACTACAATACAAGCCAATATACAAATTATTAAAATTATGTATGTATTGTACTTTTTAATCATATTTAATATTGAATCTTTCTTCATTTTTCTATTCCTCCACACATAATTTCATGATATCTACATCTTTTAAATGATTATTTTCTAACTCACCGGTTACTCTTCCCTGTCTCATAACAATAATTCGATCACTCATATTTAATAGCTCATCCATTTCTGAAGATATCATGACAATTGCCGCACCGGCTTCTGCTAAATCATTGATATTTTTATAAATTTCTGCTTTGGCTCCTACATCCACACCACGTGTCGGTTCATCAAGAATAATTAATTCACAATCAGCTGCTAACCATTTTGCAAGAGCTACTTTTTGTTGATTTCCACCACTTAAACTATCAACATGATCATCAATTTTTCCGTATTTTGCCGTAACTTTCTTTAAAATATTTTCTGCAAAAGATTTATCTTTTTTATGATTTATTATCCCATATTTTGAGACTTTATTAATGATAGATAGTGTTACATTATATCTTATCGGCATTTCCAAAAGTACACCTTGTTGCTTCCTGTCTTCTGCAAGTAATCCTATTTTATTTTTTACTGCTTCGTGAGGAGTTTTTAAGTCTACTTCTTTTCCCTTCAATATAATTTTTCCGCCATCTTTTTTATCTACTCCAAAAACCGCCCTGAGCGTTTCTGTCCTACCAGCACCAACCAGACCTCCAAATCCAAGAACCTCTCCTTTTTTTACAACAAAAGATACATCTCGAACCATTTTTCCTGCATTTAAATTCTCTACTTCTAAAATCACTTCACCTATTTTAGCATTACGCTTTGGATATAGGGATTTTAGTTCTCTTCCTACCATCTTTTCAATCAATTCAGATTTATTAATTTCATCTATCGAATAACTTCCTACATAATAGCCGTCCTTCATCACTGTGATATTATCACACAATTCAAATAATTCTTCTAATCTATGTGAAATATAGACAATTCCCATGCCCTCTTTTTTCAATTTCCGTAAGAGCGTAAATAACTTTTGAATCTCATTAAATGTCAACACGGCTGATGGTTCATCTAAAATCAAAACTTTTGCATTTCTCGATAACGATTTACATATTTCTACTATTTGCTGATACGCAATAGAAAGTTCTCCTACTTTTGCATTTGGATCAATATCCTCAAATCCAACCTCTTTCAGTATTTTTTTAGCATCATTACGCATTTTTTTCCAATTTATAATCCCTGACTTTTCAGACAATCTATCTATAAAAATATTTTCTGCTACAGTAAGATGTGGAGCCAGCATAAATTCTTGATAAATAACAGATATTCCTGCATCCATACTTATTTTTGGGGAAGTTCCTTTTTTCTCCTTCCCTTCAAATAATATTTTTCCGGAATCCTCAACATAAGCACCAGATAATATTTTCATCAATGTCGATTTTCCTGCTCCATTTTCTCCAATTAATGCATGAATAACTCCTTTATTTATTTCGAAATCCATGTTAGTTAAGGCATGTACACCACCAAAACTTTTTGAAATTTTCTTCATTTCAACCAAACACTCTTTGCCCATTTTCTATTCCTACTTTCTTAAAATAATACTTTGATTTTCCTGTTTCCAAATAGAAACAGGAAAATCATTTTTTATTTAGCTGTTACTAAAAAAGTGAATTTGGATCATAATATTTATCTATATTACCTTTTTCAACACAAATCGGATCCGTTGTTACTTTTTTTCCAAAAGAATCTGTAGCTTTTCCATCTTTTAATATTTCCTTTGCAACTTCAATTCCTTTTTCTGCTACTAACTTAGGATTATTCAAACCTGAAGCTTTATAATTGGTACCTTTTTTAATTAATTCTAATGCTTCTTTCATAGCATCTGCTGCTGCAAATATCTGAATCTGGTCTGATTTTCCTACATCTTCAATTGCCTTTTGTCCTCCAATCAACATACTGTCATTTTCTCCTAATAAGCAATTAATATTAGGATTTGCAACCAAAATATCTTCCATTGCCGGCAATCCTTCATCCGTTGTCCAATTTCCCCAGCCCTGTGCAACTACTTCAAAATTTGCTTTCTCATTTTTTGCTTTTCCATTGTCAGTAAGTTCTTGTTCAAATTTTTCTGCTAATTTCCAAGCCTCTTCTTCTGTACAACCAAGACGTCCTTCTAAAATTCCACAGAATTCTCCAACTCTTCTATCTTGTCCTCCTGGGTTTCCTTTATTACCACTTAGAATAGCCGCTGATATTAATTGATCTTTTGCATATTGAGTTACTGCGTATAAACCTACAACTCTTCCATTTTCTCTATCGGGTGCTGAAATATTAGTGACAACCGGAGCATCATCTGATACATGACTATCGATACCAATAACCGGAATTCCAGCATCAACTGCTGCTTCAATACTTGCTGTAGCAGCTTCAGTATCTACAACATTAATAAAAATCAAATCATATTTCTGTGAAATAAATGTTTCCATATTGGTTTGCTCGTTTGCGATATCATTTTTTGCATCCAATACTGTAACCTCAAATCCTTCTTTTGTTGCTGCACTTTTCAGACCTTCTGCTAACGCTTTTTGAAACTCATTTTCCAGTGTTTTTTGAGCAAAGCCAATTTTTAATGATTTTTTTGCCGTTGAATCAACTGTTTGATCCTTACTCTGATTTTTATTGGAGCCACACCCCATTAACATAGTTCCAATTAAAGTAATTACCAACATAATGCTAAATAGTTTCTTCTTCATTTCTTCTCCTCCATTTTCCTTTTATTAATTAATCGAATTAATCAATTAATTAGTCTTAATTATATACTCTTTTAACAGGATGTCAATCCTTATTACACATATATCCAGCAATTTGTTTATTATTTATGATTTTGCTATTCGCTTTTTGTTAATTATGTACATCACCTTAAATAAAAACAGTTTTTGAATAAAAAAAAGTTTATTCAGATTTGTATACCGAAAATTCTGAACAAACTCTTTTAATAAATATTTATATTTTTTCTAAAAAAATACTCGGATTATTAAATACTTCATTAATAGCCATAATAGCTGCTCCATCTAAAATAGAATCTCCATTATATTGGCTTACCTTTAAATCTATTTCCTTCCATAATTCTTTTAATATTCCCTTGCTGACGGTTTCACTCACTTCCTCCTGCATAATTTTAGGATTAGGTCTTGTCATTTCGTCCCCTATAATTATGATATCCGGATTTAAAATGTTAATAAGATTGATAATCCCTCTTCCCAGATTTCTACAGGATTCTTTATATAAATTTACACATAATTCATCTCCATTTTCAATCCATTCTTTCACTTGCTTAAAATTCACCGCAACTTCTAAATTTAATTCTTCATTCACTTTTTTAACCAATTCCGTAGAAGATGCATACTTTTCTAAACAGCCTTGATTTCCGCAGGCACATTTTTCGCCAAATCTGTCAATTGACATATGACCAATTTCTCCTGACGTTCCCAGTGCACCTCGAAAAATTTCACCCTCTATAATTATTCCTGCTCCTATTCCTTGTCCTGCAGCCACATATATTAGAACTTCATCTTTATAAGCATCCTTCAGCCCCCACATATGAGCATAAGCTCCAGCATTCGCATCATGCTCCAAAAATACCGGTATGCCACAACGCTCAAGTAATAATTGCCTTACATCTACATTATTCCAACCTTCTGTTCCAGTAATCAAACCTATCCTATTCTTTTTTGCTATAAATGGTCCCGGAAGCGCAACTCCAATAGCTAAAATTTTCTCATTATTATTATCTATAATAATTGTTTTTATAGAGTCAGCCACCATTTCAATTATATCACTTGCATTTCTATTCGTTTCGTTTTCCAGTTCTATTCGTTTTTCTGTTATAAGCTCTCCAGTCAAATCATATAATGCCACTTTGAAATATTTTCTTGCGATTCTGACCCCAATTACGCGAAACATATCTTTATTAACCGCTATGCCAATGGATCGTCTCCCTTTATTACCATTTAAAAAACCAACTTCTTTTACAATTTCCCAATCAATAAAATCCTTCATTATATTTGTTACCGTTGCCTGCTTCAACTCCGTAAGATTAGCCAAATGCACCCTGGAACAGGTACCTTCTCTTCTTAAATATTTAAGAAGTAAAGAACGATTTGTCTTTTGAATAATATCCTGATTAATTCCTTTTTTTGCCATCATTAATTCCTTTTCTTTATTAATAAATTCTTTTAATATATTTACTGATTTAAATTTATTATATTTCTTTTTTAATCATTTTTCAATCTAATTTATTTTTAGCGCCCTGCTGTTTTAATTTATATATATTATCAACCTGCTTCTTGACATGAATTCTGTACTATGTTAGAATTTGTTGAGTAAATAAGCAGTCGTGGCGGAATTGGCATACGCGCATGATTCAGGTTCATGTCCACATTTGTGGGTTCGGGTTCAAGTCCCGTCGACTGCATACTTTTTAGAGAAGTCTTGAACATTAGACTTCTCTATTTTTTATAATTCAATGAAAAAAAGAAACCATCAGCATTCCAGCTATAAGTCCTAAAACATTACCTATTGTAGTTGTCCTGCCCTTCCAAGTATCACTGGCAGCCGGAAGGGTTTCTCGTAATGTTATATAGAGAATTAATGCGCCTGCAAAAGCAAGACTGAAGCTTGTCGCCCATGGTGACTTTAAGAAACCTCCAAGAAAAGCTCCCACACCCATTGGTAATGAAGTAATAAATGCTATGAATAATAATTTATATTTACTTGCCTTACATTCTCTAAAAAAAATACCTAATGTAAGTCCTTCCGGAATCCCATGTAAGATTAAAGCAATTACCAGCCGAAATCCTTTCATAATTGAAATAGTAAACAAAGAACCTAAAGCCACTCCACTTGGAAAATTATGTATTCCAATTCCTATTGCCATAAAAATTGCTGCTTTAAAGAACGCAGTGGTACCCAATTTATCTTCATACTCTAATCTCCCGTCTAGGATGACTGCTAAGATAAGTCCAATCCCCAAACCCACAACCGCTATGAATAAACTTGAAGCTTCAAATGCTTCCGGAAGCAAATCAAAACAAACAATCCCCAGTGTAAAGCCACCAAGTAATCCTAGAAAACTTCCTTTAAATCTTCTTCCCCTATCTTTCATTAAAATCGAAAAAATCATACCAACAAAACACCCGGTAAAAGCTGTCATAAATCCAGATATCCCTATAACTATGCTGTTCATAAGAACTCCTTAAGAATAATAATCTATTATTATTATAGAATAAAAAATGAATTTAAGAACATCTAAATAAAAGGAACTGCTAAACAGTCCCTTTATCTTACCAGGTGTTAAATTGTTAATGCCTTCTTCATACTATTTAGGGCATTTTTTTCTAAACGACTGACTTGTGCCTGTGAAATGCCAATTTCTTCTGCCACTTCCATCTGTGTTTTCCCTTCAAAAAATCGAAGTTTAATAATATAATTTTCTCGTTCGCTTAATTTCCTCATTGCTTCACTTAATGAGATTTCCTCTACCCAATTTTCTTCTTTATTTTTTTTATCACTGATTTGATCCATAACATAAAGTGTATCGCCGCCTTCTGAGTAAACAGGTTCATGAAGGCTGACCGGACTTTGAATGGCATCAAGGGCAAAAGCAATCTCCTCTTTACTGATTCCAACTTCACTGGCAATCTCACTCATGGTTGGTTCTTTTGAATTTTTTTTCGTTAAGTTTTCTTTTGCATAAATGGCTTTATAAGCTATATCTCTAAGAGAGCGGCTTACGCGAATTCCATTCCCATTATCTCTGAGATATCTGCGTATTTCACCAACAATCATTGGTACTGCATAAGTAGAAAATTTCACTTGCAGACTTGAATCAAAATTATCAATCGCTTTAATCAGTCCTATACAACCAATTTGAAATAAATCATCTACATTTTCATTGCTATTTGAGAATCGCTTGATTACACTTAAAACTAAACGCAAATTACCCTTGATATACTCTTCTCTAGCACTTTCATCTCCAGCAGAAATTCTTTGAAATAATTCTTGTTTTTGAGCCTCCTTCAAAACGGGTAATTTTGAAGTATTGACTCCGCATATTTCAACCTTATACAATGCCATAATCCATGCCTCCGCGTCATCACTATTTTGGTTATCTCTTCCCTAATAATAATGCTCGAAAAGCATGGATTTTATTCATTTTTTTTATCTATCCCATTTATCACATAAGGAATGAATTTGATCTGCAAATTTGGCTAAATCTTTATTTGCACCTCCTTCGTTATGCTGAATTACTGTTGTTAGCCTTTGTCCTGCCGCTACTAATCTTGCAAATACTTCAGAAGCCCTTCTTACATTTGCTTTTTTAATCTGTTTCCGTTCCTTATTTCCTTCTACAATACACGTATTTGTTTTTAAATCATAAACTTCTCCGGTATAAGGGGCAACTGCCGTATACTGAAGCTCTTTGTTCAAAGTTTCAGTAAATTGTTCACATACTGTCTCTTCACCATGTACAACAAATACTCTTTTGGGTTTATTTTCAATTGCTTGCAGCCATTGTAACAAGCCTTTTTTATCTGCATGACCACTGATACCTTCTAATTTTTCTATTCTGGCTTTAACATCAATTATTTCACCAAACAGCTTGACTGTTTTGGTCCCTTCTAAAATACTACGACCTAACGTACCAATTGCTTGATATCCAACAAACAAAATAGTACTTTCAGGACGCCACAAATTATGCTTTAAATGATGTCGAATACGTCCTGCTTCGCACATCCCTGATGCTGCAATTATTATTTTTGGATTTTTGTCAGAATTTATAGCCTTCGATTCCTGGCTTGTAACAGATGTTTTTAATCCTGGAAAACCAATAGGATTAATCCCTTTCTTCACCAAACTCATTGCTTCCTCATCAAAACAACAATCCTCATTTTCTATAAAAACATTTGTTGCCTCAATTGCCAACGGACTATCTACATACACATCAAAATTAGGATAAGATGGAATTAGGTTGTCTTCTTTTATTTTTCTAATAAAATATAACAATTCCTGGGTTCTTCCAACAGCAAAAGATGGTATAACCAGATTTCCACCATTATCAAACGTCTGTTGAATGATTTTACTTAATTTTCCGACAAAATCCGGCATTTCTTCATGATAACGGTCTCCATATGTCGATTCCATTACTACATAATCCGCTGATGCAATATATTGGGGATCTCGAATTAAAGGTTGATTTTTATTCCCAATATCTCCAGAAAATACAATTTTCTTTTCTATATCTTCTTCATTCATCCATATTTCTATGCTGGATGATCCAAGCAAATGTCCCACATCGGTAAATCTTATATCAACGCCTTGACATAATTCAATCTTTTTATCATAAGAACAGGGGACTATTAGTTCAATTACACCTATGGCATCATCCATATCATAAAGAGGTACCACTTCCTGACCGCCCGAGCGTTTCGCCTTACGATTACGCCATTCTGCCTCGAACATTTGAATATGGGCACTATCACGTAACATAATATTACATAAATCCGCTGTTGCTTCGGTTGCATATACACTACCTCTAAAACCGTTTCTATACAACAATGGAATAAGTCCGGTATGATCGATATGAGCATGTGTTAACAATACGTAATCAATCTGAGCTGCATTTACGGGAACCTCTTGATTTTCATAAAGATCTGGTCCTTGTTCCAATCCACAATCAATCAGTATATGTTTTCCGTTAACAGTAAGATAATGACAACTCCCAGTTACTTCATGAGCTGCTCCTAGAAATGTTAGTTGCATTTCATCCCCGCTTTCTATTCGTTATTTTGTATACTAACTATAAATCAAAAACTTGCCAATCTGTTATTCCATAATCATCAACATTCTCTTTTGTAATCAGTTTCACAGGTAATAAAATAATTTTTTCTATAGGTCTTCCATCAAAATATTTATAAGCTTCCTGTACAGCTACTTGACCTAACGTATATGGTGCTGCTCCTGCTGTCGCAGCCATTTTACCCTGTTTCACTAATCGCTTTGCCGTAGGAGAACCATCAATACTAAATACTGACACCTCATCTATTTTTCCAGCTGATTCTAGTGCATCGATTGCACCTATCGCAGTTGGGTCATCTACTGCATAAACTACATTAATTTCCGGATGTTCTTTAAGTATTTTTTCCATGACAGGAATCGCATCTTCTCCTGCAATCGTATCAAGAAAACCCTTAACTCTATCATCTGAAGCTTTCACACCGGTACGTTCAATAATTGCAATTTTAGCTGAATCCAATAGTTCCATCATATAAGTTGCATTCTGTACACCTGCGTCATAATTATCAAATTCGATCACATTTACCACCATATCCTGATTATAAACAGGGGTAGAAACATTAAATATCGGAACTCCTGCAGCATTTGCACTTTCCAATGCCGGTTCAATTCCAATCCAATCTACCGGCGCCAAAAAAATTGCATCTACTTTATGATCAATTAATCTTTCTATCATTTTTATCTGCTCTTTAATATCCAATCTCCCATCAAGAACAATAAGTTGATCTCCTTTGCTCGCTAATGAATCTTTAATCCCTTGATTTAGTTCTATAAAATATGGATTATTTAAATCTTGATAAGTTGCTCCAAATACTTTTGATGGTTGCTTCAGTTCTTCATCAATTTGCATTTTGAAAGCTTTATTTGCTACTATGTAATCTGTCCCCCATTCATAATAAGACATTTCATAGGCCTCCTAAATATTTTATATGATAATTACATAACAGCACTAGTTATATATAGATTTTACCATTTTTATTGAAATCGTACAATTTCTTTTTTTAATCGTTTCATAATCTTTTTCTCTAATCTGGATATGTATGATTGAGAGATACCTAAGAAATCTGCTACTTCCTTCTGTGTCATCTCATCTCCATAAGGAGTGTTTAAACCAAATCTTAATTGAACAATTGTTTTTTCTCTTTCTGTTAATTTTTCAATTGCCTTATTTAACAAATTTTTTTCTACCTCTGTTTCTATGTCCCTATAAATAATATCTTCTTCTGTTCCAAGAATATCGGAAAGTAATAATTCATTACCATCCCAATCTACATTAAGAGGTTCATCAATCGAAACTTCCATACGAGTTTTACTATTTCTTCTTAAATACATTAAGATTTCATTCTCAATACATCTTGAAGCATATGTTGCTAATTTAATATTTTTAGTAGGGTTAAATGTATTGATAGCTTTTATTAAACCGATCGTACCAATTGATATCAGATCTTCTACTCCAATACCAGTATTATCAAATTTTTTAGCAATATACACTACCAGCCTAAGATTATGCTCTATTAAGATTGCTCTTGAATCATTATTTTGATCCCCATCCAATCCTTGAATCAAACGAGCTTCTTCTTCACTTTCCAGTGGTGGCGGCAATACTTCCGCTCCTCCAATATAGTGTATATCTCCTTGCCTTGCAAAAATCATTTTTTGCCAAGATGGCAGGGAACGAAATTGAAAATGGTTTGGTAACGAAATTTTTATAAACATAAATGACCTCCCTTTTATTCTAGTAAATCCGGATGTAATATCATATGATAATTCTTCTGAGCTGCAAGAGACCCCTTCACCATAGCCACTACTATATTTTCAACCTGTTTCTCATGGTTTTTCTGACTAATTGCAATTCCAGTAACTGTAACTGCTGGCAGTAAGCCATTGTTTTTTCCTACAGAGTGAAATGGTATATACCGGATTTTCTTTTTATTTTTCTCTATATATGATTGCATGAATTGATACTCAATAATACTGACCGGTTGTTTTGTGTAAGGATCATACAACCCATTTCCTGTATCAATAAGTGCTTCAATCTTGCACTCTTCTTCCCCCAAATATAATGTAACTTGGCATATTTTTTCCCATTTTCTTTTATAATAGGTATATAAGAACTTTTCTAATGCCATAATAATCAAACTTAAAACTACAGCAGTTATAAAATATTTTTTTCTCAATATATTCATATACACCCATTGTAATATTCCACCAAGCATAAATGTTATAATTGCTATTAAGCAAAATGCTTCCGCTAAGAATCTAAAACTTTTTATTCGAAAGGTAACTAAAAGCATGATTATATTTATTCCAACCAGCATAATGATTTGTTTTATCCAACCTAATGGTATTGGTATTACCATAAGTAGACAGTAAAGGAACGCCCCTAGAAAGCTCCCTAGAAAAATTCTAAGATGTGAAGTATTTTTATTAAAAGCAAACTTCACACTAATTAATAATATAAAATCCATTAATAAGTTAAGGAAAAATATAACATCTATGTATACCTCATAATACACGTTCCACCTCCTGTCTTCCCTTGAACATAGGTCAATTATATATGCCTCTTCCTATTTATTTTGTCAAATCAATGTAGTAAACGCATGATTTTCATCTTCTTTATTCAACAACCTTCTTCACTAAATATTAAAAAAAAACAAAGATTTCAGGAATTTCCACTATTTTTATAAAATAAAAAAACCACTCTGCCATAGTGACAGAATGGTTACATAATTATTTCTTAAATCTATTTCCGTGTTCTTTGTAAAAAATCTGGTATTTTTATATCCTTTTCAGGTACCTTGCTTTCCAGATTTTTTGGTTTTTGAATTCCACTAAATGGATTCACTGTCGGTTGAATTGTTGACTGAGGTTTAGATATCGGAGATTGATATTCTGTTTTGGGTCTATTCGTACTTGATGCCGCAACATTCGTTGGATATGTATAGTTGGGCATGATTTTACTCGTAGGGAGTCCTAAACCGGAATTTTCTAATCCTGTCGCAATTACAGTAATACTTGCCTCATCTGTTTTGGTCTCATCATACATAGCACCAAAAATAATATTCGCATCATTACCTGCTAGATCCTGAACATAACTTGCAGCATCATTCGCATCCATAAGTGTAATATCACCCGAAATATTAATAATTACATGAGACGCTCCACTAATGGTTGTCTCTAATAATGGACTGGCTACTGCTAATTTAACGGCTTCAATCGCTTTGTCATCACCCTTAGCCTGTCCAATTCCGATATGAGCAATACCCTTATTCGTCATAACTGTCTGTACATCTGCAAAGTCTAAATTAATCAAAGCAGGTAAATTAATCAGATCAGTAATACCCTGAACTGCCTGCTGTAAAACTTCATCTGCTTTCTTTAATGCATCCGGCATTGTAGTTCTGCGATCTACAATTTCTAGTAGTTTATCATTAGGAATAACAATCAAAGTATCTACATTTTCCTTCAATTTTTCAATTCCGGATAACGCATTCGTCATACGTGTCTTAGCCTCAAATTTAAATGGCTTCGTCACAACACCAACGGTAAGAATCCCCATCTCTTTCGCAATCTTAGCTACTACAGGAGCTGCACCAGTACCTGTTCCACCGCCCATTCCACATGTAACAAAAACCATGTCTGCACCACGAACTGCAGCTGCTAATTCCTCAGCACTTTCTTCTGCGGCTTGTTGTCCGATTTCAGGTTTTGCGCCAGCACCTAACCCTTTTGTCAATTTTTCTCCTATCTGTATGGGAGTAGGCGCTTTACATAACGTTAATGCCTGCTTGTCCGTATTGATACCTATGAACTCTACTCCACCAATATTTTCATCTATCATTCTATTTACAGCGTTGTTTCCAGCACCACCTACGCCAATTACAATAATTCTTGCGCTAGATTCAACTTCATTTGTTCTTATTTCAAGCAAGGTACTTCCTCCTTCTTTTCGCATTATTCCAATTTTGAATAAAATATCATATACTATATAATATAATTTTTTGAAAAATTAATCAACATAAAAATAAAATTTATTTCGATTTTTCTGTTATTTCTTTTCAAAAATAATGTCTTTCGTATTCTCAGCTACATTTTCTAAATGTAAAGTTCCAGTCATACCTTCCAAATTGGGAATTAATGAGCTCATTTTTTGAATTTTTTCCCTCATTAACTGATCTTTTCCCAGTAGAACTTTTATCTTTCCTAATTGTAATATAACCTCTTGTTCTTTATTAAATTTAATTACATCAGGATGTACATTATATTTATTAATCGCTTGTGCTAAATTTAAAATTGTAGTAAAAATCTCTTCATTCTTAACCGGTAATTTTTCATATAATACAACTTCTTTAAAGCTTAGACCTTTAATTTGTGGAACTCCATCAATTAATTGATTCGAACTTTCTACTACAATTCCATCTTTATCAAAATACATATAATTTTCTAAGTGTTTAAAATAACCAACGATTCCCTTTTCATATACCTCGATCTGAATGGTCGAAGGGGACAGTAACGTTACATTTAATGTATCAACAAATGGTATCGTCTTTTGTTTTCCAAACTTATTTTTCAAGTAAAAATAAATAGAATTATCAATCTTTTCATCTGCCATTACTATATTTCTAATTTCTTGATCTGAATACTGTTCATTCCCAGTAACCTTTACTGATTTCACTTGAAATCCAAATACCAAAATCAGCATACTGACTGCCACTACTCCTATTATAATTAGGAAATGGCGAAGCAATTTGCGTTTTCTTCTTTTCTTTTTTAATTTAGCCATATCATCACCTTAACTATATCGAATGTCTGCACCTAATTCCGTCAAATCTTTACAAATATCCAGATATCCTCTCTGAATATGTCCAATATCATGGACTATTGTCCTATTCTCTGCTGCAAGCCCTGCTATTGCAAGTGCTGCACCACCTCGAAGATCTTGTGCCCAGACATTTCCTCCTTTCAGTTTTTCAACCCCATGAATAACGGCTTCATTACCTTGAATACGTATATCTGCTCCCATCTTATTTAGTTCATCTGCTAATCGAAATCTACCATCAAAAATATTTTCTTTTAGCCTGCTTTCCCCATCTGCTATTGACAGAACTGCCATCATCTGTGACTGCAGATCTGTTGGAAATCCCGGATAAGGATTTGTTTCTAAATACTCAATTGAATGAGTAGCTTCTTGTGCATTTATCCATACTCCTTCTCCTAACAAAAAAATTCTTGCCCCAAGCTGCTCTACTACTTTTAAAAATTCATTAATATGTTCCGTTGGTGCTTTCTTCAATAAAATTTTTCCTCTTGTTGCAACAGCTGCTAAAAGATAAGTACCGGCAACTATTCTGTCACTTGGAATCCTATATTCTATATCTTTCAATTCTTTGACTCCATTGACAGTAATGCAGTCTGTTCCATCTCCTGATATATCAGCTCCCATCTCTCTTAAAAAACTACAGAGTATTTGAATTTCCGGTTCTTTCGCGGCAGCATGAATATAAGTCGTACCATTTGCCAATACCGCTGCTAACAAAACATTTTCCGTAGCACCAACACTTGAAAACGGAAAATAAATTTCACTTCCTCTTAATTCTTTGGTATATCCCATTATTCTTTCATTCTTTTCTTCTATTGTTGCATTTAATTTCTTTAAGGCCATTATGTGCAGATCTATAGGCCGGCCGCCAATGATACAACCTCCGGGATATACTATAGACGCTTCTCCTTTTCTAGCCAGAAGGCTTCCAAACAAAATTACGGAAGAACGCATTTTCTGAGCATATTCTTTCGATATCGCCCCTGATACTATCGTTGATGCATCTATCATCAGTGATTCTTCGTTCCACTTTATGTAACATCCAATTTCTTTTAAAATTTCAATCATATAAATAACATCTAATATTTTTGGACAACCATGCAACACTGTAATACCCTTATTTAAAACTGATGCCGCCAAAATAGGCAAAACTGCATTTTTCGATCCCTGAATTGTAACAACACCTTGTAAAGGTTTTCCACCTAGAATTTCAATTTTATTCAAAACAGACCTCCAAGGAATTACACTTATATTTTATTATATGAGTTACTCTGTTTTGAGTGCTTGATTATCATTCGAATCTTATTCCATTGGATACACTTAGCGCTAATCCCATCTCTGCTAATAAGAAACTAACGGATGTACCTCCATAACTAATGAATGGTAATATTATTCCTGTATTAGGTATTGTATTTGTAACAACGGAAATATTCAGTATTACCTGAATTGATATATGAGCCATAACCCCTACTACTAATAAAGCTCCAAAAAGGTCTTTCGCATTATTTGCGATTACCATAAACCTCCATACTAATAATAAAAAAAGCATTATAACACAAACTGCTCCAAAAAGCCCTAGTTCTTCACAAATTATAGAAAAAATCATATCATTCTGTGCTTCCGGAATAAAACCAAGTTTCTGCATACTCTCACCCAGGCCTTTTCCAAACAACCCTCCTGAGCCAATTGCATATAAACCTTGAAGTGTTTGATATCCTTTTTCATAATTTTCAGGATTTCTCCATACCTTCAGTCGTTCCAACCGGTAGCTCTCAATACTTAAAAATATTGTTATAAATATAATTCCTACTCCAGCTATCATTATAAATTGCTTATATTTGGGGCTTGCAACAAAAATTAAAACAACTGCTATTCCCAAAATAATAATAGCAGAACTTAAGTTATTTTTCCCAACCAGACCAACAATCGGCAATGCCAGAAGAATTACCTTGATCATCCCTGAAATACTAGTCATACTTTTGGCCGATTTACTAATCACATAAGCCAAAAACAATATAACTGCTAGTTTGGCAAATTCTGATGGTTGAAATGAAATTGGTCCCAGATAGATCCATCTCTTTGATCCATTGACTTCTCTTCCAATAAAAAAAACTAAAGTAGATAGAACAATAGAACTAATATAACCCAGTAATGCAAAATGTTTCCAGAAATGATAATTGATTTTTGAAATTGCTATCATTGCTACAATTCCAAGACCTGTTGCCGCCAACTGTTTTTTTAAATAATGAGCGGGATCTCCATGTTTCACCTGCCCGCTATAAGAACTGGTACTATATAACATAACCAGACCAAAGCACACTAAAAAAATCACGATAAACATAAGACTATAATCAAAAAACTTTTTTTGTTTCGCTTCACTAGATCCGCTTGGTCTTAGATTCATTCTCTCACTCCTTAAGTTCATTTACATACTCTTTAAACTTTCTTCCCCGTTCTTCATAATTTTTAAACATCCCCCAGCTTGCACAGGCAGGTGACAATAGTACTGCATCGCCCTTTTCTGCTTTTTTTGCACATATTTCAACAGCTTCTTTTAAACACTCTGCAAAAATAATGTTCGTAAAACCTTGTCTTTTGGCCGCTTCTGCGATTTTTTCCCTGGTCGCTCCTAAAAGCACAAGCCATTTTACTTTCCCTTCAAAAGCCTGAATCCACTCATCGTATTGAGAATCTTTGTCATATCCTCCTCCGATAAGAAATGTAGGCCTGTTCATTGCCTGAATTCCCTTGATCGCAGCATCAGGATTCGTTCCTTTGGAATCGTTATAATAAGCAACTCCATTCCTTTCTGTTACAAACTCAATTCTATGTTCTACACCCTGAAATCTTTTCACAGTTTCTTGAATAATATGTATCGGTACTCCATAGCTAATAGACATTGCAATGACTGCCATTACATTTTCATGATTATGTCCACCTAATAATTGCAATTCATCCAAACGACATATTGGTGTCAAATCTTTCTCATTCGCAAATACAATTGTTCCGGAATCAATATAAATCCCTTCTTGAAGCTTCTCCAAACGACTAAAATATACAACTTTGCTTTGAATTGTTTTTCCAAATTCTCTTGTGAAATGATCATCATAGTTCAAAACACAAGTATCTGCAAACGTTTGGTTTCTCACGATAGCTTCTTTGGCTTTCTGATAATTTTCCATCGTATGATGCCGGTTCAAATGGTCTGGTGTAATATTTAATATTGCCGCAGCTACCGGATGAAAATTTTCAATCGTTTCTAATTGAAAACTGCTGACTTCAGCTACTGTAACAGAATTTTGGTTAGTATTCAGCACAGTACTTGTATATGGTGTTCCTATATTACCAACTACAAAAGTATTTTTATGATAATTTCTCATAATTTCACCTAAAAGTGCTGTTGTTGTTGTTTTTCCATTCGTTCCTGTAATTGCCAGAACACTTCCTTTTTCAAAGTAGAATGCCAATTCTATTTCGCCCCAGATAACAATATTTCTCTTTCTCATTTTTTCTACAAATGGTAAATCTGTCGGAACTCCCGGGCTTAATACAGCTATATCTATTTGATCTAGCAATTCCTCTTCAATATCTCCAATTATTATTTGAGTTTTGCTGTCTTTTGGCAACTTATTTCTTATATATTCTTCTTTTACTTCTTTATTTCCATCATAAAGAAGTGTTTTGATATTTTTTGTCTCTAATAATTCCACAGCTCCAATACCACTAATTCCCGTACCCACTACGAGAACGCACTTTTGTAATAAATCCATTTTGTGCCTCCTATACTGCTAATAATGCAACTAAACATAACATTGCTGTAATAATCGAAAATACAGCTACAACTTTGGTTTCAGACCAGCCGCATAATTCAAAATGATGATGAATCGGTGCCATTTTAAAAAATCTTTTACCGCCTGTTTTTTTGAAATAGGTGACTTGAATCATAACAGATATTACTTCTACTAAATATAGAAGGCCTACAATCAAAATGAACAACGGCATTTGCAGCATATACGCGGTAGATACGACAAATCCCCCCAAAGCAAGAGACCCTGTATCTCCCATAAATACACTAGCAGGATAAACATTAAAAAGTAAAAAACCTAATAGACCACCGACAACTGCACAGGTAATCGGTTCAATCCCACTATGCGTTCCTACTGCAACAACAGAAAAGAAAGTCGCTACTAACACAGTAACACTAGATGCTAAACCATCTAGTCCATCTGTAAAATTAACACCATTGACCGTACCAATTACCGCAACGAACATTAACGGAATCGTAAAAATACCCCAATCTAAGAAAATACCCTTATCAAAACCTCCTGTAAACGGAACTAATGTTTTTAAAGAAACATCTGTAAAGTTAATAAGGTAAAAAGCAAATATTCCTGTCACTATTATCTGCAACGCCATTTTCTGTCTGGGTAAAAGTCCATCTGAACGTTTCAATACAACTTTCAAATAGTCATCTAAAAATCCTATAATTCCAAATCCTATCGTAACAAACAAAATTGGAATAATCTTTGGATAATCTTTAATATAAAACAAGGATGTAATTACAATACTTGTTAAAATCATAATTCCGCCCATTGTCGGCGTGCCCGCTTTTTTTAAATGGGATTTCAATTCTTCTCTTTCCGTTTGACCAACTTTTAATCTTCTTAATACCGGTATCATAATAGGTCCTAATGAAGCACTTATTACAAATGCTATAATTACCGGAATTACTATTCTAAAATTCATATTTACACCTCATTCTTTTGTTATTACAAAGATAATTCAATATCATAATCAAGCTAGTATAATTCTTTTTTTACTTTTTATCAACCCCTAAATAAGGAAGGATATTTTCAAATATCTCTTTCGCTACTGGAGCTGCTATAGTTCCACCATAATAAATGCCCTGTGGATTATTAATGATTACTAATGCTAATACTTGGGGATGATCCGCAGGCGCAAATCCTATAAAAGATGAAATATATTTTTTGGCACTCCTCGGAAGTGTTTGTGAAGTTGCAGTCTTTCCACCAATTTCATATCCTTCAATAAACGCATTTTTACCGGTTCCTTTTGAAACTACTTTTTCTAATAAAAAACGAAGGGTTTCTGATGTTTCATCGGAAACAATATTTTCAGTAACATCATATGAAAATTTCTTAACTAGTTCTTTATTTTTTCCTGTAACATTCACTCCAAAATGAGGGGTTATCCTATTGCCACCATTTATTAATGAGCTTGCAGTAGTTGCTAACTGAATCGGTGTGATTTGAAATGACTGTCCAAAGGATATCGTTGCTAATTCTACTATACCGACATTTTTCTTATTATGCATAATGGTATTCGCTTCTCCAGGCAAGTCAATATTTGTTTTTCCTAATAGTCCAAACTGCTTAAAATACTTATAAAAATTATCGACTCCTAATCTTAATCCTACTTCAATAAAAACAGGATTACAGGAATTCATAATTCCTTCTACAAATGTTTCCGGACCATGACCTGTGACTTTATGACAGCGGATTTTCCTGTCTTCCACAATTTTATATCCCGGGCAATTAAAAGTATCATCTAATTTTACGACCTTTTCTTCCAGACCTGCTGCTGATGTTATGATTTTAAATGTAGAACCCGGTTCATAAGTATCATTAATACATTGATTTCTCCACATTTGATTTCTTAGATCCTGCAATTGTTTTTGTGTTAAATTATCCGGAACTTCTATATTTAATGTAAATGGATCATTAAGATTAAACTCCGGTACATTTACCATACTGTATATTTCACCATTTTGAGGGTTCATAACAATAATACTTACACTATTTGCACTTTTTGTCTGCAATGCTCTCAATGCTGCCTGTTGTACATACTCTTGAATATTACTATCTAAACTGACATGAAGATCATTCCCTGTAATCGGTTCTTGTCTCCTCTCACCTGCATCTTCAATCTCTACCCCTCTTGCATCTGTCAGAGTCAAAATTTTTCCATCAATTCCTTTTAAATATTTTTCATAGATAACCTCCAGACCAATAATTCCTTGGTTATCTCCTCCGGTAAAACCTAATACCTTGGAAGCTAATGAATCAAATGGATAGTATCGTTTGTAATCTTCATCAATTTTAACTCCAGCCAAACCATAATTACGAATGGTATCTCCAATTTCTTTATCTACATTAGACTTTACCTTTTCAATAGAGCTCACCTTTTCTACTCGTTTTCTAACTTCGTTTTCTGTCAGACCTAACTCTTTTGATAGTACTTTTATTATTTTTTCAGGTTCTTTAATCTGACTATGAATCACTGAAATCGTACAAACAGCTCGATTATCCGCTAGAATTTTTCCGGCTGCATCAATGATTTTCCCACGCTCTGCCTTTATACTGCGCTCCCTTTCATGAAGATCTTCTGCCTTTTGTCCATAGTATTCAGAACAGAAAATCATTAGATAAACTAGTCTTCCAGTCAACACCATCATAAATACGGCCATACAAGTAAAAAAGATCAGTATTTTTTTTCTATTAAATGTTTTATTCTTTTCCATGCAGCAAAACCTCATAAAAGCAATTACTATAGTTTATTATAACTTCTATAAGGTTATGTATTATTTAACGAGGTACATTTTCACCGGCATTTGCCTCTTGTGTTGCCAACTCTTCTGCTTGAGGATCCTCTAAAGGAGTACTCTCCGGTGATTCAAAAGATTCTTGTGGTATATCTTCTTTAACCGTTTCCTGCGATTCTTCCAATTCTTCATCCGGATATATATTCATATAAGGAAGGACTTCGGTAAGAATATCTTTGACTAACTGTTGTGCATAAGTACTTTGTGACTGCACTTCTACATTCGGTTCATCAATAATTGCATAGATTACTAGTTCTGGATTTAAGGCCGGAACACAACCAATAAAAGAAACAAGATAATTACCCTTTCCACGTGGGTATTTTTCTGCTGTACCTGTTTTTCCTCCCATCGAATATCCATTCACTTTTGCTGTTTTTCCTGTTCCTTCTGAAACAGTTTTGTATAAATATTCTTTGATATTATCACTTGTTTTGGTAGAAATTGTCTGCTTTTGCACAACACTCTCATTCACTTTTACCGTATTATTATTGATACCTATTATTTTACTGACTACTTGTGGTTTATAATAATACCCGCCATTAACCAAGGAAGAGAAAGCAGTTGCCATTTGTATCATTGTAACATTAAAGTTCTGTCCAAATGAATTCGTTGCCAAATCAGCTTCTCCCATATTATCCACTTTATACAGCAAATTAGAAGTTCTTGCTTCTCCCGGTAGATCAATATTCGTTTTTATGCCAAAATTAAAAATGCCTTGATATTTACAAAAATTATCTTTCCCTATCGACCTTACCATCTGCATTAAAGCATCATTACAGGAAACCATCAATGCTTTTTCTATTGTTACATCTCCATGACCACTATGATTGGAACATTTAATTCTGTGACCGCCCACCATTTCGAAACCATCACAAAAATAATGCTCATCACCTTTCAGCGCACCTGTATCCAAACCTGTAGCAACCGTAAATGGCTTTATGGTCGATCCCGGTTCATAAGTATCTGTAATACAATAATTTCTCCAGATTTTATTCAATGCATCATAAGTTTCTTCTTCATTCATTGCATCAATTTCTTCTTGTGTATAATAACCGCTTAAATCTCTTGGATTATTTAAATCATAAGAGGAAGAATCAGCCATTGCTAGTACCTCTCCTGTATTAGGATTCATAACAATAACAGCTGTATTTTTGCTTCCTGCCCCTTCTCTTGCTTCATCCTTATGCGCCTCATTGAAAGCTGCAATTTTCTGTTCTACTACTGTTTGTATATTTACATCAATAGTAGAAACAACAGTATTTCCATTCGTTGGTGCTTTTACCGTACGCTCCAGATTATTTTCACTATTTAAAAACCCAAATTCTCTGCCATTTTCACCATTTAAGTAATCATTATATTTTCCTTCAATGCCACCGTTCCCGACGTTACCGGCTGAAGTAAACCCTAACAAATTACTTGCAATTGTTTTTAAAGGATAACTTCTAAGATATTCTTTTTCAAACCATACCCCTTTAACATTCGTTCCCTTTTTTTTATCATTTTGTATTTTAACAAACTTTGCAATTGCATCATAAGAAAGTCTTTTTCTTAATACTGTATATTGTGAAGCAGGTTTATCCTTTAATATTTTCTCTAGTTCCTCTGCTGTAATGTCAGAAAAACAACTTGTCAAAGCTTTTATGGATGCTTTTTTATATTTTTCTTCAGAATTAATAATTTTACAATCTAAAATAATATTATATACATCTTTACTGGTAGCAAGAATGTTCCCTTTACTATCCACAATATCTCCACGTCGAAACGGTATCACTTTACTATCATATTTTTGTTGCGAAAGAACTTTTTTTTCATATTTATTTCCACTTACAATATTAATGTACAAAATTCGTACTGCAAGTCCTACTAATACTAACATAACCATGATAAATAGTACAATTAATTTTTTTTGCATACGTAGCAAAAATTTTTTACTTACTTTTTTCTTTCTTTTACCCACAAAAACTCCTATTAATCCAAAACACTCGCTAAATTTGTACTTTCTTTTTTCGGAATGTTTTCATATTGATTCATATAGTCACTGTTCGAGTCCTTATATATTACGATTTGTTCTTTTGAGGGATAAATCATCCCTAATTCTTCTATTGCAACTTTCTTAACATGTTCTAGATCTACGGAAGCATTTATTTTATTTGCTAATTCATCATTCTCAGATGTCATATCCTGAAGCTTGCTTTCTAGACCTGCAATATTATTTACCCTGTTAGTCAGATTTATTTTCAAATGTAAATATTCAGCACACACTGCAAACATTATAACTGCTGCAAATGATAAGAGCAATACATATCCCAGATTCATACTCATGGCTCTCTGGCGATTTCTTCTTGTCTCTACACTGACTCTTTTCTTCCTTTTATCTTCCTGAATCCTACGTCTTTTAATATCCGGTGCTGTCTCAGCACGTTTCACGGTATTTCCCTGTATGTAATTACGATTTTTATGTAATGCTTGTCCTTGTCGTCTTGTCATACATATCTTCCTTTCTACCGGCTCTTTCTTCTAATTTATTCTTTCAAATACCCTTAACTTAGAACTTTTTGATCTTTTGTTCCGTTCTATTTCTTCCTCTGATGGAATAATGGGTTTTCTTGTAATCACTTTTCCTTTTGGTTTTTTATTACACACACAAACCGGAAAATGGCTTGGACATGTGCAAGGATTTTCATTTTTTCTAAAAATAGTTTTAACGATCCTATCTTCTAAAGAGTGAAATGTAATAATACATATCCTTCCTTTATCATTTAGCAAATCAATCATTTCGTCTAATGTGTTTTGCAGAACTTCAAGCTCTCGGTTTAATTCAATTCGTATTGCCTGAAATGTCTTTTTGGCCGGATGTCCCATACCGGCTTGTACCCGCATAGGAATTGCTCCTCTTATTACCTTAATTAAATCTCCAGTAGTCTCTAACGGTTTCAATTCTCTAGCTTTTACAATATGTTTCGCAATGTTTTGTGCAAATTTATCTTCTCCAAAGTCTCGAATGAGCCGATACAAATCAGCCTGACTATATTCATTTACGATTTCTTTGGCGGTCATCTCTTGTCTTCTATCCATCCGCATATCTAATGGTGCATCTTCTTCCCTATAGGTAAAACCTCTATCTGATGTATCTAATTGATATGAAGAAACTCCTAAATCTAATACGATTCCATCCACTCCATAAATACCAATTCTATTCAGTTCCTTTTTCATTTCACTATAATTGCTTCTAATAATCGTAACTTTATCTTGAAATTCCTCTAGTTTTTTACCAGCAGCCGCAATTGCTGCATCATCTTGATCAATACCGTAAAATCTTCCTTTTTCGGACAGCCTCTTACAAACTTCATAAGCATGTCCACCACCACCTAATGTACCGTCTACATAGATTCCATCTGGTTTGATATTCAAATTTTCAATGGTTTCTGCTAATAATACAGATTGATGTTTAAATTCCATTTTCTTCTCCTTTTATATGCTTAATCCTAATTCCTCCATATGTTCTGCTATTTCATCCATATCATCATAAGCACTGTTTTCTGTCCATTTACTCTTACTCCAAATCTCAATTCTTCCTAAGACTCCGACTAGGACAACATCTTTTTCCAGTTCAGCAAATTCCCGCAAAACGGATGGTAATAAAATTCTTCCCTGTTTATCAATTTCACATGTCGCTGCTCCTGCCAAGAAGAAACGTGAAAATTTTCTCGCATCTTTGTTGGTAAGTGGTAGAGAGTGGAGCTTCTCTTCAAATACTTTCCACTCTTCTTGTGGGTACACAAATAAACAACCGTCCAATCCCTTAGTTACAACAAATTCTTCACCAAGCTTATCTCTAAACTTAGCTGGGACGATTAATCTTCCTTTGGCATCAATTGTGTGATTATATTCACCCATAAACATAGCAATCACCTGATATTCCAGTCGTTTTCGTTCAAATCAAAGATCGTATCAAACTTACTTTTATCCACTTCTGAGTTATCCACAAAGTTTTCCACTTATCCACCACTTTGAACCATTACGCACCACTTTCCTCCACTTTTAATACCATTCTACCCCACTTAATGAGAAATAGCAAGTATTTACTTCTTTTTTTAAGAAATTTCATTAACAAAAAAAGCACCTATTTATTCTCCATATTCTGGAAAATAAACAAGTGCTTTATATTTTTCACACTACTCATTAAATTGTCACTAACTATCTTAAGATCTATCCCCTATTCTTCTTGAACATATTGTATGTCTTGTGATATATTCCTCTATTAACTTGTCTAACTTCACGCTATAAGAATAGGTAATGTCAGCCGCTTTATTTGTCTCAATTGCTGTATCTAGCTGCATCCTCGCATCTTCAATTTCCTGAATCAAAATTGAATTAGCTATCTCCCGCATTTTCATCACCTCTCCCTTTCCTAATTAAATTCTTTCTAGTTATTCCAATTATTAATACTGCGACTGCAACAGTCACTAATGCTAAGAGTTGTGAAACAGGTATATTTAAAATTGGCAGTAATAATTGATCTGTTCTAAGACCTTCTATCCAGCTCCTCCCGATTCCATATCCTATTAAATACATTAGAAATATTTCGCCTTCAAATTTCTTATGTTTCTTATATATAAGTAACATGATCAATACACCTATATTCCATAATGATTCATATAAGAACGTGGGATGAACTTGAATGTAAGTAACATCACCAATATTCAAAATATTATTTTTCATCTCCTGTGTAATTTCATTACTTCTTACTGCATTAATTGGAAGCAACATTGCAAAAATACCATTTGTATAGTCTCCAAACGCTTCTCGATTAAAAAAATTACCCCACCTTCCTATTATTTGTCCCACCACTAATCCTATACAAGCAGTATCTGCCAGTTGTGGAAATGACAATTGTTTTATTTTGGAGAATATAAACACTGTAATGACAGCTGCAATGACACCCCCAAAGATAGCAAGTCCACCTTCTCTTATTTTAAATATTCGAATCAAATCATCTTTGTAATTATCCCAAGAAAAAAATACATAATATAACCTGGCACCGATTATAGAGAATATAACTATAAAAAATGCTAAATCCCAATATGTATCCGGATTTTGTCCCGTAGCTTTCGCCTCGTGCTGTACGCAAAATATCCCTATCATCATAGCAATTCCTATTATAATGCCATAATACGCAACCTCAATTCCAAATAAATTAATTGATTTACCTACATGTTCCAAATATATATTTAAATTCGGAAAATTAATATTCATGTCCATATGTAATACTCCTTAATTGGTCTCATAATGCGATTTCGTTCTGTCTCATTCGACTTAATCCTATTTTACCCTTTTCCATGGTAAAAATCAAACAAAACAAAACGTGAAGTTTTTCCATTTTTCGACTACAATGACCACAAAAACCAAAATTAAGCTCGCCATATTTTGCAAAAAAAGCGACTCAAAATGAATTGAATCGCTTTAATAATCTAATCTTCGCTAACTTTATTGAATTAAGCTGCAATCTCTAATTCTGTAGAATTTTTGCAGTAGATTCCTATTAAACTTAAAATTCCTATCACTACCTGATGACAAATCGAAACAATATACTTACAATCTTCCTTCACTGTCTTCTTCATTTTTAAATATTCTTCATGGGATTTTTTGATAAACTCACATATTTCATCAGAAGATTTAAATACTCTCATTCTCTGAAGATTTCTTTGCGCTTCCCCACTTTTTATATAAGAGCGCAATGAATATTTTAATTCTTTTTCATAGATACAATGGTCCTTTAACGATCCAGGAAATATATGATTATGAGGAAATGTAAAATAATCTGCTATAAAATGTATTACTTGACCCAAATCTCTGCAATAAACCCGCATATTATCTTGTGTAGTCCCAGTAGTAAGCCTCGCTATTTCGCTCTGCATTTTATCAAATGTTCCATTAAATTCATGCTTCATAGTAAAAAAAGATGGCTTACAATCCGGAAGAATACTTCCCAAGCAAAATGCTTTCCGGTGTTTCATTAACTCTTCTACTTCCATTTCTTTTACAATATATCTTGCTAATGAAATATGAGATTTTTTTCTCAATATAATATCCTCCGCTTTATAAATCAGGCTATATCCAACCCGTAGTTAAAATGATTTTTTTTAGTTACCAACATACTCATTGTACTTCCTGAATTATTTTTTTTCAAGTGCTATTTTCATCCAATTTATAAATTTAAGATAAAAATTTAATTAAGTATCTAAATACCTCCTTTAAAACATTAAAATTCTCTATAAAATGAAATAATTTTCAAAAAAATTAAGATAATCTAAAAGAGGAACATTCTGTATCTTCCCAATTGGTTGCATTGCTTCCTGCTATCCCAATATGAGAGGCACTACACTTCCAGCTATCATTATATTTACAATTAGCCGCCGTACATCTTACTTGCAAACGTTCACTTGGCTGGCCGGAAACGTTTGAATAAACATTACGCGCCCTCTCTACAAAACTCCTGCAACACGTTTCTTCTGTTCTATTGGCCTCATCGCCACCTACCTTTATTTCTCCTTTACAACAACGATTTTCTTCATTATACAAGCAGTTTCTAACACTACATTCTAAGTTTGTCATATTATAATGCTCCTTTCTTTTTTTGTAGTGTTTTACTTATTGGATAAAATTATTCATTAAGCTACTTATATGCGTGTGACTTTATGAATCCACCGATAACGGTTGACTCTCCAAGCAATGATAGGACATTTCAGAATTTGATCTACTTTTAAACAAAAAAATACAATAGTAGGTGATAAATCAAATACAAATGCAGATATTATTGCAGATGGAATAACAATAATCCACATAAAAAAATTGTTATTATACAATGGAAATTTAGTATCTCCTCCTCCACGAATGATTCCAACATCACAACACATCTGATAAGAAGTTCCAAGTGTCGTAATACTAAGGATCAGCATAAACTGTACAGCCAATTCTTTTGCATTTTCTGTAATAGAATATATTTGAAGTATAGGTATGCGAATTAAATAAATTATAATGCTGGTAATAATACCAAGAATAACAAATATTAGTTGAAATGTTTTCGTATTATCTTTAATTTCACTAAAATTCCCTTCACCAACTGTTTTTCCCGTTATAATCCCTGCTGCACCCGCGGCACCATATATAATAACGGTTACAATCTGTACCACTGTTATGGCAACACTATTTGCAGCAATTGCAGTTGATCCCATATGACCCAGAATAGAGGTCTGAACCATCTGAGAAATTCCCCACAACCCCTGAGTCACTAAAATAGGCAGAGAAACTTTAATATAATCACTGATAAAACTAGTATCGCTCCAAAATAATTTTTTAAAGCTCAAATTTAATAGATTTTCTTTATATTTTAAATATAGAATTACTATAAATAATTCAACAATCCTGGATATTAATGATGCAATTGCAGCTCCTCTTATTCCCAACTGTGGAAATCCAAATCTTCCATAAATTAATACAGAATTCAGAATAATATTAATACATAAAGTAGATGCAGAAATAATATATCCTATTTTTACAATAGCTATGGAACGTAATGATGCAACCAACATATTGGTTAATGCAAAAATCACATATGAGAAACAAATGATTTTAATGTAGGAAACTGCTTCCTGCAAAACAGCTTGATTGTTAGTTAGCAGCTGTAGTATATGTATCGGATAAAAAAATACGAATAGAAATAATATACTACTGATCCCAACACCAAATTTGAGAGCAGCTCCAATAATATGGGGGATTGGTTCCAAATTTTTCTTTCCCCAGTACTGAGACCCCAAAACAACGACACCTACTCCAACTCCTTCCACTAACATCTGCAGTAAAAACTGAATCTGATTACAAAGAGATGCTGCAGACATTGCAACTTCACTGTATCTGCCTAGCATAACATTATCTGCCATATTGATAGAATATGTTAATAAATTCTGAAGTGCTATACTAAACATTAGAGTAAAAAAAACTTTATAAAAACTTCTGTTTTTAACCATGAGCTATTCCTCACCAAACTCTTTTTTCATTCTTTCTACATCTAATGAGGAACGAATGGTTTTTATATGATTCTCCATTACAGAAAATGCAATATCTTCCTTCTGTTCAGCAATTGCTTGATAAATTTTTTCGTGAAATTGAATTGCTTCTTTATATTCTTCTCGATTCATAACATATTTATCATCATACAAATGACTGTTCTGTCCTACACTTCTTACCGTATCAAGCATTTGATACAAAAATGAATTATGCGTTGCAGCCGCAATCCCCATATGAAAATCATTATCGTCTAATAACACTTCTTGTTTGGTTCCTATACCATCAAAAAACATCAATGCCGTTTTTGAATGTCTTCTCATAGCCTGCCTTATTCCCTTCAAATCATCATCCTTACGATTACGGGCAGCAAGCTTGGCCACTTCTGCTTCTAAAATAATTCTGGCTTCAAAAATTTCATCGATTAAAGATTTACTTAGAAGTGTATATGTTTTAAAATTTTTCCCTAGATATTCCGGATTATATTCTTCAATAAAAGTTCCCCCACCTTGCTTTACCGAAAGTATCCCCATAGTTGAAAGGGCACATATTGCCTCCCTCAAAGGAATTCTGCTTACTCCCAGTTGCTGTGCAAATTCTCTTTCACTGGGCAGACGATCTCCGCTTTTCCATTCTTGATCCTCTATTTTCTTTAGGATATAATCAATAATTTGTTCGCTTGAACTACTTTTTTTAACAATTCCCATTTCCTTCTCCTTTCATTGGTAAGCTGGTATTACCATTTTACTTTTTTCTTTCTTTTTGGTCAATAGAAAAAGGGGCTGTGAAAAAACGAGTGATCATTTTTTCATGGCTTCTTTTTTCTGACCATAAGATATTGTGTTCTTAAAAAAGGGTATAAAATCCCCTTACTATTAAGTAATAGCAAATTTTTTACTATGCGATTTTTTTGCATCGCATCTGTTTATTATGATAT
>NZ_QRCT01000003.1 GCF_003363435.1 Anaerosacchariphilus polymeriproducens
GTCAAAAATGCTTGACAGAAATTTATTACTCAATATTTTCAAAATAATATGAAAAATTGGAATGTACCTGGAGTAGCAGTAGCAGTAGTAAAAAATGGTGAGGAGTTGTATAAATCCGGTTTTGTAGTCAGTGACGTTGAAACACAAAATCCAGTAGATCCTGATTCAACCACATTTCCGGCTGCATCAGTTAGTAAACTATTTACTGCAACAGCTATTATGCAGTTATATCAAAAAGGCAAACTGGATTTGAATGAAAATATTCAATCTTATTTAGATGATATTTCTATAAAAAATCCATATAAAGAAGAAGTCACATGTCAAAATCTTCTGACACATTCAAGTGGATTAGACGAAGGTTCTGAGCTGGATGGAGGTACTTTGGATAAAGATGCAATAAAGTCCTCAAAGCAATATTTTAAGGAACATATTCCGAGTGTAATTATACGACCAAACTCGGTATGTCGTTATTCTAATATAGGATATAATCTTTTGGGATATATTGTGGAAAAAGTTTCAGGAAAATCTTATGAAAAATATGTAACGAATAATATTTTAGAGCCATTAGATATGAAACATTCAAGTGTTAGAATTGAAAATGACTCTATGGCGAGTGGTTACGAGTATAGTGATGGAAAGTATCAAAAAACTTCATTTGCTTATCAATATACTTCTGGTTCTTCAGGCGTAATTTCAACGGTATCAGACATGGAGAACTTTATGATCATGCATTTGAATAATGGAATGTTTAAAGATAATTGTATTATAGATGCAGATACAGAAATGCTGATGCAAAAGAAACAGTTTGCCAATCATGAAGTTTTTGATGGGATGGGAGAAGGATTCATCAGATCTAGTCGTAATGGAGTTCACATTTTAAAACATGAGGGAGCATTACCAGGTTATACAACAACACTGCTATTGTTACCAAACCAGAAATTCGGCATATATGTTGCAACAAATTCACTTAATGGTATGCTTTTTAATTTTGAAAAGACTTTTTTAGATTACTTTTTGGGAGTAGAAAATGTAGTGAACAATGAAGAAAACACTTCCAATAATATAGATAAATATGTTGGTACATATCGAAGTTATGATGGAATTTCAATAAAGAATATCTCAAAAATATTTGCTTCAATTGACGATACTGCAGAATTTAAGGTAAATAAAGCTTTCGATGGAAATTTGACTGTATCTTTTTATGAACAAAGTAAAGAAAAGGTGAGTACAAAACTAATCGATCAATCAAATGGTATATTTCTTAGAAAAGATGGTAAAGGTTATATCACATTTAGAGAAGATAAAAATGGTAATATTAAATATGTTTTTAATAATATTAGTCATCAAACATATTTGAAAATTAGGAATTTAGGAACAATGCAATCTATTTGTCTGAGTCTATTGTTTTTAATATTAATATTATTAGGAAGCTTTTTGATAATTATAATAAAAGCAATAAGACGTAAACTTAAAAATAATAGAAAACTATGGTTAATGAACGGTTTTATAAATATGTTGTATGTTGTTGATTTTGTTGGCATCTTTGTACTAGAAGCTTATATGATTTTACATTATGATTATCGCTTAGTATGGACAATTTACATTTTATTAACAGTTATATTCTTGACAATTTTATTAAATATATATAGTCTATTTATTTTCGGATATGGTATTATAAAAAAGAAGTTTGATAAAAGAACGATACTTAAGTTTACAATGATTCAAATGGTACAATTACTTTTTATAATAAACTTAGCTTATTTCAATATGATTGGATATCATGTTTTTTAAAGTTTTATTGTATATAATTTAAAGAAAAAGGTGTAGATATGAGAAAGATTCTTGTGATTGATGATGAAAAAGAAATAGTAGAACTAATAAAAAAAGGATTTGAAGAAGAAAAATATGATGTTTTAACAGCGTTTAATGGTCGCGACGGCTTAAAAATACTTGAAAATAATGAAATTTCTTTGGTTATTCTGGATATCATGATGCCTGGAATTAATGGTATGGAGGTCTGTAACAGAATACGTTCTTTTAGTAATCTTCCTATTATTATGGTAAGTGTAAAAAGTCAGGAACAGGATAAAATTTCTGGTTTGTTGAAAGGGGCAGATGATTATATGACAAAGCCGTTTTCCGTTGCCGAATTGATTGCCAGAGCAACCTCTCAAATCCGAAGATTTACTTATTTAAATGATGAAAGAACAGACAGACAGCAGATAAAAGTAAAGGGATTGAGTATCAATGAACAGAATCATACGGTAACTCTATTTGGTAAATCAGTAAAATTGACGCCTACCGAGTTTTCCATTTTGCTGTTACTCTCAAAAAATAAAGGAATAGTATTTAGTTCAGAAGAAATTTACAAAAGAGTGTGGCCGGATGAAAAATATTATGAAGGAAATAATACCGTAATGTCGCATATGTGGAGATTACGTGAGAAAATTGAAGTAAATCCTAAAGAAGCAAAAATAATTGAAACAGTTTGGGGAGTTGGATATAAAATTGAAGATGAAGAGTATTAAGTTAAATATTATGTGGAATTTGTTTATTAGTTTAATATTGGCAGCAGTTTTAACTGGTATTGTATCTCTAGTTTTTTTTGCGGTATTAGAACTAATTTCACGGGATTTATATGAAAAATTTCTTGATTTCTGTTATTCTACTACTCCGGCAATGATTATTACAAGTTTAGCAATTATGCTATTATATTTAGTTAATACCATTTTCATTTTTACATATAGATTGAATGAAATTACAGATTCAATAAAAAAAATATCAGTTAATATTCATAAGCTGGCAAAAGGAGATTTTAGAGAAAAACTTTTCATAAAAAGTAATCATGAATTAGGTAATCTAGCCAATGATATTAATTTAATGTCAGATAAAATTGATGCATATATAAAGAAAGAACAAAGATGGAATGAGGAGCGTTATAATATGATAACGAATATGTCTCATGATTTAAAAACACCGATTATGTCAATTACGGGCTATATTAATCTTATAAAAGATAAAAAATATACTAGTGAAAAAGAGTTAAGTAATTATTGTGAGATAGTATCAAAAAAGTCTGAAGATTTAAGTGTTGCCATAAATCAATTATTTGAATTGTCGAAACTGCATTCAGATTCTTTGCAGTTGCAGAAAATAGCTATAACATTAAATGAGTTTATGGAGCAGGTAGTTATATCATATATTCCTTTATTTGAAGAAATGAAAATGAGTTTTAAAATATTAATAAATCCGGATGTTAAATTAACAGTTGATCCAATTCTGATGAAAAGGGTTTTTGAAAATATTATTTTAAATTCCATTAAATATGCAAGTAGTGGAAAACATTTAGTAATAAAAGCAGATAAAATAGATAATCAAGTGACAATACATTTTATTAATTATGGTCCAATGATACCAAAAGAAGATTTAGTATATATTTTTGAAAGGTATTATAGAGAGAAGAAAAATTTGATTATTCAGGGTAATGGACTAGGATTAGCAATTGCAAAGACGATAGTCCAACTTCATGGTGGAAGTATTAATGTTAAGAGTGATATTGAAAAGACAGATTTTTTTATTAATATTTGAAGTCATAGAGATTGAAAAGAAGGTGAAGATTCTGATGAAACTTAAGAACATTTTAATTGTAGTAAATAATATAGAAATATCAAAGGCATTTTACAAGGAGTTGTTTGGTCTGGAAGTTATCGCAGATTTTGGTGAAAATGTAATTCTAACTGAAGGGCTTGTACTGCAGGAGAAGAAACTGTGGGAAAAATTCATTGAAAGAAAAGTTGAAATAGGTGGTAATGATACAGAGCTGTATTTTGAAGAAAATAATTTAGATAGTTTTTTGGATAAATTAGAGAAAAGTAATTTTACGATAGCGTATTTGAATCAATGTATCGAACATGACTGGGGTCAGAGAGTAATACGAATCTATGATCCGGACAAGCATGTAATCGAGGTTGGAGAGTCGCTGGAGTATGTAGCTCGCAGATTTTTAAAGACAGGAATGACAGTGGAGCAGGTGGCTGAGAAAACACAATTACCACTCTCGCAAATAGAAACAATGTCTAAAATATGCAAAACAAAAACTTCCAGTATTCAAAAATAGAAAAAACAAACAATATAACTGACTCGTAGTTTATAGATAAAAAATACAGGAGGTTATATGGAACGATTATTTGTAGAAACGAAACAAGGGAACATTCCTATTGATGATGCAATAGTTGAAAAATATGAATTAAAAGAAGGGACCTTTACTCCGTTTACACATCAAAGAATTGTAGATAAAAATGGAAACTTCTTTCACGAAGAGGTAGAAAAGAAAAAAACTTCATTAAAGAATTAGGATGACGATATAAAAGAAATGGAAAATGGTTTAATGCTATCCACATCGGAAATGATAGATATTACAGAAGGAGCAGATTCGTATCCGGATGCAAATCAAGATGATTAGCTGAAATAATAAAAAGCCAGTGGAATTTAATAAAAAACTTTCACTGGCAATTTATTTTATTCTTTGTTATTTTACCATTCACAACAAAACTTTACCATTCGCAACAAAAGTCTATAAACATTGAAGAATATATGTATATAATTATATAGTGTTTTGCATATTAAGATAAAGCAAAAACAATTTAATCATAATATATTCAGATTCTAGTACTAAACTCGAGAAGGGAAGATGTTTATATATAAAATTCTTGTAATAGTTCAGTTAAAATTAAACAATAATGAACAGTTTGTTGGAATTAGTTTAAACATTACTTTGGAATTAATATTGCTTGCTCTTGCAATTAGTATAATTATTCCGATAATAGCTAGTGCTATACCGTTACGAAAGGGATTACGTGTAACAGCATCAGAAGATTTGCGGAGTGAGTAGGAGGAAAATATTTTGAAAAAAATAAAATTAACATTTTGTATAGGAATATTCTTAGTGTGTATGAGTGTCTTAGTTTCATGCAGAAACAGTGAAAGATTAAAAGTATCACTTGATGATTCTGTTTTTACAATTGTACAACAAAGAAATAAAGTAATATTATATGTATTAAATGAATCATGCCTTGAAAAAAAACAAATTAAGATTACAGATGTTGAAGAGGGGGCGCCTGTTCCAGTAAAAATGTATCAAATATCTAAAACAGAATTAATAATTTTGGTTGGCAATAATTATGGAAAACCTGTACAAGTTTATCGTTTTAAGGCAGATGAGGGTAAATTAAAGAAACAAGGAGAAATTCAAGCAGATAATACGGATTGTGTTATTTATAAGGATAAATTATATACATATTCATATGCAACTGAAAAAAGTCATAAGTATTGGATTCGTGTTTTTTCTATTAATAATATAGAACAGTGTGAAGAAGAAATAGAAATAGCGTATGCTCCTGAAAAGATGGTAGTATCTGAAGAGGAAAATGCGATTTACTTTTTACTAGTCGGAGATAAAAAGGCTACTCAGTTATCAAAGTATTTAATTGATAGTAAAGAAATGAAAAATATTGTTGTTGATGAGAAATCATTTGGATCAGATATTATGTTCAGCCAAGATAAAATATATGTAAGCTTAGAGGGATACAGTGAGAATAGTGAAGTAATACAAGATAATAGGATTATTGTTTACGATAAAGATTTACAAAAAAAAGATACATTCACTACACAAAATTCGCCAATGTGTTTTACTATTTATAATAAAAACATTTATATCGTATCAAATGATGATAGAAGTAGTTTACAAGTTATCTCGCAGAATGATAAAAAGGTGAAAGAAGAGTCGATTATTGATCGTGATTATAAGTCAAATACAATTCAAGTAAAAAACAATGTAATTTACTTGGCAACGAGCAATACAATATATGTAAAAGATAATGAAAAAGTAACTAATTTTCAAGTGAATGGTGAAATTAATTTAATGCTTCTTAGCAATTAAAAATTACAAAAAGATGTGTTTTATATTTCTTTTTATTAGAACGTAGCAGAATGATGCTGCGTTCATTTTATATCTTGCAATTATATGATAAAATATAAAAGTAATTAGTAAATTCATACTGACATAAGCAAGCTAAAAAAGGAGAAATCAAATGAATGGAAATATTACTAAAAAATCAATAATGCTTTTTTTGATAATTACACTTACAATAAGTGCAATGATTGAAATAATTATCATTAATACAAAATCTATGGATGCAACTGAAATTTTGATGTGGACACCAGCACTTGGAGCATTTATCACGAAAAAAATTTATTATAAGAATAAAAAATATGTACTTGGATTCAAAAAATGCAAGTGGAAATACATATGGATGGGAATTTTATTTCCAATCGTCTACTTAGGAATTCCATATATAATCTTCTGGATTGTGTATCCGAACACATTACAATTTCAAATGACTCCTGAATTTATACTGTTCTTAGTGCTGGGAATACCGATTTCCCTTACTACTGCGCTTGGCGAAGAAATTGGATGGAGAGGGTTTATGGTGCCGAAAATGTTTAAGGCATGGGGATTGAATAAGATGTTAATTATTTCGTCGTTGATTTGGGGAATTTGGCATCTGCCTATTATCCTTGCAGGGCTGTATTTGCCTGGAACGCCAATTATATTCAAAGTGCCTATGTTTTTGGTTAATATAGGTTCTGTCAGTGTAATAATTGCAATCTTGACTCTGCGTTCAAAAAGTGTCTGGCCGGCAGCTTTATTGCATGCAGCTCATAATGCTTATGATCAATTAATGTTTGGTCATTATACGGTAAGCGATATAAAGATGTACTATGTTAGTGAAACGGGTATATTGACATCGGTTCTAACAGTTGGAATTGCAGTATACATGTATTTGTCTTATGTCAAATCTTTTAAGAATAAAGAATATATTTAAAGGTGTAGCTATGATTTACAGAGGTTTTAAGTTCGGAATGTTATTACAATTAGCAGTTGGGCCAATGTGCTTACTTGTCTTCAACACATCTGCATCTCATGGAGTGCTTGCAGGATTATCCCTTGTTGTTGCAATTACTTTAATTGATTTTTCATATATTACTCTATCGGTTATAGGAGTTGGTGCAATATTAGATAAAGAAAATGTAAAAAATATTATTAAGCTATTCGGTTCAGTTGTTTTAGTTTTGTTTGGGTCTAATATGATAGCAGAAGCCTTTCACCTTAACTTATTACCAAGTATCCATCTGTTTACAGAAGTAGATGGAAAAAGCATTTTTGCTCAAGGTTTGATACTGACTGCTTCTAATCCCTTGACCATTATTTTTTGGAGTGGAGTGTTTTCTACTCAGGGGATTGAAAACCATTACAATAAAAAGCAGCTTTGCTGGTTTGGATTAGGATGTGTTTTATCAACATTAAGTTTTTTGACTTTCATTGCTATATTAGGCAACACAATTTGTGGATTTCTATCAGAAATTTTTATGCAGGCACTTAATATAGGTGTTGGAGTTATTATTATTTTCTCTGGTATAAGGTTACTACTGAAACATAACGAGTTATGAGATAACGTAAATTTATTTTGGCAGCTAATATTGATTAGCTGTCTATTTAAGTTTGATTAATTATTTACTTACAACAAAATCCTTACAAACTTTATGAAATATAGGTTTGTGAGGATTAATTTGTATAAAAACCATTACATATAGTAGATTTTTGGTGAATTATTAGCTATAATAAAGAAATTGAATAAAAGTAAATACGATATATATTTATAGGGAGAAGCTAAATGGAAAAAAATATTAAAATTAAGGCAAATGGATGGGCGTTGCTGCCGATCGGAGTTTTTTTGGTCCTATATCTGGGCTTAGGAATTTATTACGAATACATTGTAGGGGTAGAAATGGGATTTTATAATATTCCCATAGTGGTTGCGTTTCTGGTGGCAATTATGGTTGCATGTATACAGAATCGAAAGGTGAATTTTAATCAAAAGCTACAGCTAATGGCAGCAGGTGTTGGCGACGCCAATATTATTACAATGATTTTGATATTTCTTGCAGCAGGTATCTTTGTTGGCGTTACAGGAAGAAATAGTGCACAGTCGGTGGCATATTTCATGTTGTCAATTTCACCAGCATGGCTTGCCGTTGTTGTATTGTTTATTGTAGCCTGCTTTGTCTCTACAGCTATGGGGACATCTTGCGGAACGATTACATTGATACTTCCTATAGCAGTTGCTGTATCGGAAACATCCGGATATTCTATGGCTTTATGTGTTGGTGCAGTTATGGGCGGTGCGATGTTTGGAGATAATCTTTCTTTTATTTCTGATACAACGATTGCAGCCTGTAGTACACAAGGATGTGAGATGAGGGATAAATTCAAGGCTAATGTGATGATTGCCCTACCGGCAGCAGTCATCACTTTAATCATTACATTGGTAATGTCTTTGCATGCAGAGCCTGCAAATATAAAAATACCAGAATATAACATCATTACCTTGGTTCCATACCTGATTGTTCTAGTTTGTGGGATCCTGGGTATGAATGTATTTTTAGTATTGATTATAGGGATTGTTTCCGGTGGTATTATTTCTTTGGTTACGGGTTCTGTTACCGGATTTGAATTGATAGGCAACATGGGGACCGGAGCATCCGGGATGTTTGAGACAATTCTGGTAGCAGTACTAGTTTCTGCACTTTGTGGACTGATCAGAGCTTATGGAGGATTTGAAGCTCTGCTTGCTTTGATCCGGAAACTGTTTAAAGGAAAAATAGGAAGCCAGTTTGGAATGGGATTATTGGTAGGAATTATGGATATTGCAACAGCGAACAATACGGTAGCTATTGTAATGGCAGGTCCAATTGCGAAAGAAATGAGCGAAGAATATGATATTGAACCGAAAAGAGCGGCTTCTATTTTAGACACATTTTCTTGTATTTTTCAAGGAGTTATTCCATATGGTGCGCAGATGTTATTGGCATTGTCGACAATAGCTGCTAGTGGATATTCATACTCAGCGTTTCAAGTAATGCCGTATCTGTTTTATCCATATTGCCTTGCGGTAGTATCAATTATCTATATATTTATGCAGAAGAAGAACGTTAGACATTAACCAATTTGATACATAGTAAAATAAAGGGTCATTAGAAGGAGAATAAAATGTTTACAATTGGCTGTCATTTATCAGCATCAAAAGGTTATACAGCAATGGGGAAACAGGCATTGGAGATAGGAGCAAATACATTTCAGTTTTTTACACGGAACCCGAGAGGCGGTCGTGCAAAGCCGATAAATGAAAAAGATATCAAGAAATTTCTGGAATTGGCAGAATTAAATGGAATAAATATTATTTTGGCGCATGCTCCCTATACATTAAATGCTTGTTCCGCAGATGAAAAAGTCAGGGAATTTGCAATAAATACAATGGAAGATGATTTGAAACGGATGGAGTACACACCGGGAAATTATTATAACTTTCATCCGGGAAGTCATGTGGGACAAGGTGTTGAAATTGGAATTAAATATATTACAGAAATGCTTAACAAATTGTTGAAACCAGAGCAGACAACAACTGTTCTACTTGAAACAATGGCTGGAAAGGGAAGCGAAGTTGGAAGGAGTTTTGAAGAATTAAAAGAAATTCTTGATAAGGTTGAATTAAAGGACAAAATGGGTGTGTGCTTAGACACTTGTCATGTCTATGATGCTGGTTATGATATCGTAAATAATCTTGATGGAGTGCTTAAGGAGTTTGATCAAATGATTGGACTAGATAAGTTGAAAGCAATTCATTTAAATGATTCTAAGAATCCTTTTGAAAGCCATAAAGACAGGCATGAAAAGATAGGAGAAGGGTCGCTTGGAATGGAAGCGATAGAGAGAATAATTAATCATTCCAAGCTAAAGACACTGCCCTTTTTCCTTGAAACACCAAACGAAATTGATGGGTATGAGAAAGAGATTCAGTTATTAAAAGGAATTTATAAATAATCATTGTAGAATATTTAATGCTTAAAACAAATGGTTCTTTATTTAATAGCATCGTGCTGTTTTTTGATTGACGTTCTCAGCAAACGAACCAAAATATGGTTGGTAGGATTCAACATGAACACATTTTTTGCGTACTCTGAATCGAAAGTCACAAAAGTTTTCCAATCTCACTGTAGGCACCCAACAACCATAATTTCTGAAACATAGAATTAACTTACTGTCTGCATATCTTGAAGCAGATGCTTGCTTTTCTTTTCCATACGATAAATAATATACATCATAGGAATGATCATTACCAAAGATACGACATTCACAATAGTCTGGTTCATTCCAGTATCAATCCCCGGGGGTAACATAGTAGAAGAATTGATGACGATGTGAATAAGCATGGTCCATTTTAGAGTTCTTGTCTTGTAATAAACAAAGGATACAACTAGAGCCATTACGAAGGTGTAGACACCCTGCACGAAGTTTCCGTGCCAAATTCCGAAGATGAGAGATGAGATTACGATGGCAAACCAAGGCTTTTTGTATATCCGTTCCAACGTGTTGAAAACTACTCCTCTCAAAAGAAGCTCCTCGGCAATGGGAGCCAAAATGCCCACAAATAATAATTCTACTAGATAATATCCATTTGTTGCCTGTTTATCTGCCTGCTCCATTAAATCCATACTGCTTTTGACCATACTGGAGTTGGACATCAATAAATTTACTAAAACATTCCAGATAAAAATGATTCCGGCAATACCGAATCCTATAAGCAAGCTTTTCCACACTCCTTCTACAAGAGAAAAGGTAATCTGTGGTGTTTCTTGACGTTTCACCCATTTCTTGTATAGGACCAACAAAAAAACAATTTGAAAAACAGAGATGAGACACGCAATCCATTCTCCATGTACTTCAATCCAGTTGTTTGGAATAAGTTTAAATACTGAAAAGTCAACAGCCATAGCTATCAAATCATAGCTCACCATGAAGACTGCAATCAACAGTATCTGCCACAATGGCTTAAGCTTTTTAATTATATCCATATGTTACCTCCTATTTTGTCTTATCCTTTGCGATGATTTCATCAATGCGTTGGTTTACCTTTTTTAAGGAATCTTCATCATCAATTGATCCCAAAATTGGATCTCCAACAATGTTGCCGTTACGGTCAATCAAAAATGTGGTTGGAAAACCCTCTAGTTTACTGGAATATTCTAACAAAGAAGATTTGTTTGAAAAATAAAGATTTCGATAGGTAGCGCCCTGTTTTTCGAGTATTTTTTTGGATTCCTTCAAAACAGTCTCCCCATTACCAGCTTCCACATTGATGCCAATTAGCTCTGCGCCTTTTTTCTTCAATTTCTCATTCAGCGCATTGAGTTTAGGAAGTTCTTCTACACAGGGATCGCAACCATTGAACCAGAAGTTCACCACTGTAACGGCGTTTTTGCTAAACAGGCTGTTGTCAACAGCGTTCCCTTCAAAATCATTTGCCTCAAAGGTGGGAAATGCGTTTTCTCCGGTATTTTTTGTTGATTCATTGGTAGTAGTGCTTTTAGCCGGCTGATTGCTTGTCTTTGAACCACAACCTGCCAAAAGCAGTAAACTAGCTAAAAGTATTATTAATTTTTTATTCTTTTTCATGTTTGTTACCTTCCTTTTTCATTTTTTCTAATTTCCATTGAACACTGATAGCATTTGTAGGGCAAGCTTTGATGCATTCGCCACACCGGATACATTCTGGATGGGTGCTACTTTTGATGATGTCCACATCCATCTTGCATGTTTTTGCGCATTTTCCGCAGGACTTACACTTGTTTTCGTCTACTCGATAGTGCAACAGGGACACCTTGTTAAACAGAGAGTAAAATGCACCAAGCGGACAGAACCACTTGCAAAAAGGTCTGTAAAACAAGATACTTATGACGATTACTACCGTTAAAATAATACCTTTAAAGGCAAACAAATTACCCAAGGCACTGCGGACATTGCTACTTGCCAATGATAACGGAATTGCACCCTCCAACACACCCTGAGGGCAAATATACTTGCAGAAGAAGGGACGCCCCATGCCCAGACTGTTTGTGACGAGAACAGGAAGCAGACACACCATCACCACCAGTATTACATATTTCAAATAACGCAGGGGTTTGAGTTTCTTAGTACTCAGCTTTTTGAATGGAATTTTATATAGTAAGTCTTGAAACCACCCAAAGGGGCAGAGAAAACCGCAAATAAATCTGCCAAGAATAACCCCAAAAAATATCAAGATTCCCGTAATATAATAAGAAAACTGGAATTTTGATGAGCCTACGACCGCCTGAAATGCTCCAATAGGACAGGATCCTGTGGCGCCGGGGCAGGAATAGCAGTTGAGCCCTGGAACACAAACAGTTTTTAGATTTCCCTTGTAGATAGTCCCTTTCAGGAAGTTGGGCAAGTGAATGTTAGTAAGCATCGTTGCAATCGCCTGTATCGTGTTACGCTTTTGAAAAAAGTGCCGTATCGCACTAATCTTTGATTTCTTATCCAATTCCAACACACTCCATACATAGTTTGATTGCCTTTGAAAGAACAGTGTACGATTCCCCTCGATAGACGCCCAAGCAAATAAATGCGACCGCTACAAAGAAAAAGCCAATCTGAAGAATGAGTCTATGTTTGTTCAGCAATTCAATCACCTCCTATTTTGTTTGCGAAACAAGCTACAATGATCTTACGAGAATTATCTTAACAGACAGCATATAAAATCTCTGTTAAGAAGAGGAACTTAACACAAACTTTATTCCAATGTGCTATACTGAATAGAAACAGGAGGGATTTATTATGCGTATTTTAGTTGTTGAAGACGAAGAGTCCCTTTGCAATACTATTGCAAAGGGACTTCACCTGTCAGGATATGAAGTGGATGTATGTTTTGACGGCAAAGAAGCATGGGAGCTTTGCACCACGGAAGTCTTTGATCTCATCATTTTGGACTTAAATCTCCCTAACATGAACGGAATGGAAGTATTGCGCAGAATTCGTCAGGGAAATCCCGAGACAAAGGTTTTAATACTCTCTGCACGGAGCCAGATTAAGGATAAAGTGGATGGTCTGGATGCCGGAGCCAATGACTATCTGGCCAAGCCGTTTCATTTCGAGGAACTGGAAGCGCGAGTGCGAAGTCTCACTCGCAGACGCTTTGTTCAGGATGATGTGTGTTTAACTTGTGAGAAGATATCCTTTGATACGAAAAAGCGAATTGCCACTGCTAATGGGCAGGCGTTAAACCTAACTCGAAAAGAAACGGGAATTTTGGAATATTTACTCCTTTACCAAGGTCGCCCTATCAGCCAAGAAGAGCTGGTAGAACACGTTTGGGATGGAAGTGTGAACTGCTTTAGCAACTCCATTCGAGTACACATCTCTGCTCTGCGAAAAAAACTGCGGAGCGTGTTAGGGTATGATCCCGTGGTCAATAAAATTGGGGAAGGGTATTGGATTGGAGGTGTGCCAAAATGAAAAAACTTTCCCTACAGTGGAGACTCACGTTGATGACGGCGTTCCTGATCTCTTTGACCTGCACCGTGTTGAATTTTTTGATTTATTTTTCAGGTTCATCGTACATTGACAATTTTGGTTATTATGTTGTGGATATACTGCCATCCTACGAGGAAGAATACATTCCAGATGAGGAGTGGGAAAGCTTTTATAACGATTATTTCGAGCAGATTTCAGAAACAAAGCAGGATTTCAGTTTAAACAGCTGGGTGATTACGCTGATTATTACACTACTCAGCAGCTCAGTCGCTTATTTTGTGATAGGCAGATCGCTTCGTCCATTACGAGAACTCAGTGAACAAATAGAAGATGTGCAGGCACAGAATCTTTCCAAACAACTTCTTGTCAAAAACGAAAATGACGAGATTGGAAGATTAGCACACTCCTTCAATAAAGTGCTGGAACGATTGAGCGAATCATTTGCTGTCCAACGGCAATTCACTGGTAATGCCGCCCATGAGCTTCGAACACCTCTTGCTGTCATGCAGACCAAGCTGGATGTGTATCAAAAACTAGAACATTCCACGGAAGAAGATTGTTTGGAGACTATGGATATGATCGGACAGCAGACAGAACAGCTGACTCATCTGGTGCAGGTGCTTTTGGAAATGGCAGAGTTGCAATCTGTGCAAAGATCTGACCATATATCTCTGCCGGATCTGGTGGAGGAAGTACTGTTCGACCTCGCTCCCCTTGCGGACAAAAAACAGGTATCGCTGATTCAAGTTGATGGCAAAGGCTCCATAACCGGAAGTGATATTCTCATTTATCGTGCCGTCTATAATCTAGTAGAAAACGCAATCAAATACAACCATCCCAATGGACGGGTAACTGTCGCTGTGAAAAAAAGAAGAACCGGTGCTTCCATTACCGTTTTCGATACCGGATGTGGTATCCCCGTCGAACATCAAGAAGAGGTTTTTGCACCGTTTTTTCGTGTGGACAAGTCTCGAAGCCGTACTATGGGTGGTGCGGGCTTAGGCTTGGCTTTGGTGTGTGATATTGCCCAGCTACACGGGGGAAGTGTTCGGATTGTAGAAAGTTCTTCTGAAGGAACTATAATAGAGTTGTTGATTCCATAATAGTGAAATCACTGGAAAATGTCACATTACAGTTTGGTTGGTCAATTAAAAATTAGTTTTAATTCTGGAAAGACTGTGTTGAAAGAACATGAGTCTGCAAAGTAGTTGATAAAAGAAAGCTTTTATGACGAGGATTGGCTTCCAGCTGATTTAGTACTTATTGAAAATAAAGCTCAATGATGGTCCAATATAAATAAAAAAGTCTAAATAGATGATATTTTAGAAAACAGAGGAAAAATATGACATTACAAAACAAAGAGAAAAGAAAACAAAGAATAAGTTATGCAATAGCATTTAGTACATTATTTATAATAGAAATACTAATTGCGATATTTGTACATGATACCTTTATAAGGCCGTATATAGGAGATGTCCTGGTAGTTGTGGTTTTGTATATGGGCGTCAGAATATTTATACCAAATGGGTGTAGATTGTTAGCAGTGTACATATTTCTATTTGCAACGTTGGTGGAATACTTACAGTATTTTAAACTGATACAGCTTTTGGGAATGGAAAACAATACGTTTCTACGCGTGATTATTGGTTCTGTATTTGATGAAAAGGATATCCTTTGTTATGGTGTAGGATGCATTTTATTAGGTATTTACGAATGGATAAAAATTTCCTTAGGGCAGAAAAGTAGAAAGGAGTGAACGGGTTGAATATACAAATATTTGGAACGACCAAATGCTTTGATACAAAGAAGGCACAGAGATATTTTAAAGAGCGCGGGATCAAATTTCAATTTATTGATTTGAAAGAAAAGGGATTGAGTAAGGGCGAATTTACCAGTGTGAAACAATCCGTAGGTGGAATAGAAAATATGTTGAATCCGAATTGTAAAGATAAGGATGCTCTGGCATTGATTCAGTATATTGCAGATGAGGATAAAGATCAAAAAATACTGGAAAATCAACAGGTACTATTAACTCCGATTGTAAGAAATGGAAGAAAGGCAACCAGTGGATACAAACCAGAAGTTTGGAAAGCTTGGGAATGAGAATAAGATAATTGTAATAAAAAAGTTCCACAAACCTTGATTGAGTTTGTGGAACTTTTTATTTAAAAACAAATGAATAAGGTTCTTCGTTTTATGTTGTACTATTTAGTGTTAACTGACTTTGTTTTTCTAAAATATTCTTTTGTGGTTGTATAGATAACCCCACTCAATGCAAAGATAGCAATAAGGTTTGGCAGGGCCATGAATCCGTTGAAAATGTCAGCGATATTCCATACAGCTTCCACGGTCATATAAGGTCCAATGAACACTGCAATTATGTATAACCATCTAAAAGCTTTAACTGGTTTATTGTTACCGTTTGTTAAATATTCAAGACAACGTTCACTGTAATAATTCCATCCGATAATTGTCGTGAATGCAAAAAATACCAGGCACATCATAAGCAAAAATGATGAAATGGAAGAATTGAATGGAAGGCCTTTGTTAAAAGCATTCGTAGTAACTGCAACTCCTTCAAGACCAATATTCCAAGAATCTGTGATTATAATGCTTAGACCAGTCATAGTACAGACAATTATGGTATCGATGAAAGTTCCTGTCATTGATACAAGACCCTGACGTACAGGTTCTTTGGTTTGGGCAGCAGCTGCTGCGATAGGAGCACTACCAAGACCAGCTTCATTTGAGAAGATACCTCTTGCAATACCTTTCTGCATTGCTACTGCAATAGCTCCGAGTGCACCTCCTGCAGCAGCTCTTAGACCGAAAGCACCTTCAATAATTTTCATAAAAGCTTCAGGTACAGCTTTATAATTACAGATTATCAAGAGAATACAGATTAAGATATAAATGGCAGCCATGAATGGAACAATAATTCCAGATACACTTGCTATTCTTTTGATTCCACCAATAAGTACCAAACCTACACAAAGAGTTACAATGGAACCGGTAATAATAACAGCAATTGAAACATCTGTTCCTAAAATATTTATAGTCATAATATTTTTCGGGTCAAAGTAATTTTGAACAGAAGATGTAATTCCGTTTACCTGAGTAAATGTTCCAATTCCTAAAAGACCGGCTGCAGCGCCGAAAAAGGCAAAAGCTTTCGCAAGCCATTTGAACTTTGGTCCCATACCATTCTCAATATAATAGAAAGGTCCGCCTAATACGTGTCCGTCTTTGTCGATCTTGCGGTATAAAATCGCAAGAAGTCCTTCTGAATATTTTGTAGCCATACCAAAGAACGCAGCTACCCACATCCAGAAAAGTGCACCCGGTCCACCTGCAACAATAGCTGTAGCAACTCCTACGATATTACCTGTTCCGATAGTTGCCGAAAGAGCTGTACATAGTGCACCAAAACTTGAAACTTCACCGGTACCTCCTTCTTCATTTTTGAACATGAACTTAAGTGCCTTCGGCAGATGTCGAAGTTGTAAAAATCCAAGTCTAAATGTTAGATAAATTCCGACGGCTAAGATTAAAATAATAAGGGGAAGTCCCCATACTACATTATCAAACCATAAAATAAAATCATTGATTTTGTTAAACATTTAATATACTCTCCTTAACTTAATAAATTTTATAGGTAATTGCGAAAAGATAGTTTCGTATTTGATAAACTTATATTTTCGTAAATGCCTATTTTAAGACGCCATACATATAATTTACATTGAATAGGAATAAGTTGCAATAGTTTCTCACAAATACTTTATTTTTGTTGTAAATTAATAGGAGTAACAAATTTTGTGAAATGTGAAAAAGAATGATATAATACAAATAATTTAAATTATTTTAAAATTGAATACTATTTAACAGAATAATGGAAGAGGTCTAACATAAAATGAAAAAAAATAAAAAGTATTTATATTTAATAGTTGCTTTTGTAGTATTTATAATAGCTAGTTTATATTGGAATTCTCAACCTTATTATCAAAAATATCACCATATCGCACACGCACTTGGAGGGATAGACAAAGTAGAATATACCAATTCACTTGAAGCTTTAAATCTTTCCTATAATAGGGGAATTCGTTTAATGGAGGTAGACTTTTTATATACGAACGATGGTCATTTAGTCTGCAGACATAATTGGAATGAAGAATTTGGGGATGGGTTTTCCAAAAAAAATATCCCGGATCATAAGACGTTTATGGAATCCAAAATTAATGGTGTTTATACAACACTTGATATTGAGTCTATTATTCGATTTGCTATGGAACATCCTGATGTTTATTTTGTTACGGATATCAAGTCTTATAAGTTCGATATTTGTGAAGCAGTTGAGCTGATTATAGATACCGCAGAAGAACTAGGGTTTTCAGAAATAGATGAACAATTTATTATTCAAGTTTATAATTATGAAGATTATGAAAAAATTAGTGAAAGGTTTTCTTTTCAGAATTTCATTTTCAGTTTGTACCGAATGAAAGATGAGTTAAAGAATAATGGGATAAATGATATTTTGGATTTTTGTATGAAAAACGAAATAAAGGTAGTAACTTTGCCAAAGAAGTATGCGACGAGAGAAATATGCAATCAACTAAAAGTCAATGGCATAAAAGTTTTTGTTTATACCATTGACAGTAGGAAGACTTGGTTGAAATTAAAATTAACAGGGGTAGATGGAATTTATACAAATTATATTTATCCTATGAAAATAAGTCGTTGGTTCTTTCAGTTAATGTCATTTTTTGATTTTTCCAAGCTTGCGATTTTTTCCTCATAGAAATTAATTTTTTTATTTAAATTATTAAGATAATCACACCACTTTTTTTGTTCTTCTAATACATAAGGGTGGTGTGTTTTTAATATTTCAAGTCGCTCTTTTAATGTAGAGTCACCTAAATATCGAAAATCAGCGTATCTTTGAATATCTTTTAATAACATGCCCGTATCTTTTAAACGTTTTATAAAACGTATCCATTCAATATCACTTTTATCATAAATACGTCGTCCGTTAACATTCCGCCCGACTCTGATTAAATTCTTTTTTTCATAGTAACGCAGTGTACTTTCGCTTATACCCGTTGCTTTTGAAAATTCTCCAATTGTCATAATTTTCACCTCAAAATAATGCTTGACTTAAACCATAGTTTAAGTAATATACTCATTTTATAAGAAGTTGATGACTTCTATAACATTGTACAATTATAATTTAATTTGGAGGTAAAAGCAAATGAAAGAAACAAGATTTGAGATTGGAAATAAGAATTTAAAGGAAATTGACGGCTTAGGTGGTGAAAAAGTAATTCAATCATTAAAAGATATTTCACCGGATTTAGGAAAATATATTATTGAATTTGCATTTGGAGATATTTATGCACGGGAAGGTCTTTCTTTGCAGGAGCGTGAAATGATTACGATATCCAGTTTATTAACATCTGGTGGCTGTGAACCTCAATTAGAAGTGCATATCAATGGATCATTGAATGTAGGTGTTTCGCCAAAAAAAATTATTGAAACATTCCTACAATGTATTCCATATACTGGATTCCCAAGAGTATTAAATGCAGTTTATGTTGCAAAAAAAGTATTTTCAGAAAGGGGTATTACTGTAACGTTTGAAGAATAAATAAGAAATCACACTGTCAAGCATTTTTGACTATGTCTCGGAAAAATTAATTTATTAGCACCACCTAACGGGGTGCTTTTGTAGAAGGTAATGTGTCTGTTTTGGCGCTTTTTATTAAAAAAAGGGATGGCAAACAGACCTCATCAGAGGCTTTCGTGAAACTATGCTGTTAGCATTGATTTCGAAATGAGATCATAAGGAACGTGTTTTTGAAATTCATGATTCCTCCAAGGGTGCTTTGGTGAGGGGATTGCTCTTTTTTGCGGTTTGTCAGAAGCGGGTGTTAAATCAAAGTTTTTGGATACCTTCTCGTGTTCCGGAACTTCGTCAAGAGCATATACCTTATCTCC
>NZ_QRCT01000004.1 GCF_003363435.1 Anaerosacchariphilus polymeriproducens
ATAGTCAAAAATGCTTGACAGCTTTTTATATCTAATCACCAAAGTCATTAGGCTTTACAAATTTTACGTTCATATTTTATTTCAGAATCTTCAACAACTCTAACAAGACCAGTATGAATCAAAAATTCTATCCTGTAAGCAAACCACCAATCACCTACTCCTAGAGGATTATCCCCCAGAATGTCTCCAATGACTCTTGCTTCCTTTCTGGGATTAGTAGAAAGGTGACGCAGAATCAAGAAATCATAAAAATCTTCATTTACGCCTATTAAGAAACCATTAATTGCTGCTCTAAGCGGACTATTATCTTCTACTAATTTTATCCACTGATCACTATACATTTTTATTTCAAATATATTCATTTTTTTCTCATAAATAAGAAACTTACTGAATTCCTCCGCCGATACCTCACCCCAATTGCTATAATCTTTCATTTTGTTTTTAGAGGTTTGTATGTAATTTGGTAATTTAACAGTAAAAACATCATTTGAATAATTTGTAAGTATATTACACAGATAATAAAACCCGCATAAAGAATAGGGACTATCACTATACCATATCCGTATTGATTCGCCTTTCTTTAAAAACTCTAATAGTCTATTTAATTCATTGATATAAATTTTTCCAGCCATTTTAAGTTCTTCCAATACATCTGGTCTATTACACCACCCGTTTTGTAAATACATAGAAAAAATCAAGTCCTGTCTATCATTACTATCAATTGCCTTTTTTATATCTCCAATATCCAACATAAAGGCAAGACAAATCACTTCATCTGTTGTATTGTTTTTGGCCACTTTCATTGCTCCAGCTTCGCTATCCCCAAATAAAATTTCTATCATATTTACTTCACCTCAAATAATTTTTTTTAATATTTTACCATTCTCAATGTTCCTTTACCCAACTTGCAATTTCTTTCATAAATGGATCGGGATTCATAAAATAACTATTATGTACATCATTCACCTCTACAAGCTTTTTCTCACAAGTAAGAGCTTTATAATAACGTTCAAAGTATTCTTTTGAAAAATAACGATCATGTAATGTTTTAAATACCAAGGCAGGACACGAAATAGGTACTTTAAGTAAACTATTTTTTCCTATTACACACTCTAATATTTGAAGCAGCGTATTTATTCTTAAACAAAAGAATTTAGGTTCTCTAGTTATGATCGTTTCATAAAATTCATTATCCTCATCTGCATGAAATCCCTTGGCTTTCGGTGGTGAGAAAGGCATAGCTAATGCAGGATTTATTTTAACTAATAAACGACATATATTCAACAGCGTTTTAGCAAACACCTTGGGAACGCCTAACGGTGTTGGATCTTTGTAAATTCCACAGGCAAATTGTGAGAAACTTTTAAAATTATTATTTTTTCCCAAATAATACTGCGCTATTATTCCACCAGCTCCTGTATAACCAAGCAAGTGAATATCATCCGAAAAACTTTCACTAATATATTCATATACGGCATCTAGATTTGTCACCATGTTTGATAATGTAAAATCTTTTACCTCACCACTACATTCTCCTACACCCGGTACATAATCCAATGCAAATACATTAAAGGAATAAACCCGTCCAAGTTGTTCAAAGCACTCATAGCAATTCTTAACAGCTATTACAGGAGTATGTAAAATAATAATATTTTTTTCATTTTTTCCTGCAAAGTAATGGAAAATATGCACTTTCTTCGAATAACCTGATAGATAGATATCATTCCAACCGGCTTCTCTTAATGCCTTTTCGTTTAATGGCTGTATTTTCATTACCTAATCCTCCTTTATCAGATGTTCTGCAAGTGCCTTCAGTACAATTTTCATAAGTTCTAAATTTTGCGTTTCCTTTTTTATATGTGATAACTGTAAAAATTGTAATTGCAGCAACTTCATGGTAGATTCTAAATCATACCGAAAACAAAATCTTTCTTGGTCTAACATTTTAACTATTTTCAAATCCCTTTCATTGTTTTCATTGATACACTCTCTTGGAGCTTTCATCTCTATCCGTTCCCATATTTCCGCATCTATATTAATAATCAATGGATTTTTAATAAATGCTTCCATTATATAACAAAGCAAAATATAAAAACGTTCCTTTTGCGGAATCTCTTCATTTAGTAATAGCAATTTCTGCAAGTTTTTATATATCTGATCTTGCAAGCGATTATTTATTACCATATAAAGATGTTCCTTATTTTTGTAAAAATGATAAAAAGTTCCTTTTGCGATTCCAACTTCACGGGCCACTTCTTCTGCTGTCACTGAATTAAAGCCCTTTTCATTAAATAATTTTTCTCCTTTTTCCAAAATTAGTTTATTAATCTTTTCTCGCTCTATTGATGAAAATTTCGGCATTTCCTTCTCCTTTATATGACCTTTTTCATTATTTAAGTCATATAAATATTAACATATTTTTTTCGAAATGTAAATAGTAAAAGCACCCTCACTACGTGAAGATGCTATTATATATTCAATAAACTCTGATAACAATGATATAACTACGCCCACTATATGAAACAATTGTATTCACATAGTTTATTAGTTACTATAATTTACTTTCATCCTAGCTGTTGCTGTTGACACTATTCCGTTTGTCACTATGTATACTTTCCACTTTCCATAGGGATGAACGCCATTAAAAGAATTTAAAAAAACACTACTACTTTTACTTACTGTGGTAAAATCTACATTTCCATGTGGATCTTCCACATAAAGGTAGAATGGACTGCTTCCTGAACTAACTGTTACATTTAGTGTTACAGATGTAACTTTTGGGTCGATTCCTGTTACAGTGCCCGAAGAAATATTTGAAATAGTTGACCGGACACCATTATATGAGTTCATCTTCACTGTATTTCCGGTAAAATAATTTGTTGATAAATTAATATTACCATTGGCCTCACTGAATACACTACTGACATTTGCTTCTTGTGGAATCTCTGCCGCCGATACTGTCATAACTCCCACAATACATAGTAGCACAAAACTTGTAATCAATCCTAAAATTTTTTTCATTGTATCCCTCCATTCATACATATATATATGTTTGTATCCAAGATAATAGTTATTTTGAATACTAATTTTTTTATGTTTCTTCCAAACTTTCTTTTAAAGAATTAATCCATGTTTCAATTGCTTGTGCGAGTATATATTGCTGCTGCAATACCGCTTTCCCTGTTTCTGGGATCTCTGACATATTTCCCTTAGTATTCATGTTTTCTTCCAGATATGATTTTAGCGTTTTAATATTATTTTCAATATTTGTTAAACTTAATTTCCGTTTTTCTGGTGAAAGACTATCTAGATTTACAATTACTGCATTAAAATCCAGAAAAATATTTATAGGTTGTGATGCTATTCCTATCATCAATTTCTCAAACTGTTTTTCTCCTTCATCGGTTAGTGAATAAACAGCCTTTTGAGGCATTTTACCCTCTTTGACCATAGTGCTTTGAATATAACCTTTTTCCTCCAGTTGAATTACTTTTTTATATATTGAGGGTGTACTAATTTTAACCCAACGGGAAATATTACGATATTCTACTATTTTTTGAATGTCATAAGCACTTAAGGATTCTTTTTTTAAAATTCCTAATACAATCAAATCAATTGTAGCCATAAAAATTCTCCTTCTCTATATTATTCTTGACAACTACTATAATTTATAGTATCATCTTCTTCACCGCTATAATTTATAGTATTGTATTTTATAGTTTATGTCAAGAGAAAAGGAGGATTAAACATGAACGAAAGTAACAAAAAAATTGCATTACTGGAAACAGCCCCCATACCGAAAGCTCTCTTAGCTATGGGATTACCTACCATGATAGGTATGATGATAAATGCATTATACAATTTAGTAGATGCCTATTTTGTTGGATCACTAGGAACAAGTCAAATGGGTGCTATATCAGTGGCTTTTCCACTTGGGCAGATCGTGGTTGGTTTAGGGTTATTATTTGGAAATGGTGCAGCTTCCTATATTGCAAGATTATTAGGCCACGGCGAGAAAGAAAAAGCAGGAAAAGTAGCGAGTACCTCTCTTTATAGCAGCGTTGTAGTTGGCACAGTAATTATAATTATAGCTATGATTTTTTTACGACCTATTCTGAAACTATTAGGTGCAACAGAGAGCATAATGCCATATGCAATCACTTATGGAAGTATCTATCTGATATCATCTATTTTTAACGTATTTAACGTCACAATGAATAATATTGTAACAAGTGAAGGAGCTGCAAAAACTACTATGTGCACAATGCTTATAGGTGCAGTATTAAACATGGTTTTAGATCCTATTTTAATTTATTCCCTAGATATGGGGGTAGCTGGTGCTGCCTTCGCAACAGCGATTTCTCAAATCGTTTCTGCACTAGTTTTTCTCAGCTATATACGAAGCAGGAAAAGTATTTTCAGTTTTCGAATAAAGGAATGTTGCTTTTCAAAAGAAATCCTATCAGAAATATTAAAGATAGGGATACCCACTTTAATTTTTCAGTTACTAACAAGTCTTTCCATTACACTTACGAACATGGAAGCCGCAAAATATGGTGATTCTGCAATTGCCGGAATGGGTACTGTAATTCGTATTATTTCTTTAGGCAGCCTTATTGTCTTTGGATTTATTAAAGGTTTTCAGCCAATTGCCGGATATAATTATGGAGCAAAAAATTATGACCGGTTATATGAAGCAATAAAAACTGCTGTATTATGGACAACTATATTTTGTGTAATCCTTGGATTGATAATGGTTGCTTTTCCAACGACTATTATTTCTCAATTTACAAATGGCGACACTGTATTAATTAAGATTGGTCAAAAAGCTCTGAGAGCAAATGGTTTATCATTTATGCTTTTTGGATTCTATACTGTATATTCGTCCTTATTTCTAGCTTTGGGAAAAGCAAAAGAAGGATGTTTATTAGGCATATGCAGACAGGGTATTTGTTTTGTACCTGTCATTCTTATTCTTCCCATGTTCATGGGATTAAATGGCATACTCTATGCACAACCAATTGCAGATGTAATTGCCACTTTTATTACAGCATTTGTGTCTGTGAGACTTTATAAGGAATTAGCTATTGTAAAATCATATTCTCACTGCTAATTTATGCAAAACTAAAGACTGATAATTCGATTTCTGGCGGATTATCAGCCTTTTTTTGATACAGATTAAGTTATTCCCCTACTACACCATCACCATCTCTGTCATCCATGTATTTATATAGCCAATGATCTGAAAGAATCGGCATTGTATATCCGGCTGCTTTTGCCTCGGCAATTGTAACTTTACCATTTCCATTCGTATCAATTGCTGAAAGTCCTTCTTTCTCGTTTGCATTAGTATCTTTACTTTCATTACTATTACTTTCCTGCGATTTTATATTGCTAATTACAGTATCCGGATTCACATTATCAAATTCATCCACGATTGAATTACCATTTAAAACGTATTCATATTTATAACCGGATGGTATTTGAGTTGTTGTATTTGGATACGTTATTGTGGCTACAAAATTTTCACATCCACCTGCATCACGAATAACTTTCTCCATATATGCTTGATCACCCTTTCTATTTAGAATCCTATTTTGCGGAGTAATATTATAAGCATTTGAAACTCCACCAAGGGAGTCTGCAATAACATGTCCTTCATCTAAATCCGGTTGTTCCGTACCTGAAACTTTGGCTTCATCATCATAATATCTTCCATCAGCGTTAACTGGCTCGGTAGAATCGTCTTGAACAATAACTTTGTCGGCAACTACATTAATAAGCTGTCCATATTGATTTGTGAAGGCCCAATATGTCCTATCTCCATATCCAATATCTACTGCCACATTTGGCAATCTTTCTCCCGATAAATTTCCACCTTCTACTTCAATTATCTTGTATGAAATACCATTATATTCTATTGTGTCCTTATTAGTTGCTTTCGTTTCTTCTTTTATGTTTTCTTCTGATTCTGTAACGGGAATTTTATTTTTCTCTGATGTATCTACAACTTCTTTCTTTAAATTATTTTTATTCTCTGAAGTATCATCTGTTGAGCCAACGATAATAGCAATAAAAAATATAAATCCAAAAGAAACTGATAATATCATTCTGACTACTGAATTGAACTTTTTATTCTTCCACATAAGGAAAATTCCTACTGGTGCTAAAAATAATAACATGAACCACATAAACCAATTTTTGTTATAAATCTTCTCTTTTGTTTTCATGATAAATAAAATCCTCTCTCAAATATTTTATCTTTCGTGTATTTACTATAATAAATTTAAAAATAGATTTAATCAATAAGTATTTGTGCATATATTTTAATACAATATTTTTAAAGAATAGAAAATATCATCTTGCAATTGTTAAATAATTAAATCTTTGCTATACTCATTTTATCATTTCAAAAGGAGAAAATTCACATGTTTAAAAATTATCTATTAGTGGTAAGTGCAGCATAGGCTGTCACAATCTGATAGCCTATGCATTCTAATACAATTTCGTAAATAGGAGGCATACACTTGGGCTATAAAAATGTAAGAGAATTATTACCTGAGGAATTAATAAGACAGATTCAAAAATATATTGATGGAGAAAATGTGTATATTCCCAGAAAAGAAGAAAATCGAAAATCTTGGGGAGATGGCACTAATACAAAAAAATTAGTTAATTCTAGAAATAAAGAAATATATCAAAAATATCAACTCGGATATCGTGTAACTGATTTATCAAATGAATATCATATCTCTACTCAAGGAATCTACAAAATATTATCAAAACAAAAAGCAGAAAAACAACGTATTTGCTAACAGTACGTTGTTTTTCTACTTTTTAATTCTAATAATATAGTTACTTTATCTTATCATAAATTTTTTATAGAATAATTGTATTAAATAAGGGAGGTAATGACTATGAACCTAAGACTCGAGACAGAAAATGATTATAAAGAAACTGAACATGTAACACGCGAAGCATTTTGGAATGTATATAGACCAGGATGCAATGAACATCTAATACTTCATAGACTTCGGAAATCATCTACATTTATTAAAGATTTGGATTATGTTGTTGAAGAAAAAGGTATTATTATTGGCAATATTATCTATACAAAAATGATAAAAGAAGGTAATATATGCGAAAACATAATAGCTTTTGGACCAGTATCGGTTCTTCCAAAATTTCAAAATCAAGGTATTGGTTCTCTACTTATAACAAAAACTTTACAAAGATCCAAAGATCTTGGATTTAAAGCAGTACTGATTACTGGCAACCCAAAATACTATAAGAAATTTGGGTTTATTTCTGCTAGTAAATACAGTATTCATCTTCCAAATTTTTCAATTGATGATGAAGCAGTATTTTTTATGGTTAAAGAGCTTGAAGATGGTTATTTAATGAAACATTCCGGTACTTATAGTTTTGATACAAATTTTGATTCTTCTGATCTTGAATTAGAGAATTTCGAAAAACAATTTCCATACAAAAAGAAACGTGACTCTAAACCAAGCGATTTGTAAATGTATTTATATAATCTGAACCACAAAAGCTGTAGTTTGAGGGGGGATGCTAGCTGTTTGGAACGTTGCATGCTCGACTCTTACTCTCTGGCCTGGTCTAATATTTCTTAAGTGTATTGGATTACCATTCCTATCCAGTATAACTGTTGAATTGGTTATTACAAAACGCATTTGACTTAATAAGTTATTCGAATTACCTGTATAAAGAAAACGATTATTAAAGTCTATGAATAAAACTCTTCCTTCTGTGATATTAGATGCTGCATTTCTATTAACCACAGTTATTCTATAAGCTCTAGCTTGAGGCGGAATACTAAATGTCATGGCAGAAGAAAATTCAGCATCTACAACCATTCCTTCTCTTAAATCGGACAGCCTCATATTAAAGCCTGATCTATCGCGGATTACAGTATTATTGCCTACAATCAAGGTAACAAGCTCCATTTGAATTATATTAAAATCACCCATAACGCCATACGATATTGTTACATAACCCGTGTTTCTATCTATACGTATTTCTTCTATAATGGAATCTCGTGTTCTGATAATATCGTCATTGCATGGAAATCTGTTGCGTTGACTTGAAAGCGGAAAACCTTCCATAATATATAACTCCTACTATTTATTATGTATTATATTATGAATGTTATAGGAAATTGTTATAAAATAAATTGCCTGTTTCTACGTATATCTTTCAATATACAAACCATTTTTATTTCGTCTCGATAAGTACCATCCTTGAGCTTGAATGCTCTTGGTAGAATTCCAACCTGCTTAAATCCACATTTTTCATATAGGTGTATGGCTGCTGAATTATCTTCAAACACGCCTAATTCAACTTGTTCAAAGCCATTTATCATAGCTTGTTTTAATACTAAATTTAACATACTTTTCCCAATCCCCTGATTGCAATACTCCTTTAAAATAGAAATGCCAAAATACGCTCTATGTCGACATTTCATATATTTATTAATTTTCATAATGCCTGCGTCTCCAATTATCCTTCCATCAAGAAAAGCTGTAATCATAAAGTCTTTTTCATCATTTTCAATGCTTTCCAAAGTTTTTTTCAATTGTTCATCATTTAAATCCACTTCCTCTGGATATCTTACCATAAAATGTGTTTCTTCTGAAGTAATATGTCTAAGATTACAAATCTCTTTTGCATGATTTGCATTTGCACTTCTAAGCAATATGTGCATTCCATTTTTTATTGTGATTTTTTTTTCATTTATTAACAATTTTTACTCTCCTATATCTATTACTGTATTATAAACTATCATCTGCAGCTTCATATTCATCAGGAGCTTTTATTAAAAAGCACGCCACCACGAAAATTAGTAACAAGTTAATAATTATTAAAATAAAATGATACCTCATTATGTCAAGTAAAATACCAAAAACCAAGCACCCTATAGGTATTGCAGCTTGAGAAAACATACCAAGCACGGCGAAAAAATTTGAACGAATTTCATCTGGAACTAAATTTTGGAGATTCGTTGAAATTGGAGTATTTACGCATGCATTAAAAAAGCCCATAACCATGCAGCTAATTGAAATTGTTATAAATAATATCTCAATCCAGTTTTTGAATATGTTAACTATTATAGGAAACATTAATATACTGACTATAACGGTAACAAATGTTTCTATTATCAGACCACTTTTCATTAACTTCTTTAATCCGTACTTTTTTAAATACAATGAAATCGATATATTTCAAATATCCTATTTCTTTTTTTAATATGTAAGGCATTAATATATCAGACAGCGGAGCAAGCAAAAAATTTGAAAACAAAGCAAATGAAAATAAATGAAGCAAACCTTTCTTACTGACGATATATGTTAAGACTTCTGAATTTGAATGTACAATCATTTTTAAGTCTATTTTTTTAGATTGTAACGGTCCGCCTTCAATAACTATATTTTTCACCTGCTCTAAATATTCAAGTGCCTGAATAGCATTTCTGTGAGCCAGAACATTCTGGAGTTCATTTCCACATTCTTGCTTCATTTAAAGAAATCTTATTACCTGTTAACTCTTTCATACTTTTCCTGCCTGTTCTTTATAATGAATTCTACCTATATTCATAATAAAATAAACTCTATTTATTCATTTATTGTCAGGCATTTAATATTTTATACCATTCTACCTGAGCTAAAAACATATCTGAATTCCGTGTAAATTACATTTATTATACTATAAAACTGGCTGTTTGGTTTACAATATTTAAATATTAATATTTATTTATCATATCCATAGTCTATTTGCCACTCTTAAAGTTAACTGTACTTTACAGGTCTTTCATTAATTATCTAGCTATGGTTTTAACTTTCTCTTAAATTAAATATTTGAAACTCGGTTTATTTGAACGCAAAGATATAATTAATATAATCTTTTGCACTCTGATCGATTTCCTCATCACTTGCCTGAAATGAAGAACCAAAAAAAGCAAAATAAGGTAGCACATTAGCACCAACATGTTTTACACTAGCCTTAAATGGTGTAATTACTTCGTCAACGGTAAAGGAAACTGAACCAGTAGGTAAATAATTGTCTTTTTTATCTCCTATCGACAAAGCTATTCCAAATTTTTTATCTTTTAATTTAGTTCCCTTTGTGCCATATGCCCAACCATATGTAAAAACATCATCAAACCACTTTTTTAATAATGGCGGATAGCTGTACCAATACAGAGGAAACTGGAGAATGATGTGATTGTGTGCTTCCAGCAACTGTTGCATCCTTTCAACATCAATATTCCAATCTGGATATTCATTGTAAAGCTCGTGAATTATAATATCATTTGGATACTTCTCTAATTCCTCCTTCCACCTTTTGTTTACTTTTGAATGATTAATGTCAGGGTGTGCTAAAATTATAAGAGTTTTCATAAAATCACGATCCTTTCTATTTTCTCTGATATTTGATTTGATTAAATCAATTCAAAACTAATTTACAGTAATTGAGATTAGCTTTATAATTATTATTGTCTAAAAAATATATATTGTAAATACACACAATAAAGTCAGTATAATACTTACTTCAAAGTGTGTATTCCTATAATCTAAGCTGATACACTATAATAAAATCGGAGGTGGTTTTTTGAAGCAATATAATTTAGGAATTGAAGCAACTCTTGAAATTCTCGGTGGTAAATGGAAAGCTTTAATTGTGTGTCTACTTATGTCTGGCAAAAAAAGAACCAGTGAATTAGAACGTCTTATTCCAGACATCTCTCAAAAAGTACTTATACAGCAGCTTCGAGAATTAGAAAGAGATGGTATTGTAGGTAGAATTAATTATCATCAAATGCCACCCAAAGTTGAATACTATGTGACTGAATATGGGATTACTGCGAATAAAATTATTGATATAATGTGTTCTTGGGGAAGAGAAAATATTAGACTTAGGAAAAGTCAAGGAGAGGATATTGAATTATTAGAAAAATAACTACTTAAAAGTTAATCTACAAAAGAATGGTAACAATCATTTTCTTTGCTACTTTTGTTAACACGCTTATTTAACCACGTTTTTTTAACAAATACGTAGTATAAGATGGAATATATTTATTTGCATGAGGTATTACTCTTTTAGCTGGGAAAAGGAAAAAATTTTCTCCTGCTATAACTTATGTAGGAACTTCATCTCTCATTAAATCTGACCTTTTTACGTTATTTTGCATTCCTGCTTTAATTTTGGAATAATCAATGCTGTATAAAGCATATCGGATGTTGAGTTATCAAAAACCATTCCATTAGGGATATGTCTATGTTAAGATTTCCTTAAACTATTTCTTAATATCAATTTCCTATAAATGAACAAATTAAAGAAATATCAAAAAGAATTTCTGAAATTGATGAGATGAAAAAAGCAAGGTTGATTATTGGTATGGATTTTTTGTATTAATAACTCCTCACTTTCTTACAATTCGTATTGCGTCACCTGATATACATATTGCATCGCCTTGTCCTACATCTATATAAGAGACCGTTAATTTTGTTGCTGCCTCTACATTTAAAGGTGAGATAATGTTTAATGACAATATTGTTACTAATAAAAAAATATAAAACTTTTTCATTTTTTTCATCTGTCAATTCCTTCCTTTCCAATTCATTATACTTAACTAAAATTTCTCATCAAGTATATTAGAGTTGTAATTATTATAAAACACATTAAATACTACTTACATTGCTTCTTGAATCGTATAAATATCGTGTATCATAGTATGTACAATATCTGCAACGTAAATTCTGTAATTAAAAAATTAGAAATGCAAAGAATGTTTGATAGGGATATGCTATATAATGATGTAATAAGTGAAGATGGGGATTCTTTATCTGGTGGGCAAATAAAAATAATAGCATTTGCTAGAGCTTTATATGGTGATTACAAAATTATTCTTCTTGACGAAGTATCATCAAATATGGATAAGATTTCTGCTGATATAATAAAAGATACTCTTAAAGTTTGGAAGGAAGATAAAATAGTAATTATGATTGACCATACAGAATTTTACGATGAAATTGCAGATAATGTTTTACTTTTAAACTAATTGAGAAAGGATTATCATGGATATAAATAATTATATTAATAGTATAAAAATAAATTGGAATAAGCAAGAATATAAAGATTACTATAATGATATCAGTAGCCTTAAAAATCTTAATAGTTTAGATTTTAAGAAAAAAATCACTTTTTTTGTAGGTGAAAACGGATCGGGAAAATCTACTTTGCTTGAAGCTATTGCAGTAAATTATGGTTTTAATCCTGAAGGTGGTAGTATTAATTACAATTTTAGTACAAATTCAACACATTCATCTTTATCAGATTTTCTACTTCTCTCAAAAGGCATTCGGGCAAAAGATGGTTTTTTTCTTAGAGCGGAAAGTTTTTATAATATGGCTAGTTACGTGGATGATATAGGAGTTGATTTAGATGGATATGGTGGAAGGTCACTGCATGAACAGTCACACGGCGAAAGCTTTCTTTCATTAATAAATAATAGATTTAGAGGAAATGGGTTATATTTACTAGATGAACCTGAAACAGCACTTTCCCCTCAAAGACAATTATCATTGCTCATAAAGATAAATGAATTGGTTAATAATAATTCTCAATTTATAATAGTAACTCACTCTCCAATTTTATTAGGAATTGATGATGCATGTATTTATTCTTTTGACAGTGAAATTATAAACCAGATAACATATGAGGAAACAGAAAGTTATAATATAACTAAACTTTTTATCGAAAATAGAAAGTCACTTTTAAAAAGATTATACTCTAATAAATAAAAAATATACTTTTGTAAAAATAGTGGTATTGCCGAAATTTAGGAAAGATTAAAAGAGAGTGATATTTTTATTAAATCATAATGTTTATTTATAGTATAAATGAGAGTACATAGGAAAGAACCTGAGCGGTTCTTTCCAGAGTCTGTTGTAATTACAGAAATGTCATCCGCCCATTCACTGTTGGTCGAAGAACTGGCTCTTCTCAGACACTCCGAAAGGTGCAAGTGCATCAGCTGCTGTATATAGTATCGTAGAAACAGCAAAAGCAAACGGACTTAACGTATATACTTACTTACAATATTTATTACTTTACATGCCAGACACAGACTGGCAAATTCATCCAGAAAACTTGGACTACTTAATGCCCTGGTCAGAAGATGTACAAAATGAATGCAAACGTTAATACTCAGGATCGGTTATTATAGCTGATCCTATTTTATTATGAAAGGCACCGTGTTATTGAGCGCTTACCGACTAAACCCTAAGTCAATGCTACATATGTAGTAGAAATTCCAGTACAACTTCTTGTTGTTAATTTTGTCTCTAATATTTTTTTAGCAACTATTGAAAGTGTCAATAAAATAACACTGCAATGCGACATAACTAACAAAATAATTTTTTGAAATCTACTCATCTTCTCCACCTTTCACCTCAACATAATAACCTTTTGTTCCAAGTCCAATAGACTCAAAATATTTTGATTTTTTTAAATCTGATAATAATTGTTCTTTCATTTCTTCATATACGTTTTCCGCTTTTGCTTCTTTTATCATATCTAAGACATCACTTGTTGTTAATTCCCTTCCAATTCCTAATGATAAATTTAAAAAATAATAATTATATCCTCCTTCGTATTCAATTTTTCCTTTATTTTTTTCTTCTAATAATTTTAATACTGTTTCACATTCTATTTCAAGAGGGTTGATGTTGTAAAGTTTTAATTTTATATTTTCTTCATTCCAACTTTCTGCAAAGCTCACTTTCATATTCTTATCTAGTTCAATTCTTAATCCTATATTATCATAATATAACATACCATCTAATATATCATCAGGGATACCTAATGCTTTTATTACTTCTTCCTTTGTTGCTCCAAATCTAATAGTTTTATTATCTATTTTAATACCTTCTAGTGGGATAAATTCAATAATCATTTTAATATCTCCTTGTTTATTCTTTATCTTCAACTGTCTCATATCCATTTTCTTGAACATATTGTATCGTGAATTATATACTAATCATCATTGGCTTTCCCATCATAAAACACTATCTATTTTTACTTTATTGTTAACCTTACTATAAACATTATAAATATATTATAAAATGATAAATACCTCAAGCCATTATATCTTAATTTATTTTTAATTATTTTGGTTACTGTAATAGTTTGATAAAAAAAAGGGGTAGCCAATTACACCCACACACCCCCATTTGTCCAATTTGATATTATTTGTATATCATTTATACATCATTCTAACGTTAAAGTAATATCATTATAATACCATTTAACTATTATTCTAAAATTCCTCATCAAGTAAATACTTATTTTCTCCTTTAATATTATTTTGTCAATATGCAAATAGAAAAAGATAGATTTGGTTGACTATTTTTTATTTATAATTATATTCCATTTTTATTATTGCGAATTATAAATTATTAAGTATATTCTTTTACTCTTAATTGATTTAAGGTTTACTTCAACCTAAATTTTATTAATGACAACATTATTTCTATTTAAACAAAAAAATAGCACCAACTCATTAAAAGAGTGATGCCAAACCAATATATATTTTTTATCAAAAAGGTCTTTTCATTTAATAGTTTACTACACCATTTTTTATGTTTTACTACACCATTACTACACCATTTTTTTAATATTTTGTACTATTTAACGATACTTTACGATACTATTAAATAAATCCCAATTTTCACAAATCGCTTAGAACCTAGAGTTTCCAAGCCACTTCCTAAAGTTCATAAGGCGTCACCTGATATACATAATAATTCAACCAATTCGCATACAATAGGTTCCCATGGGACCGCCACTGAAGATTAGGACGTATATTAAAATCATCATCCGTATAATAATGTTTTGGTAATTGAATGTTCAAACCTTTTTCTTTATCCCTGATATATTCATTATGTAGCGTCACACGGTCGTACTCTGGATGCCCCATAACAAATATTTGTTTCCCTTCATTAGCGACCGCCAAAAAAACACCGGCTTCTTCTGAATCTGCCAGAATTTTAATTTCTTCTATCTTTGCAATCTCTTCACTATCTACTGTAGTATGGCGGGAATGAGGCGCCCAAAAAAAGTCATCAAAGCCGCGGACTAAAGGCACTTTACGATTCATAACTTTATGCAAAAAAACTCCAAATATTTTCTCATCCAATTGGCGTTTTGGAATTCCATAATGATAATATAATGCAGCCTGGGCACCCCAGCATAAATTTAAAGTAGAACTGACATGGGTTTTGGTCCATTCCATAATGCCGGAAATCTCTTCCCAATAATCTACTTCCTCGAATTCCATCTGTTCAATTGGTGCTCCAGTAATAATCAGACCATCCAGTTTTTTATCCTTAACATGTTCAAATGTTGTATAAAACTTGTTTAGATGACTGGTTGGAGTATTCTTTGATTCATGACTTGCAACTGTTATAAAAGTAATATCTACTTGTAGAGGAGTATTGGATAAAGCACGAAGCAGCTGTAATTCCGTTTCCTGCTTCACTGGCATCAAATTTAAGATACCAATTTGAAGAGGACGAATATCCTGATGAAACGCACGGCTTTCATCCATAACAAATATATTCTCTTGTTCTAAAACTTCCTTTGCAGGTAAATCACTTTGTATTTTAATTGGCATTTATATCACCTCTCAATGTTATCCTTCTATAGGCGTATGTAAAATCATAATTCAACGCAACATAGTTTTTTTATTATAACATATTTTTATTTTAAAACCAACCTGTTATCTTAGACTGTGATACCCATATCGCCTATTGTAAATTGAGTAGATCTTGTTCAGATATTATTTTTACACCTAATTCTTTTGCCTTTTTATTCTTAGACGAATTTGATGTAACATCGTTATTGATTAAATAATTCGTTTTACTGGTAACAGAACCGGTTACTTTACCGCCTCTGGCTTCAATATATTCCTTTGCCTCATTTCGATTTTCAAAATGTTCTACACTTCCTGTAATAACAAAATTCATTCCTTCAAATTTTTGTTGTACTTGGGTGTTTTTATCTGTTTCAATATGCAGTTCTTTTAATAAATCCTCAAATGATTTTCTATGATTTTCTTTTTCGAAAAACTCGACAAATGATTTGGCAATCACCTCTCCAATTCCATCAATTTCATTTAATTGTTCTGGAGTAGCATTTAACATATCATTTATACTATTATTAAATTCTTTGCAAATCATTTTGGCGTTTGATAACCCTATATTAGGAATTCCCAAAGCATAAATCACTCTTGGCAATGTCGTATTTCTTGCTTTCTCTATATTTTTTATAAGATTTTCATAAGACTTTTTGCCAAACCCTTCCATTTCTACAATTTCTTCTTGATAATTATCTAAATGAAATATGTCTGCATAATCTTTTATGAAACCTTTGCCTATGAATTTTTCTAAAGTTGCTTGTGAAAATCCATCAATATTTAATGCATTTCTACTGACCAATAAAGTAAATGCTTTTAAGTGCTTTGCTGAACAATCCGGATTGATGCAATACAATACTTTTACTTGATTTGTCCTTTTTATTTCCGTCTTTCCTCCACATACAGGACAGACTGCAGGTATTTTTATATTACCGCTTTTTGTCAGGTTCTTTGCAATTTGCGGAATAATCATATTCGCTTTATAGACTTCAATCTCATCTCCAATTCCTAATTGCAATTCTTCCACAATACTTACATTATGAACACTTGCACGGCTGACTGTAGTCCCTTCCAATTCTACCGGTTCAAAAACAGCAATCGGATTAATCAGACCGGTTCTAGATGCACTCCACTCAATATTTAATAACTTAGTTCCCATAATTTCATCTTGCCATTTATAAGCAATGGAATCCTTAGGAAACTTGGCGGTCCTACCTAAAGATTCTCCAAAAGCGATATCATCGAAAACCAATACTAATCCGTCTGATGGGTATTCATTTGTTTTAATCTTATCTGAGAAATATTTAACTGTTTCTTCCATCAATTCGGCTGTTACTTTTTTATGCTCTACCACTTGAAATCCTTGTTTTGATAACCAGCGAAACTGTTCTTCTCTAGAATTTTTAAAATTGATGCCTTCCCCATTTACAATTGAAAAAGCAATGAAATTTACATTTCTTTTCGCCGTTATTTCATTATTTAATTGACGTACAGAACCACTGCATAAATTTCTTGGGTTTTTATATTTTGCATCAATTCCTTCAATTTCTTCATTTATTCTAATAAAATCCGAATAAGAAATGACAGCTTCTCCTCTTAGTACAAGGCGGCCTTTATATGGTATTTGCAATGGAAGATTTTTAAATACTCTTGCATTATTGGTAATGACTTCTCCGATTTCCCCATTCCCCCGGGTCACAGCTTTAACTAATACTCCATTCTCAAAAGTCAAAACTATTGTTAATCCATCTAATTTCCAAGAAAGAATTGCCTCTTTATCTCCAACAAACTCCTTCAGTGCCTCTAAATCTTTGGTCTTATCCAGAGAAAGCATCGGACTTTCATGAATCTCTTTTGGCAATTCAGTTAAAATTTCATAACCAACTGATATGGTAGGACTTCCTGCCTGAATAATTCCTGTTTCCTTTTCTAATTCTACTAATTCATCATAAAGCTTATCATATTCATAGTTGGTCATTATTTCTCTGTCCTCTTGATAATAAGCTTTTCCTGCCTTATTTAATAATGTCACTAATTCTTTCATTCTGTCTTGTTTACTTTTCATAAATGATTAATCCCCTAACATTTTATATAATGTATTTATTTCTTTTTTCGTCGCTTTCCGATATGTTCCTATTTTTAAATCTCCCAATTTTAAATTCATAATGCGTATCCGTTCCAATTTTATAACTTTATAACCAAAATACTCACACATCCGCCTGATTTGTCTGTTCAATCCCTGTGTAAGAACAATTCTAAATTCAAATTTGTTCAACTGCTCCACTTTGCACTTTCTGGTAACCGTATCTAAAATAGGAACTCCTTTACTCATATTTTTAATAAATTGACTGTCTATTGGTTTATTGACTGTTACAATATATTCTTTCTCATGCTTATTACTTGCTCTCATCATTTTATTTATTATATCACCATCGTTCGTCATAAGTAACAGGCCTTGAGACTCCTTGTCCAATCGTCCTGCATATGTAATTCTTTTAGGATAATTTAAGAATTGTATAATATTTTCCTTTTCTCTCTTTTCCTCAGTACAAACGATTCCAACAGGTTTATTTACAAGTAATACTATTTGCTCTTCTTCTTTTGTAACCTTCTTCCCCTTAACCAACACTATCTGGCTATTCGTAATTTTTTGTCCCTTTTCAGCTACTTTTCCATCCACTTGTACAAATCCTTCTTCTATCAGTCGGTCTGCTTCTCTTCGTGAACAAATACCCGCATCACTAATATATTTATTTAATCTAACTTCAGCTTTTTCTGTCTTCATATTTTGCCTCTTCATTTCAATTTAAAATTAAGGTACCTGCGGCTCCAACAGCCGCAAGGTAAACTCAAAATTCAAATAAAATCATTTATAAATACGTTTTTAATCGTTCAATATTTTTCTCTTCAAAATCAACTAATTCTTTGGCAATTTCGCAAACTGATTTACTTGCATTTTTGTTTTCGTTTAAAACTTTTGATAACTCTGTAATTCCTTTTGTACTTCCTTGTATCATCATATCAGCTATATGTTTTGAACCATTATTCATTAAAGTTTTAGCCTGAATAGAAGACTTTATCATTAATTTTTGAGGTATAGAATCATCTTGTACTTTTGTATTATAATCCTTAAGCCTATTCACTGCTTTTTTCTCAATTTTTTTATATTTCTCTTCCTGGCAGTTTAATTCGTAAGATAAATCCTCATCATCTACCCGATTTAAAATAGTTTCTATTGATTGTACAGCCATTCTGGTGTTTTTGACTGTTTCATTTAATACAGTTCTATCAGCATTGTTTATCATATAAAAACTCCTTTCTATTCCTTTATTTATATATAGATTCATCAAAATAGTATATGGAGCACTTTATCATTTATACAATGATTTTTTATAATAAAATGGAGAATTTTGATTTAATTATTCAAAATTCTCCAATCCTTAGTTTTGTATGAATTCTTTACCTTAACTTACGCTTTGTTTATAACAAATCGGTACGTATGTATCCTACTTTATCTTTCCATTTTACTTTTGTCCAACCTTCTGCATAATCCAATACGACTGTAACAGAATCACCCGGATCCACAGTTCCCATTAACTTACTATCTTCACTCATAGATTCTCGGATATTCGTACTTTTTTCAACAGTAACTACTTGTCCTTCTGTATGATATACCTTTGGTTTATTTTCTTCTTCTGATACTGGATTTTTTGTTGATAAGAATTCTGATTTAATATATGCTTTCTCACCATTATATTCAATCTCACTCCATCCATCATCTCTAACAGCTGTCCTTTTAAAGTGATCACCTTTATAAGCAGATCCTACTTGTTCCTTATCTTCTCCCGGACCTTTACGTATTTTAGAAGGTTCCGTAGCCCATACAGTTTCAGATTTGCTTTCGGTCTTAGTATTTTCTTTCTTTGTCTCTTCTGCTTTTTTATCTTTCTTCTTCGTTTCTTCAGCCTTTTTATCCTTTTGCTTTGTTTCCTCAGTCTTTTTATCTTTTTGCTTTGTTTCTTCTTTCTTAGTTTCATCAGCAGACTGTTCTGATAATCCTTTTATGGTATCATTCATAAAAGTTTTTAATTGCTTATCTTTTTCAAGCGCTTCATTATATTTATCACTTACTTTTTTAGAAAGTTCTAAATAATCTTCTGCTTTTTCAAATGACTCTGCATAAGCTTGTACCTCAGGCTCGTATTCTTTTTTTGGACGATTATCTATATACAAGCTTCCATCTTCTTTTTTACATATATACAGTGTTTGTAATCCAGGTGCAGCGGTCTTTATATCTTTAAATTTAATCTCTAAATAGACTGCAACCATATATGATCCTTCAATCGGTCCTACCTTTGTATAACAAGCAAGATTTTCAAATGATTCAATATAATCTTTTAATGCAGTTTTCTGTTGTGCCTCTTCATCAGTAAAAGGTGTCGCAATTTGCTTTAATGTTTTTATATCACCATCAGCATAAGCTTTGTAGTATTTTTTCACTAATTTATTTACTTCTTCATACTTATCAACCTCAAACTCATTTTCAACCGTTGATTTAGTTCCTGTATCTGTAGAATCTACTGAAACAACTTCCTTGCTAACATTTTTTGATTCTTTATTTCTATCATATGAAGCATAGATAAAAACGACAGCTAAAGCAATCACCATTACCCCAGCTAATAGATACTTTGAATTTTTTATTATAAAATCTTTAAATTTCTGCATCAATATTTCCTCCTATAATTATTATTCCCTTTGGGTACTATTGTGCTTATTTCCATATAGTGTAACAAATCAATAAAAAAAACGCAACAAAAAAATAAAAATTGGTAAATTTCACCAGTTTTCAAAACGCATCTGGAGGGATTCGAACCCCCGCAAAACATGGTACCGGAAACCACTGCTCTATCCCCTGAGCTACAGATGCTTTTTCACATAATTTTATGCTTTCCAATATGAAACATTTGTTATAATAACATAAAATCATGTAAATTGCAATGGAGTTAACTTTAGAGTTTTTATTTTATATTGCCAAGATTATTAAAACCTTGACAATATAATTACCTTTTATTCAAATTATTTTACGTTAACAGCTTTCCTCTTACGAAGTACAAACACAACACCTGCGCCAAGCCCTCCAAGCAATAAAACGCCTCCTGCGATCGGTAGGGCCTTCTTTCCCTGCGTCTTCACGCCGATGATCCAGCTCTTGGTCACATAGAAGTCTTTCACTTCCACTTCTTTCTGGGTTCCCGCCGCATCGACCGCTACGATCTTGACCTTGTGTTTTTGCGTCGTGTTCCCATCGATAGGGAAGGTAAAGTCCTCTTTCCCTGACACCATCTGTTGGATCTTCTCATTGTCCCAAGTCTCTGCTGCTTCCCCATAGGAGGAGTCGCTAGCGTTTCCGTTATACGTAGAATGGTAGACTTTGACTTCCTGCAGTTTCATGTTATCGTCGATGACCATGGTCACGTCCTTCTTTTCTTCCTGATACGCTTCCCGGTCAGAAAGGTTCGTCACGATGACCTTCGGTGCCGTCTTGTCTACCGCGAACCGCAGTTCCACATCCTTGGTATCCATGTTGTTCTCCGACTTGTTGTCTGCGGCATCCACAGAATACAGCGCCAGGCTGTAATACCCATCATTCGAAAAATTCTTTTTGTAGATCTGATACGTATACTGGTTCCATTGTCCGTTCCCTTCTGTCTTTTGGATCTGATAATCCTCTCCTTCTTTCAGGCTCTTCGTCTGGTTGTCCTGAAATAAGGTCAGTGTTCTCTCCTTTAAGGAATTCACGTTGGTCTCCTGAATCACGATGTCCTGCTCTTTGGTCAGGTAGGAGCCATTGATCTTTCTGGTCGCTTCATCCAGCGTATACACCGAACCATTGCGGTTCACGGAAAATACGATCTGCTCTGCTTCCTGTACCCTGCCATCTGCCTCGGTCACCTTTGCTGCTTTGTTCTCATTTCCGGCTTGATCCGTTACGGTCGCCGTCAGGAGATAGATCCCGTCCTTCTTTAAGTTGCTCACGGCATAACGCTGGCCGTTTTCAACTGCCTGTGCACTGCCCAATAAGTTATCACAGTTTTTGATTCCCTCTAACGTCACAAGGTTTAAGTGCGGGGTCAGACCCGCGAAATTCTCATCCGATGCCTCAAGGACAAAGCCTACGTTCGTCTCTTTTTTGTCCGCATCCCTTCCGCTGTTGGCCGAATGGTTCTTGATCCCCGTTACGGTCAAAGCGGGCTTGGTTTTGTCCACACAGAACGTGATCTCCTTAAGGTCTGCCGCCTGGTTCCCGGCTTTGTCCGTATAATCGATGTCAAAGGTATAGACCTGGTCGTCCTCAAAGCGGATGCTTGCCGTATGGACATCCCCATTGCTGGTAAAACTGCTGATGCCCGGCGCCGCCCCTTGGTCTTTCGCTTTCAATACCGTCTTGATACGGCTGGTCTCAAAGTTGTGCTCCCTTATGGTCACGGTCGCCGTACGCCCTTCTTTATAAAACGTCTCACGCTGCGCCTGGTTATTGTCATACGTGACTTCTATGACCGGTGCCGTCGTATCGACCGTGAACTTCTGTTGCGGGATGTCCGCCGCCTGATTTCCGGCCAAATCCTCAAAACTCATGGCAAAGGTATAATCCCCTTCCTGCTGATAAGAGATGGTCGCCGTATAGGTCGTCTGATCCGGATCCTGACGGTTCTCATGCTTCGTCCAGCCGCTGATGGTAGGCGCACTGCCCTCACTGTTTGTCACCGTCACCTTCGCATCTGCCTCGTTGAAGTTTCGTTCCGTCACGGTAAGCGTCGCCGTTCTTCCTTCTTTGTAATACTGTGTCTCTGATTCGAATTCCTTATCATAGGAATTGTTGTCATACGTGACTGCAAGGACCGGTGCCGTCTTATCGATGCTGAACGTTCGTTCTTCTCTTGTTTCATAGCCGGCACGGTCTGTGAATACGGCACGGACTTTGATGTTGTTGCGGTTGTTCGTCACCTTGATGCTCTTTGCCAGCTCTGTCACCAGGTTCTCATCCTTCTCTACAATCTGCGCACTTCCCTGACGGATTGTTCCCTCTTCCCCGATGACGATCGTCTCTTCCTGCGTCACGTTCCCGGTCTCCACTTCTTCCACCTGATAGGTCACTTTGGCAAGACCGGAAAGGCTGTCCCGAAACGCACAGTCCACGGTCACATCCCCCTGGTACAGGTCATTTCCTGCCTGGTCTTTCCCGCTCACTTTCTCCGGAATCGTCATCGT
>NZ_QRCT01000005.1 GCF_003363435.1 Anaerosacchariphilus polymeriproducens
CCACGGCATCATCGGCTGCTGGCCTGGCATCATCGGCTGCTGACCTGGCATCATTGGCTGCTGACCTGGCATCATTGGCTGCTGACCTGGCATTGATGGCTGCATTGTCGGTGGCTGCTCTGGCATCATTGATGGCTGACCCGGTGTTGTTGGTGCCTGACCAGGCGTAGTTGGTGTCGTTCTTGGCATAGTTGGAGTAGGTGTTTCATTATTATTGTCTTGAACTGCAGTCAAATTACGTTCTTTCTTAGATACAGGTGAAATATTATCCTTTGAATCAGATTTTTTAGCAGACATTTTTGAACCACTTTTTTCATCCATATTATCTGGCTCCTTTAATTATTGTTATGTTATTATATTCTTTTATGTTTTGATGTGATACCATTTCGTTAAAAGATATTTCTAATTGTATTTTACAACTTCTTGTCGTATAATGTAGTTTGTATTGGTATGACATAAACTTCTTTAAATAAGGAATTATATGGATTTTTACTGAATATAAATAGATTTCCCCAAAATTATTTTAACAGGTGAGGTATTATGAGTAAGTATACATTTTATACATTAGGAATTGACATTGGTTCTACTACAGTAAAAATTGCTGTTCTAGATTCAAAAAGAAATTTAGTATTTTCAGATTATGAAAGGCATTTTGCCAATATTCAAGATACATTAGCTGATTTGATTGGAAAAGCTGTTACAGATCTTGGTGATATAGAAATTGCACCTATGATAACCGGCTCTGGTGGACTGACTCTGGCCAAACATCTAAAAGTTCCTTTTACTCAGGAAGTAATAGCTGTTTCTACTGCGCTACAAGATTATGCACCCCAAACTGATGTTGCCATTGAACTTGGTGGTGAAGATGCCAAAATCATATATTTTGAAGGAGGAAATGTTGAACAACGTATGAACGGTATCTGCGCAGGTGGTACCGGTTCTTTTATTGATCAAATGGCATCCTTACTTCAAACAGATGCATCTGGATTAAATACCTATGCAAAAGATTATAAAGCACTTTATCCAATTGCTGCCCGATGTGGAGTATTTGCAAAATCAGATATACAACCATTAATTAACGAAGGGGCAACGAAAGAAGATTTATCAGCTTCTATATTTCAGGCAGTCGTTAATCAGACAATCAGTGGTTTAGCATGCGGAAAACCTATACGTGGGCACGTGGCATTTTTAGGTGGTCCTCTTCATTTTCTATCTGAATTGAAGGCCGCTTTTATTCGTACACTTAAATTAGATGACGAACATACAATTGCACCAGAACATTCTCATCTCTTTGCTGCTATCGGTTCTGCCCTGACTGCTAATGAACAAAACGTGGTTTCACTTTCTGAAATACAGCATCGCCTTTCTTCAAATATTAAGATGGAGTTTGAAGTAGAACGTATGAAACCTCTTTTTACTTCTAAAGAAGAATATACTGAATTTTGCGAGCGACATGGAAGACATCATGTGGTAACAAGTGATTTATCATTATATAAGGGAGACTGCTATTTGGGTATTGATGCCGGATCTACAACCACCAAAGTAGCCTTGGTAGCTGAAGATGGTTCTCTTCTCTATTCATTTTATAATAATAATAATGGGAGTCCGCTTGCAACAACAATTAAAGCCATAAAAGAAATTTATTCTATCCTTCCAAAAGAAGCTTCTATTGTTCATTCTTGTTCTACAGGTTATGGAGAAGCTTTAATAAAATCCGCCCTAATGCTTGATGAAGGTGAAGTAGAAACGGTGTCACATTACTATGCTGCTGCATTTTTCAACCCTAAAGTGGATTGTATTTTAGATATTGGCGGTCAAGATATGAAATGTATAAAAATAAAGCAGCAGACAGTGGATAGTGTTCAATTAAATGAAGCATGTTCTTCAGGTTGTGGCTCATTTATTGAAACTTTTGCAAAATCATTAAATTTTAAAGTAGAAGATTTTGCAACTGAAGCCTTATTTGCTAAGAATCCAATTGATTTAGGAACCAGATGTACTGTATTTATGAACTCAAAAGTGAAGCAGGCACAAAAGGAAGGGGCTGAAGTCGCAGATATTTCCGCCGGCTTAGCTTATTCTGTTATTAAAAATGCCCTATTTAAGGTAATTAAACTTTCAGATCCAAAAGAACTCGGTCAAAACATTGTTGTTCAAGGTGGTACCTTTTATAACGATGCAGTATTAAGAAGTTTTGAAAAAATTTCTGGTTGTGAAGCAATCCGACCTGATATTGCAGGAATTATGGGGGCTTTTGGTGCTGCACTTATCGCACGTGAGCGACATATGAAAGGACATGTCACTTCTATGCTTTCCTTTGAGAAGATCAGTACTTTAGAATATGATACTAAAATGGCACGTTGTAAAGGTTGTACGAACAACTGTCTATTAACCATAAACCGTTTCACAGGCGGTAGACAATTTATAACCGGTAATCGCTGTGAACGTGGTCTAGGCAAAGAAAAAAACAGCAAAAATATTCCAAATTTATTTGAATATAAGAATAAAAGGATTTTTTCCTATGAACCTTTAAAATCCACGGAAGCAACTCGAGGCACTGTAGGTATCCCACGAGTATTAAATATGTTTGAAAATTACCCATTTTGGTTCACTTTTTTCAACCAACTAAAATTTAAAGTAGTACTATCACCTACATCAACTCATCAGATTTATGAGTTGGGGATCGAATCTATCCCGAGTGAATCAGAATGCTATCCTGCAAAATTAGCACATGGACACATTAGTTGGCTGATTAACCAAGAAGTTGATTTTATCTTTTATCCTTGTATTCCTTATGAAAGAAATGAATTTCCTGAATCGAATAATCATTACAATTGTCCAATTGTAACTTCTTATGCTGAAAACATTAAGAATAATGTTCATGAAATAACCAGTGGGCAGATGATATTTAAGAATCCATTTATTTCTTTCGAAAACCAAGAAACAATCTTTGAACGTTTAACGGAAGAATTAAGTCAGGAATTTAATATTTCTTCTGATGAAATGAAAGAAGCTGTTTCTTTAGCATGGAAAGAATTAGAAAAGTCTCGTGAAGATATAAAACGTAAAGGGGAAGAAACCCTATCTCACCTGAAGAAAACAGGAATTCGTGGTATTGTATTAGCGGGAAGACCTTATCATATTGACCCTGAAATCAACCATGGTATACCTGAACTAATTACCTCTTATGGAATTGCAGTTTTAACCGAAGACTCTATTTCACATTTAAAAAATGTTGAGCGTCCACTTATTGTTATGGATCAATGGATGTATCACTCTAGATTATATGCTGCTGCAAATTATGTAAAAACGACTGAAAATATTGATTTAATTCAATTAAATTCTTTTGGATGCGGACTTGACGCTGTAACTACTGATGCTGTAAGTGATATCTTAACAAATTCAGGTAAAATTTATACCTGTTTAAAAATTGATGAAGTAAATAATTTAGGGGCTGCCAGAATCCGAATTCGTTCTCTACTTTCAGCAATTCGGATTCGTGAACAGAAGAAATCGACCCGGACTATTGTCCCGACTTCTTTTAATAGAGTTATTTTTACAAAGGAGATGCGTAAAGAATATACAATTCTATGCCCGCAGATGTCTCCTATCCATTTTGATTTGGTAGAACCTTCTTTTCGCTCTGCCGGATACAACGTAGTGGTTTTAGATAATGATAATAAATCTGCTGTAGATGTTGGCTTGAAATACGTAAACAATGATGCATGCTATCCATCACTTATGGTAGTTGGACAGATAATGGATGCTGTTTTGTCTGGGAAATATGATATGGAAAAAACTGCAATTATCATTTCACAGACCGGAGGTGGATGTCGAGCTTCAAATTATATTGGTTTTATTCGACGAGCATTAGAAAAAGCAGGATATCCTCATGTCCCTGTTATATCTATAAATTTGAATGGTTTTGAAGAGAATCCAGGGTTTAAATTTACAACCTCGTTAATTTTAAAAGGTATTTATTCACTTGTTTTTGGTGATATATTTATGCGTTGTGTCTATCGAACACGGCCATATGAAAAAAAAGCAGGTTCTACAGATGAATTGCATAACATTTGGAAAGAAAAGTGTATTGGCTTTTTAACAAAAAATAAATATCCTTCTTTTTTTAAATTTAAAAAAATGTGTCGTGAAATCATTCGTGATTTTGATGCACTTCCAAGAAATAATATTCAAAAACCTCGTGTAGGTGTAGTTGGAGAAATTTTGGTCAAATTCTTGCCATCTGCAAATAATTATTTAGTAGAACTTTTAGAATCTGAGGGTGCTGAAGCTGTAGTTCCCGACTTGCTCGATTTCTTTTTATACTGCTTTTATAATAACAACTTTAAAGCTGAAAAATTAGGGATGAGTAAATCAGCAGCACGTAAATCCAACTTAGGAATCAAAGCATTGGAATTTGTCCGTAGTGCTGCTTCTGATGAATTTAAGAAGAGCAAGCATTTCGATTCACCTGCTCGTATAGAATCTCTTGCTAATATGGCAAAGGATATTGTATCTTTAGGAAATCAGACTGGTGAAGGCTGGTTCTTAACAGGTGAAATGTTAGAATTAATTCATACAGGTACAAATAATATTGTTTGCACACAACCATTTGCTTGTCTGCCAAACCATGTGGTTGGAAAAGGTGTCATTAAAGAATTACGACATCAATACCCGCTTTCTAATATTGTTGCAATTGACTACGATCCGGGTGCCAGTGAAGTCAATCAATTAAATCGTATTAAATTAATGCTATCTACAGCGCAAAAAAATTTACATAATCAAAAACAACCAGATTAATAGATTCTTTAGATTAGAGTACATTAAACCAACAAAAAGAATGCACATATCAAAATAAGATAAGTGCATTCTTTTTAAATTAATATATTATTTCTGAGGTACATTGACAAATAAGTCTGGAAAATTTTTTATTCTTTGATTTCCATAGCTAATCTCTGATTTTCCAGCATTAATATTACTTCCTCCATGAAACTCTTCTTTTACCTCTATCTCAAACTCTTTTGACCAATTTTTTTCATTTGTTGGTATGATTTGATCCTCATATTTTAAAAACCATTGATTTTTATTTTTATCAAACCCATAATTAATATTCTGGTCTTTTTCAAACATCTTTTTCGATTCCTCTGTAAATTGAAAGTTTTCATTCAAATAAGTAATGATACTAGAACCTGCTATAGAACCAAATGCCTCATTCGATATATTGGTTAAAACATCATCAATTGTAAGATTATAATTAGTTGCAAAATAATGCTTTCTTGCTGAATTTGTAGGATTTAACGAAGCTATTGTATCCGGAAGCATCATCGAGTATTCTGAGCCGGTATTCATCATATTTACAACATTAACATCTGCATGCTGATCATTCTTCAATAATTCAGCACTTTTAATTGCTTCACTCCATTCTAAATTTGGTGATTCACTTAATTCCGAACAAAGAATAACTGCTTTCTCTCTGCCATTGTTTTTTACCTTATCATCATTTAGCACATTATTAGCTTCATTCAATATTAATTCTTTTTTTGAAGAATCACCGTAAGAAATATTTTCAATCATACTAAAAAGTTGTTTAGAATCTTTTGAAACATTTTTAAAACCTTCTGTTTTGTTTAACACGGTTTTTTCTGGAGAATATGTTAATATGCATATATTACTTTCCGGTGATATCTCTTGTATTGTTTTTACAAACTTAATTACAGCCTGTTTTTCCTCATCAAATACAGATATATAATCATTTACGTCAGGCATATTATACAAGTTAACTCCTTTGTCTATATAAAAATATTGGTTTGATTCATCATCATAAAATCTAAGCCTTCCCGTTTTCTCTTCTTTTCCGATTCTTACATTATAATATCCTAAATTTCCTTTATAGACGTACCATTCATCTTCCTTAATATCATTTGCAATTGTCCATTTATAATCCCTTTTTAATGTTGTATTTCTCTCTATATTTTTATTATTTTCGAAAATAAGTACAATATCCTTTGGTAACCATTTCGATTTCTGAATTTGAGCATTCAATTTTATAGAATAAGTTCTTTGTCCGGTTTTATTCTCAGTATTAAAATCACCTGTATAAACTGCAGTATTATTCACTTCTAATTTATCAGCATCTGCATTACTCACTTTGACATTATAATTTCCAGACTGGGTCGTAGATACAGCCAGACCTTTTTTTCCATCCGTATCTGTCTCTGTGTTATATGGCTTAAATATCACTTTTAACATAAAACTTGTATCGGAATTGATTATAACAGGTGACAAAAACATAGTTGCTCTTTCTTTTACCCCTTCTTGATACCATAAATATTCCAACTCTCCTGTTGGTTCTTTACCTAAAAATATTTCACTACTATCAAACATTAAATCTTGAACAGGAACATTTTTATTTAAAGATTTACTATATAATTCAGTAGAAATTAATTCCCCTTGCCCTATACTTCCTTCCACAGACTGAATTTGAAACTTCACAGGTACATTTACTTTCAAATTTGGAAATTTTGAAATTTGTGTATTCTCTACATAAATACCAGATCCTTTTATATTAGTATCAATATCATTTCCACCTATGAACTTATCTTTTGCTTCCAACTCAAGAATAGCTGTCCACTTTACTTTCTGTGGTATCACTTGATTTTTCCATTCAACGTACTGGCATTTTTTGTTCTTATCATACTGGCAATTTACTTCTTTCATATCATTTAGTTTCGATCTACATTCATTTGTTAAATCAAAATAATCGCTAATGTAATATCTAATAACTACATTCTTTACTCCTGCAGTTACTGACTCTTTCTTATTTTTATCTGCAACTGCTGATAAATTCACTTTATAAATTCGTCTTCCTTTACAATTTTTTGAATCAAAATCTCCTTTGTAAGTTGCTTTTGCTTTAACTTTTACTTTTGCAACTTTTGAAGTTAAGCTTTTTTTGTTTTTTTCATTTGAAGGTATCTTTCCCCAAAATGGTATTTTCTTCATTTTTGCGTTAACATTTAAACTATTTGCAATAATACAGCCATAAAAATCTTTATTGATTTCAATACTAGCGCTTGGAGCCAAAAATGTTCCTCCTGTAGTTGCAGTGGTAGTTAGCTTCCCTTTATAAGGCTGGTAATTAATTTCTCCGTTATCTTCCACTTTCTTTGTATAAAAATTCCAAATAACTCTGCCTGCATCTTTTACAACATCTATATTATCTCCCATTATTTCAGCTTCCGCATTCAAATTGAATTCAGAATAATCAGATAAATCTACATTTATAATACAAGTGGAATTTTTATACAAAGTATGTAACTTTATTTTTTTGACATCTCCGTTCATAAAATCTGATCCTGATAAATTAAAGATATCCTCTTTCTCTGAAGTACTTTCCAATTCTAAGCTATTACCATTGGATTTGATTCCTGACGTTTGAGTTGTCTTAAAATCTGCTAAATACGTAGACAATTTTGATAAATATAAAAATTCGGAATCTAAATCTATAAAAGTCTTATCATCGGGTTCTTGAATAACTTTTAAATTATCCTTAAAACCAAGACGCTTGCCATCTATTACATAACTTTTGTTATCATTAATCACTTTATAAACTGATCCTATTACCAAATAAGGTGTTTTCATAGAATAGTCTTCCGATAAAGGATTTTCCTTTAATACATTTCCTTTTTTGTCTGAAAAATTTCGAATATAAGATATTTGTTCTGCTTTATCTTTTCCCTCTGCAACCGTTGGCGATACCAGAGAATTTAATTTTTTTACTGCAATATTAGATTCAAATTCAGAGTTTGCCTGAAATAATTCATTAACAAAAATACCGAAATTTGAAGCAGTTCCTAAGCCTTTCTCAAATCCTTCACCTGAACTTGTAACTGATTTTTTCAAATCATTGAATAATTCTAAATTATCTTCTAAATCTTGTTCTACATCTGGACTTTGTTCTTTTGATTCATTTTTTTCTTTTACATTTCTATCCCCTGTTTGTTCAGATATTAAATTCTCCATTTCATTATCTTCACTTTGTACTTGTTTTGGCTGTTCTTTAGCATTTGTAAAAAACTGTGATTGACTGATTGTCATTAATATAGCCATTGTCATTGCTACTATCTTTCGCATTCTACTACTGTTACGGTTCAACATAAAATACCCTCCTATCATTTGAAACACTAGTTTGTCTTAATTTATCTCTCCTTTTTATTCTTTCATAGTATATTGACTTATAAGTAAATCATAATCTCTATAGGTTTACTATAACACATTTTTATGTAAAAACCCCACCCTAACGGGGGGGTATAAAAGAAATTTAATTTACATAAATCAGAATAGCAAAAGGGCCTGTCCAAAAACATGCCCTCTACTTTTTATGAACTCACCTACAGTCCAAATATATCTTTAAAAACAACTTGAAAAATATCTCCTACCCATAAATTATCATCCGTAACATAGAACTTCTTTTCTGATGTATTCGAAAGATTCTCAGAAGCTAACGAATTTGGTATTAAATTAGAATAAGTTCCTCCGGATTCCTTGATATTAATAATGTTGATAACAATATGTAAATTATTTTTTAATAAATCTGCATATTTCTGTGCTTCATCAAAATTTTCGTTCTGATCTGCCAATCCTGAACAAAGAATTACTTGTTTATCTCTACCATTAGTTATGAGACTTGCGTCCTTATCTAATAAATTATAAGTTTCTTTTAGTGTCAAACTTCTTTCATATAAACAACCACTAACTTTATTCAAATTATGAATTTCATTTACTATTTGTTCTGAATTTTTTGATACATTCTCAAAACCTTCTGTTAATTGTATTACAGAATTTTCATTTGCCTTTGGGTTAGCCAAAATATATACATTACTATTTGGTGAAGTTTCTTTCAAACTTTGAATGAAATTTATCGCAGCCTCTTTCTCTTCTTCAAACATAGATATAAAATCAGTGCTTTTGGGTTCATTGTATATTACATGTCCATCACTCAAATATTTATCCAGATATACTTTATAACCTCTGACAGTAAAATACAACTTACCACTCTCTTTCTCTTTCTGAATCATGATTCTATCATAACCATATTTTTGATTTGGTGTTGTATTTAAACAATAAAAATTGCCGACAATGAAGTTGGTTACAATCGTCCATTTATAATCCTTTCTTAATTTATTATTCAGATTATAATTTTCCAATATTAATATGATATCTTTAGGTGATATTTGCTGTTTCAAGTTACTTATAGAATCATTCGTATTTTCTAAATTTTGGTTCTGCTGTGTATTAGAGTTTTTAGTCTCATCTTTTGCATATGCTAATGTCCGCAGCTGACTGGTTATCATCAATATTGTCATTACAAAAACTGCTAACCTGCATAATTTTTTTCGTTTCAACATAAAACAAAACCTCCAATCATATAATTTACGAAACAATAAAGTGACTCGATCCTCCTTTCATATATTTTAGCTAAAAATATCAGCATAATTATTATACAAAAGATTTTAACTTTTAAGAGGATATTAAAAAAATATTAATAATTAATTAAAATAGGACATGTTACTTAAGTAACACATCCTATTTCTTATTTTAATATTTATCTGCTGAACATTCACCCTAAACTCAGGGAATTCTTTTATTTTTTTATTAATTAATCGACGCGCTCTTTTTTATTGTCCTTGACAAAGGATACAGATTACTCCTTTTACTTTTACTTTCTAAATATATCAATAAAAACAAGCTCAAAAATATCTCCAATCCACAAACTAGCATTAGTAACATAAGAATAAGTTATTTCTGATACGGGATTATAGATTATAAACCTTCTTAATCCGCATTCTGATATATTAATTACTCTAATAGAAACATTCAAATTATTTTTTATTAAATCTGCATATTTTAATGCTTCATCAGTTTGTTCCTCTGGAAAAAATAATGATGAGCAAAGAATTACTTGTTTATCTCTACCATTTAATTCCACACTATCTTCATTTAACAGATTATATACTTCTTTTAAAGACACTCCTCTATTATTATATGACCATCCTTTATCCAAATTATTAATTGCATTAATCATTTCATTCGAATTTTTTGATACATTCTCAAATCCTTCTGTTAATTTTATCACCGAATTTCCTGTTTTGCTTGGATTTGATAATATACAAATATTACTATCTGGTGAAACTTCTTTTAAGTTCTGAATAAATTTAATGGCTGCCTTTTTTTCTTCATCAAATATAGAAACAAAATCATCTTTTTTTGGTGGATTGTATAATACACGATTCAGCTCATCAATGTATATATTAAAACTACAACCTCTCACATTAAAATATAATCTTCCATTCTCTTGCTCAATCAATACTTGATCATAATCATTATGATATGATGGTATTTTATCTAAAAAATATTTTTCTCCGACAATATAGTCAGTTGGAACTGTCCATTCGTAATCTTTCCTTAATTCATTACCTATACCATAATTTTCCAATATTAAAACAATATCTTTAGGTTTCTTTTGTTCTACTTTTGTCTTACCTACAATTTGATAAGAAATTTTATCGAAAATTTCTCGAAGCGACTGATCTTGTGCTGTTTGATAAAATAGTTTTCGATTTGAAGAATCCTCTGTAGCCACTTTTTGTAATAACGCTTCTGATTTTGATTTACTATTACTACTTAATTGAGTAAAATCCCCAATCGTAAAAATATTAGCTCCAAATTCTTCAATCACCCTTTGTGAACTGATTTGAATCTCATTTGCGATTTCATCATAAATGCCAGGGACTCCATCATAAAATAAAATTACATTCTTTGCTTTGCTGTCATTTCGTATTTTAGCAAGGTCAAAACATTCATAAACAGTATGTATTCCCGAATCTAATTTATGCAATGTTTCTTCTTTTGTCAAACCTTCTATTGCAATCATAATTTCTTCATAATTATTTTCTACATTTGCCCAGCCCTTTGTTCTATTATAAAAAGCCAATCCTTTATTATCAGCAGAATAGGATATAACATCAATAGAACTTTCGGGTGAATATTTTATTATATTAGATACAAACTGTTTTGCAGCATCCACAATCTTTCTTCCTTCTTTCAACGTATTGGAACGTTTTAATACCAATACAATATCAGAAGTTTTATTTTTATTTTCCTTTTTCTTTCCATTTAAAGGAATAGACCCTGAAAAAGAAATATTATATATCTTAGAAATATTAGAAATCAAATCATTAGAAATGATACTTCCAAAAAAATCAGCTCCTATTTCCACGTTGGCACTTGGAGCTAAAAAAGTTCCTCCCATCGTAGCCATCGTTGTGAGCTTTCCTTTATAAGGTTTATAAATAGTATTTCCACTATCATCAACTTCTGTAATATAAAAATTCCAGATAACTCTGCCTGCTTTTTTTAGTATATCAGCATTTTTACCTATAATTTCTGCCTGTGTATTCCATATAAATTCATTACAACCAGTTAAATTTACATTTAAGACACAAGTAGCATTCTCATGTATCATATTTAATTTAATTGTTGAATTTTTTCCATTTGTAAAATCATTACTTGACAAATTAAAGATATCTGCTTCTTCTGATTTACTCTCTAATTCTAAATGATTCCCCACAGACTTTAAGTTTGCTGTTTCTGTCGTATCCAATTGAGCTAAATAGACAGATAAATTATTTAGATGAGAAAATTCAGAATTAAAATCTATAAGTTTTTTATCAACCGGCTCTTGTATAACCTCCAGTTCTTCTTTCCCCCCCAGTCGTACTCCATCTATTCCATAAGATTGACCATTATTAAATGTATCATCTACAGAATATTGTGATCCAACTACTAAATAAGGTGCAACAATTGAATAATCAGCAGGCAAAGGATGATCTTTTAAAACATTACCATATTCATCAGAAAAATTCTGTATATATGATACTTTTTTTGACTGTTCCTTTTCCACTGAGGCTTTCGGTGATTTTAACGAAAATAATTTTTTAACAGCAAAATTTGCTTCAAAATCGGATTTTGTATGAAAAAATCCATTTACAAAAATACCAAAATTAGATGCTGTTCCTAAACCTCTCTCTAAACCTTCTTTTGAATTAGTAACTACGCTTTTTAACTCCTCAAATAACTCAGAATTCCGAGTTTGATCTTTTAAGATTTTTTGTTCTTCCTTTTTTTCATCTTCAGTTTGTACTATTTCTTTTTCCTGATTATCTTGTATAATAACATCATTACTTTGAATCTTTTGTTCTTTCTTTTGCTCTAGTCTCAATTTCTCATGATTATCATTTTCAGATATTGTTTCTTGTTTTGCATTCGACTGTTGAGTCTGATCTTTTGCATATGCAATAGTCTGAAGCTGACTGGATGTCATTATAATTGTCATCATTATAGCTAGCAACTTTTGCAACCTCATACTTTTTCTTTTCAATATACATTTCCTCCTACGTTAAAATATTAAATTAATAATAAAATTTTCTCTCCTTTCATTTTTAAATTCATGCTGAATTTTTAAACACAAATACTATTGATAAATAATACCATATTTATGTAAAGTCATCCACCATATTGAGGAATATTTTTCATATAATTTAATTAAGTGATTATAGTAAAAAAGGGGCTGTGAAAAA
>NZ_QRCT01000006.1 GCF_003363435.1 Anaerosacchariphilus polymeriproducens
TAATTCCCTCCATGAATTCGTCAAATGTTAAAACCGGATCACAAATATCAAGAAAATCTGAAATAAACATTGGCAAAATGCCCTGTTTTAGTCTAGAATAAGTTGTGGTTTTATTTTTCATATGCAGTTAAATTTTACCACAAAAAGAGGATTTCCAACTCACTAATGTGAATTGAAAATCCTCTTTTTAATTAGGGTGTTTTTTCACAGCCCCTTTCTGAATATTTTAAGAATTCATAGTTGTTATTGTACTAATAATCTACATGTCCAAACACGCCCTTTTATGACTGATTATCGTATATCAATTTTTTTTGTCTTACCTGCAATTTGAATAGATATAACATCATAGTATAATCTGATGAATTATCTTTGACATTTTAGATTATATTGTTGTAACATTCACATTAAGTTCAGGAAATTCTTTTATTTTTTTATTAAATAAATAAATTCCTGATTCTTTTTTAATAATTGGAATATTACTTCCTCCCCCTGGTTCTCTATATATTACTTCAAAACTCTCCGTCCAAATATCCTCTTTTGTTGGTACTGTTATATTTTTAAATTTAACATAATATCCTATTTCGGGATCATAATTACAAATAATATTCGGATCATTATCAAACCTTTCTTTCGTTTGCTCTGTAAACTCAAAATGATGATCAAGATAAATAATTGCTTCTGCTCCAGATATTGTTCCAAATGTATTATTTAAAATGGATTCCAATACATTTCCAATTTTAAAAACATCATTAGTAACATAATTATACTTTCTTGCTGGATCTTCTTTATTTTCAGAAGCCAATGTATTAGGAAGATTAGTCGGAATTCCATATTCCTCATTAAAACTAGATATACTTATTGTATGGATGTTTGCATGTAAATCATTTTTCAATAAATCTGCATATTTAATTGCTTCATCAAAATTATCATCACGATTTACCTTTTCTGAGCATAAAATTACCATTTTGTCTTTGCCATTCGTTTTAATAGCCTCTTGATTAAATAAATTATATGTTTCTTCTAATGTTAATTCTCTTTTATAATCTCCTGTACCTTTAGGTAGAGCATTAATTGCTTTAATTATATCTTCTGAATATTTTGTTATATTTTTAAATCCATTTGTTACATTTACTACTGATCTATCCTCTATACTTTCTGAATTAGTTAAAATGCAAAGATTACTTTCGGGTGAAATTTCTTTCAAGTTTTGAATAAACTGAACGGCTGCTTTCTTTTCTTCAACAACAAGAGCATCATCACTTTCGGGCAAATTAAATAATACAGTGTTTGAATCAATGTATTTCTTACCCCCATACATACTGACAAAATATAATTTTCCACTTATAGTATCTTTTTGAATTGTAACGCTTTCAGAACTAAATGTAACTTGGTTATGATAAATATATGTTTGTCCTACAACATAATTCGTTGCAATCGTACTTGCATATTTTGTATCATCATTTTCCAATATTAATACGATATCTTTTGGATATTGCTTTGTTTGCTTCATTGTAGCAGCTAAATGTACCCAATAATCACGAACAGCTGAATAAAAACCATAATGAACAGCTTCGTTATTAACCCATAAATTTTTTGGCTCTACATTCTTAACATAAATGTTATAGCTTCCAGTATGATTAGTAGATGTTGCTAATCCTTTTTTTCCATCTGTTTCTGTATCTGTGTGGTAAGGTTTAAATGTAACTTTAAATAATATTTTTGTATCCTTATTTAACGATTGCTTTGCTAAATTTGAAACTCTATTATTTCTAATATTATCCAGATACCACTCATAATCAAATTCTCCTGTAGGTTCTTTTCCCAAAAATAAATCATTTTTATCAGCTACATCAAGTATCAACTCTTCAACCGGAACATTTTTCTTTAATGCTTCATCATAAAGTTCCTCTGATATCATTTCTCCTTGTCCAATCGTTCCTTCCAAATTTTTCACTCTAAACTTCACAGGTACATTTACTTTAGTTTGTGGAAACCTTGAAATCAGTATATTATCCCAATAAATACCGGAATCCTTATGATCAACACAGATATTATTTCCACCAATAAACTTACCCTTGGCCTTTAATTCAAGAGTGGCTGTCCAATTTTCATTTTTGTAAATTGCTTGATTTTTCCATTCTACAAACCAACACTTTGTTTTTTCATCATATTGATAAGATACATCTTTCATCTTCTCTAATTCAGCTTTGCATTTTTTTGTTAATTGAAAATATTCACTGATATAATTACGTATGGTTATTTCTTTCGTTTTACCTGCGATTTGATAAGATATTTTATTAAAAATATCTTTAAGTGACTGATTCTCTGTTGTTTGATAAAACAATCTTTGATCGAATGAATCCTTTGTAGCCACTTTTTTCAAAAATGTTTCTGCTTCAGATTTACGATTACCATATAAACCAATCAGATTTCCAACCGTAAAAATTTCGACACCTAATTCTGCTTCCATCCTAAATGCGCTCATCTCAATCTTATCTTCTATTTCATCATAAATATTAGGGACACCATCATAAAATAGAATTACACTTTTTTCTTTCGTATCATATATAATTTCAGATTGTTCAAAACATTCAAATACGATATGGATTCCCAAATCTGATTTTTGCAATGTTTCTTCTTTTGTCAAACCTTCTATTGCAGCAATAATTTTTTCATAACTTTCTTCTACATTCACCCAGCCATTCGTTCTATCATAGAATGCTAACCCATTATTGTTAGCAGAATATGATATAACATCAATAGAACTTTCGGGTGAATTTTCTTTCACATTCGCTACAAACTGTTTAGCAGCTTCAACTATCTCTTTCCCCTCTTTAACCGTATTAGGACGTTTTAATACTAAAACAATCTCATTCGGCACCTGTTTATCATTTGTATTCATATTGGAAGTTGCAGATAAATTCAACTGATAAGTACGACTTCCATTACATTTTTCTGAATTAAAATCTCCCGTATAAGTAGCTGTTGAATCTGAATTAATAATTGTTACATCTGAAGTATCATTTCCCTTTTTTTGTCCATTAAAAGGGATTTTCCCAGAAAAGGATATTTTAGTAATCTTAGAATCATTAGTAATTAAATTATTCGCAATGATACTTCCGTAAAAATTTCCATCTCCTATTTCGACACTGGCACTTGGGGCTAAAAATGTTCCTCCCATTGTAGCCATAGTTGATAACTTACCTTTATAAGGTTTATAAATAACTTTACCGCCATTATCAACATCTGTTTTATAGAAATTCCAGATGATTCTACCTGCTTTTCTAGCGATTTCTGCATTTTCACCTACAATTTCTGCTTGTGTATTCCAATCATATCTATAACTATCTTTTATATTAACATTTATAATACAAGTAGCACTCTGATGTAACATATTTAATTTTATTTTTTTATTTTTTCCTTTTGTAAAAACAGTACTAGATAAATTGAAAATATCAATATCTTCAGATGTACTTTCTAATTCTAAATAATTCCCGTCAGTTTTAACTTTTGCAGTATCCGTCGTATCTAATTGCGCTAAATGGACTGACAATTTATTCAAATAAGAGAATTCAGAATCAAAATCTATCAGTTTCGTATCTTCCGGATCTTGTAGAACTTCCAGTTCTTCTTTTCCTCCAAGGCGTACTCCATCAATTCCATATGCATGACCATTATGAAAGGTATCATCAATATGATATTGAGATCCAATTACTAAATAAGGTGCAACGATTGCATAATCATTAGGCAAAGGATGATTTTTTAATTCATTACCATATTTATCAGAAAAATTCTGTATATAGGATACTTTTTTTGACTGTTCCTTTTCCACTGAGGCTTTCGGTGATTTCAGTGAATATAAATTTCTAACTGCAAAATTTGCTTCAAAATCGGATTTTGCATGAAAAAATCCATTTATAAAAATTCCGAAATTAGAAGCTGTTCCTAATCCTTTTTCATATCCTTCTTCTGATATAGTAACTGCCTTTTTTAAATTTTCATATAGTTCCAGGTTGATTTTTTTATCTTTATCGTTTTTTTGTACTTCATCAGGCGTATATCCTTTTACTTCTTTTTGTTCTTCCGCATTTTCATCCTCAGTTTGTATTATTTCTGTTCCAGATTTTTTTTCATGTTGTACATTCAACTGTTGAGTCTTATCTTTTGCATATGTGCTAATCTGCAACTGACTGAATGTCATTATAATTGTCATCATGATAGCTGTCAGCCTACGTAATCTCTTACCTTCTCGTTTCAACATAAGATGCCCTCCTGTCATATGAAATAATAAACAATAAAAATAAAATCAACCCTCCTTTTCTTTTTTTATATTTAAACTGTTTTTTCAGTAAGAATATTATTGGTTAACTATAACATATCAAAGATTCAAAATACCCACCATAATAGGGGGATATTTCAGAAAAACATTTATTATTTTTATTACAGACAAACTTAATTGATATTTTCTATTTGTTATTGCACTTTTTTTATCAACTATTTGGTTAGATATATTGATATAAATATCTTCTAGAGAAGTATTTTCCGATGTTTGATAAAATAGTTTTTCCTTTGTTAAATCATTTGAGGATGCCAATTCTTTTAAAAATTCTTCTGTTTTTACTTTTTCATCATTGTCCAATGTAACCAAACTACCTACAGTATAAAAAGTTACTCCAAAATCAGACTTTATCTTTAATGCGCTATTTAAAACCTGTTCTGCAATTTGTTCATACAAAGCTGGGACTCCATCATAAAATAAAATAATTGTTTTGCTTCTACCTTCATTTTGTATTTTATTTTGATAAAAACTGTTATACACAGTATATATTCCTAAATCAGATTTTGACCTAATTTCTTTTCCTGCCAAACTTTCTATTGTTTCTATAATCATTTCATAGTTTTTTCCTACATTTACAAATCCCTCTGTATCATCAGAGAATATAAGTCCATTATCATTAGTCGAATAAGATATGATATTTATGGAACTTTCGGGTGAAATATTCTTGACAGACTCTATAAACATTTTTGCAGATTGTACTAAATTTTGTTGTGTATAGCTGAAACGTTCCAGAACTAATACAATATCGCCAGGTCCCTTAATTTGCGGAGTCTGTTCTTTCGCATATGCCTTAAACTGTATTTTACTTGATGTCATTAAAATTGCAACTACTACAAATACCAACTTACAAAATATCACACTTTTTTGTTTTTCCATAAACATACCCTCCTATCATGCTATAAACCAGTTGCAGCTAAAATTATTCCTCCTTTATATTTATTTAAATCTTTATAATACCGGGAAATGTATTGTATGTTTACTATAACATATTAATATGCCAAATTATCCACCCGAATAGGGGGATTGTCTCAGAATATTTATATTTTTTTCTATTGTATTCTCTCTATATTTGTGCAACACAGAAATACGACAGTTATAAAAAATAAATACAAAAGAATGTTCTCGCTTTTCAAGACAGAACATTCTTTTGTTAAATATTAATTAATTTTTAGTTAATACATTTATAATAACTTCTGGAATTTTTTCAATTAACTTGTCTTTAACATAAATCCCTGAATCTTAAACCATTTTTTACTTATCTTATAAAAAAGGAATGTTCTTATCTCCCTCAATAAGAACATTCCTTTCATCTATATTTATATATTACAGTCCTCCCTCTATAATATATAAATTTAATTACCCTTCAAATAATTCTATATAACCCTGTTTGAATATATAACTTTAATAATTCGTCTTTTTTCTTTTCTTTAATACCATACAGCCTGTTATCCCACTAACTGCTGCCAATATGACAAATAATCCGATTTGTGCAACATCACCTGTCTTCAACTTACCTTCTGCATAGCTTAAAACTTTAGGCTTCTTGTTTGTGTTTGTTGTATCTTTACTCGGCGTTTCATTGGATGAATCCGGTGTTTGTTCTGTATGTTTCTCGACTTTTGTCTCACTGCTGGAAAAGATCCATTTCACTTTAGCCTCTTTTCCAGCATATTTATTGCCTAGAGTTTCTGGTACTTTTAACTTCGCAGTTATTTGTCCATCATAACCCTTTTTGAAACTTCCAAGCTGAATACCGGATACACCTTCTGCTGCCTTAGGACCTGATGCTAACCCTGTGTATATGACTTTTTCTCCCCCTCTGCTATCCTTTACAACAAGTTCTAATTCTAATAGTTCTAATATTTCTTTGGAAAGTGCTTCTTCTTCTTTACTTGCAAACTTATTTGAATCGGCATTTTCTGCCCTTAAATTCATAACAACTGTTTTGCTAAAATTATTTGATATTTTAATAACCTGCTGCGTTTCGTCTCCCGGCATTAATGATTTGAAATTCAAGAAGAGATCATCCCCTAATGGTGTTACTATTTTTTTCGTTTCACCATCATAAAGTACTTCACTATCACCAGCAGCAAACACTGTCATAATGTTGGCAAATAGTAAGACACCACATAAAATTATAAATTTAATTTGTCTGATAAATCGTTTTTTCATCTCTTACTTCCTTTTCCTATGACTTATATCATCGGTGATATTGATGATTAATTATCCTGATATGTTTCTGGTGTTATTGGAACAACGGTTCCATCTGCATTTACATAATTCCATCCAATGACTGCACTCTTATTCTGACTAAATGCAGGTGTAAAATTATCTACTTGAATTGCTTCTGCAATTATATTGATTTCAAATGTCTTTTCCGCATAAGCATTATCCCAATTAGCCGGAATCATTACTTTATCAAATAGTAAAACAGATTGTGTTGGTTTTACTATATCACGATAATAATAATATCCATCTGATGATTTTGTCCATCCTTCTATTAAGTTCAAATTACGTTCTAATTCAGCTTGCTGCTCTTTTGTCAACTGATTGTTATATGATATTTTTGCACGTATGTATGCCTCACTAGAATCTTCATCCACCGTAATTGTAGGATCTTTCTCAATCGTCTGTCCCGGATAAACGTCATTTACCGTATTTGTTTGATTGGTAAATGCTTCGAACTTAGGCTCTGTAAGCTCAATGTTTACTTTTCCGAAAGTAACAACATTTGTTGCCTCGCCACGGTCCGTAAAATACGCCAATGTTCCACCAATCATTACCACAGCCAAAAGCGCTGCTGCTGTAGTAACAAGTGTTATGTTTCGTTTTTTATTCATAACCTGTCCACCTTTCAAAGTACTGAACTTCTTTGTCATTCTTTATTTGAACTCTGAAGAAAATCCAATCTTCATTGCTTCTTCTGCTGATTGAAACGTTTCTTTTTGCACTAAATAACCAACGAAATCAATTTTAAAATCAGAATAATCTTCGTAATATAGTTTCTGTCCATTTGCTGAACTTAATATTGTTACTTTATTTAATAAAGTGGTTGTTTTCTCTCCAGCATTTAAAGGTGTTTTATAATAAGCAACTGTATAATCACTATTAAACGTCCAATCTTTCGTATTCCAGTCTATTTGGGCAAACTTCTCAATTGCATCCTTAGAAGAGGCTGCTCCATGATAGGAAATTTTAAGTGCGACCCACGCAGCAGTTTTTGAAGAGGTATTTTCAATCGCCGGATCTTTTGTAATAATACGTCCAGGCACAAAATCTTTCGCTAACTGAGATCCATACCCATTTTGTACTGCAGGTGCCTTATCAACCTTATTATTTTCAAGTTCGAACTGATCTTCTTGATTAAATAAAGGCTCTTTTAAATTTCCTGTAAGTTTTGCTCCCATTGTAAAAACATTTTTCTTTTCATCTGTTTTATCCGTAAAATACGCTAACGTCCCTCCAATAGCCATTACTACTACCAGTGCTAAAACTGTAACAATAATGCTCTTTTTTTTCTTTGTCATCATACTATAGCCCTCGTTTCAAAAACTTATTCTTCAAATCCGTTCCATGCAGCATTTGCATCCACAAAACCTTCAGACTGAACCGCCTGTCCTGTTACGTCAATATGTAAATCTTCTGTTTTAAAATCTTTATAATCCTCATATTTTGCAGACTTTTTAATGGAAACTTTTGTAAAAAGAGCCGGTAATTTAATATCTGTACCATCTGCATCTACTATTTCATTATAATTATAGTAATAAGTAGTTGCGTTACTTCCTACTGCAGTTCTAGTAGAATCTAAAGTAAATTTATCATTGATGACCAATGGCTCCATTATGCTGGCAAGCTTATTTGGAATGACTACTTTCACTCTTACATAGCAAGCCTCTGTTTCTTTCTTTACAATAACTGTAGGATCTTTATCAAAATCAGCACCTGGTGTGATTTTTGCTTTTGTTTCATCCCAACTAGGTTCTTCAATTGTAATTTTAACATCCTGTCCTGGTGTAAATTTATTTTCTAACGTGTTTGTTACACTTGACAAATACGCCAGAGTTCCCCCTAAAGCTATTACTACGGTTGCTGCTAATGCTGCTGCTGTGACTGTTAATTTTTTATTTTTCATGATATCTCCCTCAACTTTCTCTCAACGTTATAATTTCAATCTTATGGTACTAATTTTGTAGGATCAATCCCCCACGCTTCTATTGCTGCATCAATTGGCTCAGCCTGGATACCATCTGCTAACACACGGATCTCTAAACTGGTCTTGGCAGGCACTTCACTGATTGCTGTTACGCTCTCTAACAGCAGCTCTGATAGTTCATCCGGTTTAACTGCCTCTGTATAATAATAATATCCATCTTTTTCTACCCATTTCGAAGATGCTGTATTGTATTTTACTTGTATTGGAGTCCCTACTCCATTTCCATTTTTATCACGAAGCGCTGCAACAAATTGTACTCTTACATAGGTATCAACTGTAGGATAGGAATCTGAATCAATATTTTTAATGGAAACTTTTTTCTCTACTGTTTTATCCTTTTTGATTTCTCCGTACTCTAGTACATTGTCTTTATCTTCCAACGGTTTTGAGCTCTTTTTCTGCTCTATTACTCCAATATTAACATGTCCAATCTTAAATGAATTTTCAGCTACCGCTGTCTGGTGTGATACGAGAGCCAAAACTCCTCCAAAAGTTAATAAACATAATACTGACAAACCAACTGCTACAGCATTTCTTTTCTTTGGAAATTTAATTTTTTTCACTTTTTCCCCCCCTTTTCGTTAGGAAATCGAATAAATAGCTCATAATTAATAATATGGCAAGCCCTGTTACTAATATTATTTTTCCAGCTGTCTTTGACGCAAAGGCTGCAACATAACCAAGATATGGAATTGATAACAAAGGATACCCTATAATATGATCAAAAGATGTCGCACCACTATCTTCTGATAAATTTGCATCTCCTTTTGTATAAAACATACGCTTTTCTTTATCAATCTTAATAACCCTATGTGTTACAACTACATCCGAATTACCCATTGTATAAGTTACCGGTCTGGATACTTCTAACTTATCTGCATTGCCTGGCTTTATATAGATTAAGCTTCCAACATGGTATGTCGGTTCCATACTGCCACTTAAAACATACATTGGCTTCAAACCTGCTGCCTGTGGCAAAAACAACAATGCTACTACTAATATATACAGGATTAATAAAATACTCGTAATAAAATTCCATATTTTTCTCATCATCTTTTCAACCTTTCTTTTATTAATCCCTGCCTTTTATCTGCTCTTATTAATAAATTTGTTGATCGCTAAAGCTACATCTCCTAACCAATTGGTATCTTTTATTTGATTTATGAACTCAACTTTAGCCAAAGCACACTTTTCATTCATTTCACCAAAATATTGATTGGTAGTGGATATGTTTTTATTTTTGTTACCAATATAAACAATTCCATCTCCTGCATTACTGTAAATATCATTGTCACTCACTGAAATAAGATTATATTTCCATGACCAGTCAGTATCTTCTATGACCTCATAATATCCCTTTTTCAAACCTACAATTGTTTTATTTTTAGAAGTAACTCCTTCATTTGCTGCGAAATCAATCGTTTCATAATAACTTTCGATATAATTTCCTTTGGATCCGTCATTGTTTACCGCATACCGTTTGATTTCAAAAACAAAACTTTGATTTGCATTTATGACATCAATATCTGTATACTGATGATCGATTGTTTTTTGAATCGTTAAAGCCCCTTTTACAACATGTACCAAATATGTCCCTGTATGAGATGTATTTGTCGCAAGTCCCTTTCCTTTATCTGGCGGATTATCCTGATTCGTTGGCATAAATGTAACTTTCAAGGTATATAATTGATCATTATCAAGCACTACGTCTTTCACAAGTGAGTTCAAATCTTTTCCTTCGCCAACAAGGTTTTCTCCTAAATACCACTCATATTTAAAAGTTCCAGTTGCACCTTTACCTAAAAATATATCCGGTATTGATTTTTCATCAAACATTAACGTTTGAACGTCTTTATATTGTAATGTATTTGCATCAAATAATTTTTGTGGTACATCTTCTCCATAAAAAATTGTAGTCTCTTGGTTTCCAACTTGGAATTTAACCGGAACATTAACATTGGGTCTTGGAAAATCTTTTATTTTCTTATTTTCAGTATAAACTCCCGAGTCATCTCCATTCGTAGGAATACAATTTCCACCTATAAATTCATCTTTTGCTTCAATTTCAAATTGTTCAAACCACACACTATGATTTGTTGGAATAATTTGTCTATTATATTTCACATACCATTGATTTCGGCTTTTATCAAATCCATATGAAATATTAATATCTTGGTCAAATATTTTTTTGGTCTCTTCTGTAAATTGAAAACGTTCATCAATATAATCAATAACAGTCGCACCTGCTATCCCATCTGAAACTTCATTATAAATGCTAGTAAAGACATCATCATTTGTATAATTAAAATATGTTTTCGTGCTTCCATTACTGGAAATATCAGAAGCTGCTTCTATTAACGAATTTTCTAATACTGTTTCTTCACTTTTTGGTAAAGTATTTTTTAATTTTACCGTATACAAATCTGCATGAAGGTTATTTTTTATCAAGTCTGCATAATGTAAGGCTTCCTGACCGGCATTATAATCAATCTCTCCACTTACTGATCTTGGTAGGTCAGCTGAGTATAATACTAAAGACTTTGTTTTTCCGTTATACTTAACATCGTTCTGATTCAAAACTTGATATGCTTCCTTTAGTCCCATATGTGGTGTTGATTTTCCACCTACCGTTATTCCATTTATTGCATCGATAATACTATCTACATTATTCGATACATTTAGGAATCCATTTGTATCATTAGATACACCTGTATCAGAAGCATAGGAAATAATACAAATATTACTTTCCGGAGATGATTCTTTTAAAGATTTAACCAAATTAACAGCATCTTCTTTCACTTGTTGTAATTGACTGGTATAATCATCTTTTGCAGGAACCTTATATAACTGGATATCATCTATAAATACCTTTTCTAATTTAGATGTTTCACTTTTCCAATTTTCATAATATAATTTTTGATCTGCATCTTGTCGAATTCTGATATGTAAATATTTATCATTCTTTTTTATAACATAATACTCTCCCGGCTTGCATTTCTCAGCCTTAGTATATACATAATTTTTTGGCAGTGAGTAATATGCATTGGTTCTCAACGAACGATCCATTACTATTACGACATCATTGGTCTTAGAAACTTGCAGTGTGTTTGAAACTAATTTAACTAAATAAGTCCGCTTACCCGTATTATCTTGAGAATTAAAATCTCCAGTGTAAGTTGCACATTTATTTATCCAGAGATTCTTTTCTGTAGGACAAATCAAATGAATTGTATAAGTTCCCGTATGAGGTGTGGATTTTGCTAAACCTTTCCTTCCATCGGTATTGGTATCCGAATGAAAAGGTTCAAATGTAACTTTTAATGTCAATACTGTTTCTTTATCAATAATAACTCCATCTACTAAAGATTCTAGACTTTTTCCTTTCCCAACCAGTTTATTTCCCCAGTACCATTCATACGTAAATGTACCAGTTTCTTCTTTCTCCAAAAAGATGTCAGGAACTGCATGTTCATTAAACATTAAAGTCTGCACATATTCGTTCTTTTTGGTTTTATTGTCATATAATTCTGTTGGGATTAATTCTCCTTTTCGTATGGTAGTTTCTTCATTGCCAACACTAAATTTTACTGGAACATTTACTTTCGGCTGTGGGAATTTTGCAAGTAGTGTATTTCCCGTATATATTCCAGAAGCACTTGCATTTGTTGCAATATCATTACCACCAATGAACTCATTTTTTGCTTCAATTTCAATGGATGCTGACCAATTTCCCTCTGTAGGAATTGTCTGATCCATCCATTCGACATACCATTTTTTATTATTTTTATCATATCCATAGGATACTTGATCTAATTTATCTAATTTTGCTTTACAATCGTCTGTCAAGACAAAATATTCATTCACATAATCTTTCACAGAAGCCCCGGTAATTTCTCCAGTGATTTCACTAGATACTTTAACAAAGATATCTTCTAAAGATAAATTATCTGTTGTTTGATAAAAACGTTTCTCTGAAGAATCTTTTTTATAGGATGCCACTTGTGTTAAAAATGTTTCTGCTTTTGCTTTTTCATTATCGTTAAGTGTTGATAATAAGCCAATCGTAAATATCGTACCTGCAAATTCAGATTTAATCATTGATGCATATGAATTCGCATCATTTGCAACTCCATCATCAAATGTATCCCACATGGTCGGAACTCCATCCGTAAATAATACAACAGTTTTGGGTCTGCCATTATTTCGAATGTCTGCTTGATTAAGACTATCATATGCTGATTTCATTGCTAAATCAGTTCTAGTTGCTCCTTGAGCTGCTAACGAATCTATTGCACCTACAATGGAATCATATCTTGTAACTACATTTAAAAATCCTGCTGTATCGTTACTTACTTCTTTTGCATTGTCATCGGATGAATAAGAAATAATTTCAATATTACTTTCAGGTGAACCTGTTTTGATAGAATTAACAAAAGATTTGGCTGCTTCTTTTAAATTTTCTAATCTTGTAACACCTTTCTCTCCATTCTCAGACATACTGCCGGAACGATCTAATACCAATACGATATCATTTGGTGTTTGTTCAATTGTTTCATTCACAACAGGTTTAGCAGAAGCTGATAAATCCACACGATACGTACGTTTTCCTGTATTATCATCGGATTTAAAATCACCAGTATAAGTCGCTGTTTTATTTAAATTTAATTTAGTTTCCTGTGAATTTGTATCTGATTTCTTAGATGCATCTTCTGGAATCAGACCTGTAAAAGAAACTTTATTAATCTTAGAATTATTTGATATTAAATCTTTAGCAACTATACTACCATTAAAGTTTCCAGAATCTATTTCTACTCTTGCACCTGGTACCAGAAATGTTCCGAAAACTGACGATTTAGTTGCCAATTTTCCTTCAAAAGGCTTATAAATCATTTGACCATTTACATTTATTTCAGTGGTATAAAAATTCCAAAGTACTTTTCCCGATCCACTTAAAAAATCACCATTTTGACCGTTTATGAATATTTGATTCGTCCAATCAAGCTCTGTATTATCAGTCAAATCAACATTTATAATACATGTTGCATTACTCGAAATTTGTAGATTTATATTTGTATTAACATTTTTATCACTCAAAAAATCAATACTTGATAAATTGAATACATCATATTGATTTGAGTTACTTGTTAATTCTAAATTACTGCCATTGGTCATAACACTCGCTGTCTTTGTCGTAGCCAATGAAGCTAAATATGATGACAAACTATGCAAATATGTAAACTCATTATCGAAATCTACAAATTGATTTCCATCTATATCTTGTAAAAGATACTCGATATTTGATTTCAATCCTAATTTTTTATCATCTATTCCGTATGCTTGTCCATTTTCCATCGAAGCATCAATCTGATATCCATTTCCTAAAACAATGGCAGGAACTTGTAAATCATAATCTACAGGTAATGGATTATTTTTTATGATATTTCCTACTGCATCTGAAAAATTTTGGATATATATGGTTTGCTTTACTTTTGATGTATCATCATCATTACTTTGGATTTGAGGTGTATTATTCGAATAAAATTTTCGAACAGCAAAGTTCGTGCTATTCTGTGATGAAGTACTAAATAGTCCATTAACAAAAATACCAAAATTCTTTGCAGTTCCTAACCCTTTTCCAAAACCTGCACTTGAATCTGTAATAGAATTTTTCAACTCATTATACTTATCCTTAGAATTTTGATCTTTATTTTCTGTTTGCTTTGTTATATTTAATTCTAACTCTTCTTTTTTCTTTCCAGCTTCATCTTTTTTACTTTTTGATTTTGTTTGCTCTGTCTCCTCTTTTTTTTCTTGAGATTTTTCAACAGGTGCTTGTACAGTTTTATCTGAGGGTTGTTCCTGCGTTAATTCAGGTTTTTTAGATACTTCTTGTTCTTTTGTATCTTCTCCTGGATTTTTCTGTTCCTCTGTGGAGTCAACGTTACTCGTATCTTTATCCTCCAAAGAGCTCCCCTGCTCTGTATTATCCTCTTGTCCCTGCTCAATTTGAGTGCCTGAGGAATCATTTTGATTTTGGTCAACTTCAACATTCTCTTGCTGTAAATCTGACGCTATGTTGATTCCCTTAGCATATGCCACAGATTGTAATTGACCCGATATAATCAGAATCGTCATAATCATTGCCAAAAATCTGCGTAACCGCATACTTTTACGTTTATACATCGCGTTTTCCTCCTATCATAGTTTTAAAACTATTTTCCAAACATAACCCCTCTGGTTTTGTTCGAATATTTTTGACTGCAGCCGAATAATTCAGTCAAATCCACACTTGCAGAATAACTATAACACATTTAGAATTATTTTTACCCCCCTATAAAGGGGGGTGCATTTTTAATATTCTATATCTTTAGCTTTTATTCAGTTTTTTTCATGTATTTGTTTAAATTTTTCCCTTTTGACTATCGATTATGTTTGAATCAAATTTTATATGATTTTCATTGATATTATCGCCATTTATCGACATTTTCTAATAAACTTTTATGATTTTTCAATGTGAAAATTTATACATTTTTTTCAATAAAAATTGTTTATTTTATACAATGCATACACAAATCATTGTTTTTCTTTTTTTAATCCTACAAAGAGCATATTTTTAAAGATTTCGTTAAATTTTCGGTCACAAACTAACCATGACTTTGAAACAGGAATTTTTAATACAAAAAAAGATATATAGCAGAAATTCTACCATATATCCTTCTTTTAACTATATTCCATATTTTATTACTCGCACGTAATATAAACAATTATTTATCAATATTTTCTATTTGCCAATCAATTGGCTCAATCCCGTTTGCCTTTAAAAATTCATTCGCTTCACTAAATGGTTTGCTTCCAAAAAAACCTCTAAAAGCCGACAATGGGCTTGGATGTGGAGCTTCCAAAATCAAATGTTTTGGATTTGTCAGCATTTTCTTTTTACTTTGCGCCGGCCTCCCCCATAATATAAAGACAATAGGACGGTCTTGTTCATTCACTGCTTGAATTACAGCATCAGTAAATAATTCCCATCCTTTACCTTGATGTGAATTTGCCTGATGTGCCCTTACTGTCAAAACTGTATTTAATAATAAAATTCCTTGATCAGCCCATTTTTTTAGGTATCCATTATTTGGTACATAACATCCCAAATCATCATGCAGTTCTTTATAAATATTTTGTAATGACGGTGGTATCACTTTTTGATCCGGCATTACAGAAAAACACAGGCCATGAGCCTGTCTTTCGTTATGATAAGGGTCCTGCCCCAAGATCAATATTTTCACTTTACTTAATGGTGTAAAATGAAAAGCATTAAAGATATCAGCTGCAGGCGGATATATTATTTGAGTACTATATTCGTCTCTTACAAATTTATATAAATTTTTATAATATGTCTTTTTAAACTCTTCCCCAATTCCATCAATCCAATCATTTTGTATCATTCCCATTATTAAACTCTCCTTACAAATTACTATTAGAACCTTACAGAAACGCCTTTTTCTCTTAAATATTGTTTAACATCTTGTATTTCTAATTCTTTATAATGAAATAATGATGCTGCTAATGCGGCATCTGCTTGTCCAATTGTCAAAGCATCCTCGAAATGAGCTTTTGTTCCTGCTCCCCCTGAAGCAATGACTGGAATTGATACTGTTTCTGCAATCAACTTTGTCAATTCTAAATCATAACCAGATTTTGTTCCATCAGCATCCATACTGGTCAATAAAATTTCTCCTGCTCCAAGAGAATCCACTTTTCGCGCCCATTCTATTGCATCGATGCCTACATCTACTCTACCACCATTTTTATAAATATTCCATCCAGATCCATCAGCTCTTTTTCGCGCATCAATTGCCACCACTACACATTGTCTGCCAAATTTTTCAGCTGCATCTGCAATTAAATTAGGGTTGTTGATCGCCGAAGAATTTATTGATATTTTATCAGCACCTTCCCTTAAAATAGCCTTAAAATCAGCTACTGAACGAATCCCCCCTCCTACCGTAAAAGGAATAAAAACTTTTTCAGCAACTTTTCTGACCATATCAGCAACAGTCTCCCTAGCATCTGAGGATGCAGTAATATCTAAAAATACCAATTCATCGGCACCAGCCTTATCATAGGCAGCAGCTATCTCTACCGGATCTCCGGCATCTCTTAAATTAACAAAATTTACGCCTTTTACAACTCTTCCATTATGTACATCAAGACATGGTATTATCCTTTTTGTATGCATAAAAACCTCCTTATAATCGAGCAAAATTCTTTAGTATCTGCAACCCTACTGAACTACTTTTTTCTGGATGAAATTGACACCCAAAAACATGGTCTTTCTCAACAGAAGCATGAATTAACGTACTATAATCGGTTGTTGCTTTCACGATTTCCTGCTCTCTTGCTTTTAAATAATACGAATGAACAAAATAAACATAAGCATTTTGTGAAATGTCCCGAAATAATTTTCCATTATATTGCAAATTCAAAGAATTCCATCCCATATGTGGAACTTTTAAACCTGGACTATCAGGAATTTTTACAATTTCTCCTTTTAAAATACCGAGTCCATTCTCTTCAGGACTCTCTTCACTTCTTTCAAACAATAATTGCATACCGAGGCATATACCTAATAAAGGGGTCTCATTAGCAACAATTTCATAAACAACCTTATCTAAATCGTAATTCTTAAGCATTCTCATTGCTTCACCGAAAGAACCCACGCCAGGCAAAATAACCTTATCTGCTGCTAATATTTCATCTCTATTTCTTGAAATAATAGCTTCTTCTCCTAAAGAAACTAAAGCTTTCTCAACACTTTTTAAATTCCCTGCATCATAATCAATAATAGCTATCATTTTTTTACTCCTCTGAACATAATTAATAGGGGTGTACTTACTTTGTACTTCCCCTATTATTATCTACTCATTCCTTTTCAATTGCAAGTCCTTGTTTCTTAACAATTTCATTAATTTTCTTAGTATATACTATTTTATCCTCTATCTTTCTTAATTCCATTGCCTGATCTGCTGTTATATTAAAATTTTTTTCTAATGCAGATTCAATTGAATCTCCTATCTTTTGAAATTGTTTTAGTACCCCAAGACTTTCTGCTTTACTATATCCTTTTCGATATCTCTCAATTCCTTTTGCTAATGAATCTAACGCATCTGCATACATATGTAGTTCATTCAGATTATCAAAAAAGACTTTTTCTTTTTCTAAACTAGATAAAATTCTGACTTTTTCTAATAATTCTTCTTCTTCTTTCTGCAACTTTATTCCTTGTAAGCGTTCATATGCAAGTCTATATTTACCATCATTAAAATATTCTTTTGCCTGCTTTGAATAGGTTACATAACCGGCTAATTTAGTTGCAGTCATTGTCAATATCACAATGGATAAGCCCAATGCAAGAAATAATATTACCGGAACTTTTGGCAACGGATCTGATACGTCTACTACATTTTGTTTTACTTTACTTTTCTTTTCTTTTTTTGCTTTCTTAACTTTAATTTTTTTAGGCTTTTTCTCTTTTTTCTTTTTAGAAGTTTTATTTGCTCCCTCTTCTTCTTCTAATTCTTTTAAAATTTCTAAATTTTCATCATATTGTTTCGTTTCATTTTCAGTTTCAGTTTCACTAGATATTTCCTTTTTCTCTTTCTTCCTAAAAACATTAAACACACTTAAAAAACTCGAAATTATTTCTGTTTTTTTCTTTTCATCTTTTCTTTTTTTTGTATTTTCTGAGTTTTCCATATCATCATCAATATTATTATTTACATTTAAATTAATTGGATTTATTTCCTCTAATACTTCTACAAATTCATTATTTTCTTCCTTTTTTAACAATTCACTAATATCAGCTAAATCTTCATCATCTATATTTTCATCTAGCAATTCTATGATATCTTTATCTTCAACACGATTCTCTAACTCTTCCTCATTTTCAGCATTCGTCCCAAATAATGCTTCTGCTTTGAAACCTTCATTTACATTTGTATCTTCTTCTAAAACAGTAAAATCAGCTGTGTTCTCATCATAATCGTTTGACCCAGTATTTTCATAATAATCTTCTTCATGAAATTTTTTTTCTTTCTCATTAGATTGATTTTTTTCTGATACTTCAGTAACAATATTGTCTAGATTATTTAACATATCTATATCTAAAGTTGCTTCAATTTCAGATACTTTTGTTGAATTTTCCTTCTCTAATTCAGATTCAAATTCACTTAAAAAGCCTTCTACATTTCCATCATTAAATTCCTCATCAAGATTATTAAATAGTTCATCTTCTTTATTCATTTCATCAAATAAATTATTATCGTAATTAATATCTAAATCCTCCAGGCTATATTCATCAGTCACTTTGTTTTTGTTTGTATTAATTTCATTTTTTTCTTCTATTTCACTTCTGTTTGTTGCTATATTCAATAAATCGTCTAAATATTCTTCATTATTCTCTTTATTCAACTAAGCCCACCTCCAAAGTCTTTATACTAGAGCAAAATACTTACATTTAGTTTATCATATTTATATTCTTTAGACAATTCTTATTTACATTTTCTAAATTTTTGTACTATTATTAATGTAAATTAGATATTATATTTAATATACATAAATAAAGGAGAATTTCAAATGAAAACACAAATTTTTATTGAACACAATCAAAATAGGCTTGGTAGTAAAGAAATCTGTGATAAAGTGAAAACACTTTGGGTGGAAACCGGTAACAAAATTAAAGAAATTAATTCTCTTAATATTTATATCAAGCCAGAAGATAACATGATTTATTATGTGATCAACGAAAATTTCACAGGTAGCTTTCCACTTTAAAGGGAATAAAAAAGCAGATACTATTTTATTAAGTAATCTGCTTTTTATTCTTTAATTTTAAATTAATTTTATGCTATTTTCTTATAGTATCTATTAATTTATCAACTGCACCTACTAAAGTACCTATTTCGGGCTTAGTCAACTGAGCATCAGCACCTAATGCCTCGCCCTTTTTTCTCATTTCCTCATTAACTAAAGATGAAAAAATAATTACTGGTAAACGTTGCAATTCCTCATTACTTTTTACTAACTTAGTAAGCCTATGTCCATCCATCATTGGCATTTCAATATCAGTAATTATACAATGTACTTTATCAAATACATTTCCATCCTTTTGACAATTGTTTAAAAAATCCCAAGCTTCTTGTCCATTTGAAGTAATTATTAAATTTGTATAACCAGCTTTTTTTAATGAATCAGTAATTAACTTACTTAATAAAGGAGAATCTTCTGAAATTAAAATCGGCGATTCATTTCTTTTCCGTTCTCCAAGGCTTTCTATATCAGAAACCTTTAATCCTGTCTCTGGACTAATATCTGTTATAATTTTTTCGAAATCAAGTATGATAATTAATTTTTCGGAAATTTTAATTATTCCTGTAGATACTCCACTTTCTTCAATATTTATTGTAGGATCAGGCTTAATAATATCACTCCAAGATACTCTATGAATGCCTAAAACTTCATCTACATGAAATGCAATATTCAGCTTATTAAAATTAGTAATAATAAATAAACCTTCTTTATCATTCTCTGGAATTCCTAAACAATTCTTTAAATCAATTACTGTAATCATTACATCTCGAGGCATAAAAATTCCTTCTATACTAGGATGGGAATTAGGGACTGGAGTTATCGGTTGATAGGTTAATATTTCTCTAATTTTTGCAACATTTATTCCATAAAATCTTCCACCCAATTTAAATTCTAATACTTCTAATTCATTTGTACCATTTTCTAATAGTATATTTGTATCCATAGTGCCTTCCTCCCTTGATATTTACAACTATTATAAATATTATAACATGTAATTAAAAAAAAATCACATTATTTTTTAAAAAAATATAAATTTTATTCAAATAATTCTTAAGATATAGAATAAAATGTCTGACTTATCAAAAACTGGTAACTTCTATATCTCTTTATTAAAAAATTTATCGGCACTAAAATTAATAATTAATTTTAGAATAATATTTATATATAACAAAAAAGATGACAAAATGTCACCTTTAAATATACCTTCAAAACTCCACA
>NZ_QRCT01000007.1 GCF_003363435.1 Anaerosacchariphilus polymeriproducens
CAAAGACAAAAGCCTTGTATCATATGAAACTTTAGAGTGGTCCGAAAATCAACAGTTAAGGTTAAATAATGCAGTAATAAAGAAGTTACAGTCAGAGAAAAGAAGTTTTGAAGATGAGGTTAAGAACTATTTTATAAATAAACTGATTGATGTAACGGTTGGTGCGAAGCTAAATGAAAAGATTGACGAGATATTAAAAAAATCTCCGGCAGGTGTGAGAATAGCCTATGAAGCTGCTACCATGGTTGTGGATATATCAAAACTTTATAATGAGATAGAGGCCCATAACAAGGGATTATCATTAAAGCAGGAAGAATTGAAAATAGGCTTTGCACTAGAAGCTCTTGGGATACGTTCCAGTATGATAGTTTCGAATTCTGGCGAAGTAACCATTACAAAGGCAGATATGAATCCGGTGGAGACTAGAGCTAGGATTGCTTGGGCGAAGAAGATATTTAAAAAGTATAATACAAATAAAAAGTTGACATTTAATTTTACCACCTATTTGAATATTTATTATTATGGTATAGGTGATTATAACAGAGGGTGGAATAAATTATCTGATAAAGAACAAAATGAAATAAGAGAGAAGTTTAGAGATAGTGAAGATATAGATAATTTTAATGAGTTGTTTGGAGGTGAAGAATAGTGATAAAAAGAAAAGGAATTATGGGTTTTATAGTAGTACTGTTAATAATAGGGATTGGTATAGGGATTGGCTTATCAATTAAACCAGAAAAAGAACCACCTTTAGAGCCGGTAGATAAAAAGCGAACAGAAATAGAGCCGTATCAAAACATAGTAGCAGTAGGTGCGTTACATATATTAGGGGTTAAGCCTGATGGGACTGTATACAGCTGGGGAGAAAATGAAGATGGTCAGTGCAATACTCAAAACTGGACTGACATAGTAGCGGTTAGTGCAAGTTGGCATGTTTCAGCAGGTTTAAAATCAGATGGAACTGTGGTAGCAACAGGTCTTAACGATTTAGGTCAGTGTGAAACAAGTGATTGGAGAGATATAATAGAAATTTCAGCAAGTGACACCCATATAATGGGTTTGAAGTCAGATGGAACTGTAGTAGCAACAGGGCGTGTTGACCCCGAAGAAGGAGGGGGAGAAGAAACTATTCAAACAAGAAATGAAATGGTAAAGGTCTGGAAAGATATAAAACATGTGGTAGCTTCAAAAAGTGTTGCAATTGGAATTAAGAAGGAGGGTACTACTATTTGGTCAGATTATGCTGCAGGTATGCCATATAAAAATAAGTTAGAAACAGGGGTCTATGAAGGCTGGAATGATATAATAGAATTAAAAAGAGTAACTATGTATTGGATGGGATTAACTGCAGATGGAATAGTAAAATTACCAGATAAAATTGGAAATAAAACCGCAGAAGAATGGAAAAATATTGTAGATATTGCTGCTGGAGAAGAACATTATGCAGGTTTAAAGTCCAATGGAACAGTTGTTGCTGCAGGATCAAATGAAGATAAACAGTGTGATGTAGAAAAATGGAAAAATATTTTAGCGATTTATGCAGGAGGATATACTACCATAGGATTAAAAGAAGACGGGACTCTAATTTTTTCTGGTGATTCTACAAAGACCATAACCGAAAATCCAGAACCGGGTCAGGTAGATCCAAGAGAATGGGATTTATTTTAATACAGATCTTTACAAGCTAAAAGCCACATAAAAAAGCTGTTGCCATGATAAAAATCATTTTGCAACAGCTTTTTTTTAAAGGTTTTCTTTCAAAAAAGACTCAAGTGATTCTGCAGCTTTTTCTTCATCGGCTCCATCACAAGTGATTGTTATAGTTTCACCGGTTTTTACACCTAAGCTCATAACTGCTAAGATTCTCTTTGCATCTGCTTCTTTATCTGCTTTTGCAATTGTAATTTTACAGGCAAAGGCAGCAGCAGCTTTTACAAATGTTCCGGCGGGTCTTGCATGGATTCCTTCTGGATCAGTAATTGTATAATCAAAGCTCCTCATTTTTTACACTCCTTTATATTTATTTAAGTATATTATATTATTAGTATACATTGACTAATTATAAAAGAGGATTTGCGTAGTGTCAACAAAATATGGCATTTATATCATAAAAATTTAATGTAACCATATAAAATAGGAATATTGTTAATATATGATAAGGTTTAATAAAAAGAGAAATAAAATGTTAAATAATGACTATAATAAAGAAAAAGGATTCTAAATATTATAATTTATTTTGATAAACTTAATAAAAAACAAAGACTTTTATGCTATAATAATCCTAAAATGTATAATTTACTAAAGAGAGGATATGGTATCATGGCGTATACAGAAGAGTTTTATTTCCCTTCAAGAGATGGGAGAACGAAGATACATGCCAAAAAATGGATTCCAGAGTCTGGTGAAATCAAAGCGGTACTTCAGATAGCACATGGTATGGTAGAACATATTGGACGATATGATGAATTTGCATCTTATTTAGCAGATAAGGGTTTTTTGGTAGTTGGAAATGACCATTTAGGGCATGGAGATTCCATCATTATTGAAAAAGACAGAGGTTTTTTTTGCGAAAATGATGGGACTACCGTTCTGGTTAGGGACATGCATAGGCTTAAGAAGGTGATTCAAGAACAATATCCAGAGAAGCCTTATTTCCTTTTAGGACATAGTATGGGTTCATTTTTTACCAGAAAATATTTAATAATGTATGGAAAAGGTATTCAGGGAGCTATTATAATGGGTACTGGTAATGAAACAGAATTACTTTTAAAATTAAGTAAGATGCTAACGAAACTTATTGCTTTTTTCAGAGGCTGGCATTACAGAAGTAAATTGGTAAATAAATTAGCGGTTGGAAATTTTGGAAAAAAATTTAAAATAGAGAAAGATCCAACAAAAAGCTGGTTTTCCAGAGATGAAGTTAATATAAAAGAATATAAAAAGGATCCTAAAAATAAATTTATTTTTACTGTGAACGCATATTATAATATGTTTGACACAATTCAGTATATAAATCAAAAGTCCAACCTGAAAAAAATGCCGAAAGATTTACCAGTCTTTTTTGTATCAGGGCAGGATGATCCTGTTGGTAAATATGGTAAGGCCGTTATGGAAGTTTATGAGCAGTTCAGAATGCTTGGTATGACAGATATCATGTGGAAATTGTATAAAGATGACAGACACGAAATTCTTAATGAATTAGATAAGGAGCAAGTTTTCAAAGATATAGAATCTTGGCTGAATGTAAAAATTGCAGAAATAAACAAGTAACTAATTAATGGAGGAAGAAATGAAGATGAAAAGATTTTTAGCAACTATAGTTTCAGTAGTTATGTTATTGATGTGTGGTACGACAGCATTTGCAGACGCACCTGATGTTACCATAAAGAAAGATGACAAGCCATACTTGGCATTAGGAAAGGATCTGACGGAAGAACAAAAGGATAAAGTGTTGAGCCTGATGGGGTTGACAGACACTGATTTAAAAAATTATGATGTAGTTTATGTAACAAATAAAGAAGAATATGATTACCTTGGATCTTATCTGGATTCTAGTGTAATTGGAGATAAAGCGTTATCTTCAGTTCTGGTAGTTCAGAGAGAAGCTGGAAATGGGATCAAGGTAACAACGAAAAATATTTCTTATTGTACAACAGGTATGTATCGAAATGCATTGATTACAGCCGGAATTACAGATGCAGATATTATTGTAGCAGGACCTTTTAAATTGTCAGGAACTGCAGCACTTGTAGGAGCTACGAAAGCCTATGAAGAAATGACAGGTGAAAATATTAGTAAATCTAATGTTGATGCGGCAACGAATGAATTGGTAGTTACCGGTGAATTGGCAGAGACAGTTGGTGATAATGAAAAAGCAGAAGAATTAATAGCATATGTGAAACAAGCAGTAGCAGCGAATAAAGATATATCTAAAGATGAAATATTAGAAGCGATCGATGAAGGGAGTAAGACTCTAGATATCGAATTAACAGAAGATGATAAAGCTCAAATCGTAAGTTTAATGGACAAAATTAATCAGTTGGATATCGATGTAGATGCTTTAAAGGAACAGGCCAAATCTTTATATGATAAGTTAGGCGATTTAAATCTTGATACAGATAAGCTGAAAGAATCTATGGGAGGAACACTTTCAAAAGTTTTTACAGCTATTGTAGAATTTATAAAAGGTTTGTTCGATTAAACAGATATTGGAATATTATGATTACATCTAGAAAAAATTAGGATTGCGAGATATAATGAGACAAAGCAGTTGTCTGCTAGTCTCATTATTTTAATTTTTATGAGATAATCCCCTGATGAATTACTATACGTATACCTCAAGGAAAGAGACAGAGATCAGATAAAGAGAGGATAATTTTATGGATAAAGTTAGAATTCTTGTTGTAGATGACGATTTTGAAATTAGAGAAATTGTTAAAGTACTTTTGGAAAGTGAAGGATATGAGATTATAGAAGCTGCTGATGGTAAAGAAGTGATAGAAGTCATTGATGATTCTATTTCTCTCATTATTTTAGATGTTATGATGCCAGGCATGAACGGTTATGATGTATGTTCAAAAATTCGAAGGAAATCAACAGTACCCATTTTATTTCTTACTGCCAAAACAAAGGATTCTGATTTAGAAACAGGATTTTTGTCAGGTGGAGATGACTATTTAGCAAAACCGTTTTCTTTTATTGAATTGGTTGCCAGAGTGAAAGGTCTGCTTCGCAGATATTATATTTATAAGGGAAAAGAACGGTCTTTGAATAATCAGGAAATCAGGATTGGAGATCTATTAATTCATGAAGGGGCATCCGGCGTTACGAAAGGTCAGGAAGAGATTACTTTAACTAATATAGAATTCGGTATTTTGATGTTTCTTGTTAGAAATAAAAATAAAGTCGTTACTACACAAGAAATATATGAAGCTGTTTGGAAAGAGCAGTATTTTTCATTTTCCAATAATACAGTAATGGTACATATTCGTAAACTAAGAGAAAAAATTGAAGATAACCCACATGAACCGATATATATAAAAACTGTTTGGGGAAAGGGGTATCGAATTGGGTAAGTTCAGAAGTATTTGGAAAACGAAATTAGGACTTAAGTTAATCGGCTGCTTAGTACTTTCATTTGGTATATCAGTTGCTTTTTATTTGGTTGCTGATAATGTCGGAGAATACTATATAAGCCATTATCTTGATACTCCAGGTCATGAAAAGAAAAAAACAGATAAACTAATGATTAGATTCCAAAAGTTTGTTAGTGATAATAAGTTGACTATATATGATACCGATTTAATTTATGATTGGATTGATAAACAAAAGAATATTGATATTTATTGTTCGGGAGAGACTGAAGTAATTGAAAAGATGTATCAACAGCAAGAGGCATACGAAGGAAGTATTGTTTCAGGAACGTTATTTGATTATGGATTAAATTCTTATAAGATTGTGTTTGCTGATGCAACAGTATATTGTTATCCAATATGTTATGATAATGCTCACTATTATAAAATTAAATTTGGAGTGGTCTTAGCATTAACATTAATCTGCTTTTTAAGCTGGTTTCTTATGTTTATTAGAAGAAGGATTTTTTATATCAGTCAGCTTGCAAATGATATGAAAATTCTAGAAAGTGGAAATCTAAAATTTCAAATTTCCCTGCCTGGTAATGACGAGTTAGCTTATTTAGCTAAAAGTATCGATGAAATGCGGTTATCGGTGATACAGAAAATGGAAAATGAGTCAAAGGCTATTCAGGCTAATCATGAATTAATAACAGCTATGTCTCATGATCTTAGGACGCCGCTTACAAAACAAATCGGTTATCTGGATATTGTAGAATATGGTAAGTATAATGGTGAGAAACAATTGAAAGATTATATACATAGAGCAAGAAATAATGCGTATCAGATCAAGGAAATCTCGGATTGCCTTTTTCGATACTTTTTAGCATTTGATATGCAAAAAGGGGAACAGGAACCTGAAGTATTAAAAGGAGAAGATTCTATCAATCAGATTTTGACGGAACAGATTTATTATTTAGATAGTCAGGGGTATCAAGTGAAAACAGAATTGTTTTCACAGGGATATCAAATTTATATCAATGCGCAAGTATTATACAGAATTTTTGACAATATGTTTTCAAATATAAAAAAATATGCAGAAAAACAAAATCCGGTTCATGTTGACTGTGAACTTAAGGATGGGTTTGCCATTGTAGCAATTAAAAATACGATACGAAGGCATCAAAAGAAAGTGGAAAGTACAAAGATTGGCCATAAAATAACAGAAAAGTTATTAGAAGAAGCAGGAGGAAGTCTAATAATTGAAAAAACGCATGTCCACTATCTGGTAAAAATAATGATTCCAATTTATGAAATGAGAGCCGGCTATTAGGAGCCGGTTTTTTTTAAGGAAAAGTTAAGAATCAAAATTAACTATTATTAATACTTGTCTGTTAAGATATTTTAGGCCGAAACTTTTTGCAGGGAATTCCAAGTTGGTGTATAATGAAAGCGAGGTGATGAAAATGCAAAACATATTAGTTTGTGATGATGATAAGGAAATTGTAGATGCGATAGAAATTTATTTACAGCAGGAAGGATTTAACATTTTAAAAGCTTATGATGGAATTCAAGCTCTTGAAATGCTCAAAAGTAATGAGGTTCATTTATTGGTGATTGATGTAATGATGCCAAAATTAGATGGTATTCGTGCAACTCTTAAGATTCGAGAAGAGAGTAGTATTCCGATTATTATTTTATCGGCGAAATCAGAAGATTCCGATAAAATTTTAGGCTTAAATATTGGTGCAGATGATTATGTGACGAAACCTTTTAATCCGCTAGAATTAGTAGCAAGAGTAAAGTCTCAGTTACGTCGCTATACCCAGCTGGGAAACGTTATATCAGAAGAAAGCCAGACATTCCAAGTCGGAGGTCTGTTTATTAATGATGATCTGAAAGAAGTGACGGTAGATGGAGAACCCGTTAGAATGACACCGATAGAATATAACATTTTACTTTTATTAGTAAAGAATCAGGGTAAAGTTTTCTCAATTGACCAGATTTATGAGAACATATGGAATGAAGATGCCATTGGAGCAGATAATACAGTAGCAGTACATATAAGACATATTAGAGAGAAAATTGAAATTAATCCAAGAGAACCGAGATATTTAAAGGTAGTTTGGGGGGTAGGTTATAAAATTGAGAAAGGCTAGGTGAAAACTAGTGGAAAATAAAAGGTATGCCGGTGGATGGAAGATCATTGTACTTATTCTCCAGCAGATTTTTATTATTACATTTATTATAAGTGGCTGTGTGGTTTCTTTGGCATTTCAACAAAATTATTTCTCTCAAGATATTTATGAGACTGAGTTTGTTAATACTCAGTTTTTTAGAGACGAATTGAATAATACCATGGGCGACTTGTTTAATTATCTACAGGGCCGCAGTAATTTTGAGACAGCTGGAGTATATGATGGAAAGAAAACGATTAACATTAAAGATTATTATGAGGATAATTCGAAACTTACCAGAAAGAATACCGGTTCTTTAAATTATTATTTAGCAGATCTTTTAGAATGGGCCAAAAAAGGAATCAAAGAAGAAGCACAGGCAATGGATCCTTCAGAAAACCTGTATTCTATTATTGAGGAAGAATTTCTACCGGAAGATGGAATGAGTTTAAAGGAACGATATCTGGATGTAGAAGATTATACTGGATATTTGGAAGCGGTAGGGTATTTAGAAGGCACTTTAGACAGGATTTTAAAAGATGTTACATCTTACAAAAAAAGTGCTGGAGAATTTCAAGAAGGAAGTACGAACTTATCATATATTCTTGTAAATGAAGAAACGGGAATGCAATACGATAATATGGATTCTACGCTAAAGACATTAAACATTGATATGGTAAACAATAAAAACGTAGATTCTGTTAAGGATAAAATGAAGAAATTAGGTGTTTTTTTGTTTTATGATGCACATACGCTGGTTTTTGATAGTAATATTGATAAAACATCCTCTTCGTTTTATGATTATATTGAAAGGTATTCATTTCTGGAGGGAAGCAATTATAAGATTTTAATTGGAATAGATAAAAACTTCCCGATTAAAGATAATTTTGTAACAGTAAAAAGTGGTTATGAAAAATTGCAGCCATGGTTTATGCTGGGAGTCATTTTAGGAATCGCAAGTGTAGTAGGCTGTTTTCTATGCTTCGTTTATTTAACTTGTGCAGCAGGTAGAGTTTCCAGGGATTTAGATATCCATTTAAATTGGTTCGATCATATTAAGACCGAGATAGCGGGGCTGATAATAACAATACCATTGTTAATACTTTCCGGTATCATATTTTCATTAACAGAGTTAGAATATAGATTTGAATACTTGATTACTTTTGGAGTTTTAATTTATATTTTTCACTGTCTGTTTATGTGTGGATATTTAAGCTTAGTAAGGCGTTTTAAAGCAAAAACGGTTTGGAAGAATTCTATATTTTATATGATATGTTATAATATTGTTTTGGTTTTTCGAAATCGAAAAGTGACCACAAAGGTATTTTTTACATATGGATTGATTTGTTTTATCGCTTTAATATTAGCTGGAATCGGTTTTGGTAACGGAGATGGGACTTATATATTTCTACTATTAATTGAATTAATTACCGTAGGGATTTTCTTATTAAGAGAAACGGTTCAAAGAAAGAAAATAATGGAAGGCGTTGGTCAAATATCTAACGGTGACTTAAATTATAAACTTTTGGAGGATGAATTCCGAGGTGATAACAAAGAACTTGCAAGAGCAATTAATAATATAGGAGATGGACTTAAGAATGCAGTCGATGCGAGTGTGAAAAATGAACGTTTGAAGACAGACTTGATTACAAATGTCTCGCATGACATTAAAACTCCCCTTACATCTATCATCAATTATGTAGATTTACTAAAGAGAGAAAATATTACGGATGAAAAAATATTAAATTATATTAGTATTTTAGATTCCAAATCACAAAGATTAAAGCATTTAACAGAAGATTTGGTAGAAGCTTCAAAGATTAGCTCTGGAAATATTACTTTAGTTATGGAAAGAATTAATTTTAAAGAGTTAATTATACAGACAAGTGGAGAATTCAGCCAAAAGTTCGATTCGAGACAATTGATATTGGTACAAAGTTTACCGGATAAGTCAGTAATTATAAATGCAGATGGACGCAGGATTTGGAGAGTTATTGAGAATTTATATAATAATGTTGCCAAATATGCTATGGAAAATACAAGAGTGTATGCCGATCTTGAAGTTATCAAAGGGAAACAAGCCAGGTTTTCAATTAAAAACATTTCAGAGCAGCCTTTAAATATTCAGGCAGAAGAATTAACAGAAAGATTTATTCGTGGAGATGTATCAAGAAGTACGGAAGGCAGTGGTCTGGGCTTGTCAATTGCAAAAAATCTGACGGAATTGCAGCAGGGAATTTTCGAAATATATTTAGACGGTGATTTGTTTAAAGTAACGATTGCGTTTCCGGTTGTTGAATAATTTGTAATAATTACAAATTTGACAGGTATTAATTTGTAAAAACTAATATAGAAAAGAAACAGATAAATTGATATAATTCGGGTTAAATCAATTTAGATGGCAAGGAGGTCATTCCTGGAGAATGACCTTCTTGCTATTTTTTTACTTTTAAAGGAGCTCCATAAGTAAAGCCTAAAGTGTTCTATAAGAAAGTGCGCACAAAATGAAGAACATATTAATTTGATTTTTTGTTATTTAATAATTGAGGAGGAAGATGGAAGGAGAAATTCTATGACATTTAAAAACAATAAAAAGTTTTATTCAGTATGGATACTACTAATATTGGTGTTAGCTTTCTTAAATGGTTGCGGAAAAAAGGAAAAACAGACAGAGCATGAGATTAAAAGCGTTAAAGATCTGGCTGGTGCAGTTATTGGTGTTCAGTTAGGGACTACTGGTGATATTTATGCTTCCGATTATGAGAAAGAGGGTGCTGTCATTGAAAGATTTACAAAAGGAGCAGATGCGGCACAAGCTCTAAAACAAGGAAAAGTGGATTGTATTATTATTGATCAACAACCTGCAAAAGCAATTACAGATAAAAACAGTGAGTTATCTATTTTAGACGAGGAATTTAAAAAAGAAGAATATGCTATCTGTATATCGAAAGATAAAAGTAAGTTAAAAAATCAGATAAATGAAGTCATTGCTCAGCTGAAAAAGGATAAGACATTAAATAATATCATTAATAATTATATAGGGGATTCTACCATAGGAAAATTTCCCTATCAATCACCTAAAGATGTAGAGCGTAATAATGGAACTTTAACAATTGCTACAAACGCTGCATTTGAACCATATGAATATATGGAGGATGGTGAAATTGTAGGGATAGATATCGACATTGCACAAGCGATAGCTGACAGACTAGGAATGAATCTGATTGTACAGAATATGGAGTATGATTCAATCATTGGAGCGGTACAAAGTGGAAAAGCAGATGTTGGTGTAGCAGGGATGTCGATAACTGAGGACCGCTTGCGTAGTATAGATTTTACAGAACCATATACAACAGCAACGCAAGTTATTATTGTATGTAAAAGTGGAAATTTAGTAGAAACCAGTATTTTGGATAGTATAAAGCTAAATTTTCTGAAGGATAACCGATGGAAGTATTTGACTGATGGCTTGCTTATGACCTTGCAGATAAGTTTCTTTGCTGTAATTATCGGTATCGTACTTGGCTTTATCATTGCAGTGATAAGAACTGCTTGTGATATGACAGGAAAAGGGAAAATCCTGAATTTTGTTTGTAAAACCTACTTAACGATAATTCGAGGGACACCCGCTATGGTACAGCTTTTAATAATATATTATGTTATTTTTTCATCCGTAGATGTAAATAAGCTTTTTACGGCATCAATTGCTTTCGGTCTTAATTCATCTGCCTATATTGCTGAAATTGTACGTTCGGGTATTATGTCTGTTGATAAAGGTCAGTTTGAAGCTGGTAGGAGTATCGGATTTAACTATATACAGACTATGTGGAATTTTATTTTGCCACAGGCATTTAAGAATATTCTTCCGGCATTAGGAAATGAGTTTATTGTTTTATTAAAGGAAACGGCAATTTCCGGCTATATAGGAATTATGGATCTGACCCGTGGCGGGGATTTTATAAGGAGCCGTACATATGATGCATTTTTACCATTAATTGCAGTTGCAATTATATATCTAATTATCGTGATGTTTTTGACACATATAGTTTCTTGTATTGAAAGGAGGCTTCGAATCGATGTTTAATTCAGAAAATGTTTTGATTCAGGTTGATAATCTACAGAAAAATTTTAAAAATATAAAAGTTTTGAATGGTATCACTACGCAAATAAAAAAGGGAGAAGTCCTAGTAATTTTAGGACCTTCGGGATGTGGAAAGTCAACGTTTTTACGCTGTTTAAATCTGTTAGAGGAACCGACTGTTGGCAGTATATTTTTCAATGGTGATGAAATAACCGATATCAATACCGATATCAATAAACATCGTCAAAAAATGATGATGGTATTTCAACACTTTAATTTGTTTCCTCATTTGACCATATTAGAGAACTTAATTGCAGGTCCGGTAAAACTTTTAAAAAAGAGTAAAGAGGAAGCAAAAGCAAAAGGAATCGAATTGTTAAAAAGAGTCGGATTGGAGGATAAAGCTATGGCCTATCCGAATCAACTTTCAGGAGGGCAAAAACAACGAGTTGCAATTTGCCGTGCTCTGGCTATGGAGCCGGAAGTCATATTATTTGATGAACCTACTTCAGCACTAGATCCTGAAATGGTAGGAGAAGTTTTAGAAGTGATGAAATCCCTTGCGAATGAAGGGATGACTATGATATGTGTGACCCATGAAATGGGTTTTGCCAGAATGATAGCTAATCGAATTATATTTTTATATGAAGGAGTCGTTGCAGAGGAAGGAACACCTGAGGAAGTATTCGACCGTCCTAAAAATGAAAATTTGAAGGCATTTTTATCGAAAACGTTGAACCCTATTTTGTGTAGGACATAAAATTATTCTAGTTATACTCATAATTCGTATCATGAATTGCCTTAATCATAAAAGTTGAAACGACCTCAAACTCGAAATCATTTTTACATCCAAGAATAGACTTAATTTTTTGAATCCGATAACGTATTGTATTTGGATGCTGGAAAAGTATTTTTGCAGTCGTATCAATCTGATGATTTTGAGAGACATATTGTTCAAGCGTTTGAATGAGACATTTTCCATGTTTGTTGTCATAATTTTTTAGTTTTTTATATTTCAGCTGCAGGTAATGAAAAGCATATCGATTTTCTTTGAGCGGAAGAATGATATTATATATTCCAATATCGCCATACTTATCATAGTTTACATTATCTTTAGAAGAGGCATGAATCGTATACAAACTTTGGCGTATTGAAATATCAGCCTTGTTTATAGGAAGAACCTGTTCTGTTACTCCTATATTGAACTGTTCGCGAACCAGAGATAAATCACGAATGATCCAGTGCCAATTGTTGAGTACCGTATCACTATCCATTGGTTCTTTATAGTGATAAAGAAAGAGTAAGCCATTTTTATACTTCATACAGAAAAATTGATTGGTATTTTGAAGCTGGGATTTGCGGTAGAGTAAATTGTTAAAGTCACGTCCAAAAGTGATAGAATCTATTGTGTCTTTGTATTCTAAATACATAGATGTTATATAACTATTAAATTCCATATTAACGTCCTTTATAAAGGATGTTATGGCTTCCGGAGCAGGATTTTCTTTTAACAGTTGATCTAGATTCTTCTCATAATAATCAAACTGCCTGGTAGAGCGTATGTAATCACTTATATTTAAGATAAGGTCCTCCATATAGATAGAGTGAAACAAAAAGATAGGAACCTTTTTATTGTCGGCAAGTGCAATGATTTCTTTCGGTAATTCCGTATAATATACACTTTTTACTGCAATGGCACAAACACCTATATCCATAAGGCGAGAAAATGAGGATTGAATCAAATTGGGATTGTCTTTGGCATAAAAAAGCGAAGTGAGTACAAAATCACCTTCATGAAAACCAGAATAATTATGTTCAAATTCCTCGTATTCTAATATAACTACATTGGAAATATTACGATTTAACCCGGATTCACCTGCAATAATAGTGAATTTTGAAAAGAAATCAAATTGAAAAAGTGATGCTACATTAAACATAAAAAGACCTCCTAAATAATGTTATATTATATAAGATAAGGTTTTTAAATTCAACAAAAAGTTAGTTTATTCATAATTAATTAATATTGTAAAAGTTACAAAGAGGACGGGGGTAAATTTGTTTCAGGTGCTATAGTAAAGACAAAGATTTATCTGCTATTATATTTTTATTAAGGCGAAGGTGCTTTTCATAGAAGACTATGAAAGGTGCTTTTTTAGTTTATATCATACAGGAAGAAGGAGGAAGTTATGTATCAGGAAATGTTACAGTTGACAAAAGAGTTAGTTGGGATTCCCAGCGTAAATACAACTCCCGGTGAAAAAAAGATTGGACAATTTATTGAAAACTATATTCGGGATATTCCTTATTTTAAAGAACACTCTGAACAGGTAATTGTTCAACCTTTGAAAGAAGATCCGCTGGAAAGGAGAAATGTATTTGCGTTACTAATTGGGGAAAAGGAAAAGAAAGCAGATACGATTTTTTTTCATGGCCACACAGATACGGTTGGTATAGAAGATTATGCTTCGTTAGAAGCGTATGCATGTGATGTTGATGAACTTATGGAAAAACTCAAAGAGATTAAGCTGCCAATAGATGTTAAAGAAGATTTAGAATCGGGAGATTATATATTTGGAAGAGGGGCCTTAGATATGAAAAGCGGAGATGCGGTATTTCTCACCTTACTGAAAGAATTTAGCCAAAAAGTAAATGAGTTATCCGGTAATATATTGGTCTCTTTTAACCCAGTTGAGGAAAACCTTCATACCGGTATTTTAGAGGGAATACTTATTTTACATGAATTAAAAGAGAAATATGGATTAGTATATAAGCTTGCAATTAATAACGATTATATATGTCCATTGTATCCTGGGGACACCAAAAAATACGTTTATACAGGCGCGGTAGGAAAACTACTCCCATGTTTTTATATTCAAGGAAAAGAGACTCATGTGGGACAGTGTTTTGAAGGGTTTGATGCGGCAGCAGTTGCGGCAAAATTAGTAGAGAAGATTAATCTCAATACCGACTTTTGTGATGAGTTTAAAGGTGAATATACCCTACCTCCGGCAGTGCTGAAGATGAAAGATTTAAAAGAGTGGTATAATGTGCAGACCCCTAATGATGCGTTTGTTTATTTTAATTATTTTGTACATAATGCATCTATGGAATGCACAATCGATAAATTAAAAACCGCTGCCGCAGAAGTATTTGATGAAGTTCTGCAAATGTTACATAACAGATATAAAGATTACTGCAGATTGACAGGTCAAAAATATGAAAAACAGGATTATCAAACAGAGGTATTGACTTATCAGGAGTTACTAAGTCTGGTACAAAAGAATATGGGCTCTGAAGAATTAGAGAAGATTTTAAAAACTATGGCAGAAAAAGCCTTAAAAGATGGAATGGACAAAAGAGAAATTCCGATACCTTTGGTTCGCTTTCTTTTAAATCAGGCTAAGATAATGAATCCCGTAATTGTTCTTTTTTTTGCAGCACCTTTTTGTCCACATAATACGTTGCAAGATAAAGAGGAGGAAATAGTCTCTGCTTTAAGAAATATCACAAAGAGGGTTGGCGAAAAATTCGAGGAATCTTATCAATTACAACGGTTTTTTCCAAGTCTTACAGATAGCAGTTACCTTAAGATTGATGATGATGAAGAAGCAATTGAATTACTATGCAGGAACTTTCCTGAACAAAAGTTATTATACCCATTGCCGTTTCATGAGATCAAATCGTTAAATATACCGGCTGTAAACTTTGGGGGCTATGGAAAGGATGCGCATAAGTGGTCAGAAAGAGTAAATATATCTTATACATTTCAAGTTCTTCCAGAACTGATAAAAGAAACTGTTGACTTTTATTTATCATAACAAGGAGATTTAAAAATGTTTGTTAGAAACGGAACGGCAAGGTTAAAAAGGGTTTTATTATCAAAACCGGAATACTTAAAACCTGCGCCAATTAATGAAATAGCGAAAAAATGGAAAAGCAGCGTATTAGACAGTGAGAAAATGTTAAGAGAACATGAGGCATTAGTTAATGCCTACAAACAGGCAGGGGTAGAGATAGAATTTTTAGAAGCAGATCCCAAACGTCCAAATTCTGTATTTGCAAGAGACTTTGGAGGATGTGTGAAAGAAGGTTATATTTTAGGAAGATTTAAGCTTCCGATAAGAGAACTGGAACAGATTGATTATAAAAATAAGATGAAAATGCTTGAAATACCAATGATTGCGCAAGTAAAGGAAGGTTGTTTTGAAGGGGGAGACTTTGCGTTTCTGAATGAAAAAACAATTGCTATTGGAATGGCTGACAGAAGCAATGAGAGAGGAGTAGAAGAGATACAGAAACAGTTGTTACCTTATGGATATGATGTAATTCCAGTACCATTAAAGTCGGAGTATCTGCATTTGGACATGTGCTTTAATTTGGTTGATGACCATTTGGCTGTTGCATATAAAGAAGGCTTACCGGAATACTTTCAGAAGTATTTGAGGAAAATGGATATTAAGTTAGTCTGCGTTCCAGAAGAAACAATATTTTATCATAGTTGTAACCTGCAAAGTCTAGGCTGCCACAGAGTATTATCGTTAAAACATAATGAAGTCGTGAATGAAGCATTATCCAAAGAGGGAATGGAAGTGATTCCGCTGGATATTACTGAAATTTTGAAAGCAGGAGGCGGGCCTCACTGTATGACTTTTCCATTATGGCGAGAATAGAGGAGGTGATTTTATGAGTAGTTATTTTTTGTGTGACGAATATAATGAAATGGAGCCATATGTTCCAGGTGAGCAGCCTAATGATAGGGAATATATAAAACTAAATGCGAATGAATCTTCGTTCAAACCATCTGCAAAAGTACTTGAAGCAATATCAAATCAAGAAATTAATGGAATGAGTCATTATTCGGATCCTCATTGCATGGTATTAAGAGAAGCAATTGCAAAGGTATACAAGGTCAATACGGATCAGGTCTTTGTTGGGAACGGAGCAGATGAAGTCTTAGGTTTTCTGTTTTTGAGCTTTTTTAAGCCAGGAATGAAAGTATGTTTTCCTGATATTACCTACGATTTTTACAGAACATATGCAAAAACATATCGATTAGATATGCTTCAGATTCCATTAAAGGAAGACTTCACCATAGATGTTGATGATTATATTAAATCTGATCGGGATGTTATCCTTGCAAATCCTAATAACCCTACAGGAATAAGACTTTCAGTTGAAGAGATCGAACGTATCGTGGCAGCAAATAAGAAACGAATGGTAATTGTTGATGAGGCATATGTAGATTATGGTAATGAATCATGTGTATGTTTAGTTGATAAATATCCAAATCTTGTGGTTGTTCAGACTTTTTCTAAGTCCCGGAATATGGCTGGAGCAAGAATTGGTTATGCGATATCATCTAAGGATATTATTGAAGATTTGAATAATATTAAATTTACTTTTAATCCTTATAATTTAAGTTCCCTGGCATTGGCGGCGGGAACTGCAGCTATCCAGGATACCGATTATCTTATCAAATGTATTCAGGAAGTTATTAAAAATAGGGAATATTTAGAAAAAGAATTGATTGAACTGGGATTTCAGTCAATTAATACACATACAAATTTTGTATTTGTTACGCATCCATACATTTATGCTGGTTTGTTAGAAAAGGAATTAAAAAAAAGAGGAATATTAGTAAGACATTATTCTCAAGAACGAATTGATAATTATTTAAGAATTACAATTGGTACAAAAGAAGAAATGGTGAAAGTAGTGAATGCGTTAACTGAAATTTTAAAATTTTTTAAAAAATCTTAGAGGAGAGAAAAATGAGAAAAATTGTAATTAGTGATACCCCGGAAGTAATGGAGAATGATTATAAAGTAATGTACCAAGCTATTTTAAATATTATACCGGATGCGGAAATTAAGTTGTATCCATATGAAGATGAAGAAGGATTAGTAAATGCACTAGAAAATGCAGAAGGTCTTCTTACTACCTTCCTTCCTATTAACCGAAAATTATTACATCAGACAAAGAGTCTGAAATGTGTATCGATTAGTGCGGCAGGTTATCAAAATGTAAATTTAGAAGATGCAAAGGAATTTGGAGTCGCAATTTGTCATATTGCTGAATATTGTACGGATGAGGTAGCAGAACACACTTTGGCCTTTATGCTGGGATTAAACCGAAATCTGAAGTATTACGGCAATCGAATTGAGAAGGATCATATATGGAGATATCATGAAATTGATGGAGGCAGACCATTAAAAGAGCAAACGCTTGCAATTTTTGGATTTGGTAAGATTGGGCAGGCGGTGGCAGTTCGAGCTAAAGCTTTTGGCATGAAAGTAATCGCCGTGGATCCATATTTATCAAAAGAAATTGCACAAAATCTTGATGTAATGTTAGTTGATAAAGAGCAGGCATTAAGAGAAGCTGATATTATTTCAAATCATATGAATCTGACAGAAGAGAACTATCATTATTTCAATTTAGAAGCATTTGAAAAAATGAGAAAACATCCGTTTTTTATTAATGTAGGACGGGGAGGAAGTGTGAACGAAGCCGATTTGATAGAAGCTTTAGACAGAGAACTGATTAAAGGAGCAGGATTAGATGTATTGGAAGAGGAAGAACCGGTTCTAAAAGGACACCCAATCTTAAATCGGGATAATGTACTAATAACACCACATAGTGCATTTTACTCCGACACATCCTTCGAAAAACATCGAAGAATCAGTGGTGAAAACTTAGCTTATTATTTAACTGGCAACAAGGAAAAAGTATTTGAACTAGTTTAGTAGCTTATGAATTAAGAGAAAGAATTGAGGAAGATCACATGAAAAGAATAGTTCTGAGTGGAAAGGCAATTGTAATAGGTCCGGATTCCCTAAAATACTTAAGACAGGTGGAGTGCAGGCACGCATTTATTGTAACAGGCGGAAGTTCCATGGAAAAATCCGGTGTTATCAGAAGGGTTAAAAGATATCTTAAAGAATCTAATAGTAAAGTAACGGTATACTCGGGAATCAAAAAAAATCCGACCATTGATGAAGTAATGGAAGGGGTTGAATGTATGAAAAGAGAAACCCCGGATCTTGTATTGGCTATTGGCGGCGGTTCAGCAATGGATGCTGCCAAGGCAATGCTTTTATTTTATGAGTTTCCTGAATTAAATTTTGATAATGTTTTGTCACGGATACAAAAAGGATTAATTCCTAAAAATCGGAAAACAGAATTAATCTGTGTGGCTACAACCTCTGGAACTGCTTCAGAAGTAACAAGAGGTACCGTGATAACAGATGCCAAAAAGGAGTTAAAGGTTCCAATCATGACAGATTGTTTAAGACCTGATATAGCAATTTTAGATCCGGTGCTTACAATGACTATGCCGTTTCATATCGCTGCGGAGACCGGAATGGACGCATTAACACATGCAATAGAGGCATATACCAATCACAATTTAGATGATTTTAATGAGGGGTTGTGCCGGGCAGCGATTGAAGGATTGATGCAATGGCTGCCGATATCTTGTACGGATGCAACACTGGAAAGCAGAGAAAAGGTACATAATTATCAGGCTATGGCTGGAATAGGTTTTGCTAATGTTGGACTTGGCATGGTGCATGGAATCGCACATTCTTACGGTGCTATATTTAATCTGGGACATGGTTTAGCGAATGCCATTATATTACCGTATGTTTTAGAATATAACAGAAGAAATAATTTAGTTGCAGAGAAATTAGAAAACTTGTCTTACCATTGTAAATGTAATGATATTGTAGATAGTATAAGAAAGATGCGAGAAGAGCTTCAGATTCCAAACTGTTTTTATGATGCGGGATTATCGGAAGAAGAGTATCTATCAAAATTTGATAAACTTGTAGAACATTCCATGTTGGGAGCCACGAAAGTAAATCCTGTAGAAGTGGACATAGAGGTAATGAAAGAAATGGTCGCACTTACCTATTACGGTAAGCCAGTAAATGATAAGGGAGTGGTTTGATGAAATCTATGTATGAGAGGGCAACAAAAGTAATGCCTCCTGTTGCGAACAGGGCTACAACGCTTGGAGTCATTAATTCTGAAGATTATTACTTATATACAGAGGATGGCAGAAAGATATTGGATTTTGCCAGTGGTGTAGCAGTTAACAATTTGGGGAATAAGAATAAAAAAGTAGTGGAAGCAGTGAAAGAGCAGCTCAACACGATGATTCATGTTGGACATAATGTTGTATATTATGAATCTTATGTAGCTTTGGCAGAAAAGCTTGTTGAATTAACGGGCGGAGATACCATGGTATATTTCAGTAATTCCGGAGCAGAAGTGAATGAAGGTGCGTTGAAGTTAGCTAAATACATAACAGGGCGTCCAGGAATTATTTCCTTTAAAAATTCTTTTCATGGAAGGACAATAGGCTGTTGTTCCATAACAGGTTCCAGTTCCGCCTATCGGAAATATTATGAACCATTGATGCCGGGCGTTTATTGGGCAGATTATGCGAACTGCTATCGATGTCCATTTGGAAAAGAGAAATGTCATTGTAATATGGAATGTTTAAAACAGTTTGATAGTATCTTCCATAAATTAATTGATCCGGCTTGTATTGCTGCAATGATCGTGGAACCGGTACAGGGAGAAGGGGGATATATTGTACCACCAAAAGAGTTTTTGCAAGGGTTAAGAAGGATTTGCGATAAACATGGTATACTTTTAATTTATGATGAAATCCAGACGGGTATTGGCAGGACAGGAGAACTGTTTGCTTATCAGACGTTTGATGTAAAGCCAGACATTCTTACCTCTGCGAAAGCATTAAGCGGGGGAATTCCATTAGCAGCTTTAATTGCAAAGAAAGAATTTATGAGGAAGTGGCCTGCCGGTGCGCATGGTGGAACCTTTGGCGGAAATCCGCTTGCCTGTGCAGCAGCGTTGAAGACATTAGAAATTATTGAAGAAGAAAATCTATTAGATAATTGTAAGACTATGGGAAAATATCTCATGGAAAGCTTATATTCTTTACAAGAAAAGTACACAGATATCATTGGGGAAGTACGGGGAATCGGCTTGATGTGTGGGATTGAATTTGTAGATGAACAAGGAAATCCCGATGGAGAACTAGCAAGTTATATAAAAAAGAAGGCATTAGAAGAAGGTCTTCTGCTACTGACCTGTGGAAGTGATCATAATGTAGTCCGTTTTATAGCACCATTAACAGTGACAGAGAAAGAAATTGATCAGGCGGTGTTGATTATTGATAAGGTTATAGCTGAAAAATAATGAAAGACGATAGTTTTACTTAGTCTTGACATACGAACAAATATTATGATAATGTGTGTAGAAATACATAAAAAATCATAAATAAGAACGGACAAGCAATCATATTTATTGTTTTTAATGTACCTTAAATAATCATATTTAAATTTTGTCATAGTGACATTGAATTGAAAGGAAGGAATAAATATGAAACTTAAAGCAGCGTTTATGTTTATAGCTCCAGAAGCTAATCCCAAGAACCACAAAACAGTAGTAGATACCCCAAACGTATCATTAACTGTAGTAGGCGTTGATAATTATCAAGAAGCTGAAAAAGTAGCAATTGAATTAGCTGAGGAAGGCATTACCGCAATAGAACTTTGTGCTGGATTCGGAATAGAAGGTACTGCAATAGTAAATAGAGCAGTAAAAGGGAAGGCAGTCATAGGTGCTGTTAGATTTGATAATCATCCAGGTTTCAACTATAAAAGTGGAGATGAATTATTCTAATACCTTATTAAAACTTATTAAGTTCTTAGTAATTTATAAAAGAGTGTTACTCATAACTAATTTTTAGTTATGGGGCGATGCTCTTTTTCTTTATAAAAAATCATTTTTCCGCTGAGTCTTATGAAATCATAATGTACTGTTCTTTTTCGCCTTTACTTGCAATATAGCGGATGTGCAAGTATAATATAAAATTGATAATGAAAAAAACTAAGGAGGCCAATCAATGAAATTATACCAAAGCGGTGCATATTTAATCAATGGTACCGAAATAATTCCAGATAGTCAAGATACACGGGCAGTTTTGCAAAGTAAGACAGGCAGTGCGCCAGCCCAAGAAGAGGCAGCTAAGAATACAATTGCTTATCGTATTTTAGAGGACCATAATACTTCCGGTAATATGGAGAAACTAAAAATTAAATTTGATAAATTAACTTCACATGACATTACTTTTGTAGGAATCATACAAACAGCAAGAGCTTCCGGTTTGGAAAAATTCCCTGTTCCGTATGTTCTGACTAATTGTCATAATAGTTTGTGTGCAGTAGGCGGAACGATTAATGAGGATGATCATATGTATGGTCTGACTTGTGCAAAAAAATATGGCGGTGTCTATGTGCCTCCGCATCAAGCAGTCATTCACCAATATGCAAGGGAAATGCTTGCCGGTGGTGGAAAAATGATTTTGGGCTCGGATAGTCATACCCGATATGGAGCCCTTGGAACCATGGCGATGGGTGAAGGTGGTCCCGAGTTAGTGAAACAGATATTATCTCAGACATATGATATTAATATGCCGAAGGTGGTAGGCGTTTATTTGACGGGAACACCAATGAAAGGTGTAGGGCCACAAGACGTTGCTCTTGCTATAATTGGAGAAGTTTTTGCAAATGGTTATGTAAATAATAAAGTTATGGAATTTGTTGGCCCTGGTGTTGCGAATTTAAGTGTTGATTTCCGTATCGGAGTTGACGTTATGACGACAGAGACCACATGTCTTTCCTCAATCTGGAAAACAGATGAAAAAGTGAAAGAATTTTATGAGATTCATGGAAGAGTAGAGGAATACGAAGAATTGAATCCTGGACAAGTTGCATATTATGATGGAATGATTGAGATTGATTTAAGCGAAATCAAACCAATGATTGCAATGCCATTCCATCCAAGTAATACGTATACGATTGAGGAACTTAATGCTAATCTGTTAGATATTTTGGATGAATGTGAAAAACGTGCTCTTACAAGTCTTGGAGATTCCGTAGAATTCTCATTAAAAGATAAAGTGAAGAATGGAAAACTATATGTAGATCAAGGTATTATTGCAGGATGTGCAGGTGGTGGATTTGAAAATATAGCGGCAGCAGCAGATATATTGAGAGGCGCAAGTATTGGACCCGACGAATTTACATTAAGTGTATATCCGGCAAGTACGCCAATCTACATGGAGTTAGTACGGGATGGAGCGATTGCTGATTTGATGGCAACCGGTTCCGTTGTAAAGACTGCTTTCTGTGGACCATGTTTTGGTGCAGGTGATACTCCTTCCAATAATGCGTTCAGTATCCGTCATACGACAAGGAACTTTCCAAATCGTGAAGGATCTAAGTTACAAAATGGACAGATTTCTTCTGTTGCACTGATGGATGCACGTTCAATTGCTGCAACAGCTGCGAATAAAGGATATTTGACAGCAGCAACTGACATAGATGTTGAATATACGAACCCGAAATATTTCTTTGATAAAACAATATATCAAAACCGTATTTATGACAGCAAAGGGGCAGCAGATGCTTCTGTTGATATTAAGTTTGGTCCGAACATTAAAGACTGGCCGGAAATGTCTCCTCTAGGAGATAATATGGTATTAAAAGTAGTTTCCGAAATTCATGATCCTGTTACCACGACAGATGAATTGATTCCTTCTGGTGAAACATCTTCTTATCGTTCCAATCCACTTGGTCTTGCTGAGTTTACATTATCTCGTAGAGATCCGGCTTATGTAGGACGTGCCAAAGAAGTGCAATTAGCTGAAAAGGCTAGAGTTGCAGGAGAAAATCCAGGAGAAGCTTTTGAAGAAATTGTTCCTGTGATTGAAAAAATTAAAAAGCATAATTCAGAGATTACAAGTGAAAATATGTGTATAGGAAGTACCATTTTTGCTGTAAAACCAGGAGATGGTTCTGCGCGTGAACAGGCTGCATCTTGCCAAAAAGTACTTGGCGGCTGGGCAAACATCGCAAATGAATATGCAACAAAACGTTACCGTTCCAATCTAATCAACTGGGGTATGCTTCCATTTCTTATTGAAAAGGGAGAACTACCATTTAAGAATTCGGATTATATTTTTATTCCTGGAATAAGAAAAGCTGTTGAAAAGAAAGAGTCCGAACTAAAAGCTTATGTTGTAGGAGATACAATGAAAGAATTTACATTGAAGCTGGGTGAATTGACGGATGACGAAAGAGAAATTATATTAAGAGGATGCTTGATTAATTTTAATAAAAAATAAAGGATGGGAGTGCTGTGTAATGACTTAATGTCATGAAGCAGCACTTTTATATTCTATATTAAAAAGCAAAGTTAAGTTAGAAGACTTAAATATTTTGAAAAAATAAAAAATATATTCAAAAAAGACAGTTTAAAACAATAACAGAAATAAATAGTCGAAATTATAAATAAAATGACGGAAATAGAATTGACAATTAAAAGGATATCTGTTATATTATATTTGTAATTACAAAACATAAATTCCAAAAAAGGTACCGGGAATGGAAATAAGAGGTGAGTCCATTGGAAATGCAAGATTCTAGTATCATCAATATGAACGTGGTAGGGCATATGGATTTCCTGAAAATAAAGTTATTGAAAGCATATCCGTTTTAGAGTGAAAAATGATAAAGATAATCGAAGGATTAAGAATACGGATTTTTGAGTGTAAAAGATGTCATCATATTGAATAATACCACATGATTTTTATGAAGAGAAGGAGTAGATTGTAGTCAGGAAATGTTTACAAGGATAACTTCGATTAATTCAATAAAGTTAATAAAATTAAATATAAAAACTGCTGCAAAAGGTTTGCGGCAGTTTTTTAGGCTCAATTTCAATACATTCATTTAAGTTAAGACGGTTGTTGATTTAAGAATACAGAAAAAGTTCCGCTATGTATCATTAGTCAAACACACGAAAATCACCATTTTCCGGAATCCAAATAAATTCTTGATATCCTTCATTTAAAACCGCTTTCTTTAAGTCTTCCCGAGTCAGTCGACAGTGATTCCAGGCCTCCATGTGAATTGCACAAAAGATAGAATTAGTCATAAGCTTACATATTTTCATTATATCGTTTGTGCTCAGGGTGATGGCTCTACCGAGCGAAAATTTGGCTTCTCCACAATATCCAACAATAACTTTTGGTTGATGTAATGTAATAATTTCGGAAATACAAGGGAAAAAGACAGTATCACCAGTAATATATACCGCAGGTTCATTTGCAGATTTTAAAATAAAACCAGAAGAAGGTCCCATTGTGGCACCGATAGCTCCATGTCCGTGCTTGGCTTTCGTTCGAATAAATTCAATTCCTTCAAAGGAAAAAGTCTCTTTGATTTCATGTATCTTCGTAAAATTATGGGATCTTAATTTTTTTACATCTTCTGTTTGACAAAGCATGGGCTTATCTTTTGGTAAGGCCAAGATTGCGGCTTCATCAAAATGATCCCGGTGGGTGTGGGTGAGAAGTATCATATCACAATCTGTTAAACTTTCCAAAGATAGAGGAAGTGGAACTAAGGGATTTAGTGTATGATTTGGCACATTTTTAATGGGCGCGAGTGTGTTCGCTTGACTGAACATAGGATCGACCAGAATTTTTTTGCCGTTATAATATATCAAATGGGTTGCATGTCGTATTAATTGAATCTTCATTAGTTTGTTCCTCCTTGATGATTGTCGTAAGTTTTTGTTTGTGCTATATTTATTTTAACAAAAAATTCACTTGATAGGTTCAAGATATTAGGAAGTAGAACTTGATTTATGAAAGGATTTGCAAAGTTATGCTTGATTCAACAGATTTTAAAATATTAGAAATACTGCAAAAGTATGGACGTATGCAATGGAAGGAAGTTGGTAAATACGTTCATATGAGTGGCCAGGCTGTAAAAAATCGTATTCAATCAATGGAAAATTTAGGGATTATAGAGGGATATACAGTAAAAGTAAATCTAGAAAAAATGGGAAATAAGATGGAAGCTTTTGTTATGGTTTTCATGAAATCGACGGATCATATTGGCTTCAGAAGATTTCTTAAAGCAAATGCATCTGTTTTAGAGGCTTGCCGTATTAGTGGTGAAGGATGCTATATACTTAAAGTACAAGTAGAGAGTTATCAGCATTTGAACCAATTTTTAGATGAATTATTGATTTGGGCAAATTATAAAGTTAATATTACAATTGAAAGAGTTATATAGGAAATGCAGCAGAATTAAAAGAAAATCTATTGATACTTCGGTACATCAATAGGTTCTTTTTTTGAGTCTAATTAAATAAGATAGTTTTTGACAAGTATTTTTCAATATGTTAAACTTATTACGTAATTATATCTAAAATTGGGGGTATTTTACCCTTAAAATAAATCGTAAATAAAAATGAAAAGGAAACATAAACTTTAGAGGTGAGATAAGTGGATAAATACGAATTCCGGATAAAACTTGAGCAGATTCAAAAATTGAAAGAAAATGAAGATTACCAAGCCGCTGCAGCGATTGCAGATACCGTTGACTGGAGAAAAGCAAAAAGCGTTTCTGAACTTTGTAATATTAGTGATATTTATGAAAAAGTTGGAAAATATGAAGAAAGTAAAGATATACTGATGTTAGCTTATGACCGTTCTCCTTTAGGAAGAATGATTGTTTACCGGTTAGCTGAAAATGCGATTCATTTAGGAAATTTTGAAGAAGCAAAAGAGTATTATGAAGATTTTATAGAAGTGGCACCAAGAGACTCCATGAAATATGTTTTGAGATATAAGATTGCGAAAGGAACCAGAAAATCTTTATCAGAGCTGATTGTTATTCTGGAAAGACTTCGCGATATGGAATATTCTGATGAATGGGCTTATGAGCTGGCTTATTTATATCATAAGGCAGGAATGGTACAGGCATGTGTTCAGGAATGTAATGACATTATTTTATGGTTCGGTGAAGGTAAATATGTTCAGAAAGCTATGGAGTTGAAAATGATTTATGAACCTCTGACACCGGAACAAATGGATAAGTTTGAAAACAAAAAGAGTGTAGAAAACTTATATGAAATGAATAAAAAAGCCGGAAATATTTTATCTGAGAAGAATGGAAAAAACCTCCGAAGTATGTCTCCTGAACGTTTTAATACAATGAATCTTCAGGCAGAATTAGCCAAAGAGATGAAACAGATTATGCATGCGACGGAAGCAGGGGCAGTATCAAGCTCTATGAATCATATTAAAAAACTAGTAAATGGAAGTAATATTCCAGAGCTTCAGAAGACACAGGAAATTTGGAAACAGCGGGAAGAGAAAGAAGCACAGGAAATGAAAAAACATGAGGATAAGCTTAATAGAAATGACTATAAAGGAAAACCAACTGATAGGACTCAGAGAGACTATAAAGAAAACGTAAACAGATTAGGAGATAATAATGTTAAGAATTCTTTTAATACTGATTTCCGTGAAATGCTTGCTGAAGATACAGATGGGCAGATTAGTCTTTATGTACCGGAAGAACCTATGGTTGAAAAGCAGATAACAGGTCAGATGAGTATTGAGGATATTCTGGCTGAGTGGGAAAAGACCAAAAAAGCTGCGGAAGAAGCGATTGCTATTGCAGAGCAAAGACGTTTGGAAGAGGCCAAAAGTAAAGCCTTGCAGCAGGCAGAGGATATTATGGGTTGTTTGACTGATTACATTCCTCAGATACCTGAAGAACCTCTTGAAGAGGAGACTGAAAAAGAGATTGTTGATGAAGAGAATGAAGTGCTGAAAGAAGAATTAGCAGCTGAAGAGTCAATATCGGATGATTTGGAATCGGAAGTTGAAGCTTTGTTAACAGTAGACGAAGAACCATTTCAGGAAGAAGTTGATGATCAATTAACTGAGAAGTTACCTTTAAATGAATTACAGGCAATCATATCTGAATCAGAACAAGAAATCGAAGAGGAAAATAAGGAACCGGAAGAAGAAAAATCAGACCAAGAAGAGTTGATCACAAATCAACAGGAAGATGTTCCTCAGGATATGGAAGAAAATAAAAAAATAGAGTCACTATTCTCACCAAAGAAAAATGATGACAGTAACTCAAAGAATAATGATAAAGAAGAATACAAAAAGAGAAAGAAACACAAGAAATCTTCAAAGAAAGTTAATAAGACTGACAATATGGCAGGTTCACGAGAAAGACAAAATGAGTTGACGGAAGAGCAGAGAAAAATTTTCACTTATTTTGCACATGTTCGTGAAATGGAAGAACAAATATGTGATGTGTTATATCATGTGCATATTTTCAGAGCTCAAGATACAACATCTAATAGTGGAAATATTTTGATATCCGGAGAGTCGGGTATGGGAAAAACTACATTAGCTACAGATATTGTGAAGGCGATTCAAAAGGACAAAAATGAAAATACCGGTAAAGTCGGGAAAGTGAAAGGTACAGTTTTAAATAAAAAAGATATAGAAGCTACTTTCAGAAAGATGGCAGGCGGTTATTTAATTATTGAAAAAGCAGGTGATTTAGAAGCAGATACATTAATGAAAATGTCAGCTGCTATGGAAAAGGATACAGATAATTTATTAGTAATCATGGAAGATGATGAAGCTTCATTGAAAAAATTGCTCGAATTAAATAATAAATTCACCCAAAAATTTACTGAAAGGATACAGATTCCTATTTTAAACAATGATGAGCTTGTTGCATTCGGAAGAGCATATGCAAATGAATTAGCATATGATTTGGATGAAATGGGAACATTAGCACTCTACAATCGGATTGGAAGTGTTGAGAAGCTGGATGTTGCAACTACTTTAATAGAAGTAAAAGAGATTATCGATGAGGCAATTTCTAATTCAGAAAAAGGCCGTATGAAGAAATTGGCAGATATTTTACTCTCCAGAAGATATAATGAAGAGGATTACGTAATTTTACGGGAAAAAGATTTTGGTGATTTCTAAAATAAAATAGCAAAGGTGGTGTTACTTATGGCAAAAACATCAGATTTAGAAGTGTCAGAAGTAAAAAGAGCCAGAAAGACAAAAAGTACCCCTCAGGTAAAAACAGAAGAATTAGGTGGTTTTTCTGAATTGGATATGTATTTGTTCGGACAAGGAACACATTATGATATCTATAAGAAACTGGGGGCACATCCGATAAAGGAAGGAGATGTGCCGGGAGTACGATTTGCTGTATGGGCACCAAATGCAAAGAGAGTAAGTGTAATAGGTGATTTTAATAATTGGGATTTTCATAAGAATCCTATGAAGCGCCTTGAACCCATGGGAATTTACGAGTTATTCATTCCTAATGTTTCCGAAGGGGCTATGTATAAATACCAGATAGAAACAAAAGATGGTGAACTGTTATACAAAACTGATCCATATGGGAATTCAGCCGAGTTAAGACCGGGAAATGCTTCCGTTGTTGCCGATATTGAGGGATTTAAGTGGACGGATACTATATGGATGAAAAAAAGGGCACAAAATGGACTTGATCATCAGCCAATCGCAATATATGAAGTACATCCTGGTTCATGGAAACGTCATTTAGGACGGTGCGGAGATGATAGTTTATATAATTATCGTGAGTTTGCTCATTCATTGACGGAGTATGTGCACGAAATGGGCTATACTCATGTTGAATTAATGGGAATTTTGGAATATCCGTATGACGGATCATGGGGGTATCAGGTGACCGGCTACTATGCACCGACTTCGCGATATGGTTCACCTCAGGATTTTATGTATTTAGTAAATTATCTGCATAGAAATAAAATAGGAATTATTTTAGATTGGGTACCAGCACATTTTCCGAAGGATTCTCATGGATTGGCAGAGTTTGATGGCACAAGTTTATATGAATATGAAGATCCAAAAAAAGGGGAACATCCTGATTGGGGAACTAAGATTTTTGATTATGGAAAAAATGAGGTCAGAAACTTTTTGATTGGCAGTGCTCTTTTATGGATAGAGCATTATCATATTGATGGGTTGAGAGTAGATGCAGTTGCATCTATGTTATATTTAGATTATGGAAAACAAGATGGACAATGGATTGCAAATAAATATGGTGGAAATCAAAACCTGGAAGCGATAGACTTTTTCAAGCATATTAATACTTTGATAACCGGAAGAAATAATGGTGTCATGATGATAGCAGAAGAATCTACTGCATGGCCTAAGGTTACGGGCAGGGCCGAAGAGGAAGGTTTGCATTTTACATATAAGTGGAATATGGGATGGATGCATGACTTCTTAGATTATATGAAATTAGATCCTTATTTTAGAAAGGATAATCATCATAAAATGACTTTTGCCATGAGCTACAATTATAGTGAAAAGTATATTTTGGTCTTATCACATGACGAAGTGGTACATTTAAAATGTTCTATGTTGAATAAGATGCCTGGTGAAGAAGATGAAAAGTTTGCAAATCTGAAAGTAGCATATGCTTTCATGATAGCGCATCCGGGAAAAAAATTATTATTTATGGGTCAGGACTTTGCGCAGCTTCGTGAATGGAATGAAGATAGAGAACTTGATTGGTTTCTACTAGCAAATAGTGAGCACCAACAGTTACAAGGATTCATGAGAAGTCTATTAAAGTTATATAAGAAATATCCTGCAATGTATGAATTGGACCATGAGCCCAGTGGGTTTGAATGGATCAATGCAAATGACAGTTATAGAAGCATTTTTAGCTTTATCCGAAAGTCATCTACAGGCAGGAATAATTTATTATTTGTATTTAATTTTACGCCGGTAGCAAGAAACGATTATCGGGTAGGGGTGCCAAAACTTAAAAATTACAAATTGATTTTAGATAATACTTCACAAGATATAAATGTTGAATCGGCTAAGATTTATAAATCGGTGAAACAAGAATGTGACGGTAGAGAATATTCAATTGGATACGAACTGCCGGCATATGGTATAGGTGTATTTCTATTTTAAAATAAGGGCTGTTTACTATTTAGTAAGCAGCTTATTTTTTGTTGTTAAGAAATCTGTGAAATCTGTCGAAATAGATATCAAATACTTTAATATCTAAATTATAAAAGTAAGTGAACGGAGAGGATTCAATGAAAATAGATTACCAGAATGCCAACGATGTGATAATTCAAAATAATGGGAATGAATTATGGAAAAATGTTAGTAGTACGATACAAAAATCAGAACAGAATACGATAAAAGAAAATGAGAGTTATCAAATTTTGCATAGTGAAGAGGATAGAGGTATTTTTGAGGCTATTGATTCTAAAACTGAGATACAGGAGTATGCTCAATTAGATGAGATTCAACAGATAAAAAAGCAAGTTGAGACGATCACGAATACGACAAGTGTAAAAGATTGTGAAAAGATGAATGAGGAAGGGAAATCCTTATATGATACAGAAATAGAGGAGATTGTAACCGTAGTTGATAAAATAAAAATAGCAATGGCGCAATCAAAAGATTATCAAAACTATGGAGATGAGTTAAATGCTCAAACGATAGAAGGAGTGATCGGTAATAGTGCAATCGCAAATAGCCTGGCTTCAAAGTTCGAAGAAAGTGATATCCCTGCAACACAGGAAAACATAAAGGATTCACAGGAGACAATTAATCAGGCTGAAAAATTAGAACCCTTAACATCTGCTAATATTCAATATATGATGCGTAATCAATTGAAACCTACAGTTGGTAATCTGTATAAAGCTAAATATTCCGGTAGTGTAGAATATCAAAATCCTCAAGCAGATAAAATAAACTGGAAGGATCTTCAGGGGTCAATGGAAGAAGTTATTCAAGAGGCGGGATTTGAAGTTAATCAAGAAAATATAGAAGATGCCAAATGGATGATCGAGAGCGGGATTCCATTAACAAAAGAGTCTTACGAACAGTTAAAAGAATTAGAGAATATTAAACTGCCAATTCCTGCAGAAAATATAATGGATGGTATTGTAAGCGCAATAGAGGATGGGAAAAGGCCGCAAGATGCTAACGTTGCTAAAACATTAGGAATACTAGAGCAAGGGAAGCAGATTCTTGATATAGTAAATAACGTTACAACGAATCAAATAAGTGAATTAATAGAACAAAATAGTCCGCTAACATTGGAAGCGTTCGGACGGATTCAAAATCAAAAAGAAGGGCAGGATATAAATGGAGTACAAAATACCTCAAATCAAGATGAGCCTGCACTACTTACTGCTGCAAGACAATTAGAGGAAATACGATTAAAAATGACATTAGATTCAGTGGTTCAGATGTCTCGACAAGGGATTCAAGTAGAGACGCAAGAATTGGAGCAGTTAGTGGAACATTTAAGAACAATAGAAAGACAAGCCTATGAGAATGTATTTACACGTCATCAGGTAGAACCTACAGAAGAAAATCTGCAGCTCTATCAACAAACCACGAATGCAGTAGAGTTTATTAAAGAAGTGCCGTCTTTTGTGTTGGGAAGAGATATTCCTTTTACTGTAAAGCATATTAGCGAAAAAGGCAGCGATATAAAGGCAGTTTTGCAAAAAGCAAATGAAACTTATGAGACCTTAATGACTGCACCTAGAGCAGATATGGGAGATTCTATACAGAAAGCATTTCAGAATGTAGATGAAATTTTAAAAGATTTAGGGTTAGATATTACTCAGAATAACTGTAGGGCTGTAAAGATTTTAGGTTATAACCATATGGATATTACGGAAGAATCTATAATGCAGATAAAAGAAAAAGACATTCAGGCTCAAAAATTAATGAAAAATCTAACGCCTACTGTAACGTTACAACTGATTCGAAAAGGAATCAATCCTCTAGAAACTGATATTGCGGAATTAAATAAAATTGTAGATGAGATTAAAAAAGAATCAGGGATAGGACAAGAAGAAAAGTTTAGTTCTTATCTGCATAAATTGGAACAAAACAATGAGATTACCCCAGAAGAAAGAAGTTCCTATATAGGAATATATCGCTTACTGAATCAGGTAGAAAAGACGGATGGAGCCGCAGTAGGAGCATTGTTGAATCAAGGGGCTGAAATCACGTTGAAGAATTTGATGATGAGTGTAAGAACATTGAAAAGCCAAGGAATAAATGTTGAAATAAATGATCAGTTTGGCAATCTGGAACAATTGAACGTAGAAGGAACGAATATAATAAATCAAATTGAAACGGCTTATTATTCACAGTTAGTAGAAAATACTTTAGAGGTCATTACACCGGAAAAACTAAAAACTGTTGTAAATGAACAGGGTAGTTTCGAGGTAGTAGAAGATATGCCTTTTGAAATTTTTTCTCAAGAAATTCAAAAAGTTCAAGAAGAAAAAGAAATAAAACAAAGCTTTTATAAAGCGCAGTTGGAGGAGTTTTCCCAAATCAAAAGCATGGAAGATGATGTAATTAAAATGCTTAATGATTATGATATTCCGGTAACAATGGATCATTTACTTGCCGCTGAGTCTGTACTTAAGGGAAAAGGAAAAGCGTATAAAAAGTTATTTGAAGAAGCAAAAAAAGAGAATGACTTATCTGATGTAATATTAGAAACGTTCAAACGATTTGCGGAAGATTTATCGACACCAGAGGATATGGCAAAAGCACAAAACGATTTAGCCGAGACAGCTGAGAATGTAATGAAGGGAATGCTTGCGGAGGCAGAAGTGACAAGTGTTGATATTCGGGAAATGAAACTCGCATGTCAAGAAATTCAAATAGGGACAAATCTAGTAAAAGACGAGCAATATGCTATTCCAATATTGGTTGGAGACGATGTATCTGTTATGAATTTAAAAATTGTACGTGGGGAAGAAGAAAAAGGAACGATATCCATTTCTATGGAACTTGATAAAATAGGAAAAATTGCAGTCAAGTTACTAGTGTCACAAAAAAGTATAACAGGCCATATCGCATCACAGCAAGAAGAAATCCTAAATCATTTTAAAAACTTTGAAACGAACCTATCCAAAGAAATAGAAGGAGAACCTGAGATAGAGATAAATTATGTATCAAGCGGTATCATTAAATCGAATTCTTATCAAAAGCCGGTTCTTCAAAGAGATGGAAAAGAAGAAAATGAGCTTCAAACAGTTAAACTATATCAAGTAGCTAAAGCCTTTGTAACAAATATCCAAAAGATGTTTTCAGAAATTAGTTAATAAAATTAAAAAAAATACCGATATACATAGCAGATGAAAGTGAGGTAATGAAATGAAAATTAATCACAACATGTCAGCAATTATTGCAAATAGAGAATTATTGAAAACAGAAGATAAATTAACACAGTCATTAGAAAGACTTTCTTCAGGTCTCAAAATAAATCATGCCAAGGATAATCCTGCCGGAATGGCTATCGCAAATAAAATGGACGCGCAAATTAACGGACTCAGTAAAGCTTCCACCAATGCGCAAGATGGAATCTCAGTCATTGAAACAGCTGAGGGTGCACTGTCTGAGGTGACTTCAATTATCCAAAGGATGCGGGAATTAGCGGTCCAGGCGGCTAATGGAACCAATACAACGGAAGATATGGAAGCCATTCAAAAAGAAGTGGATAATTTGTCCAAAGAAATTGACCGAATTTCCAAAGATACCGAATTTAATAAAAAAACATTGCTGGATGGCAGTTTAGATCAAAAAGCTTATATTGCACAAACAGAAGCTAAAGTTACCTATTTTAGTAATAGTGTAAGTGCACAAGAATATGGCTTGACGATTGTAAGTGATGCCAGACAGGCTGTTTATGTCGGAGATAATTCAGATGCAGGTCAAGGTAATATTTTGGCAGCTCAGGAGGGTAATATCTACATAAATGGTGTGACGGTAAGTATAGAAGAAGGAGATAACTCCGCTGTAGTTTATGAAAAAATCAGAAGTGCAGCCGAACAGGCTGATGTTACTTTGATTTCTGTTTCTGCAATTCCGGGAACGATTTATGGAACAGATTCAGATTATGCGGGATATACACCGGAAAGTTTTACATATGGAAATAGATTGGTATTTGTTTCAGAAGATTATGGTTCCAAAGCAAGTGTTCAGATTAGTTGTGATAATGCAGCATTAGCAAGTGCGCTTGGATTGCAGACCACACAAACTGAGGTAAGAGGGATTGATGTAGATGCAGAATTTACTTTGGATGCAGGAGAATATATCGGATATGAAAATACAGCAGTTATTACTTCTGATGGAATGAATGTAACAGTAACAGACAGAAATGGGTTTGAAATGAATGTTAAAGTAAAACCTGGTATGGCACAGACTGTATTTGTTGATATGGCCGGAACAACGCCTGGTTCTGTGACACCGGGAACTTCAGAAGATCTAATAATTGATGTAAAAGATATTGGAAGTATGACTTTACAAATTGGTGCAAATGAAGGCCAGATTATGGAAGTAAGAATACCGGATATGTCCCTTGAAGGATTAGAACTTAATAATTTAAATTATAGCAGTGATGCAGGTCTTGAAAAGGCAATTACTGCACTTGATAAAGCATTAAGTAAAGTATCTTCTGTAAGATCACAATTAGGAGCTTATCAGAATCGTTTAGACCATGCAATAGCTAGTTTGGATACATCAGAACTGAATATGACATCAGCTCTATCACGTATTGAAGATGTAGATATGGCAGAAGAAATGTCAAATTATACGCAATATAATGTTTTGTCACAGGCGGCAACTTCTGTGCTTGCCCAAGCGAATGATAAACCACAACAAGTTTTACAATTACTGCAATAGTTGGGAGATTCGCATATGAAGAAAGAAAAAATTCAAGAATATACTTTGCGTATTTCACAAAGTAACCGAACTCAGTTAGTTGTAGTTATCTATGATATATTATTGACTTATTTATCAGAGGCGGAAGATGCAGATGCCAAAGAAGATAAAAATGAATTCCGTTACGCAGTAAGAAAAGCACAGCCATTTGTTACGGAGTTGATGAGTGCATTAAATTTTCAATACGAGATTTCCTATGAGCTGATGCGATTATATCTTTATGTGAATCGTTCTCTTGCATTAAGTTTAATAAAAAACGACAGCAGTGAATTAAAAGGACCAAAGATTGTAATTAAAAATTTAAGAAAGGCATTTGAAGAAATTAGCAGAAAAGATTCCTCCCAGCCGTTAATGAAAAATACTCAACAGATATACGCAGGACTGACTTATGGTAAAGGCTGTTTAAAAGAATTTTCTAATATGCAGGGAGAAAATCGGGGATTTCTAGCTTAATTCCTTCGCGCAGCGTAATAAAAATTTATAACGCTTTTGAACAGCGTTAACTTCATAAATTGAAGAATCAATTAAATCTGGATCAATTACATTTTGAAATTTAGCATAGGCCGAATCCAATTCGCACTTGGTTTCGGCTAATTCTTTTAGAATTATATTCAGTTGCGTTGTTCTTGGGTCTTTTTTGCGCATAAAATCCATAGAATTCTTCCTTCTTTCTTGATCTTTTTAATAGTATAAGCAGGATAATTAACTACTATACCCAAAATTAGAATAAAATGGATATTATTTTAAAATATTTATAGGATAGCAGTAAATTGGGTATAAAATAATGTTTTAAAGATATAGAATAAAAAAATAAAATTTGGGGATAGACAAATCAATAATTCTGTTTTATAATCTTAACTACAACATAGAGCCGGCGAATTATGTTGAAAATCTATTATATTTTTATTTATCTAACTGCAATTTCTTGCAGAAAAATCCCAAAGAAAATTCTCCAGTAAAGGAGGTGATAATTTGAAAAAGGGCATTTTTGCCATTTGCGATTCAGAAATCGATTACGTTTATCGGTTAGTGGATTATTTAGAATCACAAATTTCCCAAAGATTTCAACTACATACTTTTAGTAGTGTTAATAAATTAGTTGACTATTGTAATAATAATTCATTAGAGATTTTGTTAGTATCTAACCAATTATTAGATAGTTGGATTCAGCAGATCAATATAAAAAACCTTATTATAATGTCTGAAGGTACAATAAAAGCAGAATACCAGAATTATTTAACAATTTATAAATATCAATCAGCGCAAGAAATGTTTCGACAAATAATGTTATATTATGCCCAAAATGAAAAAGAAGATAAGTCAAATAGTGAACTGAAATATAAGGAAAATTATAATTTTATTGGATTTTATTCTCCATGGAATGAAGAACTTCAGACTTTGTTGGCAATGAGTTATGGTGAATTATCTGGAATGGAAAAAAGTACATTATATTTAAATTTAAAAGGATATCATGGATTTTCCCAAATAATGCAAAGATCTTTCCAACGTGATATTAGCGATTTATTTTATTATTTCAAAATCAAAGAAGAAAAATTTACTAATTATTTTGATAGTATAATTTGTAAAACAAGTAATTTAGAATACATTCCACCTGTAGAAAACCCAATGGATCTGAAAGAAATCACATTAACAGAGTGGTTAGATATGTTAAACAAAATAAGTCTTATGACGAAGTATGAAACAATTATTCTAGATATTTCAGACGAAATAGATGAAAGTTTGAAGTTGCTGGAAATATGTAATAAAATTTATGTTCCTATTAAAGAGAGTAATTATAAGGGAGGAAAAATGGAGCAATTTGACAAAGTATTAAATGCAATAGATAAGCAAAAAATTCAAATGAAAATAGAAAAGGTGAGTATATTAAAAAGCTCAATAGAAGAAGCAGCTTTTAAAATATTTAGTAATAAAAAGGAGGTAGAATAAAATTAGCTTAGCCCAAATTTTGAAAAGCAAAGTTGTGAGCCAGCTAGACATAACAAAGGAACTTACAGATCAAGAAATACAAGAGAAAATAGATAATTTAATTATTCAACAGGGAAAAGAAACTTATCTTTCTCTGGGAGAAAAAGAAAGCTTAAGCCGAGAAGTTTTTAACTCTCTTAGAAGGCTTGATATTTTGCAGGAATTAATCGAAGATCCAGGAATTTCTGAAATAATGGTAAATGGTACAGAGAACATTTTTATAGAAAAGCGGGGTGAGATATTTCAATGGCATAAGAAGTTTGATTCCTACAAAAAATTAGAAGATATGATTCAACAAGTGGTATCAAAATCTAATAGGAGAATAAATGATGCGAATCCAATTGCTGATGCCAGATTACAAAATGGAGAAAGAGTAAATATTGTTCTTTACCCCATAGCTTTAAACGGTCCTATAATAACCATACGAAAATTTCCCAAAAAAGTAATTACGATGAAAGAATTGATTCACGTACATACTCTTACACAAGAAGTGGCAGAATTTCTTAAATATCTAGTGGTGCAAGGATATAACATTTTTATTAGTGGAGGAACAAGTTCCGGCAAAACCACTTTCCTTAATGCACTGTCTGAATTTATCCCATTAAATGAACGAATTATTACAATTGAAGATTCTGCAGAACTGCAGATTGTTAATCATCCGAATTTAGTTCGTCTGGAAGCCAGAACAGCTAGCATAGAAGGTAATTATGAGATTACTATTAGGGATTTGATTCGCACGAGTTTAAGAATGCGGCCGGATCGCTTAATCGTTGGTGAAGTAAGGGGTGGAGAAGCGCTTGATATGCTTCAAGCCATGAATACCGGACATGACGGTTCTTTATCTACGGGACACAGTAATAGTACAAAGGATATGATAAGCAGATTAGAGACTATGGTTCTAATGGGTACGGAGATTCCTTTGGAAGCCGTCAAAAGACAGATTTCTGCAGGAATTGATATTATTCTTCATTTAGAACGTATGAAGGATGGGAGCAGGAAGGTTGTAGAAATTTCGGAGATAGGAGAAGTAAGGGAAGGAGAAGTTCAATTGTTTCAACTCTTTACAAGAGAAAATAAGAAAGCTGAATTAAGACGATGCAAAGATTTGAAAAGAAAGAGATAGAGAACAAATGAAGAAAATTGATTATTTAAATTACAAATTTTCTAAAAGAGAATGGATTTTTTATATACTGCAGGCACTTTCAATAATTATTACCATATGTTACTTGTTTTATTCGTCAATTTTAATTTACCCGCTTTTTCTTCCGTTTATATTTTGGTTTCTTAAAGAGAAAAAGCGGACTCTGGTAAAAAAAAGAAAACAAGTTTTCTGTCTGCAGTTCAGAGATGGAATTTATGCTGTGTCGGGAGCGTTATGTGTTGGATACTCAATTGAAAATGCATGGAAAGAAGCATATGAAGATATGATAAAACTTTATGGTGCTGAGGAGATGGTTACTTACGAATTTAGATTAATAAATCATCAAATAAATATGAATATACCGATTGAAGATATAATTGATGATTTGGGGAAGCGTACTCAACTTGAGGATATCATTAGTTTTTCAGATATTTTTCACGTTTCTAAAAAAACAGGAGGTGATATGGTTCAGATTATCAAATCCACAGCTGAAGTAATTGCTGATAAAGCAGAAATCGAAAAAGATATTCAAACAATATTAGCTGGAAAACAATTAGAATTCAAAGCTATGTTTGGCATTCCATTTATAATCATACTTTTTATAAAATTAACTACTCATGATTACTTTGCACCTGTGTATGGGAATGTTTTAGGAATCGTAGTTATGACAGTTTGTCTAGGTTTATATGCGGCTGCAATCTGGATAGGAAAAAAATTAGTCGAGATAGAGGTGTGAAAATGTTTATTCATATTTTTATATTTATAGTTTTTTTAATAGGAATCCTTTGTGGTTTAAAACGAAATTATAAAGGAGGTCTGTTTTGTAAAATTGCATGGATAATTATGGAGGTACTTAACAAATGTGGTTGTATGAAGGCTGTAGGGAGAAGGGTTAAAAAAAGTTTACAATTACTTTTTCCTGACATAGATTCAGATTATAAACTTAAAGAGTTTTATTTTGAAAGCTTAAAAATGGTTTTAATCATTTTATTTATAGGTAATTTTGTAGGTTTGTTTGTTCAACTTACTGGTAATGAGAGCTCGGTTACAAATGGGTATTTAATTAGAAATTCATATGGAAAAGGAGAAAGAACAGAAAATCTAATTGCAGATATTGAGGGAGAGAAAGATGAAAAAAAAGTAGACGTAACAGTTTCAGAAAGGCAGTTTTCCAAGGATGAAGTAGAAAAAATATTTCAACTTGCAAAGAAAGAGGTGGAGCATAAATTCTTAAATAAAAATAAGAGTGTAGATCGAGTAGTTGAAAAAGTAGATTTAGTCAAAAAAGCTTATAAAGGACTAGTTGACGTTGAATGGGAAATAACGCCATTTGGGTTAATAGATTATACTGGCAGGATAGTAAAAAAAGATATATCTAAGAAAGGAGAATTAGGTAAAGTAACAGCTCATCTACAATATTTTGAAAATGAATATTTCTATACATTCTATATTAAAATCTTTCCCGCTGTTAACTCTCAACTTAGCATATTGGAAAAATTAGAAATGCAGATAAAAGAAAAAAATAAAGAAACCATAACTAATCCCAAAATTAAGCTGCCTTTGTCAATTAATAATCGTGCAATTACTTGGAAAAGAAGAAAAAAATATATAAATATATGGATTATTATTTTATCCACTGTAATTTCTATAGGAATTATTTTAAAAAGAATCCGAGATTTAAAAGACATGGTAAAAGAAAGAGAAAAACAGATGCTTATTGATTACTCTAGAGTGGTAACTAAATTATTATTATTATTGGAAGCTGGAGCACCGGTATCACAGGCTTGGACAAGAATAGTCTTTGATTATAAAAAACAAAAAGAGGGAGGAATTATTAAGTATAGATATATTTATGAGGAAATGCTGATTACTTATTATGAAATAAGAGACGGCTATACGGAGATAGAAGCGCTTGAAAGATTTGGACGTAGGTGTAGAGTTCAAAAATATTTAAAATTAAGTGGAATTTTAGTACAGAATATACGTCAGGGGACCAAAGAAATAAAAAGGCTGTTGCAAAACGAAATGAATCAAGCGTTAGAAGAACGTAAGAGCATGGCTCGGAAGCTGGGTGAAGAAGCAGGTACGAAATTATTATTACCGATGATGATGCTGCTAATAGTAGTACTAATTATAGTTGCAGTACCGGCTTTTTGGGCTCTGTAAGAGATAGGAGGATTTTGATGAAGTTATTAAAAAAGTTAAAAGAAGAGGATGGAGTAGGGGCTATTGAAGTGATTTTAATATTAGTAGTACTGATCAGTTTGGTTATTATATTTAAAAGTAATATTCAAGCCTTAATGGGGTCGATATTTGAAAAGATTCAAAGCCAGAGTGGAACGATTTAAGCTTAATAATTTGAAGGGTAGCATTACTGTATTTTTAACATTTACTTTATTTTGTTTATGCAGCCTTATATGTCTGACGATTGAATCTGCCAGGCTATATGGATTAAAGGTGCAGGCGATAAACTCCTTAGATTTAGGTTTATATTCCGTTTTTGGAGAGTATAATAAAGAAATTCTGGAAAATTATGATTTGTTTTACATAGATAGTGCCTATGGTGAAGAATACAGGAAGGAGAAGTTAGAAAGAAGATTAAAAGAGTATATGGACTTTAATTTAAACCCGATGAAGGAGTCGAATGAAAAAGCATTTTTAGATTTGTGGCAAATTAGGATAGGGAATTGCAACATTACAAAACGGATTTGTGCAACAGATCAAAATGGAATTAGTTTTCGGAACCAGGCAATAGAATATATAGGTAGAAAGTTTAAGTTAGAGGATAAAATGAAAATACTTGATAATATTAAGAAGTCAAAAGAATTAAGTTTTCCGGATTTAAGAAATAAACTTGAGCAAATTATTAGATTAATTAGAAACGGAGCAGAGAACGACCCTCTGCTCCCGGCTGCTCAATTAATTGGAAATAAGGTACTATCTATCGTAAAAAATCAAGAATTTTCTACAAAAATAATTGATTTAAATAAAACATTATCGAATAGAAATCTAAATATATTCAATAAAGAACAAAGGGGCAATGAGACGGGAGAGGATGAAGAAACAATATGGCAGGGTTACCTGCTAGAAAAGTTTAAATCATATTTAGACCAGGAAAAAAGTAATTCTAAAAGAATATCAAATTCGGCACTAGATTATGAGTTAGAGTATATCTTATTTGGTCAAAGTAGTGATATCAAAAATCTAGAATTAGTAATTGAGCAGATATTTCAAATTCGGTTAGAGAAAAATTTAACCTATCTAAAAAACAGTACTGAAAAAATGAATGAAATGGATAATTTTATTGCAAATTTGGCAATAGAATCATTGAATCTTTTTCCAGAGAACATGACAAAAGAATCAATAATTCTTTTGTGGTCATATGGTGAAAGTTTAAATGACATATATCAGTTAATACAGGGAAATAAAGTTGTTTTTGATAAGACGGATAATACTTGGAGAATGGATTTAAATGATTTGTTAAATTTACCAGTAAGCATTAAAAAGGAAGAGACATCCGATGAAATTGGTTTCAGTTATAGGGATTATCTTCAAATCTTACTTTATTTAAATCGCTCCACTAACCAAAATATTAGAAGCTTAGATCTAATTGAAGAAAACATAAGAATGAATTCTGATAATAAAAGCATTCAAATCAATAATTTTGTTGAAGCTGTATATGTAAATTGCGAATTTCAGGGAGAACATATATTTCTGCAAATGCCTTTTCAAAAAATGCTATTTAAAAAGGACTACTATTTTAAAAAGGAGAGAGGTTATACTTATTGAAATTAAGGAGGTTTATGAGGGTGTCTCACATTAAATTAATGAAAAAAATAAAACAAAAATCTCTCTGTAAATCTGATTCAAAAATTAAATCGAAATATATTGATATGTTAAGTGAGGCATCCTCATGGATATCTTTTAGAAGAATAGCAGGGAGTTTTTCTGTTGAAGCGGCATTGGTATTACCTCTATTTTTATGGTTTGTAATAACACTATTTTATTTTTTCATATTTATTAATATTCAAGGTGATATTACTTTGGGAATGTCAAAAGTTTGCAAGGAACTGGGACAGTATCAATTCTGTCAGGAAGAATACTCGAATTATTTCACAGAAAATTACGTTAAAGAATCAATATTATGTGAAATAAAGAAGAGTAAATTCAATAATAGTTGTATTAAAGATGGACTAAGTGGTATTAATTGTAAATTAGATAATATAAACAAAAATAGAATTGATATTTTATTAAAATACAATTTTCACGTACCAGTACCTCTATTTGATCTGGCGAAATGGCCGGTTGTTCAAAGGAGTTATGTTCATAGTTGGACAGGCTTTGATAAGAATGAAACGAATAAAAATCAAGAGGAAACGGTATATATTACCGAAGATGGAAGTGCATATCATAAATATCGTTCTTGTGCTTATTTGGATTTAAATATACGGAGTGTTGAAATGAAAGATATCAGTAAAATAAGGAATAAGAGTGGAAGGAAATATCTACCGTGTGAAAAGTGTGTAAAAAGTAAGCAGTGTAAAATTGTATATATAACTGATTGGGGAGATAAATATCATACCTCTTTAAATTGTAGTGGATTGAAAAGGACCGTGTATGCAGTACCGATTTCTCAAGTAGGAAATCGGCATAAATGCCCTAAATGTTGGAAATAGAAAGAAGGTGGTAGTGATTATAACAAAAGGAATTCTAATAATATTACTTGTTATATGTTCAATTGAAGATATAAGAAAAAAAGTAGTTCATCTTCCAACAGTATTCTGTTTTAGTATTGTAGGTTTATTACTACAATATTATCAAAGAAATGAAAATATTTGGTCAATACTTGGAGGAATGGGAATAGGGGTGTTTGTATTATTTTTAAGTTATATAACTAAAGGAGGGGTAGGAAATGGTGATGGTATTTTATTAATAACTACAGGAATCTATTTAGGTTTAAAGAATAATCTACTTCTGTTTATAATAGCTGTCTTTGGAGTATCTGTTTGGGCGTTTCTTTTAGTGATAATTAAAAAAATATCATATAGAAATGAAATTCCTTTTATACCTTTTATGCTGTCTGCTTATATGGGAATGTTGTTTATATGAAAATTAAAGCAAGTTTTACTGTTGAGGCGAGTATGCTAATGCCAATAATAATGGTAATTATCATGTCGCTGATCTCTTACAATTTTTACTTACATAATTATTCCATTGAAAGGTCTAAAATGCTTATGTTAGAAATTATGAACGAGGAAAGTGAAAAACAATTAGACGTCAAACAGTTTATTCGCCAAAAAAGATATTGAAATAAAAAATTAAGGGAGGTTAATTGTGGAATTAGAGTTGGAGTATAAAAATGACTTATCTGAATGTAGTTTTACTTTAAATGAAAAAAATTATATTAATAACCCATACAAATTAATTATGTTAGAAAAGAATCAAATTCCTGGATTACTACCAGTTAGAATTTTATTAGTAGATCAATATACGCAGTTTCGTTACAATGTTAAAAACAAAAATACATTAGCAAGTGAATTAAAAAAACATAAGGTTTCATACGATATGTTAGAAAAACTTCGGAAAGGTTTATTAAATATAGCGCAATGCTTATCAGAATATTTGTTGGATATAGGGGATTTAATAATAAATATTGACTTTATTTATATTGAATACGAAACAAAAAATGTTTTTTTCTGCTATTTTCCGGGTAATAAGGTAGATTCTACTATAGAAATTAGAAACTTAATGGAGTTAATTATCAAAGAGATAGATCATACAGATGAAAAAGCAATGTTCTTAGGTTATCAAATGTATGACTTGGTAACGAAAACAAACTTTATTTTACAGGATTTGTTAATGCTTATTCCGTCAGATAAGAATCAAGATCATTTAAAGCCGAAAAGTGAATCAAAAGTGAAAAAAGAAGAGGTAGAATATTTAAATAATTATAAAAGAAATATAAAATTCATTGTAAAATTTATTGTTACTAGTATAATTGTTTTTGTAAGCATTTTGTTTTATTTAGTTATCAGGGGAGTACCCAATATTTTGTAAGGAAGTTAAACTATGAATATACTGCAATTAAAATCGATACTAGTAAACAATGGATATGAATATGTAGAAGAAATCAAACCTAAAGAGATAAGTGTTTTTTACCAAGGACTAATGGATAAAGAGTTAGTAATATTAGTGTTAAACCTTGATATGGATACGAATTTGTTAGGAGAGAATTTTACGAAGCTTCAAAAAAATATAAAAAGTATTTTTCAAACAGAAAAAGAAATTCAACTATTTTCGGTTATATTTACAAGTGAAGTTAAAAGGGTACATGATAATTTATGCGATTGTGAGAACTATTGGATTTATGATACCCAGAATAAAAAAACAATTATATATGAAAATCAGCCTGCCAACTTTTATGGTCTATATGAATTACTAGAAAATGATCATAATATGGAAAATATTTATGGAGCAGAAAAAAGAGATAGGAAAAAATATAAGAAGCCTATTGTTACTATAGGACTAATCGTGTTAAATATTATATTCTTTACTCTATTGGAATTATTAGGCTGCACAGAAGATTCAAGCTTTATGGCACATTATGGAGCATTGTTTGTGCCTTATGTGTTAGAAGGAAATCAATATTTTCGTTTCATTACATCTATGTTTATGCACTTTGGTATAAATCATTTGTTTAATAATATGATAATGCTTTTCTGCCTTGGAGAGATTTTAGAGAAACAAATTGGCAAAGTCTCATTTCTTACTGTATATTTGTTATCCGGTATAGGTGCAAACATAATCTCCTTTTGGTATTATTTAAAAGGAGATGAACTGGTGGTATCCGCAGGAGCCTCTGGAGCTATTTTTGGTATATTAGGTTCACTTTTGGTTGTAGTTGTTATGAATAAGGGCAAGTTAGAGTCTATAACTACATTGAGATTAATATTTATGATATGTTTAAGCCTTTATTTGGGCTATAGAGATATTAATACAAATAACGCTGCACATATTGGTGGACTGTTATTTGGAATTATATTAGGAATTATTCTGAGTATGATTATAGTTTTTAAGAGGAAAAAGAAATAGTACTTGCTCATTTTCTTGGGATATACTAAAATTAATTAGAATAATTATCAGAGAGGTATGAAAATGAATATAAACATTTATTATGGTGGCAGAGGTTTATTAGATGATCCAACATTATATGTTTTAAACAAAATACAAGAAGTCTTAGAAGAGTTACGTGTGACGGTCAAAAGATATAATTTGTTCGAGCAAAAGCATGAGATTGCAACGCTTCCCCAAACTCTAAAAGAGGCAGATGGAATCGTACTGGCTACTACTATTGAATGGTACGGTATTGGAGGATATATGCAGCAATTTCTTGATGCATGCTGGTTGTATGGTGATAAAGAAAAAATAGCCACATTGTACATGCAGCCCATTGTAATGTCCACTACTTACGGAGAGAGAGAAGGTAGATTAACGTTATCAAATGCATGGGAAATGCTTGGTGGAATGCCATGCGAAGGTCTATGTGGTTATGTTGATGATCTAGTACATTTCGAATTAAATAAAGATTATACTGATATTATAGAAAAGAAAGCTGAGAATCTATATCGTTCCATATCACAAAAAGTTAAATGGCTGCCAACTAGTAATCAAGCTGTGAAGAAAACTGTTTTGCGTACCCAGCCGATAGAACTGACTCCCCAAGAAAGTGAACAGCTATCTAAATATGTCTCTGATGATGATTATGTTAAAAAACAAAAAGAAGATATAGAAGAACTAGCACATTTATTTAAAGGATTGATGAAACAAGAAAAAGTGGATACAGAAATGGAGTATATCATGAGTTTAGAAAAACACTTTGTTCCACAAGAGGATTTTAAGGCAAGTTATTTGTTTATGATAGAAGAGAAAAAGAAACCATTAATAATAGAAGTCAATGATGGTGACTTAAATTGTTATTATGGTCATGAAGAAGAAGTAGATGTTATTACAAAATTAAAAGCAGATGTTTTAGAAAATATTCTTACCGGAAGAATGACATTTCAAAGGGCATTTATGACAGGGGAAATGACTGCAAAGGGAAATTTTAAAACATTAAGAATGTTAGATAAGATTTTTGTGTTCAATGAGTTATAACTAATATATCAAACACTTGAATTTATGGGAAGTAAAATGGTAAAACTAGTTCCGGCATCTTTTCGGGTAGAAAAGGTAATAGAACCACGATGTTGAGTTATAATTTTATGTGCATGAGAAAGTCCAATGCCTGTTCCGTTCTTTTTGGTAGTGACAAATAACTCAAAGATTTTATCCTCGTAAGCACTTGGAATTCCACAACCATTATCAATAACTTCTATCTTTGCATATTCATTTTCTAAAGATAAAATTATAGATACCTTCCCTTCTTTATCTAAAGCTTCAATTGCGTTATTGATTAGTGATATTAATACCTGACGAATTTTTAATGAATCACAAGTAACTGTTGGGTAATTTTGGTTCATGCATCTATATGAAATAGTATATGACTTTTTTGATAGAATTACCTGATAAGAAGCCACGAGCTTAGATATAAGTAAATCAAGATTAACTTGACTATAATCTAAAGTTGTAAATTTTGCATGTGTTGTAACCTCAACTAATAAATCATTAAGGGATTTTATATCTTCTTGAATTAAATCCCAATATTTAAAATCCTTAACTTGTGGATGTTTCGTTTCGATTAATTGTAGTGAACTTTTTAATAGTGTTAAAGGTGTACGTAATTCGTGTGAGATTGATGATAGAACATAAGTATGATAATTCATTAATTTTTCGACAGAATTTCGAAATTCAATATTTTCTTTCATCAAATTTTCAATTTTGGCAAAATCCGTATGATCTAGCAAAATAGTTCCTCCTTTCTAGATTAATTGGATCGATTTAGGGAATATAATCTAAATGTAACCCTTCATAAGTGTAACATTTGTTATTTAAAATAGCAATTCAATTATTCCAACAAAATATGACAAATAGTTTAGGAATAGAAAATATAATGGAAAGAGGTAGAAGTTTAATGAAAGATTGTAATTGTATTTTTTGTAAAATTGCCAATGGTGAGATTCCGACTAAGGCATTATACGAGGATGAAAAATTTATAGTAATTTTAGATCGTGGTCCCGCTTCGCGAGGACATGCATTGTTATTACCGAAAAATCATTATACAAGTTTATATGAGCTTCCTGATGATATAGCATCTCAAGCATTGGTACTTGCAAAAAAAATGGCAATCAAAATGACACGAGTATTAAAATGTGATGGATTTAATATACTACAGAATAATGGAGCAGTTGCCGGTCAATCTGTATTTCATTTTCATATGCATTTAATTCCTAGATATCTAGGTGATGAACATTTGAAAATCGGTTGGAATCCAGGAGAAATCAGTGAAGAAGAGATAGATGATTTGGTTCGATTAATTAAAGAGTAAGTATTGTAAAAGAGTTAGAAAGTAGTAATTTACTTCCTTCTGACTCTTTTACTAATTTGGATCTGTTCTAATTTTCTTTTGTAATATTATTGATTAACTGTAATATTGTTTCTATAGAGTTCATTTGACTACTGGCTTCCATGGCGGCAATATATTTTTGCCGATTTTTATATACATCTTTAATTGCATCTAGTAATTTAAGATTGCTAAGGGACTCTTCTTGCATTACATAACTAAAGCCTTGACTTTCAAAAGAATTTGCATTTAATATTTGATCTCCTCGACTAGCGTTTGCGGATAGAGGAATTAAAATATTCGGTTTATGAAGGGCTAAAAGTTCATAAATAGCATTAGCACCGGCACGTGAGATAACTAAATCTGCTAAAGCAAATAAGTCATTTAATTCTTTTCTTACATACTCAAACTGAATATAGCCTTCGTAATGGTCAAAGCTTGGTTCTAATTTGCCTTTTCCGCAAAGGTGAATTACTTGATATTCTTTTAACAGTTCGGGTAAAACTCCTCTTATAGTTTCATTGATAATAGCAGCACCTGAACTACCACCTATTACTAATAAGGTTGGTTTATTTGATGTGAATTGGCAAAACTCTAGTGCTCTAAGTTTGTTACCCGAAAGTAGTTCTTTTCTAATCGGAGAACCTGTTAGTACCGCTTTTTCTTTGGGTAAATAATCTAAGGTTTCCGGAAAGTTACAGCAGACTTTTGTTGCGCTGGGAATACAAATCTTATTTGCCAAACCTGGTGTTAAATCAGATTCATGTATAATAATTGGAATCTTTGCTCTTTTAGCTGCTAATACAACGGGAACGGCAACAAATCCACCTTTAGAAAAAATAACATTTGGTTTCAATGATTTCATGAGTTTCAGTGCTTGAGCATAACCTCTCAATACTTTAAATGGATCAATTAAATTTTTTACATCAAAGTATCTTCTTAATTTTCCAGAAGAAATTCCATAATAGGGAATGTCAAATTCTTCAATTAGTTTTTTTTCGATACCATTGTAGGAACCAATATAGTGGATGTCAAACCCCATTTCGGTTAAACCTGGTATTAGCGCGATGTTCGGCGTCACATGTCCTGCGGTCCCGCCGCCAGTTAATATGATTCGTTTCATTTTTCAATAATCCTCCATACATATGTATAAAATCACTAGTAAAATATCTAAATTATTATATCTATACATATAAAGAGCTCAAGAATGCTCCTTTTGCTTTATTGATTATAACAAATAAGTTTGAATTATTCTAGGATAAATATTTTGAAATATAAAAAACTCTCTTAAAAAATATATTTTTTCTGTATTTTAAGAAAGGATAAGACAAAATTCTCATTAAAATGTTGAAAATAAGGGATTACTTTTATTGGATTTATCTTTTCAAAAGGCTTGTCCTTCGTTATAATACAAATAATTCTATTAAAAATATAAGGACAAGTTAGTTCATGTAAATGCAGAAAGGGGTATGAAAATGAAGTTGTTATTAAGTGAAGAGGTATTTTCACGTATTCTGATAGGGATTTTAGGACTTGGAATTGTGTGCAAAATATGGTGGACATTTTTATACTTAAGATTAGTAAAAGAAACAGATAATATGAACAAAACAAAAAGTACTCAACTGAGGGCGCTTATGCTACAGTTTGAAAAGAAATACCAGATAAAAAAGGGAATACAAAACATTGAACTTTTTGTAGACAAGCATGTAAATCAAATGAAAGTTTGTGGTTTTCATATGCAAAATGCAAATAGAATTTCCCTTAGTCTTGCAATGATTAGTTTGATATTTTCCTGTGTCTGTGGATGGTGGTCATATCGCGGAAATGGTCAAATTGTACAAGCATTACAGTATTTAATTGAAGGAGTCCTTATAGCTTTAATTTTGTGTGGGATACATTTTATATATGATTTTGATAATCAGCGTGAAAATATTATAGTGAATATACAAGAATATTTGGAAAATGTATTTATTAATAAGTTGGAAATTAATAATCGTCAAGTTGTTATGACAGAGAAGGACAAATCTGATTCAATAGAAACGGAGGAAACGGATAAAACGATTGAAAATTTAGAAGAAAGCATGTTATTTAAAGAATTATTAGAAGAAATCTTTCCTTGAATTAAAGGACCTAGAAGTATTTTTAAAATACAACTAGGTCTTTATACATAAAAAATCTCATTTTACTCACACTAAAACTTAATAAAGAAAGAGATTAAAATGAGAGGACAAGTAAAGAAATGGATGAAAAATAAACGCTTATCTTTTGTATATATTATATTAATACTGCTTGTAATATATGTTGCAATTGACCAATTTTTAAATGAAAATTATGAAAACGTATTTTTATGTGTTTTAACAATGCTATTGTTTTCGATACCTAGTTTTATAGAGAAAAAGATTAAAGTAATGTTACCAGGTGCCTTAGAAGTTCTTATACTTCTATTTATTTTTGCGGCCGAAATACTGGGTGAGATCAATTCTTATTATGCAATGTTTCCTCATTGGGACGATATGCTTCATACAATTAATGGTTTTTTAGCAGCTGCGATAGGATTTTCCTTAATTGATATCTTAAATCAAAATGAGAGATTTATGATTACATTGTCTCCATTTTTTGTTGCAGTATTTGCGTTTTGTTTTTCTATGACAATAGGAGTGTTGTGGGAGTTCTTTGAATATGGTATGGATCAGCTCTTTGGGTTGGATATGCAAAAAGACACCTTATTAACTAAGGTGCCTTATATAGATATAGGCTTAATTGATACGATGACAGATTTAATTGTTAATTTTATTGGTGCGGTTACATTTTCTGTTTTTGGTTACCTTTATGTCAAAAACAGAGGGAAAGGAAAATTTGTCAATAAATTTATCCCCAAATTTATTAATAGTAAAAAAGATTCTAAAAAAGACTAAGTTAAGTCAAAAATCTTCATCTATGACTTGAATTTCAAGATAATCAAAATCAATTTCCTCAATAAAATTGTCCTTTGTAAATCGTGTCTTAGAAATACGTTTAAATTCATTGATATTTGAATCCAGCCATAGAGGATTCTCTAGATCAAAAGCAAGACAAATCTCTGTCAATGATTTAAACACTTTATGAGTTCTGGTATCATCAGAATCGTTTGTGATTACGATATCTTTCAGCAAATGATTATTTTTAAAGAGTTTGGCCCAAATTCGAAACATGATATATCATTTCCTTTCTATTTATGGTTTTCATTTAATTAACGTTCACTAATTTCTATAGAATGTTCTCAAGAAAAATCTTTTGGTAGTATATCACGAATTTAGAGTTTTCACAATGAAGAGTTTATATGTTAATTTAGAATAAAAATGATTATAAGGGAAGTAAGTATATACTTAGTTTCCTTTTTAATTTATAGAATTAAATTTCCTTAAGTTTTCGTTCTTTATAAAATGTTAAGATGGTCGTAGAAATTGCAATATTGACTAATCAGTACTATATGGTAAAATATGCGAATAGTATAATTTTGCTAGGGAAAATTGTTTAAAATAAAAATTGGTTGTTCTGATATATGAGAAATATATAGTTTAGACAAGTTTGGAGGTTGAGTATGGACGGAGATGCACGGAGAGAAAAAATACTAGGATTACTAGAAAATAGCGAAGAACCTGTATCAGGGAAAGAGTTGGCGAGTAAAATGGGAGTTAGCCGACAGGTCATCGTACAGGACGTGGCTTTGCTTAGAGCAGTCAATAAAAATATATTAGCTACCAACAAAGGTTATATGATGTATGGCGTATCAACAGAACTTAAAACCGCAAAAAAATCATTTAAAGTATTGCATAAAACAGAAGAAATCCAAGACGAATTATATTGTATCGTTGATCTGGGAGGAAAAGTACTGGATGTTGTTGTAGAACATAAAATATACGGGCAGATAAACGTAGACTTTATGGTTGAGAACCGACAAGATGTAGATGATTTTATAGACAAAATGGTTAAGTACAATAGTAAGGCATTAAAAGAATTAACAGCTGGTGTTCATTTCCACACAGTTGAAGCAAAAGATGAAGAAACTTTAATGCAGATAGAAGAAAAACTAATAGAGAAGGGATATTTAATAAAGTAAAATATATCATTCTTTTGGTTAAAAAAACTAGAAAATATTAACATTATATAAAAATTTTGATAAAATTGCCCAAAAAATAGAATGATATGATATAATATAAAAGAATAAAAATGAATATTAAGTTTAAAGATTACTGAGTATTCGACTAGAAGGATGTGGGGCAATGCAGTTTCCAGTTAAGTTGTATGAGGATGTGGATAGTTGGAAAACTATTATATTTTTATATAATTCAGCTTTAAAAGAAGTAAATACAAAACTCGAAATATTAAATGATGAATTTCAACATGTACATCAATATAATCCGATCGAACATATAAAATCCAGAATAAAATCAGCGGAAAGTATTGTTAAAAAATTAAAACGTAACGGTCATGAATCTACAATTGAAAATATGGTCGAGTATGTTAATGATATTGCGGGGATACGTGTTACCTGTTCATTTACAGCAGATATATATCGTATTGCTGAAATGATAGGAAAGCAAAGTGATTTAAAAGTACTTTCTATAAAGGATTATATTAAATACCCGAAAGAAAGTGGCTATAAAAGCTATCATATGCTGGTAGCAGTTCCGATTTATTTGTCAGACAGCGTGGTAGATACAAAAGTTGAGATTCAAATACGAACAATTGCAATGGACTTTTGGGCGAGTCTGGAACATAAAATATATTACAAATTTGAAGGAAATGCACCTGATTACATAAGCCGTGATTTAAAAGAGTGTGCGGAAATTGTATCGATGTTAGATGCAAAGATGTTATCTCTAAATGAAGCAATAAAGAAAAGTAGTCAGGAACAAATTGTTAGTAATGAAGATAAAACAAATTTCTGGAATCAAGATTAATGTATAAGAAGGACTCGAAAGGTTCCTTCTTATTTAATGTAAAATAATGGAAAAAAGGCATAACGAGGAGTGCCTCGATATCATAGATACCGAGGCTATTATGAAAAAATATAAATATGTGTAAAAATCAACGATCAACACATATTCCGAATCAATTTTAAGTATAACAATGCTTTATGAATAAAATATGAACCACTAGTAAAATAACTGTGAAAATGCTAAAATATGGGTGAATGTTAGAAAAAACAGACAATTTTTGGTGGAAATTTAAACAGTTGTAAAAATCACCAGAAAGTGCTAAAATATAACCATTAGATTTGATTTTTTAAGCCATATTTTACTTTGAGGAGGAAATAATGAGCGTAAATGGTTTTAAAAAGCTACTTATGGCTAGGAATAGCCAATATTATAATGATAAGCAAAAGAAGGCGAGGGCAAAAAAATTGAACAGTGAAAATGTAAAAAATTATTCAACAGAGGTCGAAGAAATGAACCCATTACTTCAACAAATTGAGTTGCTGAAAGCAAAGGCAATGGAGTGGCAGGAAGAGATTAAGAATCAAGATGAAAATGTTAGATTAATCGAACAAATTGCACAATTGGAGGAAATTTCAAGACGTTTGGAGTCTCAGATTAGACAATTGGATTCAGCTGATGGCAGAATTGCTGAGCAGACTCATCAGATTGGTAAAAAAATCGCTTATCAGATGGGCCAAATCACAGATAGATTTGATGATTTGGAACGTGGTTTGAGTCGTGATCTAAATGAGAGCTTTGCAGAGATGCTTGAAAAAATTGATACAGAATCAGCTGATGAGATTAACCGTAGTACAAGTTTAGAAAGCGAAGAAAAACTTGAACAGGTGAAAGCAGAGCTGCTTAGCAAAATAGACAGAGCATTCTCAACTCAGACAATACCTGCGACAAGTGAAAAAATCGATCAATTAAAAGCAGATATTTTTGCAAGAATGGATCGAGAGCTTCTTAATAAAACTACACCAGTCACTGAACAAAAATTAGAAGAAGTGAAGGTAGAATTGTTCTCTAGAATCGATCGTATTTTGTTAGAAAGGGATAATACAGAATACGATAAGAAATTAGAAATACTTAAATTAGAAATTACAGAAAAAATTGACCGCGTTATAAGTGCAATTCAGGCTTCAGGAAATGATATTAAATTAGATGAAATGAAATTAGAAGTTCTACGGAAAATTGATTTGCTGGCAAGTCAAGAAGAATCCAAAGGAACCGATGAGAAACTGGAGGAACTTAAAACAGAAATTTTTGAGCATGTGCATAAAGAGTGTGTGAAACAATATCGAAATATTCAGCTGCTTTTTGATGAAGCGTCAAACGGAAAAGATAATAACGCAGAAACAGGAGAACTTCAAAAAGAAGTAAAATCTAGTGCTAAGTTGATAAGATATTCGTTTGGAATAGGTTTATTAAATTTTGTTATTTTATTGGCATATATTTTAATGCAAATCGGTATTATTCCGGGATTCGTACAATAATAAAATTAGAATGTATTTTTGTTGCAAAATGAGGGATATATAAGAGTATAATATAATGAGGTGAAAATATGGCTGAAGAATTAAACTTAAAAGAAGAATCAATGCAGGATTATGAAAAAGAAATTAATGACTCATTTAAAAAGGTAATAGAAGGAGATGTATTAAAAGGAGTTGTGATAAGTGTTACTGATACAGAAGTAACACTTGATCTGGGTTATTATACTGATGGTATCATAAAAGTAGAAGATTTTAGTGATGATCCGGATTTCGCTGTGAAAGAGCAAGTAACAACCGGTGATGTATTGGAAGCAACAGTGATTGCGGTTGATGATGGACAGGGACATATTTTGTTATCCAAAAAAGAAGCAAACAGAGTACTGGCATGGGATAAATTAAGAAGTCTTATGGAAGAAGAAGCCAAGATTACAGTAAAAATACAGGGTGTTGTGAAAGCTGGTGTAATAACTTATGTAGAAGGTATAAGAGCCTTTGTTCCTGCTTCTCAGCTATCTCTTGGATATGTAGAAGATTTAGAAGAATGGTTATTAAAAGAGATTGAGGTTAAAATTATTACCGTAGATGAAGGCAGACAAAAACTAATTTTATCAGCAAAAGAAATTTTAAAGGAAGAAGCTGAAAAAGAACGAAAGAATAAAATTTCAAATTTACAAGTAGGTCTTGTGGCAGAGGGAATCGTCGATACGATAAAACCTTATGGAGCATTTGTACAGTTAGAAAATGGACTGACAGGTTTATTACATGTTTCACAAATTTGTGCGAAAAGAATAAAAACACCTTGGGAAATTTTAAAAGAAGGCCAAAAAATTACGGTGAAAGTCACAGATATGAAAGATGGAAAACTTAGTCTTAGTATGAAAGCACTTCAAGATGTGACAGATAGTAATAGAAAAGAAGAAATTTATGAACTCGAAGAAACTGAAGAAATTGGGACTTGTTTAGGGGATTTATTTAAGAATATTAAACTGTAAAGAGATGCATAATAAAATTAGGGGTTATATACAAAGTGATAAATGTTTCATGAAGGAGGATACGATTGAAAAAGCAAATTTGGAAACCGGGTAACATGTTGTATCCTTTGCCATCTGTTATGGTTAGTTGTGCAGACAAATCGGGTAATAAGAATATATTGACAGTTGCATGGACGGGAACCATATGTACAAATCCTCCTATGCTTTATATTTCGGTCAGACCAGAAAGATATTCTTATCATATGATAAAACAGACAGAACAATTTGTGGTGAATCTTACTACGAAAAAGCTGGTTCGTGCTGCAGATTTCTGTGGTGTTAAATCTGGTAAGAATATAGATAAGTTTAAAGAAATGAAGCTTACAGCAGCATCTGCAGATAAGTTGGAATATGCTCCAATTATTGCAGAATCTCCTGTTAATATTGAATGTAAAGTAACGGAATTAAAAGAGCTTGGCTCTCATCATATGTTCATTGCTGAAGTTGTATCGGTACAAGTCAGCGAGGAATATATGAATAAAAATAATAAGTTTGAGTTGAATCAATCAGATTTAGTGGCTTATTCTCATGGAGAATATTTTGTATTAGAAAAAAGTCTAGGTAATTTTGGATACAGCATACGCAAAAATACAATAAAATCCAAAAAAGTCAGAAAGAAAGGATTAAGAAAGAAAAATTCATAACTGACTTCCACGAATAATGGAATTCTTACCGTAGCGTGTTCGAATTTCATCTAATGCTTTATCTAAATTTTTATTTTTTTGACTGTTACTATTTATTTCAAATAAATTCAACTGTGTTGGCTCAGATTCAGATACTAATTTTGAGGTCCGAATTCCTAACAGACGAATGGGAATACCGTCCCATAATTCGTTGAATAGAATACAGGATTTTTGATAAATATCTTGATTTGTGTTGACTGGAACAGTTAATTGCATTTGATGAGAGACTGAGATGAAAGTGTTATATTTAATTTCCACACTTATCATACAAGCTGATTGTTTTCTGTCACGAAGCCTTTTTCCTACCTTTTCTGCAAGGTTCAATAAAATGGGTTTTACTTCCTGATAGGTTTCAATGTCTTTAGGAAGTGTGGTAGAATTTCCAATTCCTTTTAACTCTGCACTTTGGGTATTTACAGGAGTTTCATCAATTCCATTGGCATATTCCCAAATTAGGCGGCCATGACTTTTTAAGTGGGAGGATAGCAGAGTCACATTGGATTCTGCAAGATCTCCTATCGTTTGAATTTCTAATTTTTGTAATGTTGTTAATGTTGATTTTCCGACCATATATAACTCTTTAACAGGAAGAGGCCAAAGCTTGGCAGGAATTTCTTCAGGATACAATGTGTGGACTAAATTAGGTTTTTTAAAATCAGATGCCATCTTGGCTAATAACTTATTTGTTGAAATTCCTATGTTTACTGTAAATCCTAATTTTTCAAATACAGTGTCTTTTATTATTTCTGCAGCATTTATAGCGGATGGATATTGATGAAGCAAGGAAGTAAAATCCATATAACACTCATCAATGCTGGCTTGTTCAATATCCGGATTAAAAGTATACAATAGCTGCATGAGCCGGGTACTGTAATCTTTATATAATTGATGATTAGGTGCTTCGATTATTAAATTGGGGCATTTTTTTATTGCATTTGAAATAGGTTCACCGGTTTCTATTTGATAAGCTTTTGCTGGTATTGATTTTGCTAATACAATACCATGACGATTCGCTTGATTACCGCCAATGATGGAGGGGATTTTTCTTAGATCAATGGAGTCTTCAGATTTTAGTTTTTCTATTGCGCTCCAACTTAAAAAAGCGGAATTAACATCAATGTGAAAAATGGTACGTTCCATAATTATTCTCCAATTATCTGCATTCGGGGATCGTTATAAAGGTTGAAAAACATATGTTTGTTTTATGCTGTGTAATTCATTATATATGAAATGAAACAATTTATCTAGTAAAAAATTAATTTACAAATGATAAGTTTATGTTATAATAGAGAATAGGTTATTTTGATTAATTCTAAAATTCGAGGTGTGTGATGGAACAGTATATTATAAAAGGTGGCAATCCGTTAAGTGGAGAAGTTGAAATAGGTGGTGCAAAAAATGCAGCGTTAGGGATTTTGGCAGCATCAATTATGACTGATGAAACTGTAATTATAGATAATTTGCCAGATGTAAGAGATATTAATGTTTTGCTTCAAGCTATAGAAGGAATTGGAGCAAAAGTTGAAAGAATTAACCAGCATTCTGTTAAAATAAATGGTTCACAGATTGGTGATTTAAATATTGAATATGAATATATTAAGAAAATTAGAGCGTCGTATTATTTATTGGGAGCACTTTTAGGGAAATACAATAGAGCAGAAGTAGCTTTGCCCGGCGGCTGCAATATTGGAAGCAGACCAATAGATCAGCATTTAAAAGGTTTTCGTGCATTAGGTGCACAGGTAGATATTGAACATGGAAAAATTGTTGCAGAAGCAAAAAAGCTAGTCGGCAACCATATATATTTAGATGTAGTAACAGTTGGAGCGACAATAAATATTATGATGGCTGCTGCTATGGCAGAAGGTACCACCATAATTGAAAATGCTGCAAAAGAGCCGCATATCGTAGATGTAGCGAACTTTTTAAACAGTATGGGTGCGAATATTAAAGGTGCAGGTACGGATATTATTCGTATTAAAGGAGTAGAGAAACTGCATAAAACAGAATATTCCATAATACCGGATCAAATTGAAGCTGGAACATTTATGTTTGCAGCAGCAGCGACTGGCGGAAATGTTGTTGTAAAAAATGTTATACCAAAGCATTTAGAGGCGACAAGTGCGAAGTTGATGGAAATAGGTTGTGAAATTGAAGAATTTGATGATTCTGTACGAGTAAAGGCGCCATTGAAATTGCAGCATACGCATGTTAAAACATTACCATATCCAGGTTTTCCGACCGACATGCAGCCACAGATTACAGTTACATTAGGTTTGGCGGAAGGAATAAGTATAGTAACTGAAAGTATTTTTGAAAATCGATTTAAATATGTAGATGAAATGGCAAGAATGGGAGCTCAGATTAAGGTAGAGGGGAACTCGGCTATTATTGATGGAGTTTCTCAATATACAGGTGCAAAAGTCAGCGCACCGGATTTAAGAGCTGGTGCAGCTCTCGTAATTGCAGGACTTGCAGCAGATGGAATTACAGAAGTAGAAGATATCGTTTATATAGAGCGTGGCTATGAAGATTTTGAAGGAAAGTTAAAGAAATTGGGAGCGCAGATTGCAAAGGTATCAACTGAAAAAGAGATTACAAAGTTCAAATTAAAAGTATCTTAGTGATCAGGGTGTCAAAAGTTCTTTTAGCTTTATATAAAAAGAACTTTTGACACTCTGCTTCATAAATAAGTTCAATATATATGGAAAGTGTTTTCATTACTTGTAATAATTAGTGCTTGACGAATTATATAATTTAGTGTATTTTAAATTTAGTAAATAAAATTTCATATTGCAACATTTCTCTTATTCAGAGTGGTGGAGATACAAAGGATCTATGAAACCACGGCAACCCCAGATATGGAAGGTGCCAGCCTGAGCGAGTCATCGAACAATAAGAGGGTTTGATAGTTTTATAATCGAGTCCGCTTAAGCGGATTTTTTTAATTATAGGAGGTTTTTTTCCATAAGAGGTCGCCCAACCCGCTCGGACGAGCCGAGCTAGAGAAATATGGTTCTGTAAATCAGAATCAGTATTTAATGTGTCTTATGAAATAAATACTTTACGATAACTGTTGTTAGTCTAAATTCAAGGAGGAAAAAAGATGGAAAAATTATTGTTTACTTCAGAATCTGTAACAGAAGGTCATCCAGATAAATTGTGTGATGCAGTTTCTGATGCCATATTAGATGCTTTAATGGCCCAGGACCCTATGAGTCGTGTTGCATGTGAAACATGTACCAGTACAGGTTTCGTAATGGTTACAGGTGAAATTACAACAAAAGCCAACATTGACATTACCAATATTGTACGTGAAACAGTCAAAGAAATTGGATATACGGATTCTGCATTTGGTTTTGATGGAAATACCTGTGCTGTTATGGTAGCTCTTGACAAGCAGTCAGCGGATATTGCCATGGGTGTAGATAAGGCATTGGAAGCAAAAGAAAATAAATTATCAGATGAGCAGATAGAAGCAATAGGTGCCGGAGATCAGGGAATGATGTTCGGATTTGCATCTAATGAGACAGAAGATTTTATGCCATACCCAATTAGTCTTGCTCATAAATTAGCATTACAATTGACGAAGGTACGTAAAGATGGTACTTTGAAATATCTCAGACCGGATGGGAAAACTCAAGTTTCAGTGGAATATGATGAAAACGGAAGACCAAAACGTCTGGAAGCAGTCGTGCTTTCAACGCAACATGATCCGGATATAACCCAGGATCAAATTCATAAAGATATTAAAAAACATGTATTTGATGAAATCTTACCGGAAGATATGGTGGATGAACATACAAAATTTTACGTAAATCCAACAGGACGTTTCGTAATAGGAGGTCCAAATGGTGATAGTGGCCTGACAGGTCGAAAAATAATAGTTGATACTTATGGTGGTTATGCTCGACATGGTGGAGGAGCTTTTTCCGGTAAAGACTGCACAAAAGTGGATCGTTCAGCAGCTTATGCAGCAAGGTATGTTGCCAAAAATATAGTGGCAGCCGGTCTGGCTGATAAGTGCGAAATTCAGCTTGCTTATGCAATTGGAGTGGCGCAGCCGATGTCAGTTATGGTAGATACATTTGGAACCGGAAAAGTTTCTGATCAAAAATTAGTAGAAATCATCCGTGAGAATTTTGATCTTCGTCCTGCAGGAATTATTCATATGTTAAATCTTCGCAGACCGATTTATAAGCAGACAGCAGCATATGGTCACTTCGGACGAAATGATTTAAATCTTCCTTGGGAAGCGGTAGATAAAGCCGATGATTTAAAAAAATATTTAGGATAAATGGATAAAAAGGGACATTGTTGTATTTTTGCTTAATTATAAATTTTACAACAGTCCCTTTTATTTTGTATAATAGTAAAAAGTATCTATACAAGAGCATCAAGATATGATAATGTATTAACAGTGAATTGATAGAGTTTTTCTTACAATGAACTGTAAAAATGACATCGAAATCTAATCCAGTAGATTAATATTCTTTCGGAGCAGATAGAAGGAACATAGTTAGACAATAGGAAAATCAATAGTATGGTTTTTCTGATTGTACTATTTGTGTATATTTAACTGCTGGAGAGAGGCAGTTTTTTTATTTTATAAAAAGAAGGAAGATGGAGAGAGGATATGGAGACAAGGGTAGCTTTAATTGGAATTATTGTGGAAAATTTGGAGTGTGTAAAAGAACTAAATGACATTTTACATGAGTATTGTCAATTTATTATAGGGAGAATGGGTTTGCCTTATAGTAAACGGGATATTTCAATTATCAGTGTTGCGATTGACGCGCCCAATTCCACTATAAATGCATTATCAGGAAAGATAGGAAAACTTCAAGGAGTAAGCGTTCGAACGATCTACTCAAAAGTTGGTTAATGTGAGGTAAAATATGCAAATAGAAGAATTAATGATAAAATTAGAGAATCAAAAATGGCTCGAAAAAGCAGAGTGGATTCAATTAATTGAAGGAAGGACAGAGCAGACGAGTCAGTTTTTATTTGAACGTGCAAGGGAAATACGAAATAGGTATTATGGAAATGAAATTTATGTTCGTGGTCTGATCGAGTTTACTAATTATTGTAAAAATGATTGCTTTTACTGTGGGATACGAAAAAGTAATCAAGATGCAATACGGTATCGGCTTTCATTGGAAGAAATTATGGAGTGTTGTGCTACCGGATATGCTTTGGGATTCCGTACTTTTGTATTGCAAGGAGGCGAAGACCCCTATTATTCAAAAAATAGAATGGTTGAAATTATTAGTACGATTCGGAAACAATATGAAGATTGTGCCATAACCCTCTCCATTGGAGAAAAGGATTATGATGAGTATAAAGCATATTATCAAGCAGGTGCCGACCGATATTTACTGAGACATGAAACAGCAGATGAAACTCACTATCAAAGTCTCCATCCCCAAAGCTTATCTCTAGAAAATAGAAAAAAGTGTCTTTGGGATTTGAAAGAAATAGGATTTCAGGTAGGGACCGGTTTTATGATAGGTTCACCAAATCAGACATCACAATCATTGGCCAGAGATATGATGTTTATTAGTGAATTAAAACCTCATATGATTGGAATCGGTCCTTTTATTTCTCATCATAAAACACCTTTTTCAGATGAGATAAATGGTACTTTAGAAGAAACTCTTTATTTTATTGGATTACTAAGGTTGTTGAGACCGGGTTGTTTGATTCCTGCTACTACAGCACTAGGTACTATTGATCCAAGAGGCAGGGAAAAAGGGATACAGGCTGGCGCAAATGTTGTGATGCCGAACTTATCACCAGTCTCTGTCAGGAAAAAATACGATTTATATGATAATAAAATATGTACCGGGGATGAAGCGGCAGAATGTCGGAATTGTCTGACCCAAAGGATGCAGAATATAGGTCATCAAATTGTAATATCAAGAGGCGATTATAAAGGAGAGTAAATTATGTATAATGTAATGTCACCAAAGGCAGAAGAGTTTATCAGTCATGAGGAAATAATTGAAACACTTGCTTATGCAAAAAAGAATAAGAAAAATCTTGAACTTATAGAAGAGATCTTAAAAAAAGCAAGGTTAAAAAAAGGGCTGAGTCACAGAGAGGCAGCAGTGCTGTTGGAGTGTGAGATAAATGAGAAAAATGAAGAGATCTTTCAGCTGGCGAAAGAAATTAAAGAGGATTTTTATGGGAATCGTATTGTAATGTTTGCACCATTGTATCTATCTAATTATTGTGTAAATGGCTGTGTTTACTGCCCTTATCATTTACAGAATACTCACATTGCAAGAAAAAAATTAAGTCAGGATGAGATTAGAAATGAAGTGATTGCACTTCAGGATTTGGGTCATAAGAGATTGGCGCTCGAGGCCGGTGAACATCCGACAGAGAATCCAATTGAGTATATATTAGAAAGCATAGAGACAATTTACAGTATTAAACATAAAAATGGTGCAATACGTAGAGTTAATGTAAATATTGCAGCGACTTCGGTAGAAGATTATAGAAAATTAAGAGATATTGGTATAGGTACGTATATACTTTTCCAAGAGACATATAACAAAGAAAGCTACCAAGCCCTTCATCCATCAGGGCCAAAGAGTGATTATGCATACCATACAGAAGCCATGGATCGTGCTATGGAAGGTGGAATTGATGATGTGGGATTAGGCGTTTTATTTGGCTTAAATTTATATCGTTATGATTTTGTTGGACTGCTAATGCATGCAGAACATTTAGAAAGTTATAAGGGTGTTGGACCTCATACAATTAGTGTGCCAAGGCTTAGAAAAGCAGACGATATTGATCCGGATGACTTTGATAATGGAATTGATGACAAGACCTTTGAAAAGATCGTTGCATGTTTAAGAATTACAGTTCCATATACGGGAATGATCGTTTCTACGAGAGAGAGTCAAAAATGCCGTGAAAGACTATTGAAATTGGGAGTATCTCAACTTAGTGGAGGTTCTAAGACCAGCGTGGGAGGATATGCAGAACCCGAATTAGAAGAGGAAAATTCGCAGCAGTTTGATGTGAGTGATACAAGAACTTTAGATGAAGTAATAGATTGGCTTATCAGCATGGGACATATTCCAAGTTTTTGTACAGCATGCTATCGAGAAGGCAGAACAGGAGACAGATTTATGAGCTTGCTTAAAAGCGGACAAATTGCAAATTGCTGTCAGCCTAATGCTTTGATGACATTAAAAGAATATTTAGTAGATTATGCATCAGAAGAAACCAAGGAAAAGGGAGAGCAACTAATATTAAAAGAAATTGAGAAGGTTCCAAGTGAGAAAGTAAAAGCAATCGTGAAAGAAAACCTGGTTAAGATAAGTCAGGGTAAGAGAGATTTTAGATTCTGACAATAAGGAGGAATAGAGATGAGTTTAAATAGTACCCCGAAAGCAGATAGAGTCCATATTGGAATATTTGGTAAAAGAAATGCGGGAAAGTCAAGTTTAATCAACGCGATAACAAATCAAGATCTTGCAATAGTTTCAGCGATAAAGGGAACTACAACGGACCCTGTTTACAAAGCTATGGAAATTCTACCCCTTGGTCCTGTTGTTGTTATTGATACGCCCGGTCTGGATGATACAGGAGAATTGGGAGAACTTAGAATAGAAAAGAGTTTTCAAGTATTAAATCAAACCGATATAGGTGTATTAATTATAGATTTTGGAAATGAAGTAACAGAAATTGAAGAAAAGCTTGTTCGATTGTTTATTGAGAAGAAGATTCCTTATATTATAGTTGTAAATAAAGCAGAGGAAAAAACAGATTTACAGTTAGAACAAGTAAGAAAGATGCTAATAGCAAAGTTTAGTCAATTTGAAGAAGAAGCAGGAGAAAATATTTTATTTGTCAGTGCTAAAAATAAAGAAGGAATTTTTGAATTAAAAGAATTTTTAGGGAAACATGTGATTAAGGATAATAAAGAACAACCTTTAGTAGGAGACTTGATCCAAGCAAATGATCTAGTGATTTTAGTGGTACCTATAGATTCGGCTGCCCCCAAAGGAAGATTGATATTACCACAACAACAAGTAGTGAGAGATGTTTTAGATCATAATGGAATCGCAGTAGTCTGTCAGGAGACAAATTTGAGTGAGACGATAGAGAGTCTTGGTAGAAGGCCCAAAATAGTAATTACAGACAGTCAGGTATTTGAAAAAGTGGATAAGAAGACATCTGAAGATATTATGCTGACCTCATTTTCTATATTGTTTGCCAGGAAAAAAGGTGATTTGGAAGCTTTGGTAGAAGGTGCCAGAGCTATTGAAAATTTGCAAGATGGAGATACTGTATTAATTTCTGAAGGATGTACTCATCATAGACAATGTGACGATATAGGTACTGTAAAGCTGCCACGCTGGATACAAAATTATACGAAAAAGAAGTTAAATTTTGAATTCTCTAGTGGTACAGGATTTCCGGAGGACTTCTCAAAATATGCATTGGTAGTACACTGTGGGGCATGTATGTTAAATGAACGAGAAGTAATGCATAGGATTCATAAGACAAAGCAACAGGAGACAGGTATCACAAATTATGGAGTTCTCATTGCATATATACATGGTATTTTAGAAAGAACGTTATCACCCTTTAAGCATATAGTATAGTATAATTTAGCTAAAAAGGAGAGTTCAATGGACAATCGTAAAAATCCTTATGGTATGGATCCGTATTATAAAGGTGCTCAAAATAACGAATTAAACGATAAAGTGCCTTTTTACATGACTTATCCGCCTGTAAATAATCATCAAGATGAATTGGATTATGAACGGGATATGGATAAATTCAAACGGATGTATCCGGAACAAGCACGTTTGATTCAGAAGTATGTTGATGAAGAATGTGATAAGATGGAATACGAAGGCAGTCAGATGTTCGATGAGTATCCTGATCAAGTAACCTTAAGGGGTATTGCGAAACGTATTTGTGATAAAATGGAGATGCAGTCAGTTGAAACACAGCAATACCGGCCTTATCCACCAAGACCACCTTATCCACCAAGACCACCTTATCCACCCGGACCGAATCCACCCGGACCATATCCACCAAGACCTTACCCTTTGAGAGATTTTGCAGAAATAATTTTGTTTAATGAGATTTTTAGAAGAAGATGCAGACATAACAGATGTCGTCGGTGGTGGTAAAATTTTAATTTAATAAAAATTTTGGTTGTGGTTTTTAAAGAAAGGAATTACAATAAAAGAGAAATAACTGCCAAAGGTGGACGTATAATGAAAGAACTAAAGGATTTTTTGGAACGATACTTAAACGAGAATATGACTCAGATAATTTTAAGTAATCCTCGTTTGAAAGAAGGACTGTTGAAAGTGAAAATCAGACCTGTACTCATGAAAGGGAATTTAAATTTTCAAGCAGTTCTATATAGAAATAGTAAAGTGTTTCATCAAAATTTTGGGGTATCAGATATGATATCTCAAATTTTGATGTGGTCAGAAAAAGATTTTAAACAGATAGAGATGGATACAATGGAGTCACATTTAACCGTATTAATCAGTAAAAAGGGTAAAGTGACAATGAAAAAAAAGAATCAAAGTCCTTCTTCTGATGTACCAAAGAGCTTGGAACATAATCGTAAAAAACAATATATTTTGCAAGAAAATATACCCATTCCTTTTTTAGTTGATCTAGGTGTACAAACTATTGATGGAAAGATAATAAAATCCAGATATGATAAGTTTCGTCAAATCAATCGGTTTTTAGAATTTATTGAAGATATCATACCATCACTTCCAAAAGGAAGAGAATTGACAATTATAGATTTCGGCTGTGGGAAGTCTTATCTCACATTTGCCGTGTATTATTATTTAAAAGAAATGAAAGGTTATGATATTCGTGTAATTGGATTGGATTTAAAGGAAGATGTTATTCAAAATTGTAATGAATTAAGAAAAAAGTATGGATATGAAAAGCTGGAGTTTATATTGGGCGATATTGCATCCTTTGAGGGAGTTGATTTAGTTGATATGGTGATTACACTTCATGCTTGTGATACAGCGACAGACTTTGCAATTGGAAAAGCAGTTGCATGGAAAGCTAAAGTTATTTTATCCGTACCATGCTGCCAGCATGAACTTAATCAACAGATAGAGAATGAAATATTTAAGCCGGTATTTCAATATGGTCTGATTAAAGAAAGAATGTCGGCTCTGCTTACTGATGCTTTACGTGCAGAATTATTAAAATCACAAGGATATTCTGCTCAAATATTAGAGTTTATTGACATGGAACATACACCCAAGAACATTCTTATCCGAGCTATAAAAACAAGTGAAAAGAGTAATAATAGAAAAGAGTATGAGACATTAAGAGATTTCTTGGGAGTAAATCCAACGTTAGAAAGATTATTGCTGGGTGATAGACAGGAGGGGGATTTATGAAAAAAGGAATAATTAAACTTGGAGTTCTCTCACTCCTCTTTGTAGTATCCTTGTTCATAATCAGTAAACTTTATAACCGAGGGAATGCTGATTTAACAACTACTATGAAAGAAGCTTCGTATCCTATTGCTTATTTTGAATTTAAGGAACAACCGATAAACTTTCTTCATGGATACGCAAATGAAATGGAAGCGAATTATATGCGAGATTCTTTAACAATAATGGGAGAAGATCGTGTACTGCCATTAGTTATTAAGGATTTTGGTTCACAGTTAAAAGGTCTTTCTTTTGAAGTTAGAAGTTTAGACACGAAACGTTTAGTTGAATCCACAAAAGTAAACGACTACAAATTAGAACAAGGTGTATTACGTGCAGACTTACCCCTTAAAAATCTTCTGGAAAATGGACAGGATTATATATTGATTTTAAATCTGGAAATGAAGGAAAATACGATACATTATTATACAAGAATACGTCAGGAAACAGAAGAAGAATTAAATGAAATATCATCATTGTTAACGTTTGTACAAGAGTTTCATGGATGGACGTTAGAAGATGGACATGAGGATAAGATAACAACGTATTTGGAAACAAATGCAAAAAGTGATAATTCAAGTTTACATTACGTAGATATTCACTCTAGTTGTGAACAGGTAACGTTTGGAAATTTAGAAATTCAAGAATTGGATAAGCCAAGAGTATCCATTAAGGAGTATAATCCGGTTTATGGAATATTTACGATTAGTTATACAGTTACGACGCCAGGCGCTGATGGTGATACCGAGTATTATAATGTCGAAGAATTTTATAGAGTAAAGAAAACGAGTGAAAGAGTTGTATTGTTGAACTTCCAACGTAATATGGAGGAAATATTTATTGGAGACAATCATATTATTAATAATGGAGAAATTCAGCTTGGTATAGGAGATAAAGATATTGAATTTAAAGGAAATGAAAAAGGTTCTGTAGTCTGTTTTGAAAAAGAGGGAGAACTATGGAGTTATAAACAAGAAAGTAATGAATTAATTAAAGTATTTGGTTTTCGAAGTGGAGAAGGTATTGATGAGCGGGAGAACTGGCAGCAGCATGAGATTCAAATTATTAATGTTGATGAGAATGGAAGTATAGACTTTTTGGTATGCGGGTATATGAATCGAGGAACTCATGAAGGAAAAGTCGGTATCGCTGTTTATCATTATGATACTGTTACTAATACTGTGGAAGAAGAAGTCTTCATTCCAAGTACCAAGTCTTATCAGGTTTTGAAGGAAGAAGTAGGAGAACTGCTCTATGTAAATGAAGATAATAAATTGTTCCTAATATTAGATGGAGTTTTTTATACAATTGATTTAAATACTAGAGAAATGAAAGTTATTGCAGAAAATTTAAAAACCGGTTGCTATGCTGCATCACAAAATGGGCAGATGATCGGTTGGCTTACAGATAATGAAATAAATAGTTCTCAGGAATTGAAAGTATTGAATTTAAATAATTTATCAGAATATTTAATTTCAATTAGTGGAAAAGAATATCTACGTCCATTAGGATTTGTTGGAACTGATATAGTTTATGGAATTGCCAAAGAAGAAGACATAACCAAAGATATAACAGGAAAAACGGTATTTCCGATGTATTCTGTAAATATTATGAATCAGAAGAAAGAAGTGGTAAAAGAGTACAAGCAGGCAGGTTGTTATGTCGTATCGGCGCAGATTGAAGATAATAATATTAAATTGAAGCGTGTAAGCAAAGGAGAATCAATATCAGGGTTTACTAAAATTGGAGATGATCAAATTGTAAGTAACAGTGAAGCGAGTGAAGATAAGGTGAAGCTTCAATCTACCGTTTCTGATTTGAAAAAGAAAGAAATTCAGATAGCAATGGCAAATGAAATAGAAGAAAATCAACCTAAAATTGTGATATCAAAAGAAGTTTTATTAAATGAAGAAAGAACGATAGAGTTGTCAAACAATGGAACAAAAGCTTCTAATTACCTGGTCTATGCAAAAGGAAAAGTTGTTTTAAAGACAAACTTAGTGAATGAAGCGATTCCATATGCCCAAGACCAGATTGGAGTTGTAGTTGGTGATAGACAGCAGTATATTTGGGAAAGAGGAAATTTATTAGTTAGGACCCAATTAGAGGGGCTTTCATTGAATCAAACACATACAGTGAATGAAAGTTTAGGTGTCTGCTTAACACTTATGTGTCAGAAGAAAGGCAGGCAGATAGACGCTCAGAAGTTATTGGGTGAAGGTGGAACCGTACTTTCGATATTGAAGGAAAATATTAATGCAGATGTATTAAGTTTAAGCGGTTGTACACTGGATGAAGTATTATACTTTGTAAGTAAGGGTAATCCAGTACTTGCAATGACAGATAAAGAGCATGCAGTTCTGATTGTAGGATATGATGAATTAAATATCAGTATACTTGACCCGGTTAAAGGAAACACATATAAAGTGGGTCGTAATGATAGCAGAACGATGTTTGAGGGAACCGGAAATGTATTTGTAAGTTATATTAACTAGTAAGGAGTGTGTAAGAATGGATGAAAGAATCAAAACATTAGCGAAAAATCTTGTAAATTATTCCTGTAAGGTGAAAGAAAATGAAAAAGTTTATATTCATCATATTGGAATTGATACAATTGATTTAGCAAGACAACTGATTAAAGAAGTATATAATGTCAAAGGAATCCCTTTTGTACATTATACAGATAATAAAGTACAGCGTGATATAATGATGAATTGTACAGAAGAGCAATTAAAGCTTATGGCGGAGATAGACTGCCATGAAATGGAAAACATGGATTGCTATATTGGAATTCGGGGTTCTGATAATGTATCAGAATTATCTGATGTTCCAGGTGAAAAAATGAAAATGTATGAAAAACATTATATAAAGCCGGTACATCATGATATCAGAGTTCCCAAAACCAAATGGGTAGTATTGCGTTATCCAAATAGTGCCATGGCACAATTAGCAAATCAAAGTACTGAAAATTTTGAGGATTTTTATTTCCAAGTATGTAATCTGGATTATTCAAAAATGAATGAAGCTATGAAACCGTTAGTATCATTAATGGAGAAGACAGATAAAGTACATTTAGTTGGCAAGGGTACAGATCTTACATTTTCAATAAAAGATATACCTGCAATTCCTTGTGCAGGAGAATTGAATATACCGGATGGTGAAGTTTTCACAGCACCTGTAATTGATTCAGTTCAAGGAAAGATCACATATAATACACCATCTTTATATCAAGGGTTCACTTTTGAGAATGTTTGTTTAGAATTTAAGGATGGTAAAATTGTGAATGCTACAGCTAATGATACGGAACGTATAAATGAAATTTTTGATACAGATAAAGGTGCTCGTTATGTGGGAGAATTTGCGATAGGTGTAAATCCTTATATATTGAATCCAATGAAAGATATTTTATTTGATGAAAAAATCATGGGTTCCATACATTTTACACCGGGAAATTGTTATGAAGAGGCACCAAATGGAAATAACTCTTCTATTCATTGGGATTTAGTAATGATTCAAACACCTGAATTTGGTGGAGGAGAGATATATTTTGATGATGTATTGATTCGAAAAGATGGTTATTTTGTTCATGAAGATTTAAAATGTTTGAACCCAGATAATTTAAAGTGATTTAGTGTTATTCATTAAAATAATAGAGCGGATATCACGCTAGTTATGATAACTGCTCTTTATTTATTACATAGGATATTTGCAAAACTGTATATTTTGTAAATTATGATGGACCGAAGATAATATTTTATATTTAGCTAAGAGAATACGAAGCCAAGTGCCTAGAATTCCAATAGATATAAAATTTATAGGAAGGAAGCGACTATTAATTATGTCAAAAAAGAATAAGAAAAAAAAGAAACATAAAAAGTTTTGGGTAATTGTTAAATTACAGTTTGCGATACTTTTCTTGATCATAGCGGCGATTGGACTTTTTTATGGAATACGTAATGGTTCTCAGATACAAGTATTAAGAGCAAATGCGATTAAAAATATAAGCGAATCTACCAAAGATACCTTTCGAGCATCTCAAACCAGTGTTGTTTATGATGCAGATGGAAATTTAATATCTACATTAAAAGGTGAAAAAGATCTATATTATTTAGAAAGTGATAAAATCCCCTACTTTGTTAAAGCTGCTTTTGTTAGTATAGAAGATAAAAAGTTTTACCGGCATAATGGTATCGATATTAAGGCTATTATACGTGCAGCTAAATCTATTGTACAGAATAGAGCCGTTACTCAGGGGGGGAGTACGATTACACAGCAGTTAAGCCGTAATATATTTTTGAGCCATGAAGTTTCCTGGGAAAGAAAAGTTGCGGAGATATTCACTGCGTTAGAAATGGAAAAGAAATATACAAAAGAAGAGATTTTAGAGTTTTATATCAATAATATCTATTTTTCAAACGGCTATTATGGGATTCAAGCGGCTAGTAAAGGATATTTTAATAAGGATGTGAATGAGTTAACACTTTCTCAAATGACTTTCTTATGTGCGATTCCCAATAATCCTTCGTTATATGACCCGGTCGAACATCTCAAAAATACTTTAAAAAGAAGAAATCGTATTTTAAAAGAAATGTTAGAGGACAATCTGATTTCAAAAGATGAATATAATCAAGCATTAAAAGAAGAGATTACTTTAAACAGACCTGAAATAACAAAGCAGAATTATGTAGAGACATATACATATTATTGTGCTACAAGAGCTTTAATGGAAGAGAGAGGATTTCAATTTAAAAATGTGTTTAGTTCAACTTCTGAAAAGGATAGCTATGAAGAAGAATATAATGAGTTGTATAACGAATGTCAACAGACACTCTTTACAGCAGGGTATCGTATTTATACCTCAATTGAAATGGATAAGCAGAAAGAATTGCAGACTTCGGTAGATGAAAATCTGGCAGAATTCACTACAGTTAATGAAGGTGGAACTTTTGAATTACAAAGTGCAGCTACTTGTATTGATAACAATACAGGACTTGTTGTGGCTATAGTTGGAGGTAGAAGTCAGGATACCAACGGATATACATTGAATCGAGCTTATCAGAGCTTTAGACAGCCGGGAAGTACGATTAAACCATTGGTTGTATATACCCCAATTTTAGAAAGAGATTATACACCAAATAGTACTGTTTTGGATGCTCCAATTGAAGATGGACCTTCAAATTCAGGTGGGTCCTATTCCGGTTCTATATCGTTACGTAGAGCTGTAGAGAAATCAAAAAATACAGTTGCATGGAGATTGTTTCAAGAATTGACACCGGAAGTAGGTATTTCATATCTAGAAAAAATGAATTTTTCAAAGCTGGATGAGAGAGATAAAAATCTTGCAGCGTCTCTTGGTGGATTTACAAATGGTGTTAATACTGTCGAAATGGCTTCTGGATATACAGCAATTGAGAATAATGGAAACTTCAGGGCACCAACATGTATTATAAAAATTACAGATGCAGATGGAAATATATTAATTCAAGGCGAATCAGGTGAAAGAAATATATATCAAGAAAATGCAGCCAGAATGATGACGGATGTTCTTAAGTCGGTTATCGTTAGTGGTACAGGGAAAGGTCTTGGATTATCTAATATGCCAAGTGCTGGTAAGACAGGTACAACAAATGATAATAAAGATGGATGGTTTGTAGGATTTACGAGATATTACACAACAAGCGTCTGGGTAGGATATGATATGCCAAAAGAAATACCGGGATTGTTCGGTGCTACTTATCCAGGAGCAATTTGGCATCAATTTATGGAAAAGATTCATACAGGATTAGAGTCTTTGGATTTTGTGCCGTATGCTTCTTACCATGCGCCAACAGAAAATCAAGCAAATGTTCCAAGTGAGCAGGAGCAAAATACAGATACTACAAAACAAGAGGAAGTAAAAGAAGAAGAACAGGAGCAGGAAGACAAAAAAGACAAACAAGAGGAAGAAGACGATAAAAAGGAAGAGGAAGAAGACGATAAAAAGGAAGAAGAGTCGAATGAAAAAGAGGAAGATCCTAAGACACCTAAAGACGATTCTACGAATCAGGATAATTCAGATCAAGAAAATCCAGAGAATGAAACTCCAAAGGAAGAAGAGACAAATCAAGATAATGAAGAGAAAACGCCTACAGGTCAAGAAAATCCTCCAACCAATGAAGAGAATGGGAATACAGATACAAATGTAAATCAATAAGAAAAAGTGTTGCAATATAAGTTTGCAACACTTTTTTTACTTATTTATCTTGATTTTGTTTATAATTATTTACTAATTTTTGAATACGTGCACTTGGATCAAGTAAATCGCTGATTGAAGAATCGTGATTTATTGTATCTACGATATATGCGATATATTTACTCATGTTACAGTTTATATAATATGATTTTTCTAGCAATTCAGGTGGTTGATATACTAGGTTAGTAGTTAGTACACGGTCGATAATACCTTTTTCGTAGGCTTCATCAAATTTTGCAAAGCCCTTTGTAAATAAGCCAAATGTTGCTGCAACAAAAACTCTTTTTGCCTTACGAGCTTTTAACTCGGTTGCAACTTCTAACATACTTTCCCCAGATGCAATCATGTCATCTACAATAAATACGTCTTTACCTTCTACATCACTACCTAAGAACTCGTGTGCTACAATTGGATTTCTTCCATCAACAATAGTAGTATAATCTCTTCGTTTATAGAACATACCCATATCTAAGCCAAGAACATTCGCCAAATATACAGCGCGGTTCATACCGCCTTCATCCGGACTGATAATCATCATATGATCATTGTCAAATTTTAAATCAGGTATATTACGGATAAGACCTTTGATAAACTGATATGCCGGTCGGACTGTTTCAAATCCACTTAATGGAATGGCATTCTGAACTCTGGGATCATGTGCATCAAATGTAATAATATTGTCAACACCCATTGATACTAATTCTTGAAGAGCAATTGCACAGTCTAGTGATTCACGACCACTTCTTTTGTGTTGACGGCTTTCATATAAGAAAGGGATGAGTACAGTAATTCTTCGCGCTTTTCCACCAACGGCAGCTATGATTCGTTTTAAATCTTGAAAATGATCATCTGGAGACATGTGATTGACATGACCACACATTTTGTAGGTTAAACTATGATTTGTAACATCAACTAAGATGAAAAGATCATAACCTCGTATAGATTCGCTTAACTGGGCTTTTGCTTCCCCTGAGCCAAAACGAGGAACGGAGCTTTTTAGTAGATATGAGTCTCGTTGATATCCGTAAAAAGCAATATCAGATTTGTATTTGTTTTCTCTTGTTTCTCTCCAATTAACTAAATAATAGTCAACTTTTTCTCCTAATGATTTACAACCTTCTAAGGCAATTATGCCGAGACTTCCGACAGGTATAGTTTCTAAGTTTCTTTCATCCGATTGTTGCATGAGTTTCTCCCTTCTTTGCTAAAAATAAAAATACGAAACGGATTAATTAATTGTTATTTCTGGGTAGTGCCCAAAGCATTATATCACTATTTGCTTTAGGTGACAATACATTAAATGCCAAGCTTTTTCTTAATGCGAATATCATCACCAAATAATTTTAGCATTGTATAATTGCTGGATATTCGAGAAAAAGTTCTTTCAGAATAGTTATCTACTAAAGTATTAATTGCCAAATTTGTTGAAATTATTGTAGATTTTTTTCGAAGAATCCTTTCATTGACACATAAGAATAATTGTGCAGAAATAAAAGAATTCGTCAATTCAGTTCCTAAATCATCAATAATTAGTAAGTCACAGTTAAAAATATGTTGATTCATTTCTTGGAATTCAGTATTTTTTTCAAAGGTATTTTTTGCAAATATATCAAAAAGTTGAAAAGCTGAAAAATAAATAACTGATTTTGAACGATTTAGCAATTCTTTGGCGATACAATTGGAAAGGAAAGTTTTTCCTATACCTGTATCGCCATAAAAAAATAAATTTTCAAATTTTTGGTCAAACTGGTTAATAAAGTTCCAACATTCATTAACAGCTCTTTTCATAGTTTCTAAAGAAGATAAACCAGTGGTAGGATTTATATTCGAGTCAGAATAATATTTATATGAAAAATGTTCAAAATTTTCAACTTCAATAATCTCTTGTATATTAGATTGCGTATATAGCAAATTAATTGCGGCCTGTTTAAAACAATGACACTTTTGATTTCCGATATAACCGGTATCCTTACAATCTTTACAATAATATTGTAGTTCTAAATAATCTCTAGGATAACCTAACATTGCTATAAGAGCAGCTTTTTCTTCCATACATTCTTGTAGTTTTAATTTGAGCCTTTCTACAGCGTTTGAATCACCATCTAGTAACTTTTTAGCCTGCTGTACGGAATAAGAGGCAATAATTTCATCTAATTCAGCGAAACGTGCGCTTTTAGAATACAGTTCTTTTCGATGAGAATCTAAAAGATGCTGGCTGGCCAATTGTCTTTGGTTATATACACGAATAAGAGCATCATATTGCGTGTTTTTTAGTGACATAGGATTCCTCCCTTGTTTGTATATGCACCTAAATTAAAATAAATGTAATATATGGTCATATGTAAGCAGTGATGACCATATATTCATTAAGGGGTTACATTTAGTAACTGTTTTTCCAGTTGTTCATAATCATAAGAACGTTGGTGGAAATTGTTAAATTTATTTGAATCAACAGTCTTCGTTCGTGTTTTAGACGCAGAAGCCTTCAATTTATGATGTTGTTCATCTAAGGGTATTAAATCATTTAATGTTTTTACTCCTTTTGTATTCCATCTTTTCAAGATGGAATCGGTGTATTCAAAACTCGGAGTGTGAATCTTTTGCATAGTTCTTTTACATGCTTCTAAGATAATATCAATTGAAAAACCGTATTCTTTACTCCATTTTTGAATGTATTGAATTTCAGGTTCTACAAGATTTCTTCCTGAAATTCCAAAAGCTTTCAAAACAGAATAATAAGTTTGATTATATGTACTTGTCGCCTTCTTGGCTTCGGCAACGGATTGGATCTGAGATTGTGCCCATGACAAGGCAACTTTTTCTATATAATGAATGCTGCGGTGGCCTTTGCAAACACAGTATTCAATAAGATACTCAATTAAATCCACAGAAAATTTCAAACTATCATAAAAGTAAAGAATTGTTGAAAGCTCTGTTGAAGAAAGTACTTTTCCTAAATACTTTTCAGAAATAAACAATAATTGCTTGATTTCTGTATTGGATTGGAAAGCTTTTAACTGCTCTAACGAATAGGAAGGCTTTTTAGAAGCGGTTCCGTTTTTTACTGGATCTGAAGTATCCGTTTTCATAGTATTGAGAACGACGGTCTCAATCTCAGAATTTTTGTTTTCTGGTTTAGATAAAGTCTCTTGGGTTGACTGCCTGGGCTGAACTTCCTTAGATTTTTTTAAATCTAATAAACTGATACCGGATAATTTTTTGTTTTCGTCGTACTCTAAATGAAGAATATTCATTTTCTCCCAATACTTTAACGCACGTTTAACATCTTTTTCAGTATGTTCGAATTTATCAGCAATTCGGGTAAGAGATAAGGAAGGTGATTCGGAACCCATACAGCGAAGTAAGTACAAATATATTTTTACAAATTCACCATTTGCAGATGACATACATTCATCAATAAAATAATTTGGTATGTATGTAACACTATTTTCACTCTGTTTGCGCAGTTTGATTTCATCTGCCATTTTATTAACCTCCCTGTTGTTTTGCACACATTATAGCATAAAAATCAATAAAAGGAAAATATAATTTTTGCCTGAATGCCTGTAATTACGGGGATTGGAGCAGAAAGTGGAAAATGTGGAAAGTGTGGACAACTAAGCAAAAAAAATTAATAGAAACTTTTAAAGTGTTGTAAAATAAGGGTAAACAAAGTGTTAAGCAAGTAAATTATGTAAATAAGAAAATCCACATAGACTTCCGTGGAAAACTATGTGGATAATGTGGATAATTACTTCCCAAGAAGTTCTTCTCCTACTTTCAATATGTCTCCGGCGCCCATAGTTATCAACAGGTCTCCGTGCATACATTTTTTTAATAAAAAGTTTTCTATCTCATCAAAAGAAGGGAAATAATAAACATCAGTTCCTAGTTTTTTTATTTCATCAAATAAGTCCATCGAACTTATTCCGAGTGTATTTTTTTCCCTTGCTGCATATATATCGGATAGAACAACTTTATCAGCTAAAGAAAGTGATTTAGCAAAATCTTTCAAAAAAGCATTCGTTCTTGTATAAGTATGAGGCTGAAATACACACCATAAAGATTTATGAGGATAATTTTGTGCAGCACTTAGAGTAGCTTGTATTTCAGTAGGATGATGCGCATAATCATCAATTATAGTAACGCCTCCGATTTCGCCTTTGTATTCAAATCGTCGGTTGGTACCGGAAAAAGATAATAGTCCCTTTTTTATAATTTCAATATCTATACCAAGTTCAGTTGCAAGAGAAATAGAAGCAAGAGCATTGGATATATTATGAATACCGGTAACGCCTAATGAAATACGGTCGATTTTTTTACCTTGATGCATGCAGTCGAAAGTGCCTCGTGCTAAGTTGTCAAATTCAATATTGGCTGCAGAAAAATCATAATTTCCTTCTAAGCCATAAGTAAGAACTTTACATTTTAAATTTTGAGTAATATAGGAATAGTTTTCTATCTCACCATTAATAATGAGCAGCCCGTCATCAGGGATATTGTCTGCAAAAGATTTAAATGAGCTGCGGATATCATCTAAATCTTTAAAAAAATCTAAATGATCTTCTTCTATATTTAAGATAATACTAATTTTGGGATAAAAATTTAAAAAGCTATTTGTATATTCACACGCTTCCGTAATAAAAGTTTCCGAATTTCCAACTCGGATATTTCCGTTAATGGATTTTAAGATTCCACCAACTGAAATAGTAGGATCCATATCGGCCTGCAATAATATTTGGGAAATCATAGATGTGGTAGTTGTTTTGCCATGTGTTCCGGAAACAGCGATGGATGTTTCGTAATTTTCCATAATCTGTCCTAATAACTGAGCTCTGGTCAATATTGGAATATTCATTGAAACAGCAGCCATAAGCTCCGGATTGTCTTCTCGAATGGCAGCCGTGTAAACTACTAGATTTGTGGAAACTTCTATATTAGTGGATCTTTGACCATAAAAAATCTTTGCACCTAATTTTTCTAATTGAGTTGTTAATTCAGATTTTTTGGAGTCTGATCCAGAAATTTGGAATCCTTCTTGTAACAATATTTCGGCTAATCCGCTCATACTGATGCCGCCGATACCAATAAAATGAATATGTATCGGTTTTTTGAAATCAATTTTATACATAGTGTCCTCCATAAATAAAACTTATATCGTATCTTAATTATTATAACCTTAATGATATGATTTGGAAACACTAAAAAAAGAAACATTTTTTTAAGTTTTAGTAGTAAAATAAGATTAATTATTGCAATGTGACAAAAATATTGATGCTTTTGTTAAAATTATTGTAAAATTTGTTCACAAGTTGTAAAATATGTGATATAATACAATAAAAATACACAGGCAGACAGAAAAAAGAGACGAGGAGTGGTAATGTGATTAAAAAAGAGATGATTGCAATGTTACTGGCAGGGGGTCAAGGGAGCCGTCTTGGAGTATTAACAGAAAAAGTAGCAAAGCCGGCAGTGGCCTTTGGCGGAAAGTATCGCATTATTGATTTCCCATTAAGTAATTGTATTAATTCCGGTGTAGATACCGTTGGAGTTTTGACGCAGTATCAGCCATTAAGACTTAATACACATATTGGAATAGGAATTCCTTGGGATCTTGACCGAAATATTGGTGGTGTTACTGTACTGCCTCCTTATGAAAAAAGTGAATGCAGTGAATGGTACACAGGTACAGCAAATGCGATTTATCAAAATATAGAATATATGGAAAACTATAATCCGGATTATGTTTTAATATTATCTGGGGATCATATTTACAAAATGGACTATGAATTAATGCTAGACTTTCATAAAGAAAATAATGCAGATATTACGATAGCGGCAATGACAGTTCCAATAGAAGAGGCGAAACGTTTTGGGATACTTATCGCAGATGAGGAAAAACGTATTTTTGATTTTGAAGAAAAGCCAGAGAATCCCAGAAGTAATCTGGCATCAATGGGTATTTATATTTTTCGTTGGGATATATTAAAAAATGCTCTTATTGAAATGTCGGAGCAGAAAAATTGTGATTTTGGTAAACATATCATTCCTTTTTGTCATGAACAAGGCTGCCGAATGTTTGCCTATGAGTACAATGGTTATTGGAAAGATGTAGGGACGTTAAATTCTTATTGGGAAGCGAATATGGAATTGATTGATTTAATTCCGGAGTTTAATCTCTATGAGGAGTTTTGGAAGATATATACCAAGAGTGATATTATACCGCCTCAATATATTTCTACTGATTCCATAATAGAAAGAAGTATTATTGGAGAAGGAAGCGGAATTTATGGTGAAGTTTATAATTCTGTAATTGGGGCAGGAGTAATAATTGGAAAAGGAACGATAGTAAGAGATTCCATTGTTATGAAAAATACACAAATTGATAGTAATTGTTTTATTTCAAAGGCGATAATAGCAGAAAGTGTTCAAATAGGAGATAATGTACAGTTAGGTATTGGAGAAGAGTTGTCTAATCAATTAAATTCAGATATTTATAATCATGGAATAGTGACAATTGGAGAAAATTCAGTCATACCTCCAAATGTAATTGTTGGTAAGAATACAGCAATATCAGGAGAGACATTTTGGGAAGATTATCCGAATGGAGTGTTAGAAAGCGGCGAGTTTATTATCAAGGCAGGTGACAGCATATGAGAGCATTAGGAATTATTTTGGCAGGCGGGAACAATAACAACATGAAGGAACTAACAGTAAAACGGGCCGCTGCAGCTATGCCTATCGCGGGAAACTATCGATGTATAGATTTTGCATTAAGTAATATGTCAAATTCTCATGTTCAAAAAGTAGCAGTATTGACACAATATAATTCCCGATCATTGAATGAACATTTAAGTTCATCAAAATGGTGGGATTTTGGACGTAAACAAGGTGGTCTATTTATATTTACACCTACGATAACAGCAGATAACAGTTGGTGGTATCGGGGAACAGCAGATGCCATTTATCAAAATCTGGATTTTCTGAAAAAGAGTCATGAGCCCTACGTGGTAATTGCAAGTGGGGATAGTATCTATAAACTGGATTATAATAAAGTATTAGAATACCATGTTTATAAAAAAGCAGATATTACAGTGGTATGTAAAGAAATTGGACCAGATGAAGATGTCAGCAGGTTTGGCGTTATAAGAATGAATGAAGATTCCAGAATTGAAGAGTTTGAAGAAAAACCTATGGTAGCAAAGTCAAATACGATATCAACAGGAATTTATGTAATTAGAAGAAGACAGTTGATAGAGTTGATGGAAAAATGTGCTTTAGAAAATCGTTTTGATTTTGTAACAGATATTCTAATACGTTACAAAAACTTAAAACGTATTTATGGATATAAAATGAAAGAGTATTGGAATAGTATTACTTGTGTTGAATCATATTATCAAACCAATATGGATTTTTTAAAACCAGAGGTAAGAAGATACTTTTTTCATGATTACCCAGATATTTATTCAAAAATTGATGATTTACCTCCGGCAAAATACAATGTGGGTGCTGATGTAAGAAACAGTCTCGTTTCTAGCGGTTGTATTCTTAATGGAAAGGTTGAAAATTCAATTCTATATAAAAAAGTCTATATAGGTAACAATTGTGTAATAAGAAATTCAATTATATTAAATGATGTATATATTGGGGATAATACTTATATAGAAAATTGTATTATTGAAAGTCATGATACATTAAGAGCCAATATGACATATATTGGGGAAGAGGATATCAGAATAGTTTTTGAAAATAATGAGAGATTCGTTTTGTAAAGTATAAAACGGTTCAAATAAGGTTAGGCATAAGAAAGGAGCGACTACACTATGCAAATAACAGATGTAAGAGTGAGAAAAGTAGAGAAGGAGGGAAAGATGAAAGCGGTGGTATCTATTACAATTGATGATGAATTTGTAGTTCATGATATCAAAGTAATAGAAGGCGAAAAAGGATTATTTATTGCAATGCCGAGTAGAAAAGGTTCTAATAATGAATACAGAGATATTGCACATCCTATAAATTCTGATACTAGAGAACGCATTCAATCTATTATTCTCCAAAAGTACGAAGAAGCCTTTGCAGAAGTACCTGAAGAATAAAGAATATATTTTTAAATCTATTTTCATTAATCCATGATGGATTAGGAAAATAGATTTTTTTTTCTTTAAACAAGCTAATACAAAAAAAATTATTATAAAATAACTTTTTTAAGAAAAATTAACGGATATAATTTGGAGTTGTTGAAAATATTATTCTCATTTGCTATGATACCATTATTAATTGAACTTGAGATAAACTGAGGATTGGTGATTGTATGTTTGACAGTATCGATATGAATATATTGAAGCTTTTACAAAAAGATGCACGTATGTCTGCTTCAGACATAAGTAGAAAAGTTGATTTGTCTATATCAGCTGTAGGGGAACGAATTAGAAAACTTGAAAAAGCAGATATAATAAAACAATATACAACAACTTTAGATTCTGCTTTCTTTGAAAAGGAACTGACAGCTTTTATGCTGATCAGTATAGAGAGTCCGAATGTCAGTCCAAGGTTTTATGACTTTATTGAACAAGAAAAAGAGATACTGTCATGTTTTTATATTGCAGGTGATTATGACTATATCATTAAAATTGTAACCAAAAACACATCGACATTAGCTGAAGTACTGGATCGTATTAAAAGCTTGGAGGGGATTATTAAGACGAATACCATGGTTGTGCTCGATACCAAGAAAGAACAAAACACATTTTACATATAATGAACTAAAAGTTTTGTATAACAAATGGATTATTTTAATTAAATAAGGAGGTAACAATTATGATCATAGGAGTACCAAAAGAAATTAAGAACAATGAAAACCGTGTCGCTATAACACCTGCAGGAGTCATTGACTTTATTGCTGCAGGACATAGGGTATACATTGAAAAGAATGCAGGTCTGGGAAGCGGTATAACCGATGAAGAATATCAAGCAGCCGGAGCAGTATTGTTGGATACACCGAAAGAAGTGTTTGATACAGCTGAAATGATTATGAAAGTCAAAGAACCGTTACCGGAAGAGTATGACTATTTTAAAGAAGGACAGATTTTATTTACATATCTTCATTTGGCACCGGCACCTGAGCTTGCAAAAGCACTTCTTGAAAAGAAAGTAGTAGGTGTTGCTTATGAGACGATAGAGCTTGAGGACAAATCACTTCCATTACTTATTCCAATGAGTGAAGTTGCAGGAAGAATGTCTACACAAATAGGAGCACAATTTCTTGAAAAGCATGAAGGCGGAAAAGGAATACTGCTCGGTGGTGTACCGGGAGTTGAATCGGCAGAAGTAGTTATCATTGGTGGAGGTGTCGTTGGAATTAATGCTGCTAAGATGGCAGTTGGTCTTGGCGCAAGTGTTACCATTATAGATAAAGATCCTAAACGACTGGCATATCTGGATGATATTTTTGGAGGCAGATTAAAAACACTTATGTCTAATTCTTATAATATTGCAAAATCAGTATCAAAAGCAGATTTAGTGATTGGAGCTGTGCTTGTTACAGGCGCAAAGGCACCGAAACTCGTTACAGAACAAATGGTAGCATCGATGAGTAAAGGTTCTGTCATTGTGGATGTTGCCATTGACCAAGGAGGATCATTTGAAACTATCGATCGATTTACGACTCATGATAAACCGGTATATATCAAACATGGAGTCATTCATTATGCTGTTGCTAATATGCCGGGTTCTGTTGCAAGAACGTCTACTTTTGCATTAACGAATGTGACGATAGATTATGCTCTTCAGATCGCAAATAAAGGATATAAGAAAGCATTACTTGAGAACCCTGCATTACTTAATGGGCTGAATCTTATGGAAGGACATTTGACATATAAAGCAGTAGCCGATGGTCTGCAACTTCCTTTCATGGATGCGGTCGAAGCTCTCAGTGTTTAATAGAAGTCTCATTTTAATATTTCAAAGAAACTTATATGAGAAACAGTGTATGCTGCTTTTTGTATAAGTTTTTTTCTTTTCTACTATCAAATAATATGTGACAAAGCGGAAAATTTCTTGTAGAATATAATGATGAACTATATTTTGGAATAATGGAGGAAAATAATGAGTAAACTAAAAGCGGTTATTTTAGCAGCAGGAAAAGGAACAAGAATGAAATCAGATTTACCCAAAGTGATTCATAAAGTTTTGGGTAAAACTTTAGTAGAATATGTAATAGAGGCAACTCAGCAGGCAGGTGTACAAGAGGTTTGTCTTGTAATTGGATATCAGGCTGATAAGGTAAGGAACAGCATTCCAAAAGGTCCCGAATTTGTCGTTCAGGAAGAACAGCTAGGCACAGGGCATGCAGTAAAATGTGCGAAAGATTTTATTGGTAAGGAAGGAGAAACTCTTGTCTTATGTGGGGATACACCGCTTATCAAGGGAGAGACACTGAAAGCTTTTGTGGATTATCATAGACAAAATGAAAATAAGATAACTGTATTATCAGCGAATATGGAAGACCCAGCCGGATATGGAAGAATCATACGTGATAATCAAGGAGAATTTATTAAGAGTGTAGAGCATAAGGATGCATCACAGGAAGAATTGAAATCAAAAGAAATCAATTCAGGTATGTATATTTTTAATTCAAAGGAATTATCGGAAGCATTAGATAAGTTAACAACAAATAATGCTCAGGGAGAGTATTATCTACCTGACACATTAACGATCGTAAAAGAAAAAGGTCTAAAAGTGGATGCTTACTTGATTCAAGATCCGAGGGAAATTGCCGGAGTGAATACCCAAGAACAGTTGAAAGAAGCAGAAGAAGTAATGAAAAACAGATAGTTAAAGGTGATAAAGATGCATATAATAGTAGGATTGGGAAATCCCAGCAAGGAGTATAAAGGGACGAGGCACAATATTGGATTTGATGCAATTGATTATTTGGCAGACAAATATGGTATCGATGTTTCATCCAAGAAACATAAGGCTTTGATTGGAAAAGGCATCATAGAAGGGTATAAGGTTATTTTAGCAAAACCTCAGACATTCATGAATTTAAGTGGTGAAAGTGTGATTGAACTCATAGACTTTTATAAGATAGATGAAAAAGACGAATTAATTATCATATATGATGATATCAGTCTTGATCCCGGACGAATGCGAATCAGGAAAAAGGGAAGTGCTGGCGGTCATAATGGAATAAAAAACATAATTTCGCATTTAGGTCATGATGAGTTTTTAAGAATAAAAATTGGGGTAGGAGAAAAGCCGAAAGGCTGGGATCTGGCTGATTATGTACTGGGAAGATTTTCCAAAGAAGAACGCCAGGAAGTAGAGGAAGCTATGATACGTACCAGTCAGGCAGTTAAGTTTATGCTTGAAGGTAATGTAGAAGAAGCTATGAACCAATATAATAAAACAAGATAGGATGTGAATGCTCTGTGAAGGCTTTTACAGAACCGCTAAAACAGCTAGGTGAATTTGATGAGATGCAAAAGTATCTTAAAACAGGCAGGGGAATGGTTCAGATTTCCGGTTGTATTGATTCACAGAAGCTGCATATGATTCATTGTCTAAGCGATGGTTTTCGATGGAAAATCATCGTTACTTTTAGTGAGTTAAAAGCAAAGGAAATATATGAAGATTACAAATTTTATGATAGAAATGTGCTTTTGTATCCAGCCAAGGATATGATTTTTTATCAGTCAGATATTCATAGTAACCTTATTATTAAAGAACGTCTTGAAGTGATAAAGGCTGTTATGGAACGAGAACCTATGACCATAGTAACAACTTTGGATGGTTTTATGGACCGGCTTACAGAACAAGAGCAGATTAGAAATAATGTTTTGTATTTAAAAGCCGGTGAAGTAATTAATCTTGATGACTTCAAAAAGCAATTAATTGCCAGTGGATTTGAAAAAAATTATCAAGTTGAAACGCCCGGTCAGTTCGCAGTTCGTGGTGGAATCATTGATATTTTTCCATTAACAGAAGAAAATCCATACAGGATTGAACTTTGGGATGATGAAATTGATTCCATCCGAAGTTTTGATGTATTGAGCCAGCGCTCAATTGAGAATATGGAAGAATTGAAGATCTATCCTGCTACAGAATTAGTATTTTCTCAAGAAAGTATTCAAAAGGGATTGAATCTGATTAAGCAGGAAGCAGAAAAAATAATAGAATCTCTCCGGCAAGAAATGAAAACACAGGAAGCTTACCGAATACAAACAAGTGTGGAAGAATTAGTTGAACAAATCAATGAATTTGGATTAGGTGCAAATTTAGACAGCTATGTACCATATTTTTCTAAAAAGACGGTATGCTTTTTGGAATACTTTAAAGAAGAAGAAACAATTTTATTTTTAGATGAACCCAATAGAATAATGGAGAGAGGACGAGCTGTTGAAGAAGAATTTCAAGAAAGTATGAAGAACCGCCTTGAAAAAGGCTATATACTTCCAGGTCAGATGAACATTTTATATCCTCTTAAAGAAGTTTTGGTGAAATTAAATGATAAACGTGGCGTGGCTTTAAGTACGTTAGATGTCCATATGACGGAATTGTCGATAAGAACCAGGTTTAATATAAATGTAAAGTCAGTAAATCCCTATAATAATAGTTTTGAATTATTGGTGAAAGATTTAAAACAATTTAAAAAAGAAGGTTATGGGGTTGTTCTGCTGTCAGGTTCAAGGACACGGGCAAAACGATTAGCAGATGATTTGTCTGAATATGAATTAAATATTTTTTATACAGATGATTTGGATAGAAAAGTGAAACCAGGAGAAATCATGGTGAGCTATGGGAAGGTAAAAAAAGGTTTTGAATACCCAATACTTAAGTTTGCAGTTATTTCTGAAAGCGATATTTTTGGAAGTGAGAAGAAGAAAAAGAAAAAGCGGAAAAAATATGAAGGACAGCGGATTCAAAGTTTTACAGATCTTTATATCGGTGATTATGTTGTACATGAAAATCATGGACTTGGTATTTATCGTGGCATTGAGAAGGTAGAAGTTGATAAGATTGTAAAAGATTATATGAAAATTGAATATGCCGGTAATGGAAATTTATATATCCCAGCGACGCAATTGAATATGATCCAAAAATATGCCGGCTCGGATGCGAAAAAGCCTAAATTAAATAAATTAGGTACTCAGGAGTGGGCTAAGACAAAGACAAAAGTGAAAGGTGCAGTTAAAGAAATTGCTAGAGAACTGGTGGAGTTATATGCTACAAGACAGGAGAAGCAAGGTTTTGTTTATGGAAAAGATACTGTATGGCAGACAGAGTTTGAAGACATGTTTCCTTATGAAGAAACAGAAGATCAGATGTTAGCCATTGAGGCGACCAAAAGAGATATGGAAAGTAAAAAAATCATGGATCGTCTTATTTGTGGAGATGTTGGATACGGAAAGACAGAAATTGCTATTCGTGCGGCTTTTAAAGCAGTGCAGGAAGGGAAACAAGTGGTCTATCTGGTACCGACAACTATCCTGGCCCAGCAGCATTATAATACATTTGTTCAAAGAATGAAGGATTTCCCTGTTCGCGTAGATTTACTATGCCGTTTTCGTACTCCGGGGGAACAAAAGAAAACGATTAGTGATTTGAGATCAGGATTGGTAGATATTTTAATAGGTACCCATAGAGTATTGTCAAAAGATGTAGCGTTTAAAGATTTAGGACTATTGATTATCGATGAGGAACAGCGCTTTGGGGTGGCGCATAAGGAAAAAATCAAACAGCTAAAAAATAATATTGATGTTCTGACTCTTACGGCAACACCGATACCCAGGACTCTTCATATGAGTTTAATCGGTATACGTGATATGAGTGTACTTGAAGAAGCTCCAAATGACAGAGTACCGATTCAAACTTATGTTATGGAGTACAATGATGAAATGGTCCGAGAAGCTGTTAACCGCGAGTTAGCCAGAGGTGGGCAGGTATATTATGTATATAATCGCGTAAATACCATACAAGATATTACGCAAACAATAGCAAACTTAGTGCCCGAAGCCAATGTGGCCTATGCACATGGACAGATGAAAGAACATCAATTAGAAAAAATCATGTATGATTTTATTAATGGTGATATTGATGTATTAGTTTCAACGACTATTATAGAAACTGGTTTAGATATTTCCAATGTTAATACTATGATTATTCATGATGCAGATAATCTTGGACTTTCACAATTGTATCAATTACGTGGGAGAGTAGGTAGATCCAATCGAACAGCCTATGCATTTTTGATGTATAAAAGAGATAAGATGCTCAAAGAAGTAGCAGAAAAGCGTCTTCATGCCATTAAGGAATTTACAGAACTTGGCTCAGGATTCAAAATTGCCATGAGGGATTTAGAAATCCGCGGAGCCGGAAGCCTGTTAGGTGCACAGCAGCATGGACATATGGAGGCAGTTGGTTATGATTTATATTGCAAGATGTTGAATGAGGCGGTAAAACACCTAAAAGGGATAGAAGATGAAGACAGTTTTGATACCACAATTGATTTAGATATTGATGCGTATATACCGGAAAATTATATTCAGAACGAGTTTCATAAACTAGATATTTACAAAAGGATTGCCAGTATTGAAAACGATGAAGAATATGATGAGATGGTCGAAGAATTACTAGATAGGTTTGGAGATATGCCAAAGTCTGTTCAAAATTTATTAGAAGTTTCAAAACTAAGAGCGTTGGCACATAGTTTACAATTTATCGAGATTTCAAAAAAAGGAGATATATATGTTTTTACCCTATTTGAAAAAGCAAAGATAAAGGTGGAGCTTATTCCAGATTTTCTTGAGATATATAATGATAAAATGAAGTTTACATTAGGAGCCAATCCATTTTTCAGCTATTATCCACCTAAAAATAATAAAAACATGAAAGAAAACAGTTTGGAATTGATTCGTGGAATTTTGGATGAAATGCAGATGCTCAGGATGTGAAAAATATATTAAAAATCTTGCCACAATAGAAGATAAGTAATATAATGAAGTCGTTCCATATTTTATGGAAAGAGGAAGAAATTGAGAAAAAATATTTGAAAGAAACTATATAATTAGGAGGATAATATGAAAAACAAAAACAGATGGAAGAGCATAGTGATTGCTATGATGGCTCTTGCAGTATTTACAATGGCCGGATGCCAAAGCAAGCCAGAAGATGTAGTAGCGACTTTAGATGATCAGAAGATTACATTTGGATTTGCAAATTTCTTTGCAAGATATACACAGGCAAATTATGATGCAATGTATGCTCAGGTTTTTGGAAAAGATGTATGGTCACAAAAAACCGGTAAGGATAATCAGACAATTGAGGCAGGCGTGAAACAAGATATCCTGAAAATGATTGAAGAATTGTACATTCTAGATAATCATAAAGATGAATATAAAGTTTCTTTAACTAAGGATGAAACGAAATCTATTGAAGCAGCAGCAGATAAGTTTATGAAATCCAATACCAAGGATGCAATAGAAGAGATAGGTGCGACCAAAGAGTATATTATAGAAATGCTTCGTCTTATGACCATTAAAGATAAAATGTATTCGGCTATGATAGCAGATGTTGATTTAAAAGTAAAAGACGAAGAAAAAAATCAAGCTAAGATTAAATACGCTAAAATAAGTACGAAAACTAAGAAAGACAAAAATAAACAAGATGTAGAATTGACGAAGGAAGAAGTAAAAACTCTTCGAAAAGATGTAGCAGAATTAGCGAAGAAAGTTCAAAATGGAGCAGACTTTGATAAAGCAGCAACAGATATAGGACATACAGCAAGCGAAGCAACTTATGGTTCTGATGATGAAACGCTTCCGGCTGAATTGAAAAAAGCAGCAAACGCGTTAGAAGAAGGAAAGACTTCTGATGTTATTGAAATTGAAGATTCTTTATATGTAGTAAAAATGGAGAGTAAATTAGATAAAAAAGCTACTGCTGATAAAGAAACATCAATTATAAAAGAAAGAAAAGAAACAAAATATAAAGAAATATATGATTCATGGGCAAAGAAAGTTAAATTTAAAGTAAATAACAGCGTTTGGGATGATGTAAAATTTGACCGCTTATTTACCCAAGTTTCAGATACACAAACAGCAGATATTAATTCAGAAGCAGGTGTTCAGACACAAGATTAGGGCAAGTTCCCCATCTGTTTTCTCTTTGGTTTCATGTATTAAGGGAATCTAAGTTCTGTTTCCGGATGCAAAAAACGTGTCTGGAAATCCCAAACTCGAGCAAGCTCTCAAACAGGTGGGATTTCCAAACAAAAGCATCCTGAAACAGAACTAAGATTCCCTAAATACATTCAAGAAGGCGAGAAACCAGATGGGGAACTTGCAGTTTATTGGTTGTGGGACTTTGTGATTACAATTTCGGGGAGTTATTGGAGAAATGGAATGGTAGTATGACCAATTAAATTAAACAAAATGAGAGAAAGGATTGATTGTATGAAAAAAATTAGTAAAATGACTTTAGATACTGATTACAAAAAGAATGTAAGTTGTTATTTTTCCTGGCTTCCTTTTATTGGACTTATTGTTTCGATATTTAGTGCGCTATTTATGTTAGTGAAAGGAAAAGAACCATCACTGATGTTGGTATTGTATACACTGATACCGTTAGTTGGAAATTCATTTTTATCTTTTTTAATTTATATATCTTTTCGGAAAACATTAAATTTTAATCTACCATTTTTTAAAGGTAAGAAGAAGTTTTTAACTATCTCTTTAATCACTTGTTTTATGTTAATTGAAATAATCATATTTAGTTAATTACCTTGAAACTGTAGATACGATAGATTTTGGCAGCTTACGCCACCCTTGACAGCACACAAAAGCAATGCTTTGAACATCTTACCGACGACGAAGAACTCAAGAACAGATAGGTTTCAACGTCTGGTTCACAGCATCATAGCATTGCTTTTGCGTGCCATCAAGGGTAAATCCCTTCGGGATGGCTAGGTTAGACCTCTGGCTCAGAATCTAAGAACAGATAGAGACTTCGGCTTGTGATTTCTGCATTAGCAGAATCATTTACGGGGACAGGAACATCCGCCAGGAATTAAATTTTATCAGTCCGAAAGTATCTATAGAGTTCATTGCTTTTTTGTTGAAAAAGTGATATAGCCCCAGTAACTAGAGAGGTTTATATACAAAAAAAGATAATAAATCTAACACTAAATAAAATACAGAAGTAAAAGTAGTAAAAATATCACCCCCTAACGTCCCCCGTAAACTTCCAAAAATATTCCCATAAGATGTTTTGCTTCAACGTTTATGCCATGGAAATGAGACTTAAAAACTGATAGAAGGCACTCCTGATATCAGTTTTGTTTTTAAGGCTCATTGAAATGTCCGGCATAACCGTTGAAGCAAAACATCTTATGGGAATATTTAACACGAAATTTACAAAAGCAAGTGTTCTGTTCGTTGACATGAAAATATATATTGGTTATTATGTTGGTAGAAATGAGTAATGGAACGAAAAGGAGGTTAACATGAAAATCGTTTTTCTAGATGCAAAGACCATAGGAGATGACATTGACTTAACTGGATATGAAGAAATAGGTGAAGTAGTGAAATATGATTTTACAAAGACAGAAGAAGCCTCAGAACGTGTCATGGATGCAGATGTAGTGATTGTGAATAAAACACTGATCAACGAGAAAACCATTGGGAAGGCTGAAAACTTGAAATTAGTTTGCATTACAGCTACCGGTACCAATAATTTAGATAAAGAATACTTAGAAAAAAAGGGGATTGAATGGAGGAATGTTGCAGGATACTCTACAGAATCTGTTGCACAACATACTTTTTCGTTGCTGTTCTATTTGGCCGAAAAAATGAGATACTATGATGACTATGTGAAAGGAGAACACTATATTAATGATACGGTCTTTTCACATTTTTCTAATGTATTCCACGAGTTGCATGGTCAGACATGGGGAATTATTGGATTGGGGAATATTGGAAGAAGAGTTGCCGGTCTGGCACAAGCTTTTGGCTGTAAAATAATTTATTATTCTACTTCTGGCAAAAATAATAATACTGATTATAAACAAGTAGATTTTGATACATTGCTTTCGAATGCAGATGTAATATCTATACATGCCCCTTTGAATGAAAATACACAAGGTCTGATGGATAAGATTGCTTTTCAAAAAATGAAGAAATCAGCAATACTCTTAAATTTAGGACGTGGACCTATTGTAGTTGAAGAAGATTTAATGCAGGCTTTGGAAAATGAAGAATTAGCTGCAGCAGGGCTTGATGTGTTATGTGAAGAACCTATGAGTGAGTTGAATCCACTTTTAAGAATGAAAGATAGCAGCAGGCTTGTGATTACACCTCATATAGCATGGGCAAGTGTGGAAGCCAGAACACGTTTAATGAATATTATATTAAATCAGATAAAAGAATATTTTAATCTATAAATCAAAGGAGAGTAATTATGAGTTACGAGATATTACAGCTGGGGAATCCTAAACTTTATGATGTCAGTTTACCGGTTAAAAAGGAAGAATTAGTTGAAATAGATAATATTATTAAAGAACTACATAATACAATTATCAGATTTAAAAATATAAAAGCTGAGGGTATTGCAATTTCTGCACCACAAATTGGAATTTTTAAAAGGATTATTTATCTATTTCAGGGAGCTCCTGTAGTATTTATTAATCCGAGGTTAGAATTTGTAAATGAAAAAAAAGTTAGTATCATTGAAGAGTGTATGTCTTTTCCGGGATTAGGGGTGAAAGTTGACCGTTATGAGAGCTGTGTGATTAAGTATAAGAATATGCAATGGGAAGATTGTGAAATGGATTTATATGGGTTTCTTTCTTTTGAAATTCAACATGAATATGACCATTTGGACGGTATTTTATCTACTATGAGAGCAGTAAATCCCAAGGCATTTTATTTCGGAAAAGAGATTCCTGAACAACAAAATTTAAAGTATTATAAGAATAAAAAATCCAAAGTTGAAATTTCCAGTGATGCTAAAGTTCTTTTGTTTACGGGAGATAGTGTAACTGATTGTAATCGACTCTGGGGAGATGATCCAAGTGGACTGGGAGAAGGTTATGTGCGTAAGATTGCTGAAGATTTAGAAAATCTGCAGTCTGTTAAGGTTATTAACAAAGGGTTTAATGGATTTATGATACAGGACCTAAAAAGTAAGTGGAAAAGTTTTTTGGAATCGAATCCTGATGTTATAACTATTCTGATTGGAATTAATGATGCAGGTCTGCGGATCGGAAATCATATATCTATGGCTCGTCTTGGTTTTAGAGAAGATTATGAGTTTATTATAAAAGAAACATTGGATACGACCCATGCTAAAATAATATTGATGTCTCCGTTTGTTTTTGGACAAATGAATGAATATGCTGGATGGCGTCAGATTGTAGAGGAACATATTGAAACAGTGAGAGAACTTGCCGATAAATATCAGCTGCCATTTATTGATTTAGATGGCATTTTTGTAGATGCATCCCGTAAATACGGCTATAAGTCGCTTACAACAGATGGTACACATTTAACTCCATATGGTCATGCGATTATTGCAGACGAATGGTGTAAGGTTTATAAAAATTTATAATAGTAATGTAATTGTCAAAAGAGGGGGGTTATTTTTACAATACTTAAATAGAAAGGAACTGAGTGAGGAGTTATAATTAAGGAGGCGTATATATTGTATTGTCCTAAGTGTAAAAAAGAGTACAATGAAGGGATTAAAAGATGTGATGACTGTAACGTTGATTTAGTTACAAAGTTGAATGAGGAAAAGGATGAATACGATCAAGAAGATTTTGATGATATTTTCGAAGATGACATAGAAGAGGAGGATTTTGAAGAAGAGCAGACATTTTTATTTTACAAAAATCCAAGGGTGATTGCACGAGTCATTTTGTCAGTATGGTTTGTGGGTGCACTTTTATTTGCAATTTCACAGTATTTAGCAAATTGGTATAAATAAATTAGGATAAGTTAATAATTAATTTATAGTGAGTAATTAAGATATTAAATGATTTTCTTAAATATATTTTTTATGTTGGAATCTGATTTAAAGGTTCCAACATTTTCTAAATCTGTACGAAATCTTTAGAAGAAAATTTATAAAATCTACTAGTTAATTTATGAATATTTTCCATTTGTTTGTAGATAATATTATTAAATCAAATTATTATGAGGCTTAGTATTTTTATTCAATTTTTTAAGTATAGTAAAGTAACGATAAAATATTATAGAGGAGAAGATTTAATGAAGGCTACGGGAATTGTTAGAAGAATTGATGATTTAGGAAGAGTTGTTGTTCCTAAGGAAATTAGAAGGACATTGAGAATTCGAGAAGGTGATCCGTTAGAAATTTTCACCGATAGAGAGGGAGAAATTATTCTAAAAAAATATTCACCAATCGGAGAATTGGGAACCTTCTCAAAAGAGTATGCAGATTCGCTTGCTCAAACATTGTCACTTGCAGTATGCATCGCTGACAGGGATCAGATTATAGCCACAGCAGGAGGTGTTAAAAAAGGACTTCAAGGTAAAAATATTAGTAAACAATTGGAAGCTGTAATTAAAGATAGAAAGTTAATTTCAGCGTTTAAAGAAGAAAGAGATTTTGTACCATTGACAGATGAAGATGACGATGAAGTGAGAAGCGAAGTAATTAGTCCGATTATTAGTGAGGGGGATGCAATTGGTGCGGTAATAATTTATGATAAGGATCATGATGAAAAGCTTGGTGAAACCGAAGAAAAAGTTGCATTGTGTGCATCAGCATTTCTTGGACGGCAAATGGAACAATAAAAAGTAGCACTGAATTACTAAAAAGTAGTTCAGTGCTTTATTATTTAAAATAATATCCCCATAGGGAGCTTGTGTCAAAATTTGAGAGGTGTTAAAATCATAACGATTCAATGATAAAGAAGTGGAGGAAAACAGATGAAAGTCAAAATTAGTAGCTTATTTTTATACATATTTTTGATTTCAATTTTTACATTTGGCTGTGGTTCACCAAAAGATAATTCTTCGGAACAATCGGGTGAGACAAGGAAAATTACGGATGCGGTCGGGAGAAATGTTGAAATCCCAAAGGAAGTCAAATCAGTTATTCCATTGGCGAATGGATTAAGAATGATGTGTTATGCGGATGCAGTTGATTTGGTATCAGGAGTCGAGAAAGCTGAAACTCAGAAAAATATTGTCAGAGCTTACAATTGGGTCAACCACGATAGATTAAAAGAACTGCCAATTATAGGTGAAGGAGGCGGTGGAGGATATACCCCTTACATAGAAGAAATTTTGGAAGTAGATCCGGATGTAATCATAGGAGCTTATTCTAAAAAAGATGCAGAAAACCTTCAAGAAAAAACCGGAATACCGGTAGTGGTTATTAATGCAGGTACACTTTTTGGTGAAGATTATTATCAATCACTAAAAATTATAGGTGAAGTATGTCAGAAAGAAAAACGTTGCCAGGAAGTAATTGACTATATCAAAAATGTCGAAAAAGATTTAAATAAAAGAACTGAGAATATTCCTCAAAAAGAAAAAAAAGTTGTATATAGCGGTGCCGTTTCTTTTCGTGGCGGCCATGGAATAGAGGGTACATATACAAATTTCCCACCTTTTAAAGCGCTTAATGCGGTAGATATATTTGGTAATAAAGAGGGGGAAACAAAGGATGTTTTGATTGAAAAAGAAGCAATACTTAATGCTGACCCCGATATTATTTTTCTGGATCCAAACAATATCAGCCTAGTTAATAAAGACTATGCATCGAATGAAGATTATTATCAATCACTTACAGCCGTGAAAAATGGCCAGGTTTATACAATGCTTGGCTATAATTATTATTATACGAACGTTGAAATTGCACTTGCAGATTGTTATTATGCAGGCTCAATCATATATCCAAAAGAATTTGCAGATATAGATCCTGTAAAGAAGGCAAATGAAATCTTTAAATTTATGCTTGGAAGTGAGCAATATTATCAAGAACTTTCAGACAAAGGATTAGGATTTGGGGAAATTACACTGGGGGCTGCAAATGAAACATAAGAAGACAATAAAAGAATACAAAAACTTTATCAAAAATAAGAATATGATTATTGGAATCATGTTTTTATTCGTTCTTCTTTTGGCTTTCGCGGCACTTTCGACTGGTACATCAGATATGAATGGATTTGATGTCTTGAAAACTTTTTTTGGAGGTGGGACAAAAAAGTCACAGATTATACTATTTGGCATGAGGTTGCCTCGTATTCTTACAGCAATATTTGTAGGTTCAGCACTAGCAATAGCAGGAGCAGTCATGCAGAGTGCATTAAGGAATCCTCTTGCTTCCGCTTCTACCTTAGGAGTATTACAAGGATCGGCATTTGGAGCAGCAGTAGGTATTATTGTTTTTGGTGCCGGAATACAATCTTCTGCTTCCATAGATTCTGCTGTAGTTATTAATAATCCTTATATAGTTACTTTTTGTGCATTTATTGGAGGCTTCATTCCTACCTTTATTATATTAACTGTATCAAGAATAAAAAGTTTTGGACCCGAAGCGCTTATACTTGCAGGAGTTGCTTTGTCTACATTATTTAATGCCGGTCTAACACTTCTACAGTATTTTGCATCGGATGTACAGCTTGCAGCAGTAGTATTTTGGACATTTGGTGATATCGGCAGAACAAGTAAAAATGAAGTAATAATGATTGCAGTTTTTACAATTGCAGCACTTGTTTATTTTATGTTTAACAGATGGAATTATAATGCAATTAATAGTGGAATTAATACAGCAAAAAGTCTTGGTGTCGACGTTGATAAAACTATTTTAATCAGTATGGCAGTTTGTTCATTGATATCAGCATTTGGGGTTGCTTTTGTAGGAATAATAAGTTTTGTAGGAGTAATAGCTCCCCATGTAATGAAGTTTTTTATTGGGAATGATTACCGCTATCTATTACCGGCATCAGCCTTATGCGGTGCATTAATTTTGCTGGCGGCAGATATATTTGGAAGGCTTATTGTAGCACCGGTCATACTTCCGATTGGAGCAGTTACAAGCTTGCTGGGGGCTCCTGTGTTTTTATATTTGGTTTTTAAAGGAGTAAAGAAATGATTAAAATAAATAATATTGATTTTTCATATTCGTCAAGAAAGATATTAGAAAATATTTCATTTGATATTTTAGAAAATAATTTAATTGCAATTCTTGGCAATAACGGAGCAGGGAAGAGTACTTTACTAAAATGCATTAATGGAATAAATACGTTGGAGAAAGGAACGATTTATATATCCGGGCAGGATGTGCTTGCAATGAATCGAAAAGAAGTTGCAAAACGTATCGCATATGTTGCCCAAAAAAATGAAGGTTCCAGAGTAACAGTTTTTGATACGGTGCTATTGGGAAGAAGACCATATATTAAATGGGATGCATCAGATGAAGATATCAAAATAGTAGATAAAATTATAGGACAGATGGGCCTGGAAGAATTTAAACTCAGATATATTGATGAAATCAGTGGCGGAGAACTACAGAAAGTTATGTTGGCAAGAGCTCTTGCACAACAGCCAAGATTATTATTACTTGATGAACCAACAAGTAACCTTGATCCCAAAAATCAATATGAAGTTTTATCTATCGTTAAAAATATTTCAAAATCAAATAATATTGCAGTAATTATTGTAATACATGATTTGAACCTTGCTCTTAGATATTGTGATCGGTTTTTATTTATAAAAAACAAGAGTGTCTATTCCTATGGCGGGATTGAAGTTATGACCAACGATAATATTGAATTTGTTTATGAAATGCCTGTTTCAGTACAGAGTTTTAATGGAGTAAGAATGGTTATACCGATGCCTCAAACAGGCAGTTTATAATGATAGTATTAGTTAATTACTATAAAGTCAAAAAAGATTAGAGAGGAGAGTATAAAATGGAATTATTAGAGGAATTAAAAAGTAAATGGCAGAGTGATTGTAAGGATAAAAAGGCAGCAGTTGAAATGTGGGATACAATATCGGAGCAATATAAAAACTATGAAATGCCTGATGAGGGAAATATACTATTAAAAATAATTGAAAAAGAAAATATGATCGATTCCAATAGCAAAGTTCTCGATATAGGTTGTGGTGTTGGTCAATATTCAGCTTCATTATCACAGAAAGTATCTGAAGTGACCGGAGTAGATTTATCTCCCAAAATGATTGAATATGGAAAACAGAACTTAGAAAAAATGGGTATAAAAAACGTAAATTTATTTTGCTGCGATTGGAGTGAATATGATATCAGCAAAAATGAGTTTGAAAATAAATTTGATTTGGTATTGGCAGTTATGACACCGGCAATTGGAGACTCATCGACTTTTGAGAAAATGATTAAATCCAGTAAAAAACATGGAATAATGTTCAAACATTCTAGAAGAACGGATGAGATCTCAAATGATATTATGAAAATGATGAATGTCGATACGAAAGTTTTAAGTAGAGATGAAAATGTCTTGTATGCGTTTGGCATGCTATGGCTAATGGGTTACCAGCCTAAAATAGAATACAATGATCAACAGTGGAATATTAAAAGAAACTACGATGAGGCATGTGAAATATATGTAAATAGAGCAAGAACATTTACAACTCTTACACAAGAAAAAGAAGAGAAAATCAGACAGTTTTTAGAGTCTAAAAATCAGAATGGATTTATTCATGATACAATAAGAACAACGATAGCGGTGATATATTGGTAATATTATATAAAAGAGGATTATTTCTAATTTATAGGAAATTTTCCTCTTTCTTTTTATAAGAAACAAATTGACAAAAGTATATGTAGATAGTATTATAAGCATATGCTCATAAAACTTTGCTACTGTAATGGTTGAGAAAGGAGATCTGTTTGAAAGAGAATCTTATACAATATCAGAATATCTTATCTAGTCATGGAATAAAAAATACCAGACAGAAAAAACTTATTTTACTTGAACTAATAGATGCTACTAGTCATCTGACCGCAGAAGAGTTATATCAAAAATTGAAAGAAGAAAAAGTAGGACTGGCCACAGTATACCGCAGTCTAAAAGTATTTACAAATTTAGGAATTGTGAAAGAAATTCCAATGGACGGATTGAATTATTATGAATTGAGAATATTCAGTAAAAAACCTTTGCATATCCATTTTAAATGTACAAATTGTAATGTAATGATAGATATTGATGATTCTGATATTAATTTAGACTATATTAAATTAAACCAAAAGGTTGAGATGAAAAGAGGCTTTGCGGTGAAAGACTCTAATATCGTGTTATTAGGCCTATGTAAGAAATGTAAAGAAAAGTTAGAGAGTAAAAAGATGTTGGAAAATAATTAGTTATAAAATAGTATATTGATAAAATAGAAAAAAGAAGTTACAATTATTTATAATACATTAAATAATTATGAAAAAATTAACATTTTAAGGAGTAAAAAATGGCAAGACCGACGAAATGGAGAAAAATAGAACATATCCCTGTGATACCTTATTTTGTACCTTCTGAAACTGATGTAGCAGAACTTCCAGAAAATATTCTAAAATTGGAAGAATTAGAAGCAATAAGATTGAAAGATTTAGAGGGATTAGAACAAGGAGATTGCGCAGAAAGAATGGAAGTCTCTAGACCGACTTTTCAAAGGATTTTACTTTCTGCTCGCGAGAAATTGGCAGATAGTTTAGTGAACGGAAAAATGATTCGAATAGAAGGTGGAAATTTTACTCGGAATATATGCCCTATCCGATGTCTGGATTGCGGTAAAGAGTGGAAAGAAAGCTTTGAAAATCTAGAAATGATTAAGAACGGTCAGTATGTATGTCCGGAATGTGGTTCTGCCAGAATAGTTTGTATGGACGACTGCAAAGGAAAGTTCTGTCATAAACATTGTCGACGGCATGGAAAAACTGAATTAGAGTGAATAGGAACTGTCAGGATACAAAAAAGTATTCTGACAATTTTTTTACCAATATATTATGTACCTCAGAGAATACAAGGAAAATTACAAATCATTATTGACGTATGTTCAAAATTAAGTTAAACTTATTTATGGGCATAAGACCAAAATATAAGGAGTGATTTGATGCAGAAAAAGGAAGCAAATAAGAAAAATGCATTACAGCCAATATCCAAAGTATTAGTATCCTGCCGTGGCCTGGATGGAGAGGATAATGTTTTGGCTGTAGGATATTGCGGAAATTGTAGTTACGATCCGCCAATGGTTATGGTAGGTATCGTTCCTTCCCGGTATTCTTACAAAATGATAAAAGAGTCGGGTTGTTTTGTTGTCAACCTAGTTGATAAAAGCTATCAGGAAACATTCGATTATATGGGAAAGTATAGTAAAAGAGATTGTGATAAATTGAATGATAAGAATGTAAAATTGCAGGATGGTCTTAAGATAAATGCTCCAATTATGTTAGATTGTCCTGTAAACATTGAATGTACTGTAGTGGATTCTATTATGACAGGTTCACATGAAATGTTTGTAGGGAAAATAGAGTATGTTCATGCAGATGAGAATATGGTTGATGAAAATGGAGAAATTGACTTTACAAAGATTAACTTTATTTAATTAAATAAGATGGATAGGAGTTGAAATACATGTCCGATATGGATAGGAAATGTTCAGACAGTGATTGTAAGAAGGAATCTTGTGAGGGCTGTGAACATAATCAAAATAATATGTTCGAGCCTGTAAACTTACATAGTTCAATTAAGAAGGTCATTGGTGTAGTTAGTGGAAAAGGAGGAGTAGGGAAATCTTTTGTTACTGCTATGACAGCGGTAATGTTTCAAAGATTAGGATACAAGGTTGGAATCATGGATGCAGATGTAACAGGTCCATCAATTCCAAAGATGTTTGGTCTTTCGAAAAGAGCCAAAGGAAGCAAGCAAGGTATCATTCCCGAAAACACTTCCAATAACATAAAAATCATGTCCGTTAATCTGCTTTTGGATCAAGAAGATTCTCCTGTGATATGGAGAGGACCGTTACTGGCTAATATGGTAAAACAGTTCTGGACAGAAGTGGTGTGGGGAGAGCTGGATTATTTGTTCATTGATATGCCTCCTGGTACAGGTGATGTTCCATTGACTGTATTTCAATCAATTCCATTAGATGGAATTATTATTGTTACTTCTCCTCAGGACCTTGTTTCTATGATTGTGAAAAAAGCATATAACATGGCAAAACAGATGAATATTCCCATTGTAGGACTTGTTGAAAACATGAGTTATGTAAAATGCCCTGATTGCGGAAAAGAGATTAAAATTTTTGGTGAAAGTAAGCTGGAAAATATCGCGAATGAACTTGGCATTGATGTTTTAGGAAGAATCCCGATAGATACCGAAATAGCAAAATTAGTGGATCAAGGAGAATTTGAGAAATTTACTTGTGAGTATTTGAAGGAGGCTTCCGGTAAGATTAATACTTTTTTTAATATAAAGTAACAAAGAAATGGACCCCCCCACTCCTGACAAACCTGGCTGATTGTGTAATCAACCAGGTTAAAATCAGGTGGAGGTTTTTATAGATTTTTTTCTTGTCCTAAGTTTGCTAATAAAGTACGTTTGATCAAATAGAGATCATCGGATAAATCGACATAGACTTCATGTGGATTTATGAAACGCCTTGTTTCGTCCCATAGCGAGTTTAATTCGCTTTGGCAGTAATCTCTGATTTCCATAACGGATGGAGAGGTGTATACGCATTCCCCATTTTTGAAGATGGGTACCAAAAGTTCACGCACTGTATAACTACCGCCACTTAGTTTAGTTTTTTTCCAAGTTTCTACAGGATCGAACAAAACTAAATCCTGTTCTTCGTCGATTTTCTCATCGGCTAAAGTGATTAAATCCGCTTTTACCTTACCGACCCCTCTGATATAAATTCTATAAATAGTTTTATTACCCGGATTTGTTACTTTTGCTGTGTTTTCAGAAAGTTTTATTTTGGGGATAAATTCATTTTTGTCAGGACGTTTCATGGCTGCTAGTTTATAAACTCCTCCAAAGGCAGGGCAGTCTTTTGATGTAATTAGATTGGTTCCCACACCCCAAGAAGTAATAACAGCTCCTTGTGCTTTTAAACTGTCAATTAGATACTCATCTAGATCGCTGGATGCAGATATAACAGCGTCTTCATATCCGGCCTCATCTAACAGTTTACGGGCTTCTTTTGAAAGATACGCCAAATCTCCACTGTCTAAACGAATCCCATAATTTTTTAGTTTAATACCAGACGCTTGCATTTCGCGAAATATCCTTATAGCATTCGGAACCCCGGACTTTAAAGTATCATAGGTATCAACTAATAAATGACATGCGTCTGGATATAATTCGGAATACTTTTTGAATGCACTGTATTCATTAGGAAAACTCATGACCCAGCTATGAGCGTGAGTTCCTCTTACAGGGATATCAAACATTTGTCCGGCTAAAACATTAGAAGTTGCTATACACCCGCCAATTACTGCAGCACGTGCCCCGTAAATACCGGCATCAGGACCCTGTGCTCTTCTAAGGCCGAATTCCAATACACTGTCGCCTTTTGCAGCATAACATACACGGGAAGCTTTTGTTGCAATTAAACTTTGGTGGTTAATAATATTTAAAATAGCAGTTTCAATTAACTGCGCTTCAATAATAGGTGCGATTACTTTTAGTAAAGGTTCTCGAGGAAAGACAACGGTACCTTCTTTGATTGCATAAATATCTCCCGAAAACTTAAAATTTGATAAATAATCTAAGAATTCTTTCTCAAATAAATTTAAACCTTTTAAATATGCAATGTCTTCTTTGCTGAAACGCAGATCTTTAATATAATCAATAACCTGCTCTAATCCCGCTACGATAGCATATCCTCCATTTGAAGGATTCGTTCGATAAAAGGCATCAAATATCACGGTTTCATTTGTCTTGTTCAAAAAATACCCCTGCATCATTGTCAGTTCATAAAGATCTGTCAATAATGTTAAATTCATAGTACTCATTATTATTCTCCTTTGATTTTCTTTTTGTAATTTAATCGAAACATAGTAAAAGGTTAAGATTATTATAGCATATTTAGAAAAATAGCAATTATAAATTAAGAAGTAATGAGAGTGAAAAAAGTAAAATAAAAGTTGTATATTAAAATAAAAAAAATGTAAATAACTTATTGAGTGAAAAAAATGTCGATTAGTTAAAGTTGAATCATAGTATGAAGCGTGATATATTAAAGTCAGTTAGTTTAGAATATATATCCGCTGCTAACAATTACTTACATAAGATTAATATATATGTATATATACTTAATGAATATTATTATGCATACATTTTAGATAAGCTTAATAGTATTTATTAGAGATATAATGTTGATACATATATCATAAAGAGATAGCGGGTGATACAAAGGAGTGTATAGTTTTACTATACAGTCTTTTTTACTTTTAAGAGAAAATAGAACAAGTACCCGCTGAATTACAAACTACAGATTAAGGAGAGGATTATTTTGAATAACTATGTTATTAAAAGAATTGGTCTAGCTATCTTGACAATTGTTATTATCAGTATCATTACTTTTTTTGGAATGAATGCAATTCCGGGGGGGCCATTTGATTCAGAAAAAGCAACAAGTCCTGAAGTAAAAGCAACTTTGGAAAAAAGGTATAATTTAGACAAACCAATCGTTCAACAGTATGGTATTTATATGAAAAACTTACTTCATGGGGATTGGGGAGTGAGTGTAAAAACAGGACGTGATATTTGGGATACTATGTCTAAAAGTTTTATGATCAGTGCTAAGCTTGGCGGCATAGCAATTATTATATCGTTTATTTTGGGTATTATTTTAGGATGCCTATCTGCTTTAACAAGAAACAAGTTGCCAGACCGGCTAATTGTGTTTTTTACAACACTTATGACGGCCATGCCAAGCTTTGTGCTTGCAACATTGCTTCTGTATCTATTTTGCATTCAATTAGGCTGGGTGGCTGTTTGGAGTGCAAAGTCGCATAGCTATATACTTCCGGTTATTTCGTTGGCACTATATCCAATGGCATATATTACGCGTTTAACAAAAACCAGTATGCTTGATGTACTTGGGCAGGATTATGTACGTACTGCAAAAGCAAAAGGGGTTGCACAATGGAAAGTCATTTATAAACACACACTTCGTAATGCATTGATACCGGTAATCACCTATCTGGGGACACAAATAGCTTACATAATTACTGGGTCGTTGGTAGTAGAAAATATATTTACAATTGGCGGACTGGGACAAAAATTTGTCAATAGCATAACGAATCGTGATTACACCATGATTATGGGTACTACACTGTTTTTAGCCATAATTTTGGTAATTGCGAATTTAATTACAGATATTGCTTATAAGATAGTAGATGCAAGAATTACACTGGAATAGGAGGTCACTATGTTTAATGAGAATAGAATACTAAAAAAGAATATTTTAAGCGCTCAAGTTGATTTATCAAAATTTGATTTTGCAACAGAAGAGGAAAAAAGACAACAGGACGTTATGAGTGAGTCAACAACTTTTTTTAGAGATGGGATGAGACGTCTTCGTAAAAATCCTCTCGCAATGGGTAGTATAGTCGTATTTATAATATTAGTATCTGTTATTTTTATTGCACCGATGGTTGTTCCTTATCGTTATTCAGAAATTATATCAGTTGAAGGAGTCCGCGACAAGTCAGCAAAGAATTTAAGACCGTTTGAGTATTCCAAAATGGAGAAGAAGTATATGGAGAAAGGCGGTAAAGTGTTTCCTCATATTTTTGGAACAGATGAGATGAGCCGTGACTATTTTATTCGTGTTGTGTATGGTACAAGAGTTTCTCTTGGGGTAGGAAGCTTTGCCAGCATTATAGTCCTTATTATCGGGCTTATTTATGGTTCCGTTTCCGGATATGCGGGTGGAAAAACAGATCTAATTATGATGCGTGTCGTTGATATCATTTATTCACTTCCTGATCTGCTGATGATTATTTTATTAAGTGTTATTTTGGGGGATGTACTTGGAGATAAAATACAGGGTAGTATATTTTCAAAACTTGGAGCAAATATGCTTTCGCTTTTTATAGTCTTTGGTCTTCTTTACTGGGTTAGTATGGCGCGTTTGGTACGTGGACAGATCCTGTCTATTAAAAGTAATGATTATGTTCTTGCTTCTAAGGCAATTGGTACGCCGGCTCGAAAAATCATTCGAATACATATCCTTCCTAATTGTCTTTCTGTAATTATAATATCAATTGCATTACAATTTCCGTCTGCAATATTTACGGAAAGCTATTTAAGCTTTTTGGGACTTGGAGTACAGGCGCCGATGCCGTCTTTAGGTTCTCTTGCTAATGCGGCAAGAAGTGGTTTGGCAAGCTATCCATATAAATTATTTTTCCCTGCTGTAACAATTGTTCTTATCGTTTTGGCATTCAACTTACTTGGAGATGGCCTTCGTGATGCATTTGATCCGAAGTTAAAGAAATAAAGGGAGGAATTTCAATGAAGAAATATATTTTAGAAGTAAAAGATCTGCAGACATCATTTTTCACAGATTCTGGTGAAGTCAAGGCAGTAAATGGTGTTTCGTTTAATCTGGAAAGAGGAAAAACATTAGGAATTGTTGGAGAAAGTGGTTCCGGTAAAAGTGTTACCGCATATTCTATTATGCAGATTCTTGCAGATTCAGGAAGAATTATGGGTGGAGAAATTTTATACAACGGTGAGGATATAACTAAATGGGACAAAAAGAAAATGTTTGGGTTCCGTGGGAAAAAATGTTCTATCATTTTCCAGGATCCGATGACAAGTTTAAATCCCGTATTTACCATTGGAAACCAAATTATGGAGGCTATTTTACTTCATACGGACAGAACGAAAGAAAAGGCAAAAGAACGTGCAATTGAAATGCTGACTTTAGTTGGTGTCAATGAACCGGAAAAGAGATTAAAACAATATCCATATGAGCTTTCAGGAGGTATGCGCCAGCGTGTTATGATTGCTATGGCACTTGCGTGTGAACCGGATATTTTAATCGCAGATGAACCTACAACTGCATTGGATGTCACCATTCAGGCACAGATTTTGGAACTCATTCAAGAATTACAAAAGAGGTTTAAAATGGCAGTAGTTATGGTTACACATGATTTGGGAATCATTGCAGACATGTGTGATGAAATTATTGTTATGTATGGCGGAAGAGTTTGTGAACGTGGAACTGCAGAAGATATTTTCTATCACCCCCATCATGAATATACAAAAGGGCTTCTTCTTTCTATTCCAAAAGCATCTAGAATGAAACAAAAACTGGTACCGATTGGCGGAACTCCTATTAATCTTTTAAGTATGCCGAAGGGCTGCGCGTTTTGCTCGCGGTGCGATAAGGCAATGAAAATTTGTTTGGAAGAGGTACCGCAGGAAATGCTTATCGGCCCTACTCATTTTGCAAGTTGCTGGATGAATGTAAAGGCTCAATATGAAGCAGAGAATGGAGGTGATTTTATTGAATAGTTTGAATGAAAGTAAATATATTTTAGAGGTTAAGGATCTAAAACAGTATTTTCCAATAAAAACAGGGTTTAAAAAAACAATAATGCTTAAGGCTGTTGATGGTATTTCATTCAAAATAAAACCAGGAGAAACACTTGGTCTTGTCGGCGAGTCCGGTTGTGGAAAAACTACAGTTGGACGTACAATCCTTCATTTGTATAAACCAACAAGTGGAGAAATATTATATAACGGGGAAGCGGTGAATGATAAAAACATTACATCGTTAAGGAAAGAAATGCAGATGGTATTTCAGGATCCCTATTCTTCTTTAAATCCTCGAATGACCGTTGAGGATATTATCGGAGAACCATTGGATGTACATAAACTGTATCAAAGTAAAGCAGAACGTCGTGATAAGATTTTAAATCTTATGGAGATCGTTGGACTAAATGCTGAACATGCTAGACGTTATGCACATGAATTTTCCGGAGGCCAAAGACAGCGTATTGGAATTGCCCGTGCGCTTGCAGTAGATCCAAGTTTTATTATTTGTGATGAACCGGTCTCAGCATTGGATGTTTCCATTCAAGCACAGGTTATCAATATGTTTGAAGAACTTCAGCAAAAACTGGGTGTAGCTTATTTGTTCATCGCACATGATCTACTCATCGTGCGCCATATTTCAGACAGAATCGTAGTTATGTATCTTGGAAAAATTGTTGAAATAGCAGAGGCGGATGAACTAAATGAAAATCCAATTCATCCGTATACAGAATCATTACTTAGTGCTATTCCAATGCCGGATCCCAAAGCGGCAAAAGAGCGAAAAAGAATTGTACTGGAAGGTGATGTTCCAAGCCCAATGAACCTTCCAAGCGGATGTGCATTTCGTGCCAGATGCCGTTATGCAACGGAACAATGCGCAAAGGAATGTCCGCCACTTAGTGATCGTGGTAATGGTCATTTTGTAGCTTGTTTTAATAAATAAAATTAATATAATCTAGGGAGGATAATTAATATGAAAAAATTGATATCAAAAATGTTGGTTGCAGCATTGTCTGTAAGTATGTTAGTTGGCTGCGGGTCATCTCAAAAAGATTCTGTATCTGAAACAGTATCTTCTGAATCTGCTATCTCGAAATCGGATGGATCAACGCTTCGCATTAATATTGCAAGTGAACCGGATTATCTTGACCCGGCGTTAACAACAACTTCTGATGGAGGAACTTTGGCTGCAAATAGTTTTACAGGACTTTTCGTACATGGGAAAAATGAAAAAGTAGTTCCGGCTCTTTGTAAGGACTATAAAATAAGTGAAGATGGGTTGACTTATACATTTACTTTAAAAGATGGTTTGAAATGGAGTGATAATTCTGAACTTACAGCAGCTGATTTTGAATATGCATGGAAAAGAGCTGCGAATCCAAAAACGGGAGTACAATACGCCTACTTGTTTGATATCTTTGCAAAAGATTCAGACGGAAACATTAACGTGAAAGCGGATGGCAACACTTTAACAGCAGTATTGATCAATTCTTGCCCATATTTCTTAGAGTTATGTGCACTTTCGACATTTTATCCGGTACCAAAAACAGCGGTAGAAGCAGCCGATCCAGGCGGAACAAACCCTGGAGCATGGGCCTCTGAAGCAGGTTTTGTGACAAATGGGGCATATACATTACAGAAATGGAATCATAATGAATCAATGGTATATGTAAAAAATCCAAACTTTTACGATGCCGCAAACGTAAAAGTTGAAAAGCTAGAATTTATGTTATCTGCAGATGATACAGCAACTTTCTCAGCCTACAATGCGGGAAACCTGGATTTTATTGATTCTGTTCCAACAGATGAAATCTCTACAGTAGACAGTAACGTAGATTTTAAAAAGATAGATCAGATAGGAACATATTATATTACATTTAATGTAAATGCTGATTTATTTAAAGGAATGTCTGCAGAAAATGCGGCTAAAATGCGTCAGGCATTAAGTATTTTAATTGACAGAGGATATATAATTGATAATATTGCACAGACAGGACAGGAGCTTGCTACAAGTTTTATACCGACCGGTATGTCGGATGGTAATGGTGGAGAATTCAAATCGGATTCTTACAATTACCCGGATAAGGAATCGAAAGGATATTTTAGCAAAGATTTTGATGCTGCTGAAGCAAAAAACAAAGCAGTTGATTTGTTAAAGAGTATAGGATACAAATTTGATGAAAATGGTAAGCTAAGTTCTGAAACACCAATTAATATTGAATATACACTTAATGTTAACTCAGGACATCAGTCAATAGCGGAAGCGATTCAGTCTGACTGGTCCGCAATTGGTGTTAACATGACAATAAAAACCGAAGAGTGGCAGACATTCGGAAATGATAGGAGAGCCGGTGCATTTACAGTTGCTCGTGATGGCTGGAATGCAGATTATAGTGATCCGGTCAATATGCTTGAAATGTTTCTGACAAGTTCTGGAAATAATCATGCTCAGTTTGGAAAAGATCCTTCTAATCCATCTGCTCCGGAATGGAATAGTTATGATGCACTCATTAAACAAATATATTCAACTCCTGATTTTGCTGAAAGAGCGAAATTAATGCATCAGGCAGAAGACAGGTTGATGAGTACATGGGCAGTTGTACCTCTTTATTATTATAACGATATTTATATGTGTAAAACGAATGTTAAGGGTATATATAAAACAAAAAATAATCATATTTATTTTATGTATGCATCGGTAGATAAGTAGAATTAAGCATTGACATTTAATAAAAAATATATTTATAAGGAAGAATTTATTTTCGAATAGGAATTTGTGATGAAATCAGTGAAGAACGCCAGAGCGCATATAATTTACGACTTTAAGTCCGTGTGAATAACTTTTATTATTCACACAGACTAAAAAAACGCGTACTTGAAAAAGCGCTGGAAGAGCTTAACTAATTGACCGACAAATATTTATTTTGAGCCTATTATAAAAAGTAGAAAACGTAAAGGTTAAGTTTTGGATAGAAACAAAATCCGCTATAGAACAGATGGTAAGTAATAAAAAAATTAGTGAACGTTTAGGAAAAACAGAGTGAAAAAGATAGATAGTCTTCTTGATTCTATTTAGGAAAAATTCCCATTTTTGGTTGACATATTATTCGTAATTTGTTAAATTAAATAGTATAAAACAAAAGAAAAGGGGTTATTAATACAAATGAAATTATCAAAAAAAACACTATGTTTTATTTTATGTTTTACTTTTTTATTCGGAACTAGCAGTAACGTACATGCCTCAACTTATAACCAGAAAAAAAGTCAAACTTCGTTTTCTAGTATTACTGTTAAAGATCTTGATTCTATGAATACAGATGAATTAAATGCATATATTGATTTTGTAAAAAACTCACGTGATTCATTTACTTCTAATTCAAAACATTCAAGTGCAACTGTTATGTCGGCTCCAAATCCAAGTGATGGTAATCCTTTATCGTTAGCATGGATAGCAGCAGCAAAAATTGCAAAAAAGATGGGATATAAATGTTCAGGAACTTTAGTAGAATATTCTGCCTTAAATAAACCCTATGGAGAAGGTTTAGGACAAAATGGTTTATTAACTAAAGCAATTAAAAAGAAACCTGCATACAAAAAGCTTATAAAAAGGTTGAAAAAAAATCAAAAAAGTTATAAGTCACGAGGAATAGTGTTTAAAAAAGGCGATTTATTTTATGCTCTTCACAAGGTGCATATTGAAGTTAACGGAGATTATAGATTGCCTTATTTGGTAACAGTAACTGATACTTTTGATTTTTGCTATATGAAAGGCTATGGAGATTCCAAAAATATGGAAGCCATATTTAAAAAATATGTAAATAATTGGGGATGGTTATCTCAACAAATGCATGCATTACACAAAATACCAGTGCGTATAACTTTTACATCTTAATTTAATTAAAAAGGAGAAATAATGAGAAAGATTATATTATTTTGTTTGATTATTGTAATTAGTATATTAGATATTTTTTTTCTATATAAAGCTTTTGAAACAGCAATAGAATATGTTTGTACAAATAGTACTCAAGAGAATATGACATCGATTTTTTTTACTCCAATTGTAATTCTTTTTGTTATTACTATTGTTACAATTATTAATCTTATTTGTGGTATAACAGGATTTCTTTATTTACGTGAAATTAAAATATATTTAAATTACTTTTTTTACAAAAAAAATGACCATGTAGCAATTAAAGTAATAAAAATAATAGGTTATATTTTTAATTTTATATACGCTATTATTTTTATTAATACAGTTATATATCCTGATTATTATGGCGGCATATTTAGTCTTTTGGCTATAGGAATTACATTTTTATATATAATATGGTTTACTGGAGTAATCAAAGGTTTTCAAATTAAGCAAAAGAATAGAACTTTCATAGATATAGAATGAAATATATTAATTAAAAGGGAATGCTACTCCATAGATGAATATTATCCATTTTGCATTATTCATTATTCGTGAGATATTAAGGTTGATTTGATGTCTGAATTAATTTCATTTTATTGTGGGGTTGTAGAAATAATTCAATACAATTTAAACGGTGTCAATATTATAAAAATAAAGCATTGACATATTATAAAAAATATATTTATAATAAAGAAAAGAAAAAGACAATGACGAAGAGAGTAAATATTGAATGAAATTTCCAGCGAGCTGATGAGGGTGAAAGGTCAGTAAAAGTAAGTCATTATTGAAAATCACTTCCGAGTTGCAGTCCAAACGCATTGTGCAAGTAGGTGCTGACGGTATTCCGCCGTTATAGGAATCCATATATAGAATGATTGTTCCTGATTCAATGGAATTAGTTCTTAGTATGTAGTAACAGGTGGTTAACGATTGCTATAGCTTTCGTCCTTTTACGGACGGAAGCTTTTTTAATGATAGAAAATACTTTTACATGAAGTGTTTTTATCGTACTCTATAGGATTGCACAGATGCATAATGAAGTAAAATAATGAGAATAAATATGGAGGTAGCTATGTACGAAAAAGTTTCAACGAATCTTAATTTTGTAGAACGTGAGAAAAAGATTGAGAAGTTCTGGAAAGAGAATCAAATATTTGAAAAGAGTATGGAGACTCGTAAAGAAGGGGATACTTATACTTTCTACGATGGTCCGCCGACAGCAAATGGAAAACCACATATCGGACATGTTCTGACTCGCGTTATCAAAGATATGATACCCAGATATCAAACAATGAAAGGGAAGATGGTTCCAAGAAAAGCCGGATGGGATACACATGGCCTTCCGGTAGAATTGGAAGTAGAAAAACTTTTAGGGCTGGATGGAAAAGAACAAATTGAAGAATATGGTTTAGATCCTTTTATTTCAAAATGCAAAGAAAGTGTTTGGAAGTATAAGGGAATGTGGGAAGATTTTTCATCTACCGTAGGCTTTTGGGCAGATATGGATCAACCTTATGTAACATACGAAAATAATTTTATTGAGTCAGAATGGTGGGCACTGAAACAGATTTGGGACAAGGGTCTATTATACAAAGGATTTAAAATTGTACCATATTGTGCAAGGTGTGGTACCCCTTTATCAAGTCATGAAGTGGCTCAGGGCTATAAAGATGTCAAAGAACGTTCTGCCATTGTTCGTTTTAAAGTAAAAGAGGAAGATGCCTATATTTTAGCGTGGACAACAACGCCATGGACACTTCCGTCAAACGTAGCATTATGTGTAAATCCCAATGAGACCTATGTAAAAGTGAAGGCAGATGGATATGTTTATTATTTGGCAGAAGCATTGGTTGAGACTGTTTTAGGGGAAGAGACAGAAATTCTTGAGAAATATAAAGGAAAAGATCTGGAATACAAAGAATATATTCCGTTATTCTCATTTACAGGAGATATCTGTGAGAAACAAAATAAAAAAGCATTTTTTGTGACATGTGATACTTATGTTACTTTAACAGATGGTACCGGTGTCGTTCATACTGCACCAGCATTTGGTGAAGACGATGCAGCAGTAGGCCGAAAGTACGAGCTTCCATTTGTGCAATTAGTAGATTCTAAGGGTGAAATGACAGAAGATACACCTTGGAGTGGAACATTCTGCAAAGAAGCCGATAAACTAATATTAACAGAATTAGAAAAAGAAGGTCTGTTATTTTCAGCACCTAACTTTGAGCATAGTTATCCACATTGTTGGAGATGTGATACACCTTTAATTTATTATGCAAGAGAATCCTGGTTCATTAAGATGACAGCTGTTAAAGAAGACTTGATTCGAAATAATAATACCATCAACTGGATTCCGGAAAGCATTGGAAAAGGACGTTTTGGTGATTGGCTGGAAAATGTACAGGATTGGGGCATTAGTCGTAACCGCTATTGGGGAACTCCTTTAAATGTATGGGAGTGCGAATGTGGCCATATGCACGCAATTGGAAGTATAGAAGAGTTAAAATCTATGTCTGATAACTGTCCGGATGAAATCGAACTTCATAGACCATATATTGATGCAGTTACGATTAAGTGTCCGGAATGTGGAAAAGAAATGCATCGTGTACCGGAAGTTATCGATTGCTGGTTTGATTCTGGGGCAATGCCTTTTGCACAGCATCATTATCCATTCGAAAATCAAGATTTGTTTCAGCAGCAGTTTCCTGCAAATTTTATTTCTGAGGCGGTTGACCAGACAAGAGGATGGTTCTATTCGTTGCTTGCTATTTCAACCTTGATATTTAATGAAGCACCTTACAAAAATGTTATTGTTTTAGGACATGTGCAAGATGAAAACGGACAGAAGATGTCGAAGTCAAAAGGAAATGCAGTTGATCCTTTTGAGGCGTTAGAAACGTATGGAGCAGATGCGATACGCTGGTATTTCTACGTTAATTCAGCTCCATGGCTTCCGAATAGATTCCATGGTAAAGCAGTGACGGAAGGACAACGTAAATTTTTGGGTACGCTATGGAATACGTATGCATTCTTTATACTTTATGCAAATATCGATGATTTTGATGCAACTAAATATTCGTTAGAATATGATAAACTTACAGTAATGGATCAATGGCTATTATCTAAATTAAATACGCTTATTGAAACAGTTGATCAAAACTTGTCAAATTATAAAATACCGGAAAGTGCAAGAGCATTACAAGAATTTGTAGATGATATGAGTAACTGGTATGTAAGAAGAAGCCGTGAACGTTTCTGGGCTAAGGAAATGCCGCAGGATAAAATTAATGCATATATGACGTTATATACAGCTTTAGTAAATGTTTCAAAAGTTGCGGCTCCATTGATTCCGTTCATGACAGAGGATATTTATCAGAATCTTGTAAGAAGCATTAATAAAGAAGCTCCCGAGAGTATTCATTTGTGCGATTATCCAAAAGCAGATTCCCAATATATCGATAAAGAACTGGAAGCCAATATGGATCAAGTATTGAAAGTAGTTGTATTGGGAAGAGCTTGTAGAAATACAGCGAATATAAAGAATAGACAGCCAATTGGCAAAATGTATATCAAGTCATCCTTTGAGCTTTCTGAATTTTATAAGGAAATTATTTCAGAAGAATTAAATGTGAAAGAAGTTATGTTTGCAGAGGATGTTAGAAATTTTACTTCTTATAGTTTTAAACCTCAGTTAAAGACGGTAGGACCTAAGTATGGAAAAATGCTAGGTCAGATCAGGCAGCTGCTGCCTCAACTTGATGGGAATCAAGCGATGGATGAGCTGAATGAACAGGGCTCTATAAAGCTTGACATTGACGGAGATGAAGTAGTATTATTGAGAGAAGATTTATTAATTGAAGCAGCACAGATGGAAGGTTATGTATCGGAAAGTGATAATGGGATTACAGTGGTATTGGATGTTGACCTTAGTCCTGAACTGCTGGAAGAAGGTTTTGTTCGAGAAATTATCAGTAAGATACAGACGATGAGAAAAGAAGCAGACTTTGAGGTTATGGATAAGATCGTGGTCTACGAAAATGGTAATGAGAAAATTCATAAGATTTTTGAAACGCATAAAGATCAAATTTTATCTGAAGTTCTTGCAAAAGATGTTGTTTCAGGTGAAACAAAAGGTTATGCGAAAGAGTGGACTATTAATGGAGAGAACGTTGTATTAGCTGTCGAAAAAAAATAAAAACTTAAACATGAATCAAAGATTTGTTTAAATATTGGAAAGGACTGTTGCTATAAGTATAGTTTAGCCAAAATACATGCACATTATATAGGTGTAAGTATTATGCAAAACTTACTATGGAAACAGTCTTTTTCGTTTAAAGGAGGAGATTTTATGCAGAATGAGTTATTAAATAAAGAACGATTTATGCAAAATGTAAAAGACAATTTGAAGACGTTGTACCGTAGAAATATGGATGAAGCCAATCCTCAGCAAATTTTTCAGGCAGTTTCTTATACTGTTAAAGATATAATAATCGATCAATGGTTAGCGACGCAAAAAGCTATGGATGAACAAGATCCAAAAATTGTTTATTATCTTTCGATGGAATTTCTTATGGGACGCGCGTTAGGAAACAATTTAATTAATATTCAAGGTTATAAAGAAGTAGAGGAAGCCTTGAAAGATATTGGATTTGATCTGAATGTAATTGAAGATGAAGAAAGGGACTGGGCGCTTGGAAATGGAGGTCTTGGAAGGCTGGCTGCTTGCTTTTTGGACTCCTTAGCGACGTTGGGTTATCCGGCTTATGGATGCGGAATCCGCTATAAATATGGAATGTTCAGGCAGGCTATTATAAATGGTTATCAAGTAGAATGGCCAGATAACTGGTTGAAAAATGGGAACCCGTTTGAATTAAAAAGAGCGGAAAGGGCAAAAGAAGTAAAGTTTGGAGGATATGTGCGCTGGGAGAACGATGAGCACGGGCATTCGAAATTTATTCATGAAGGGTACCAATCAGTTTTGGCAGTTCCTTATGATGTACCGATTACAGGCTATGGGGACTACAATATTAACACTTTAAGAATTTGGGATGCAGAGCCAATGAACATCTTTGAGTTGGAATCTTTTGATAAAGGTGATTATCAAAAGGCGGTACAGGAACAAAATCTTGCAAAAAATCTTGTAGAAGTCTTGTATCCGAATGATAACCATTATGCGGGTAAGGAGCTTCGGTTAAAACAGCAGTATTTCTTTGTTTCAGCAAGTATTCAGGCAGCAATAGAAAAATATAAGAAGAAACATGATGATATTAGAAAATTATACGAAAAAGCAGTATTTCAATTAAATGATACCCATCCAAGTGTAACGGTGGCAGAGCTAATGAGAATTTTAATTGATGAAGAAGGATTACCTTGGGATGAAGCATGGGAGGTCACGAATAAAACCTGTGCTTATACCAATCATACAATTATGGCGGAAGCTTTAGAAAAATGGCCAATTGAGTTGTTTTCAAGACTGTTACCGAGAATTTATCAGATTGTGGAAGAAATTAATCGGAGGTTTGTGCTTGAAATACAGAAGAATTACCCGGGTGATTCAAAAAAGATAGAAAAAATGGCTATTATTTATGATGGACAGGTAAAAATGGCACATCTTGCAATAGCTGGAAGCTTTTCTGTGAATGGTGTTGCTCATTTACACACGGAAATACTGAAGAAAAAAGAATTAAAAGATTTTTATGAGATGATGCCTTTAAAATTTAACAATAAAACAAATGGTATTACTCAAAGGCGCTTTTTGCTTCATGGAAACCATTTATTAGCAGATTGGATTTCAGACAGGATTGGAAAAGAGTGGATTACGGATTTAACACAATTGAGTAAACTTAAAGTATATGCGGAAGATAAAAAAGCGCAGCAAGAATTTATGAATATTAAATACAAGAATAAAGAAAGAGTTGCGAAATATATACTGGATCATAATGGGGTTTCTGTTAATCCTCGTTCTATATTTGATATTCAGGTAAAAAGGCTTCATGAATACAAACGTCAACTATTAAACATACTTCATGTAATGCATTTATATAATGTGATCAAAGAACATCCCGAGATGGATTTTTATCCGAGGACTTTTATATTTGGAGCGAAAGCAGCAGCTGGATACCGAATTGCGAAGCTTACCATTAAATTAATAAACGCAGTGGCTGACGTAATAAATAATGATAAATCGATTCAGAACAAAATAAAGGTTGTATTCATTGAAGACTATAATGTATCCAATGCAGAACTATTATTTGCAGCAGCCGATGTGAGTGAACAGATATCAACTGCCAGCAAAGAAGCATCAGGTACCGGAAACATGAAATTTATGTTGAATGGAGCATTGACGATTGGAACTTTGGATGGAGCAAATGTAGAAATTGTTGAAGAAGTAGGAATAGAAAATGCATTTATTTTTGGTCTGACCGCAGATGAAGTAATCCAATATGAGCAAAATGGTGGTTATAATCCAATGGATATCTTCAATCATGATCAAGATATTAGAAAAGTTTTAATGCAGCTGATCAATGGTTTTTATACGCCGGATGAACCGGAGTTATTCAGAGATATCTATAATTCATTATTGAATACGCATTCCACCAGTCGGGCAGACACTTATTTTATTCTAAAAGATTTTAAAGAATATGCACACGCACAAAAGCGGGTAGAAGAACATTATCGTAATCAAAAAGCTTGGGCGAAAAGTGCGATATTGAATACGGCTTGTGCAGGAAAGTTTTCTTCTGACCGTACGATTCAGGAATATGTAGATGATATCTGGAAGTTGAAAAAAGTAGTAGTTGATTTAGATAAAAAGTAATAGTTTCTTTAATAAAGATGTGGGTATTGTTTAACATACTCACATCTTTTTTAGGAAAAAGTTAGGAAAATAAATTATTATAAACGGTCAAAAACGGTCATATAATATTGGTAAAAAATCAAATAGTTTGAAAGATAAACAAAAAAGTAGGAACAAAAACGTAAACTTGTACATCGTGCACAAAAATGAGCTATAATTTTGTGGAATAATTCGACCGAATTTGATTTACAATGACCGAAAATGATGGTATTATTTTCTTAAGAAAATATTAAAAAATGTTTTAAGAATCGTGAGAGGAGAAATACTATGCTTATCGAAGAAAGACATCGTCAAATTCTAGACATTGTAGAAGAAAGAAAAAGTGTAACTATTCAGGAAATAATTGATAAATTAAATATTTCTGAATCTACAGCCAGACGTGATCTAACTGTGCTTGATGCTCACGGTCAACTTATAAAAGTCCACGGAGGAGCAACCGCATTAGGCATGAATTATTATACAAAAGATGACGATGTTTCCTACAGACAGGATCTGAATCGGGAAGAAAAAAGAGAGATCGTAGAATATGCGGCTACTTTGATTCGTTCGAATGATTTTGTATATCTTGATGCAGGAACCACGACAGAGATGTTGATTGATTATATTACAGAAAAAAATGCCGTTTTTGTTACAAATGGTACTGTTCATGCCAAAAAGCTGGCACAAAATGGGTGTAGGACTTATATACTTGGAGGAGAATTAAAAGTAGCAACTGAGGCTGTCGTAGGTGCTGAAGCTGTTGCCGGATTAGAAAAATATAATTTCACGAAAGGATTTTTCGGTACGAATGGTATAAGTTTACAGAAAGGGTTTACAACGCCTGATGTTAGCGAAGCAATGGTAAAGCGTGTTGCTATGAAGCAGTGTGATGATTGTTATGCTTTGGCAGATTCTTCTAAATTTAATCATATTTCATCTGTTACTTTTGCAGACTTCGAAAAAGCTAAAATAATTACGACTTCAATAAAAAACGAAGAATATAAAAAATGCAAAAATATTTTGGAGGTAAATAAGAGATGATATATACTGTAACTTTTAATCCATCTTTAGATTATATTGTAAGTGTTGAAAATTTTAAAGTTGGTGTGATTAATCGAACAAAAAGTGAGCAGATACTAGCTGGAGGCAAAGGAATTAATGTTTCCACAGTATTGACTAATTTGGGAGTTCAAAATACTGCATTAGGATTTATAGCAGGATTTACCGGCGCAGAGATAGAAAGAGCGTTAAATGCTCATGGCTGTCTGACGGATTTTATTAAAATTCCTGAAGGGATGTCCAGAATAAATATAAAACTCAGATCAAATGAGGAAAGTGAAATTAATGGACAGGGACCGGTTATTGGAGATAGTGAATTAAAACAGCTAAATGAAAAATTAAGTATATTAAATGAAGATGATATTTTGGTATTAGCAGGAAGTATTCCAAATACAATGCCAGACTCGATTTATGAAGAGATATTAGAAAAACTAGAAAATAAAAAAATGAAAGTAGTCGTTGATGCTACAGGGGATTTGCTGGTGAATGTTCTGAAATATCATCCTTTTTTAATTAAGCCAAATAATCACGAACTGGGTGAAATATTTGGTAAAGTTTTAAAGAGTAATGATGAAATTATTAAATATGCAAAAGAACTTCAAAAAATGGGTGCAAGAAACGTGTTGATTTCTATGGCTGGAGATGGAGCGATTTTTGTTACAGAAGATGGTAAAACTTTTGAAAGTCCGGCACCAAAAGGAAAATTGGTAAATTCTGTAGGAGCTGGGGACTCTATGGTAGCAGGATTTTTGACGGGATATCTGAAAGAAGGAGATTATAAATTTGCATTTAAAATGGGTATCTCAGCAGGAAGTGCAAGTGCTTTTTCGGAAGAACTTGCAACAGAACAGGAAGTACAAAATATTCTAAAGAGCTTAACATTCTAATTAACTATCATTTAAAAGAGTGTTGATGATAATATTTTAAGGAGGAAGGAAAATGAAAATTACTGACTTACTTGTAAAGACAGGAATTGATCTTGATGGAAAAGCATCCTCAAAAAAGGATGCCATTGAAAAGATGGTAGACTTAATGGTTAAAACAGGAAAGATCAACAATCCGGAAGTTTACAAAGCCGGGGTGTTTGCAAGAGAAGAGGAAGGAACTACAGGTATTGGAGAAGGTATCGCTATTCCTCATTGTAAAAGTGACGCAGTAAATGCGCCGGGACTTGCTTGTATGGTATTGAAAGATGGGGTGGATTATGATTCCCTTGATGGTCAGCCGGTACATTTGATTTTTTTAATTGCAGCACCTGACACGGAAGAAAACGTGCATTTGGATGTATTAAGCCGTTTATCCGTATTGTTAATGGATGAAACGTTTACATCCAACTTACGTAATGCAAAAACAGTAGAAGAATTTTTGTCTGTAATTGATAAAGCGGAAAGCGCTAAAATGCAGAGAGAAGGGGGAACGAATATGAGTAAAGGATTGAAATTATTAGCAGTAACAGCTTGCCCTACAGGTATTGCACATACTTATATGGCAGCAGAAAATCTGGATAAAAAAGCTAGGGCAGCAGGACATTCTATTAAAGTTGAGACCAGAGGTTCCGGTGGAGCCAAAAATGTATTGACGAATCAAGAAATTGCAGAAGCAGATTGTATTATTATAGCAGCAGATACAAAAGTGCCTATGGAACGTTTTGACGGTAAGAAAGTGATTCAAAGACAAGTATCTGATGGAATTGGAAAAGCGGATGAATTAATTGCGTTGGCTGAAAGTGGAAATGTACCTATATATCATTCTACTGGAACAGAAAAAACATCATCTTCCAATACATCAAGTGGAAGTATTGGACATCAAATATATAAGCACTTAATGAGTGGTGTATCCCATATGTTGCCTTTTGTTGTTGGCGGGGGTATATTAATAGCAATCGCGTTTTTAATTGATTCACGATTAGTAGATTTGAAAACAGTAGAAGATTTATCAAAATTCGGTACGATTACACCTGTTGCCGCATTCTTTAAAAGTATTGGTGGTGGGGCGTTTGGATTTATGCTACCGATTCTTGCTGGATACATTGCTATGAGTATAGCAGATAGACCAGGTCTTGCAGTAGGTTTTGTTGGTGGATTGATTGCATCAAGTGGAACTGTTCTTGCAGCAGTTCCTGGATTGAAAACTGGAAACTCAGGATTTTTAGGTGCATTAGTAGCTGGATTTTTAGCTGGATATGTAGTATTATTATTAAAGAAAGTATTTAGTGTATTACCAGAGAGCTTAGAAGGGATTAAACCTGTATTGTTATATCCATTGTTCGGTATATTAATTGTTGGTTGTATTATGGTCTTTATCGTAGAACCACCGGTAGGTTTATTAAATTTAACAATGAATAATGGCTTGAAAAGTATGAGCGGTTCTGGTAAAATTCTACTTGGATTGATTGTTGGTGGTATGATGTCAGTAGATATGGGTGGTCCTGTTAATAAAGCTGCTTATGTATTTGGTACGGCATCTATTACATCAGGAAATTTCGATATTATGGCAGCAGTTATGGTTGGTGGTATGGTACCTCCACTAGCTTGTTCCTTAGCTACTTTTCTTTTTAAGAATAAATTTACAGATGAAGAGAGAAAAGCTGGTCCTACCAACATTGTTATGGGGTTATCCTTTATTTCAGAAGGTGCAATTCCATTTGCGGCAGCAGATCCTATTCGTGTGATTATACCATGTATTATCGGTTCTGCAGCATCAGGCGCATTATCAATGTTATTTAATTGTACTTTGATGGCACCTCATGGTGGAATCTTTGTGTTTCCATTAGTAGGTAATGCTTTAATGTACATTGTTTCATTATTAATTGGTACCGCTGTAGCAGGAGTACTAATGGGTCTTATTAAAAAACCTATTGAACAGTAAGAAAAAATAAGGTGTGTATTAAAATGACGAAGTTTAAAGGCGAAAGTGTATATTCAGGTATTGCGATTGGAAAGTTATGCCTGTATAGCAAAAATGAAAAGAAAATTGAAAGAAATCATGTAACTGATGTAGAAAATGAAAAAAAGAGATTCGAAGATGCAAAGACAGAAGCGATCAATCAGCTTAAAGTTTTGTATGACAAAGCATTAGCTAATGTTGGAGAAACGAATGCTTTGATCTTCGAAGTTCACCAAATGATGTTAGAGGATTTGGACTATATAGAGTCCGTCCTCAACATTATTAATACCCAGGGTGTTAATGCAGAATACGCTGTGGGTACTACAGGAGACAACTTTTCTGCAATGTTTGAGGCAATGGATGATGCTTATATGCAGGGGAGAGCGGCAGATATTCGTGATATTACAGAACGTTTGTTGAATATTTTAAACGGATCTAATACAGATGGTTTAAAATTGGAAGAACCGGTTATTATCTGTGCGGAGGATTTGGCTCCAAGTGAAACAGTACAGCTTGAAAAAGATAAGTTATTAGGATTTGTCACAAGACAGGGCAGTGCCAATTCACATACGGCAATTCTTGCCAGAACCATGGATATTCCTGCAGTGATTCAGGCTAATATTGAAATGCTTCCGGAATATAATGGGAAATTAGTTGCTTTGGATGGTTTTACAGGTAATATTTACTTGGATCCGGATGAAGAAACTCTTTCTGAAATGAAAGCAAAGCAACAAAAATGTATTGAAGAAAAGGAACTTTTACAGACGTTAAAAGGGAAAGAGAACGTAACGCAATCCGGCCAGGTAGTACAATTGTATGCTAACATTGGTAACACTAAGGATGTAGCAGCTGTATTGAAAAATGATGCAGGTGGAATTGGTTTATTCCGTAGTGAATTTTTGTATTTGGAAAGCAGCGACTACCCAACAGAGAATGAACAATTCTTAAAATACAAAGCAGTTGCTGAAAATATGGCAGGAAAGAAAGTTATTATCCGAACATTAGACATTGGTGCGGATAAACAGGTTGATTATTTCGAAATGGAAAAGGAAGAAAATCCAGCTTTGGGATATCGGGCAATTCGAATCTGTTTAGACAGACCGGAAATTTTCAAAACTCAACTTCGTGCACTTTACCGTGCGTCTGTTTATGGACAGATTGCGATTATGTTCCCGATGATTATTTCTGTATCTGAAGTACTGCAGGTTAAAGAAATTATTAAAGAAGTAAAAGAAGAACTAAAGGCTCAGGAAATTCCGTTTAAGGATGTGGAACTTGGTATCATGATTGAAACTCCAGCTGCGGCTATTATGAGTGATGAATTGGCGAAAGAAGTTGATTTCTTCAGTATAGGTACAAATGATTTGACGCAATATACATTGGCAATCGACCGTCAAAATCCTAAACTTGGAAAAATTAATGACTCACATCATCCGGCAGTTTTAAGATTGATAGAAATGGTTGTGAAAAATGCTCATGCCAATGGCATCTGGGCTGGTATTTGCGGTGAATTAGGAGCCGATACTTCACTTACTGAATGGTTCTTAAAAATAGGAGTAGATGAACTTTCTGTATCTCCGAGTATGGTATTGAAAGTGCGTAAGCAGGTAAGAGAAACGAAATAAAAATTACATATAGTGTAATTTTGTTTGAGGCATGGGACTGGTTTGAAGGTTCTGTGCCTTGTTTTTTATGGTAGGGTTAAGATGTTTATCTTACATCTAAAAATGTGGAAAAGAATGATTAATATCTCAATATAAAAACATATTAAGAATATAATGCGCTAAAATTGGAAAATCACATAAATAGAAAAACATATCAGAATTATCAGTGAATTTCAAGTGGGAAAATAGTACTAATTTGTCATATTTTATTGACATCAAATCCCATCATTGCTATAATTTGTTATGTTAAAATTCTAATAAAGGGAGGAATAATTGATGAGTCAAGTAGGTATAAAACATAACGAGGTAATTACTGCTTCTAGTAATCTAAAGAAAGAAGCAAAAAAAATGGAGACTTTAAATTCTGATTTAGAGACGTTACAGACTAAAATGAAAGGCTTCTGGGAAAGTAGCGAATCGGAAGCATTCCATTTAGGATATAATAAATTTCAAAGCTCATTGGCTGAGTTATCTACAGTTATAAAAAGTATTGCTAATTGGGCAGATACAACTCAAGCAAATTACGAAAACAACGATAATAAAGGTGCACAATTTTATGGTTCTATTTTTAAATAGGATAGACATATGAAAAGGGAGTGAATAAAATGGCAAAAGATATTAGAACAGACGAGGAACAACTAAAAGAAGCAGGAAAAGAGTTTATACAAGCAGGTGTTAATTTAAATAAATATTTAAAAGATACAGATGGATATGTAAATGATATAACAAGTCGTGGTCTTGAAGGAAGAGCACAAAAGAAACTTATTGAAACATATCAACAACTAAGTACTGAATTATCTAAGTACCCGAAGAAACTCAATCAAATTGGAGAATCTTTAGTAACTTCAGCTGCAAACAGTCAAAAAATTGATGAAGCAGCAGAACAGGCAGCTTCTATTAAGATGTAATCGGTATATTAAGAATATATAAAATTTTGGGGTGTGATTCTTTGAATCACACCCCAAAATTTATTATATAGCGCTAAAAATAGTAGTTTGTTTTTTAAAATTGACTTTTTCAAATCAATAAGTAGGCCACTTATTAGAGTCGAAATATAAATCACTAATCAACAAAGTTGGAGCCCCATTATTTTGGGCATCATAGGCATGACGGGCGATTACCCATGAACTGCCATTCTGATATACGTATTCTCCTCCGGGACCTTTCCATCTACTGTTTCCTGAATCCAGAAGAGAATAACCGCCATTTCTCATATCAACTCCTTGCTTATTTACAAATGGTCCGGTAATATTTTTTGAACGCCCATAAACGGTTTTATAGGTACTATTAACGCCATTACAGCACTTATCGATTGAAGCAAATAAATAGTAATATCCATTCGCATAAATCATGCTGGCACCTTCAATCCCACCATTTCTTTTTGCAATTGAATATTTAGTGCCACTAGGTTTCATTGTAGAAGCATTTAATCTTACTACATGTAGGCCATCAAACCAAGAACCATAAACAAGCCAGGGTTTTCCGGAAGCGTCGATTACAAGATTAGGATCAATAGCGTTAAAAGAATCTTTTCCGGCTTTCGATGATAGTACGACACCTTCATCTTTCCAATCTCCTTTGTTTACACTTGTACAAGACATGAGACCGATGGCAGAATTATTTTTGCCGAATTCTGAAACAGAATAATACATCCAGTATCTTCCATTGAAAAATTTTAAATCAGGAGCCCAAACATCATTTTTGCCCATGTTAGGTGCATACTGTCTCCACCAGGATAATTCAGAACTAAACACGGGAATACCTTGACGCCATACTTTTCCATCATTTGAATATTTCATAGGAAGGCCAGCTCCAGTACTGGGTGACCACCAGGTGTTACCGTCTTTTGCAAGGGTTGGATCATGAGAGCCTATATCTCCTGATAATGGCCATGCAGCAGCTGATACTGGTAGGTTTGCTTTAGATATTACAAATAATAAGATAGCTGTTGCCAAAATAAATTTAGATTTATATTTTAACATTTTTTATACCTTCCTTTATTAATATTTTTAATTTCCAAGTTGTTGTTTAATCCATTTTCCGGCATCAGTTAATTCATTATCAGTCCAGCCGGAAATACTAGTGTTACTATTTTTAATCAATGCGGATGATTCGCTTTTATTTGAAAGATTCCACTTTGTATAGCTAATTTGATTTTGATTCAAAAAATTCATCCAATTTTCAGCCTCTTCTGTATTAATTTGACCTCCGCCTGATGAATCACATATACTAAATTCGCTGACAAATATAGGTAATCCGTTATTCAAAGCAGTTTGTACCTTGTCGCGTATTTCCTGTTTATGCGTTGCTGCATAAAAATGACATGCATACATTAGATTATTGCCACTAAGTGGATCTTTTGATGCAACATCTACATCCTGAGACCAAGTTGGTGTTCCTACAATAATTACAGCATTTTTATTAAAATTTCGTATGACTGGTATTACGTCTTGTGCGTAAGTTTTTATATCAGACCAACTGGTACCGCCATTTGGCTCATTACAAATTTCATAAATGACATTATCATAAGATGCATATTTTTCCGCCATTTCAGCAAAGAATTTCTTTGCTTCTTCCTTATGTGTATTAGGATTCCCATCATTTAGTATGTGCCAATCAATAACTACGTACATTCCTAAATCAGTGGCTGCCTTTACGCCTTTATCGATTAGACTTTTCAGCTCACCTTGATTACCGCCTGTTAGATAACCATTATATTCTTCTGTATATAAAGATAGTCTGATAAGATTACCGCCCCAGTCGCGAATTGTTTGAAAGGCATCTTTATTAACATAATCAGGAAACCATGCGATTCCATGCGTACTTACACCTTTTAACTGAAATGCTTGTCCATTCTTATCTACCAGTTGTGTTCCTTGTACTGATAACTTACCATGCTCAGAAAATGGGGTTTGACTCATAGCCTTACATTCTTTTGTGCTTAAAAACATGCATATTACTAGTAATGCAGTCATTATCATTATAACTGTACTTTTTTTCTTCATTAACATATTAAATCCTTTCTATTTTGCTTAAGTATAAGAGTATTTTAAGTATCTTCATAAGTAAAAATCACTATTAAATATTAGATATATGGTACATCAACCCAAACTCTTGTATTATCATGTTTAAATTGAGAATTTGCAGATAATTGATTAGCTATAAAGATAATTGCATCTTGATAATCTGCAATTTGATTTTTGTACTTTCCGTGTAATCCGCTTTCTCCGCCACGATGAATAGAATAAAAATCTTTCCCCCAAGCCGACTTATATTTCATAAAGGTTCTCGTTTCTTTTTTAATTGATCCTTTCCAGTCATTTACTACTTTATAAGCATCATTTGGACCTAAAGTGGGATAAAGCTTTGTTCGCATGCCGTACCAATTCATGTTAAATCTTGTATAGTTAGCAGCGTCTCCTCCTTTCGTATTATCAGGAGAATCCATAGTTTTACTTTCTAACATAGCAACAGCTACTGCAATATCATCACCTCCAGCAGCATAAATCTCATTTTTTATTTTAGAAATACCGCTTACTTGTTCTGTACCTGCACGTAATCCTCTTGAAGTCTTGGGTGGGACATTATAGTTATATCTTGTAGTTTGTGATCTGGCATTTGAAGTTGTAGCGAATACACTTCCAGGGGTTAAGCTTAAACCCAAACATAATGTAAGACTTAGAATTACCATTTTAAATCTTTTGTTTAACATATAAATTTCCTCCTATCCTGTAATTTCGTTATAGATGAAATGTCTGTTTTAATTAGGTTGTTTTAAAATTTGATTTTGACTTCATCCCTCCTTTGATAGGTGTTATTATCAGTGGTTTTTTAGACAACTGAAATGTTACACATATATTAAATAAGTGTTACATAAAGAATACGATATAAAATAATTATTGTAAACCTGTTTTAAAAGACTTAAGAAATAAATAAGAATAGTGACGAACTTACATAGTAATATTTGACAGAAAACAGGGAATAAAGTAAAATAATATAAATAGGATTAAGGTGTAGAATTACCTATTCTAATCCAAGTGGGTAAACCTATAGAAATATAGGGGCACAAAGCTAGAAGCCTTAGGCAGATGCAAAGGTAGTTCGGCTGCAACAAATTTGTTGTAGTCATTTTTTATTTATAATAGATGGTAAAATCTACCATAGTAAGGAGAGTAGTATGAGGGGTAACAATATCATTGAATATCAAGATAAAACCACATTATATTACATACTAATGGAGACAGAATTATTTGACTATATAGAGTATAAAGTATTGAATGAACAGACAGAAAAAGGTTTTATAAAATGTGGAAGGGTCCTTTATAACGGAAAAGTAAAGATCGTTTATAATATTACCGGTTATACCTCTTTGAAGTGGCTGTTAGAAAGAGGACTATCAACAGAAAAATTTCTGGAAATTATGAAATTATTATTCGAAAAATTGAAAGAAGTTGAGAGTATTGGTTATATGCACCTGTGGAATGTGGTGTTAGATTTTGAAAAAATATTTGTGGATGATAATCAGAAACTGCGTTTAATCTATCGTCCTCTTAATATAAATGAGAATTATCAAACAATAACAGCTTTGAAGAAACGCTTATTAAGTACGATTCTTTATTATGGTTATGGGGGCGAGTTGATCATGCGGCTTCAGAATGTTCTAAGATTAGAAACAGCTCAATTAAATGAATTATGTTCTGTATTTCGGAGTGATTATACAGTGCCACCAAATCCAAATAATATTTCGCAAGAAACCAAAGCTCCGGTAAAGCATAACTTCTTTCATCCTTTAAAAAGGGATAGTAATGCTATGAATCGTGGAATTAATAATCAAGGAAGAAAAATATTAAAGTGCCGTCAAGAGAATTTTTCAATCAGACTGGACACAGAAAAGAAATTGCTGTTAGGAAAGCAGGTTACAGAACATGGAGTCAGTATTCCATTTAACCCTGCCATTAGTAAACTTCATGCAAAAATATTTGAACAAAATGGAGAATATTATATTGTCGACTTAGAGAGTAAGAATGGTACTTACATCAATGGAATCCGCTTAGTTCCGATTGTTGCTAAGATCATCCGTCCTGGAGATACCATTCGTCTTGCTAATACAGACTTCGATTTCGTTATAGAATAATTGGGGGATCAAAATGGAATTATATAATATTTGTGTGATTACACAAGATGAAAGCTATATCAATATTTTAGAGAATAAATTAATAAATGAGTTAGAAAATTTTGCTTTACTGCACATTATAACGGATATGGAGTTTTTAGAAGAGTTTCTGAAAGAATATCAAAAAATTGATGTTTTAATTGTTGCAGAAGAATTATATGGTGAAAATTTTAAAAAACATGATATCAAAAATATTATATTTATAACAAATGAACGTGAAAAGCAAAACAACCTGGATTCTCTTGGACAAGATGTATATGTGTACAAGTATCAGGGAATTAATGAAATTTACGCATATATCGATAAAGTGATTAGTACCCGATTAGGGATACAGACTGAGATTAAAGAAGAGACCAAAATGATTGGGATTTATTCTCCTGTTGGGGGAATTGGCAAGACGACGACAGCAATTCGCATCGCGAATGCCTTGTCTAAAGAAAATAAAAAAGTCTTATATATGAATATAGAGTCAGTTCAAACTTTTTCGCAAATATTTCACGCGGCTGAAGTGCTTGAGGAAGGGGTAGTAAGCTTTATAAAAAGCAGAGATAAAAAGCTGAACGAAGTCGTTTCTAAACTGATAAGGAGTAATCGAAAATTTGATTATGTACTTCCCTTACGGCAATCGATGCCCATGTATGGGTTAGAGTTAGAAGACTATAGTTATTTTATAAAATGTTGTAAGGAAAATCTTTTATATGATTATATTATTTTAGATATGTCTACAGAATTGAATTTGATAACATCAGGAGTTATGGAATTAGCTGATAAGGTTGTTATTTTAATTGGTCAGGATAAGGCATCTATGTATAAAATCAATTATTTAATGACACAGATTGATTGTTCACAAAATTCCCATTTCAAATTGTGGTGCAATAAATATGACAGTAAAAAAAGTAATTTTATCGAGGAAAATACGAATATAAAAGGAATTATCAATGTGTCGGCTTATCTGGATTATGATGTAGAATTAGAGGAGTATGATTTTCAAAAGATGACCAGCGATTATAAATTAAAAGAATATTTATTAGACATTTTATAAAAATAGGAGGCAGAATGAAGAAGATTCATTATACCTTATGTAGTAACATAGGTAAACGACGGAGAAGAAATGAAGATAATTACTGTTGTAACGGTGAGATTCTTGAAAAAAATCAAGAATACAGTAAGGTGACCATGGACAGAACAGTTTATGAAAGCCAAGGGCTTTTTGCGGTATTTGACGGAATTGGTGGATTACAGTCCGGAGAAAATGCGTCCAGACTTGCTGCCGAGGAAGTACAGTGGTATAGCGAAAAGCTTAAGAAATATGATGCAGATGTAGAATTAATACTTAAACAATGCATAATGGGAATCAACGAAAAAATCTGTGTAGAAGCTAGAGAGAAGAACAGAAATATCGGTACGACAGCAGCAGTGTTCTACTTCAGGGATGACAGAGGATATATTATTACAATAGGTGACAGTAGAATTTATCAATTGATACAAGGAAGACTGCTTCAGGTCTCACGGGATGACAATGTGGCCAGTGAAATGGAAAAAGCCGGAATACTTACACCGGAACAAGCCAGAAAACATATGGCAAGGCACAGCTTGACACAATATTTAGGGATGCCAAAAGAAGAGCTGACAATTCAGCCGCACTACGGAGTATTTCCTATCAGTGATGAACATCAGATCTTTATTTTATGTACAGATGGTCTGTGGGGAGAATTGGGAAATACACAGATAAAAAATATTCTTCAGGAAGAAAAGGATGCGAATCTGGCAGAAGCTTTAGTGAAAGAGGTCTTGAAAAAAGAGGGAAAGGATAATATCACAGTGCTGACTGTTGAAATAATGGGAGGACGTAATGAAAGATAAAGTTTATAAGTACGAGCCATTTTGGGGAAATTGGTATGTCGATAGTTTTATAGGGGAAGGCAGCTTTGGAAAAGTTTATAAAATTAAAAGAACTGAATGCGGTAATGTAAATTACGCTGCTTTGAAAATAATTTCAATACCTAAGACAGAAAATGAGATAAAACAGGCATATTATGATGGGATGGATGAAAGATCTGCAAGTATTTATTTTAAAGGAATTGTAGATGAATTATATAAAGAGATAGATTTAATGTCTCAATTAAAAGGAAGCAGTAATATCGTAAGCTACGAAGATCATATGATTAAAGTCTGTGATAATGGAATTGGATATGATGTACTGATCCGTATGGAATTGCTGGAAAGTTTAAATGAATATTTTTTACATAATCCGTATCAGATCAAGGATATTATCAGATTAGGCATTGATATGTGTAAAGCATTGGAAATGTGTCAAAAAATAAACGTTATTCACCGAGATATTAAACCGGACAATATCTTTGTATCTCCTTATGGAGATTACAAATTAGGGGACTTTGGTATTGCACGAAAGTTAGAAATTACAAACTTCGGGTTTTCTAAAAAAGGTACTTATACCTATATGGCACCAGAAGTTTTTAAGGGAGAATCTTATGATTCAAGAGCAGATTTATATTCTCTTGGAGTTTTGATGTATCGCTTTTTAAATAACAACCGTATTCCATTTTCTCCTTATGTGAATCGAATTATTACACATGGTGAAAAAGAAATCGCATTGCAAAGACGTATGTCTGGAGAAGAAATTCCGATGCCGGAACAGGCGGGAGAAGAGTTGGGACAAGTGATTTTAAAAGCTTGTGCCTATGAGCAGCATGACCGATATCAGTCTCCTCAGGAATTTAGAAGAGAATTGGAAAAGGTTTCAGGGTTATACGCTGAGCAATATGGAACTACATTGCAGGAACCTGCAAATTCAGATATAGGGGAAACAGTTTTGCTTTCTCAGAACAATCCGGCCACAGGGATGAATCAGAATATGCAGATTGGAGAAACCGTTGTATTATCTGAACTCAACCCGATGGATATGCAGCAAGGAAGTTCTATGGGAGAAACTGTTTTATTATCGCAGATGACTTCGGATATGCAGCAAAATAATTCTGTAGGAGAGACAGTTCTACTTTCTCAGATGCAGCCGTTAGAGAGTGAAAATACTGCGCCGATTCCGGAACATAGCAATAATACATATAGTAAATCTGGTAAATTTAATGCAGGGACAGTCCTGAAAAATAAGAAAATAATGATAGCAGGAATCGTGGCGGCAGTGTGTGTTGTCGGTATTTTGACAACAGGAATTATTACAAATTCGCATCAGAAGAAATTAGAGTCTAAGATTGAAAAATTAGAAAAAGAATTAGAGGGAGCAAAAGAAAAAGAAAACGAACGGATCGCAGAAGAAAAAAAATTGTCAGAACAAATAGTGATTTCAAAAAGAAATATGGGAATCAAAAAATTGAGCACAATAGAAAATTTATCGAATGCGAAAGAATTAGATATCAGTAAAAATGTTATTACAGATATTAAAGAATTAAGTCAATGCAAATACTTACAAGTACTTTATTTAAACAATAATAAAGTGAAAGATATTTCTCCACTTGCAAAAATAACTACTTTAACATCTTTAGATCTGGGAAATAACAGTATTTCTTCCGTTGGGGCATTAAAGAATTTAACAGGATTGACTAGCCTAGGGTTGGAAAATAATCAAATAAAAGATATAACAGAGCTAAGTGCTTTGGCTGGAATTACAAATCTGAATTTAAAAGGAAATAAGTTAAAAGATATAATCGCTTTATCGAAACATACAAAACTAGAAAGCTTAAATATTTCTAATAACAAAGTGAAAGATATTTCTATCGCTGTTAATTTAACAGGTTTAAAAATTTTGCACTTAGAGAACAATCAAATCACAGATATTAAATCATTATTTGAATTAAAAAATCTTACTGAAGTATATTTAAGGGGAAATAAAATACCCAAAGGACAGATTCAAAAATTGAAAGAGTTAAATCCAAATATCTATATTGAGTACAAATAGGAGATAAGAGGAAATGGTGAAAAAGTATAAAAATAACTGGATATCTTATTTAACAGGTATAGGCACTATGCTGTTTGTGTGTGTCATAATTCCATTTATTCTTGTAAAATGTAAAGTTAAATTATTTACTCATGTAATTAAAATACAAGAATGGGGTGTTTTTGCGCTTCTTTTCCTAATAGGAGTCTTTCTTTCCTGTATGCTACATTTTGCTTATATGGTGTATGAGAAGAAAGAGAAAGTAAAGGAAGAGCCAGTATTTGAAACATATGAGGAGAGTAATACAAAGGTAGAAACGGTGCAGCCTTTGGTATCACAAGTCGCGAATTCTGTATACCAGAGAGGATATTTAATTCTTCAGGGTAAAGGAGGATTGTCCGACCGGATTTATATTGGTAATAATGATTTTTACATTGGAAGGGATATCAATGTAGATCTGCAACTCAATACCGGTGGAATATCGAAGAAACACGCTTTGATTAGCAAGAAAAATGGTACATATTGCATTATGGACACAAATTCGACGAATGGTACAAAGGTCAATCAGAAGCAATTACAGCCACTTACAGATTATTCACTTCAATCCGGAGATTTAATAACATTTGCAACAATTAAATACTATTTTTATTTTGAGGGATAGGATGTGGAATTCATGAAGATACAATTTGCATCACAAACAGATGTAGGTACGAGGAAGCCTATAAATCAAGACAGTTATTTAATTAAAAGTATAAAAGGAGAGAACTACCAAATGCATT
>NZ_QRCT01000008.1 GCF_003363435.1 Anaerosacchariphilus polymeriproducens
GCCAAGAACGGAGATATGCCGACAGTATTTCACAGGAAAGACCGCTGTGAATGGTTGGTAACAATGACACTTGATGATTGGATGAAAATATACAAAGGGAGTGAGTTAAGTTGAATATTTTAGATTACATACCAGAAGGCAGAGAGAACGCTGTCACAAGGGAATATTTAGTTAATGCCACAGGAATGAGCGATAGAGAAGTAAGAAGGGAAATCCAAGAAGCCAGAGAAAGGACAGTTATTATCAACTTGTCAAATGGTAACGGCTATTTTATCCCAAACGCAAAAGATGATTCCTTACTACTTGCTTATGTCTTACAAGAGCGAAAAAGGGAGAAAAGCATAAGGACAAGTTTAAATGTAGCGGAAATGTTGTTAGAAAAGATTACAGGAGGTTTGAAATGGCATGAGTGAATATATATTAAACAAAAAAGTATATAAATGCAAACATTGCCAAGACACAGGATTTATTGAGATAGACAAAGAAAAAAGTATCTATGGTTACTGTATATGTCACCCATTAGTTTTGAGTGGTAGAGCGAAGCCAAGTAACCCATATTTAAGACCGTAAGAAAGAGGGTGATTGAATGGCTAAAAAGTACTATTGGCTCAAATTGAAAAATGATTTTTTCACTAGTAGACAAATGAAAAAACTTAGGAAAATAGCTGGTGGAGACATTTACACGATCATATATTTAAAATTGCAATTGTTAAGCTTACAAGATGAAGGACGCTTGTATTATGAAGGTGTAGAAAGTAATTTTTATGAAGAAATGGCATTGGAAATAGACGAAGAACCAGAAAATGTACAAGCCACTTTGATATTTTTACAAAATTGCGGATTGATTGAAATGTTAACCGAATCAGAGTATTTGTTAACAGAAGTTCCGATTGCCATTGGTTCAGAAACTGACATAGCTAAAAGAGTGCGTAAATCAAGGGAAAACAAGAAAAAAGCGTTACAATGTAACACCAATGAAACAAAATGTAACACAGAGATAGAGATAGAGAAAGAGATAGATATAGAGATAGAGACAGATATAGAGAGAGAGTCCGAGAGAGAAAAAACCAAAAACAATTATCAGCAGATAGCTGATATGTATAACAACACTTGCGTGTCGTTCCCTAGGCTTACGAAACTATCAGATACCAGAAAGAAATCAATAAAAGCAAGATTAAACACATATACGATTGGAGATTTTCAAAGGTTGTTTGAATTAGCTGAATCAAGTGACTTTTTGAAAGGCGGAAATAATCGCAATTGGATGGCTACATTTGATTGGTTGATAAAAGATTCAAATATGGCAAAAGTACTTGATGGAAATTATGAACAAAAACAGACAAATAAAACAGGACATAACAAAAAGCAAAGCACAACTGACTTTTACGAGGATATGCGCAAATGGGTAGAAGAAAAAGAAAACGGAAGTCAAGATTTTGGATTTTAGGAGGTTTATAACATGGATTATGTACAATTTGCGACAATATCAAGTGCAATAAAGGCAAGTTATCCAAGCGCAAACTTAATGCCCGACGATCAATCTAAGAGTGTTTGGTACACCATGTTAGCTGACTTAGATTATGATACTTGCTTAAACGCATTAAAGATACATATAAGCACAAATAAGTACCCTCCAACAATTGCAGACTTAAGAGAAAAGTGCTCATTGGTAAGCGAAGGAGAAATAGACGATTGGGGCAAGGGCTGGAAACAATTAGAGGATGCAATAAGATTCAAGGGGATGTACAGAGAAGATGAAGCATATGAGGAAATGGACGAGATAACACAACAAGTAGTCAAGCGGTTAGGATACAAGAATCTTTGTGTAAGCGAGAATGTAACAGCGGATAGGGCGAACTTTAGAATGATTTACGAGCAAATACAAGAGCGAAAGAAAAAGATGGATGTATTACCGAAGAATTTACAAGTGCAACTAGAGCAAAGCAAAAAAGCACAGATAGGAGTTGGAGAAAATGAAAGTATGCTCCATATGCGGAAAAGAGACTGCAAGATATGACACTATAAAAACCAAAAGAGGAACGGAGCTTTATATTTGTCCCAGATGTAAGGAAGAAAACAGGAGAGGAATGGTTGAAAAATGAAAATAGATGTTTGGAAAGATGGCAAAATGCTGTATGAAAATAAAGGGGCGAGAGAATTAGTCAACTTATTAGGTTATAGCCTTAAATCAATCAGAATGTGGGCGACAGGCGAAAGGATATGCTCAAAAGGTTACATCTTGAAGCCTAGCGAAATATATAGACCACAAAGGAGGATACCTCAAGCAGTACTTGACGAATGGGACGAAATATACAAAAATGCGCAGGTGCTCAAACAATGGGATTCAATGCATAAATATGCGAGGAGATAAAGAAAATGAAAGATAAAAAAGAACAGAAAATAGACAGGCTAAACAGAAACATTAAAGAAAAACTGACAAAAGACGAAATGTCTAAACAATGTGATATAAAGGCACTAGAAAAATTCAAGGAAAAGCCTTTTTATCTTAAAATCGATATTTAGTTAAGAAAGGGTGGGATACTGAATTGAATAAAAGACAGAAAAAGAAGATTATTAGAAATTATCATAGACAGTTTTGTCACGTCAGTTATTGGAATAAGAAAGATAAATATAGACAGAAATATTACAATTATCAATGCCCTAAATGTGGGTGGGATTCAATAGACGCTGACGAGGATATTGTATTGGGCAATATACTGTGGCAACAAGGTGGTTTTTATGATTATCAATTTGAAGTTGAGTATAAATGCCCTGTTTGTAATACAGTATTCTCGTATGTGGATGGAAATTAAAATGGATATTTAGTTAATTAAAAACGGAAAGGAGTAAAGAGGTTTTGGTCGACCGATAAAATGCATTTTACTCTAAGTACAAAAATGAAAATATTAGTAGCTTGCGAAGAAAGTCAAGCAGTAACAATAGAGTTAAGGAAATTAGGTCATGAAGCTTATAGTTGTGACATAGAACCATGCAGCGGAGGGCATACAGAATGGCATATACAACAAGATGTGGCATCATTAATTAATGGTAAATGTTATTTTTATACGACTGACGGAACATACCATGATACGGTTTCTATATGGAAATGGGATATGATTATAGCTTTTCCGCCGTGTACATATCTTACGAACGCGGGGGCAAGACATTTGTGGAAAAATCATGAACTTAATCAAGAACGGTATCAAAAAGGACTAGAAGCAAAAAAGTTTTTTATGAAGTTTTATAATGCTGATTGTGAAAGAATAGCAATTGAGAATCCAACAGCAAGCAAAATATATGAATTGCCAGATAAATCTCAGGTAATACAACCTTATCAATTTGGACACCCGTATACAAAGCGTACACAGTTATGGCTCAAAGGTTTACCCGATTTGATATCTACAAAAATAGTGGAGCCAGAAAGAACGTGGTGCCCATCAGGGTCTTATTCGAAAAAACATGACGAGAAGCACAGAGGGATGTTTACAACCGACAGAGCGAAAAATAGAAGCAAAACCTTCCCTGGGATAGCAAAGGCAATGGCAGAACAATGGGCAGGAAAAGCGGAATAAACGGATATTCAAGGAGTGAGTGAAAATGAGAGAGATAAAGTTTAGAGCA
>NZ_QRCT01000009.1 GCF_003363435.1 Anaerosacchariphilus polymeriproducens
TTATGGATAACGATAAACCTTGTTACCGGACTTTTGGATATTTTAGAGTAAGAAAAATATTCAAAACCATACCCAAAATACCCTTAAACTACCCTTTTACGGAGTGGCTTTTCAATCTTACGTGTGATATAATTTCGGTAAATTAAGACAATTAGTCTGAAAAAAATATAAAATATCTTTTATTTTCCGTAAAGGATGTATATAAATAACAGATCTCTCTTTTATATGTATAAGAAGCAGATTTGACGCAGCCAAAATCGTAGATGGGAGATAAAAAAGGAAGAGAAAATGGAAAAGCGTTTAGAATCCGGGTTAAAGACCGAAGAGGACTTCTACATACGACCAAGAAAAGCAAATAAAAAGATGAAGGCAGCCCAGACCATGTCGCAAACAGTATATATGTATGGAATCTCCGGTTGTGGAAAAACAGCATTTATTCGGGATTATATGGGAAAAAGACGGTATCACTATTACTCAGCAGAACAGTTGGATGAGGAAGAATTAGATTTTCCACTTAATGAAAAACAGATCATTGTAGTCATTGATGAATTGCATCAGTTAAGGACAGACGAGTTAAGAGAAGCGTTAATCAAAAAGATTGAAATACTGGCAAGGCGACAAGATGTTTGGCTTATCTTGGCGGGAAGAAGTCGGCTGCCATCGTGGCTGTCACCTATTTATTATCGGAAAGTATTTACCGTGATAGAAGAAGAGGATTTCTTGCTTTCAGAAGCTGAAATGATGAAATATCTAAACTGTTGGGGGATAACGCCTACACAAGAGGATTTTGACACTATCATGCGACTTAGTTACAGGCTTGGAATTGTAGTAAGGCTGGTTGCGATGGAACTTGCATCGGGTAGATCTTTTGATGCAACATATATTGAACGAATGCGAAATGATTTCTGGGATTATCTTGACTGCCATGTCTATGACCAGTGGGAGATTGAGATTCAGGAATTTCTCATGCAGGTATGTATTGTAGAAAAATTTGATAAACATCTGGCAGAGATGATTACAGGTAGAAGTGACGTAGAGAAAATGATTGGCACAGCTGAACAGCTGGGGAATTTTATGATATTTAAAGAGGCTGATTCAGATAAAAGAATTTATGAAATCAGACTTCCCATGAGACGTTCCATGAGACGAAGACTTCTTCGAACATATCAGAAGGAGAGATGGGAACGACTCTATTATAATGCAGGACTTTATTATGAACTGGAAGGTGATACACCAAACGCTCTGAAAATGTATGAGGCATGCCATGATACTGAGAGAATTGCGGGACTATTAATTTCCAATGCAAGAAAAAACCCGGCAAGCGGACATTATTATGAACTGCGTAAATATTACCTTGCCCTGCCGGAAGAAAAGATTAGGGAAAGCATGGAATTAATAGCAGGCATGAGTATGCTCCAGTCCATGCTTTTAAGTATAGAAGAAAGCGAGCACTGGTATGAGGAACTTATGAATCTGGAAAGTTCCTTTACTGGAAGTGCAAAAAAAGTGGCAAAGGGTTGGCTTGTTTATCTGGACATTGGCCTTCCCCATCGTGGAAGTATGGCACTTGTAGATATTCTAAAAAATGCTGGTTCACTTTTAATGAAACGCAAGATTAGTTTGCCAGAATTTTCCGTTACCAGTAATCTTCCATCACAGATGAATGGAGGGAAAGATTTCTGCGAATGGAGTAAAAAAGATAAAGAATTGGCAAAGAGTATTGGCAAAATCATAGAATTCACTTTAGGGAAATATGGAAAGGGACTTGTAAATCTTGCTCTTGCTGAAAGTTTTCTGGAAAAGGGTGAAGACAGCTATGAAATTACAAATCTGACCAATAAAGGTCTTATGCAGGCACAATCAGGTGGAAAAATCGAACAGTGTTTTGTGGCAGCAGGAATTCTTTCCTGGCTTCATGTTTTAAATGACCATGTAGAGGATGCCAAAGAGCTGCTTTTGAACTTTCAAAAAAAGGCAGAAGAGAAGAAAGCCACAAAGTTGCTTCCCAATTTGACTGCGCTGCAGATTCGTATAGGCCTTTATCAGGGAAAAACGGCAGAGGCACTGGAATGGATGGAGCAGGCGCCGGAAGAAGAACTAGTATTCGCTACCATGGAGAGGTTTCGTTATCTGACGAAAGTTCGTATCTATCTTCTAACAGGGAAGTATGAAAAAGCAATCAGTCTGCTACAGCGTCTTCAGTATTATGCAGAAGTTATGAAGCGTACTTACATAACTATGGAAGTGGGACTTTTGCTTGCCATTACTCAGTATCGATTGGGGAATTCCAGATGGGATGAGATATTCCAAAAAACCTTAACACAAGCAGAGAGTTATTATTTTGTGCGCCTGATATCCAGGGAAGGGGCAGCGGTAAGTAAGATGCTTAAGGAAACGTCATGGGAAAGTAAGAATCCAGAATATTTAAAGGAAATACTTGCAGAAACAGAAAAGATGGCACTTGCCTATCCGGGCTATCTAAAGGTAGCCACAGAAGAGGCAGTGTTTAGTGAAAATGCACTTAAGATACTAAAACTTCAGGCAGAAGGACTTTCCACCGCAGAGATTGCTGGAGAACTTGGACTCAAAATAGAAAACGTGAAATATCATAACAAGCAGAATTTTAAAAAGCTAGGAGTGAATAGTAAAACAGCTGCTGTTAACGAGGCAAGAAAGAGGAAGTTGATTTGAAAAAACTTATTTGAAACCCGAATCCGGTCTAGGGAATGAACGATATATTTGTAAGATAAAGAAAGGAAGAAACGAATGAAAATAAAAAGATTCATAAAAGCAATGGTAATTACTCTAAGTACTGTAATGATGTTTGGGGTATCAAGTTTGATGGTTAATGCAGAAGGAGAGGAAGCAAGTGTGACCGAATCAGGTGGGGCAGTTACCTACTATGGTACCATGGAAGAAGCTATTACAGCAGCACAAAGCAAAGAGGGCAGTACAGTTTCGTTGTTAAAAGATGTCACTACGGAGAGTAAATTTACGATAAATTCAGGCACCTTTACGATTAACTTAAATGAGAAAACATGGAGTTATTTAAATAATGGAACCTATTGGATGCTGGAGCAGTTGTCTACAGGAGAAATTACTATTGAAAATGGAAATATAACTGGTGGGGCGGTAGTAGAACGGGGAGGTACATTAATTTTTAATAATGTAGACCTTAGTAATGACAATGCTCCTGCATTAATGTTTCATAATATTAACGACAGTAAAGTGATTTTTAACAGTGGTTCTGTTTGTGCAACAAATTATTATTTTTCTGTGGATATTGCAAAGGTTTATTCCAAAGACTGCAGTATGCAAATCAATGGAGGAACTTTTTCAGGAGGTAGCAATTCTAATATTAGGGTTGCGCAAGGAGCATATTTAGAAATGACGGGTGGTGAGATTCAAGGTACATTAGAGGTGAATCGTGCTAGTGCAAAACTTACAGGTGGAAGGTATGGTATGATAAAAGCTGTTACCTGTGGTAACGTAGATAATTTGTTAGGTGAGGGTTATGTATATCGTTCTACCAGTGAAGGTATGCCTTGGCTGCAAAATACTGCAGTTACTGAAGTGCGTGGCGTCACAGTACAGCAGGCACCGATCCAAATTACTGCACAGCCTCAGGGGGCAGCTGTAAGCTATGGTTATGGTGCAGCGTATACATTAAGTGTAACGGCACAAAAGACTGGAACCGCAATAGGAGAGATTTTATATCAGTGGTACAAAGTCAAAAGTGGAACGGAAACAGATGATGTAGCAATCGGAACCAACTCTAGTACTTATACGCTTTCTAAGGCTCTTCCAATTGCAACAGATGATAACTACTATTGTGCCGTTACTTGTGATGGCTATACCGTAAACACAAAAAATGTAAATTTTAATGTCGAAAAGGCTACGCCCGTTATAAATGTAAATGCAACCATTTCAGGAGAAGTAGGAAGTCGTCAGGCTGAATTATCAGTTGAAGTAAGTCCTGTAGGTGAGGGAATTTATCCTTCCGGAACATTAAGATTTGTTGACTGCACAAGCGGCAGTGAGGTGGATATGTCAGGTGCAACCGCAGTCAATATGACAGATGGCAAGGCAACCTATACATGGACGGGACTGGCCGATCAGATTTACAAGGTCAAGGTAGTTTACAGCGGAGATGGAAATTATAATACTGTCACCAGTGCTGAATTTGAAGTTGATACCATTAAAAAGAATCAATCAGCGCTTACTATAAAAAATATCGGGACAAAGACCTGCGCGGATCGTGCATTCCCTCTTAATACATCTGGTGGAAGTGGTAACGGAGCAGTTACTTTCACAAGTTCTAATCCTAGGATAGTCAGTATTTCCGGTAATATTGCAACCATTCATAAGATAGGCAGCGTGACCATTACAGCCACTAAGGAAGCAGATAATACGTACCTTAAAGCGACAACATCTGTATTGTTAACGATTTCAAAGGCGAAGATTGTCAGTGCAACCATATCAGGAATTTCAAGCATGAATTATACTGGAAAACCCATAACACAGCTAAAGATGGTTTTGAAAGTAGATGGAAAAGTGTTGAAGAACGGAACTGATTATACCATTACTTATCAGAACAATAAGAATATTGGTAGAGCAACAGTCATCATTAATGGAAAAGGAAGCTATACAGGAACAGTGAAGAAGAGCTTTAAAATCAAAGTAAGTAAAGGTAAGATTTATACAATAAACAATCTTAAATACAAAGTAACAAATGCAGTGTCTAATGGAAAAGGAACCGTAACCTTAACTGGTTCTTCCAAATCAAAATCCCAATTAAAAGGAACGTTAAAGATTTGTAATACCGTTAAGATTGGTGGAAAGCGTTTTCAGATTACAGCTATCAAAGCAAAGGCATTTAAAGGATACACGAAACTTATGCAGGTAATCATCGGAAAGAATGTTACTACAATTGGAAACCAAGCATTTTCAGGATGTAAAAATCTGAAGACGATAACCATTGAATCAAAGAAATTAAAGACTGTTGAAAAGAATGCATTCAAGAGAATATACAAAAAAGCAGTGATAAAAGTTCCATCAGCAAAGGTAACTGCTTACAAGAAACTATTTAAAAGTAGAACTGGAATGACAAAAATCATAAATATTAAGAAGAAATAATTCATTACAAGAATGTGATTTGAAGATGAGCTTTTCGTATGGTAGAAAATATAGCTTAAAACATAGTTACAATGAACATCTGTATCTCGAAAAAAATTCGGTATATGGGTGTTTTTTATATAATTTATTATTTGCTGAGGAAAGATTAAATTAATGGACTTTCGTCTTCAGCAGGAATCTTAGAATGGCTAGCGGTATTTGGAATTTTTGGGATATTTACACTTACTTTAATTTGGATTGCTGTAATTGCGAGACTTGCTGCTAAGACACCAGATGGTGCAGGGGCGTTCTCTTACCCAATCATCTTCTTACCATTCATCAGTTCTACGTTTGTACTAACAGATACGATGCAACAGGCCTTTTTGTTATGGATATAAAAATATCATAAAAGGAAGGTAAAGTCAAATTAGTTATGGAACTGTTAAAATCTAGATGCCTGATGTAAATAGAAAATGAAGCAGGTATAGTAAATACTTATGTCTTATGATAGGATAGGTTAATAGTTACAGTAAACTAATACAAACTAAGCATTAAAAAAGGTGAGTCTAAAGAATGAATATTGCAAAAGAAAAAGAAAATAAGGTTCACGGAACGGAAAGTTTTCCCTGCAGTTATTATAATCATAATCCAGAACAAGGTCAGTTAGAAGTTAAGATGCATTGGCATCTGGAAAATGAAATCGTACATTTAATAGACGGTCAATTTACAGTTGAGATAAATGGAGAGCGTAAAGTTTATGAGAAAGGCTATTTATTTATTAATAGAGATGAACTTCATTCTATTTCATCAAATAATGGAGCTAGCGAGGATGCGGTTATATTCAGAATGGAAATGTTGAAATTCTGGGAACAGACAGAGTTACAATTAAAAGTGATACAGCCATTAGTAAAAGGAGAACTAAAATTTTCTAAATTCATCTCGGAAGAAAAAAAGGAATTTCATTATATAGACAAATATTATAAAAATATAGTGAATTGTCATAATGGTTTGAAAACTAAAAATGATGGGGCTTGCGGGAAAGTTTCTACATCACAAGGAAATCAGTTAGAAATCATAGGAAATTTGATTGCTATTTTAGGGATACTAATGAATAATCAATTATTGATAAAAGCAGACAATCATTTAGTAGACAAACGTATTTATAATATAAAGAATGCATTTACTTTTATCGAAAAAAACTATGATATGCCTATTAGTGTAGGAGCGATTGCAAGTGAAGTAGGTATGAACGAGCAATACTTTTCTAGAGTATTTAAAGAAATAGTTGGAATACCCCCCATGGAATATGTAAATATCTATAGAATTAAAAATGCTAAACATTTATTATCAAGTACAAATAAAACAGTCACAGAGATTGCATTAGAGTGTGGATTTCATAATATGGGAAATTTTATAAGGAATTTTAAAAAAGAAACGAAGGTAACACCTAAAGAATATCGGAAAAGGTCTTAATATCGTAGAAAACCCTCATGAATTCGTAAGATAATAGGTAAATTTTGAAATATAATTATTACTGCAAAGTAATTCAGTGGTAAACCTATTAAAAAAATTTAGGGGGAATTTAGATGAAAAAATTAAAGTTAAATAACGGAGTAGAAATTCCACAATTGGGATTGGGAGTATTTCGGACAGAAGTGGGAGAGCAGACAGAGAATGCTGTAAAGTGGGCACTAAAAGCAGGGTATAGACATATTGATGCAGCAAAAATTTATAATAATGAAAAAAGTGTTGGGAAGGCAATTAGAGAGAGTGGAGTAAAAAGGGAAGATATTTTTGTAACTACAAAGTTATGGAATGATGATATTATTCAAAGAAGAACGAAAGAAGCCTTTTATGAAAGTTTAGAAGCCCTGCAAATGGATTATGTAGATTTATACTTAATTCACTGGCCTGTTGAAGGTTCAGACGAGGCATGGCATGAAATGGAAATGCTCTATTTAGCGGGAAAAATTAGAGCAATAGGAATAAGTAACTTCCATAAACAGAATATAGAACGCTTAGAAAAAGCAGCATCAATTATACCTGCAGTAAATCAAATTGAATCACATCCATTATTGAATAATCAGAAACTGATAGACTTCTGTAAAGCAAAAGGAATACAGGTACAAGTATGGAGTCCTCTGGGAGGAACTGGGAGTAATTTGCTGCAAAATGAAATACTAACACAGATGGCAACGAAGTATGATAAAACGCCTGCGCAAATCGTTATTAGATGGAATATTCAAAGAGATGTAATTGTAATTCCAAAATCAGCCCATGAAAATAGAATCATTTCAAATAAGGATGTCTTTGATTTTGAACTTGAACAGGAAGATATGAGTATTATACATGAAATGGATAAAAATTTTAGAGTAGGCCCAAACCCTGACGATTATAATTTTAAATAAAATTTGGAGAGAACTCAGATTACTCTTTTCAGTTATCAGTCATAATGTCGTTGTAGGATATTTGGTGTCATTTGTATATGTAATACTGAATTGGAGTGGGGCAATTCCAAAAACATCGAAGTTTTATCTGTTTTCAATGATGGAGGGGATTTAACTACAAAAACTTATTTCTTGCTTATGTCATTAATTGGTATTTTAGCAATTTACTTTATTATAGATATTTCTTCTTTAAAGTAATAATTGTATGAAAAGTCAGATCATCCTCATTGTAATAAATCTGCATCTCACCTTGATATTTTCTGACAATATTTCTTATACTTTTCATACCTAACCCATGATTAAGTTTATCGGATTTATTTGTGGATAACTTCTTGCTATTTTGGGAAAAAGGATTTTTTTGACAGGAGTTAATAACAGTTATTATAATAAAAGGTGTTTTGGTTCTTTGGGTAATATTAAGTTCTATAATGGAATTAGGTATAAGTATAGCAGCATCAAAAGCATTATCCAGCAGATTACAAAACAAAGAAGTAAGGTCATTGTCTGAAATAAAATTTATTGTTCCACTGCGTACATCGGTGTGGAAAGTGAGATGCTCATTATTACATTTTATTTGATAGCGGTATAGTATGGCATTAAGTATTTCGTTATCGCATAATTGCTCAGATACCTGTAGGCTGGATGATAAATTTAATTGTTCAATATAAGCAGTTATTTGTTCGTGCTCTTTCTTATCATTTAATAAAGAAATTGATTGCAGATGTTTCTTAATATCATGAATCAAGATACTCTGGTCTTCTGTTTGATGTAAAAGCATTTTATAATATTCTGTTAAATTATTTTCTTTTTGAATTAGCAGTTGCATTTGGGTGAATTCTCTGCTTTTATTAAGGTTATACTGGTTTATTCCGAATATAAGTAAGTTTACCAAAAGCAAAAGAATAGAACTTATTACAATCATCCAGTCATGGAATGCTGATAATACATATTCTTTACAAATATTAAAGATAGTAAGCATTACTATAAGGGTGGTCATTGGAACCAGTCCTAGGGGGAAAGTGCTTATGTCATACTGCTGATTATATTCTTTCCTGTCTTTAAAAAGGTGATATAGAATGCACAAAATCGAGAAATATATTATTTTACTAAACACAGTAAGAATAATAAGATTACGGAAGTGTGTGACATTTGCGACAAAATGTGAGATGACATTTAAAACCACTAATTCACTAATCCCCATAACAACCGTGGTAATTGCAGAATGAAATAATGCAAGTGACCATTTTAATTGATACATAGTAATAAGAAAAGTAAAGTTGACTAGAAGAAAAAAGATGGTGTTAAGCTCTGAAATCTGAAAAAATGAAACTAAATACAGCAAAAGATACATTCCAATAAGCACATAAATTTCTCTCTTTTTCGAGTATAAGGAAACAAAGAGAGCAGAAGTATATTGCCAGAGGATAAAGGCTTCAATTAAAATGATAAAAAAATAGAAAATGGCTGTTTCCATGCAGAATTACCTCATACTTTCCAGATATAGAAGATATGCGTCTTTAAAGCTTTTATATTTTCGTCTTGTCAGATATGCATCATATTGATTTTCAGCTAAATGTATAAGGGAATGGTCGAAATTGGAGACGTGTTCCATATTTATGATAAAACTTCTGTGAGTTTGAAAAAAATTATTTCTGGGAAGCGAATCAAGCCAGTATTTCATATTATGAATAGATTCATAATCGTTTTTTTCAGTATGTATGATGACACGTCGTCCCTGTGCTTCTACAAATATAATATCGGAAGTAAGAATCGTATGGACTCCCTGTTTGGTTTCTATGGGGAGTTTTATCATTGAAGTATTGTATAGATTTAGTGCATCCTTCATATTATTTTCAAAACGCTTCTTATCTAACGGTTTAAATAGGTAACGAAATACCTGAATGCGCATGGCGTCATCCAAGTATTTAAGGTACGAAGTTACGATAAATATGATAATGTTATTATTTCTTTTTTTCAATTCACTTCCAGTATAAATTCCATTTAATCCAGGCATCTCTACGTCAAGAAAAAGAATATCCTTTTCCCCCTGATCTGCAAGAAGGGATTCTCCATTCGTGAAGCAAAAAATTTCCGGGCAGTTAGCGTTTGTATGTTTAAAATAATCCTGTATGTATTCACAAAGCTGCTTGCTTATTAGTGAATCATCATCGCAGATAAGTATACGCATTTTAATCAACTCCGTTCTTAAATATCATGACTATATTTTAATAGCACAAATGATTAGTAGACTAGGTAATAACTTTTTTGCAATTCTTTTGATTTTGCTATAACTTAATCCTAGCACAAAGAGTTGTTCTCTATTTCTTAATTTACTTTTAAAATAGAATTGTTTTAGTTTTTGCATAAAAAGACATTTTTTGACTGCTTTCGATTTGGTTAGAACCATAAAATACTGACTCCATGTCCAAAAATGAATGATAAATTGCTCTTCATGCATTTGAGGTTGAATTTTTGAAAAAACATATTAATATAATCTTCGTGGAATTAAATGATAATATAATGTAAAGGGGGAATGAAAGTATGAATAGTCAAAAGTTATCAAAGATTATTGCTAAAGGTGCAATATCATTTTTAAATACAGCATTACGTTTCAATGCAAATACAACATCATGTGTAATCGTATATCAGCCAAAGCTTCCAAAAGAATTGGACAGGTTCAATAGAATAAAATGATTGAAAGATGTATAGATACAATGATGGAATGGCTTGACCAAAAGTAGCATTAAAAAGTCGTTTGGTGTATGGGCAATTGAAAATATAAATAAAGTCAGTTATGCTGTGTTTAATCATTGATTCCACGTTTAAGTTAACTAGCAAAATAATTAAATTAGCTTGAAAATGAGCAGAAAGATGAGGAAGTTACTATGATTAAAAAAAACCTTAAAAAAGTGATGGCAACAACATTGATGGGATTAATAATGTTGAGTTCTACAGGAGTAGTACATGCAGCGACTGCATCTACGGTATATGGTAAGATGATATATGATATGGAATCAGATTACGATTGGGTTAGTGCTTGGACAACTATGCCAACTGGAAGTGGAAGATACAGTTATATAAAAACTACACTTGAAGTTCAGGATAATAGTACTGGATTAACTCTATTTAAAAAGAATTCAAAATCAACTTACACATATGATGAGAATACAACATCAGTATATGCAAATAACATGACAACAACATCATTGGCTGCATTTAGTTGCCATGAGGTCGTAGGACAAATTGCTTATGCGAAATATATGAGTAGTACATTCTAAATTGGTCTATCTATCATATTTTAATATTTTAGCTGGCAATATTTGATAAATAATATTGCCAGCCCAAATTATTTTTAGGAGGATTTATATGAAAAGATTACTATTATGTTTATGTGCTGCGCTCTCTATTTATATGGCAGGATGCAGAGCAGATGATGTAAGAGACAGTAGCAAAGAAACGAATATTTCTGCAAAAAGTGAACAGACAGAAGAAACTTCTTCCAAAACAGAAAAGCAGGATGAAATTAGTTTTGGATATATTGCCAATGGATCGGGTGAAATGAATGTTTATAATTATGATGGAGATACCATAGAGGTTCCTTTTTCATTTACTGCACTAAATAAAACCGGACACGACATTGGATTTTTAGTATTTATTGATGGAAAACTTCAAAGATATACCGTTAAGTATTCGGACGGCACAATTTCGGATGAAACCATGATGCAGAAATTTTACTGTGATGGGAAAGGGAAACAGCAATTTTCCTTTGAAATCTTGCCAAATACCGGAAAGAAAGGAGATAAGCTGGGGATTTATGTATGTGCGATTGTTTATCCTTCATTTAAGCCGAAAAATGCAGAACAACCATCTTATCAGTATTACGGTTCACTTTCACAGGTAGTTCCACAGCAGGTAACTTTCAATGCGGATGTACCAAAAGAAGAAATAAAGTATATTGAAACAAAAGACGGACTTAAATTAACGGAAGATATTACAAAATACATCGAGTATTTTTCAGCAAAAAGTGTTCAAGAAGCGCTTGAGAACAATACTTATGTAAATTTATATCAGAAATCACTGGATGAAAATAAAATTTACAGTGAGGATGGAAAGGTAACACTGCATTTACAATTATATGGAGGAGTTGATGGAATCTACAATACAACCATTTTCGTTAATAACCAGCCGATTACTATAGATGGAGCAGATTTTATAAAAACAGAAATGAAAGCAAATAAAATGGCGGAATGTGAGATAACATTGGATTTGGACAATCTCGACGAATTGAACACAATTTACGCAGTTTCAGTACCTGCAGATAATGCTTATTTAGATTATGCTCCGGTCACTAAAACAAACAGCGTATTGATGATAAACAAATAGCATAAAGAAGGAGAAATCATGAATAGAAGTAATAAGAAAAGATATTGTTGGATAATACGGATATTTTCATTACTTATTATGTTTTCTTTGTCAGGTTGTAGTAACAAAAAAGAAAATGAAGCAGAAAGACCAACATCCAATTATGACAGTGAATCTGATATACAGAAGAAATCAGAATTAAATGATGAATCAGAGGGTGGCTATAGGTATTCAGATGCTGTAAATATAAAAGGTAATATAGATGGAATGATTGGGTTCATGAATAATGGCAAGAAACTTGTTTATTGGAGTGGAAATCAAATTAATATGTTTGATTTAGAAACTTCAGATATCAAAGAAGGTTTTTCGTTTAATAATAAAAGTATTATGTCAGTTAAGCTGCTTTGTGAAGAGGAAAGTTGTTTTTATTTGTATGTTGTCGCAGGTCAGAGAGAGGAAATGGATACAGATGTGGATGGACTTGAAGTTTCTTCAAGCAGCTGTGGAACAGAAGACTATAAAATACTTTGCTTTGACTATGAATTGCATCAAATTGAAAATTATGATTTGGATGAGCTTTGGTCGGAGCAACTCTCTGATATACATTATGAAAGTATTTGTATGAGTAAGGATGCATCGACGATATATGTATATGCTGACAATGCACTGTATTCTTACAAACCCAATTTTCAGAAGCTAGTCACAGCTTATGATTTTTCCGAGAAAAAAAAGACAGATATAAGTATGAAACAAATGGAAGTCTCAACGGACAAAAAGAGGGTAGCATTTGTTGGATGTGAACTGGATCAGGATAAATATTTGTTGTATGGTATTATTGATTTGGAAAATAAGGAGATTACAACAAAGCAGACTGAAAATGCCTATGGAAGTAATCTTCATATTCAGGGAGATACAGCCTATATAACAGATAGTGAAATACCAAGGGAATACAAAGCAAGTGGGATGATTCACTGCATTGATTTAACAAATAAAAAAATTACTGATTTTACTGTAGATAATCTGGAAAGTACCAATGCATATCTATCATCTAATGGAAAATATCTTATTACCGGATACAATACGGTTGCAGAAGACGGAACAATACATGGATACTGTATCGGTGTTTATGATTTTAAGACAGGAGAGCTGATAGAAAAAGGCAAAAATACAGTTGATGGAAGACTGTATGGTCTTTGCGCAACAGATAAATTTGCGCTCCAGCTTGTAACAAAGGATCGTTGTGGTTCCATATATCATTCAGAGTTAAGGAGTGAAAGGACTAAATAAATGGAATTAAGGATTAACAATATTAGTAAAAGATATGGAAAACAATATGCCTTAAAGGATTTTACTGTGTCACTAAATGATGGAATTTACGGTCTCCTTGGACCAAATGGAGCAGGAAAGACCACCCTGATTAATACAATACTCGGAATTATCAAACAGGATGAGGGAAGTATCGAACTTGACGGAAAGGATGTAAGAAAACTTGGAAGTCACTATTATAATCTGGTTGGGTATTTACCACAGTATCCCCAATTCTATAAAAACTTCACATGCAGAGAATTTATGGAGTACATGTGTACATTGAAGGATGTACCGAAATCGCAGATATCGAATCGCATAAATGAGTTATTGGATTTGGTAAATCTGTCAGACAGCACAGCAAAAAGAGTAGGAGCATTTTCAGGAGGGATGAGGCAGAGGCTTGGGATTGCACAGGCTCTTGTAAACGATCCGAAGATACTTATTTTGGATGAGCCTACAGCAGGGCTTGATCCCAAAGAACGTATTCGTTTTCGGAATATCATTTCAAAGCTTTTGAAGGAACGGATTGTAATATTGTCTACACATATTGTATCAGATGTGGAATATATTGCAAAAGAGGTAATTATGATTGACAGAGGAAGTTTAGTAAAGAAAGGAACACTGAAAGAACTTACAGAACAAATTGCAGACAAGGTTTGGGAGATACATACTGACGATACAACAGCTAACCTATTGATGGAACTTTATTCAATTGGAAACGTGCTTGCGACAGAACAAGGATATTGCCTAAAGATTGTAAGTGAAAAATGTCCAGCATCTGGAGCTGTTCATGTTGTAGCTAATCTGGATGATGTCTTCTTGCATTATTTTGGAAAGGAAGAGACATGAAGTTATTTTTTTATGAATTAAGGAAAAGCTTTCTTCGTAAATATGTGATTGTTTTTTTGATTGTATTTTCGGTTCTTGATGTGACCAAAATCAGTCTAAACTATTATCAGGGAAATATTGATCCGATATTACAGGAAAATGAATCAAACCAGGGTGCAGCAGAGCAGATGTATACACTTACCAAAGGAAGCATCACACAAGATAAATTTACTTTTTTAAAAAAAGAAGAAGAGCGTCTTGGAGAGATATATAGTAAAAAGTTAGGTAACAAAGATGAAAATGAGGTTACATATTCAGGCAATTTGTATGAGGACTACCGTCTTCTGAAATTATATATAGCAGAGGGGTTTCATTATGCAGAAAACTATAGTCAATACAGTAAGACTATTACAAAAATTGCAGAGGATAATATTGGTTATTATAAAAAACAAAATAACTTTCTTAGTGCGATGGAAAATAAGTTCATAGCAGATACATATAGCAGAAGAAACATCACATCCTTTTACAGGTCAGATGCAGTGGAAAGCTATTTTGATGATTTTTTCTCGTTCATATTAATCCTAATTATGTGTTTTCTTTGTATTGCACCGGTTTTCGGCCAGGAATATGAAACGAATATGAATGTATTGTTGTTATCCTCCAAAAAAGGAAGAATAAAAAGCACTATTATAAAAATGATGGCTTCGCTTTGTTGTGGAGCTTTTATTACATTATGGTTTTGTTTAGTAGATTGGCTTACATATCATTTATTGTGCGGTTTTGAAGGATTGGACAACCCTATATGGGCACTTCCATCGTTTAAGGAAAGCTTTTTAAACAGCACAATTACACATTTTATGCTATCCGAGATATTACTCCGTGTGTTGGCTGTCATAGTAATTGTACTTTCACTTCTTATTCTTTCCCTGCTCTTGAAGAAACCATTGTATGTTGGAGGCTCATTTTTGGTACTGCTGGGTGGATGGTACTTGTTAAGCAGACTTTCCGTTCAGTCAGATATGTTAAAAAGTCTTGTAGGTTTATGCAATCCGGTTTGTTTATATTTAAATAAGCAGTTGTATCAGGAGTTTCATTATCTGGAATTCGGAACAAGATTTTATTTGATGAGTAATATATCCATTGCAGGAAATATCATACTGGCAGTTGTTCTAATATTGATATTATTCGGCCTAAAGAGGAGGATGAATTGATGATAAAAAATGAGGCTTATAAGTTTTTCATCAAACAGCGAGTACTCTTGTGTATTTTAGTGTTTATTGGTCTAAAAATAATTTTCACAATATATATGGCTGGAACAAGCGAAACAAAACCAACAGATAGCTATACTGAATATTTAAAGATACTTGGTGGAGAACTAAATGATGAGAAGACAGCATATATAGAAAAACAATATGAAAAACTGAAAAATGTATCAACAGGGATTAATGATTTGGAGGAACAAGTTGCACTGGGTCATATCACTCAGGAAGAATATGAACAAACTTTGAGAGAACTTTCTAAAACCAAGCAGGAACAGACCGAGATAAAGCTCTTTTATCAAAAATATCAGTATGCGCTTGAAAACAGGAAACAACATTATATCATTGATGAGGAAGGGTGGAATGAAGTTCTTACCACTGAAAAAATGGATATTCTTCTGATTTTTTTCATCTTTATCATTTCAATTCCGGTATTTTGCAGTGAATATGAAACAGAAATGAATTATCTACAATTATGCAGCAGGAAAGGTAGAGACAGATTAACACTGATAAAAATAGTTATGACGTGTATGACCTCCTTGATTTTGTGTCTATTCTGTTTACTCTGTGATTTTATGAGACTGAAATTTTTATATGGAATGGACTTTGCATATGCACCGATTCAATCACTTACTTTTTTTAAAAATAGTGGTCTAAAACTTACACTCTGGCATCTTATGGGGCTGATTATGGCAGTTAAGATTTTGGGAAGTATATTCCTTACAGTATTTATAATGGCAATAAGTATTTTGTTCCATAAAAGTCTCATTACAATTCTTGTTAGTGGTGCAGGAACAATACTTCCGGCATTTTTGACGTCATCTGCTAAGCTGAAATATTTGCTGCCACTACCTACAGGACTATTGTCTGGAGCAGGATATTTCTTTCCTGATATATACAAATACCAGTTGGTAAGTTCAGATATAGATTTGGATGTAGAAAAATACCTGTCTTTTTCAGCTTTTACAGTTAGAGAACGGACATTACATTTTTTATTGTATTTTATTGTTATTTTGATTCTGGTTGCTTTAATTTTTATTGGATATAAAGGAACGTTAAGGATTTTTTTAATGCTTAGCATTTCTTGTATGCTATTGTGTGGATGTGCCAAAAGTGATATATATAATGAGGAAGTATTTTATGAGAATAGCAGCGAGAGTAATCATATTGTGACTGACAAATATTATTTTTATCAGAAAGACAATAATATTTTGTGTAAGAATATAGATACTGGAGATGAGTTTTCCATAATAAGAGATCCGTTCAAACAGACAAAAGACGATTTTGAATGTTCCCTATCTATGTTTGCAACAAATCAATATCTGTATTATGCCAAAGATTACGATCAGGTACTTATTATTTATCGTGTAAATCTTACTAATTTTGAGGAAGATGTCATCTACTCAAAAGAATATCAAGGTAACCATTATTATAATTTGGCAGTTGTTACAGAAAATAAATTTTATGTCTATGATTCGGAATCCTCAGATTTTTATGAAATAAGTCGAAAATATCACAAGTGGAATTGTTTAGGAAATATAGAGTATTTAACAACAGGTGATTATGGGAATAAGATCTATTATGAAAATTTGAATAGTCAACTGGTAAAAATGGATGTAAGCACAGGTAAGCAACATATTTATAATGATATCAGTCTTCATAGCAAATATTCAACACAATCCAGCAGATTTTGTATTCAGAGTGATTATTGCTATTATACAAATTTGATGGATCATGATTATATATACAAGTATTGTTTTGCGACAGGAGAAAACCAATTGATTTTAAGTAAATCAGATATTATTTATTTTGCAACAAATGGACATTATTTTTATTATATTGGAAATGATAATTGCCTTTACTGCATGGATTTGGAAACAAAAAAGACAGAACTTTTGATGAAAGATGTGGGCGGGAAGATTATCATGTCAGAGGATTATAGTGATATTTATCAAATATTAGAGAAGGATGATAAGATTATTATTGAAAAGATAGAAAGATTGAACTTTATCAGTTAAAATGGAACGGAGGTTATATTTAATGAATTACAATACATTGAATAAGAGTGCATGGGAAGAGGCTTAGAAGGTTAAAAGAGTTTGAGTCTCAAAAAAATAGATACATAAGAATGAAAGGTGAAACACATTGATGAAAAAAACGATAAGAAAAAATATCATAAACATTCCATACTCTTTACATGATTCCCATATTAAAAAAATCAAAATACAAAAAATAGATGATGAAGATTTTGTGAATATAAAAATTCTATTTAAGGAAGGATTTTATGTTCCAAAAGATAATGATACCATTCAGATTAAAGGGAAATTACTTTTTAAACAAGTGGATTTAGATTGTTCTTTTGTTTATATTATGGGAATAAAAGGACTTAATTGCGGAAAGATCGCTGGTAGGAAGTATAGTTTGAAAAGTTTCGTTGAAAAATATGAAAAAGTGGATATGGAAATTATTGACGCTACGTATGGGTATAATATGTCAAATTTTTCAGGATATATGTATTTTAAACATAAGATTAAAGAATTTACAATAGAATTATATCATTTTGGTGATATGATATTTCTGACGGAAATATAGTGATGTGTTCGTATAATGTAGTTGTTTTTAATAGTAAATTCCAGGAACAGGAGTGAATGTTATGTCAGAGTTAGATAAAAAATGCAAGGAAGATTACATACGAAGAATTCATAAAGTACAGGACTATATTGAACAAAATATTGGGAAATCTATGACGATCGAAGAACTTTCGAATGTTGCTGGGTTTTCTAAATACCATTTCAGCCGTATTTTTCAGGGAATGCTGCATGAGTCGTTAGCTTATTATGTGAACCGAATACGAATGGAAAGGGCATTATTTTTGCTGGCACACCGGGCAGATAAAAATATGACGGATATTGCATATGAACTTGGGTTTTCGGATTCAGCTGTGTTTTCCCGGACATTTAAAAATTACTATGAAGTCAGTCCAAAAGAATATCGGAAGGAATATAACGAGAATTTTAAAGATTCTTTTTTATTGTCTGAGTATAATAAGAACAAAGAAAAGAAAGAATGGGAGGTCGGTCCGCGTTCCGTATCCGGTCTGATTACCATCGAAAATATAGAGGAGAAACAGGCCGTCTATGTGAGGCATAATGGTACTTATGAAACGTTAGCGAAAGCGTATGTGAGTCTGATGCAGACGTTATTTATTCATGCGGATAATCAGAAACTTCTTGTTGATGGACAGAATTGGGTGCTTGCGATATATCATGACAATCCGGAATTTGGAGAGAAGAGTCAGTTTCGTACCAGTCTTTGTCTGACGGTACCAAAAGACATTCGGATTCAGGAAGACGGTGTACTTGGAAGGATGATAATAGAAGGTGGTCTGTACGCAGTCGGACATTTTCAAATTCAGAAGGAACAGTACAGCGATGCCTGGAATTACATGTACCAGGAGTGGATTTCTGGAAGTGGTTATGTTCCAAGAAATTACTGTCCGTTTGAAGTGTATCGTAATAATCCACATACCAGTGAGAACCATATCAATGAGGTTGACATATACGTTCCCATTGAGCAAATTCATTTCTAACAAGCTGCAAATCAATAACAATCCAAGTTTTGAAACTAAGTTTTTTTATAAAAGTAGATGAAGACTTAATCCAACTACTCCACAAAAACACATAACTAGGATTGGATTCCATTTGTATTTTCTTAATAAAAAGAAGGCAAAAAGAAAAATTCCACCATCAATCCAATTGATATTACTTGGTTGGATAGATTCTCCATTGAAGAGTACAAGGCTTAAGATAGAGAGTCCGGCAGAAGCAATTAATGCAACGATAGCAGGTCTCAGACTGGATAAGATGCTTTTTAAAGCTGACATTTCTTTGTATCTATAATAAAGGAAAGCCAAAAAGGATACAATCAAACAGGAAGGAAGAATACAGCCTAAGGTTGCAATGATTGCACCACCGATTCCGGCAATTCGCATACCTGCAAAAGTTGCAGAATTAATTGCAATCGGACCAGGTGTCATTCCTGAGATTGTGATCAGATCAGTATATCCACTCATGGTAAGCCAGCCATGTTTTGTCACAACCTGGCTTTGAATCAGAGGCATAGCAGCATATCCACCACCTATACTAAACATGCCTACCTGTATAAAACTAAGAAATAATTCAAGATAAATCATTTTTTCACCTCCTTAAAGCGCCATAATTCTTTGCCAATACCAACAATAGTAGCAATAACAATAATATAGATGACATTAACATGAAAGAAAAAGGTTGCAATAAAACCAACTATCATAACTAAGTTTTTAATAATTGATTTTTCTTTCACTATATTTAGTCCAAGTTCACAAACTACATCCAGAATAACAGCAGCCACACCAGCCTGCATTCCCTTTAATACCAATGCTACATAAAGATTGCTGGCAAATGTGGAATAAAAGAAAGAAATAACAGATAGTATAAGCATCGGAGGTAAAATAGTTCCGATGATAGCAATTAATATTCCAAAGAATCCGGCAATACGCCAACCAACTAGAATGGAAGCATTTACCGCAATAGCACCGGGAGCCGATTGGGCTAATGCAGTTAAATCCAACATTTCATCTTCCTCTATCCAGTGAAGTTCATCAACAAATTTCCGTTTCATGAAAGTAATAATAACAAATCCGCCACCGAAGGTAAAAGTACTAATATAAAGAGTGCTAAGAAATAGCTTAAGCAATTTTTTTTGAGAATCTTGGCATTTTAAATTGTTTTCCATATGAATTCCTCCTCTTACCAATCATAACTCTTGCAAGAAAATGTGTAAAATGCTATAAATTTATTAAGAACATAACAAAAATGATATAATGGAGATAATCAATGACAATGAAACATATGAAGATATTTATACAAGTATATCAAATGCAGAATATCACACAGGCCGCAGAAATATTACATATGACCCAACCAGCAGTATCAAGAGCTATTCAGGAAATAGAAAGACATTATGGGGTCTGCCTATTTGAACGCATGAATAGAAGACTGTCAATTACCGAAAGTGGAAAACAGTTCTATGCACAAGCATTGCATATCGTAGAGGCTTTCGACAATATGGAAAAGGGGATGCAAAATTGGGATACATTCGGGATATTACGAATAGGCTCCAGTGTCTCAATTGGTAATTTTTTATTACCCCAGATTATTAGTATATATCAAAATAGGTATCCTGATATGAGGATACAAGTCAACATTGCAAATGGTAATACTTTGCAAAAGCTATTACGGGATAATCAGATGGATATTGCTTTGATAGAAGGTAGTGTAGAAGAAATAGAATTGCATGCAGAATCTTTTAATAGAGATCAATTACTATTAATTACGCCACCAGTCCATCCCTTATTATCTGTGAAAGAACTGAAATTAGAAGATCTAATAAAATATCCAATGCTGTTAAGAGAAAAAGGAAGTGGGGTAAGAACATATATTGATGATGCGTTCTCTGTAAGAGGGCTAACGATTCATCCAAGATGGGAAAGTACAAGCACACAGGCAATTGTAAAAGCGGTTAGTTTGGGAATTGGAATTTCTTTTTTGCCCAAGCTTTTGGTTAATAAAGATATAGAAAACGGATTAGTGAAAACACATGAAATTTCTGATATGAAATTAAGCCGCCAACATTTTATAGTATGGCATAAAAACAAATATTTAACTACTGCGGCAAAACAGTTTATAGAATTATGTAAGGAGATAACAGCATCCTCTTCTATAATTGATGGAAAATAAGAACATACTTTTTTACTTCAAAAGTTTGCAGAGAAGGAATATAGCAAGAATTGCAAAGCTTCTTCTTGATTTTCCGAGTACAATAAGTACACAGCAAAAAAAGAATGGGTAGTCGATCCATTTTCTATATCTGGTCAGATTCCCCTAAGTGGGAGTGGACTAATATGCTGCAAATCAATTTAGAGGTGAACAAATGGAAGAAATCAAGATTCAAGGAGCACGAATTCATAATTTAAAAAATATCAATCTGAAGATTCCTAAACGTCAACTGGTGGTCATTACAGGTATTAGTGGATCAGGAAAATCCAGTCTTGCATTCGATATTTTGTTTGAAGAAGGTAAGAATCAGTATCTACAGTCGATTGGGATTCTAACGGGACTTGATAATGAGGATCGGTTCGATATGATAGAAGGAATTGGTCCAACGGTGGCGGTACATCAGAATACTGTCCGGCAGAGCAATCCCCGTTCTACAGTAGGCACAAAGACAGGAATTTTAAATCAGCTGGCTCTTGTTTATGCCTGCGATGGAGAAGTTTTAGATGAGCATAGGGAACATCTCTCTCCAGGTCAATTTCTCTATACAACGGCCGAAGGCATGTGTATTAGCTGTCAAGGAAGAGGTTCTTATTTTGATATTAAACTGGAACAGTTGATCCCAGATAAAACAACAACGTTATTTGAGGTCTATGAGAGTCTTAAGGTAACATCTGGTTTCTTACGGATTCTAAAGAAGAAATATGGTGAATATTTTGACACTCCATTCTGGCATCTTCCAGAAGATATTCAAAGTGAAGTGGTTTATGGAACGTATGACAATGGAAAACAAAGCTACTGTCTTGAACGGATTCTTAAGAATGCGTTTGAAAAAGGGGAAGATGTTGAGGAAGTCTATGTAAAGACTATCTGTAAAGATTGTCAAGGGGAAAGGATCAGTGATGATGCAAGAGAAGTCTTTCTTCGTGGAAAGCGGATTGGTGAATTGGGACAGATGACACTGACAAGTCTTCTTAAGTTTCTGGATGGAATACCTGGCGAAGAATTATCCCAGTTCAGTAAGAACGTAATAAAAAGTGTGAGGCAGAAACTAAAGTATCTGATTCAGTTTCGTTTGGGACATCTGATGCTTTACCGTGAGATGTCTTCCTTAAGCGGTGGCGAGGTACAGCGCATCTTTCTCTATCGACATCTTGAGTCCGGAATGGATTCCCTGATTTATATCTTTGATGAACCGATGGCAGGATTACACCCGTCAGAGAAGCAAAACGTGATAAAAGCGATAAAGAAATTAAGGGACATTGGTAATACAGTGCTTGTAGTAGAGCATGATAAAGAGATGATTTTTCAAGCTGACCATATCATTGAGATTGGCCCTAAGGCTGGGGTAGAAGGAGGAATAGTGGTTTATCAAGGTGATTATGAAAAGTATGAGAAAGCAGATACTCTGCTTAGCCAGTATATTTTTAATAAATGTTTGGTGTTCGAGCGGAAGGTCAAAAAGCATATTTTTGATAAACAAAACTCTCTGACTCTAGATCATGCTGATGCCCATTATTTAAAGGATCTTACAGTAGAATTTCCACTTCATTCTATGGTTGGGATTGCCGGATTATCCGGGAGTGGTAAGAGTTCACTGATCGAGGAGACATTATTGAAACGTCTTGTCAGTGCCAAGAAATATGGTCGTGCAATTGGTATAGCAGGGGTAGAACGAATCAGTGGTTTTGTCAGGATATCCCAGGCTCCAATTGGAAGAAGTTCCAATTCTACACCTGCCTCATATATAGGAATATGGGATAAGGTCAGGAAACTTTTTGCAAAACAGCCGGAAGCAAAAAAAAGAAACATGAGTGCCGGACATTTTTCGTTTCATTCAAAAGGAGCATGCCCGGACTGTGGTGGCAGTGGCTATGAAAGAATTTTTCTGACCGCTGATTTTTCTGTCGACAAGCAATGTCAGACGTGTCATGGAAAGCGGTTTCAGGAAGAGAGCCTTTTTGTGAAATATAAAGGGAAATCGATTACCGATGTATTGGAAATGAGTATTGAAGAGGCTTGTTCCTTTTTTTTAGGTCAGGAAAGCATTGTAAAACCTCTGCGTATTTTAGAGCAGATGGGTATGAATTACTTAACACTTGGTCAGCCTACTTCTTCTTTAAGCGGTGGTGAGGCGCAGCGAGTGAAGCTTGCAAAAGAACTAGGGAAACAGCGCGGGGGCAATATACTCTATGTGCTGGATGAACCAACAACCGGACTTAGCATGTATGATACGGCATTGTTGCTAAAATTATTGGATAATTTGGTTCTCAATGGAAATTCAGTAATTATCATTGAACACAATATAGAGGTCTTAAAGAACTGTGATTATATAATTGAACTTGGTCCCGAAGGTGGAGATATGGGCGGTGAGATTATTGCGAAAGGAACACCGGAACAATTGAGAGACAATCCAAATTCCAAAACAGGGAGGTATCTTTAATGACCTTAAAAACGCAGATGGAAAAGATAATAAATAGAAGCTACAATAATATTGGAGGCATAATTGTACTAAAAAATGGTAAAACAGTATATGAAAAATACTTTAATGAATGCACAGCTGCTAGCAGCTTTCATGTTTTTTCAGTAACAAAAAGCATTATTTCTATATTGATTGGTATTGCCATAGACAAGGGGAATATCAAAAGTATCAACCAGAGAGTATTGGACTTTTTCCCAGATTACATAATTAAAAGGGGAGAAAAAACGATACAGAGTGTTACCATTAAGGATCTGCTGACAATGACAGCTCCATATAAATATAAATCAGAACCCTATACAGAATATTTTGCAAGTGATAACTGGGTAAAAAGTGCGCTTGATTTATTAGGAGGCAAGGGGAAGATAGGAGAATTCAGATATACTCCACTCATAGGTCCAGATATTTTGTCCGGTATTCTTGTAACAGCGACTGGACAATCCGTACTCGATTTTGCAACAAAATACTTATTTTCTCCATTGGAAATTAGTGCTAAGAACAATGTGGTCTTTCAAAATAAAGAGGAACAATTTGCATTTTATGAAGCAAAAAGTGTCAGTGGATGGGCTGCTGACAGGACAGGAGTAAATACAGCAGGATGGGGGCTTACGCTGACTCCGGTGGAAATGGTAAAGATAGGTCAATTATATTTAGATGGTGGGATATGGAAGGGCAAACAAATAGTATCAACTAAGTGGATTGATGAGAGCACAAAGGAACATAGCAGAAGTAACCAGTGGAAGCTGTCGTATGGTTATCTTTGGTGGATCATTGATGATAAAAAACATGTTTACGCTGCTATGGGAGATGGAGGAAATGTGATATATGTCAATGAAAAGAAAAAAATGGTGGTCTCTATTGCTTCTCTTTTTATGCCACGTGCTAAGGATAGAATAAAACTGATTCAAGAGTATATTGTACCTGTGTTTGAAAATTGTGTACAGTGAAGTAGTTTTCTTGACAGTATATCGGAATGCCGATATACTAATGATAGGGGTGAAAAACGATGACAATTATGGAATTATTAAAAGAAAAAGGCCTGTCACGATATAGTTTATCCAAAATAAGCGGTATCCCTTGGGCAACGCTTGCAGATATCTGCTCGGGCAAAACAAGCCTTAACCGATGCAATGTGCAGACGCTTTCAAAGCTGTCCAGAGCACTGAATATATCCATGGAAGAAATCTTTGAATTGGAAACAAAGCCACAAAAAGTTGAAAAATCAGGGAAACCTGCAGATAAAACTTATTTGGAAACTAACTTGTCCTTGCAATTAACAAAGGCGATAAAAGATTATGAGCAGGGAGATAAAGACAAGGTATCTTATATGGATTGTTTGTGGGGAGAGCTTTATGGATCTATCAATGCAGACTTTTGGGCAGGTTGTATTTCAGAAGAACAGGCAAACTATTTAAGAAAAAAATATCTTTACAGTGAAGAACAGGAGGGATCGGATGATTGATTTTACATCATGTGCTGTTAATAAGTTTAAAGCATATGGCGGTGCCAACGGGAACAAAATCAATATTTTATATAAAGGAACAAGCTATATGCTTAAATTTCCGCCGGTTCCAAGCAAAAGTAAGGCTATGAGTTATACAAACAGCTGCATCAGTGAATATCTTGCCTGTCATATCTTCAAGTCAATTGGTATACCGGCACAGGAAACATTGCTCGGTACCTATACCGATAAACGAGGAAAGGAAAAAATTGTGGTGGCCTGCAGGGATTTTACCGAGAATGGAAAAAGGCTTATGGAATTTGCCCACCTAAAAAACACCTGTGTAGATAGTGAGCAAAGTGGCTATGGAACCGAGCTGTCTTCCATTTTGAAAGCCATTGATGAACAAGCACTGATATCATCGGTTGAACTACGAGCATTCTTTTGGGAAATGTTTGTTGCAGATGCCTTGCTTGGAAATTTTGACCGTCATAATGGCAACTGGGGAATTTTAATAGATGAACAGAAACAAACAGCAGAAATCGCACCGGTTTATGATTGCGGCTCCTGTTTGTTTCCACAACTAGATGGAGAGCATATGGAGAAGGTTCTAAATAGCGAGGATGAAATAAACCAACGAATCTATGTTTTTCCTACCTCAGCTATTATGGAAAACGGAAAAAAAATTTCCTATTTTGAATTCATATCTTCCCTACAAAATGAAGAATGTAATGCAGCATTGCAAAAAATATTCGAGCGAATTGATATCGATAAAATTGAAAGACTGATTGAAGCAACCCCAGTTATTTCTAGGATGCAAAAGGATTTTTACAAGACGATGATTTTAGAGCGAAAAGAAAAAATTTTTGATTATAGCATGAACCTTCTGATGAAATAGAGATGCAACAGCTGAGTAAAGTCTTTTAATTATACTACTTATGAATAAATTTTAAATAATGTAGAAATACTTCCAATAATACATTATCATAAATTTGATATTAATGGAGGTAAAATGAAGACTGAAAGACGATTGAATAATACTTATAAAAATGCAGAAAAGATATATTTTGATAATAATTCAAAATATATCTTTTTTAGTGATATGCATAGGGGTGACGATAGCGTTTCTGATGAATTCACAAGAAATCAGAATGTCTTTTTACATGCATTAAATTATTATTATAAAGAAGGATATGAATATATTGAAGTTGGGGATGGTGATGAGCTTTGGGAATACAAGAACTTTAGTGTTATTCGTTTAGCACATAGCGATGTATTTACGGTTATAAAAAAGTTTTATGATGAAGGCCGCTTTATCATGCTATATGGTAATCATAATATTTATTTAAAGTCAAAACGATTCATCAAAAATAATTATTATCAGTATTACGATGAATACAATCAAAAACGAGTGGACTTATTTAGGGGATTGGAACCGAAGGAGGCGATCATTCTAAAACATAAGAAAACGAAACAGAAAATTTTTGTGCTGCATGGTCATCAGGGTGACTTTATGAATGACCAATTTTGGGTTTTTTCCATGTTATTACTTCGATACTTTTGGAGATATTTGCATATTGTTGGTTTTGACAATCCGACCAGTCCGGCTCGTAATTTGTATAAAAGACATAAAGTAGAGAAGGTCTATAGTAAATGGATAGAAAAACACAAAATAATGATAATCTGCGGGCATACCCACAGACCCAAATTTCCAAAAGTGAATGAACTTCCATATTTTAATTTAGGTTGTTGTACACGAACTCGTGGTATTGCAGGGATTGAAATTGTTAATGGTAAAATATTAATGGTTGATTGGAGAATTGCTGCAGCCGAAAATGGGGAATTGAAAATTCATAGGACAGTAGTAAGAGGACCGGAACCTATTGAAAAATTTAATTCTAAGAATAATCAATATCCTATTCATTGTAAGAGGAATTAATATATCATTTATTATAGTTAAGGTAAATAAGTTATTGCTCTATATTCTTGAAGTTTACGAGAATATAGAGCTTTTTAATGGCTTTTTAGACAAAGGTATAGTATAATTATTCAGATAAAAAAAGGCTTTTGAATTTGATTTTTAAGGAGTAAAATTTTATGTATAGTATAGTAGAATTGGAAATGAAGTTGGAAAATGAGCAGGCAAAGTACGAATTAATAAAGCAAAATGAAGCTATATATTCAATAGAAGATGCAAAAAAATATTACAAAGTTGAAAAAGCTGCACCAACATTTATCCTACAATGCGAAGATGGACTTATAGCTTGTATAGTATCTGCTTGCAGAGGAAAATTAGATTTTGATGCTATGAAGAAACAATTCGGATACTCTAAGCTTAAAATGGCTAATAGAGAAAAGGTTGAAAAACAAACAGGTTATAAGATTGGTTCTGTTCCCTTAATAGGGCTTAATTTACCATGCATTTTTGACAATACGCTTTTGCAGTTTGATTATATTTATGGTGGTACTGGAAATGAATTGATTACACTTAAAATTGATCCTCATGATGTTATACGACTGAATAATGTAATTAATTTTATAGATTAGTACATTAAAAAGTTAGTAATTAATAAACGATGTAGACAAAAAGTTCGAAATACGAAAGAAGGTATTAAGTAAATTGAAAGAGAAAATATTAATAGTAGACGATGAGTCAGAAATTGCTGATTTGGTAGAAGTCTATTTGAAAAACGATGGTTATGAAGTATTCAAATATTATAATGCGACAGATGCTTTAGAATGTGTCGGCAGGGAAACTCTTAGTATTGCAATTTTAGATGTTATGCTACCGGACATGGATGGTTTTACACTTTGTCAGCGAATTCGCGAGAATCATCTGTTTCCAATCATTATGCTTACTGCTAAAGTTGAAGATATGGATAAAATTACAGGGCTTACACTTGGAGCTGATGATTACATTACAAAGCCATTTAATCCATTGGAGCTGATTGCTCGCGTAAAAACGCAGCTACGCAGATATACCCGTTACAATACTGCAGATGTATCTTTGCAAGAACCGGAGATAGAAGAGATTGATATTCGTGGCTTACATATAGCAAAAAAAAGTCATAAATGTTTCTTGAATGGTGAGGAATTGACACTAACTCCGATGGAATTTAATATTCTCTGGTATTTGTGTGAGCGAAGGGGGAATGTGGTATCTTCGGAGGAGCTATTTGAAGCAGTCTGGGGAGAAAAATATCTGGATAATAATAATACAGTAATGGCACACATTGCAAGATTAAGAGAGAAGCTGCATGAGCCGGCTCGAAAACCAAAATTCGTAAAAACAGTTTGGGGGTGTGGATATACCATTGAATAAGAAAAATTCAGGAAGGCAATATGTTCAGATTTCCCGTATTATTATACAATATACTTTATCAATACTTGGTCTTGTTGGTGTGATGATTGGAGGTTATTTACTCGTCTGGTATATATGCTCTCGTTACATTTGGTATGAGACGAATCGATTATATAATATTTTAAAGGCGATTCAAACATTATTTCCGCTGATATTTTTTATAATCATTATTATCGGTAGCATACTATTGACACGACGAATGCTATTAAAGTCACTCAGACATATGGACGAGGTGATTGAGGCTGCTAAAAAGTTATCCCACCCTGATGAAAGACCTATAAAACTTTCTCAGGACATGATTGATGTACAAAATGAATTGAACCTGGCTCGGGAACAGGGATTACGGAATATCTTAGCTGCTAAAGAGGCTGAGCAGAGAAAAAATGATTTGATTGTCTATCTGGCACATGATTTGAAAACACCACTTACAAGTGTCATAGGATATCTGACGTTGCTTAGAGACGAACCACAGATTTCTTCTGACCTTCGTACAAAATATACAGGCATAGCGCTAGATAAGGCAGAGCGATTAGAGGATTTGCTCAATGAGTTCTTCGATATTACCCGCTTTAATCTTACGACGCTTACTCTTGAACCAGAAAGAACGAACTTAAGCCGGATGCTTGAGCAGATAACATACGAATTTAATCCAATACTTGCTGAGAAGGAGTTAAAGTGGAATATGGAAATAACTTCTGATGTTGAAGTTCTATGTGATAGTGATAAGCTGGAACGAGTATTTGATAACCTGATACGTAACGCGGTAAACTATAGTTATGCAGGTACTGAAATTACACTTTCGATGAAACCGGTAGATGATGGAGTAAGAATAGTTGTTGGAAATAATGGAAAAACCATACCACCTGACAAACTGAATCGGATTTTTGAACAGTTTTTCCGTTTGGATTCTGCACGTTCGACATCTACGGGTGGTTCAGGTTTGGGACTTGCTATTTCAAAGGAATTAGTTGAACTACATGGTGGACAGATTCAGGCAGTAAGTGAAGATGAAAGTATTATTTTTACGGTATGGATTCCTATGGATTGTCATAAAATCGTATGATTTTGTAAATAAATTTACATGATTTTAGAAAGGAATATCGAAAACCTAAAACAACTGGTTTTGATACAATTCAAGTATCAAGACCAGGTGTTTTTTTGTTGACAAAAGCCAACAGTGATACACCTGAAGAAAGGACTAAAGATATGAATAAATTAAATATTGCTATTATTTTTGGAGGATGTTCCTCAGAGTACGGTGTATCACTTGAATCCGCGTCCGCAGTCATCCGCAATTTAGACGAGAGTAAATATAAACCGGTCTTAATTGGAATCTCCAATGAGGGAGATTGGTTTTATTACACCGGTCCTGTAGATAAAATTCAGAATGATACATGGAAAAATTCTAAAGATTGTGTTTCCGCAGTTATTTCACCAAATCGTAGAACGCATGAATTGCTGCTACTTGGCAAAGAAGTACCAGCCTCCATCAAATTTGATGCTGTTCTTCCAATTCTGCATGGTAAGAATGGTGAAGATGGAACGGTTCAAGGGCTTATTTCTCTTTCGGGAATCCCTCTGGTTGGTTGTAATGTTCTTGCCTCATCTCTTTGCATGGATAAAGATCGTGCACACAAATTGGCCGGTCTTGCAGGTGTCCGTGTTCCAAAAGCTATGGTAATCTTATCAGCTGCTGAAATAGAAGAAGCAAAATTGTTTGCAAGAAAAGTTGGATTTCCACTGTTCGTTAAGCCGGTTAAAGCAGGCTCTTCCTATGGAGTCAGTAAGGTACAGTCAAAGGACAGCCTACAGAAAGCTATTGAAGCAGCGTTTCATTATGATACAGAGGTTATTATTGAAGAAAATATTGATGGCTTTGAAGTTGGCTGCGCAGTACTTGGGACTAATGAGCTGATTACTGGAGAAGTAGATGAGATTGAGCTTTCAGGAGGATTTTTTAATTTTACGGAAAAGTACACATTAAAAACATCTGCAATCCATGTACCAGCCAGAATCAGCAAGGAGAAGTCATCGGAAGTCAAAGAAACTGCAAAACGCATTTACAAGGCATTAGGTTGTTCAGGCTTTGCAAGAGTTGATATGTTCCTGACTACTTCCGGTGAAATTGTTTTTAACGAGGTCAATACTATTCCAGGCTTTACTGAGCACAGCAGATATCCCGGCATGATGAAGGCAGCAGGTTATTCTTTTCAGATCCTTCTCGACAAAATAATTGAACAGGCGGTGAAGAAATGAATAAAATTTCTTTGACGAAAGAACAAATTTATTTTGGCAGTTTAATTCTCGTGAACCATGAATATCCGTTAGTAGAGATGGGATTAGACCCTTTAGTGACAAATTTAGAGAAATCAGATATCAAACTGCAAAGACAAGCATCCGTTCTTCTGTCAAATTTGATGCGAGAGATAAACGGATGGAAAGAAATTGTTCCTGTTAGTGGATGGCGTTCCTTAGGGGAACAACAGAAAATATGGAATGATACTGTAAAAGAAAGAGGCTGGGAATATGCAAGAAAATATGTGGCAGTTCCTGGTCACAGTGAACATCAGACCGGATTGGCAATTGACCTTGGATTAAATCAAAATAATATTGATTTCATTTGCCCGGAGTTCCCGTATTTTGGAATTTGCCAACAGTTTCGAGAGAGAGCAGCCAGCTATGGCTTTATCGAGCGATACCCTGCTGGTAAGGAATCTATTACCGGAATTGGTCATGAGCCTTGGCATTTTAGGTATGTTGGAGTTCCACATGCACAGATTATAATAAATGAAGGATTAACTCTTGAAGAATACATTTCCTTTATAAAGCAGTTTTACTATGGAAACAAAACGTATTCCATTCATGGAGGTGGACAAAATATTTCTATTTCTTACATTTCAGCCATCCAGGCAGCTGATACGGAAATCAAAGTGGGTCATAACAAGCCTTACAGTATCTCTGGCAATAATACAGATGGATTTATTTTGACAGAATGGAGGTGATCACTTGCGTACGAAACAAAATTACGGTGGGCTTGATGTTTTCCGTCTTTTGGCTGCAATTTTGGTCATTGCGATCCATACGTCTCCTCTGATTTCTATCAGTATGGACGGAGACTTCTTCTTTACTAGGATTCTTGCAAGAGTTGCTGTACCATTCTTCTTTATGGTAACAGGTCAATTTGTAATTACAAAATTCTTTCTATCTAAAGAGAGTGCAAAAGATGAATTACTTTCCTACCTGAAAAAAGTATGTATACTATATGGTATTGCAATTTTGATTTACATACCAATTGGAATCTATGCCGGACATTATCAGAAGTTGTCGTTATATGATATTGTTCGAATTTTTCTGTTCGACGGTACATTCTATCATTTATGGTATTTTCCTGCTTCTCTAATAGGAACAACTCTGATTTATGTACTCAGTCGTTTTATGAGCTTGCAGAAAATAACTATAATAGCAGGTTTATTATATTGTATTGGGTTATTAGGGGACAGTTATTTTGGATTTATTCAAAATGCACCTGTTATTGGATCTATATACAATTGGGCTTTTCAAATATTTTCGTATACTCGTAATGGATTGTTTATGGCACCTATATTTTTACTTCTTGGTACGTGGATGAGCAAAATTAAATGGAGATTTAAGAAAAATACTTTGGTTATTGGAGTGACGATCACCTTTTTGGGAATGACAGCAGAAGGCTTTCTGCTCCACAGTATGAATGTTCAGAGGCATGACAGTATGTATTTGATGCTGATTCCTACTATGGTTTTTCTTTATCAGTTATTAATGCGGTGCAATCCTATTAAGCTGCCGGGAGCAAGGCTGCTTTCAACATGGGTATATGTTCTTCATCCTGCAATGATTGTCGTGACAAGAATAATGAGCAAGTCATTAAATTTGTCAAAGCTGTTGGTTGAAAATAGCATGATTCATTTTCTAGTTGTTGTTGTTCTTTCGTTATTATCTTCATTCATATTGGTTATGGTTATCGGATATTCAAATAAAAAGCAATTTCTAAGAGGAAGGGCATGGATAGAACTGAACAGAAATGCTTTGGTAAAAAACGTGAAATTTCTTCAGTCACAATTACCAAAAGACTGTATTTTGATGCCAGCAGTAAAGGCAAATGCTTATGGTCATGGGGCTGTTATTATTTCTAAAGAATTGAATGCAATAGGCGTACGGGCATTTTGTGTTGCCAGCGTGACGGAAGGAGTTGCTCTTAGGAAAAGCGGAGTAAAAGGTGCAATACTAATTCTTGGATATACACATCCTAAGCAGTTTTATCTGCTTTGGCGTTATCATTTACTGCAAACGGTTGTGGATTATGAATATGCTGTGATTTTGAATCAATATGGAAAGAAGCTGCATGTACATCTTGGTGTTGATACCGGGATGCATCGCCTTGGTGAACGAAGTGAGAATATAGATCGTTTGTGTATGATTTTCGAAATGCCCAATTTAGTGATTGATGGTATGTTTACACATTTATCTGCCGCAGACTGCATGGAACCCAAAGATCAAATATTCACAAAACGACAGGTGGATAATTTTTACCAATTGGTGGAATCATTAAGAGATATAGGATATACAATCCCAAAATTGCATTTGCAGTCTAGCTATGGAGTTTTGAATTATCCTCAAATTGGAAATGATTATGCCAGAGTCGGAATCGCATTATATGGAATGCTCAGTACGAAAGAGGATACAGAGTCCTGGGCAGATTCTCTTTCACCAGTATTATCGTTGAAAGCTAGAGTTGCGTCTGTCCGCAAATTATATCCAAATGAATCGGCTGGCTATGGAATGGCATTTATTGCAGAGCGTGAAATGATAATTGCAACAATTACAATTGGTTATGCAGATGGTCTACCTCGTTCTCTATCAAATGGAGCAGGTGAGGTTTTGATAAATGGAAAGAGAGCTCCAATTATTGGAAGAATCTGTATGGATCTAGCAATGATTGATGTTAGTAGAATTAGTCATGTCAAGGAAGGAGATACTGTTGTGATTATTGGAAAATGCGAAAATGAAGTGATATCAGCAGCACAATTAGCAGAACAAACAGGCACGATTACAAATGAAATATTAAGTCGTCTTGGAGATAGATTGGATAGGGTAATGCAGTAGAAATTATCTTACTTACATAGTAGAGATAAATGAAGAGGAAAGATGGAGTCAAAATGAAAAGTATAAATGATAAAAATGCACTGAGACAAAGAAGAAAGAAACATCCGATAAGATATACATTTAAAACAGTAAAAATATTGATATGTCTCTTGCTCTCGATATATTTAATTTTTAGAATAATCAATAAAGATAATAATTTTTCAGTGCCTGAAACAAATCGAATAGTAAAAAACGTATCAAAAGATAATTTAAACAAGCCCAAAACTCATTCAAATGTTAACATAAGGAATGAATTAGAAAAGTTAGCTGAGACATCGAGTGAATATCGTGAAATTTATAGTAATTTAGACTGCTATCCTGAGGAATTGCTTGCAGCACTTTGCAGTAATTCAGAAATGCTTGAGTTTGCATTGGGTTACAATAATAAGGATAGTAGTGTACCCTGTGAATTTACAAAGGAAGAATTAAAAGAAAAATACCCACTTTTTATGCAGTGGGACAAACGGTGGGGGTATGTTTCTTATGGAGATAGTTGTATAGGACTTGCAGGTTGTGCACCAACATGTTTATCAATGGCTATTTTGGCATTAACAGATAATAAAGATGCTACACCGGATAGAGTGGCAATTTATGCACAAGATGCAGGATTTTATATGAAAGGATCAGGGACATCCTGGAGTTTTATGACCGAGGGAGCATCACATTTTGGCATAAATGGAAAAGAAATCTGTTTAAGTCAGGGTACTGTATTTTCGGAAATACAATCAGGACATCCAATTATCTGCAGTATGGGCCCTGGAGATTTCACAACGCAAGGACATTTTATTGTATTAGTAGGAGAACAGGATGGAAAGATTATTGTCAATGATCCAAATAGCAGAGAACGCAGTAGTGTGCTGTGGGATTATGATGTGTTACAGGGACAAATAAAAAATTTATGGGCATATAGTAGGTGAATTTATCAAAATTCCGAAATTTATTTTCATTCGTATTTTAGTAATTCAATTTTTCTTTTAAGTTCATCTATTTCTTTACGCATTTCCATATTTATTTTATTTTCTTGAACTTGTTGTTGAGCTGCTTCAGTTAAAATTGCCTGACCTAAATTAACAATGAAATTACCTAAAGCATTTTTTTCATTAACACTCAGATCATCTGATATAATAACACCTAATATTCCACTAATCAGAGCAAATTGTTTTGGCTCTAGAGTAGAAAAACAATAATCCATACACTCACACTTATTATTCTTTATATTTTCTTGCATATCTCATTTATAATAGTCTCTATTTTGTTATATTATATTATTTATAACAGACTTTGTTACGATTAAAATTTATTAAGAAAAATTATCTTAAGATATTATAAGAATTGACACTTTTCATTTTTCATAGGATTTATGAAATAGAGTTAATGGAGAGTAACTATGAATTCTAATCAGGACAGAACCGGACAGATATTAGACCTCAAACTGGAGGATTATGGAAGAATCGATGTGAATGAAGCTGAAATGACTCCTTATGCTGAGTCTGGAGCCTTATGGAAAGTAACAAAAGATTTCGATTAGCAATTGACACGATAATCCAATTTAAACAGACAGAGTAGAATTTCCTAAAAAATATCATAAATATTCGTTATCCTGAATTGGAGAAGCGAATGAAACAAAGTCATTTAGCTTCGTATTTGGGAATTACTCCTGTATCTCTTAGTAGAATCAGAGCATTCTTAGTATAAGTTAGAATAATTTATGATCGTTCATTTTCAAATTATTTGAGAAAGAGCGGTCTTTTTTTATACGAATGAATCAAAATAGAATGTAGTTCTTATTGAGTGTATATTTTCAAATCCTTCTAACCATAATATTCTGTGTATTATCATCTATCATAAATCAAGGAGATAATTAAATGGATTATAATTGGGTTTGGGAAACAATAGCAATCTTTTTTATTGGTAAAGTAATTTTAAGAATTGGGGGAAGAAAATCCATTTCTCAAATGACAATTACGCAAACAATTGTAATGATAGGTATAGGTTCATTATTAATACAGCCAATTGCAGGAAAAAATGTTTGGAAAACATTGGCAATTGCTTTAATCTTTACTCTGCTCATGGTTTTTTCAGAATACTTAGAAATTAAATTTGATATTATGGAATCCTTGTTTTCCGGAAAGGCTGTTATTGTTATTGAAAATGGTGAAATCGATTATAAAAACTTAAAGAAACTTCGTCTTACAGTAGATCGATTGGAAACACGTCTCCGTCAAAATGGTGTATCGTCAATAAAAGATGTTAAAACTGCAACATTAGAAGTAAGTGGACAAATTGGATATGAATTAAAAGAAGATAAAAAACCTCTGACTAAGGAAGACTTTATCATTATAATGTCTGAAATAGAAAATAAGAGTCAAATAAACCAAGGCATTCAAAATACCAAGAAAGATAATACTGACAATATATTTCAAGAAGTTATCAATAAGAGTAAAGAGGGTAAAAATGAACCGTCAGTATAATTCGTTTGAATTGAGAAAGGTGGTATCATGTACGGAATTGAAATATTAAAAGAAGAGCATCAGAATATCTTGAAATTCAATGCTTATTTACGCAAGTTATGTTGTAAAATTATGGAAGGGGACGAAATAGACGTTCCCTTATTCCATGAATGCATTTACTTTGTAAGAAATTATGCAGACAAGCATCATCATGGAAAAGAAGAAGAGATACTTTTTAAGATCATGACAGAACAGATGGGAGAGGTCGCACAGAAATTGATCCGAAATGGTATGTATGTTGAACATGATATGGGGCGTATGCATATAACTTATCTGGAAAATAGTTTGGCAGAGTATGAGAAAAGTCCTACTACTGAAAACAGAATGAACATTATTGTTCATGCAGTAAGTTATGGGAATCTTCTAAAAAGACATATAGAGAAAGAAGATTCAGTCGTTTATAGTTTTGCAGAGCGCATGTTATCGGAGGAAGTTAAAAATCAGATTAACCTATTAAGCTTAGAGAAGGACAAGGATACAGAAAGTGCAGCGATTAGGGACAAGTGCTTGAATTGGCTGCAGGAAAGATTAAAGGAGAGATGAATGTAATTACATTGAAATAGTTAAATATTAACATGTCTTATGAATTAAAACTAGATAAGTGTTTGTTGAGTAATTGAAAGTTTTAGTATAGAATTAAATTAGCATTTTTAAATTAGTTTAATTCATAAGGAGTGATGATTATATTATGAGAATAGAAAATAAGATGATTGATAAAGAAATAAGAACCGCTGGTAGGATAATTAGAATTATCAATAGAACATATACAGAAAAAAAATTTCGGTTACTTGCAAAATTGAAAGTTAAAATTAGAAAAAGAGAGAAATCGTTTCAATTTATAGAACAATGGATTCCACGTGAAGACAGCACAAAGATGCGAATCTGTATATTTAAGCCACTAGAGCAAAAAAAAAATATTCCGGGTGTACTTTGGCTGCATGGTGGAGGTTATGCAATTGGAAGCCCGGAATTATCTAAAGTGATAATAAAAAGATTAATGGAAGCAAGCAATTGTGTAGTGATAGCTCCGGATTACCGATTATCAGTTGAAGCTGCATATCCAAAGGCACTAGAAGATTGCTATGCGACACTTTTATGGATGAAAAGGCATGCCAAAGAGTTGGGAATCAGAGATGACCAGCTTATGGTAGGAGGTGATAGTGCAGGAGGTGGATTAACTGCTGCCCTCACTCTTTATGCAAGGGACAAAGGAGAAGTAGCTATTGCATTCCAAATGCCATTGTATCCAATGCTGGATGATAGAATGAATAGCAAATCATCGAAGAATAATAATGCGCCTGTCTGGGACTCAAAATCTAATTATAATGCTTGGAAATTATATCTAGGCGACTTATTCAATCAAGACAATGTTCCTTATTACGCGGCACCTGCCAGAGCCCAGGATTATAGAAATTTACCTCCGACAGTTACTTTTGTAGGTGACTTAGAACCATTCAGGGATGAAACAATTCAATATGTTGAAAATTTAAAAAAGGCTGGAGTTCCAGTTAAATTTGAAATATTTAAGGGATGCTTTCATGCATTTGAACAAATATGCCCTAAAGCAGAAGTTAGTAAAAAGGCAATTTCTTTCTTCATAAATTCTTTTACATATGCAGTAAATCATTATTTTGCTGAACAGAAAAATAATCAAAAAAGGTAGCTTTAAGCTACCTAAAAACATAAGATTATGAATGATACAAATATTAAGTTGGAAAGAACTTTCGAAAATTTATGATTCAATACAATCTGTGTTTTATTAGTAAAATTATGCAAGTGTTACATTACTTGCCTTCATTTTCCTTTTGTCTTTTGGATCAGATTCGATATCGAATGTTACTTTCTGTCCTTCTTCAAGACTCTTAAAGCCGTTTGAAACGATAGCTGAGAAATGTACAAATACGTCTTCCCCGCCTTTGTCATTTGTTAAAAATCCAAATCCTTTTTGTGAATTAAACCACTTTACTGTACCAGTATTCATCTTAGTACCTCCAATTATATTTGTATCAAAATATAAAAAAAATAGCCTATTTATAAGTCATTCTGAAATAACTTACATACAAGCTAGCTCGAATTACAAATTGATTGTTTGAATATTATCATACTATACTAAAAAAGTCAATAGTTTAGTATGATATTTTTAAAAATCTATTGACAAACAGACTATAAAGTCGTAGAATGTGAATGAACAAAAAAATATTCATTCACACAAATCAGTAAAAGTGGGAGGTATATAATTGCTAGAAAAAAAGAACGAAATATTAAAAAGTGCAAGAGAGTTATTTTCAGAGAAGGGATTTAAGGATACCAATATCTCAGAAATTACAAAGAAGGCAGGTATGGCTACAGGCACATTTTACAATTATTATTCATCAAAGGATAAGATTTTTATGGATATCTTTTTAGAAGAAAATGTAAAGTTAAAGAAAGAGATAATGGAAAAAATTAATGTAAATGACAATCCGATGACTGTAGTTGGTACTATGATGAACCTCAATGAGGAAGGTATGCGATCTAATCCCATACTAAAAGAATGGTATAATAGGGATGTTTTCAACAGACTTGAAAAAATCTATAAGGAAGAAAAGGGAATTGATCATTTAGAATTTATGTATGACAGTTTTATTGAGGTAATACGTGTCTGGCAATCTCAAGGTATGCTCAGAAAAGATATTAATGCGGAGATGGTTATGGCAATATTCGGAGCACTAATCAATGTTGATACACACAAGGAAGAGGTTGGAATACAATATTTTCCTAAAGTAATGGAGTATTTAGCTGATTTTATTTTGAAAGGATTGATGGATTGTTCAAAAGATGTATAAAGAAACCAAATTTTATAAGATGGGGACTGTGATAAGTAATAGGGTTTTTGGGAAGCATGTGGATGAAGTACTTTTGGCAGCATTTCAGGAAGTTGAGAGATTGGAAGGAATGTTAAGCAGATTTATATCAAATAGTGAAATAAGCAAAATGAATCATTTATCAGGTATTGGCTACCAACAAGTTAGCAGTGAGACATATGAGTTATTATCGAATGGAGTAAATTTTTCAAAGCTTAGTAACGGGTGTTTTGATATAACAATCGGACCTTTAGTTGATTTTTGGAGACAATCAAAATCTAATAGGACGCAACCAAATCATTATGAATTAAAAAGTATTTTACCTCTTGTAAACTTCATAGATATTGAATTTGATGAATGTAAAAAAACGGTTGCACTTAAAAAAGCTGGTCAATCAATCGACATAGGGGGGATTGGTAAAGGTTATGCTGCTGATAAAGTAATAGAAGTCTTCAAAAAGTATGGTATGGAATCGGGTTTTACAAACTTTGGAGGTAATGTGGCTGTTATGGGAGTCAAGCCTGATAATTCTCCTTGGAATATTGGAATTCGTCATCCTAGGAAAGAAAACAGTATAATAGGAGTTGTTTCTGTGACAGATAAATCGGTAGTTACTTCAGGAGACTATCAAAGATATTTCATAGATAATAAGGGAAATAGGTATCATCATATCTTGAACCCATGCACAGGTTATCCATCAGAATCAGGATTGATAAGTGTAACAGTGTTAGCGGACAGTTCTATGGAAGCGGATGCTCTTTCAACCATAATATTTATATCTGGGTTAAGTAATGTAAAGAAATATTTGAATGTATTTCCTGGAATAGAAGTAATTCTAATAGATAAAGAGTTAAACGTTTACATTTCTTCAGGAATAAAAGATTGTTTTAAGACTACAAAAAATATTGAAGTAAATATATTATAAATTGGAGTGATTAAATTGAAAAGCATAAATGAAGTTAAAATAAAAAGAAAGGGTAAGAAAAAAATGGTAGGATGGTCTATAGCTATAGTTTTTATTGCAGTACTAGGTATTGGAGGAACAATAGGATGGTCGAAGGTGTCCAGAGAACATATAGAAGCAAAAAGTCTTCCTCTTGATGGAGTTGATTTCAATAAGTTAAGTGATGGTACTTATATTGGTGAGTATGAGGGAGGGATGTACAAATGGAGAACGAATAAAGTGCAGGTTACTGTTGCTTCAGGAAAAGTTACTGATATAAAATTGATTAGTTCAAAAGAACTTAGTGAAAATAATACATATCATATAGATTTATATAATAGAGTTCTGGAAGAGCAAACTTTGAAAGTAGATACGATAAGTGGTGCAACTCTTACATCGAAAGCTTATCTGCAAGGGATAGAAAATGCATTAAAACAAGCACAGAAATAATGCACCAAAATGAATGAACAATGAAATATTCATTCAATAATCATATTGGATGATTTTAAAGGAGAATTAAAATACTATGAATGAAATATATTATTTTTCAGGAACGGGAAATTCAAAAAGAATTGCAGAAGATATTATTGAACATATGCCACAGACAAAATTATTTTCAATAGCTGATGTAAGAAATGAGAAAATTGAGACGCAGGCGAAAACGGTTGGATTTGTGTTTCCCATTTACTCGTTAGGAATCCCTAGAATAGTAGAAAAGGTAATTAAAACGATGGAGTTTCAGGGAACAAAATTCATATATGCGGTAGCTACAATGGGTGGAAATTATGGGATAGCTTTTGAACAGATAAGCAAGATTCTTAAGGGAAAAGGAGAAAAATTATCAGCAACATTTTCTTTGACTATGGGAAGTAATAGCAACCTTTTTATGAAAATACCGGGAACTGGTTTAATATCAAGTGAAGAAGAACAAGAAAAGTTATATACATCAGCTTTAGAAAAACTTGATACCATTGTAGACTGTATAAAGAATAGGATAGAGCTTTATGAACCTGACATTAAATTTTCATCTAAACTGATATCTGGATTAGCAACTAAGGCCTTTATAGGAGGGCTATCAAAATACGACAAGGGCTTTCGAGTAAGTAATTGTATCAAATGTGGAAAATGTGCGAAATGTTGTCCGGTTGATAATATTGAAATGGACGAAAATGGACCAAAATGGCTGGGAAAGTGTGAGGCATGCCTGCGTTGCTTCAATATGTGCCAAAATAAGGCTATATTATATGGAAAAATGGATGAACCTGAAATGTATAAGCGTTATAGGAGAAACATTGATATAGTCACAATGGATTAAAATTTCACTTTATAAGGAGTAAAAGTTATGATTAATTTAATAAAACGATTTCCAATAGTTACTTATATGCTTTTAACATTTTTAATATCTTGGAGTGGACTACTAATAATTCTTGGTATTGATGTTTTTACAGGGAAGGCAGAGATATTAGAAAATGAAATGCCGCTTCTGTTTTTGGCTATGTGTGCCGGTCCCTCTGTTGCTGGGTTATTAATGATATATGTTATGGATGGACGGAGTGGAATTACTGCCTTATTCAAGAGTCTTGTCAAATGGAAATTAAATTTCAAATGGTATCTCTTTGCATTATTGACAGCACCAATAGTTACAATAGCCACTGTTTCTTTACTAGCATTATATTCGCCAAGATTTATTCCAGACATTCTTTCCTCTGATGAGAAAGTGATACTTATTGTTGGCGGAATAGCCGGTGGAATGATGGCAGGTTTTTTTGAAGAAATAGGCTGGAGTGGTTTTGCAATTTCTAAGATGAGATTCCGTAACAGTATTCTGACGGTAGGGATTTTTGTAGGAGCTTTATGGGGGGTATGGCACCTTCCCCTTTTTACGAGTGTCGATCCTACTGGCAAGATTCCACTTATTGTTCTGTTAGTGTCTAGACTATTAACCCAATTACCTGCATATAGAATATTGATTGTTTGGTTATATGATTGTACAGATAGCTTATTCATAACGATAGTGATGCATATGTCCTTAACAACCTGCACCCTTACATTTCAATCATCTAATATTAGCAGTGCAGATTCAATAATTTTTAATGTGACTTGGACCATTATGATTTGGGCGATAATTTTTCTATTAAAAAGATTTACCAAAGGGCAACTCAATAGATCTATGATATAAAATTTTAAAGATAAAAAATATGTATTGACAAAAGGAAATTACCGGCATATAATCCTACTATACCTATATGAAAAGTATGGATATATAAATTGACATACTGTAAAATTGAAATTAAAAAGGAGAGAGGATTATGGCTAACATTAAAAAAACAATTAATACGAGACTGATTCACGGCCCGGTAGACGGTGATAAACACACAGGAGCTGTAAACGTACCAATTTATCAAACCTCAACTTATTCACAAATATCTCCTGGAAAACATAAAGGATATGAATATTCCAGAACAGGAAATCCGACCAGAGAGGCATTAGAAAAACTAATCGCGGATCTTGAAAGTGGGTATGCAGGATTTGGCTTTGCATCGGGGCTTGCGGCAATAACAGCTGTTCTTAGTCTTTTTAAAAGTTGTGATAAAATTATAATTTCCAATAATGTATATGGGGGTACATTCAGAGTATTAAATACTGTCTTTAAAAATTTCGGTATTGGTCATGAACTTGTGGACACCAGTAAGCCGGAAGAAGTTGAAGCAGCAATAACTGATGGCGTCAAAGCTATCTATATTGAAACTCCAACGAATCCACTACTTAATATCACAGATATTAAAGCAATATCAGAAATTGCAAAAGCTCATAACCTTTACACTATTGTAGACAATACTTTTTACACACCATATCTTCAAAGACCAATCGAATATGGGGCAGATATTGTAATTCACAGCGCAACAAAATATCTTGGAGGTCACAGCGATCTGATTGCAGGACTTGTGGTGGTAAATAACAAGGAAATAGCATCTAAAATTGCATTTATACAAAATTCAATGGGAGGAGTTTTGCAACCATTTGATTCTTTTCTACTTATAAGAGGAATTAAGACATTGGGAGTACGAATGGACAGACATGTTTCAAATGCAGAAATTCTTGCAGAAGCATTACGGAACAATTCTGAGGTAAAAAAAATATATTACCCCGGATTTAAGGAGCATCCTGGTCATGATATCAATTTCAAGCAGGCAAAAAATGGTGGAGCAATTATTTCATTTGAATTGACGGAAAATCATAATGTGGATCGGTTTTTTGAGGGCCTTAAACATTTTATCCTTGCAGAAAGTCTTGGAGGAGTGGAATCTCTTGTATGCCATCCGGCTTCCATGACACATGCTGCTATACCAAGAGAAATAAGAGATTCTGTAGGAATTACAGACAGTCTTATCAGATTATCAGTTGGTATTGAGGATGTAAAAGAGTTGCAGGACGATTTAGAACAGGCGATAGCCGCTTCAAGGAGGTATGGGAGATGAAATATTACGAATCAATGCATGAACTTATCGGAAATACTCCTATGGTCAAACTCCCCTACGTGGGGGCAGATTTGAGTTCCGACTTATATGCTAAACTTGAATTATACAATCCATCAGGAAGTGTAAAAGACCGTGTGGGGAAATATATGATTGAAGATGCAGAAAGGAAAGGTATACTAAAACCACATTCAACTATAATAGAAGCTACAGCTGGAAATACAGGACTTGGAATTGCATTTGCGGCACTGAATAAAGGCTATCGAATTATTTTTGTTGTACCGACCAAATTCTCAATAGAAAAACAGCAACTAATGAAAGCACTTGGGGCAGAGATAATTAATGTCCCAAGAGAGGAGGGAATGCTTGGGGCTGCAAAAAAAGCTGAAGAATTAAAGGCAGAGATTCCAGGTGCGATATCATTTGAACAGTTTAAAAATCAGAGTAATCCACTTGCCCATTATGAAACTACAGGACCTGAAATCTATAAACAAATGAATGGCAGGATTGACTACGTGGTACTTGGTGCCGGTACCGGTGGAACTTTTACAGGGATACTTAAATATTTAAAAGAAAAGAACCCGGATATACAAGGTTTTCTTGCGGATCCGGTAGGCTCAACAATTGGTGGAGGAGAGCATGCAGACTACAATATTGAGGGGATTGGTAATGATTTTATTGCAGACGCCATGGATATTTCTTTGGTAGATAAAGTAATAAAAATAAATGATGAAGAAGCATTCCGTGCATCCAGGGAACTGGCAGCTAAAGAAGGAATTTTTGCAGGTTCCTCATCAGGAGCTGCTCTTGCCGCAGCAAAGAAGCTTGCAATGGAGGTAGAAGAAAAGAACATAGTGGTAGTTTTTCCAGACAGGGGAGACAGATACTTTAGTTCACATCTATATGAATAGAAAGGAAAGTTTGAAGCATTAGAAAAAAACATTTTAATGAAAGATGGATAAATAACATAAGAGAGATAGCCGTAGTATAAGTTGTAGATAACTATGGCTATTTTAATATTTCAATTTTGAACTGTTTTGCTAGCGCTAGAATAACAGTAAGAAAGAATTTACTAATTATAGAATATTATGTAATTTATTAGGAAGTTCAAGGAAAAACTAATTCAATAAACATAATTGATAAAAATATGATAATATAAAAGTAAATGAATAGTTGTCTTTTATTACGTTAAGAAAGAAGAGGATTGTTAATGTTCAAAAAAATACGATTAAAAAAATTTATTCAATATCTTGCATTAATTTTATTTCCGGTAACGATTAATTATTTCTCTCCATACTTAATTATGGTAGGTGCTACAAAAGGAATTGTTAACGGAAGCATGATTTTATTTGGAAGTTTACTCATTAGTTCTATTTTATTTGGAAGACTTTTCTGTTCAACTCTGTGTCCTGTGGGAGCAGCAGGTGACTATCTTTGTTTTTCTAATGAAAGACGGGTAAAGAATGGAAAGTTTAATCTAATAAAATGGTTTATATGGATTCCTTGGTTAGCAGGAATTATTGCTGGGCTGTTATACGCAGGTGGAATCAGTGAAGTGAATCCATTGTTTATGACTGAAACTGGAATCTCGGTTGATCGTCCCGGAGCATATATAATTTATCTTGGTGTACTTGCTCTGGTCACGATAATTAGTATAACGGTGGGTAAAAGGGCATTCTGTCATTATGTATGTTGGATGGCTCCATTTATGATTATCGGTATACATATTAGAAGCTTTTTCCGCTTACCTGGTTTTACACTGACTGCCAAAAAGGAAACATGCATCAAATGTGGAAAGTGTAATAATGTTTGTCCAATGAGTTTGGATATAAGGGAAATGGTACAAATGAATAAAATGACCCACGTTGAATGTATCTTGTGCGGACAGTGTGTGAAACAATGCCCGAAAGATACCATCGATTTTGGATTTGAAAGGGGGAAACTAAACTATAAGTAAGCCAATTGTAGTTTTGGATACCTTCTCGAGTAAAGTTGGTATCCCAGTATTTATTGTTGTAAATAGAAATAATTTCACTCTTTAGGTTATCAGAGAGAGTATGGGCTGGTTTGCGCTCTAAATTGGTATGAATCAATCCTGCCTTTCCTTCCGTAATATATCTTTTTAAGAGGCGTTTGATGTGTCGTCTGGAACAACCGATCTTGATAGCGGCATAGTCTTTAGAGATATGACAGACGTTTAATAATTTCGTATTGTTCTTGTGCTTTCATTGATAATGTAACCTTTCGCATTTGTAGTCTCCTCATTTCATTAGTTATGAGGGAAAAGTATACCATATATAATCCTAATAGGACATAATCATGTGTGGTATATAAAGACATTATCTAAAATAGGGTAGAAAAATAGAAATTTATTATTAGAGAATATTGACAAAGTATTAAAATTCGTGTATAAGTATATAATTAATATACCCCCATACATTTTCCTGCGTCTTATAGTTTATGTTCAGTAACTATAAAAAAATTAGTGGAGGGATATCATGCGTACAGTTCAGGATACTTTTATAAAAACAAGAGGAAAAGTAGGGGGGAATGACTTTTGGTTAAATTTATTAGAAGGAGAAATAAAATATTCAAGTTTTCTATTGGTTAATATTAAAAATAAACCAAGTAGGTATAAGGATTTTAAATTTGAATTTTCCAATAATTTACTTAAGGATTTTGTAAATAAAAGACAAAATTCAGAAATAGTATTACTTTCTGTTTTAAAAGTATTGTTATATAAATATACGTCTAATAATGATGTGATAATAATGATACCAGTAAAAACAGAATTAAATTATAACAATAGTAAAAACAAAAGTTTATTTATTAGAAGTTTTATTCATGAAGATATGACAATGGATGAAATAGAAAATGATTTAAAAATATTATTAAACAAAATATATAAAAATCAGAATATCAATTTAGAAGAAATAATGAAAGAGTTGGAATTAGAGCAAGATTTGACAGACATACTATTTGCTTTTAATTACAATGGCATTGAAGATATAGCTAAGAAATCAAATTGTAATATTATATTTAATTTTAATATTATAGAGGATAATTTTATAGTAGAAATAAAATATAATAGTCAAATATATAATGAATTTTTTGTTAATCAATTATGCAGACATTTTGAATTAGTTTTAGTTTTCGCACTTAATTCAAAATTAGAAAAAGTTAAAAATCTAAAACTAATGAATAATCAAGAAATAAATTTGTATAACAATTTAATTAATAGTACTTCTACATCATGGAATTATAATAAGTCTATAGTTGAATTATTTCATGAGCAGGTTGAAAAAAATCCTTTATCATTAGCAATTAAATCCCAAAAGGTAGAAATTAGTTACATTCGATTGGAAGAAGTGTCCAATAAATTGTCAAATTTATTAATAAAAAGAGGAGTAAAAAAGGGAGATTTTATTCCTATTATAGCTGAAAGAAGTTGTGAGATGATAGTAGGAATGCTTGGAGTCCTTAAGACTGGATCATGTTTTGTTCCAATAAGTAATAAATTGCCTAAGGAAAGACGTGATTTTATACTTGAAGATTGTAATGCAAAAATTGTATTAATACAAAAGAAGGACTTCTTATTTAAAGAAGACAATTATGAAAGTATTGTTTTAGATTTAGATAAGAATTCTTTTTTTTTAGAGGAAAAAAATTTCATAGGCGTGTTACCTGAAGGTGAAGATTTAGCTTATGTTCTTTATACTTCTGGTACAACAGGAAATCCTAAAGGTGTTTTAATTAAAAATAATAGTGTAGTTAATTTAAGTTATTGGTTTGGAAAAACTTTTCATTTAGATAGTAATAAAAATATTTTACATATGACTGATATATCATTTGATGTTTCAATAGAAGAAACTATAGTTACGTTACTAAATGGGGCCCAAATTTTTATTATACCAGAGGAAATAAAATTAAATAAGTATTATTTTGAAAGTTATTTAATAGATAATTCGATTAATATAGCTCAATTTGTGCCGGTGACACTACGTGAATTACTTCCCAAGAATAAAAAAATAAGGTCATTAGATGTTATTATTTGTGGAGGAGATAAATTGAATTCAAAATTGAAGGATGAAGTATTGAATTTAGGTTATTCTTTATATAATAATTATGGACCTACAGAAACTACTGTTGATGCAATTTCGACAAAATGTGAAAAAGAATTAGATGTTATTGGGAAACCAATCAGTAATACAGAAATATATATTTGTAATGAATTTGAAGAAATTTTACCAATTGGAGTAATTGGTGAAATATATATTTCTGGAGTAGGATTATCGGATGGTTATCTAAATAGGAATGAATTGACAGATGAAAAATTTATTTTTAATAAATTATTATTGAAAAAAGTGTATAAAACTGGAGATTTAGCTCGTTGCTTACCAAATGGGAATATTGAATTTATAGGACGTAAAGATAATCAAGTGAAAATAAATGGTGTTAGAATTGAATTGGATGATATAGAAACTAGATTATCAAAATTTGAATTAATTGAAGAAGCAGCAGTAATAACTAAAACAAGTAAAAAAGGAGATTTATATATATGTGCGTTTTATACTGCAAAGAATGAAATTTCTTCAGAAAATTTTAGAAATTATTTAGGAAAATATTATCCGTCCTATATGATTCCAAAATATTTTATTAAAATTGAAAAATTTGACGTGTCATATAATCAGAAAATAAATAAAAAAAATTTAGTACATATTAAGTTAGAAGTAAATGATAATTTATGTATTCAGCCAAGAAATAGTATCGAAAGAAAGTTGATAGACATATGGAAAAACAATTTAGGTGTTGAACATATAGGTATTACGGATAAATTTATTAATTTAGGTGGAGATTCTTTAATTGCAACATCAATTGTTAATGAAATACAAAAAGTATTATGTAGTAAATTTACATTAATTGACTTTCATAATAATATTAGTATAGTTGAAATTTCAAAAATAATTAATAATTTGGATGAAAAAACATTATTGAAACAATTGAATAATAATATAATTTTGTTAAAAAAAGGCTACAAGGAAAATCTGAATCTGTTTTTTATACATGCTGGTAATGGTGAGATAGATGTTTATAAAAATTTATCCAAGATACTAAATAATAATTATAACTATTGGGGTATAAGAGCAAATTGTATTGAAAGTTATTGCCCTATAAATATCACCATACCATTAGTAGCAAGTCAATATATAGAAGAATTAAAAAAAATACAATCAAATGGACCTTATTTTATTTTAGGATGGTGTATAGGGGGAAGTATAGCATATGAGATTGCATTACAATTAGAAAGCTTGGGAGAAAAAGTTGAGTTCTTAGGTTTAGTAAATAGTTTTGCTCCAGATAAGAAATTTTGGGGATCAGTTAGTGATTTTACATTTCAAAGTGAAATAGAGGAAGCTATGAGGTTTATAGGAGAATCATCGATTGAAACAATTTTAGAAAAAAAAGAAAGCATTGAAGAAATTTGGGATTATACAGTTACACTATTGGAAAATAGGAAATTTGATTGTAATCTAATAAAAAAACGTGTATTAGATGATATGGACAGAGCTATACCTCATTTTAAAGACGTTTTAAAAATAAAAACTATTATATATTACGTTAATATTCTTAGAACTTTTGATAGAGGTCGAGCATTATATTATCCTAATTCGTTCGTTAACGTATCAATTAATTTTTTTTCAGCATGTTATGAAAGAGCTGCGAATGGTTATAATTGGAAAAATTTCACGAATAGTAAATTTAATTATTATGAAGTACCTGGAGATAATTTTTCAGTTTTTTTAGAACCGAATGTTCAAATAATGGCAGAGAAAATTAATCAGATACTAAATATTTATATTTCTTGAAAAAAGGAAGGGAATGCATTATGACGAAACAGATGAAAGCAGATATATTTATTATTTTTGTAACTTGTATATGGGGAATGTCGTTTCCGTTAATAAGAAATGTGTTAGTTTATATTTCATATGATCAATATTTAGCTTTACGATTTTTGATTGCCAGCGTTATAATAGCCGTTATGTTTTATCGTAAATTATTAAGAATTAAGTTATATACTTTAGTATGTGGAGCTATTTTAGGAATTTGTTTAGCTGGAACATTAGGATTAACTGTTTATGCCTTAAATTATACATCATCTTCTAACGTCGCTTTTATAACAGGTCTTAATATCGTTTTGGTACCATTGGTATCTGCTATTTTGTTGAAAAAGATTCCTAGAATAAGCAGTGTTCTAGGAGTTGTTATTGGGTTAATTGGAATCAGTGTACTTGTTGGTGGAGTTAATGTTGGGACAAATATAGGGGATTTGCTGGCTTTTGCAAGTTCTTTATGTTTGACAGGTCAAATAATATTGATAGACAAATTCAATGAGAAAGGTGATCCTTTAATTCTGGGGATTTTACAAATAATTTTTGCGGCAATCATATTTTTATTTATTTCATTATTATGGGGACAAGGGATAAAGATAACAGAATTTAATAATACAGTAGTATTTGTAATTGGTTTGACTGGAATATTTGGAACAGCATTAGCATTTGTTGGGCAGACATATGTACAGAAGTTTACCACACCAACACATATTGCAATCATATTTATGGGGGAACCTATTTTTGGAGCTTTATTTTCATTGATGATACCTGATGATAATGGTGTTACCGAAAAGTTAACATTAAATATGATGATAGGTGGATTATTTATTATTTCAGCGATTATAATATCTGAGTTGAATTTGAAAAGTTTTGTATTTAAAAAATATAAGAATACATATTGACATTTATTTTAATTTAGTGTAACATAACACTGTTATTAAATAACGGCGTTATGTTACCACTTTGTGGAGGTGAAAACTTGAAGAATGATAACGAAACCCAATCTAAACTTCTATTAAGCGCAAAAAGAGAATTTATGGAAAAAGGTTATATGAAGGCATCTCTTCGAAATATATGTAAAGAAGCAGGTGTGACGACCGGAGCTCTTTATTTTTTCTTTCAAGATAAGGAAGATTTATTTGCTTCTCTGGTTGAAGAGCCATTAGAGATACTATTAAATATTATGAAGCAACATTATTCTGAAGAATTGGTAGATTCCGAATTTAAAGAAAATGGAAAATTAGATTTTTCCGATGATTTAGAAGTCGTTAAACATGTGATTCATCACTCGTATCAGCATTATGATGAATTTCAATTATTATTAACCAAAAGTCAAGGATCGCGTTTCGAAAAATGCATTGATCAGATTGTGGAATTCTCTGAGAAACATTATCGTATTCTAGCGGATATGTATTCAGAGCAGACAAATACTAAAAAACTGGATGATTATATTGTTCATTGGTTTGCTCATATGCAGATTGATATTTTTGTTCATATGTTAACACATGAGAAATCAGAAGAAGCAGCGTTACAGTCTATGGTATCAATAATGAAGTATCTAATGGCCGGCTGGTCCGGATTATTTGATGAAATTTAGCTATACGGCAATAAAATGTACGTATAGCTAAAAAATTACTTTAAAGATAACAGTGTTATGTATAGGAGGAAATTTTATGTATTTAGAAGTAAAAAGTATGAAAAAGAGTTATGGACAGAATGAAAGTTATATTCAGGTGTTAAAAGGTATTACAACAGGAGTAAAGAGAGGGCACATATGTGCGATAGAAGGATCAAGCGGCTCTGGAAAATCTACATTTTTAAATTGTATCGGAGGACTCGATACACTGGACTCAGGTTCTATATTAGTGGACGGAAAAGAGATTGTAGGTCTGAAACAGAACGAACTATCTGATTACAGACGTGACAACTTGGGATTTATTTTTCAGTTTTATAATTTAGTGCCTAATCTTACGGTGGAAGAAAATATTCAGGTATGTGAATATTTAGCTGAAAATCCTTTAGATATGGAAGAACTTTTAGATATATTAGGACTTAAAGAGCATCAGAAAAAATTTCCATCCCAATTATCAGGAGGTCAGCAGCAAAGATGCGCAATAGCACGTGCACTGATTAAAAATCCCAAGTTACTTCTTTGTGATGAACCTACAGGAGCATTGGATTCTAAGACATCCAAAGATATTTTGATCTTATTGGAGAAGATTAATAAAAAGTATGGGACAACGATTCTTATCGTAACGCATAATAATTCAATAAAAAAAATGGTACATAAGGTCATTGACATAAAGGATGGTCAAATAAGTAAAGAATATGAGAATGAAATAAGAGTTCCGGCAGAGAAATTGGAGGATTTATAGGATGCAGAAAATATTATTCAAACGATTATGGAGGGAATTTAAGTCGAATCTGTTCCGTTATTTTTCACTTGCATTTCTAATTATAATGGGAATGTATCTGGTAATCAGCCTTGTTGGAGCAGCAGAAACGGTAATTACCGGAGTGGATAAAAAAGCAGAAGAGAATCGGTTGGAAGATGGTGAATTTCAAGTATTTGAGCCTTTAACTGAAACAGAAGAGTTGAAACTGCATAAGACAGGAATTTCATTAGAAAAAATGTTTTCTCTTGATTTTAAACAGGAAGATGGAAGTACAATTAGAGTTTTTAATAATAGGAAAAAAGTGAATCTTATTGATCTTGATAAAGGAAGATTAGCCCAAAGGAATGATGAAGTCGTATTAGAAAAGCGTTATTGCGAAGAACATAATTTAACAATAGGGGATCGAATTACAATAGGAGCAAATGCATTACATATTGTAGGAGTTGGAAGTGTTCCGGATTATGACGCTGCCTATAAGAACCTATCGGATAGTAGTGTAGAAAGCAAACAATTTGGCTTAGCATTTGTTTCTGATTCTGCATATAATCTGTTTAAAGCGGCTGGAATGAGTATTAAGTCAGAGGAGTATGTGTACGCATATCATTTAAACGGGAAGATGACAGATGAGGAGTTGAAAGAGAAAATAAAAGCGATACAATTTATAAAAGCATCAGATAACCCAAGAATTAAGGCTTCTGCGGAAGACCAGGTGATTAATAAAATAGCAGGGCTGATAGCAGGCATTATAATTCTGATTTTGTTTACTTATGTTATTTCTGTATTTGTAATTCATGGAATTGAAAAGGAAAGTAGTGTTATTGGATCCTTATATGCTTTGGGAGTTAAAAAAAAGGACCTTCTATTGCATTATATCATGCTTCCTGTTACAATTACGTTTTTGTCAGGAATTATCGGAACAATGATTGGATATAGCAAATGGGGAATTGATTATCAGATGGTAAATTGCTACAACTATTTTTCCGTACCCAAATTGCAAAAGGTATATTTTGTTTATCTTTTGTTATATGGAATTTTGCTGCCTCCAGTCGTTGCAGCAATTGTGAATTGTATTGTTATTAGAAAAAAATTATCACGACCAGCCTTAGAATTAATCAAAAATGAAAAGAAGAATCGTAACATTAGTAATGTGAACTTAGGAAATATGGGATTCATTGGAAGATTTCGGATAAGGCAGATGTTAAGAGAAGCAAGAACCGGATTTACGGTATTGTTCGGTATGTTCATAGCTCTATTAATTATGATGCTGGGAATTAATTGTTATGTAATGTGTAAACATATTAGTAAAGACAATAAAAAAGATACAAAGTATGAGTATATGTATACCTATAAATATCCCCAAGATAAGGTGCCGGATGGTGGGGAAGCGTGTTTTGCCAAGACTCTTAAGAAGGAAATACTTGGTTATAATCACAATATCACTCTTTTAGGAATCAATGAAAAGAATCCATACTTTGAAGTGAAAACGTTCAAACAGAAAAACTTAGTCGTCATTTCATCAGCAATGGCGCAAAAGTACCATTTATCGATAGGGGATTCCCTGATATTATCAGATGAGGAAGAAGATATTGATTATGCATTTAGAGTAAAAGATATTGTACAGTACTCAGCAGGGTTTTATGCATTTATGGATATTGAAACTATGAGAGAGCTTTTAGGAGAGAATGATAGGTATTACAATGTAATATTATCTGACAAGAAATTAGATATTAGTCCTGAAAGACTATATGCAACAACATCAAAACAAGAAATAAGTAAAGCTTCTGATGTCTTTGTATCTATGATGATGCCGATGATTTATCTGATGACAACGGTATCTGCTTTTATTTTCTGTGTGGTTATGTATCTTATGATGAAGGTTATGATTGAGCGTTCCGCGTTTAGTATTTCGCTGATTAAAATATTTGGTTATCGTTCTAAAGAAATTCGAAAACTATTTTTAAATGGAAATTTCTATTTAATAGCAGTAGGTGCTGCTATTTGTATTCCCTTGTCCAAGAAATTAATGGATATAATGTACCCCATATTAGTGTCGAATGTAGCTTGCGCAATGAATCTTACTTTTAGTTGGAAATTATATCTTGCTATTTATCTTGTTGTTATTGCATTATTTTTTATTATTAATTTTATGCTAACTTCTAAAATAAATAAAATAGTTCCGTCAGAATTATTAAAGAACAGAGAGTAAATAAATTCAAAAAACCCCTGGGGAGGCTTGCATAATTGCTAACTGTTCTTATATACTTTATTTGACATTTTTTTTAAAATATGAAAAGAAAAGATACAAGTAATAAGGAGGAATAATTCATGGATGCTTTGCTTCATCAGTTATGTGAAGATGTAAGTAGTAAGAATAATACAGTTAGGAAAGCTGCGCTAGATAAATTATTAGAGATGACAGAAGAACAAGTGGAATGGGTTTATGACATTTGGGATATTATGGTTGAAAAATTATCATCCGAAAATTCCTATCAACGAAGTATAGCAGTTTTTGTCTTGGCAGGTTTGGCCAAAAGTGATACACAACTAAGATTTGCATCCATACTAGAACAATATTTAAGTAAGGCCAATGATGATAAATTTATTACATCAAGGCAAACATTGCAACAATTGTGGCTTATTGCAATTTCTCAGGAATCTTTATGTAGTAAAATAGTTGATTTTTTATATGAGAACTTTATAAATAATAGGCATCTTACAACGCATGGAAATTTAATAAGAAAAGATATCATTTATAGTTTAAGTGAAATTTATAAAAAGAGACCTGATCAAGTCAATCTAGACAAATTTGAAATTCTAATACATTTAAAATGCGATGAGAAAGAAAGTAAAGAGTTATTGAAATTTTTAAAATGAGGAGAAAAGTTATGAAAAAGAAGTTGTTTGGAATTTTATCTATTGTAACGCTTACCATATTTGCTTTTTCAGGCTGCAAAAATCGTGGTACAACAGCAGAAAATAGAAATGAAACAGGTAAGAAAATATTAAAGTGTTCTGAATCCTTTGCACTTGAAACATTGAATCCACATCAGGATTATCAAGGATGGTATACCTCTATTTATGGTTTGACAGAAGCATTATTTATTATGAATGATCAGTCGTCTGTAGAACCGATGCTTGCAGAGAGTGCCAAAGCAGATGGAAACATCTGGACAATAAAATTAAAAGAAGCTGCAAGCTTCTCTAATGGAAACACAGTGACTTCGGATATGGTGATACGCAATCTGCAGAATGCAGGAAAAACGAACTCTCGTTTTGCATATTTAAAAGATTGTTCCTATCAGATTTTAGATGACAAAACGTTTACGATTGAAACTTCTGAAGTATATCCGACTTTACTGAATGATCTTGCCAGTCCGGAGCTTGCTATTGTGGATTTGGACAATAGTAAAGATATGGGTTCACAGCTTGTAGCAACAGGACCTTTTGTCGTATCATCATTTGAACCGGGAGGAACGATCAAAGTAAAAAGAAATAGTAGTTATTGGAATGGAGAAGTTAAATTAGATGGTGCAGAATTTTATTATATGCCGGAACCAGATACTTCACTTATGGCAATGCAGAATGGTGAAATTGATTGCTACACTGGTGTGACAGCTGATGCTGCGGAGATATTTAAAAATGATCCGGATACTTATAAATTGGTATCGATTCCGGCAACAAGGCTGCAGTTTTATATACTGAATAAAAATAGGCTGGATGATTCTGTTAGAAAAGCAATTAATCTGACCATTGATACAAAAGCAATCGAAACATATTTAAATGGCACAGTGACCAGCACAGATGGACCATTTGATTCGTCTGCACCTTATGGAAAGGTAACGAAGGAGCCTGTCGACATAGAGGCTGCAAAAGCGCTTCTTGAAAAAGATGGATACAGTTTGAATGCAGATGGATATTATGAAAAAGACGGACAAGTTCTTACTATAAATATTGCATATTATGCAGCAAGAAGTTTAGATACTTTAGCTACATTAATGCAGGAACAGTTAAAAACAATTGGAATAAAAGGTACATTGACCTGTGAAGTGGATCCGGATGAAACCTATATTGCTACCGGAGATTTTGATATTGCTTTATACTGTATGATTGCAGATAAGGCGGGGGATCCATATTATTTTATTAGCTGTACTCTGGCAAAAGGGGCTCCTTACAATTGTGGTGGATTCTCGAATGAAAAAACACAAAAATTAATCGATGAATTAAAGGTAACTTCTAATAATGATAGACGCGCAGAATTAGCGAATGAGATTGTGCAGACAGCAATTGATGAAGATGCTTTTGGATATGTAGCACTTTTTAATAAGACGACCGTTATGCGCAATAATGTAGTAAATGTATTTGAGAACTGTCCATTTGATTTTTATTTCTTAAATGCAAATACCGATATGAATTAAACTAGATGAGAGCATAGAGCACAGCCTGTAAAGGTTATGCTCTTTTCCTCGTTTATCCAATGTGTCGTAAAACCCCTTACTTTAGCTATGGGGAGTGTGAAGAATATAGGAGAGTAGCGTGAAACATTATATAACAAAACGATTATTACTATTGATACCGATAATTTTGGGACTTACTTTTTTGACATTTGCATTATTATATATAACTCCAGGCGATCCTGCGAAGAAAAAGCTAAGTGCTCAAGGTATAGCAGTAACAAACGAAGTATTAGAAAAAACAAGACAAGAAATGGGATTGAATCAGCCATTTATGAAACAATATCTTGATTGGTTTGGAAAGTTTCTAAAAGGTGATTTGGGTAATTCTTTTAAAGATGGTACATCGGTTGCTGATAAATTAAGTAAAGGGATGAGATACACTTTTATTTTATCTTTTAGTGCTTTCTTTCTTGCAATTACAATTTCTATCCCTCTGGGAATTTATACAGCAGTCAAACAGAATCGATTTGTTGATTACTTTATTCGATTTCTCTGTTTTATTGGAAATGCAGTACCTAATTTTCTTCTGGCGGTTTTATTCATTTATTTCTTTTGTATATATATAAAAGTTTTTCCAGTCGTAGCGAAAGGAAATATGCAAGGTCTTTTTTTGCCTGCTCTATCATTGGCACTACCTTTAGTAAGCCGATTTATACGACAGATTAGAGCAGCAGTTTTGGAACAATTAAATGCAGAATATATAACAGGTGCACGAGCGAGAGGAAATAGGGAAACATATATTTTGTTTCGGGATGTCCTTCATAATGCGCTGATTTCTATTATTTCAATATTCGGATTCTCAATTGGTACATTATTGGGAGGAAGTGTAGTAATAGAAAGTATATTTATGTGGCCGGGTGTTGGTAAATTAATGATGGATTCTATCAATGCAAGAGATTATCCGGTGATCCAGGGTTTTGTAATAATTTCTGCCATGATTTATGTAGTTGTGAATCTGCTGATTGATTTATGCTATCAATTGATAGATCCTAGAGGAGAGGAGTAAGGAATGGTTCAAAAAGTTAGAAAAAAAGTCACTTTCTTCACGGTTTTAGGGTTAATTTTGCTAGGTATCAGTTTACTGGCACCTTATATTGTGAAAAACGACCCTTATGAGACAAATGCTTTCTATATGAAAGCAGTCCCCAATCTCCAGTTTCCTTTTGGTACTGATAAATTAGGAAGATGTATCTTTTCCAGAGTGTTAGTCGGAGCCAGAATGTCCATTTTTCCATCTCTATTGCTTGTATTGATAACCATGGCGGCAGGTATTCTACTTGGTATGCTCGCAGGATATTATGGTGGAGTTCTTGATCAGATTATTATGCGTTTGGTAGATATCATTTTAGCTTTTCCCCAGATGGTACTTGCAATTGCAGTAGCTGGTGTATTAGGCGGGAGTATGATAAATGCAATGATTGCACTTGGATTAACCGGATGGACTTTATTTGCAAGGCTGGCGAGGGGACAAGTGATGGCATTGAAACATGAAGAATTTATTCATGCAGCCAGGCTTAGTGGTAACAGTAATTTACGTATTATGTTCGTTCATATTCTACCGAATATTGCCGGTGAAATGATTGTAAATGCTTCGATACAAATTGGTTCGACGATGATCGGGATTGCCGGTCTATCTTATCTTGGACTTGGAGTACAGGTGCCTGAAGCGGAGTGGGGCTCTATGATAAATGAGGCAAAAGGCTATATGCAGCAAGCTCCATGGGCAGTATTGGCACCAGGAATTGCTTTGTTTATTACAGTGGTGATTTTCAATTTACTTGGAGATGCTTTGAGTGAATATATTGGGATAAGGAGTACGAATGATGAATGATACAATTCTTTCAATTAATAATCTTTCTGTAAGTTATAGTAGAAATAATGATGTGGTATCCAATGTTTCTTTTGATTTAAAGCAAGGGGAGATAATAGGAATTGTAGGCGAGAGTGGTAGTGGGAAAAGTACACTATTAAAGGCAGTTTTACCAATAGAAAATGGAGTTCTCCTGTCTAGTGGGGAAATTATGTTTCAGAATAAAGGGTTATCATCCATGCCACAAAAAGAGAAGATGAAATTACGTGGAAAACAGATTGGAATGGTATTTCAGAATCCAAAAGCATCGTTTAATCCAATTCGTACATTTCGAAAACAGTTTATTGAGACTTTAAAAAGCCATGGTAGATATGAGAAAGAGAATTTCAATCAACAAGTCTGCGAGGTTTTTGAGAGTCTTAATCTAATGGAGGGAAAACGAATTTTAGACAGTTGTCCATTTGAGATGAGTGGTGGGATGAATCAAAGAATATCAATTGCTTTGTCAGTATTATTGAAACCTTCCATACTGCTTGCGGATGAACCGACCAGCGCATTGGATGTGACATCGCAGGAACAGGTAATGGATGAGTTACTTCGTATGAGAGAACATTATCAAACGTCAATCATTATTGTAACACACAATATTGGTCTTCTGGCAAAAGTAGCAGACAAAGTGGGAGTTATGTTTCAAGGAAGAATCGTAGAATTCGGAACGACAAATGAGGTACTTCAACGTCCGAAAAATTTATATACAAAAAAGTTATTGAGTGCGGTTCCAAAAATAAGTGACAGACTTGAAAAAATTGAGAGCAAGAATACAGAGGATCTTTTAGAACTGAAACAGTTAAGTAAGGAATTTATTAAAAACAGGAAATGCATGTTTAAACTATCTCAGGTCAATATGCAGTTGAAAAAGGGAGAAATACTGGGAATCGTAGGAGAGAGCGGAAGTGGAAAAAGCACATTGTTAAAACAGATTGGAGGGTTACAGCACCCAACAGCAGGGACCATAGTTTTTAAAGGAAAGAAATTAGAATTTCATAGAACAAAATCGGATTATTGCGGTATGCAAATGATTTTTCAAAATGTTTTTGAATCATTTAATCCAAGGTTAACAATTCGCTCTTCCTTGAGTGAGACTTTGAAGAATTTATGCGGCATTAAGGATTTAATAGAACGGAATAACAGAATTGATAACTTAATGGGAATGGTAGGTCTTAAACCACATCTTGCGGATAGATATCCGACCGAATTAAGCGGTGGACAATGTCAAAGAGCAGCCATAGCAAGGGCGATTTCAGTAAATCCGGAGTTATTATTGTGTGATGAAATAACCAGTGCGCTAGATGTTTCGGTACAGGCAGAAATAATAAAATTACTGCTAAATTTATCGCAAGAACTAAATATGGCAATTATTTTTGTTTCTCATGATATTGTTTTATTAAGTAATATTTGTGAAAAAATTATGGTGATGCATCAAGGGAAATGTATTGAATCCGGATCGGTAAATGAGATTATTAAGAATCCGAAAGAGGATTATACAAAAAGATTGTTAACGATATTGACCAATTGACAAATATATGTAAAAATATTACAAATTGAAACAATAATAAGGGGATAGAGAAGTAATGAAGAATATAAAGATTAATCTTACAAAATTCAAATCAAAAAAGTCAAAAATACTTAGTTCAGCAACTGATGTAAAGGAAGCAGAAAAAAGTTTTAATTTTGCTTCTTATACAGACCTAAATTCCAGTCATGAAATGAAATCCACATATAACGAACAATTAAAACATTCCAAGAGCTACCTATCTCAAGTAAAGTTAGATATGGAAAATCTACAAACAATTATAGATAACTTGAAAAAAGTGGATCAATATAGTGCAACAAAAATGCGAATGAAGGTGAAACACTAATGGATCAACAAGAACAACTGGAAAAGATAGAAAGTAAGTTAAGAATAACAAATCAGGAACTAGAATCCATGGACCCCCTATCCAAATATGAAGATGAGGAAGAAGACATGCACTGGATCATCAAGAAGAGTGAAAGGTCAAATGAAGAGTTGTGGAATCATTTTGGAGGAAGAAAAGCGGAACAATATTTTATAGATCTGGATCAGGGTGAACAGGAGTACCGTAAAAATATGAAAATATCTTTTTCAGACAAATACGATGAAATAGAACATAATAGAAATGTACTGCTCAGAGAACGTGAGGAACTTTCCGAAGAGCATATTAAAATAAAAAAGGATTTAGAAAAGCCCCAGAAAGAAAGTGAATAAGGGAAGTATAGAAATACAAAAGAAGGGATGAGACAGGTTGAAATTAAATATCGGAGAAATCAAAAGTCAGGTCGATCAAATGAATGCGAACTTGATTTTAAAATCTGTTCAAATGGATGAATTACGGAACGCGATGGAAGAATTGATTGAGGAGGATGAGTTAGAAGGGAAGGCGCTTGAAGCTGCGAAAAATTATTTTAAGCAGTTACATATACCGATTATACGAGGTATGATCATGGCTTATGATGAGATAAAGAAAGCGAATACAAGCTATCTAAATGATCTGTATACACAAGTAGAAGCTGATGACGGATTTTATATCGATACGGATGCGGTGAATTCAGCTATTAAAGAGAAACAGGCAGTAATAAGTGGCTTAGAAGAAAAAGTAAGTACACTGAGTAAAACAATGCCATCTTTGGCAGTTCATACTCAAAGCTATATCAATCAACAGCAACAGGCGGTTGTAACACTTCAGAAAGAGCAGCAGAAGGTAATTGATTTTGAGTCCATACATGGCAGTCATTATCATTTAGCAAATCTATATCTTGAAAATGTCAGCAAAGGAATCTCGTGTATTCAGTGGAAACATTTTGATAAGAATTATTTATTACATAAAATAGATGCAAAGAATCTTAACTGGGCAAAAGCTTTAAATAATGGCTGGAAGATAAAGAAATCAAAGAAAGTCAGAACAGATCAGGTCGATTATAAAAAATTAAACAGTGAATTCTGGAATCGGAGAGATGGTTATTTTGATGGGAACTGGTGGCAAGACCCCGAGAAATTAGAAGAGGTAACCGCAGTATTAAAGGCTGAAGCAAAAGCAAATGGAGGTATTTCGCTTGAAGAATTAATTAGTCAGTATAGTGCAGAAGAAATCAATTTAAGGCTTTATGCGCTGCAAGCGTTGGCAAATGCCTTGAGGACTGGTAATTATGATGAAGATGTGATTAATGCGTTAACAGTTGCCTATTATAAAGAAGGGAAAGAATTTGATATTGATTCCAAGAAGATTACAGTAGCAGACTTAGCGATGTTGCTGGCGCAGGAGAAAAATATCAAGGGTAGAAAATTAGGTAATTGGCTTGAAGGTGGCGGACTTCACTTACTTTATGGAGCAGCTTTAATTGCAGTATCGATTTATGGACAGAATATGGATACAATTGAGCAACAAGTGAATAAGGTAAAGCAGATTATTAAAGATAAATCAGGATATGAAACTTATAAAAAATGGTTGCAGGATGAGGCTGGTGGAGTTAAAATACCGAAAGGTAAGGGTTGGAATAAGGGGGATAAAACATCTATACCAGATAAGGCTAAAGATATAGCAAATCAAATTAAAGCAAAAAATGGAGTAGCACCACAAGGATATAAGGGTGGAAGAACGTATAAGAACATACCACAAGAAGATGGAGCACAAAAATTGCCAGAAGGGATAAGTTATAGAGAATATGATGTAAATCCTTATGTTAAGGGGCAAAACCGAGGAACGGAAAGAATTGTGATTGGAGATGATGGTTCAGTTTGGTATACAAATGATCATTATTATACATTCACTAAAATTGAATAGAGGTGACAAATATATGAATGAAAAATGTTTAAAAGTGTTAAAAGAATATGGAGTAGAATTTGAGAAAGGATTGGAACTTGAGGAAATAGCAGAGATAGAAAATTTATATGGAATAAAGTTTCCCGATAGTTTAAAAGATTTATTAATGACTATATTACCGATATCTAAGGGGTTTTATAATTGGAGAAATAAGAAAAAAGATAATGTTATGTTTATAAAAGAAATTATAAAAAGACCAATCATGAATATTCAGGAAATGGCAGGAGAAGTTTACTGGTGCGATGATTGGGGAGACGAACCGGAAACTGAAGATGAAATAGCAAAAGAGGTAAGAAAACGTATAAAAAGTGCACCAAAGTTAATCCCAATTTATGGACATAGGTATATGCCAATAATAATGGATGAAAAGCCACCAATAATCTCCATACATGATATTGATGTCATATATTATGGAAGAGATATAGAAGATTATATTGAGGTGGAATTTGGTAAAAAAAATCAAAGTGATATAGATTTTAAAAGTATAAAAACAATTAAGTTTTGGACAGAAATAATGTAGAATATTTACCTGGTCCTATGTCAAGATTTAGTACAAATTAGTTATAGTTACGAATACTGAAACGATTTAGCCATTCGCCTTATATTAATGAATGGAAGTAATAGAACAGTACCAGATGCAAAGATTCGATATCTGAAACTTCGCAAGAAGATTGACTTGATTTTTGTGTGTTCTAACGATTGTCATAAAACATTTGTTAATTGAATCTTTAATTGATAAAATCGAATAATAAGGATGGTGAAATGTAGATGACAAATGAAATAATAAATCCATTGGTTGGAGAAATAAGAGATATACTCGTCACTGCCAGAAAAAATGTTGCAAGTGAAGTAAATAATGAACTGATTATTTCTTATTGGAAGATTGGCGAGATTATTGTTCGATATGAGCAGAATGACAGTATTCGAGCCGAATATGGAGAACAGACATTGAAATTGCTAGCAAAATCATTGACAGCAGAATTTGGTAAAGGGTTTTCGCGTGCTAATATTTATAATATGAGATTGTTTTATCAGACGTACCCAAAAATCCAGACAGTGTCTGGAAAATTGAGCTGGTCTCATTATTGCGAATTACTCAGCATATCTGATGAGGATAAGCGGAATTTTTATGAAAAAGAAGCTATAAATGCAAAATGGTCTGTGAGAGAGCTCAAAAGGCAGATAAGTACTTCATTATACGAGAGGTTATTGCTTTCAAAGGGTGAGGTTAATAAAAAAGAAGTACTGAAATTAGCTATGTGTGGTATTGAAATAAATGAGCCAAAGGATATTATTAAAGATCCCTATGTTTTTGAATTTCTTGGAATTCCTGAAGATAAGCCAATGCTGGAAAGCGACTTGGAAAAAGCTTTGATGGATCAAATTGAAAAATTTCTGCTTGAACTTGGCAGAGGCTTTATGTTTGTTGGAACCCAGCAGAGAATAACAATTAATAATACGCATTATTATGCAGATATGGTTTTCTACAATAAGCCTTTAAAATCTTATGTGATTATAGAGCTTAAAACAACTAAGCTGATGCCAGAGGCAGCAGGTCAGTTGAATATGTACTTGAATTATTATGAAAACGAAGTGAATGACGCGGGAGATAATAAGCCAATTGGCATTATTCTTTGCACAGACAAGGATGCTCTGACAGCTGAATATGCATTAGGAGGATTATCTAGTAATATCTTTGCTTCTAAATACACTTACTATATTCCGGATAAAGAACTGTTGATTGCCGAAGTTGAGAAGGTAATTAATAGGTGGAGAGAGAAAGAATAGAAAATAATATAATTGGATAATGTTAAAAGTAAAAGCCCAGTGGATAGCGAATGATAAGAAAGATTACTAACTCAAAAAATGTAGAGGAAATAAAATAATGGAAAAAATAGAAGAACGTGTAAGAGGATATTGGACAAAACGAGCAGAAGATTTTAGTACAGTTCGTAGGATGGAACTAGAGGATGAAATAAGTGAGCGTTGGATAAATGAAATTAAAAAGAAGTTACCGGAAAGGAAAAAACTAAGAATCCTGGATGTTGGAACTGGAACGGGATATTTTGCAATACTGCTCGCAGAACAAGGATATGATCTGGTCGGTGTAGATTTGACACCTGCTATGATAGAAGAAGCAAAAAAGCTTGCGAATGAAAAACAGCTAGACATTCAATTCTTAGTAATGGATGCGCAGAACTTGGAATTTCCGGATGAAAGTTTTGATGTGGTAATTGCACGCAATCTGACCTGGACGTTACCAGAGCCTAAACAGGCATACCTAGAATGGATGCGAGTTTTGGTAAAGGGCGGTATCCTTTTAAATTTCGATGCTGATTATGGTCAGCAAGTTCTCTGTATGGAAAAAAAAGGAACCCCGGACAATCTGAATCAATCAGGCTTTCATATAGGAATGACACAAGAATTGAAAGAGGAATCCAATCAAATTACCAAAGCGATGGAGATAAGTAAAAAGAAAAGACCGGAATGGGACATTTCTGTATTAGAAGAGTTGGGCTTCCTGAATACTCAATGTGACAAGGAGGCAGGGAATCGTATTTTAAGAGAACGTAACGGTAAAGATTCGCCAACATTTCTAATTACAGTTCAAAAATAAAAAAATCAAATAAATATATTTTAGGAAGCGTCATTGTAAAAAATGGCGCTTTTTTCTTAACATGTTATTTCAGTATATTTCTTTTAATTCTTTGTAACTAATTTAAAGTAGTAAAAGAAATGAAAATATTATTTACTATTACTAGTATATGAAATTATACTTACATTTTACATAAATATGATATCCGATTTAACATTAGTTCGATAGAATATAGTTGTCACATAAAATTGATAGTAAATCGGAGGAAAAAATGGAAATGAAGAAACAACAAATGATTACTCAGTCTCAAAAACTGATGATTTTTGTGCTGACAATGGCACTTTATGGACTTGCAACTTTATTTACGGAATTGATTCCAAAGTTACAAATAGGTATTGTGGAATTTTCAGTAGAGTATTTCCTATTTATACCATTAACGTTAGGAATCTTATTCGATCCAATTTCTGCAGCATTAGGAGCAGCAACTGGAGAACTTGTATTTAGCGAGATTATGTTAGGGCAGTTTGGCGGACTTGGAGAACTTGAAAAATTTATAACGGTAACGATAGGTGTGTATATAGCCGGACGTTTGGTTGCGAATCCAAAGAATCGTAAAATGGTTGGGATTGCAGCAATGACTGGTGTTGTGGTACAGCAGGCTATGGGAATGATGGTAGATATCCTGAAAGTGCAATTTGCTGTAGAAGATTTTGAATCGGTAGCAGGCTTACCGCAAAGTGTATACGCAACAGAGGGTTTTGCTTTCTTAAATGATGTATTATTTTCAGGCATATTGTTTTGTCTACTACCAACTCTTTTCCTAGTTCCTAAACTTTATGGAAAAATCGAACCTTTACTTGGTATGCAGCCACGAACAGAGAAGACTGCAATTGGTCGTATCAATGTAAAAGTAATTATTGGCTCTTTGGCAGCTTTTGGAGTGGCAATTGTCTCTGAATTTATGGCAGAAAGCGGAATGGAACTGATTGATTGGGAAGCTGGCTGGGCAGAAAGCAAAAGTGCCATAGCAATAGCAATGATGGCAGCAGGAGCTTTGGCTGTAATTATACTGCTGGTTATCAGAAAAAATCATAATAGGAAGGAAGCGTAATTTATGAATGTTATTGAGATAGAGAATTTAACATATTCTTATCCCGGTGAATCAACACCCGCCCTTACTAATATTAGTTTAAAAATTAAAAAGGGGGATTTTCTTGCAGTCATTGGGAATAATGGCTGTGGTAAGTCTACCTTTTGTAAGGTATTAAATGGTTTGATTCCTCATTTTATTGCAGGTGAATTTGATGGCAGAGTCATTGTTAACGGTCTGGATACGACGGAATCTAATGTAGGAAATCTTGCTTATAACGTAGGATATGTATATCAGGATTTTGAAAATCAAATTGTTCGACCAACAGTATTGGATGATGCTTCCTTTGCCTGCATGAATTATTTGATACCAGATTATAAAGAAAAAGGTATGGAAGCATTAGAACAGTGTGGACTCAGTGGAAAGGAAAAAGACTATATTTGGCAGTTATCAGGTGGGCAGAAACATTTACTCGCGTTAGCCGGTGCAGTATCGTTACAACCAGACATATTAATTCTAGATGAGCCGATTGCTCAATTAGATCCAAGGCACGCAGACCAGATTTATGAAGTGTTGAAGGAGTTAAATGAGGAGTTTGGTAAGACGATTATAGTGATTGAACATCATACAGAGTACATAGCAGATTATTGCAAAAATGTTCTTTTACTAAAAGACGGACAGGTACAGTGGAAACTGCCTGTGAATGAAGCACTTGGAAGAGTAGATGAATTAGTGGAGTGTAATATCTTTCCGCCTCAGGTTACTGTTGCTGCACACCATATGAAAGTTAATGGGAACCTTGAAAAAAGTATAATGCTTCCGACAACAATTAACCTGGGAGTGAAAACATTTGGAGAGTTTGTATGGAATGCCTCTTTTCTAAAAAAAGAGGGAATAAAGGGTAACAGACAAAAAGAAAAGGCAGTTTCTTTTCAAGATGTTAAGTTATCTTACCACGCAGTCAAGGGTGAGGATCATATTGTATTTGATCATTTGAATTTAGATATTTACAAGGGGGAAAAGATTGCTCTGATTGGTTCAAATGGAGCTGGAAAATCAACATTAATGAAACTCATGATTGGTTTACTGAGAGCGAAAGAAGGCGAAGTTCGATTAAATGGAAATAATATTAAAAATATTAAAGTACAGCAGTTGTCAAAGCAGATTTCTTTCGTATATCAAAATCCAGAGGAAATGTTCATCAAAGATTCGATTGAAGCAGATATTGCATATGCCATGCAGGTACGCGAAATAAAAGATTGGGAAATGCGTACAGAAGAATTAATGCGGCGATTCCGCCTTACGGAACTAAGAAAGAGGGATGGCCGGCTTTTGTCGGGAGGACAGATGAGAAGAGCTAGTCTAGCTATAGGGATTGCGTTGAATCCAGGAATATTATTACTAGATGAACCTACTGCAAATCTAGATATTGCAACTAGAAAAGAGATTATGCATACATTAAATGTTATGAAAGATGTGACGGAGACTGTTATGATTGCAACTCATGATATGCAGTTAGTTAGTGAATGGGCTGAAAGAATTATAGTGCTTTGTCAGGGGAATGTGGTTGCTGATGGAACGAGAGATGAAATTTTCGACAATCATAAGATTATTGATATGGTTGGGATACGCCCGCCTGAAATATTCTTGATGGGACAAGCAATCGACAAAAAAGCATTATGCTATACAGTAGATGAATTTCTTCAAGGGTTTGTAAGGAAAGGAGGTAAAAAATATGCGTGAGAAGTTGTCTGAAAGTATCTTTGATAAATTAACAATGAATTTTCTTCGTAATCAAGTGTTGAAAAATGCATATGGAAATGATGATACGGTTATTGCTGGGTTAGATCCCCGTATATTAATATTATGGTATCTTTTCTTTGGTATTGTTCCATGGTTTTCTGGTAATGTGGTTTTTTTAATGGGGTGTTTTATATTAGTTTCGATAACTACGTTACTTGCCCGTATTGCTGGTCTTGTATTACTGCTTTTTGGAATAGGTGTATTTAGTCAGACTGGATACCTATTTTTAGCAACGTTACTATTTGGTGGAGATGCATCTTCTATTGTTCCTTTGTTGGTACTTACATTAAAAATAGCCACGGTATCGTTGGCTTCCATAACGGTATTTTCTGGACTCGACCCAGATCGATTGTCAAATGGATTAATGTGGTATGGCTGCCCAGAGAGATTTTCTTTTTCTATATCCTATGCATATCGTATGCTTCCGGTATTGATGGAAGAGTTCGAAGGGGTTCTTCTATCTTATCGATTGCGTGGCAATCCACCAGATTGTGATACACTCAAAGGAAAGATACGTTATTTGATATATCAAGTAAAAATTATTATCCATGCATTTTATCCTTTAATGCTAAATACGGCAAAGCGCTCTCGCACGACAGTAGAAGCATTGGAAATCAAAGGATATCGATATGCAGCTAGTAAGAAAGAGGCAAAAAAAGTGAGATTGTCGACTCTGAAAGTTTCCTTTGATGACTTCCTTTTTCTCGCAATCTCATTCTTTTGGGTGTCACTTATAATTTTTTTATCAGGTTATTTTTAGATTTACAGAAAGGAGAAAAATCATTGTTTATAGACTTTCATACACACGCAAAATTGGCAAAGAAACTGCCATTTTCTACAATTTATACGGACTGGTTGTTGAATGAGGCCAATAATGCAGGTCTGGATGTAATCTGCGTAACCGAGCATTTTAATACGCTTCATTTTGAAGAGATGTATCGATATATTTGTTCCATCAGTAAGCGTGAAGGTGATACCTTGAAAATGAAAAATGGACTCTCATTATTCATGGGAATGGAAACAGATATAGCTGAAGGAGGACATATCTTATCCATAGGAACTCTTGAGTCTATACTAGAGTTAAATAATAGGCTTGAGCCATTTAAGGAGAAAGATAAATATCTACCATTTTCTGATTTAATGAAACTGTTTCGCGAATATTCGGTATTGGTAGGAGCGGCTCACCCGTTTCGTGAAGGAAGCAATATTCCGGAATTGCCATTGGAGCAGCTTTCAAAGCTGGATTTTCTTGATCTGAATGGCAAAGATATTGCGTTGGACCGCCAGCGAACAGAACAATTGACTGATAAACTTGCAAAACAAATAGACAGACCAGTAGTGGCGGGTAGTGATACTCATCAGGCAGTACAATTTGGCTGCATTGTCAATAAATTTGAGAAGAATTGCATCACACTAAAAGATCTTAAGCAAGAAATAATAGCAGGGAATTATGAGATACAGGTTCGCTCTAATGCATCATTGCTTGTGAATACAGCAGGATTACTGAAGCGGACGTTAAAGGAAATTTATGCATTAGGCGGCGATTATGTATCTGCACTTGTGGGAACCAAAAATGTATGATAAGTTAGGAATTAGTATTTTACTTCATGCTTAATAGTATAATAAAAACGATGTGACAAGGAGAAAGAGCGATGGAATTAGAATTTCCGGTAATGCCGGCATGTTTAACAAAAGCAGAAGAAAAAATAATGGATTATATTTTCGGTCATACGGGTCATTTTTTATTCGCCAGTATTGGACAGTTATCAGAACAGTTGGGAATTTCAGATGCAACGATATCACGATTTGCGCGTCATGTAGGATGTAAAGACTTTAAAGAATTAAAGGCAGTTGTTATGGAACAATCTACGATTGGTGAACCAGCAATAAAAATGGCAGGAACACTAAATAAAGAGAAAAACTTTTGTGTGGAAAGCTGGATCATGCAACAGCAGATATGTCTAAAACATACCATGGAACAATTAGATAGTGTAGAATTTCAGAGAGCAGCGGAAGAAATCGTAACGGCAAGACGTATATTTATTCATGGTAAAAATGCATCAGGCTCTATGGCACAGTTATTGTTCTACCGACTTAGACGTTTAGGAATACAAGTTTCTTTGCTACCTGCAGGCGGTACGGAGATAATAGAGGGGCTTGTGCATGCCGATAATAACGATTTAGTCGTTATGTTCAGTTTTTCAAAAATATCAAATGAAGGACGGTTGATTTTGGACTACCAGAAAAGTGCCGGTTATCATACATTGGCCTTTACTAGCCGTTTGTATGTACCAAAAGAACAGATGGCAAATGTAAATCTTTATGTATACAGAGGAGAAGAAAAAGAGTATCATTCTATGTCTGCTCCTGCAGCCATTGTGGACGCTCTGACACTTGTTGTTTCAGAAAAAATCGGAGCAAAATCTGTAGATAAATTAAGGGAGATACATGTTCTTAAAAGACAGTATACTAATATATGATTTGAAAGCGTCATTGTTAAAAATGGCGCTTTATTTGATTTCACTCTGCGTGGATTCACTTAAATTGCAATGATGACATATAGATGTCGTGTTATATATCTTACAATAATGTAAAAAGGTGGTGATAATAATGATTGAATCAAGATGCGGAATTTTATGCAGTGAGTGTGAATACAAGGAGCAAATGAATTGTGGAGGATGTATAAATATTAAAACCCCATTTTGGGGAGATAGTTGTCCTGTTAAAGTATGTAGTGAAGAAAGGGATATGAACCATTGTGGTGAGTGTTCAGAGTTTCCTTGTTCAGTGCTTCATCAGTTTGCTTATGATGAAGAGCAAGGGGATAATGGAAAGCGTATAGAGCAATGTAAAGAGTGGTTTAAAACGGAAGCTTAAAATGGAGGGTATTATTTATGAAGTATAATGCAATTTTGTTAGTTGTAACTGATATGGAAAAATCCAAAAAGTTTTATAAGGAAGTTTTGGGTTTAAGACCAATTATGGATTTAGGTGCAAATGTTACATTAACTGGAGGTATAGCTTTACAGACTCTGGAAAGCTGGAAAGAGTTTATAAAAAAGGATGAGAAAAATATTAGTTTTGGTGCCAATGATGCGGAGCTTTACTTTGAAGAAGATGAGTTTGACGGATTTATAGAGAAACTTGAAAAACTAAATCAAGTTAGTTATGTACATCCTGTAGAAGAGCAGCCTTGGGGACAGAGAGTAGTTCGATTTTATGATCACGATGGCCATATTATTGAAGTTGGTGAAAATATAAAATTAGTATGTAAAAGATTTTTAGATAGTGGTATGACAAAAGAAGAAACGGCAAAACGTATGGATGTTCCATTAAAGTTTGTTCAGGAGTGCATTGATTAAGATTTTGAGACAGATAACAGCTTTTGTATTAAGGACTATATTTTAAAAGGCAGTTTTGTTATAATAATTTAAAATGCATATACAACTGAAGTAGGAGGGTAAGATGTTTAGTCCAATAAAAAATACAAAGGTCTATGAACAGGTGATAGAACAAATAAAAGATATGATTAATCAAGGCACTCTGAATAAGGGTGACAAACTTCCTTCTGAGAGGGATTTAGTTGAACAATTACAGGTGAGTAGAGCTTCTATTAGAGAAGCTCTACGAGCTTTAGAAGTGATTGGTTTGATAGAATGCAGACAAGGGGAAGGTAATTATATAAAATCAAGTTTTCAAGATAATTTATTTGAACCTTTATCCATTATGTTCATGTTAGAAGGAATCAGTCCGGAAAATATTTTGGAATTCAGAAAGATTCTGGAGGTTGAGGCTTCAGGTCTAGCCGCGAAGAGCATAACGGAGGAACAATTAAAAGAATTAAAAGAAATAATGGAACGTTTTGAAAAATGTGAGGTCGAAGAAATTAATGCAGCCATTGATAAAGAGTTTCATTATAAGATTGCTGAGTTTTCAGACAATGTGTTAATTTATAACATTCTTAGGAGTGTCTCTATACTTTTAGATGATTTTATTAAGGATACTAGAAAATTAATAATTAATGATCAAGGAAATAAAAAGGAACTATTTTCACAGCATAAAAAGATATATTTAGCGATAGAGGAACACGGTTCTGATGCTGCTAGAAAGGCGATGCGGGAGCATCTAGATTATACAAGTAAGTATACAAAGTGATATAAATAAACAATTTAGTAAGAATAAGCGATACAAAAGATTTGGAAAAATTTATAATACATATTGATATATCTTAAATCATATGTTATTATAAACCCGTAAACTGGTCAGACCATAATACCAATAAAAGAATGTGAGGAATAAGTATGAAAATGATAGTTTGTATCAAGCAAGTTCCCGGGACATCAAAAGTTGAAGTAGACTCTGTTACAGGTGTCTTGAAAAGGGATGGAGTAGATTCAAAAATGAACCCTTACGATCTTTATGCTTTAGAAACAGCGTTAAAATTAAAAGAACAACAGGGTGGTTTCATTAAAGTTATAAGCATGGGACCACCCCAAGCAAAAGATGTTATCAAAGAAGCATATATGATGGGGGCAGACGAAGGGGCCTTAATAACGGATAGAAAGTTTGCGGGAGCTGATGTTCTTGCTACCTCCTATACCATATCTCAGGGCGTAAAAAAAATGGGTGATTTTGACCTTATCTTATGTGGAAAGCAAACAACAGACGGTGATACGGCTCAAGTGGGTCCGGAAATGGCAGAATACCTTGGAATTCCGCATATTACAAATGTTTTGAAAATAGTAGAGGTAAAAGAAAAATCTGTAATTGTAGAGATGGATATGCCCGATACGATACAAGTAGCCGAAATTAAATTTCCCTGTTTATTAACGGTAGAAAAGGATATTTTCCAGCCAAGACTGCCATCCTTTAAGAAAAAGTTGGTTACATCTAATAGAGAAATTAAAGTAATGACCCTTGATGATTTGGAAGATAAAGAAGAAAAAAAATATGGACTTAGTGGATCTCCGACACAAGTTGAAAGAATATTTCCTCCAGCTGTTAATAATGATAGAGAAACATGGACAGGTAATAGTGAGCAGCTAAGTTTAAAAATTACCTCAAAACTCAAAGAACTAAAATTTATATAAGAAAAGGTGGGATTTTATGGGTAAATTAGTATGTAATCAAGGGAAATTAAATAAGTCAGATATAGAAGAATTTTTAAAAGTTTGTCCCTTTGGTGCTATAGAATATAAAGCTGGAAAAATTGAAATTAATGCAGCTTGCAAAATGTGCAAATTATGTGTGAAAAATGGTCCTGCAGGAGTGATGGAATTTGTAGAATCAGAAGGAAAAACAGTTGATAAGAGTTTATGGAAGGGAATAGGAGTCTATGTCGATCATGTCGAAGGCGTGATACATCCTGTGACAATGGAACTTATTGGTAAAGCCAGAGAGCTTGCGGCTGTTGTTGACTATCCGGTATATTGTGTATTTATTGGTCACAATATTGCGGATAAGGCGAAAGAGTTACTTTATTATGGAGTTGATGAAATATTTGTATACGATTACGAAGAATTAGAAGACTTTAGAATTGAATCCTATACAGCGGCCTTTGAAGATTTTATCAATAAAGTCAAACCATCTTCTATACTGGTTGGAGCAACAACGATTGGACGGTCTCTTGCACCAAGAGTCGCTACAAGGTTCAGAACAGGATTGACAGCTGATTGCACAATCCTTGAAATGAAAGAAAATACAGATCTTGTGCAGATAAGACCAGCTTTTGGAGGTAATATTATGGCGCAGATCATATGTCCTAATACGAGGCCACAAATGGCAACAGTAAGATATAAGATTATGAATGCGCCTGAGAAACAGTGTACTCCAAAAGGCAAAATAACACGATGTGATATAGATAAAGAAAAATTAGAGTCCAATATAAAAGTACTGAACGTTAGCAAAAAAGAAGTGGAAGAAAATATATCAGAAGCAGATGTTATTATTGCAGTTGGAAGAGCTTTAAAGTCAGAAAAAGATATGACAATGATAGAAGAATTAGCAGAACTTCTTCATGCGCAGATAGCTGGTACAAGACCATTAGTGGAAGATGGTCTTATAGATGCTAAGAAACAAATCGGACTCTCCGGTAGAACGGTGAAACCAAAGTTATTGATAGCACTTGGTATATCAGGAGCCGTTCAATTTGTAGCAGGAATGAATAACTCAGAACGTATTTTTGCAATAAATAAAGATGAAAATGCCTCAATATTCAATGTAGCGCATTATGGAATTGTAGGAGACATTTATGATATCGTTCCTCAATTAGTGAATGATATTAAATTAAGGAGGCTTGGTGCAAATTATGGATTATAAAAGAATTGATGCTGTGGATATCGAATTTTTAGTATCCATATTAGCTAAAGACAGAGTATTTACAGGAAAAGAAATAAGTAGTGATTTTAGTCATGACGAGTTGGGCGGAATAAGCAAAATGCCAGATGTATTAGTTGAAGTACTTACGACAAAAGAAGTCTCCATAATCATGGAATATGCTTATAATAATAGAATACCTGTTGTAGTCAGAGGATCAGGAACAGGATTGGTTGGAGCATCTGTGCCGATTTATGGCGGAATTATGATAAATATGGCTAAAATGAATAAAATAATTGAAATTGATGAAGAAAATTTAACCTTGACTCTTGAACCAGGAGTTCTTTTGATGGAAATCAGTGAATTTGTTGAAGAGTATGATTTGTTCTATCCTCCTGATCCGGGTGAAAAATCTGCAACAATTGCGGGAAACATCAATACGAATGCTGGTGGAATGAGAGCAGTGAAATATGGAGTCACCAGAGATTACATAAGAGGGCTTGAACTAGTACTTCCTAATGGAGAAATCTTTAATGTCGGTGGAAAAGTAGTTAAAAATTCATCCGGTTATAGTATAAAAGATTTAATATGTGGTTCAGAAGGAACATTGGCAATTGTCACTAAGGTTATTTTAAAACTAATTCCTCTTCCCCCATTGGCAATATCTTTATTAGTACCTTTTCCAAATTTGGATATGGCAATAAGCACGGTACCTAAAATTGTTAAATCAAAAGCTGCACCAACAGCGATCGAATTTATGCAAAGAGAAGTTATATTAGCTGCCGAAGAGTATTTGGGGAAAAAGTTTCCTGACAATTCTTCAGATGCCTATCTCTTGTTAACTTTTGATGGCAATAGTAAGGAAGATATTGAGAAAGCGTATGAAAAAGTAGCCAATATTTGTATTGAAGAAGGTGCTCTTGATGTATTTATCGCTGATACCGATGAAAGAAAAGATGCAGTTTGGTCAGCAAGAGGCGTTTTTCTTGAAGCTGTTAAAGCATCAACAACAGATATGGATGAATGTGATGTAGTTGTTCCGAGGAACAAAGTTGCTGAATTTATTAAGTATACAGATGAACTGCAAAAGGTATTTCATATAAGAATCAGAAGTTTTGGCCATGCAGGCGACGGCAACTTACATGTGTATATATTAAAGGATGACCTTACCGATAAAGAGTGGGAACAAAAGCGGAAGGAAGTATTTGAAGCAATGTATAGCAAATCAAGAGAATTAAAAGGATTAGTTTCAGGTGAACATGGAATCGGGTTTGCAAAAAAATCTTATATGTTGGAACAATACGGTCCAGAATATCTAAAATTAATGGAAAATATAAAATTAGCATTTGATCCCAAAAATATATTAAATCCTGGTAAGGTTTGTCAGTAATTATAATTTAGAGAAAGGAATTGTATGGCACGAATTAAATTACCATATTCGAAAAAAATTTTAGAAATAAATATTCCTGATAGAAATTTAAGGGCAATATTGGAATCAAAAGTACATAGTTATAAAGCAGAAGATAATCAGGAAGAAATAATTAATAAAGCTTTGGATAATCCGATTGGAAGTATTCATTTAGAAGAACTGGTTAAAGGAAAGAAAAATATGGTTATCATAACCAGTGATCACACAAGACCGGTACCGAGTAAAGTGACAATGCCTATACTACTTAAAAGGATTAGAAATGCAAACCCCAATATTGATATTAAAATATTAATTGCCACTGGTTTTCACAGGCCTACAACAAGGCAGGAAATGATACAAAAGTTTGGACAACAAATCGTAGAGAATGAGATAATCTTAAATCATTTATCAGAAGATGAAAACAGTGTTATAAGAGTAGGAACGCTTCCTTCCGGTGGAGAATTATGGCTCAATAAGTTGGCTATGGAAACTGAATTATTAATTTCAGAGGGATTCATTGAACCACATTTTTTTGCAGGATTTTCAGGAGGTAGAAAGAGTATTCTTCCTGGAGTTGCTTCAGCAAAAACAGTGATGGCAAACCATTGCTCTGAGTTTATAGCAAGTCAATATGCCAGAACAGGAGTTATTAAAAACAATCCAATTCATAAGGATATGCTTTATGCGGCTAAACAGGCGAAACTTGCTTTTATACTTAATGTAGTTATCGATAGTGAGAAAAAAGTTATCAATGCTTTTGCAGGAGATTGCCAGCTGGCACACGAAGAAGGATGTAAATTTGTTATGAATCTTGCATCTGTAAAAGCAGTGAAATCAGATATTATTATAACAACAAATGGTGGATATCCTCTCGATCAAAATATATATCAATCGGTAAAAGGAATGACTGCAGCAGAAGCAACTTGCAAGGAAGGCGGAATTATCATTATGGTTTCTGCTTGTAATGATGGTCATGGTGGGAAATCTTTTTATGAAAGTATGGCTAATACAGGTAGTCCGAAAGAGATTCTTGATAAGGTCATGAAAGTAGGAAGAACAGAAACAATACCAGACCAGTGGGAATTTCAAATTCTTGCCCGCATACTCAATATGCATACAGTGATATTAGTTTCGGATATGTGTGACCCTGAAATGATTAAAAAAATGCATATGGAGCATGCATTTACAGTAGAAGAAGCATTGGAAAAAGCTTTTTTGATAAAAGGAAAGGATGCAAAAATAACAGTCATACCGGATGGAGTATCTGTTGTGGTCAGATGACGTATCAATCATAATTTAAAATGAATTAAATGTATAAATTGGTAAATAATACAATTATACAATGTAATTAAGAAAGTATTATTACAATTTAAACAAATTTATGATTGAGGTATCAACAATGCAGCAAACTTATAAAATCGGAGTAGATATAGGTTCAACAACCGTTAAACTAGTAGTGTTAGATGAAGAAGATAGTATTGTTTTTAGTGAATATAAACGGCATTTATCAGATATTAAAAATACACTGATTCAATTAATAAAGAATTGCTTCAAAAAGCTCGGTAATATTCAATTACAAATAAGTATCACGGGATCCGGAGGGCTTTCCATTTCTGAATGGATGAATATAAAATTCATTCAGGAGGTCATTGCCTGTGCGAAAGCGGTAGAAACTTTTATTCCGATCACGGATGTTGTCATCGAATTAGGCGGCGAAGATGCAAAGATTACGTATTTCAAAGGTGGAATGGAGCAAAGAATGAATGGCAGCTGTGCAGGAGGAACAGGAGCATTTATTGATCAGATGGCAGTTTTGCTTAATACAGATGCAGCTGGTTTAAATGAGTATGCAAAAGGATATAAAGTAATATATCCTATTGCCTCACGATGTGGAGTTTTTGCAAAAACAGATATACAACCACTAATAAATGATGGAGCAAGAAAAGAAGATATTGCAGCCTCAATTTTCCAGGCAGTGGTAAACCAGACGATTGGCGGACTGGCCTGTGGCAAACCTATTCGGGGGAAAGTAGCCTTCTTAGGGGGGCCGCTTTACTTTCTGTCCGAACTAAGACAAAGGTTTATTGAAAGTCTTAAATTAAAGGATGAAGATGCGATGATTCCTAAGCATTCACAGTTATTTGTAGCAATAGGAGCAGCGCTTTCCTCAGAAGAAGAGAACCAAATTTCTTTAAAGGAACTGGTAAATCAAGTGGAAGGGATCAAGGATTTATCGGAGAAAGAAGTTGGAAGATTACAGCCTTTATTTAAGAACAAAGAAGAATATCAATTATTTCTAAACAGACATAAGCGCTTTCTAGTAAAAAGAGGTAGTTTATCAAACTATAAGGGAAGGACATATTTAGGAATTGATGCAGGGTCAACGACAACTAAAGTCGCATTAATTGGAGAAGATGACGAGCTTCTATATTCATACTATGGAAGCAATGAAGGAAATCCATTGAAAAAGATAATAAGTTTACTAATAGAATTGTATGATAAATTTCCGTTAGAGGCAACTCTTTCAAAATGTACTGTGACTGGTTATGGAGAGGCTTTGATAAAGGCTGCGCTGCATGTTGATATAGGTGAAATTGAGACAGTAGCTCATTATAAGGCAGCACAGTATTTTCTACCCGGGGTTGATTTTATTCTTGATATTGGCGGACAAGATATGAAGTGCCTTAGAATAAAGAAAGGTGCGATTGATAGCATTTTATTAAATGAAGCATGTTCTTCTGGATGCGGTTCCTTTTTGGAAGGATTTGCATCCTCACTCAATATGACGGTAGATGAATTCGCCCAGGAAGCTTTGTATTCATCGGCTCCTGTAGATTTAGGTACGAAATGTACGGTATTTATGAATTCCAAAGTAAAGCAGGCACAAAAAGAAGGAGCTAAAATTTCTGATTTATCAGCCGGACTTTCTTACTCAGTTATCAAAAATGCTCTTTACAAAGTAATTAAAATCAGGGATGAAAATGATATTGGAAGGAAAATTATCGTTCAAGGCGGTACTTTTTATAATGATGCTGTTTTACGAAGTTTTGAACTAATATCGGGTAAAGAAGCGGTTCGACCGGAAATTGCGGGATTAATGGGTGCATACGGTGCAGCGCTAATTGCAAAAGAACGCTATCAAGAGGGCGAAACGACTTCTTTGCTATCTAAGGAGCTCTTATCTGAATTTCATACAGAATCATCCAATCGCCGATGCAAAAAGTGTTTGAATCAATGTCTGCTTACAATAAATAAATTTTCAACCGGAGAGTCTTTTATCACAGGAAACCGTTGTGAAAAAGGTTTAGAATTAGAAAAATCGAAAACAGAGAAGTTACCGAATTTATATGAATATAAATATCGAAGAACCTTTTGCTATAAGCCGTTAGCTCCTAACGAAGCAAAAAGAGGAGTAATAGGTATTCCAAGAGTTTTAAACATGTATGAAAATTATCCGTTTTGGTTTACACTTCTTACAAAATTAGGGTTTTCCGTATTCTTATCTTCTCCTTCCGGCAAAAAGATTTACGAGAAGGGGTTGGAGACAATTCCATCAGAATCTGTATGCTATCCTGCAAAACTTTGTCATGGACATATTATGGATTTGTTGGATAAAGGAGTTAAGACGATTTTCTATCCTTGTGTTGTGTATGAAAAAACAGAATATAAAGATGTCAATGACCACTATAATTGTCCTGTTGTAATTTCTTATCCGGAAGTGATTAAGTGTAATGTTGATGAAATAAAAAAGAATAACGTGAAGTTAATTTCCCCATTTTTATCTCTTGATAATGAAAAAGTACTTACAAAACGCATTATTGAGGAATTTAAAGAATTTCAAGTAACGCTCCGGGAAGCCAAAATGGCAGTACTTGCAGCGTTTAAAGAAAGGGAAGAATATAAAAAGGACATTAGGCAAAAAGGAGAAGAAACGATATCTTATTTGAAAAAAAATAAGAAGAAGGGAATTGTTTTATGTGGAAAACCATATCATATAGACCCGGAAATCAACCATGGTATTTCAGACTTGATAACATCTTATGGAATGGCGGTGTTAACTGAAGACAGCATTTCCCATTTGGCAGTACTCAAACACAAATTAAGAGTAGTAGATCAATGGGTATATAATTCCAGGTTATATCGTGCAGCAGCTTTCGTGGCCGAAGAGTCGTACTTGGAATTAATTCAATTAAATTCCTTTGGCTGTGGACTTGACTCAGTAACGACGGATCAAATATCAGAACTTCTAGCCACAGGAGGTAAGATGTATACGATGTTGAAAATTGATGAGGGAAATAATCTGGGTGCAGCTAAGATTCGAATTCGTTCTTTAAAAGCAGCAATGGAAGAAAGGGAACGTAATACTTATCAGCTAGAAAAAGAAAATATATCTTATGGTAATCAAATCTTTACAAAAGAAATGCGAAAATATCATACTATTTTGGCACCACAAATGGCACCGTACCATTTTGAATTATTACAAGAAGCCGCAAGAACCTGTGGGTATAAAATGGAATTTCTTCCGGCAATGGATCCATCTGCTGTAGCGGAAGGCTTGAAATATGTTAATAATGATGCCTGTTATCCCGCGATCATAGTGATAGGACAGATGATTAAGGCTTTAAAATCAGGTAAGTATGATTTGAATCATACGACTGTTATAATTTCGCAGACTGGTGGTGGCTGCAGGGCTACTAACTATATTGCTTATTTAAAATTAGCACTGAAAAAAGCCGGCTTTGAGAAGGTTCCTATTATTTCACTGAATGTTGCAGGGTTAGAAAAACAACCTGGTTTTTCATTATCCATCCGATTCATAAATCGAAGTATCATGGCATTAATTTATGGAGATTTATTTATGAAAGCACTTTTTCGGACAAGACCTTATGAAAAGGTTCCGGGTTCGGCACAATTACTTTATGAAAAATGGAATTTGAAAGCAAAGGATAATATTAGGAATGGAAGCAGACGGATATTTAATAGTAATATTAGAAATATTATACACGAGTTTGAAAGTCTTGAAATAATTGATATAAAAAAGCCAAAAGTAGGTATTGTAGGTGAAATATACTTAAAGTATAACCCGACTGCTAATAATGATATCGTAAGTATATTGGAACAAGGTGGGGCAGAAGCAGTCATACCTGATCTTACAGATTTTATTTTATATTGTACTTTTAATTCAAAATTTAAATATAAATATCTTGCAGGGGAGAAGTATACAATGAAGATATGTGATTTTGCTACTTCTTATATTATGAAATATCGTAATGTAGTAAAGAAAGAGATGGATCAGAGTCTTAGGTTTTTACCAATGGAGAAAATAGACAAATTGGCGAAAATGGTTTCTCCAATCATTTCTTTAGGGAATCAGACTGGTGAGGGTTGGCTTATTGCTGCAGAAATGCTTGAGTTCATGAATCAGGGAATAAATAATATTGTCTGTGTACAGCCATTAGCATGCCTTCCTAATCATGCAATGGGAAAAGGAGTGATAAAACCATTGAAAGAGAAATTCCCGGAAGCAAATATCATACCAATTGATTATGACCCAGGTATCTCAAAAGTCAATCAACTGAACAGAATAAAATTAATGTTATCCGTAGCGGAAAAGAATTTAAAGAAAGAATAGATTTGAAAAAATTGATGGCTCGGTCGAAAGACCGAGCTACAATATTTTCAACCAACTTTTTGAGCTAATTTAAGAACTTCAACTGCTTCTACTTTAACAGAATAATTCTGTTTATCCTTCACAGTTATACCAAAGACTTTCTGTTTGCTTTTATTAAGTGATATAGTTAAACTAATAGGCAACCCGTACATAAAAACTCCGGTAGTTTGATCTTTTATTGCAAACAACACATTACATTTATAAGTACAATTATTCTCGGATTCTTTAGAATAAATAAAACTATAGCCGGATTTATTATTCTGTGGAGCTTCAAAACATTCTTTGATTGCATTAGCAAATATATTTTTAGACTCCGGAGTAAGCTTACATTTTAAAACGTTTAATAGAACGTTGGAAACAGCATCACTCATTTCTACATAGTTTGCGCTACTTTTATTTATGGTATGATTAAGAGTACCAACAACTGCCATAGTTTTAGAAGGATCGCTTTTGACTGTTTGAATTAATTTTGCAAAATCATATTTTAAGTCTTCTTTTTCAAATCCAACTTGAAGTACAGTTGCAAATTCCATGAGCTGAGGTGCATATTGCATATTATCAGCATTAATGATCTGGGTCATATCTCCAAATGTCGTAATACTTTCAGCAGATACAGAATTTGAACAGATAATAAAAGCCATACAAATTGCTGAAATCGTTTTTAAGATTTTTTTCATACTTATTTCTCCTTTTTGATTTTTAATATTGATAAACATAAGAGTTTGCATTGACATGAACATCATAGTGTTTACTATTTTTAATCTTTATGCCAAAAATTCTTTTTACAGATATTTTAACGTTAACAGTTATCTCAGCAGGGACTATCGTTAATTTAGTTTTGTTCCCTTCTTTTTTCAAAGAACCAGCTAATAATTTAAAAACATAAGTATGAGACTTTCCTGATTTTCTTGAGAAAATAACGTAATTTTCCTTAGAGGTACCGGCATTAAATCCAGTTTGTATTATATTATGAAAAACATTTAATGTATTATTATCTAAGATACATTTAAGATTATTTTTAAATAATTCTTCAATTCTAGACATGACATATCCAACATTAGCTCCACCTTGATTGATATCAGAATTTATGACACCTGTTGGAATCATATTATAGTCTTTTACTAATGTATCATAATTAAATCCTTGTGTTGTGATACCTGCTTCAAATTTTTTGTATATCTCCAAAGCTTTTGCTGCTTCTGAATAAGATGCTATTTGATATAGAAAATCATTTCCTTGTGATAATGTTGTATATTCAGTTGCTGCATATGACTTTGAAATAACTGTAAGATTAAACAAAATTATAGTTAAAAATAGACTAAATAGTTTTTTCTTCATTCTTTCACCTCTTTCAGCAATTTCAAATAAGTCAAAGATTTGATTTCGGCGCTATATGTGATAGTGGAGTGTTTAAAAAACTTACCAGAAATATTTTTTGTTGCATTCATTTCGATATTTACTGGTGTTAAAGACATAAAAGCACCGGTTTTTTTGTTTTGAGTTACAAATAAGAATGTTTTAGAACAAGTATTACCGGCCTTTAATTCATTTCCAAATTCCTTTAATAATAAAGTGTTTAAATATTCTTTATTATAATCAGATGAATATTTGCAACAATTTTTATATATAGAATCAGAAACTTTATCTAAAAGATCATGATACAAATAATTATTATTTTTAAAACTTTGTTTGTATGTTCCAACAACAATACAGTCTTTCGATGTTTTTATTTTTTCTAAAAGATTTGTAAAATCAATTTTAGTTTCTTTTATGTAATCTGTAAGAAAAGTATTATTGTCAACTACCATATAATCATACTTAAAATCTGAAATCTCTTTAACTAAAATGAAATTTTGTTGAATCTCTAAATTAGTATTATTATCAATAATACTTGGTTTATCTTCTGCGAAAGCAAAATCAGGAATCAATAAAGCAATTAGAATAGCAGTAAAAAATAAACTAATAATTTTTTTTGTCAATGTACCCCTCCTTAAATTTATCATAGAATTATGTCTCCTTTCTTTTATACAAGCTTGAGATTATCAAAAGATAAAAATGAAGTCAATAATTATGTAAAATATAAGAGGGGATTTTTTTACGACAAAATATAAGAAAATATGCAAAAAAACTTACTATTATTTAAATACATACGTGAAAAGGACCGCAGATGCGGCCCTTTAATCTGTTTATTTTGTATTCATTCGTATTTGAATTAAACTTTTTACATCCTCTAATACCTCAAGACCTGTTACATGGATCATGAGCCAACACCCTCCGGTAGAAAAAACGGTATTTTGATATAAATCTTGGGTATATTTACTAAATAAAGGTAACATGAATTCAGTTTCTTGTCGATTTTTGTTTCCGACCACCACAAGGGCAATAAAAAATCCTTCCATTGGGTAGAGCGTACACAAAGATTTTCCACTTTTTTGATATTTTATATTCCAGCCGGGCTGCATAGAGCATTGACTGTAGGAAAGTTTTGGCTGAACACAATATGTGTTTTGTAAATTAGAATTCAGCTTTCCCCAAAGTTCAGAATTTACATAATCGTCAATATCCTTCAAGGTAGGAGGATTGTTTTTATGATACATTAAATTCCATTCCATGTTTACACATCCTTTTAAATGATTACTTCGTTACAGGTACAGACATCACCCAAATCTCCATGCAGGTGGTTTTTGGAGTATGACTGGCATAACGTTCCACAGCGAAAGGCATAGAAATCATTTTATGATTGGGGAGCCATGTTTCAAACAAATATTTATGAGCCTTATATACGGCGTCCATTATAAGATGTTCAAAATCCTCAGCGTCAAAAGAGCAAACAATATATTCACCTTTCGCTAATTCCCATGTAGTAAAATTTTCAGCTGTTTCAGGAGCATTAGCTTCAGCACCGGCGAAATAGCGATAGCAGCCATCTTTTGTTCCGGTAAAAGTTACACCAATTTCTTCACCATTCTCTTTGATTCCATGAATGGAAGCCTTGCTTTCGTGAAAAGTATCCCAGAGTTTTGCCAATGAATCTACTCCTGTTTCACCGCATCCCGGCATTTGGGTAATAGGTTCTTCTACGGTAAGTCCAATGAAAGTCTTCTGTGAGGATATGTGTTCCCTTGTAATTTCAAGAACAATTCCATCTGTAATCAAGGGTACGTTTTCATCGACCAAAGTATAATTTAATAGTAGCTGCGGTTTTACAAAATTATTAAGGCGGATAGGATTAGCACGGTATTCTTCCGGTGGGATACCAAAAGCATCTTTAAAAGATCGTGTAAAACTTTCATGAGAAGTAAAACCATAATCCAAAGCGATGTCAAGAATTCTTTTATTCTCAGTCTGCAAAGCTTCCGATGCTTTAGCCAGGCGGCGTAATTTGATATACTCGTTTACTGGTTTTTTTACCAATCTGCTGAAAAGTCTTTGGTAATAAAACTGTGATAACGAAGCCATTTTAGCCAAATCATTAATTTTAATATTCTCTGAAAGATGTTCCTCGATGTAGTCAACAGTTATTTGTATTTGTTCCCATGCATGCATATAAGCACCTCCTTGTAAATTAGGATAACATGAAAGGTCAATATTTAGCTTGACTGCTAATGCTCTTTTTCGTATTGATTTAATCTTAATTTATTTTTAATAAATACATTATAGCATGAAGTATTGCTGGAAAATAAACTTTTGTGTCATTTTATGTAGACAAGTAATCGTTGACAAATGATAAAAGTAGACATAACATATGGGCAAGTAGCTACTTAAAGATAGTCAAATTATAATAAAAAGGATGATATTATGAAAAGTCGGCGTTTATAATGAAAAATGCAGAAAATACATAATAATAATCCTAAATAAAAAATACTTGAAATATAGGGAAAGGAGGAAAATCATTTTAAATGTAATAATTGAAATGATAAAGTAAGTTATGTATGATGTAATAATAATAGGGGCTGGACCGGCTGGGTTATTTTCGGCATTAAAATTAATTAACACTACAAAAAAAATTAATATAGCAATCGTTGATAGAGGAAAAAAACTGTTGCAACGCAGATGTAATTGTATCACGGAGGGTAGATGCCAAAAATGTTCTGTTTGTGATGTGGTTCATGGAGTTGGTGGGGCAGGGATGTATTCCGATGGAAAACTATCGTTATTTCCAGCTGGCAGCAAAATGGAGAAACTATTTAAAAATAAAATTGAATTAGTATATAGAAATAAAAATGTATTAAATAGTATAATTAAATTTAGTAAAAGTCCATATAAGAAGATTGATGCGTTGCAAAATACAAATTTAGCTGTTGCAGATCAATTGAAAGAGAATCATTGTGAATTAAAAATGTATAGTGTTTATCATCTGGGGACAGAAGGTATTCAAAATGCCTGTAATAATATAGAAAAAAAATTAGTGGAATCCGGAGTACAATTTATTCTTCAGAACACTGTAGATGAAATAAAAAGAAAAAATGGTATATTTACACTCGATTTGCTAGATAAAAATAGGAACCTGCATGAGATTAAAGCAACAAATGTAATCATAGCTACTGGAAAAGCATCAGGGTTGAAGATCCGAACATGGTATGAAGCGTTAGGAGTGAAGTATGCATTTAATCCGATTGAATTAGGTGTTAGGGTAGAAGCAGACAGAGATGCTTTAAAAGATGTATTGAACCATCATTTAGATGCTAAAATAAAGATGAAGAGTAAAGATTATGAAATAAGAACTTTCTGTATGTGCAATGGTGGATATTTGGCCAGGTGCTATTATGATACGTTTGATAATGACCAAAAGATATGTACGATTAGCGGATTTTCATATTATGGTAGAAAAACAGACAACTTAAATTTTGGATTACTTGTACGAAAAAAATATGAAGAGAATATTGATCCAATTAAAAAACAGATTTCATATATAGAAAAAATTAATTTACGCGCAGGTAACAATACAATTGTTCAAAGGTTAGAAGATTTTATGGATAATAGGGTTACTACAAGTGAATCATTAAATAAAAATTCCATTGAATCTACGTTATCAAATATTGTTACTGATAATATCAAAGAATATTTTCCGGATTATACGATAGAAGCGATAGAGAATTTCTTTTATAATATGAAAGAAGTTTTTCCAAAACTATATAATAAAGATACCTTATTACATGCTCCTGTATGGGAGATGTGTTGGGATAGAATTATTACAAAAGATGGTGTATCTACAGAAATTCCTAATCTTTATGTAGTAGGTGATATTACAGGTAGTGCCAGAGGAATTATACAGGCGGCAACATTAGGTGAAATGGCAGCAGAAAAATTGTTAGCAGATAAATATAATACTGCTGTTGGATAAAAGGTAAGAAGTTAGGAGTGCATTTGAATGAAAAAAGAGCAGTATAATAAAATCATAGGATTTTTGGAAGAAAAATTATCAGATTCCCCACATGATTTGGATCATGTATATAGAGTTTTAAATTTAAGCAAAAAGCTAAAAAAAATGATATCAGAATCAAATAATCAAATAGCTATTGATGAAGAAGTTTTATATACAGCAGTATTATTGCACGATATAGCCAGAGTCGATGAAGATAATGATGAAACAGGTTTAACGGATCATGCTCAAAAGGGAGCTATTGATGCAAGGGTTTTTTTGGAATCTATAAAAATAGATAAAAATATAATAGATAGGATCGTTTCTTGCATAAAGACTCATAGATATAGAAAAGGTGCATCAGCGGAAAGCATAGAAGCTGAAATTCTATATGATGCTGATAAACTTGACGCAATAGGCGCAATTGGAGTAGCAAGATCGTTTGGATGGATAGGAAAGCATAATGCAAAAATCTATTTTGTTCCAGATTCAATAGAAGAATATTTGAAAGAAAATATGAATGGAGATTCTAAAGGTATTATAAAAGACAAGTCAAAGCATAGTGTTCAAATAGAATTTGAAGTAAAATTAAAAGAAATGCAAAAAAATTTATATACAAAGGAAGCTAAAATGATAGCTGAGAAAAGATTAAGGTTTTTTGAGGAGTTTTTAATAAAATTACATAATGAAGTGATAGGAATTGAATAAGATATCGTTCACTTGAATAAAGGAGGATATTGATGTTTACAATTGCAATTTGTGATGATAATAATAGAGATTCGACAAAAATTGAATCAATTGTCAAAAATTATATGGATACCAAATTAATACCTTATCAAGTAAACATTTTTAAATCAGGGGAGGAATTACTGGAATCTAAGGCTAAACCTGATTTATTATTTTTGGATATTGCTATGGATGGTATAAACGGAATTCAGGCTGGAAAAAAGATGAGAGAAATACATAGGACGATTAAAATAATTTACACAACCAGTTTTCAGCAATATTGTAAACAAGCAGTGAATAATGTTCATGCATTTGCATATTTAGAAAAACCTGTAAAAGAAGATAAGGCAGAACAGCAGCTTGAAGATATCATGAGATGTATTCAAGAAGAAAAAGACAAAATTAAAATCGTGAAATTTGATATTGTAGAGATTACACAAGAGGGGAAATTAGATAATAAAATTCAGAGTTTTGATATAAAAGATATATATTATTTTGAATACTTTAATAGGAAAATTAAATTAAAATTAGAAAATAAAGAATATTTTTTTATTGATAAAATGAAGGAATTAGCAGTTAAAATGAAAAAATACAATTTTGCAATCTGTCACCAATGTTTCTTAGTAAACTTAAGACATATTAAAAAGATAAAAGGTTATGAAGTATTTCTTGCTAATAATGAAACACTTCCTGTTTCACAGAAAAAATCAGCAGAGTTCAGAAAACAACTAAATAATTTTATACAGAGAAGTATATAGGTGAAGGAATGGATGATTATATTATTTTTATTTTGGGTACTTTTATTTCTTGTTTTATTAATAGTGTTATACTATTTCAATTTATTGAAGATAGAAATGAAAGGGTCTATGATAATCATTTCTTTTACTATTTAATAAAAATTGCGATTTGCCTTTTCCTTTCATGTATCAATATAATTGAAAAGCCAATTATAAACATTTTAAGTTGGATTATAATATTTAGTATGGTAAACATCATATTATATGATAATAAAAATAATAAGAAGATATACCAGATTTTAGAAATCCCAGTTTTAATTTTAATATTATCAGTTTGTGAAACAGTTGGAGTAGTTATTTTGGATTTCATATTTTGGAAGTTTGAGGTACATAATATTAGACTAATTATAATTGATAGTATGGAAATCACATTTTCAAAGTTAATTGTGTTAATTTTTTACTATTTAGTTATTTCAAAACTATGTCGGAAGGATTCGAAAGGAAAGATTACAAGAACACAATTTTGGGTCGAAGTTGTTATAATTTTTTTCAGTATTGCTAACTTGACAGTGATTACCTCAGTTATATCCAAAGTTACAAGTAAAACAGAACATATACTATTATTGGTGAATATGTGGTTTATTTTATTTGCCGATTTATATTTCCTTTATTTTGCAAGGTTTGCGGACAAGTATAATCAGTTAAAAGTAAAATTAAGGCTATTAGAGCAGCAGTCCTTACTGCAATATGAATATTATGCAGAACAAGAAGAAAAGTATAATGAATCTGTTAAAATATTACACGACGTCAATAATCATTTGAAAATGATAGAAAATATGTATCGAACCAAGGAAGACGAAATTGCAATCGCTTATACAAAGGAGATCAGTCAAATGCTGATACCGTTAGCTTTGGAAGAATACACAAATAATCCGATATTAAATGTTTTATTGAATGATAAAAAGAAAATAGCGAATTATCATGATATTAAATTTTATTTAGAGATAGGTTATGTTGATCTTAATTTTATGGAGCCGATTGAAATAACCACAATATTTGGTAATTTGTTGGATAATGCAATAGAAGCATGCGATATGGTACCAAATAATAAATATATTATAATGAAACTGGATAAATATTATGATTTTATAGTGATTAATATCAATAATAGTGCAATACCAATAGAAAAATGGCATTTAGGGAAACCAATATCATCGAAGGGTAAAAACCATGGGATAGGTTTGTTGAACGTAGAAAATACAATTAAAAAATACAATGGAAGTATGCTTTTAGAGGAGGGAAATAAAGAGTTTAGTTGTAAAATAATATTTAATCAATGAGGAGATAGGAGCTAAGATTGAGATTGGCTCCTATCTCTGTAAGTTATACATAAAAACTGTAAATTATGTTGCTTATATTGAAAATAAAATAATGGAGTGTCAAAATACAAATACGATGGAAAGTACAATAAATGGAATCAGAAAGGAGGCAAATAAAATGAGAATTGAGTTAAAAAAATTATTATTAACAATCATGTCTAAAGCGATATTAAAATCAGCGGTAAAGGAAGCCAATTCCTCATGTTTCTTTATTGGTTACCAGCCTATAATACCTAAAGATGTAAAGAAATTGAGAAAATTTTAATTATATAAATAAATACATAAATAGAATAAATAAAGAGAGGAAAATGCTTATGAAACAAAAAGATATTCTAATGCTGCAATCAATGCCTGCTGCAAGTGCCAGCTATGGACGTCCGCCCAGCCGTTTTATAAATAGAGAATATTTTACAATTGAGTTCGAATCAGATCCAAACGTTATCAGACGTGCTGTACCAGAACCTCTTCAACCGGATGGAAGTAATATTGTTTTATATGAATGGATTAAAATGCCCGATTCATCTGGTTTTGGGGATTATGAAGAAAGCGGTATTGTCATTCCGTGTACATATAATGGAGAACCATGCAATTTTACTGCACAAATGTATTTAAATAATGGTCCGGCTATTCTAGGTGGTCGTGAAATATGGGGTTTTCCTAAAAAATGGGGACAGCCTCATCTGAGTGTTGAAGAAACGGAGACACTGACTGGTACATTATATTATAATAACATTTTGGTAGCTATGGGTACGATGCCATACAAATACAATGCGCTTGATGATATATCAATCGCCAAAACGATTGCTAAAACACAAGTTAATTTAAAACTAATCCCCGATGTTGATGGAAAGTTAAAAATTGCTCAGTTAGCAGCTTATAATTTAGAAAATATAGATGTCAAAGGTGCTTGGTCTGGACCGGCCAGATTAAGTCTGACACCACATATTAATGCTCCTGTAGCCGATTTTCCGGTTTTAAACTGTATTGGAGGAAAACATTTTATTGCGGATTTAACGTTACCATATGGAAGAGTTATGTTTGATTATCTTAATAATATAGAGGAGGCTTAAGCGTATGAAAAATAAATTAACATCAGCGATAGAAGCAGTTAGTAAGGTGAAAGACGGAGATACACTGATGATTGGTGGTTTTTTAACTGGAGGCCATCCGGAAAATCTGGTCAAGGCCCTTGTCGATACAAATTCTGCAGGAGGTCTGACAGTTATTTCAAATGATACAGGTACAAAGGAATTATCGATTTATCAACTTGTGAAGAGTGGTAGAGTGAAACGAATTTTTGCATCTTATATTGGTTCCAATCCGGAAACGGGAAGACTTCTTATGACCGGAGAAGCTAAGGTCCAGCTTTTTCCACAAGGTACACTTGCAGAAAAGATACGTGCAGGAGGAGCTGGTCTTGGAGGAGTTTTAACGCCTGTAGGTGTGGGGACAGTTGTAGAAGAGGGAAAGAAAAAAATCGAAATTGACGAGAAAGAATATTTACTTGAAATGCCTCTTAGATCAAATGTAGCCTTAATAAAAGCAAATAAAGCGGATGAGGTAGGTAATCTTATCATAAACGGCTCTTCGCGTAACTTTAATATCGTTATGGCAACAGCTGCAGATTATGTCATTGCAGAAGTAGATGAATATGTGAAAGAAGGGGAAATTGACCCAAATCATGTTAATGTTCCAGGAATATTTGTGGATGCAATTGTAAAGGTGGGATAATAATGAATAATAGAGAATTTATTGCAAAAAGAATAGCAAAAGAACTTAAAGATGGAGATGTTGTAAATCTTGGTATTGGTATGCCTACAATGGTTGCAAATTATATACCGGAAAATGTTAATGTAATATTGCAGGCAGAGGACGGAATCCTTGGTGTCGGTCCAAAAGCAGAACCGGGAGAAGAACTAAGTGATTGTATTGATGCAGGAGGTAACTACATAACAACAGTGAAAGGTGCTAGTTTTTTTGATAGTTCGTTATCGTTTTGCATTATACGGGGGGGACATGTGGATATCACGGTACTAGGCTCTTTGGAGGTTGATCAGGAGGGAAATGTGGCGAGCTGGATGATTCCCGGAAAAAAGGTTCCGGGCATGGGTGGAGCCATGGATCTTGTCGTTGGAGCTAAGAAGGTCATTATAGCAATGGAACATGTAGGCAAAAATGGATCACCTAAAATATTAAAAAAATGTAAGCTTCCATTAACAGCTGTAAATGTGGCAAAAACCATTGTAACAGATATGGCAGTCTTCGATGTTGTACAGGATGAGGGGTTGGTACTGAAGGAAATTGCTCCGGGACTTTCCGTAGAAGACGTTCAAAATTCAACAGAAGCACATTTTACGGTTTCTCCGGAATTAAAGGTAATTCAGGTTTAGGTATAGAACATCAGGATGATAAGGGCTGAAGAATTTTTTATAGAACAACTTATATCTAATAAAATCATTTCTGAGAAAGAAGTACAAATACATAAATTTGGAATTGAATGTTTAGTTTTAAAATTAATACATTGCATTTCATATTTAAGTATTGCTATTTATTTGAACATGCTGACTGAATTCATTGTAATCGGATTAGTACTGGTACCATTAAGAAGAAATGCCGGAGGATATCATGCAAAAACAAAGATAGGGTGTTATTTGTTTTCCTGCTGTTATGTTTTAACTATTCTTTTATTATTAAAAACGGTAACGAATCATTTTATATGGTGGGGAGCATTCGCCTTATCAGACATAATTATTTTTTTAAGAAGTCCTGTAGATAATAGAAATAAAAGATTAGATAAAACTGAAGTTCAACATTTTAGAAAGAAATCTCAAAAAATTTTAATATTTGTTAATATTAGTTGCTTTGTATTGATATTGATGCATTTATATTTTATAGGAAGTCTGTTAAGGTGTGGTATTTGTGCTACAGCATTATTAATGATATTTCCGGAATTAAAAGAAGGCCTTTCATGATAAATATTCTATCATGAAAGGCCTATATTAGCACTATGCTATTTTTTTAGGTTTCTCTTTTGCGAGTAATCCAACAGCATCTGCATAACATAACCAAGTTTCTACGCTTGCTATAACGATTCTTGCTTCTACTGCCAAGAGGTCAATTCCAACTAATGAAACTCTAACCCAAAGGTCAACAATAATACCTTTGTCAAGGATTCTATCAATAACTTCTGCTAAACTTGAAGATTCAATTGAATGTTTCATATATAAGCCTCCTTTCAAAGATGATTATAAAACAATATATGAGTTCAAAATAATAATGTAACAATATTATGCTAATTCCATAGTTTTAGGATGATGTTCTTTTTTAAGTAATCCAACAGCATCTGCATAACATAACCAAGTTTCTACGCTTGCTATAACGATTCTAGCTTCTACTGATAAGAGGTCGATTCCAACAAGAGAAACTTTAACCCAAAGGTCAACAATAATACCTTTGTCAAGGATCCTATCAATAACTTCTGCTAAGCTTGACGATTCAATTGAATGTTTCATAATGAAACCCCCTTAATAATTAACTTGTTTCTAATAATAATATATGAAAAAGTGAGAATAGTGTTACATTCTATGAATTGAAACTGCAATTTGTAGTAAGACATTTTTATAAGATACTTTTTTATCAAAATAAATTAGGAAGAAACTTTTGTTAATACACGAATATAATGTAAAGAAATAGTTGATGGAGGCATATACATGAAACATTCAATTGAAGCTTCAAGCTTAGCAGAAGTAATTGATAGGATCCTTGACAAAGGTATCGTTGTTGACCTTTGGCTTAGAGTTTCACTCGTTGGAATCGACTTATTAGCGATAGAAGCTAGAATTGTTATTGCCAGCGTAGAAACTTGGTTATGTTATGCAGATGCTGTTGGATTACTTCAAAAAGAACATCATCCTAGGGCACTGGAAGTAAAATAATATTAAACTCCAAAATACGACAGAATTGGATACTGCGCACGGTCAATCGAAACATACTAATAAATTGTAGTAATAAACATAAAAATGTAGTCCGTGTGCAGTATAAGATATAGGATAAATTGTAACATTTAGTAATCGATTATGAATATAAATATAATTTTATAGAGGAGGTTAAAAATGTCACAGCGAATTCCTTCCAAGTGGTCGTATATTGTTAAATATATGGGAGGACACCCCAATATTACAGAAGAATGTGATGCGATATTAAGATTTACTCGGAAGAGAATTGAAATAGAGAGTCTATATAAAGGAAAAATAGCGTTAGATTACAAGGATTGTAGAATTGAGATACAATCCGGTTTTGAGCGAAGACGAATAGTACTCATATATGATCAGTCATCGGATACAGAAGGTAGAATTTTTATGCAGATAAAAAAGAAAAGTGAAGAAAACGTAGTCGGAATATTTCAAATTTATCAAAAATTATCTTTAGGTTCAGATGATGATATTCCTAAAGAAAGTAATAAATTATTCAAATTATTTAAATAAAAATTAGTTGAATTATCTTTTACTATATAATATTTTCGATTTTATTTGATACATACAATAGATGGAATGTGAAATTTGAAAATAGGGAGGTTGAAAATGCATGCCTAAAGAAGGGGTTAAAGGTTTAGGTGATGTTGCAATGGCATACAATAATGCTTTTACATTAACACCATATGTAGATGAAATTATTAATCGAGCATTATTATATCTCAATGCAGGATATCCAATACATTTAAAAGGACCAGCAGGAACAGGAAAAACGGTATTGGCTATGTATATTGCTAAACTAATCGGAAAACCTACAACCATGATTTTTGGAAATGAAGCAGTTGAAACATCAGATATGATAGGTTCAGATTTTGGATATACAAAAAGGGTAGTAGAAGATAACTATATACATTCAGTCCATAAAATAATGGAAGATTACGAGCAAAAATGGATAGACGGTAGAATTATTAATGCTTGTGAAAAAGGATATGTTCTTATTTATGATGAATTCACACGATCAAGGCCAGAAACAAATAATATTCTTTTATCAGTTTTAGAAGAAAAAGTACTTGAATTACCCATAAATTACTATGGTAGCAATAAATTGTTAAAAATACATCCCGATTTTAAGATAATTTTCACAAGTAACCCGGAAGAGTATACAGGAGTTTACAAATCTCAGGATGCTTTAGTAGACCGATTTATAACTTTGGAACTGGATTTTCCGGACCAAAACAGTGAGGTCAATATCGCAGTTGCTAATAGTGGTCTTTCTTTGGATAAAGCAGTAAATTTGGTATCGATTGTAAGAAGTTTCAGAGAAATTAATCGGTCTAAATTTTTAGTATCCTTAAGAGACTCTATAAAATTGTGTAAAATTATTAAGACAGCTAATATAAATATTGCATATGATAATGATGTTTTTCGAAAAGTTTGTATCGATGTATTAACTTCTGGAATCAGTGTTCAAAAAACAAATATTGATAGAACAAAGATTAAGGAAGAGCTGAATACAATTATTAAAGTGGTTCTAATGGAACATAAATAATGGGGGAGGGAAATAGTTCATGCAAAAAATTAAAACACTGAGTCATGTATATCTAAGACCTGATCCAATTTTGAACGGAACATCTATATATCTTAAATTGCATAATATCACAAATCAGATGGAAAGGTTGGAACATACAAAGGAAACATGTTTGAACAGAATCGATATGGCTGATAAAAAGTTAGAGTTATTAGAGAAAAGATACAATGAATTAAAAAATCTTTTATAATTTTTAAAGTTTAAATATTAAATCTTTTAAAATAGATATTTTTAGAATAATAATGAATATATTTAGTAAAAAGATAGATTCTGGTTTATCGTTCACAGTGCACAGTCTGGATATTTTAACTTGCTTTTTGTGTACTGTGAAAAGACTAATTAAAAATGAGGTGAATTTCATGAAAAGAGTAATTGAAGCAGCTAGAATATTTTTTGAAGATCTTTATGAAAATACTGCAACCGTAGTTGGGGTAAAACGGTGTGAGGATAATTGGGAACTATTAGTGGAAGTTATTACAGATGATGATTATACGAGAAAGCGGGCTAAAAATGACTTAATATCTGTGTTTAAAGTAAATATGGATTCTGATTTACAGATTATTTCTTATTCAAGAGAAGAGATACGAGAAAGAGGAAAGGCATTAGAAAAAACAATTTATTAAATGGTTACTAAAAATAGTAGAAATAAAATTTAAAAGTTAGGAAGAGATAAGAATGGGATCTAATGATGACAATAGAAATGATGTAAAAGGACCATTCAATAACCTTATGAAAGGTTTGGAAGGTATTTTGGGTGTGGTTGATGATTTAATTGTAAACGGAGAAAATTTTAAGAATTTATCTGGTGAAATCGAGTTACCATCTCAAAATAAAGTGAAAACTCATTATGATATGACGATAAAAACCGGTCTAAATGAAGTACATACGAATAGTAAATTTGTTAAAAATAGTCAGATGAAAATAGAACCTAGTATTGATATTTATGAAGAAGAAATGGGATATCAGGTTATTGTTCTTACCAGCAATGTTGCAGAAAACGACATAAAAATCTTCAGTAATGATAATCGTCTTATATTTGAAGCCAGCAATGCAGAGGTAATTTATTATAAGGAAATAACATTACCATGTATGATAGACGATCAAAAACTTGTATGGACCCATAAAAATGGTGTTACTGAAATAACAATCGGTAAATAATATCCTTCAATTTAGAGAGTCTAGACTTTGTACGCCGATGCTGAAAGGAATGATTTTAATGGAGGAAAAGAATAATTTAGTATTAAAAGTAACAGAAACACTATCAAAAGATGTAGGGCATGGTATTGCCCGATTAGACCCTCAATCGATGAAAGCACTAGAAGTTGGAACAGGAGATATCATTGAAATTGAAGGAGGGAAAAAAGGTATTGCGAAAGTAATGCCGATACAATCAGATTTAAGAGGTATGTCGATCATTCAGATCGATGGTTATACTAGGGAGAGTTCCGGAGTAACGATAGGAGAAAATGTTACTGTAAAAAAGATAGAATGTGCAAAAGCAAAAAAAGTAAATTTACTTAAAATAAATAGTAAATATACAGACACAAATGAAGATGAGGGAACTTACATAGGCCGGTTAATTGAAGGACTAGCATTGCTAAAAGGGAATAAGATCAGAGCCAATTTAATGGGATCTTTATTTTATGAGTTCATGGTTGAGAGTACAGATCCAGAAGGAGCGGTTATTATAAACCGTGATACTAAATTGAAGATCATCAATAGCAAGGAACAGGGGAATTTTAATTTAAGGGTGACATATGAAGATATTGGCGGACTCGGCAATGAAATATTAAAGATTCGGGAAATGATAGAGTGGCCATTAAAGCATCCCTATTTATTTGAAAAGTTGGGTATCGATGCACCAAAAGGAGTTCTATTACATGGAGCACCTGGAACAGGAAAAACATTGATTGCAAAAGCGATTGCAAATGAAACGGACTCTTACTTTGTAAGTATCAATGGCCCGGAAATAATTAATAAATATTATGGGGAAAGTGAAGCCAAGCTACGGGAAATATTTGATAAGGCAGTGAAAAATGCTCCTAGTATCATATTCATAGATGAAATCGATGCAATTGCTCCTAAAAGGGAAGAAACTAAGGGAGATGTGGAAAAGCGTGTGGTCGCACAACTGTTAACACTCATGGATGGTATCAGGGATAGAGGAAGAGTGATGGTAATTGGAGCGACCAACATACCAAATTCATTGGACCCTGCACTAAGACGACCGGGTAGATTTGATAGAGAAATCCAGATTGGAATTCCTGATGCCAAAGGTCGTATGGATATTTTAAATATACATACCAGAGGAATGCCATTGGGTTCCGATGTCGATATTAAGAAATTGTCCGAATTAACGGGAGGATTTGTTGGAGCAGATTTAAATGCGTTATGTAGGGAAGCGGCTATGATTACGGTAAGAGATGCTTTTCAGGGACAAGAATTAAGTAACGAAAATCAGCTAAATGAGATTATATTTCATTTAAATATTCCTATGCAGAACTTTATGCGTGCACTCACTCAGGTCGAGCCTTCAGTTATTCGAGACGTGGTGATTGAAGCACCGGATGTCTCATGGAATGATGTGGGCGGGCTGAAAGAAGTAAAGCAATATTTTAAGGAAATTATTGAGTGGCCATTTCAATACAGAGAAATTTATGAGCATGTCAAAGTTAATGTTCCAAAAGGAATTTTATTGTATGGAGAACCCGGAACCGGAAAGACATTATTGGCAAAAGCTTTGGCAAATGAACTAGGCTTTAATTTTCTTTGTATTAAAAGTTCGGAATTATTATCAAAATGGTTTGGGGAATCAGAGAAAAATATTCATCAAATATTTAAAAAGGCAAGAGAGGCAGCTCCCAGCATTATTTTTTTTGATGAAATTGACTGCATAATGAAAGCACGTGGGAATCATCAGGAATCTTCTGATGTTCAGGACCGTATTACAAGTCAGGTACTCATTGAAATGGATGGAGTACAAGAAATGAGAGATGTTATTGTGATGGGAGCAACAAACAGAATTCATTTAATTGATGAGGCACTATTGCGATCCGGCAGATTTGATATAAAAATTGAAGTGGGGAAACCCGATTGTGCGGCTAGAGAGGAAATATTTAAAATACATTTAGAAGGCAGGCCTTTGGAAAAAGACTTTTGTTTTAAAGAACTTGGAAATGTAAGTGATGGGTTGTCAGGAGCAGATATTAAACATGTTTGTGATGTATCAGCTCTTAGTGTTGCAAAACAATGTGTTACGGAAGGGGTCAAGTTAGAAGAGGCTGTTATTACAACATCCTTAATAAAATCTATAATGGAAGGTCAAAAATGGAGGGATTCAAATGCCAGGTCCTGATGGAATTTATTTATATTGCATTATACCGAAGAAAGAAAATATTGAAATAGAAAAAAAAGGATTAGAAGACAGAAAGATTTATACAGTAGAGTATAAAGACATTTTGGCTATAGTCAGTAATGTACCTTATAAAGTTTATGATTTTTCTATAGAAAATATTGAAATACATGAAGATGTTGTTAAAGAGTTAATGAATGATTATACCGTACTTCCTTTTAATTATGGGAATGTATTAAAGACTAGAAGTGATTTAAATGCATTTTTAAAAGCTACGTATATAAACTTGAAAAAAAATTTATTAAAAGTGTCTGGAAAATTTGAAGTGGGTCTAAAAATATTTATTAAAAATGAGTTTATTAGTGAAGAAATTGAAAATGATACGATAAAAAGTATGAAAAAACGGATAGAAGGAATGAACGGACAAGAAGAAATTACTATGAAAGTAGAGCTTGGTAAGATGGTTAAAAAAGCATTGGAACAAAAACAGCATGAGTTTGAAGCAAAAGTTTTTGCTAATTTAAAACAGTATAGTTCCCATGCAAAGTCGAATGAGTGTAATACTGTGAATATGGTTCTCAATGCTGCTTATTTGATTGAAAAAGACAAACTGGATTTGTTTACTGAGAAATTAAATGAGATAACCCCGGCTTATGATGAAAAGTATACCATAAAATTTACCGGGCCCTGGCCACCCTATAATTTTATAGAAATGCCAGGTTAGAATGGAGTGTAATATTGTATGTTTTTTCTGAAAACTTTTATTAATTTTGTATCTTTAATTCATGAATATATTGATAAAGAAATTAATGATGAAAGTAAAGTACAAAAGGAATTGTATGAGATCCGGTTGAAATATGAAATGGGTGAAATCAGTAAAGAAGATTATGAAGAAATTAAAGATCATCTTATGCTGCGCCTTCAGGAAATTAAAAAGAGAAAACAAAAAAATGAGGAAGAATAAACATTTAGTTAGGGGTGAATGAAATGATAGAAGCGACTCGGGATAAAGAGGATAGAGGTTCTCTGGTAGATGTAATTGACAGATTATTGGATAAGGGCTTGGTAATTAATGCAGATATTGTTGTTTCTGTAGCAGGAGTTGAACTTTTAGGTGTAAAGGTAAGAGCAGCACTCGCCTCCTTTGCAACGGCAGCTAAATATGGTCTTGAGTTCCCATCCGGTACGAACTTAGAAACTGAAGCTTGGAAGGAAGCTCAGGAAGGCGTAGAGACCTGTCCGCAATGTGGCAAAGAGGTTGGCAAAGAAGAATTATTGAATGATTGTTGTCCATGGTGCGGATGGATGAGTGCAAAAGCCGAAAAGAGATTAAAAGAGAAAGAATTAGAAGGAGCTCCGCTCATAGCTTCATCAGTTCAATCGTAACCGGAGTGGAGGATAAGAATGACGAGTCATGAGGAATTTAAAATAGATAAATTAAATGAATTTATGAATCGCCTGGATGAGAAGAGTCGGAAAATAGTTTGGTATTTCCGGTATCATGGATATGCAAGGCTTTCAGAATTAACGAAACTTATTGGTGCTTCAGCAGATATGGAGGTTTTAGACAAACTGAGGGAGGTCATTAATCCTGTATCTGTTGAAATTTTTGGTAAACCGATACTAGAATTCCGAAAATCCGGCGTTGATCGAATAACCGGTAAAATAGTACCTTTTCACTGGTGGTTATCTGATGATACAGAAGAAAATCAATTTTTCTTAGGGGGAAGGGGAAAGCCTTTGGTTGATATTTTTGAAGAAGAGGAACAGTTGATTATCATTTCAGAGATATCACCGACGATTTCATATTGTGACAAGGTAAAAGTAGAGCAGCGGCATGGAATTTTACAAATCACATTAAACCGACTCAATTAAATTTTGTAGGAAAGTAGGAAATGATATGGCACTAGAAATAGATGAGGATAATTTAAAACATGGTTTGCTGGGCTTAATCATGGCTTTGGTTGAAATTATCAGAGATGCTTTAAAACATCAAGCCCGTAAAAGAATGTTAGGCGAAACATTAACGAGTGAGGAAATGGAAAAGTTGGGAAACGCTTTGATGGAACTTGATATTGCCATAGAGAATATTAAGGAAGAACAAGGGATTACGGAATCAGTAAAGGGAGTAAGAGATGGACTGGATGAGGTGGTAGACAGTGTGGTAGATCGATTATTGAATCCGGAAAGATGGGCAGAAGATGCAGAAGAAAATGTTTAGGAATAGGTGGTGAAGGAATGGATTATCTAAATATTGCTCTGCTTTTACAAGAAAGTGGAAAAGAAGTTAATGTAACAAATATAAAAAAAGTTTTAAATGTTCTGGATCGTGAAGCGGAGGATGAAAAAATACAATATTTTGTATCAATATTGTCAATGTTGTCCCCAAAAAACAAAGAGGAAAAAAGATTGAATCATGATAAAATCAAAGAATTACCCGTTGATACTCAAATAAAAAAAACAGAAGAAACACATCAGGTGGAAAATGTATATCAATTGGAAAATGAATACCAAATGGAAAATGTATTACAAATGCAGCATAATCAACCAGGCAGATATGTATATGGAATAGCAGGGAAAGGCACACAGGAAAATCTGGGAAATATTGGACTGGATGGTGCAGAAGTCTATACGATTCCATATAAAGAGGCGTGTATTGTTGTTCATGACTGTCAGGCAGAACCCTACAAATCAGAGGACGAAAATGTAGTAAAAGAATGGCTTTTTACACAGCAGGAGGTCCTGGATATAGCAGCGGAAAAATTTGATGGTGTGTTACCTATGAGTTTTGATATGATTATTGAGGGTAAGAGTGGCAGCAATCCGGAAAATGAGGCAATTAGCTGGTTAGAAAAGAATTATGAAAGCTTTATGGAAACGATATTAAAAATAAAAAATTGTCAAGAATATGGTATTCAGGTTATTTTAAATACTTTAGAGTTAAGCCAAACAATTTTTGAAACAGATGAAAAACTTAAAAAAAAGAAAGAAGAGATAAATGCGAAACCTGAAGGAATCGCTTATATGGAAAAAGAAATGTTAAAAGATCTTGTAAAAGAAAGAATTGAGGAAAAGGCAGATGAATACTTTAAAAAGTTTTATGAAATGATAAAAAAATATCCGGATGATATTGTGATTGGGAAAGTAAAAAAGGTTGGAGATAACCAGCAGATGCTGATGAATTTATCTTGTCTGGTTCATAAAGATAAAGTTGGACCATTAGGAGAAGAATTAGAGCTCATTGATAATTACGAAGGGATAACGGTAAGATTTAGTGGACCATGGGCACCTTACAGCTTTGTTACTCCCGAGAAGGGGGCAATTAATAGTGGTAATGGATAAAGAAGATGTTGTTCTAAAGTCCCAAGGTTCGGTTGAGATTCGGTCGATTTGGCGAATTGGACAGTTACACCTTACTAAAAATCGATTATATTTTATTCAAATGAAAAAGAATCTGTTTGTAATTAATCTAGAGAAAATCATAAAAATCAGCATTATAAAAAGAGGATGGATATTAGGTTGCAAAATAAAGCAGCTTTGTATTTTTTATCAAAGTGATAAAGGAGAAGAGCATGTATTCATTGCATTGGCAGCACCCGAAAAGTGGGATTTCATTTTAAAAAGAACAATGGCGCTTAAACTGATAGAAAGGTGTGGTTACAATGGAGCCGAACCGGAGTCCCCAAGCGACTCTTAATGATCTGCTGGATAGAATTCTTGATAAGGGTTTATTGTTAAATACAGATTTAATTGTAACAGTAGCCGGGATTCCACTTATTGGCATTAATTTGAAATTAGCCCTAGCGGGAATGGAGACTATGCTGGAATATGGAATTATGAAAGATTGGGATGAAGCACAGCGTGCAGTTGCCAGAAAAGAAACAGAAAGACAAACGCCGACTTTAGGAAATGAGGAAGAGATTATTTTTTCGGTGTTTGGTTCGCACTGGTACAGCAAAGGTATTTATAATAATTGGAGGCCAGGAACCATTTATATTACGAATGAACGATTGATTATGTTTCGAAAAATTCCCTATGAAGTTCTATTGGATATAAAGTATGAAAAAATAAAAGGAATGGCGATACAAGAAAAAGATCATTTTATTAATGGGACGAGAGAGGAACTTTATCTTGTATTACAAGATGATGAGATGGTCAGGCTGCATACCACAGATGTTCTTTCCTTGAAAAAAGCAATGGAAAATATCATTACTACAAAAGGAATAAGTCTGGAAGATAATCTTGTTTTCCCAGTAGATGATGAAGTCTTGGGAGAGTTTATGAAGGCAGATGAAAAGGTAACACATAGTGGAAAAATGTGGTATCGTTATTCTTACATAATGGAGGGAACGACTCATTATCAATGGAAACCAGGGCAATTATATCTTACAGATCAAAGGCTGTGCTGGTGGTGTGATTTTGATAAAAAGCTGCTTTTTGAAATTTCTACAGATGCAATGGTTCATATAGCAGTGCAGGATGTACAGTTTGGAACAGCACCGATTGAAGAAAAATCGCTGGTTCTTTTGTATAAAGATGGGCAGGATAATCAAGTGGTATGTTTTTCGGACAATGAAGAATCTCTAAGAGAGTGGGAGAAAGTAATTAAGGAACAAATCGGGGATAGTGAAAAAGAAAGTGAGAAAAATATGGAGACCTGTCCAATATGTGGGAAAAAAGAAAAAAGGGAGACTTTACTTTCTTATGGATGTTCGCGCTGTGGTTGGATGAGTCATAGGAAACAATCTTAGGAGGTAAAAATTGAATAGCAATAGCGAATTCTATTTTGAATCTAATAAAAATCATAACAACTACGAATTACAAAATATTTACTTAATTGATAGAATGTTTGGAGATGTCAACGGAGATAATATACCTGATACAGTTAGCATGATAGGTAAAAAAAAAGAAAATCCCTTTTATGAAGACATAGAAATCATAGTTCTGGATGGCGCAATTATGAATCAATATGTAATACCTCTTTATCACAATTATAGTATGTCTTATAGTCCATGGCTGTTCCTGGGAAGCTTTTCCGGTTTTAATGCAGAAGATATTATGGTAAGTCTGCCTGTCGGAGGAAGTGGAGCATTGACATATTACTATGTAATCTCTTTTCTTAACAATAACGCAAATATTATACTTGATCCTGAACTTTTTATGGCATTTGCCAACAGTTTAGAATTTGAAATTATTTATATGGATCATTACAAAGTACTTGTTAAAAGTAAAAAGCTTAATCAATCTTATATCATAGATATAAGTGACAAAAAAGATGTTTATGAAAAGAATGTTTATAATGAAAATGGAGAGCTTATAAAACCGTTAAATGGATTTGTTATTGATCAGCCACATCTTTATCCTATCAAGTTTGACGGCAATCTCCCATATAAGTTAGAAGCACGTCAGGAAATAGCAGGAACATCTCATGCAGATAGACTAGGTTATATAATAACTTATTGGAAATATAGTGTACAAGGAAATTCTTGGGTATTAGATCCTGAGTTATTTTTTCTAATGATTTAATATTTGACAAAAATGGATATTAAATTTTATTTTTTTATTAAAAATTTAAAATTGTTACATATAATCTGATAAATTGTCAAAACTAAGGATGCAAATACCTGAAAAGGAGATGTTAAAATTGAAAACATTAAATATTATTACTTTAATATTAGTTATAATTGGTGCAGTAAACTGGGGACTTATTGGTTTATTTAGATATGATTTGGTATCCTCTATTTTTGGAGACATGTCAGTTTTAACTAGAACTATTTTTGGAATAGTAGGTATTGCCGGATTATATGCATTTTCCTTTTTTGCAAGGGATAAGATTAGTAATAATGCTTAAAAATTAATAAAGAGCACTTAAGCCAATTGGCTTAGGTGCTTTTTATTTTAAAATGTAAAATTTGTAAAAAACATGTAAAAAGGGTTGCATAATAAAAATGTTATGTTAATATTAATAATATATTACACGTGTATATATTATATTTTAACTATTGTTAATTAATAAGGAGGTAGTACATGATTAAATCTAAAATTTTAATGTTTACTTTAGCGTTAGGAGTTATGGGAAGTACTGTATTCACGCCAGTTACAGCACATGCAGCTACATCAACTGCTAAATTACAAGCTGTAGGAGCAAATGCAAATTTTAATATTGATGTTTTAGGGATTGTAAACAAAATACAAGCTTCAATTAATTCAAAAAATTTCAATGGAAATAAGGCTGCTTTTTGTAAAAATCTTATGGAAACTACATTCTATGAGGCTGGTGGAAAGTATAATGTAGTAGTTTTTGATCTATCTCAAGATTATAATTATAGACTCGAGGGAATCAAAATGTATCATGGTTTTTCATATGAAGGAACTACATTTGGCGTATGGGTTTTCGATAGAAACCAGCCAAAAGGAGCTTATTTCAGAAATGATGGACGAAGAGGATGGGACCATTGGGCTTGCAGAGGCTGGCAAAAACAAGTAGATAATGTAATGTGGTATAACTAAAATGTAGAATGATTTAAAAAATTAAATAAAAGTGTTATGCTCCCTTTAGGTAGACAAGTGAAATTGTAAAAATGGATATCTAAAGGGAGCGTTTTTTGTTTAAAATTAATAAATGATATAAGCTATATATATGACAATGTAAAAATATGTATAAATTTGCAGATATAAAAGTAGAGATTATGTTTAAAAAGTCGAAGAAATATGTTAACATAAAATTATATTACACGTGTACATATATTATTTATTTAAATTATTTTAACTGAATTTAGTAATTAAAAACATTTATAATGAAAAAGCCTTACATTTAAGGGTTTAAGAATTTTTAATGCTAAAATAATAGAGGAGAGATGAATTTATGAAGTTAAAAAAACTAATTTGTTCAAGTATTATAATATGCTTATTTTTTGTATTAAATGTAATCCAGACAGAGGCTGCATCCTCAAATTGTACCAATATTAAATTACGAAATGTAGAAAAAACATATTATGGGTTTCCGAATGATGCAAAAAAAGAAAAATTTGGTGGTGTTAAAAGTCCGGCTTTAAATTCAGAGTCTCATATTCAAGGTGTGGCTAAATGGAATGAATATCTCTTAGTTTCTCAAAATGTAACTCCTGCTATTGATTTTTACAATTTAAAGAATCATAGGTATGAAAAAAGTTTTCAATTCAATAATTTAAATATGGATGGTTTAGAATTAAAACATTATAGTGGTTGCCAGCAGATAGGAGATTATTTAGTAGTAGGAATAGAATCTACAGGTAATGAACCTCATAAATCATATGTTTGTTTTTACGATATTGCAAACAATACAGAAGTAAGAAATTTAAGAATTGAACGTAAAACTGCCAAGGCTGGAGGGGTAGGAATTACAAATTACACGAAAAATGGTAAAGAATATTATTGTTTAGCAGTATTAGATGGGGCACATGTAGATATTTATGAAACTGATAAGTCATTATCTGATCCCGCATGCAGTTTTAAAGGGCCTATTTGTAGTTTTGACTTTAATAATATTAATGGAGGGCAAGGTGATTATAGTAATATAAGTCTTGTTACAGATCAAAATCAAAATATATATTTCATGGCATATAGGTCAAATATGGTATATAAAAGTATCATAAAACAGAAAGTACCTCGTGAAGACTATTTAGATTTATACAGTTTAAAATTATCCGGGACAGAAGCAGATTGTAAAAAAATTGACTCCAGGCATGTAACAACACATCATTATAATACAGCTTTTAATACTTTCGGTCTTAATGCTGCCGGTTCTCATTTCAGGTATTCGGGAGGATTAGAAATAATATCACCCGATAAAGCTAATGTTTGGGTTACTGGTCGGAATCCATTGAAAGTTTTAAATTATTTAGAAGTAAATTCTTTTTCATCAGAAAGAGAATACGATCCAAATAATGTTACTATCTATGATAATGGGGATTTTAAAGGGAGATCTCAACTTCTTAGATCAGGTAAGTATAATGACTCTGATTTAAAAATTGGGAATGATGCCTTAAGTTCTATCGAAATTCCAGACGGTAAGTTTGTAACGTTATTTGAGCATAAAGGTTTTCAAGGGGCTAGTCTTAACTTATTTGATAATACTAATATAGGTGTAGATTTTAATGATAAAACTTCATCAATTATTGTTACTCCGGTTACAAAGCTTTTCAAAAACAGAGATTTTACAGGAGATTCTTATAAGCTTAAGGCTGGACGATACAGTCAAGCTAATCAATTGGGAATCGGGAATGACACTTTGAATTCATTAGTAGTTCCGGAAGAATTGCTAGTTACTTTATATGAACATATTGATTTTAAAGGTCGTTCAAAAGTGATTGAGAATAGTACTTCATCTTTAGAAGATTTTAGTAACTTAACTTCTTCTGTAATTGTTGAACCCGCAGTTACGCTTTACAAGGATCATTATTATAATGGGAATTCTAAAAAACTTAAGGCAGGACGTTATCCCATGTTTGAACAATTAGGAATTGGAGGCGATACTTTAAGCTCATTAAAAGTGCCACACGGATTAATGATAACGATTTATGAGCATCCAAATTTCCAAGGAAAATCCAAAAGCTTTACAGAAGATTCGGTTTATGTAGGGGATGAATTTAATGATGTAACTTCTTCCGTAATTATTGAACCTGTTGTAACAATCTATAAAGACAGTCAATATAGAGGGAATTCTCAGGTCCTTAAAGTTGGCCATTATGCTCATTCTAATGAAATAGGAATTGGAAATGATGTTTTGAGTTCAATAGAAGTTCCTTATGGAATGAAGGTCACATTATATGAACATGGAGGTTTTAAAGGTAAAACAAGAACTTATATCGAAGATTCACCGACGCTTGATAGTTTTAATGATAAAACATCTGCCATTGTTGTTGAGAGTGTTCAGTAATAAAAATTAGTCACTTGTGTATAGATTTACAGAAGCAAAAGACCGATTCACTTATAAAATTAAATTTAGTTAAGTGAATCGGTTTATTTTTATTTTATAACATTGCAAAAAATCTATTTTTGACGTCCGTCATATCTGTCATCCATAAAATTAATTGTTTTATGAAGATATTCAATATTCTTTTTTCTGTCAATATTATAGATACATCCAAAGACAACGTCCAACATATATTGTAAGGCTATATGGGAAGAGAATTGTGAAATTCTGTCTCTTAAATCCTCTTTGTCACTGATATAAAGATGGCGTGATATATATTGTGGATATAAATTACTGCCGGCTTTTCCAATCAGAACGATTGGTATCTTTTTATCATACAATGCTTTTATAATTGGCAAAATGAAAGAAGCCTTACCAGAATAGGAAAGTATAAGCGCGACATGCTCATGATTAGATGCAAGAACATTCATCCTTTGATTATAAAAAGATTTTGGACAATTAACGATTCTGCCTATTGTCAGCATCTTATCCTGAAAATTTTCTGCAGGGTTAAGATTGTGTGCATGTGTATAAATATCAATTATTTTTGCATCATGAAGCAGATTCGTTATGATGGAAAGTTGTTTTAAGTCGATGTAATTGTAGGTGTCTCTAATTGTAATTTCATATAGCTTAAGAAGTCTGTCAGCTATCATTTGTTGCGTATCGTCTTGCTCAAAAGGATAATTTACATTAATTATGTTTTTATCTTTCGTAATTATTTGTAAATCTTGTGCTAATTTTACTTTTAATTCATTAAAACCATAAAACCCGATTTTCTTACAAAATCTATGGATAGATGATTTTGAAGTATAAATCGTTTCAGATAATTGTTGAATAGATAAATTAATAACTTTTTCTTTATTTTGTAAAATATAATTTGCAATATCATTTTCAACCGGCGTTAAGGTATCACATAATTTTATCATATTTTCCAGCAACATAAAGTTAACCTCCATCCTCTTTAGTATGTATTCATTTTAATATATCTTTTTTTTAAATACTAGTTATTTCTAAATAAGGATTCTTAAAAGTTTCAAAAAGTTTCAAAAGTGTGATGAATACACTATTAATTTTGAAAAAAAATACCAGCTTTCACAATTAATATTGACTTTGTAAACCCTGGATTATATATTACAGAAAAGTATTGAAAAGGAGGAACGGATGATGATGAAGGAAGGAATTAAAATTGTAACAATCGGTGGTGGCAGCAGTTATACGCCCGAATTAATGGAAGGTTTTATAAAACGATATGAAGAATTGCCAATCAGAGAAATATGGTTAGTTGATATAGAGGAAGGAAGTAAAAAATTAAAGATAGTAGGAGAGCTCGCACAGAGGATGTGGAATGCGACTTCATATAAAGTCAAAGTATATACGACTTTAAATAGAAGAGAAGCGTTAAAAGATGCAGACTTCGTGACGACTCAGTTTCGCGTGGGTCTTTTAGATGCAAGAGTCAAAGATGAACGTATACCATTACGACATGGTATGTTGGGGCAGGAAACCAACGGGGCTGGTGGGATTTTTAAGGCATTCCGTACCATTCCTGTTATGAAAGAAATCGTTGCGGATATGAGAGAATTATGTCCGGACGCATGGTTGATTAATTTTACTAATCCAAGCGGAATAATTACAGAGACAGTGATAAAACATTTTGGATGGAAAAAATGCATTGGGTTATGTAATATTCCTATCATATCAATGATGTCTGAACTAGAAGTACTTCATAAAAAAGCTGAGGAATTGGATTTTCAATTTTTTGGACTAAATCATTTTCATTGGCATAAAACATTTGATAAACGTGGAAATGATTTGACTCATGAATTAATAGAGCATATAAATGAGAAAGGGGTAGGTACGCCTGCCAATATTTATCGGGCAGATTTTCCTATTGAATTGCATCATACAATGAATTTGTTACCTTGTGCTTACCATAGTTACTATTATATGCAGAAAGAAATGCTCGAACACTGCCTGCAGGAATTTAGAGAAGGAGGTACACGGGCAGAACAAATGAAAGAAGTAGAAGAGAGTTTATTTGCATTGTATAAAAATACAGATTTAAGCAAAAAGCCTGAAGAGTTATCGAAACGCGGAGGAGCATATTATAGTGATGCTGCATGTGAATGCATCAGTGCTATTTACAATGATAAAAAGATTCATATGGTTGTCAGTACAGAGAATAAAGGTGCAATCCCATGTTTAGCTACAGATTCAGTTGTTGAGGTCTCTTCTATAATATCTGCAAGAGGAGCACAGCCATTGGCTTGGGGAAAATTACGTTCTGGTCAAAAAGGCTGGCTGCAGATCATGAAGGCTATGGAAGAGTGTACCATAGAAGCTGCCTTAACAGGAAATTATGGACTTGCTCTTGAAGCATTTACAATGAATCCATTAATTGAGAGTGGCTGGGGAGCACGAGAAGTGTTGGATGAATTGTTGATAGCACATGAAAAATATCTCCCACAGTTTAAAGAGAAAATACAAGAGTTAAAGAAAAAGGGTAAAAAACTTACGGATTCTGTTGTAATAAATTTAATGTAATAAGGATGAAAATGATTATGAGCGTTAAAAAAGAAATATATGGGAAAAACAAAGATGGAAGGGATGTCTTTCTATTTAGTATACAAAATGCAAATGGAATGACAGCTAAAGTAACAAATTATGGAGCTGTTTTAGTATCGTTACTGGTTAAAAATAAGTTAGGTACATTCCTTGATGTAGTACTTGGATATAATAAATTAGAGGAGTACTTTGATAATTACCCAATGTTTGGAGCGACTGTAGGAAGAAATGTAAATCGGATTGAGAATGCAGAATTTCAAATTGATGGAATTGTTTTTAAACTTGCAAAAAATAGAGGGAGACATAATATCCATAGTGATAAGGAAAAAGGATTTCATAAAGTATTATGGGATTTTGAAATTACGGATGAAAATTCAGTGAAATTCTACTATGTCAGTCGTGATGGCGAACAGGGTTTTCCTGGAAATCTAAAGGTTTCGGTTACATATTCTGTTAGTGAGGAAAATGGATTAATTATTTCATATAGTGGGATAAGTGACAAAAAGACATTAATAAATATGACTAATCATACTTATTTCAATTTAGGAGGACATGATAGTGGGGAAATTTTGGATACGGAAGTTTCTATCAATGCGAAAAATTACACGCCAGTAAATGAAGATATAATACCAACTGGTGAAATACATGCAGTTTCTGGTACACCAATGGATTTTTCTGTTCCTAAATTAATTGAAGAAGTAATCAATACGGATTTTTTGCAGCTTAAATTTGCTGGAGGATTTGATCATAATTATATGATTGAGAATCCGCATACAGGTCTTAGAAAAATTGCTGAAGCTAAGAATCATTTTCAAGGAATTACGATGGAGGTATATTCTGATTTACCGGGAATGCAGTTTTATACAGGAAATTCCTTGAAAAAAATGCAGGGAAAGAATGAGGGGATTTACGGAAAATACAGTGGATTCTGTATGGAGCCACAATATTTTCCAAACAGCATAAACGTAGAAGGATTTGAAAAACCTGTATTTGATAAGGGAAAAGAGTATAAAACATCAACCATTTATCAGTTTGTCTGATACATTTTCAGTTAACATATTTCAGTTAAAATTGGAACCTGGTAAAAAGAATATTTTATTTTAGGATATATTGCAGATTAAGGAATAGAACTTCCGAAATCTGCAATATTTTCATTTCCTCAACTTTTTTTAACATGTTAAAAATATAATTTATTCAAATGCAGAGTGAAGTTGACGCATGACAAAATATCTTTTAATATAATATAAGAAAATAACTAAAAATAAGTATGTAAAAAATGAAGGGAATATCATACGAATAATATCTTATTTTTTAATATAGCGATAAACGGTCGGTTCTGAAATGTTAAGTTGTCTTGCTATCTCTGAGACTGCACCTTTCATTGATAAAATGCCCTGTTCATTTAATTGATGTACAAGATCGATTTTTTCCTGCATTGACATGCGTGAAGGTGGGACACAGGCATTCCGGATTGCAGTCTGCACCAAATCATGAAGCAGATCGTTAACATTGTTATAGCTGTTTAAGTTCTCATGAAATTCCTGATCTTGATGAAACAGAGAAAAATCATGCATTAAAAGATCGAAATCGCTTTTCATCTTTTGGATAATAGATAAATCCCGGTTGATACAGATCATACCAATAAGACGGCCTTCATTTTTTAAAAAGTAAGTCGATGACAGAAAATTTTTATCTTTGCTTTTGGCAGTGTAGTTCGAAAGAAAATCAAGATCTTTATATTTTGGGTCATTACTTATCTGAATAGCAATATCTGTAATGGGACTGCCGATTTTTCGGTTGGAATGATAGCCATTGGCAATGGCAACAACAGAATGTTCCGGCTTTGATAGATCATGTAGCAGTACTTCGCAACTGGGACCTAATAAGTTTGCAATAAATGGTACGATTGGTAGGTAAAGATTGATGATTTCCTGATCAGTCATAGTTTTAGTCCTTTCATTAAAACAGTGTTTGGTCATATTTTGAAAAAATAAAATCAATATTATCAAAATTTTGTGCATTGCTCACAATGTTATTGGTATATCCTTATCAAATTAATTTAATATGTGATAAAAAATATTGCAAAGAGATAAAAAATTTGTTATAATAAACAAACAATCACTCTGATAAAAATATTATCACATATTTACAAAAAGGTAAATAGGAGAAGGGAGAAAGAAATGAAATTTATTAAGAAATGGAACGAAATATCTTTGATTAAAAGAATTATAGGGGGGATGGTCATTGGTGCCTGTCTGGGATTATTGGTTCCAAAATTTACGGCAATTGGCATCCTTGGCGATTTATTTGTAGGAGCATTAAAGGCAATTGCTCCGATACTTGTATTTATTTTAGTTATGAATTCATTGGCACAGGCAAAAGCAGGTCATAATGGAAATATGGCGAATGTACTTAGCCTGTATGCGATTGGTACGCTTGGTTCTGCTCTGATTGCTGTAGTCGCAAACTTCTTATTTCCAGTCAGTATCATGTTAACTACAGAGGTAGTAGATACGAGTTCTGCACCGAGTGGGATAGTAGAAGTATTGAAGACATTGTTGCTTAATGCAGTTGATAATCCAATTCATGCATTGATATCGGCAAATTATATTGGAGTTCTGGTTTGGGCTTGTATTTTTGGTATCGCTTTAAAGCATGCCAATAAAGAAACAAAAATAGTCATAAACAATTTGTCGGATGCCACTTCAATGGTTGTTAGATGGGTCATTTCATGTGCACCGTTCGGTATTCTTGGATTGGTATTTACAACTGTTTCCGCAAATGGTTTAGATGTATTTACCACATACGGAAAGCTGATTGGGCTTTTAGTAGGCTGTATGCTGGTTGTTGTATTAGTCTACAATCCGTTGGTTGTATTCTTATGTATCAAACAGAATCCATATCCACTGGTATTAAAATGCTTAAAAGAAAGTGCTATAACAGCATTTTTTACTAGAAGTTCTGCAGCAAATATTCCTGTCAATATGGAATTATGTAAAGAATTGGGATTGGATGAAGATAATTATTCAGTCTCTATCCCTTTAGGAGCAACGATTAATATGGCAGGAGCGGCAATTGTTATTACAACGATGACACTTTCCGCAACTCATGTGCTTGGAATTGCTGTTGACTTTCCGGCAGCCGTTGTTCTTTGTATTCTTTCTGCGGTAGCAGCAGCTGGTACATCCGGTGTTGCAGGCGGAAGTCTAATGTTGATTCCACTTGCCTGTAGTTTGTTTGGCATTTCCAATGATATTGCTATGCAAGTAGTTGCTGTTGGGTTTATCATTAGTTTTATTCAGGATTCCTGTGAAACTGCTTTAAATTCTTCAACGGATGTGTTGTTTACAGCAACTGCGGAGTTCCGTTTATGGAAAAAAGCTGGAAAAGAGATTGTTATTAATAAAAAGGCATAGAGGGGATTCTAATGGATATATTTGATATTATCGGTCCGGTTATGATCGGACCGTCGAGTTCTCATACAGCGGGAGCTGTCCGGATAGGACGGATTGCCTACAAATTATTAAATGAACTGCCGATACGGGCAGAAATTGGATTGTGTGGAAGTTTTGCCCAGACATATAAAGGTCATGGAACTGACAAGGCATTATTAGCAGGAATCATGAATATGCATACGGATGATATAAGAATTCGAAATGCACAAGAAGTTGCGAAGTCTATGGGGATTCAATATCATTTATATACAACACAAATCAAAGGGGCACATCCGAATACAGTGGAGATTTATTTGGTTGGAAAATCTGGTAATGAATGTCGGATGCAGGGAGCATCTGTTGGCGGCGGCAATATTGAAATCCGCTCTGTAAATGGAATGGAAGTTGAGTTTAAAGCACAGCAAAATACATTATTGGTTTTACATCGTGATGTAAAAGGTACGATTGCAGCAGTATCAAACAGCGTAGCAGCTTCTGGTATGAATATTGGAAATTTCCAGTTGTGCAGGCCGAAAAAAGGGCACGAAGGACTCATGACAATTGAAGTGGATGGAGATGTAAAAGAAGAAGATGTTATAAAGCTAAAAAGTTTGCCAAATGTTATCAATGTAGTGTTGGTAAGGGCTTTATAGGAGGATATAAATGGAATTTGATTCAATTCAGCAACTGCTTACTATGGCAGAGAAAGAAAAGCTTACAATATCAGAGCTGACCTTGCAGACGCAGGCACAGCAGTGTGAATGTTCCGAAGAAGAGATATATGATCAAATGGCAGAAAACCTCCATGTTATGTTAGAGGCGATAAAAAACGGAAGCGTGAAAGATATCAAATCCACTAGCGGTCTTACTGGCGGGGATGGCTGGCGTATGAGTCAATATGCAAAAAAGAAAGGTATCTTGGGCGAATTTTTTAACCGGTCTATTACATATGCCATTGCAGTTTCAGAATATAATGCAGCTATGGGAAAAATAGTAGCGAGTCCAACAGCTGGGAGCTGTGGTATTCTTCCGGGAACTATCATATCAATGATGGAAGAGAGAAAACTTCCAGAGAAGAGTGCTGTTATGGCATTGTTCACAGCAGGGGCATTTGGAATGGTAATTGCCAAAAATGCAAGCCTAGCAGGAGCCGAAGGTGGTTGTCAGGCTGAGTGCGGAAGTGCTTCTGCAATGGGAGCAGCGGCTTTGGTAGAAATGGCAGGCGGAACACCTGAAATGTCTGCAAATGCCTGTGCGATAGCGTTGAAAAATCAACTTGGTCTTGTTTGCGATCCGGTAGCAGGGTTAGTAGAAGTTCCTTGTATAAAGAGGAACGCTGCCGGTGTTAGTATTGCATTTACTGCAGCAGAAATGGCACTTGCAGGAATTAAAAGTGTAATACCCGCAGATGAAGTCATTGAGGCAATGCGTCAGATTGGAGAGACGATGCCTTGCGCATTACGGGAAACCGGACAAGGGGGATTAGCTGTATCCGCGACCGGAATTCGGTTAAAAAAAGAAATATTTGGTGATTAACTATATAAGCCTTGTTTCATAGTAAATCTATGGAATGGGGCTTTTATGATATAAGGAGTTATCATTTAGAAACCTTGCATTATATACAGTAATTCACATATATTGAAGTAAAACTAAAATTAAAGTGAGTATTATGACAATTCATGTAGTCAAAAGTGGAGAAACTATTTATTCTATCGCTGATAAATATGGTGTATCAGCTGATAGACTTATCATTGAGAATGAAATAAATAATCCCAATAATCTAGTAGTAGGAGAAGCTATTGTTATATTGTATCCAGAAATAACGTATACAGTCCAACCGGGAGATACGATAGGTATGATAGCGGAAAAACATAATGTAACGGTTTTTGAACTCTTAAGGAACAATCCATATTTGTCAGATCAAGTATATATTTATCCTGGTGAGGAGATTGTGATTCGTTATGAAGGGAACAAAGACAGGAGGATAACCATTAATAGTTATGCATATCCATTTATTGATATGGACATTCTTAAGAAAACATTACCTTTTTTAACATATCTAACTATTTATAGCTATACGGTGACAGCAGAGGGAGAAATTAATAATATTGATGATACAGAAATTATACAAACAAGCAAGGCATACGGTGTAGCACCCATGATGATGCTGACAGCTTTTTCGCAAAGTATCGAAGAAGAAGTGAATGTAGTACATTCCATTCTATGGAGTAAAGAGAAACAAGACCGGTTCATAAATAACCTGCTTGCTATTTTAGAAACAAAAGGATATGTTGGTATAAGTGTCCATACTCCATATATTATGCCGATGGATCGTACTATATATGGAGAGTTAATGATAAAACTAGTAGAACGTTTAAAAGTGGAAGGATATAAAGTATTTAATGCTTTAAGCATACGTATATTTCAATTGCTGTCCGGAACATTCTTTCCAGGACTTGAGTATTCTGAAATCGCTCAAGAAGTAGACGCTATTACGTTAATCAGTTATACATTTGGATATACGGAAGGAATTCCACCGGGAACGGTTTCTATGAGTTCAAATAAACGATTTATTGAACGTGCAACAAAGTTAATACCACCGGAAAAAACATTTTATGGTGTTCCTACCATGGGTTATGTTTGGAGATATCCATATATTCCAAATGTCTCAAAAGGGTTGGCAGTAACTTATGATTCAGTATTAGAAATTGCAAATATTAATAATGCTGATATAAAATTTGATGAAATTACGAATACAGCTTATTTTCAATACATAACAGGGGATGAATATATTGTGAGATTTTGGGATGCCAGAAGTATAAATAATTTTGTTGAGCTTGTACCTGAATTTGATTTAAAAGGGATTAGTATCTGGAATATTATGAACTGGTTTCCTCAGATGTGGCTGGTTATTAATTCCCAGTATAGTATTGAAAAAATATTGTAAAACCCAGCAATGATTCGGTAATGATAAAAAAACTCAAGTGGTAAATTATGGTTGACCAATATAAAAAAAGTGGATATAATAAATATGATTTAAGGTTAGTTGATACTAACCTTATTTTCATGAACTTGAACGGAGAGTATAAAGGTATTAAAAAAATACTTAAGAAGGAGAGTAGAATGTATAAGTGGTTTCAAAGATTTCGCTGGATTTTTATGACGGCTAGTTTTTTGTTTTTTGTTTTTGGTTTACAAATATTTGGAAGGTGGATTCATAATATTGATTTGCCGGTGTTTGCATGTCCTGCCAATTCGGATCAAATTGTGCATTGTGCATGCTTTTATTTATCTCATTTAGACAAGCTTTTTTTGCGAAGTTCCGTGATTGAGCTGGCAGTATATTTTTCAACGTTGTTTCTTTTTATTGTAATATTTGGAAGAACATTTTGTGGATTTATCTGTCCTATGGGCTATATGCAGGATATCGCATATAAGATTAAAGAAATATTACATATTGATGGAATTAGTAGAAAAGAAAAATTAATGGAAGTATTGAAAGTTGCAAAATATTTAATAGTTCTGGTTTTTTTGGGAATGACTTTTTTTGGTTTCAATTTTTGCAGAATATGCCCGGCAGTTATTACTTCACCTATGTTTGCAGGGTTTAATCATGCGATAACGGTAGGCTATCTATTAGCCATTCTCATGTTTGTATTAAGTTTTTTTATGCGTAGATTCTGGTGTAATATCTGCCCATTAGGATATTTGGTAGGGATATTTCATAAAATCTCGTTCTTTAAAATAAAAAAAGATTGTCAGGCTTGTACAAGTTGTGGGGCATGTTACGAAGCTTGTCCAATGAGAATAAAAAGTATTTATACAGAAAAGTCAAAAAAAGATGTTACTACTTCCGAGTGTATTTTTTGTGGAGAGTGTGTAAAGAGTTGCCCTGAAAATAATGCTTTAGCTATTTCCTTTTGCAACAAAAAGTTTTATATTTCATCAAGAGAGGATTTTATGAGACTTAAGAGAGAAAGGAAGAAGAAACGTGGATAATGCAATGAAAAGTCCTTCCATAGATCAATGTTTAGAGGAAAGACAAAAAGAAAGATTTTTAAATAAATCAAGGCAGTTAGCAGTGAAGTATTTAAATAAACTTGAAGAATTGCCCGGAACGCCAAATAATTTTACATATTTTAGAAAGATATTGAAAAAAGCATTTATTGAAAATGATACTTTCATTCGTAGTACAAATGAAAAAATAATAGGAACTTATTGTGTAATGGTACCTCAAGAAATAATATATGCAGCCGGTGCAAGACCGGTTCAACTTTGTAGTGGTAATTATGCAGGCGTTCATTTTGGGGATGATATAGTTCCGAGGGATTCATGTCCGTTGGTCAAAGCGGTTGTAGGTAACAATATGGTAAGCGGCAGCAGTATTTATGATGATTGCAGTATGTATATCGTGCCGATTACCTGCGATTGTAAGAAAAAAATGGCAGGTATATTGAAAGATTATAAAGAAACGCTTGAGTTACATGTACCTATCAATAAATTAGATGATACTGGAATGGATTATTATGTTAAAGAACTTTACATTATGATGGAAAAGATCGGGAGAATAACTGGCAAAAAGGTCACCCGTATAGATTTGGAACATCAAATTGATGAAATGGCGGTTGTACAAGATGAAATATATCGATTTATACAGCTAAAAGGAAATCGTAATCTTTTGATTAGAGGTTCACATGCAATGGCGGTCATGAATTCATTTTCATATGATGACAAAACGTGTTGGGCGGCAAATCTTAAATTACTTAATAATGAGTTAGAGGTAAAATTAAAACAAAAAAATTATATTACTAAAAAGAAATTGCCACGAATTTTAATTACAGGCTCACCAATTGCATTTCCTAATTTAAAGATTCCACTATTAATTGAAGAAATGGGTGGTGTTGTAGTGGCAGATGAGACCTGCATGGGAGATAGAGGTTTATATGATCCTGTTGCAGTTTGTGATACTTCTATGGATGGATTAATGCGTGCACTTGCAAATCGATATGTGTTACCATGCAGTTGTCCCATTTTTACTGAAAATAGGCAAAGAATTGAGCGAATCAAACAAATGGTTCACGATTACCAGGTGGATGGAGTCATATATCATGTTTTGAGGGGATGTTTAGTATATGATTTTGAGTATCAAGAGATGGAAAAAGTACTGGGTGAATTGGGGATTTCCATGATACGTGTTGAAAGTGATTATAATGAAGAAGATGTAGAACAGATAAAAATTCGTATGGAAGCCTTTGTTGAAATGATTAAATTTAGATAAAGTGATGTTTGGGTTATTGTAGAAAGAAGATGAGGATGAGTAAATATGAAAAACTATTTTCTAGGGATAGATGGAGGCTCAACGTATATCAAGGCAGCTTTAATTTTAGACAAAGCAGTCGTGTTGACCAAAGTTACAAATACCGGAATAGATAACTCCGGTGCGGCAGAAAATTTGCTAAAGGAAATGGCAAAAGAATACGGAATCAGAAGAGATGAGATCAAATACATTATGGCAACCGGCTATAGCAGAAAGATTATTGATGTAGCAGATGAAGATGTTTCGGAAATTACAGCGCATGCATATGGAATTCGGTTAACAGCTCAAAACGGTTTTCAGCCGGGTATGATTATTGATATCGGTGGACAGGATAGCAAAATTATTTATCTTGACAGTAATTATAATGTTAAGAATTTTTCTATGAACGATAAATGTGCAGCAGGTACCGGAAAATTTATGGAAGTAATCGCTCAGATCCTTGAGACAACAATAGAAAAGATTGGACCGATTTCTTTAGAAAGTAAGGAACCCTGTGATATCAATAGTATGTGTGTTGTATTTGCGCAGTCAGAAGTAATATCATTAGTAGCAAGAAAATATGAAAGAAAAGATATTTTATTTGGTATGCATTTATCTATGGCCAAAAGAATCATCAAAATGATAAGAAAATCTGAGATGGGAGGAGATATTATAATGACCGGAGGAGGTGCACTAAATATTGGACTAAGAAAAGCCTTCGAAGATGAGCTTATGAGAGATGTTTATGTAGCTGAATATCCTCAGTTTAACGGTGCTATTGGTGCGGCGTTACTTGCAAAAGAGAGGTATGAAAAAGATGTCAACAATTGAAATAACTGGTTTTACCTCATGTCTTCTAAGTTCAATTGTTATGGGATTATCATGTGGGAGCGGTTGTAGTCCGATGATAAGTATGTTTTTAACTGGTTATGTAGTTCAGGCAGAGGGCGATTCTCAAAAAACAGGGAGGGTTTTTGTTAGATTTTTTATGGGGAAGGCTTTGGCGGTGTTAATCGTTTGTTTGACAGCATCTTTGGTCGGTGAGATATTTGTGAATGAAGGCGGATATTTTGGGAAGTATAAATTTACATATTTAATGCCAATATTTCTTATTATTTCAGGAATTTATATGTTAATGGAATGTATAAGACGGTCTGGGAAAAAAGAATGTTCTACTTGTGGCTCATGTAAAAGAGATAATAGAATAACAAATGTTTCACCACTGATTGGAGGTTTTTTCTATGGGTTGACGCCTTGTGCACCATTAATTATTATATCCGGTTATGCACTGACAATGTTTCTTTGGCAGGCATTAATATTAGGAATTGTATTTAGTATAACATGTACTTTGGCTCCTTTCGTTTTAATATTTATTATTACAAAATTAGTGATGAATAAAATGCAAGAAGAAGTACCGAAAATGTTTGGATTTGTTCGTTATGGAATTTATGTAATGATAATAATAACAGGTGTTATTATGCTGTTTTCATAAATAAGGATAGGGGTAAAGTGCCAAAATTTTATAAGAAAAGAGGGAAGAAAATGAAGGGGAATTTTTTAGATTTATATGATAAGGAGTGGAGTGACTCTATTAATATGATAAATAAAAAGAGTAAAACATTAAAAGAAATGGCTTATTTTACGAAACTTGCACAAGAACATGCGCAAGCATTATTGGAGAAAGAACCGAAAGTGATTATACTTGGATTGGATTTTCCAGAAGAGATTTTATTAGCACTAGAAAAAGAACATGTTTATGTCATAGGGGGGAGTCTTATTAGTTCCAATGAAGCTGACAATATGGTACCTAGAGATACAGATGCCGTTACAAAATCAATACTTGGCATTTTGCTTCAGAAGGGAATGGATTTGGATAAGAATCAAGTTGTTTTAATACCTATTGTTTGTGATAGTATGAGAAAACTTTCGAATATGTTAAATGATAAAATGCGTGTGATTCCAATAGAATTACCAAGCACAAAAAATAGTATTAGTTTGTGTAAAAGATGGGAGCAGCAGGTTGAAGAAGTTATAGCCTTATTAGAGAAGCACTTAAAACGAAAAATAACAAAGTCGAAACTATTAAAAGCTATAACAAGTATTAAAAATGCAAAAAATGCATATCAGAAATTAGAAAATACATATAAAAAATATAGAAGTGTATTTAACGGAAGTATGCTTATGCTGGTAGCGAATTCTTATTTTTGGGAAAGTTCAAAAGATATTTGGGCCAATCATGTTCAAGCATTAGCAAAGGAAATGAAAGGATTCGAAAAATTGGATGAGATTAGGATAAATAGAAAACCACAGTTATTATTGATAGGTTCACCAATCTATTTTCCAAATTATAAGATTCCATTTTTATTAGAAGAATTGGAGATGGATATTGCAGCAACGATAAATCCGATAACAAATTTCTTACAGGAAAGAAAAAGTTTAGCAAATAATAAGTTCCATCAAATGATTCATGAATTAAGCAAAAAGGCGTTATCGAATGGTATTTCCCCTTCTTTTGTAGAAAATGAAGGGCTTTATAAGAGAACACTGGAATTGAATAAAAAGTTTCAATTTGATGGTGTGATATTTCATGTTTTAAAAGGTCAGATAGAGTATGATTTTGAACTAAGAAAATTCGAAGCCTTTTTTGAACAATTACAAATACCAATATTTCGTTTAGAAACAGATTATAATTATCAGGATATCGAGCAGTTACGTATTCGTTTGGAAGCATTTAATGAAATGATTACTCAGAAGATTATGGTAGAAGGCAGGAGTGCGTAAAATGACCCGAAAATATAGAACAATTTTATTAGGTATTGTTGTAATGATCAAAATATCTATTATTTCAAGTCCATATTTGAAATGTGTTATTATGCCGCAGTTAATGGAAAAAAGAGAAATGTCTTTTCAATCCAGAACCAATTCAGATATCCAGAATCAATTACTTTGGTTTTCTTATAAAGATGGAAATATTGCGTTAAACTATCATCCAATATTACAAGACAAAATCCATAATGTAATGTATTTGGATAAGAAGGGCAGCAGTCATGAAGAGCCAGGAAAAACGTTAGAATTTTCTTCCATTATGAGTGGGAGTTTTTTAGTACTTGCAGACAATTTGAAATTAGATATTAATGGTGATGGAAATTACGAAAACATTTTTTTGTGTGCAAAAACTGATACCAATGAAACGCAGGGAAAACCAAATTTTTCAACAAAGTTTAAAAAAAGTAATATACCGATTGAAATAATTGTAAAAAACAAGACCTCAATTTTTGTTTTGGTATATGGGAAGCCATATACCGGACCATTATCTGTAAAATCAAGGCGTGGATTAAATAAAGAATTTAGTGTAAAAAGCGGGAATATTTCATTTATTGACGTGCGTGATTTAAGAGAAGGAATTGTTGTAACATGTAAAGACAGTCAAAATTGTGTTCTGATTGGTTCTTATATTCAGGAAAAACATACATTATTTACGCTGCAACACGCTAAGGTAATGATTCCGTTTTTTTTCATAATAATTTCTGTTGCTATTAATGTAAGTTTAATATGTATTTTTAGAAGAAAAATAAAAAAAGTATATTCTAATTTTGCGTAACGTTACTTTTTTTAATAAAAATGAATAAATTTATTTTAAAACTACCATTTATTATTATTTATGGTAGTTTTTTATTTTAGTCAAAGGTTTGACAAATGATATAAATACAGTAGAATATAGTAGGGGTTACCATAATAATTCTATCAAATTTTAATTGGAGGTTCTTACATAATGAAAAGTAAAAAAAGGCCAAATTTGTTTCAGTCTATATTTGTATTGGGAGGATTTTTATTTCTGGCATTTTTATTTAATGCTTTAGAAATTAAGATTCATCTTGCAATTTTTTGCGCATGGTTTTTGGCAATGTTCGTAGGAAAAATGACAGGTCATAGTTACAAAGAAATGGAATATTCCGTTACAAAAGGGATTTATAATGGAATGGACGCTGTTCTAATTTTATTGTCAGTTGGAGTTTTAGTAGGTACCTGGATTTCAGGTGGTATTGTACCAAGCTTGATTTATTATGGATTGAAAGTCATTCATCCTTCCATATTCTTGCTTACAACACTAATTATTTGCAGTCTTACATCAGTAGCGACTGGGACTTCCTGGGGAACAGCAGGGACAGCAGGGATTGCAATGATGGGGATTGGAGCCGGATTAGGGATACCTGCACCAATTACTGCCGGAGCTGTGCTATCGGGTGCATATTTTGGTGATAACTTATCACCGTTATCGGATAGTACCATTTTAACGGCATCTATGTGTGATATTGATGTAATGGATCATGTGAAAGGTATGTTTCCGTTGTCTCTTATCGGATATATCATGTCAGGTATTGCATTCACAATTACAGGTTTTATTGTTGGCGGAGGAAAAGCAGATTTGTCACAAATTAATCAAGTAATGAATTCGTTGGATAGTATATTTAATATCAGTTTAATTTCTTTTGTACCAATGCTTGTTGTTATTGTCTTGCTCATTTTAAAAATGCCTTCACTTCCTGTGATTTTTTTGGGATCTGGTCTAGGTATTGTCTGGGGCATAATATTTCAAGGGTTATCACCAGTTTCAGCGATTTCAAGTGCTTGGGCACAGATACCGAGTAATACCGGGATTGATTTTGTTGATGAGATTTTAAAACGTGGTGGTATGAATAGCATGTTAGAATCTGTTGGAATTATTATACTGGGTCTTGGTTTTGGTGGGTTATTAGATCAAATTGGTATTATCAAAGTTATTGCTGATAAAATTGATAATTTTATCCATGGTGGCGGTATGCTTACAATATCTTCATTAATTGTTGGATTTCTAGGCAACTTGTTTGGAAGTGCAATGTATGTATCCATAATCCTAACTCCTAAAGTAATGGCTCCTAAATATGACGAATTAGGATATAGCAGAAAAATTCTTTCAAGAAACACTGAATTTGGTGGGACCTTAACAGCAGGTATGATACCTTGGAGTGACAATGGAATTTTTATGGCGGGTATTCTGGGCGTCTCAACATTACAATATCTACCATATATGTGGTTGGTATTTTCATGTATTATTGTTGCCATAATAGGGGGATTTACCGGGCTATTTATGTGGGACAATAAAAATGATGTTAGAATGAGCGTAGTTAATAATAATATTGAGAAGTAGAATACATAAATACTTTAATCAGAGGGCGATTATATTATGAAGAAAATACTTTTATTAGCAACAGGAGGCACGATTGCTTCATCGGAAACAGAACAAGGATTAATACCAACGATAGATGCACAACAGATGTTATCCTATATACCAGAAATTGAAGAAATTTGTTATTTATCAGGTATATCGATTATGAATGTTGACAGCACGAATATGAATCCTAAGCTAATGGCCAAAATTGCTGCGGCCATTTATAGTAAATATCAAGAATATGACGGATTTGTTGTAACGCATGGGACAGATACAATGGGGTATACGGCAGCAGCGTTAACTTATATGTTACAAAATATTAAGAAACCTGTTGTTGTAACTGGATCTCAAATTGCAATCAAGGCTTTAAATACCGATGCAAAAAAGAATTTAACAGATGCCATTCGATTTGCAAATGAAGATTTTCCAGGGATATTTGTAGCATTCGATAGTAAAATCATGTACGGGACCTATGCAGTTAAAGTAAAAACAAGGAGCACAGATTCCTTTCAAAGTATAAATTTTCCAACAGTAGCAGAGATAAAAGAAGGGAAAATTATATATAACAGTATTTTGAACAATGATGAATACCGTGATAAATTTAAATCACATGAATTAAAATTGCAGACTAATCTTTGCGAAGACATTTTAATTCTAAAGATTTTTCCAGGTATTAAGCCTCATATCTTTGATTATATCAAAGATAATTATAAAGGTGTTATTATTGAAAGTTTTGGAATCGGAGGTATTCCAAATGCTGATTATGATATTGTTTCAAAGGTTCAAGAGTTGATACAAGCAGGATTAGCCGTTGTTATTACTACGCAGTGTTTATGCGAGGGGATTGATTTAAGTATTTATGCTGTTGGGAAAATACTTACAAAATATAAAATCATATATGCTGGTGATATGACAACAGAAGCAGCCACCATGAAACTTATGTGGGCTTTAGGAAATTTAAAAGACTTTTCTTCCATAAAGGATTTTATGGAGGGGAGATTCTTATGAATGATAGAAAGAAATTAACTTTCAATAAGACGCTAATATTATTTTGAAATCATTTGATTTTAATATAAATATTCAATATGCAGAATGTATTGATACATTATGTTATAGTATAATTGATAAACAAATATTTGGAAATATAATGAAAAGTGAGAGATTAAGGAAAAATAAAAGATATGAAAACACTAGAATATAATTCACAAAAAAAATTGAAAGGAATATTTTTTATTATTTTATCGGCCTTCTGTTTTGCCTGTATGAGCATTTTTGTACGGCTGTCAGGAAATCTTCCTGCTTATGAGAAAAGTTTTTTTAGAAATCTGATTGCTTTTTTTATAGCTGTAATTTTGATGATAAAGAGTAAAAATACAATCAAAATCAAAATAAAAAAACAGGATTGGATAGATATAATGGCAAGGGCTATATTTGGCTGTATTGGGATTGTCTGCAATTTTTATGCCATTGATCATATGCTTGTTGCCGATGCATCTGCTTTGAATAAACTGAGTCCATTTTTTGTTATTATTTTTTCTTTTTTTATTTTGAAAGAAAAAGTAAAGTTAAAACAGATTTTTTTTGTAATAATTGCTTTTATTGGAATGTTATTTATTCTTAAACCCGGATTTGCAGAAATTTCTTTGCTTCCAGCTTTGGCAGGTATCAGTGGAGGAATGTGTGCAGGATTGGCCTATACGTTTGTTAGAAAACTGGGAAGTCATGGTGTGCCTGGAGCATTTATAGTATTATTTTTTTCAGCATTTTCCTGTATTTCTATGATACCAATGATGATTGCCGGGTTTCATGTTGCAAGCCGTGAACAAATAGTTATGCTTTTGGGTGCAGGGGTTGCAGCAGCAGGTGGTCAATTTTCCATAACAGCAGCTTATACTTATGCTCCGGCCAGGGAAATATCCATCTATGATTATTTTCAGATTATTTTTATTACAATACTTTCTTACTTTATATTAGATGAAGTACCTGATGCATATAGTTTTATTGGTTATCTAATTATTTTATTTGCTTCTTTGGCAATGTTTTTCTATAATAAAAGAAAATAAAATAGAGCAGAGATTATGAAAGAACAATTTTTTTTATAAAACATAAGATGGTTTTAAGCTTTAGATTATTAAGAGGTGAAATAGAATTGCATAACAATACATTACTTATTATATATTACCCTAAAAATGGAATAGGTCAATCATATGATGATATAGAATATATTTATAATGAATATGAATCAAATAATCAATGGTTTTCACAATGGTGTACGAAAGAAAAATGTGAATCACCGGAAAGAATTTATAGAAGACCTGGTTTGTATTATATGAATGATAAAAATATAAATGTTAGCATACAAGAAGCAATAGATTTGTTTCATCAAGAAGATAGGAGAAGCTGTTTATTTAATAGTATTACTTTAAGTTGTCCTTTAGTAAAAACAATGGAACCTTTTTATACTTTTACTACTGAGCAGGGAAATAATATTAATATAAAGGCATATGACTCGGAAAAAAGTAGTTACTCGAATGAAAATTGTTCCAATATGCTTCCTACAAAAGTAATCCTAAAAATAAATGAAGAAAAAGAAATTAAAATTAAAAGTAATGAAACAACTGGGTATAGATGGTATATGATACCAGATAATTCTGGAGTATATGAAATAGTTAATGATGAATATGTTCCAGATTTTCCAATAAAAATGGGAAGTGGAGGATGTAAAATTTTTACAATAAAAGGAGCTAGAGAGGGAATTGGCAATGCTGTATTGCAATTATATCCACCGGGAAACGAAGGCCCTGTTGAAGAACATTATATAACAATTCAGACTATATCTTAAGTAAATCGTGGAAGTTGACAAAAATTGTCGATAGTATTATATTAAAAACAGGCTGTAAAGTCTGTTTTTTATAGTAGAAAGAAAAAAATCATGAGGGAAGGAATAAGAAAATGAAAGGAAAGTTTCATGGGGTATTTTCATTATTAATTATAATGTTTGCAATGTTAATCGGATTAGTTTCTATTATGTTACATTCAATTCAAATAGGTTTGTTTTACATAACGGCTCTTTTTTTGCTTCCTATTGTCGTTATATTTTCATATTGTTCAAAGTGTATGTGCAGATTAGAAGATTGTGGACATGTTTTTCCAGGGAAAATTACAAAGCTATTGCCTAAAAGGAAGGTAAGAGAATATTATTTGAAAGATATTCTTGGTGTTATGATACCTGCGCTTATTCTTTGTGGATTTCCTCAATATTGGCTTTGGAAATGTAAACCACTTTTCTTTATATTTTGGGCTCTGTTATTAATCGGTATTGCAGAAATATATTTGTTTGTTTGTAAAAAATGCCGTAATGTAAATTGTAAATTATGTCCCAAAAATAAATAAATTAAAGTAATACACGATGTTAAGGTAAAATCATATATTATATCAAATAGTAATTTGAGGATTCTATATGAATAAATCGGCACCTTTTACATTATATCCGGCACAAGTAGATACGCAGTCTATGGGACAGTTTCAAGTGCGTTGTACAACGATAAATTCATTTCCCATTGAAGATGCAAAGGCAATTGTAACATATTCAGGTGATGTGACAAATGTGTTAGCAGAATTGACGACTAATAATTCCGGATTATCAGAAGTAGTATCATTACCAGCTCCCAATATAGATTATAGTTTGGAGCCAACTAGTAGTACTCGACCATTTTCAATTTACGACGTCCGGGTAAGTGCTCCGGGTTTTGAAACAATAGTTTTCTTTAATATTGAAATCTTTTCAAATACTTTAGCACAGCAGGATGTTATTTTAAATCCTTTGGTAGAAGAAGATATTGGACCAGAAGAAGAAATTGTGATTCAACCAAATACTCTTTATGGAGAATATCCACCTAAGATACCAGAAGAACCAATAAAACCTATCAGGGAAACAGGAGAAATTGTATTAAGTGAGGTTGTTATTCCAGAATATATCATAGTACATGACGGAGTGCCTAATAAGTGGGCACCAAATTATTGGATCAGATTTCGAGATTATATAAAAAACGTGGCATGCAGTGAAATATATTCTACATGGCCTGAATCTACGATTTATGCAAATGTTCTTGCAATTTTGTCTTTTACATTAAATAGGGTGTTTACAGAATGGTATGTTAGTAAGGGATATAATTTTACGATTACTTCCTCAACGGCATATGATCATAAATGGACCAGAGGAAGAAATATATTCCAGAATATAGGGTTTATTGTTGATTCAGTATTTGTAAATTATTTATCATTTCCAGGAGTAAAACAGCCTATATTAACACAATATTGTGATGGTAATAGAGTACAGTGTCCCAATTGGATGTCTCAATGGGGATCAAAATACTTAGGCGATCAAGGGTATTCTGCTGTTCAAATTATAAGGAACTATTATGGTAATGCAATGTTTATTAATACAGCAACACAAGTATCAGGAGTTCCTTCTTCTTGGGGGAATGAGAATCTAACGATTGGTTCTCGTGGTGAGAGTGTTAGAACGATACAGAGTCAATTGAATCGTATTGCAGATGCATATCCGGCACTCCCCAAACTTAGTGTTGATGGTATTTATGGTCCGAAAACGTCTGCAGCGGTCAAACAATTTCAAAGTATTTTCTCATTACCTCAAACCGGTATAGTGGATAGAGCTACTTGGTATAAAATATCTCAGATATATGTTGCTGTCACTAGAATGGCCAGTGGTGCTTAAGATGAACTTTCTTATCACAAAGGTCATATTATAAAATAAATAAGATAAAGAAAGGCATGATTCCTATCTATAATAAATCTCCGAGAGGACCACATTACAGTGGAGAACAGAAGTATTCCAATTATATGAATACAATGAAAGACTATGGACCTAACCCTTTTGTTGTTAATATTGAAGAAGTCACGAAGCAAAATAATATGTTTCGAACTGCATTATGGACAGGACAATATTTACAACTCACTCTGATGAGTATTCCTGTTAGAGGAGAAATAGGATTAGAAATGCATCCAGATGTTGACCAGTTCATAAGGATAGAAGAGGGGCAGGGTATTGTTAGAATGGGAAATAGAAAAGACTGTTTTGATTTTGAGAGAAGAGTTTTTGATGATTTCGCTATCATAATACCGGCCGGTAAGTGGCATAATTTAATAAATACTGGTAATACACCAATTAAATTATATTCACTTTATGCACCACCTCAACATCCGCATGGTACAGTTCATCCGACAAAAGAGGATGCCGATGCCGATGTGCATCATCAGTATTGACAAACGAATTAAATCAATAGTTAAAAGGGCAGATCAGGAATGAGAATCTGTCCTTTTATAAATTTAGTACTCTATGTCTATTGTAAAATTTCTTGCATCTTTAATCAAAAATTAGTTTTGAGAATTTGTTGGCTGGGTAATAAATCCTCTGTTTTAAGTTTAGTTTTCCATGTATCGAGCAATATTTTAGATAAATCTAAGTAATATCCCATAAATAGTTCCTTCCTAATTAATAATTTCATTCTAATCATATAAGAAAAATTACAGGTATCAATAGTAAATTTAAAAATATTAATTTAGTATTAAGATGGCTCTTATTGATAAAAAATATCATTAAGAGTATTGAAACAAATACTATAATTTGGTAAAATATTATAGGTTAGATTAAACTAACCATGTGTGAATAAATCATTGAAGACTCCTTTCGCCTTGTGCCAAGCAGGGCGAATAGGAATCTAAAGAAAGGAAGTCAAAAATGAATTATTTAGAGATTGAAAAGGTATTAGGCCGTGAAATTATTGATTCCAGAGGAAATCCTACTGTGGAAGCAGAAGTACATCTTCTAGATGGTACCATAGCGCGGGGAGCAGCACCGAGCGGAGCATCCACAGGTGAATTTGAAGCATTGGAATTACGTGATGGAGATAAAAGCAGATTTAGCGGCAAAGGTGTTGCGAAAGCAGTAGAAAATATCAATACTTTAATTAATGATGCATTGGTTGGAGCAGATGCTTCTGATATTTATCTTGTGGACAACATAATGATTCAGGCTGATGGAACAAAAGACAAATCAAAACTTGGAGCAAATGCGATTTTGGCAGTATCAATTGCTTGTGCAAGAGCAGCTGCAATGTCATTAGGGATTCCATTATACCGTTTTATAGGTGGAATCAGTGGAAACAGACTGCCTGTTCCAATGATGAATATTTTAAATGGTGGTGCTCATGCAGCAAATACTGTTGATGTTCAGGAATTCATGATTATGCCGACAGGAGCTGAGAGTTTTAAGGAAGGACTTAGGTGGTGTACAGAAGTCTTCCATGCACTAGCAGGATTATTGAAATCAAAAGGGTTAGCCACTTCTGTTGGTGATGAAGGTGGTTTTGCGCCGGATCTTGCCAGTGATGAAGAGGCGATTGATTACATATTAGAGGCTGTGAAAAAGGCCGGATATGAGCCGGGCAAAGATTTTGTACTTGCAATGGATGCGGCATCCAGTGAATGGAAAAGTGATAAAAAGGGAGAATATGTCCTACCAAAGTGTGGTAAGAAATTTACTTCTGCAGAATTAGTGGAACATTGGAAGGAATTATGTTCTAAATATCCGATTTATTCCATTGAAGATGGATTGGATGAGGAAGACTGGGAAGGCTGGCAGCTTATGACCAAAGAATTGGGTGATAAAATACAGTTGGTAGGTGATGATTTATATGTTACAAATACGGAAAGACTTCAAAAAGGTATTCAGTTAGGATGTGCAAATTCAATTCTTATTAAATTAAATCAGATAGGCTCAGTGTCTGAGACGTTGGAAGCAATTAAAATGGCTCATAAAGCAGGATACACTGCGGTTACCTCTCATCGCTCCGGAGAAACTGAGGATACGACAATTGCTGATTTGGCAGTAGCTCTTAACACTTGTCAAATTAAAACTGGTGCACCTAGTAGAAGTGAGCGAGTTGCAAAATATAATCAATTGTTACGTATAGAAGAAGAACTTGGAACCAATGGTGTTTATCCTGGGTTAGAAGCATTTAATATTAAGAATGAGGCTTAAGATATAATGAAGAAAAAGTGAATTCATAAAATGATTAATGGATTCACTTTTTTTACCTAATAGTTAGTTGAAACTAACTTCAATTTAGAGGTGAAATATATATTTTGTAGAAAATAATGAAACTGTTTTGCGAGCGGGAAACCATTCGTGAAGGTAAATACTTATATTAGCGGGAGGTATTAATAATATTATCTAAATTTTTTGAAAATGCAAGAAAACCTAAAAAAACACTGGGAGGGAAAATTATATTAGATTTAATGAATATAGGACACAATTCATGCTCTTTGTGGGGGTTTTCTCATTTAAATTTGAACTCATATCAAGTATTTCTAGATATTGGATGTGGTGGTGGAAAAAATATAAAAAATTTACTTGAAATTGTTCCTTCATCCAAGATTTATGGAATTGATTATTCCGCATTTAGTGTTGAGAAATCCAAAATACTTAATAAGAAAGCGGTAAAAGTGGGGCAGGTAGAGATTAAAGAAGCGAATGTAGAAGCCTTACCATTTGAACAAGATTATTTTGAATGCGTAACAGCTTTTGAAACAATATATTTTTGGAAAAATATATTGAATAGTTTTCAAGAAGTGTATCGAGTTTTGAAAAAGGGTGGATCCTTTATGATTTGTAATGAAATGCAGAGAATACAGGGTAATGAAATGTGGGAGAAAATGCTGGAGATGGAAATTTACACAGGTAATCAAATAGAAAACTTAATGCAGCAGGCAGGATTTAAGGATATACATATTGATAGACATAAAAACAAAAAATGGTTGTGTGTGATTGGAAAAAAATAAGAATTAGTGATAAAATTAATCATTCCAGTTCTTGACAACTAATAGTAGTTAGCATATACTAACTACATAGAAGTGAAAATCATTATCAAGTACAAGATTCCACAAAATTGAAATGGAATAAACTAGGAATTTGGAGGAATGAAAATTGATTCAGAATAATTTTAGCTATGGTAGAAAAAAGGCCAATGAAGCCAGTAATTATCAAAGAACACAGATGCAAAAAGAGATTATAATTGAGCAATTAAAAGAGAGAGGTTGTAGAATTACAAAACAGCGGTTGATTCTACTTGGTATTATTCTGCAAAATGAGTGTTCTTGCTGCAAAGAGATTTATTATAAAGCAACAAAAGAAGATAACAGGATTGGGATGGCTACTGTATATCGAATGATAAATACCTTAGAAGAGATTGGAGCAATCAATAGGAAAAATATGTATAAGGTCGCTTGTTCAGATGAATGTGAAATAGAGAATGTCTGCACGGTTAAATTAGACGATAACTCAGTCCATCAACTTTCGGCAAAGAAGTGGATATCAGTGATAAAAGAAGGTTTAAAAGCATGTGGATATATGAAGGAACAGAATGTTCTGACAGTTACAGTAAAACAATGTGAAAGCGATTTCAAAAATTAGACAAAAATATTACATACTTAAAGAATACCCTTTCATTTTGTTTTGAAGGAGGTGTTATTATGAAATTAATAATTGGTATATTAATTCCGTTTGTAGGCACTACATTAGGTGCTGCTTGTGTTTTTTTTATAAAAAATGAGATAAAAGATTGGATACAAAGAGCGTTGCTAGGATTTGCTTCAGGGGTCATGGTTGCGGCATCGGTATGGTCATTATTGATTCCATCTATAGAGATGTCGAATAAAATGGGTAGGTTTTCTTTTGTTCCGGCAGTGCTTGGTTTTTTTCTAGGTATATTTTTCTTGTTTATATTAGATAAAATAGTTCCACATTTTCATTTGGATGGGAAAGTTTTAGAAGGTCCTAAAACACACCTTTCGAATACGGCAATGCTGATGCTGGCAGTTACGCTTCACAACATACCTGAAGGAATGGCTGTAGGAGTAGTATTCGCAGGAATAACATCGCAAGGTGATATGATAAGTATGGCTTCTGCTTTTGCATTAGCGATTGGAATTGCAATTCAAAATTTTCCTGAGGGAGCAATCATATCACTGCCATTTAAAAGCGAAGGAAACAGTAAAAAGAAATCCTTTTTGTACGGAGTAGTATCCGGCGTGGTCGAACCTGTTTTTGCAGGTTTAACGATTGCTGCATCAGGAATTATTTCTATAGCATTACCTTATTTTTTATCATTTGCTGCAGGGGCAATGATATTTGTTGTAGTAGAAGAATTACTTCCCGAAGCATCAGCAGATAATAAGACAGATATTTGTACACTAGGATTTGCTTTCGGATTTGCAGTTATGATGGTTTTGGATGTTTCATTGGGATAGTAACAATAGGGAGGTAAAATGTGAAGAAAAAAGACTATAAAGAGCTGTCCAGAATAAAATTTAACAAGGAAGCTCATAAATTTGATTGGGAAGATAAAATGGATATTTCATCATTATCAGAAAGTGGAATCATTTTTTCGAGAGGCATATAGTGTTTTAAAACCAAATGGAAGATTAATTATATTGAATATTACGAGATGTAATTTTCATATATGGATCCTAAATCATGTTTTTTTCCAAGGATGAATAAAGGAGATTTTCATGTATATGGGGAAAAAGAGATGGAGATACTGTATGAGAAAAGTGGATTTAAGATTTTTACTTTTGAAAAGAAAAGTCATTAAAGATTATTGATAAAAAACAATCAGTACGGATATTGACCATATGTAAGAAATTCGTTACAATAAATGAAGGTTAGATACAGCTAACTGGAAAGGGGGAAAAATGAATCAGGAAGTATTTCAAATAATTCAAAGTATGGATTTGAAAAATTTAGAGATACAATTGGCACTTCAATGTGCGCCTTTGTTAACAGGGTTAAAAGTATCGAACTTGTTAATAGTTCCGAATGAGCATACGGAGCATGTTGTTAAAATGTTTAAAGAAACTGAAATTTCATTTTTTGTTCTTAGTGTAACAATAGATAAAACGGCTTTCTTATTATATCGCATGGATGAATTGTCAGATTATTTGAAAGGCAAAGGGGTAAGAAAATTGTTGAATATGCTTGGTTACAAAAGTTATATTTTTGAACAGGTATTAATAACATTTAGGAAAAAATATGTGAGATATAAAAAAGATGGACTTCAATTTCCTCATGAAATGGGAGTGCTGTTGGGGTATCCGCCTGAAGATGTATTTGGATTTATTACAAATAAAGGAAAAAACTTTTTATACGCAGGTTATTGGAAAGTATATGATAATCTATTGGAAAAATTAAGTTTATTCGCAAGATTTGATCATGCAAAGGAAGTAGTTGTACGTTTAGTTTCTTATGGTGTGGGTATTTTAGAAATAATAGAAATTTTTAGTAATAGCAGGTTAAAGAAAATAGCAGTTTAGGAGGATTGAATATGAGTAAAATCAGTGTAGTTTTTTGGTCACAGTCAGGGAATACAGAAGCAATGGCGAATGCCATTGGTCAAGGTGTGATAGAAGCAGGTAAAGAAGTAGAAGTTGTAGAGGTATCGAACGCATCATTAGATGAATTGAAGAATTCTTCCGTATTTGCACTTGGATGCCCTGCAATGGGAGATGAGGTATTAGAAGAAGTAGAAATGGAGCCATTTGTACAAGAAGTTGAAAAATTCGCAGCAGGAAAAAATATAGCACTATTTGGTGCATATGGCTGGGGAGATGGACAGTGGATGAGAGAATGGGTAGAAAGAATGGAGAATGCAGGTGCCAACGTACTGAATGGGGAAGGTCTAATGTCTCAAGAAGCACCGGACGATGCTAATCTGGTTAAATGCAATGAGCTTGGTAAGCAGTTGGCTGCATTATAAAAGAAAGTAGAATACATACTTTAGAAGAAGAATAACCCATAAAAAATATTATAGATAAGGCCTCTAAATTACGATATCCTCTGATAGAATGATTTAGAGGTTTTTTTCATAAAATATTTGACATCTGTTTAGAATCTGATAAAATTATTTAAGGGCATATGCTTGTAATTTTATGCTATAAAATAGGGAATGATGAGGTAAAAAAATGGATGGAGAATTAAAAAGTATAGAAAAATCACATGCGGAACTTGCGATGGATTATTTTAAAAAGGGGTACAACTGTTCACAATCTGTGTTTTTGGCATTTTGTAAGGAGTACCATATGGATTTTGATACAGCGTTAAAGATAAGTTCTTCTTTTGGGGCAGGTATGGGGAGACTTAGAGAAGTCTGTGGTGCGGTAACAGGAATGTTCATGGTTGCCGGAATGATTTATGGTTATAATGATCCCAATAATCATGCTGCCAAAACTGAACATTATGAAAGAATCCAGTATCTTGCAAAAGAATTTGAAGAGAAAAACCGTTCCATCATTTGCAGAGATTTATTGGGGATGGGACAAGGGAAAGACAATCCTGAACCAGAATTAAGAACTGCTGAGTATTATAAAAAAAGACCATGTATTGAATTGGTTGGAATTGCTGCAGAAATAATGGAAAAATATATTGAAGAAAATGAGATTAATTAAAAATGTTTGACAACTGCTTTTATGAATAGTATTATTATAAGTAGCATATGCTCATAATAATATTTATTAATGGAGGAGATTAAAGATGAAAGTAGCAGTAGCAAGTGATAAAAACGTGGTTAGTGGTCATTTTGGACATTGTGAAGGCTTTACAATTTATGAAATTGAAAATGTAGAAATAAAGGATAAATCTTTTGTAGCTAATCCTGGTCATAAACCGGGATATTTACCTGTATTTTTAAAAGAACAAAAAGCAGAAGTTATAATTGCGGGAGGAATGGGAGAAACGGCACAGGATTTGTTTGCTGAAAATGGAATTGAAGTTATCGTAGGAGCGCAGGGAAATGTTGATGATGTGATTCAGCAATATATTGCCGGAATCTTAAAATCTACAGGAAGCGTATGTACAGAACATGCTCATGAAGGTCATTGCAATGACTAAAGTCATTTATTAGTCGGAAGGAGAAACTATGGAGTTGAGGATAACAACATTAATTGAAAATAATCCGGACGATCAGAATAAATTACATTATGAGCATGGATTATCTTTGCTTATAGAAATAGATGGAAAACGTATTCTTTTTGATACTGGTCAAAGTGGAGATTTCATTCAAAATTCCAATAAATTGAATCAGGATTTAACAAATTTAGACTATCTTCTTTTGAGTCATGGACATTATGATCATAGTGGTGGGTTTCAAAAATTTGTAAAAGAGATACATAAAGTTCCTCAGTTAATTGTTGGAGAAGAATTCTTTAAGCCAAAATATAAAAAAGTTTCACAAAACGAGTATAAATTTAATGGTAATTCTTTTGATGAAGAGTTTATTGAACAAAAGAATATTAATTTAAAAAAAGTATATGATGAAATGGAAAATTTAACAGAGCATACTTTTATTTTTCATCATTTTAGAAGAAATAATGACTTTGAGCAAAGGAACAGTAAATTTTTTATAAAAGTAAATTCCAGTTATATACCAGATGATTTTGATGATGAAATTTCACTTGGTATTAAGACTCATAAAGGGTTGGTAGTAATTGTCGGGTGTTCACATATTGGCGTAATTAATATTTTAGGTACCATATATGAAAAAGTAAAAATGCCAATATATGCAGTGATAGGGGGAACCCATTTAGTTGAGGCCGATGAGGTTAGGATACAGAAAACGATTGAAGCAATGAGAAACTTTAATATTCAAAAGGTGGCAGTATCTCATTGCACAGGAGAAGAAGGTATCCGGTGTTTTCGTCAGGAATTTAAAGAACAATTTTTTTATAATAATACTGGAAGAATAATTGAAATATGAATCAAAAAGGATTGTGCTACAAAGAGGACAGTCTTTTTTAAAACATAAATAGGAAAAAGTGATAGGGAATGAGTGTATGAATTGGAATATGTATTCTGATAAGGTGATTGAGCATTTTATGACTCCTAGAAATGTTGGAAGTATGGCTGGTGCGGATGGAGAAGGACATTTTGGGGAACCAGAATGTGGAGATTCTTTAACAATTTATATTAAGGTGAAAGAAAATGTTATTTCGGATATAAAATTTTTGGTTTTTGGATGTGTGGCTGCTGTTGCATCAAGCAGTATGACAACTGAACTTGCAAAAGGAAAAATGATAGATGAGGCTTTGAAGATTACAGATCATGATATAGCAGAAGCATTAGGCGGCTTGCCGGAAAGTAAGATGCATTGCTCAGTACTTGGAGCAAATGCGCTGAAAAATGCAATTGAAAATTATTTAGTGAAGAATAAATAGTATAGATATAGAAAGTAGAAATATATTATGAAAATAAAAGAGATTTTTGAAAAGAAAAAACCTATAGTATCATTTGAAATATTTCCGCCGAAAAAGGAAACCTCAATAAAACATATTGATGAAACTTTAAAATATTTAAGTGAACTGAATCCGGATTTTATCAGTGTTACTTTTGGTGCAGGGGGAAGCAGTAATCACAACCAAACGGTTGAATTAGCTAAAAAAATTAAACACGTTTATCAGGTTGAGCCATTAGTTCACTTGACTTGTTTAAATTATAGCAGGTCTGAGATAGCCTATATTCTTGAAGAATTAAAAGAAGCCGATATTCAAAATATATTAGCACTTAGAGGAGATGTTAATTCGAAGATTGAAAGAAAAGCTGATTTTTGCTATGCCAGTGATTTAGTAGCTTTCATTAAGAAATATGGTGATTTTGGCATAAGTGGAGCATGCTATCCGGAAACTCATATGGAAGCAGCAAATGAAAAGGAAGATATCTTGAATTTGAAGAAAAAGATAGAGAATGGTGCAGAGCATTTAATTTCACAATTATTTTTTGATAATGATATATTTTATAACTTTCGGGAAAAAGTTCGCCTTGCAGATATTCGTGTACCTATCGAAGCAGGAATTATGCCAGTTACGAATAAAGCACAGATAGAGAAGATGGTTTCTTTATGTGGCGCATCATTACCAGGAAAAATCAGTAAGATCATCCAAAAATACGGGGATAATAAAGAGGCACTTTTTGATGCCGGAATTGCATATGCGATAGATCAAATCGTCGATTTACTTGCACATGATGTGGATGGGATACACATCTTTACAATGAATAATCCAGCTGTGGCTAGAAAAATTACAAAAGGAATCAAGGCACTAATTTGAAAGAAATCCTAAAAATAGTACTTTTTATTTGACATATTGCGTAAAAATAAATATAATAAAGTAAACGCTGGAGACGATTACGTCATGATTGTCTTCAGCGTATTCTGTTATGGGAAAGAGAGGATAAATAATGAAAGACATGAAAAAAATTGTAGCACTTATATTAATAGCACTAGTCGTAATGCCTATTGCAGCAGGTTGCGGATCATCAAAATCAAAATCCGACAAGAAATATAAAATAGCTACCGAAACGGCATTTCCGCCATTTGATTTTACCGATTCATCAGGTAAATTTGGAGGAATTGATATTGAAATGTTAGATGCGATAGCTAAGGACCAGGGATTTGAATATGAGTTACAGAAAATAGGGTTTGATGCGGCATTACTTGCTGTACAGACGGGGCAGGCAGATGGAGTCATAGCTGGTATGTCAATTACAGATGAAAGAAAGAAAAAATTTGATTTCTCAACATCTTATTATGAAGCGGAAGTAACCTTAGCGGTAGCTGCCGGATCCGATATCAAATCTTTAGAAGATTTAAATGGTAAAAAAGTTGCTGTAAAAACTGCAACCAATGGAGCTGATTATGCAAAATCAATCGCAGATCAATATGGTTTTACAGTCGTTGAGTTCTCAGATTCTCCGACCATGTATCAAGATGTTATAACAGGAAATACAGCAGCATGCTTTGAAGATTATCCTGTAATGGCTTACAATGTTAAAAATGGTGCTAAAATGGAAATTCCGGAAGGAATGACAGCAGCAGGCTGTCCTTATGGATTTGCAGTAGCTAAGGATAAGAATGAAGAATTAATGACTAAGTTTAATAAAGGACTTGAAAATATTAAAGCAAGTGGTAAATTTCAAGAAATTATTGATAAGTATACAAAATAGTTAACATAAAGACGCATAGGAGGTATGATAATGCCGGCAGTTCTTGAATCATTATTTAACATTCTTAATTCTTATTCTGGAATGTTACTATCAGCGCTTGGTGAAACACTTCTTTTGACATTGCTTTCTTTGATATTTGCATTTGTCATTGGACTATTTTTCGGGTTGTTGAATGTTAGTAAATCAAAAATACTTAATATTATAGGTACAATTTATGTTGACGGAATTCGTGGAGTTCCTTTGATGGTTCTGGCATTTTTCATATATTTTGGAATTCCTGGAGCAATAAGTGCAAGTGGAATTTCTGATTTTAAGATGTCGGCACTTGTAGCAGGTACAATTGCTCTTTCTTTGAATGCAGGTGCATATATGGCAGAGATTTTCCGCGCCGGTATACAGTCTGTAGATAAAGGACAGATGGAAGCTGCCAGAAGTTTAGGACTACCTTATAGTATATCTATGAAAAAAGTTGTTCTTCCACAGGCTATACGAACCATGATACCGTCAATTATTAATCAATTTATAATCTCCTTAAAAGATACCTCGATTCTAATGGTAATCGGTTTTCCTGAAATAACACTAGCAGGTAAAATTATTGCAGGTAATACATTTGATCCTTTGGTTACCTGGGGAATTGTAGCGGTAATGTATATGATTATCATTATCTCTTTGTCTAGACTGGCTAAGGTAGTCGAAAGGAGGATTAATGTTGGAGATGCAAGATAACATACAGGTTTGCGTAAAAGGTTTAAAAAAGAATTTTGGTAAATTAGAAGTTTTAAAAGGTATTGATGTACAAATTAAAAAAGGTGAAGTCGTTGTACTGCTCGGACCATCAGGTTCAGGGAAATCTACTTTTTTACGATGCTTGAACAGATTGGAAGAAATTACAGCTGGTAAGGTATCAGTAGATGGAATAGATATTACAGATAAGAAAGTGAATATTAATAAAGTACGTGAAAATGTAGGTATGGTATTTCAACATTTTAATTTATTTCCACATATGACAGTTTTGGATAATGTCATGCTTGCACCAGTAGAATTAAAAAAGAAGACAAAAGAAGAAGCGAAGGAAGAAGGCAAAAGACTATTAGAACGTGTAGGGATGTCCAGCAAGGCAGAGGTCTATCCACCACAGCTATCCGGTGGACAGAAACAACGTGTTGCTATAGCAAGAGCACTTGCTATGAATCCTGATGTTATGCTTTTTGATGAACCTACTTCAGCACTCGATCCTGAAATGGTTGGTGAAGTATTGCAGGTTATGAAACAGCTTGCAAGGGACGGGATGACGATGATAGTGGTGACCCATGAAATTGGATTCGCCCGTGAAGTTGCCAGCCGTGTCATATTTATGGATGAAGGCTATATTGTAGAAGAAGGTACTCCTGATGAATTAATTACAAATCCAAAAGAATCGCGCACGATTGATTTTTTAAGTAAAGTACTATAATTGTTTTGTAAACCAACAAGGAGGGCAGCATGAAAAAGATTATAACAATTAGCCGAGAATTTGGGGCAGGCGGTGGAGAAATTGGAAGGAAGCTTTCTGAAAGACTTCATTACCAATACTATGATAAAGAAATTATTTTGCAGGCAGCCGCTGAGTCTAATCTTGATATCTATAGTTTAATAGAATGGGATGAGAAAGTGCCGATACAATTTGCTTTTTCTCAGAGTTTATTTGATTTTTATAATCGTCCTTTAAGTGAAAAAATTTTTAAAGCACAGTCTTCTGTTATTAGAATGATTGGTGAAAAAGGAAATTGTATTATTGTTGGACGTAATAGTAATTCAATTTTGAAAGAATATGAGCATTCTCTTCATGTATTTGTACATGCCAGATTTAACTGGAGGTTGGAACGAATGAAAGAGAGAATGAAGGGAATGTCAGAAGCAAAAGTGGCTGAACAAATCAAACGTATTGATAAAACAAGAAATTCATATTGTACGTATAATACACGTCATAAATTTGGTTGTTCTAAGTATTATGATTTAACACTAAATTCAGAAAAGTTTGGTATCGAACGTTGTGTGGATATTATATGTGAAGCATTGGAATATGTTTAAGATTAAGAAGTGTTGCAACAGAAAATTTATTACTTAATAAGTAAAAAGAATAGCGTGTGAATTATTATTCTTTAAAGAGATTCAGTCTCTGGAGAATAATAATCACACGTTATTTTTTGTATAGGTATTATTCAATATCAATCACAGATTGCCTTTCGATCATATTGACGTCTACAAGAATTTTGTTTTGTTTCACTTTTTTTGTAGTGAGTCTTTCAATCAGGAGGTTAGCGGCAAGCGAAGCTTTTTTGTGCAGGTTTTGACTTACGGTAGTAAGTTTTGGTGATGTATAGAGGCAGGGGAGAATATCATCAAAACCTACAATGGATAAGTCTGCAGGAATGCGCATTCCACCCAGTCGAGCACCTTCTATCATTCCGATTGCACATATATCAGCAGTTGTTACCGCTCCTGTAATCGGAATTTTGGATGACGCGATTGTTGTTCCGGCTTTGATTCCGCCCTCATACGTTGGTGAATTTTCAATGACGAAAGAGGAATTAAATGCAATTTTGCTTTCTTCTAAAGCACGTTTATATCCCAAAAATCTTTGTTCAAGAAGTGGGTTGTTTTTATAATCAGCAATAAAAGCAATATTTCTGTGTCCATGTGTAATAAGATAACGAGTGGACAGGAACATTCCTTTTTCATTATCACATCCAATATTCATAACATTAGGATTTTGAGAAGAACTATCAATAAAAACCATTGGAAGTGATATTTGTTCAATTAGACTATCAATGATTTCATCAAAAGATGGATAGAGAAATATGGCACCATCTACGTTCCAAGTATGAAAAAGAGTTAAAATATCAGTCTGCTTTGCAACAGAACGAATCATAGGATAATATCCATTCTCGCGAAGTGTCCGCTCAATTTCTCCTAACATAGATCCTACATAAGGATTTTCAAATAAAGTAGTACCATGTGTAGTTGCAGTTTTTTCGATTACAGGGACAATCAAAGCTATAATTTTCGAGGATTTCGCTGTAAGACTGCGTGCTGATTGATTCGGAACGTAGTTATTTTTAGTAATGATTTTATTAATCTTTTCAACTGTACTTTTGGAAACGCGATTATGCTTTCCGTTAATTACGTTTGAAACAGTCATAGTGCTAACGCCTGCTTCAGCGGCTATATCTTTCAGTGTCATTCTTAGTTTCCTCCATAGTTTAATGTTATACTACAAATATACCATAGGTTTATAATAAATAAAATATTTAATTGTAAACCATTTTATAAATGTGCAAAACTACCAAATATAAAGGTTGTAATTTATATAATATATAAAAAATAACAAATATCGTTGACATTTAACGTTAAACTTTGTATGATATATATAGGTATAACGTTAAACCTATAAAATTGAGGATGTGAATTGTAAGCAGGTTATAAGGAGGAGATGGAATGAGAAGTAAAATGAAATATTTTTTAACAGTCGCAATGATATTTGTTACATTATCAACCGGTTGCGGTAGAACAAAAGAGAGTAATTCAGTGAAAGTGGATGTGCCGACAAAACCATTTGGGAGTACCATTGTATATGATCCGGCGAAAGAGATTAATGATGGGAAGAAAATTACGATAGAACTTTGGGAATGGGGAAGTGATGAGACCTTTCAGAAATTGATTGATGGTTATACTTCAATTCATCCAAATGTAACGATAAAACTGGTAAGTAATCCATGGGATGATTATTGGACGAAACTTCCATTGGCATTGCAAGACAAAAACGGACCCGTAATTTTTAATATACATAATAGTTATCATGAAAATATAATAAATTATTGTGCTCCATATGAGATATCAGTTGAAGATTTAGAAAAAGATTTTAATGACATCAAACCACATGTAAAGGACGGAAAAGTATACTATATAGATTTTGGTATTATGACAGGTTCTGTATATTATAACAAAGCTATGTGGAAAGCTGCAGGCCTTGCAGATAACGATATCCCAAAGACTTGGGATGAGTTTCGTAATGTAGCCAAAAAATTGACAATTAAAGATGGGAAACATATTGTGCAAGCAGGTATTAATTTTAATACTGAATTTTATCAGACATATCTTCTGGGGTTGAATTATCAGCTTGGGCAAAATTTATTTTCAGAGAATGGAAAGACAGCAACGATAAACACACCTGCAATGAAGAAGGTAATGAACATGCTGCTTGATATATATAATGTTGATGGTTCTGGTTCCAAAGATTTTGGGACATCAGGTTCGGAAAGTTTTGGTCAGGGACAGTCCGCTATGACACTAATGTGGGGACATTATAAAGAAACATTACAAAATGATTACCCAGACATAGATTATGGTGTTTTTGAAATCCCTTCGTTTGATGAGAAGCCTTATGCTTATAATCGGTATAATGGGGAATCAACTTTTGGTATCAATAAAAATTCAAGCAAGGAAGCTCAGGCAGTTGCACAAGATGTCATAAAATATTTTCTGGCAAATGACGAGATTCTTAAAGAATTTAATTTAGCAAGATGTACATTTCCAACCAAAAAGTCGCTGACGGATGACTCGGATATTTTGGCACATCCGGCTATGAGTGTTCTGGCAGAGCATATAGATAGATATATATGGCCGGGACCAATGCCTGCAGTTGTTGAGGAGTCGTTAAAAATTGCAGGTCAGGATATCATGTATAATGGGAGCGATATTGAAACAGCTTTGCAAAAAGCAGAGAATTCTATAAATGAAGAATTAAAATCATCTGATTTTACTGCAGTAGAGAATCTATATAAGTATGCGAAACAGAAAAAGTGAGGAGGGAATCTATGCTTAATAAGAACCATCCATTGCAGAGTAAAAGTGAAGTAATTCTTAGAAATATAGTAGTTACGGCCATGATAATATATTTTATAGTGTTTTTGATAATACCGATTGGAACTGCATTTGTAGGAAGTTTTCATGAATGGAATCCACTCAGCGGAACATTTCGTTTGTTAGGTCTTGATAATTATAGAAAGATATTTACAGATAATTTGTTTTGGAAGTCGCTTAGTAATACGATTGTATTCTCGTTTGTAGTAATCATATTTCGAGTCGGATTTGGTCTGGCAATTGCATTAGCAATTTATTCTAAAATGATTAAGCACAAAAGTTTTTTCCGGATGTTATATTACATGCCGGTAGTTACCCCAATGGTAGCTGTAGCATATGTTTGGAAGTTTATGTATCATCCACAAATCGGTACCATGAATCAGATATTTGGACTTAATGTTAATTGGTTGATGAATTCTAAGATGGCATTGCCTGCTATTATGCTAATGACGATTTGGAAGGATTTTGGATATGCAGTTGTTATGTTTATGGCAGGGTTATATTCGCTGCCGAAAGATGCTATGGAGGCTGCCGATGTAGATGGGGCCTCTCCATGGCAGAAATTCAGGTACATAACCATTCCTCTTTTAAAACCAATGATACTATTTGTGGTGATCACATCTATTATTGCCTATATACAAGCGTATGTTCAGGTGTTGATTTTGACAGAAGGAGGACCGGGAACTTCAACATTTCTTTCTTCTTATATTATATTTGATGAGGCATTTGTAAAATATAATTTTGGATTTGCTTCTGCAATGTCGTTTATTATGTTCGTTGTAACCGCTGTTCTAACGTGGCTTTCGTTTCGAGTAACCAGATCAAAAGGCTAGGGGGGATTGGAATGCGTAAAAAAGTAAATAGTTTTTTATTAAGAATAATTTTATTGATTCTAGGGTTGATTGTTGTTTATCCATTCATATGGATGTTAAGTTCATCTTTCAAAAATAACAGTGAGATTAATGCATTAAAGCAAACATTACTGCCAAAGGTATTTACACTAAATAATTATTTAAATATGAATGAGCATTTTGATTTTGTACGTTTTTTTATAAATTCAATATTAGTGGCTGTTACAGTTACGATTATAGTTGCGTATACAAGTACAATTTGTGGATATGTATTGTGTAAATATAAATTCAAAGGGAGGAAACTACTTTTTGGTTTTATTCTGGCAACAATGATGATACCCTGGTGCGTAATCATTATTCCTAAGTATTCTATGATGAAAGTATTTGGATGGATGGATTCTTATAAAGCAATCATAATTCCTGCCATGTTTAGTGGATTTGGGATATTTATGATGAAGCAGAACTCGGAAAATATACCGGATGAAATCATAGAAGCAGCAAAGATAGATGGGGCAAATGCACTACAAATATTTCATAGAATTATTTTTCCAATGTCCAGAAATGGAATTGCGAGTATTTCAATTTTTCAGTTTCTATGGACTTGGGATGATTTCCTATGGCCTTATTTGGTAATACAGAGTAAGGATAAACAGTTGCTTTCAGTTGGTCTAAGAATGTTTAATGGTCAATACGCAACAGATTATGGAGCTTTGTTTGCAGCTACTGCCATTTCTATCATTCCTGTACTGGTCATTTATATGATTTTCCAAAAGCAGTTTATTGCAGGTATTGCTGCTTCAGCAGTAAAAGGATAATGGAGAGATAATATGAAGAAAAATCAATTAAATACAAGACCCAATGCTAGAGAAGAAAATATCGTACAAGGAGAAAAATATCGATTTACAGTGCTTACTCCACAATTGATAAGAATGGAGTACAGTGAAACCGGAGTGTTTGAAAATCGTGCTTCTCAAATAGTAATAAATAGAGATTTCGAACAATGTGATTATAGGATAATAGACCAAGATGATAATCTGGTTATTATAACATCAAACTTAAGAGTAATGTACAATAAACAGGAATTTTCAGCATATGGTCTTTCGGTTCAAGTGCTTGGTAATATAAGCATTTATAATAGTCTTTGGCATTATGGTGAAATAGGTGATAATCTAGGCGGCACTGCCAGAACTTTAGATCAGGTCGATGGGAGTGTTAATTTAGAACCCGGTCTTCTTTCAAAAAATGGATTTTCTATTTTGAATGACAGTGAATCCTTATTATTGACGGAGGATGGCTGGGTAATGCCGAGAAAAAATCAACAAAAGGATATATATTTCTTTGGGTATGGAAGAAGTTATAAGGCATGTTTAAAAGATTTTTATTATCTATGTGGAAAAACTCCAATGTTACCACGATTTGCACTTGGCAATTGGTGGAGCAGGTATTACAGATATTCAGAAGAAGATTATAAAAGACTGATATTACGATTTGCAGAAGAAAAAATCCCTTTTTCTGTAGCAGTTATTGATATGGATTGGCATCTTGTAGATATAGATGAGAAATATGGGAGTGGCTGGACTGGATTCACGTGGAATCGGAACCTTTTTCCGAATCCTAAAGAATTTTTGCAATGGCTGCATGAAAATAATTTAAAAGTAACATTGAATATTCACCCTGCGGAGGGGATACGTCCTTATGAAGAGATGTATCCGGATATGGCTAATGCGCTGAATGTTGACACCGAAAATGAAGAACCTGTAGCAATGGATGTGACGAATAAAGCATTTTTAGAGGCATTCTTTAATTTTGTAAACCATCCTAATGAAGAAGATGGAGTAGATTTTTGGTGGATTGATTGGCAACAAGGTATATATTCAAAGATAAAGGGGTTGGATCCTTTATGGATGTTGAACCATTATTATTTTCTGGATAGTGGGAGAGATGGAAAACGGCCTATGATATTTTCCAGATATGCCGGACCTGGAAGTCATCGATATCCTCTAGGGTTTTCAGGTGATACGATTACTACATGGGAATCGTTAGAATTTCAACCATATTTCACCAGTACGGCATCAAATATTGGGTATGGATGGTGGAGTCATGACATAGGGGGACATATGATGGGAATGAAAGATGACGAGTTGGCTGTACGGTGGCTTCAGTTCGGTGTTTTTTCACCTATTATGCGCTTTCATAGTTCCAATAGTGAATTTAATAGAAAAGAACCTTGGAAATACAGTTTGGAAATTCGTGAGGTAATGAACCGTTTTTTGAGACTTCGTCATGAAATGATACCATATTTATATACAATGAATTATAGAAATTATGCTTATGATGAACCGCTGATTCAACCAATGTATTATTCTTACCCGAAAGTGGAGTCGGCATATGAGGTTAAGAATCAGTATATGTTCGGCAGTGAATGTATCGTAGCGCCTATTACTTCAAGAACTAACAGAGAGTTAAAAATGGCGAGTGCAAATGTGTGGTTTCCGGATGGAAAGTATGTAGATTATTTCACAGGACTTGTCTATTCAGGAAATCGGCATTTAAAATGTTATCGTGACATAAATTCAATTCCTGTTTTTTTGAAAGAAGGAGGAATTTTCCCTGTATCAGAAAATATGGAAATTGAAAATCCTAAAGAGCTGACGATAACTGTATTTCCTGGTTGTAGTAATCAGTTTGAATTATATGAGGATGACAATACTACAATTGGATATAAAACTGGTGAATCTGTAAAAACTTTGCTGGAATTGATTGAAAATGAATTTACAGAATTTGTAATTCATAAATCGCAGGGAGATTTAAAATTAATTCCAAAGATAAGAACATATAAAATACGTTTTTTGGCAACATCACCGACGGAGACAGAAGTATGGATCAATCAAAATAAAGTAGTTGCTGAAACGACTTATAACAAGGAAGATGCAAGTCTTAACGTTATAATTCGCGATGTCATGGTAATAAATGATATCCGTATTAAATTTAAAGAAAAACTGAAATTGGTTGAAACAAATGTAGAAAAAAGAATTTTTTCAATATTGGACCACGCTCAAATTTCTTTTTTGCAGAAAGAACAATTGTTTCAAATTGTCAAGTCTGAAAAGTCCTGTAGTACTAAAGTAGCAGAACTTCTTTATCTTGGAATAGATTCAAATCTACAAAATAGTATAATAGAGGTTTTGACATCAACTGAAAAGCTGTAAGCGAAAGTATCTTAAATTCATTATAGTGGAACATTCTCTTCGGGTTGTTCATAGAATATAGAAAGTTGATAGCGTTGTAGGAGTTTGTTATGTATCCTTATTTAGAAGGAATATGGATGGATTCGACAGGACGTTATAGCAGTATAGTACAGACAGGTGATACTGTGTTGTTGGATACTGGTGATCATATGATAATGAACGGGAAAATAGTAGAGGTTGAACCTAATATATTTAGGATAGAAGCAGGAAATAGGGTGGGAAACATAAATGCTTGGTGGAATAGCGTTTTATGGGATAATGGAGAAAATTGGATTAAATTGGAGTCCCACCCTGATATATTTCCGAATCTTCATGGAATATGGGAAGTTGGTAGTCCGAACAATAATGGGAGATACAGCAAAATTATAGAGCTGCATTGTGAACCGCTTTATTCAACACCAAATTCAGCGCAACCAATTAATGTGGTACCTTTAATTCTAGAGGATCAAAACCATAATGTAGCAAACGGATATTTTGTTTATGATACAAGTAAAATAGTGGTGCCAGAGTGGAACGATTTGGTTGGTAGTTTATTTAGTTTTGGTAACAGGATTAACTGGTCCGATGGAACTTTTTGGTTAAGAAGAACGAGACAGTTTATTTAGAAGGGTTTGTTGTAATGTTTATTACAGCAGCCCTTCTTTATCCAAAAAATCTTTTATTTTATCAATATCTTTTTGAACGCTTATGGAATCAACTGCAGGTCCTTTCAAAATATCTCCATCATAAGTGAAGCGGGAACCATGACAAGGGCAGTCCCAAGTTTTTTCAGCAGAATTCCACTTCAGTTCACAGCCCATATGAGTACAAGTAGTATCGACGATATGGAGTTTGCCCTGTCTATCTTTATATACGCCAATTTTCTGTCCTTCCCAATCTATTATCCTGCCTTCCTCTATTTCCAGCTGAATATCCTTTTGTTTGGACGATAATTTTCCTTCTACAAAATTTTTTGCTACATTCGAATTTTGAGAAATAAATGTTCCTATAGAAGATGCAGATATTTTACGTGTAGGAGAATAAACATCCTCCCATGGGCTTTTTCCGTCTAAAATCAGACTTTTAAGAAGAATGGCAGATGCAATGCTGTTTGTCATTCCCCATTTGCCAAAACCTGTGGTCACATAAATATTTGGATTTTTTGAGGTAAGTTGTCCAACATAAGGTAAATTATCTAAAGTCATACAATCTTCGGTGGACCAATGATAAGGAATATCTTCTACAGTATATAATTTATTAGCAAAATCAATTAATTTTTCGTAGTGTAGAGAAGTATCTTCACCTTGACCTGTTTTGTGATGTTCGCCACTGATTAAGATTAAATCTCCGTTTTTGGTTTTTTGGTTTCTAAGTGAACGTCCGGGATCTTCGGCTGTGATATACATACCACCGGGGTATTGCTGCTTTGCTTTGAGTGCAATTACATAGGACCTTTCAGAATAGATTTTTGAAAAATAGAACCCGGATTTATTAAGGCATGGATAATGCGAGGCAATTATTATTTTATCGGCCTGTATTTTTTTGTTTTGATTTGTAATTAGAGTTAAAGTATCTTTTTCTTCTAAGTTTGTTATTCTGCTGTGTTCATATATTTGGCCGCCGTTTTTAATTATCTTTTCAGCAAGTGGGATTAAAAATTTTCGTGGGTGAAATTGAGCCTGGCCGTCAAAACGTATCGCTGCTTTGACAGGATAATCAAGAGGTATTTTATCTAAGTAGGAAGCCTGGATGCCTAAAGATTCTGCTGCCTTGACTTCTTCTTGTATCTTTTCGATATACTTATCTTGAAGTGTATAAATGTAGGCAGATTGTGGGGTATAATCACATTCGATTTGATTCTCTTTTGCTAATTTTTTAATCATATGAATTGCAGTTTCATTAGCAGCTGCATACTGTTCAGCTAATTCTTTACTTAGTTGATTTATAATTTTATGATAGATCAAACCATGTTGAGAAGTGATTTTGGCTGTAGTATGTCCGGTCGTAGATTGAAGTATTTCTCTTGCTTCAATGACTGCGACCTTTATTCCTTGTTGACTTAGCAAATATGCGGCGGAGATTCCTGAAATCCCTCCTCCTATAATGGCAATATCAACTTTCATATCATTCTGCAATGTTGGATAACCCTTTTGGGTCATAGATTCTATCCAATAGGACGAAGGCAGCGTATAAATCGCATTTTCTTTTCTTGGTGACATAAGCGAATCTCCTTTTCGAATTATTTCCTACTATATTTATGATGCTTACTATTGGATTTTATGCAATTACTGAAATATATTTGTTTTGAAAGACTAACTATTAAATGT
>NZ_QRCT01000010.1 GCF_003363435.1 Anaerosacchariphilus polymeriproducens
AGCGTTCATCCTGAGCCAGGATCAAACTCTCAAATAAAGTTTTTTCCTTCAGAATTTAGCTTGGCTAATTCTTCCGTCGACTGTTTCCAGTCTTTACTGTTTTTTAGGTCGCGTTATAGTTATTTTTTAACTGTAACACTTGTTCTCTTTGAAATCTCTTTTGAATCTTTCAAGGTTGTTTTCACTGTTTAATTATCAATGTTCTTCTTTGTTGCTGTGTTGACCAGCAACTCATATAGAATATCATATCTGTAAGTCCTTGTCAACTTCTTTTTTATTTTTTTATTTTTAGTCAATCTTTGTCGCTTTTCGCGGCGGAATTCTATAATATCATTATACAAATATAATGTCAATACTTTTTTTGATTTATTTCAATGTACTACTTTATATATTATTCTCATTGAGTTTCTTAGGATAACTCATAGAGACTTCTTTTAATTATAATCTTATTTTCCATAAGTATTGTTTTAATTTTTATCTATAAAAACCAATGATCTCTTCATTGAAAAAAAGTGTCAGCACGAAAGAGTATATCAAAGCACTCTATACGTGTTAACACTATTCTTTGTAATATACTTACTAATTTCTGGTTTTAAAATGCATCCGTATGATGAAAAATAACATAAATGGTCTTAAACAATATTTTAATATCAAGTAATACATTCCATTTAGTAATATATTCAATATCCATTTCAACAATCTTTTGAAAATCAGTAATCTGACTTCTACCATTAACTTGCCATAAACCTGTAATTCCTGGTTTAATGCTCATACGCTTCCAATGCCAACGTTCATAATATTCGATTTCATCCATTGTAGGTGGTCTTGTACCAACCAAACTCATATCGCCTTTTAAAACATTAAAAAACTGTGGAAGTTCATCTATACTTGTTTTACGAATAAATTTTCCTACCTTAGTGATTCTAGGATCATTTTCCAATTTAAACATATGATTTGATTCTAACTTATTCTTAGATATAAGTTCTTTCTTCTTTTCTTCCGCATCTAAATACATACTCCTAAATTTATATATTTTAAATTGTCTTCCGTTTTGACCAACTCTTACCTGTTTAAAAATTGCAGGTCCTTTAGAAGTAGAGCGAATAATAATTGCAGTCACAAGCATAATCGGAGAAGATAATACTATTCCTACAAGACTTCCTACAATATCTAAAATTCGTTTTATAATAGATTCATATTTATTCAAGGATACCGTATGATAGGTTACTACTGGATATGTACCACAACTGGAAGTATACATATGTACTCCCTCTAAATGATTACAATGTAACAATACATTTGCAGTAACTCCCATTTCCATACATTCCTGAATAATATTTTTCATTACCTTCCATTTAACACTTCTTTGCAAAATATAAATTTGATCTATTGCATGTTTATGTACAATTTCTTCTAATTCATTTATACATCCCAAATACTGCTCACCAGGGTTTTCTGTAACAGAAATATAGCCAATTTCATTTATTGAGGCACTACTTTGATTCATAAAATGATGGAACTTCTTAAACTGTTCAATATTACCTATTAATGCAGTTCTTGGTGCAACAATTCCACTTAGTGCTTTCATAAATTTTCTTAAAAATAATGCAGCTGCAAGTAATAAAAAGTAATTAACTGCCAAACTCACAACATAATATCTATTTTCTATATTTGTTTTACCTACTGCAAAAATTGCTATTGATGTAATACCAGTGGCAATAATAAAAGATTTTGAAACTAAAATAATCACTCTATCTATATAATAAAAGGTTGTTACATAATATAATTGATAACTCTTACTAGCTAAAATATATATAACACAAAATACACATTGTATATAAATATGCTCCTTCTCAACCATTGACATCTGCATGAATATCATTGTTAAAAATAATGAAAGCAAGCACATTACAACATCCCCACTAATGCGCATCAAACTAATTGTAACACCTTTACTGAATTTTCCCATATAATTATCATCTCCTTACACTCTTTTGTTTCTCTAAAACAATTATTTAAAATTCTATATACTAAAACTTATTATCTTAACAGTTCTCTTAATAATAGATAATATAACACACTATAACTCTAAAATAGTGATGCTCCCTTCAGCCTGTTTACAATATTAACATAACATTTTAATCTTGTCAGCAAAATCTTGGAAATTTCTTTCCTGTTTTTTGACAAATTCTTTACAAGCCCTCTATAACTTGATAAAATGAAAAATATGCAAAAAAATGTATGTTGATTGAAGGGAGACAAATAAATGAATCAATGTATCAATCTAACAATAGGCCAACAATTAAAAAATACAGCTGTTCAGTATCCCAATAAAGCCGGGGCAATTTTTCCTGCTGAATCCTTAAGAATGACATATAAGGAAATAGAAGAAAAATCAAATATTGTTGCAAAAGCCTTAATTGCACTAGGTATAAATAAGGGAGCACATATTGGAATTTGGGGACCAAATACTTCTAATTGGATGCTTTTACTATTTGGTGCTACAAAAATCGGTGCGGTAATAGTTCCATTAATTACCAGTTATAAATTTAAGGAATTACAATATATTGTAAATCAATCTGAAATCGAATTTCTTTTTTCAATGACTCAGTTTCGTGAAACAGATTGTGAATTAATTACAAAAAAATTTCTTAATAATAAAAATGAAATTGATAAATCAACTTATCCTTCATTAAAAAACGTATATTATATAGATGAAAATCCTAATCATTTATTTGGAGATTGGAACGACTTTCTAAATTTAGCTTCCAATGTTAGTGATGAAGAATTGAAAGACTATGCATCACTTATAAAACCAGACGATTTATATAGTATTCAATATACTTCTGGTACGACATCGCTTCCTAAAGGTGCCATGTTAACTCAATTTGGGGCTTTAAATACAAGTAAAGCCTGTGCTGACATACTCCATTTAAACTCTACAGATATATGCTGTGTACCACTTCCATTTTCTCATTGCTTTGGTAATATACTAACTATTATGGCTGGTATTATATTAGCATGCCCAATTGTTTATATCGATAACTTTACTCCATTAAAAGTAATGAATACAATACAAAATGAAAAGTGCACTGTAGTTGTAGGGGTACCTACCATGTTTATTGCAATGCTGAATCATCCTAGCTTTCATGAATTTGACTTTACCAGCTTAGATACATGCGGATTAGGTGGGTCACTCTGCCCGGTTTCTATAATGGAACAAATTTCAAATGCATTTCAATTGGAAAACATCAGCATAGGGTATGGTTTATCAGAAACCGCATCTTTATGTACACTGACCGAAATTACAGAAGCACAATATTATAAATTCCATACTGTAGGTAAAGCCATTCCCGGAATCCAAATCAAAATCGTTGATCCTATCACTTTAAACGAAGTACCTGTGAACACACAGGGCGAACTTCTTGTAAAGGGGTATAATGTAATGAATGGATATTATAATAAACCTGAAGAAAATCAAAATGCCTTTACCAAAGACGGTTGGTTCCGTACCGGTGATATTGCGACAGTCGATGAAAATGGCTTTTATAAAATCGTTGGACGATACAAAGATATTATTATCCGTGGTGGAGAAAACATATCTCCCGGAGAAGTAGAAAAAACAATTCTAACACTTGATAATGTTAAAGATGTACAAATCATTGCTGTACCTGATTCTACTTTTGTTGATGAAATAGCAGCATTTATCATTACCAATGATGGAAATGAAATGGATGCCTCCTTTATTAAAGAATATGTTAAAACAAATCTAGCTTCATACAAAAGGCCAAAATACATAGCTTTTGTTTCTGAATTTCCTACGACTGAAAGTGGAAAAGTACAAAAGTTCAAACTTAAAGAATACGCAATAGAACTTTGGAATCTTAATTCCGATACTTAAAATTATAACCCAATTAAGTGCCTTCCCCCTCAATCTTTGAGGGGTTTTTTATTATAAATCTTTTCATTTGATAAAAACTCCAGATTCCAAACATTGTAACACACCATATTAAAAAAGGAGCTATCCAAATAAACAATTTATTCTGTACTATATCATTATATTCACCAATGATAGAAACAATATTAAGAGGAATCATATGAAATATGTAAACTGGCAGTGAATAATAGATACCTATTCTTTCAATTATAGAATTTGATCCAAAATCAGGATTCTTCACTGCTAAAACAAACAAAGAAAATGCAGTTATAATTGACCCAACATACATATCACTTCTAGCAATAAATAATCTTTCAAAGCAGCTTAATAAGCATGAAGAAACAATTGCAATAATACAAATTTTATTTGAAAACAAATTAAGAATTTTCACTTGATATTTATGTATAAAGTTTCCCAAAGCAAAATATGGCAGACCAAACAATAAGAAATTTCGAGTTAAAGATATGGGTAATAGAATTCCCTGGCTAGGAACAACTTCACTAATTATTAAATTTAATACTAATAATATTGGTATACTGCAATACAAAACTTTATACATATCCTTTTTATTAATATAATACAAAATGGCATAACAGTAAAAAAGTGCTCCAATAAACCATAAATGAATGCCAGCTTTTGAAACATTTAAAACTAAAAATTTTAAAATATTGACTAAACTAAAAATATCTATAAACCAAAGTTTTACATTATAGCCATATAATTCAGTACTTATCAATCCCCAAATTATATAAATAAGATTAGCCCATATCATTAATTTTAAAATTTTTAACATTTGGATCTTTGATTTCTTTTTTACTATCTCTTTATCAACATTCCATATAAAATATCCAGATATCATTAAGAAAATAGGGACGGCGAATCTCCCCATGGCATCAGCTATGACTCCAAAATCGCCCGGTAACCCTCGATGCCCCAACACTACCATAAAACTTATAATCCCCTTAAGTACATTAATAAAACTATTTCTTTTTGTTCCCATTTACTCTAACCCTCAAATTCAAATTCCTATACAATCTTTTAGTGTTTAATTATCTTATTTTTCAACTCTTTTAAAAAAAATGCTATCTTGCCTTTAAATGTAAAAGTACAGGTATAATTATATTCTTCCACTACCTTGCCGCCAAACTGCATTTTATATTGATCTATTCCATTCATCTCAGGCCTGTCAGGGTCTAAAGTAACACCACCTAAATCATATTCTTTGTAACCATCATTCTTATACATCTTAATCGTATACCATTCTAATGCTTTATTGGCATCAGCAATAAAATTTCTTTTTTCCTTATTGTCTGAATATTTATAAGACAAAGATGCAGAAAATTGTCCTCGCGCACGAATTTTATCTTGAATAAATGTATTATAAACTAATACCTCTCCAGATTCTTTTGAACGTGCTCCCACTATTCTTAAACATCCTATTTCAGCTAGACTATTTAATAATGGTTCATCACAGGTATAGATATTTTTTGCTTCTGCAAACTCATTAAAATATTGAACATATTCATGAATCTGCTCATTTGATGGTTCCAAGTAGCAGAAAAAATCTATTCTATCTTGTTCTTCTACTCGTCTAATTGCCCTTCTCAGACTTTTATTAAACTCCTTAAATAAGGAATCTTCATTCTTTAATAAATCTATAATGATTGTTTTAAAAGTCTTAGCACCTGGATAATACTGCTGATTCTGAAAAAACTGGATGATATCATAACCTCTATACCCAGAGTTTTCCTTGGCATAGTAAATATCCAAAATTTTTATACCTTTCTTTATTCTGTCGTTTACCTTGATCACAACTTTCACTCCCTTCTAATGGAAATAATAAATTTCTGCTTTTCCCCTACGGGTCTCCTAGAAAATGAAATTGTTTATCAAAAAGCACCTCCATAGAAGTGCTTTATTGATACAAGATAAACAAAATCAATTATATCATACCTTATTATGATTTCAAGTAATTTATGAATTTCTTTATTCAAATAATCATTAAGAGGTTTTATAGAATTTTTATTTTAATAACTTTTTTTATTTTACTTCCATCTAGAGTTTTCACAGTAATTTTAACTATCTTACCTTTTCCTGCCTTTTTTAATTTAACGATTCCTTTTTTATTAACCGTTGCATATTTTTTATTGCTTGACTTGAAAGAACACTTTTTATAAATATAGGAAGATGGTTTATATGAAATCTTTATTTTAACCTTTTTTCCAGCCCTTTGTGACTTTAATGCCCTTACTTTGATTTTTTGAATTAAATTCTTTTTAATTATGACGTTATAAACTGCTACCTTCTTATTTGTATTCTTATTAGTTGCTGTAATTATAATACTCTTTCCATTACTTGCTTTTTTAGCTTTAAGAATACCTGAATTATTTATTGTAGCATAGGATTTATTACTACTTTTCCAATTAACATTTTGTGCTATACTACCAATATTTAAATTTTTAGTTTTTCCTGCTTTTATTTTAATATTACAGTTTTTTATAGGGATCTCCTTAGCAATATTAAATGAAGCCTGGTTTTCATTACTACCTGAACTTGATTTAGCAGCAATAATATTCATATTACCTAATGTAATTACTTGGGTATCGGTAGTAATTTGCATTTTTACTGTATATGATCCCACAGTTAGTCCTTTTACATACCAGCAGAAATAATATTTTTGGTTAGTATTGATTTTAGTTAAATCCCAGTTTGTGATGATCTGCTTAAATATGACACCATCTTTATAAAAACTCAAAATCGGATGGTCTGTTCCTGCATAATTACTAGATGCATAATTACAAATTCTAACTCCGACTTTTACATACTGATTTGTAACTGCAGATTCTGCTGGAACTTCAATTTGTGTTATATCTAATTGATATTTTTCTTTTGCCGTAGGTAAGCTTGTCAATTTCATATTACCCAAGAAAATTTCTTGGGTATCTGAAGTAATCTGCAATTTTACGGTATAGGTTCCAGCTACAAGTCCTTTTATATACCAACTAAAATAATAATTAACATTTGTATTAATCTTGGTTAAATCCCAATTCGTTTTTGATTGTTTAACAAATATTCCGTTTTTGTAAATTTTAATAATTGGGTGTTCTGTACCTGCATAATTAGTAGATGCATAGTTACAGATTCTAACTCCGACTTTTGTACCTGTATCAGAAATTTCATCTTCTTTAGGTAGATCAATTTGGGTAACATCTAAATTATATTTGTCTTTTGCTGTAGGATAACTTATTAATTTCATATTACCTAAAGTTATCTCTTGTGTATCAGAAGTAATTCGTAACTTTACAGTATAGGTTCCAGCTGCAAGTCCTTTTACATACCAGCTAAAATAATATTTCTCATTTGTATTAATTTTAGTTAAATCCCAATTCGTTATGATTTGTTTAACTAATTTTTCACCGTTATAAATATTCATAATTGGACGTTCTGTTCCTGCGTAGTTACTAGATGCATAGTTGCAGATTCTAACTCCAACTTTTGTTCCTGTATCGGATATTACAGCTTCAGACGGTACATCGGTTTGGGTTACATCTAAATTATACTTTTCTTTTGCTGTAGGTACAGTTGAAGATCCTGAATCAGACAACGGTTCTTCTGGCTGAATTAAGTCATCTAATGAATTTACAATATTCATTCTTCCCAATAAAATACTTCTGGTATCTGAAGTTATTTTAATTTTTATATCATATTTACCAATACCAAGTCCGTTTACAAACCAAGCATAATAATTATTACTATCAGGATTTATTTTTGACAAATTCCAATCTGTATTAATTTGTTTTACTAATGTTCCATCTTTATAAAAACTTAATACCGGAGTATCTGTTCCATTATATTTACTCGTTCCGTAATTACGGATACGAAGACCTACTTTTACTGGTTCGCCACTTTTTATCTTGATTTCCGGGAAATCTGTAGCAGAAACATCGAGACGATATTTATCATAAGCTGTTGGCAGGTTTTCCGGAGGATTTGTACCACTGCCTTCATATCCATCAACCGAAAAATCTCCTAAAACCATCCAACCGTCTGCACGTTGGGTCTCATTTGCAAATCTGAATTTTTTTCCATTCAACATAGGATTTTCTACATATATTGCTAATGAGTATAGACCTTTTTGTAAAGCTAAATTAGATAATCTTCCAGAGTATTCATATTCATTAGCATTAGCTGCTATCTTGGTAATATCCCAATTACTTGAATATTTTTTAATTAATTCACCCTCTTCATTTAAAATCCCAACTTTAACTTTCCAGTTATAATAAAAAGGTGCTACTCCAATATTTTTTATTTTTAAACTTAAATCTAAGTTATTTGTTGATGATGTAATATTTTGGGCAAATTCAGCCTGTGTAACTGTTAAATCATAACCTAATTTTCTAGAAGCTTTTATCGCTTCATTTCTTTCGTTTCCAGTAAATGTATGAACACTTCCAACTAGCAGCCAGGATGGATGCAGTGCTTGTAAACACTCTCCATAAGATTCCCCATCTTTTAATGACCAATTCGGTGTTTCAAATATTGTATTTACATAGGAAGGAAATAATTCTCCTCCACCAATATTTGTTTTCCAATATTCTGTTGCATTATATTCAATTAATCTATTTAATTGTGACCATGGATCAACAATAGATTCATAACAAAATGAATAGTCTGAATATCCAACATCTAACTGATTTGTACCAGATTTAGGGTAACGTATCGTTATTAGTGTTTTATTAAATGCATTATCATATTTTTTTGCTAATTGAATTAAATCACTATCTTCTAGCCCAAAATCATAAGGCGAAGTATGCCATTCTGCCCAAATTCCTACTATAGATGCTTCAATGGAAGCAATCCTTGCATCACCATCATATTTCCTGCCAAGTGCATCAACAAAATTGTAAGCCATTTCCCATAACTTACGATTACTATAATCAGGACTATAACCTATATCTATATCAGAGGAAGTTGCGGAACCCATTGTATATTCTGTAACTTTTAAACCACTATCTAATAAATATTTCGGGATTGCATTAACTCCAATTTCAGTTCCAGGACTGTCTAAAAAAAAGGAAACGATACTTTGCCTTCCATAAGAAGCTATTTCATTTAGATAACTTTCTAAAACATTCCAATTATATTGGCCTTCTCCTACTACAATATCAGATACCGGCATAGTAATATATTCAATACTTGACGGAAAATCAGAATACGCACCGGTACCCCTAAATCCTGCAAAACCTTTTATTGGATTATCAGCTGGTGAATCAGCATAATTTAATGTACGAATATTATTTTCACCATTTGCCTTTACATGACTCATATCTCCAAGTATTTCAAAACTGCTAAAAATCAACAGAAATGTTAAAAACTTAGCTATCCACTTTTTACTATTTTTTTTAAGAAAATATGACGTTCTTATTTTCATATTATAATCTCCTTTCGGCAACTGGCTGCCATTTCAGGCCCTATAGCTTTGCGTCCTTGCTTTTCAACAAGTTTGCCTTTTTCGAGAATATTATAAAAACAAAGTATCCTATTTTAAAGGGATTGCAGTGCAATTTAAAATAAAAAAACTTTCTATTTCGATAACTGGCTGCCATTTTCAGGCCCTATAGCTTTGCGTCCTTATCTTTCGGTAAGTTTGCCTTTTCGTATAAAAAGTTTATAATATCTCTATATATAGATTAAATTATCTGCATATTTTTGTCAATAGTACTTTAGTACTATTGAATTTACTGAACATGAACAGAACCAATTTCTACTTCTTCCGTTTCAGGTAAAAATCGTAGCTTCAAATTATATATTCCTTTTCTATCAAAACGTAAGTTCCAAGCAAAAAATGAATTATTATTAGGTTTTATCTTTGTTACCTTCCAATCCGTTGAAATAGAATTAATAAGATTATCATCATAATAAACATTAATTAAAATTCCATTGATATTCTTAATATATTGAGAACTCAAATTTCGTATCCGAACACCTAATAAATAATTTTCATTAATTTTAATTTCATCATTAACATATTTACTTGTTACTTGAAGATTATACTGTTTAATTAAATTCTGTTCATTATCATTATTAACAATTGATTTTTTGGGCATAGGATTTCCTATTGAAAATTCCCCTAAAACAAGTTTACCATTTTTTAACTGAGTCTGATTAGCAAAGCGCAAACTATATCCTCCCTTAAGAGGATTTATTACCTGATATAATATAGTATATGAGCCCTCTGCCAATTGGGGTACAGAAATATTATGTGAAAATTCATATTCTTTTTTATCAGGTTGAATTTTTGTTAAATCCCATCCAGTCTTTTCTTGATAAACTTCCTTACCATATTCATCTACAAGTATTATTTTACTGTCCCAATTATAATAGAACGGAGCGATTCCTATATTTTTTACAGAAATCCCTAGTTCCATTTGTGTTGTTCCCTTATCAAGTTGTTTCATATAACGGGCTTGTGTAACAGTAAAATCATATCCCAACTGACTTGCTGCTTCTATGGCATTTTCCCTTTCAATGGGAGCAAAATCCGTAAGACTTCCTACCAGCAGCCAAGACGGATGTAATGCATTAAGACACTCTTTATATGATTCTCCCTTTTTCAAACACCAATCTTGGGTTTCAAAAATTTTCTTAACATATTGTGGCATTAATTCACCACCACCCATATTACGTGTCCAATAATCCGTTAATGTAAAACTCTTTAATCGATTCCATTGCGACCACCCATCCACTATTGACTCGTAGCAAAACGAATAATCCGAATAACCTACTTCATAATTATTTGTTCCAGCTTTTGGATAACGACAGGAAATCTGTGTTTTATTAAATGATTGGTCATAAACCTTAGCCAATTGTCCTAATTGTTCATCTTCCAATCCATATTTAAATGTAGATGTATGCCATTCACCCCATATGCCAACGATAGAAGCTTCAATTTGTGCAATTCTCACATCACCATCATAATGGTTTCCAAATTCTCTAACAAAGGAATACACCATTTTCCATAACTCCTGATTTGAATAATCAGGAGAATAACCTATTTCTTTTTGATTCTTTGTTGGTGATACTAATGAATATTTATAAATTTTCAAACCACGATCACGTAGATATTGAGGAATGCAGATATCATGTCCGGGCATATCCATATAAAAAGAAACAATACTCTGTCTTCCATAAGAAGCAACTTCATTTAAATAATTATCTAAATTTTTCCAATTGTATTTATTTTCCCCTATCACTATTTCAGACAAAGGAATTGATATAAATTCTAAACTTGAAGGAAAATCAGAATAACTTCCAGTACCTTGATAACCTGCAAATCCTTTCAATGGATTATCTGCTGGAGATTCTGCATATTTTAACAAATGAACTTGAGAATCATCACTTGCTTTTACTTTACTCTTATCATCAATTAATGATTTTTCTTTGTCTATTAAATATAATGTAATTATAGTACCTAAAATTATGATCACCACTGCAAGCCAAAAAAGAATTTTTTTCTTCATCTATGCTATAATCCCTTTCTTGCAAATAATTATATTATTTTTTTACATATAAATCACCAATTTCTACTGGTATTCCTCTTGCATGTAGTTTAATCTTCAGACTATAGGTTCCAGTGCTTAATCCTTTTATATTATAATTGAAATAAGCATTAGTATTTGCCCAGACGTTTCTTATCTTCCAATCTGTGATGATTTTTCTTACAAGTTTTTTATTTTTATAGAATAAGATTTGAACAGTGTCATTACCTGTATACCTGTTAATACCATAATTTCGAATTCGAGCCCCTATATTGAACATTCTTCCAGCTTTAATAGTTTCTTTATAATATGCTTTTGTTATTTTATAACTTCTAGAAGTACTTGTTGTATCTTTATTATTTTTGACTTTTTTTATCTTTGCCTTACCAACTCTGAATCTTCCTAATTCAAGCCATCCGTTAGCTTTTTGTGACTTATTGGCAAACTTTAGTTTATTACCATTAGTTAAAGGATTTTGAACCCTCATTGCCATGGTATAAACTCCTTTTTTCAGTTTGACATTTTTAATTTTTGCACTTAATTTATCTATTTTTCTATCTGCAGCTATCTTTCGAATATCCCATTTAGTATTTATCGTTTTTACCCGTTTTCCTTTGCTATTAAATATTGCAAGCTGCATCTTCCACTTATAATAAAATGGAGCAACACCAATATTTTTTATATGTATTTTTATGGGAAATGATTGTTTTTTTGTAGATATTTTATTTTTAAAATAAGCTGCAGTTACAGTAAAATTATATCCCAGTCTTTTAGCGGCATTTATTGAGTTTTCACGATTGGCTCCTGTAAGTCTATGACCAGCACCGTAAAGCATCCAAGATGGATGAAGTGCTTTAACACATGCATTAAAACTCTCGCCACTTCGAACACACCATCCTTTTGTTACAAATATCCTATTATAATACGAAGGATAAAGTTCACCTCCACCCATATTCTTTTTCCAATAATTGGTGGCTCCAAATTGCTTTAACCTTTTATATTGAGACCAATCATCAGTTAATGTTTCATAGCAAAATGAATAATCTGAATAACCTACTCTCATTCTGCTTGTTCCCGGTTTTGGATAACGTACTGATACTTGTGTTTTATTAAATGCATTATCATAAGTCCTTGCCAATTTACTCAAATCCGCATCTTTTAATCCAAAATTTTTATAAGGATATGTATGCCATTCGCCCCAGAAACCAACAATTGAAGATTCAACCTGTGCTATCCTCTTATCTCCATCGTACTTTCGCCCAAACGCATTAACAAAATTATAAATCATCTTCCATAATCTTGCATCTGTATAGTCCGGTGAATATCCACCTCCAGACTGCGAATAATAATTTACCTTTAATCCTGAATTTAATAAATATTTAGGTATACCAGATTCTCCATATGAATAACCCGGCATATCCATATGAAAGGAAACAATACTATGTCTACCATAAGAAGCTACCTCTTTTAATTGATTTTCCAAGACAGACCAATCATATTTGTTTTCTCCAACAACAATATCTGACAACTTTATTACTAAGTATTCCATACTATATGGATAATCCGTATAACTACCTGTTCCACGAAATCCCACAAAGCCCTTTAACGGATTATCTGCCGGAGATGATGCATAATACAATTTATGCTTTTTCAAACTACTTCCTGCTTGTACATTTAATACATTAAATTGATTGAAAATAATAAATAATACTAGAACAATTCCGAAAACTTTTTTCTTCATTTCCACGCTCCCCTTTTTTTATTTTTTGATTTTCTGTATAATATTGTTACATTTCATTTTCAAATAGCCCATTTCATCCCTTTTGTGATAACAAATCCAAAAAATAACATTTGGTATACTAATACAACACAAAAATTTCCAACCAAAAATTAGAAATCCATCACCATTAAAAATTTGACTTGCAAATAAAGTTGCTAATGCTGCTACTATTATAACAGCCACTGTACGAATATAATCAAGATAATAATTAATAACGCTTAATTTAAATCCATATTTATGTACGATATAAGGGTCAAACCAAATATCTACAAAAATTCTTGTAATACTAGTTCCTATAAATACTCCTATTAACCCATACTGTTTTGCCAAAATAACAGAGGATACAAGATTTACTACAACAGAAACAAGTGGCTTATATTTTCCATAAACAAATAGTCCCATCGCCTGTCTGAAACTCCAAATAATCTTCTGCGTACCTGTAACGTAAAAATTCAAACATATAACTGCAACAATAGGCCAAGTAAAAAGATAAGAATCACCTATCCAAAGATGTATAAAAGGATTAAATAATACAAACAAACAGATAACAGAAAATCCAAAAATCCAATTCATAAAAAAATTAAAATTTTTAAACATCTTATATTTGTTTTCGTCACTCTCTGTAGCATTATAATTTCCAATCCCTGCATCGAACGAGTAAACAATCGTATCTATAATATGTACTACGTGTGTAAGAATAGTAGAATAATTACTATATAAACCGGTTTGCACAATACCTACAAACATTGTAATAAGAATATTATCAGTTGAATTAACCATTACATTTGAAAACTTATAAATAATTAATGCCTTTACGTCTTTCCATATATTGCTAATATGTTCTTTTGGCAAAGTATGACCTTTTAGGTTTTTCAAAAATGGATACATTCGTTCTACCTTATAGGAAACGTAAATATTTTTAATTAAATCTACCAAAATTTGAGCAACTAAATAAAAAATAAAACTTTTTGTTATCGCCAAAACAGCTAACTGAGCTGCTACTTGAATAAAATTAAATACAACACGAATGGTCGTATAAATATATTCCTTTTGATTGGCTACTAAAAATGCACTTTTGTAAACAAATAAATAGGATGATGCTGAACTAATAACATATAGTACGTATATAATCATCAAATCAGGTATATTACTTTTTCTATCCATTAATGGTATCAATGGAGTACATAAGATTCCAACTATTAATATAAATGCTCCGACTGCCTTATAAACCTTTCCATATAAATTCATCAAAGCCTTCATTTTAGGTTCATCATTTTCCGCAATAGGTTTATACAAATTAAATACAATTGCAGTTCCTATTCCTAATTCAGCCAATGAAAGTACCATAAGTACTTCACTAAACAACCCATATACACCTAAATAAGTACTTCCTAAGATATTTATAAAAATTGTTCTGGAAACAAATTGAAGGATAACATTGGAGAATTTACCCAAAACTCCTGTTATCATATTTATTATTGCCTTTTTGGTCCGCATCTTTCCCCTCCGCTGTATTCTATCATTATTTATCTGATCTCCTTATTTTTTCCTGCATTGTTTTAAGAGATAAAAACATCCTTCCTTTAGAATTTTTAGCACAATAATAATTATATTCTGTTACAATTTGTCCACCAAATTCCATTTTAAAGTGATCAATGCCTTCCATGGTCTTATTATTACAATCTAACGTTACCCCACCAAAATCAAACTCTTTTAATCCTTTTTCTTTGAATAATTTGATTCCTTTAAAAATGAGTGTTCGATTTACATTGCAGATCATGTTTCTCTTTTTATTATCATCAGGGTATTTATAATTTAGTGAGGCTGAATACTGCATTCTGCTTCTAATCTCGTCATATGTATATGTATGATATACAAGTATATCACCAGTTTGTTTCTCTATTGCTCCTTCAATTGCAAGGCAGCCGGCGTCTCTTAGTTGATATAGATTTTGTCTGTTACATTTATAAATTCCCCTATTTTTAGAAAAATCATCAAAGTACTTAATAAATGATTCTATTTGCTCATCTGAAGGATTTAAATAAGTAAAGTACTCTACCTCATCTGACTTTTCCATTTTTCGGATTCCTCTCCTTAAATGTTTCCCAAATGCAGCAAAAATTTCTTCTTCGGACTTTTCCAAATCTAATAGAATTGTATGAAACTCATTTGCCCCTTTTATAGGTGATTTGTTTTGAACATAAAATACTACGTCGTATTCATTATGATCGTAATTACTTTTTGCATAATAAATATCTACTAATCTCAATCCATGTTTTACTCTTTCGTTAATTTTAATCATGATATCCCCCCATAAACCTCACTCAAACTCAAAACCACACTTTCCCATTTATAAGACTGCAATACATGTTTGCGGGCTTTTTGTCCAATCTCTCTTAAACTATTTTCATCATGCAATAAAGCTTCCATCTGATTTTTTAAATCAACACTGTTGCCTGCTTTGAAACAAAATCCAAATTTACCTGAAAGTTCAATAACATCCATATTCTCTTGAATATCACTTACCAAACAACAAGTACCACAACTCATTGCCTCTAATAAACTTATTGGTAAACCTTCAATATCAGACGGCAAAACATATAATAATGCATTACTATAAAGTTCTCCAATACTCTTTCCACTGACTTCTCCAATGAAAAGTATCTTATCTGAAGAGAACTTCTCTTTTAAATTATTATAATATGCATCTGTTTGTCCACTTCCACCTGCAACAACCAAGACGACATCTTCTTGCGAAAGGTTTTTAAAAGCTTCTAATAAATAATGACATCCTTTTTCCGGCACTACTCTCGCCAAAAACAAAATATATTTTTTATCCTTTAAATCCCATTTCTCTAGTTCATGATTTTCTAAGGTTTGCATATCACGAATTCCATTCGGAATAAAAATTGTGTCTCTATTATATTTTTCTTTAAAATATTGAACTAACTTTTTACCAACTACTATTATTTCATCGGCATATCTTGCAGCTCTTTTTTCACCTTTTTTTAAAAAAAGTTTTCCAAACTTACCCCATTTTTCTCTTTGCCAATCCAGTCCATGTACAGTTACTACAACCTTTTTCCTAAAAATTTTGGGAATCCAGCACATTGCACTTGGTCCTAATGCATGATAGTGCACAATATCAGTATCTGAAAATGCTGCATGAATACTCGCAAAAAAAGAATAAACTACAGCTTCTATCCCTTTTATCTTAAGTGTTGGTACAGTTACAATCTTGATACCATTGTAATTTTTTTGTTTTCTCATTACATAACCAGATCGGTTGTATACAACAACATCCATGTCATTTTGAGCTAAAAGCAGTCCAATTTCCTCCACATGCTTTTCTATTCCACCCGAGGCAATAGGGATTCCCTTTTGTCCAATCATAGAAATTTTCATCTTTTTTCCTTTCCTCATTTCAGTTCTCCTACATGACTTGTTCATATACTTGTATAAGCTTTGTATAATAAGCTTCCTCCGAATGTACCTTCTCTACTAGGGCCCTAGCATTCTTCCCCATTCGGATTGCTTCTTCTTTGTCATCTGAGAGCCGTTGAATCTTATATGCTAAATCATCAGCATTTTTAAATTCAAATAGTAGACCAGTTTTTTCATTAACTACCATATCTGGTAATCCTCCTATGTTTGCTGCAATGGTCGGTTTACCCATACACATCATCTCTAACACAGAATAAGGACCGTTTTCATACCATTCTGACGGCAAAATGTTGGATATTGAATTTTCTAAAATAGACGTAAGTTCTTTCCCTGATTTATATCCTAACATTTTTACTTTAGAATTTAAACCTTTATTTTGTAACATTTTTGTAACATTTTCTTCAATTGGACCTGTTCCAATAATATAGAGCATAGTTTTTTCTACTTTTTCCATCGCTTCTAACAAGGTATATAATCCCTTTTCTTCTGCAAGACGTCCAAAATAAACAAAATATTCTCCTGGCATAAACTTTGGTTCAAATTTTGAAGCATTAATAAAATTAGGTATGTATTCTACTTTCTCTTTTGCAATTCCAAATTCAACCATCTTGTCCAAATAAAAACGACTAGGTGTAATTATTTTATCAATGCATTCATTCATCTTCATCCAGTCAGCCAAATACATTTCTATTGTATTTACCAAACTTCCTGCTCTTGAATCTTTTACGCATTTCCTTTTATAACATTGAATATGTTTTCCACCTTTACATGCCTCACATATTTCATTATGTGCTAACATTTTGTAATTACCACATATTAATTTCAAATCATGTGCTGTATAAACAACTGGAATCCCATACTTTTTTAATACTCTAAGTATAGAGCCTGAAAGCTGATGATGAAAGTTCTGTAAATGCGCTATATCTGGTTTTTCTTTTTTAATTAACTGCTCTAATTTTTTGGCAGCTTCAATTGAATATACAATTTTTCCAGCATTTTTAACTTTCTGGAAAAATCGGGTCTGCTTATAATAATCAATATTATTTATAAAATACTCATTATAGGCTGATGATACATTATTTTCATGCTTCATAGAAAAATGCATAACTTGATGTCCATGTTTTTCCAGCATATGATTCAGCTCAAAATAATAAGTCTCTGCCCCTCCTTTAATATAAAAAAATTTATTTATATTCAATACTTTCATGGAATCTTAACCCCTCTCTATCAATTCCTTTCACGAAATGTGCTACTCATATTACATAATGGAACTGATTCTTCTCCATACTTTTAGATCTTCCTTAAATATCGCTTGTTCTAAAACCCTTAATTCAAAAGAAAGATTCTTCGGTCTGCATTTATTTAATTCAATAAGTATTCCTTTTGCTGCCTTTAATACTGCCCTTTGTATTTGTTCATTTGACCCTTTCATTCTAGGATAACAGAATTTTCCTAATTGTACCAATACAATTTTATAAAAAGTTTCATCATTTTTGATATTATTTCTTTTATTTAATTCTATTAAATAATCAACCACATATAATGCATGTATGCTCCTATAATCATTTCTTAATCGATATGTGATAGAATGGCCTTGTTTGCGATACAGATACCCTTTAAAAGGAATATGTCGATAATACCTTGCTTTTCTAAAAACAGTCATACGAAGAACTGTATCTTCAAAATATATATTCTCAGGAAATAATATGTGATTCCAAAGTTCACGTTTATAAATCTTTATCCAAGGAACACCATCTAATTTTAAAATGTAATCAGGATTCTCTTTCAAATCAATTGTATGCTCTTTATTGCTCAAATATCTTACATCACTGGTTCTTCCATTTTCAAACAAAAGCTGATAATTTCCACCCACAATATCATATGTTCCATTTTTTGATTCTTCTAATAGGCGTTGTAATGTATTTGGTAACAAGATATCATCCGAATCTACAAACATAATGTAGCGGCCTTTTGCATTTCTTAATCCCGTATTTCTTGCAGCTCCAATACCGGCGTTTTCTTTCCAAATTATATTTACTCTTTTTTCTTCTTTGAACTTTTCCAATAGTTCCGTAGTTCTATCTGTAGAACCATCATCAATTATTATTATCTCAAATTCATATTCTGTCTGTTGACGTAAAATAGATTCAATGCATTCAATTACAAAATCTTCAACATTATAACAAGGTACAATTACTGTTAAATCAAGTTTCCCCGGTTCATTTAATGAAATAACAGGAAACTCTTTCTTATACTCTTCAAAAGTTTGAAGATATTTCATGCTTTCATCACAATTAAACATTCCTTGTATTTGTTCTTTTCTTTGATATCCCAAAAACAAAACTCTCTCAGCTAATGAAATACTTATACATAATCCAAAAGCTATCACAGCTGAAATCCATTTAATATGTAATACCCTGTAAATTTTATTATAATATGATTCATAATTGTTCATAAGCTATTTACCCTTTTGATTATAAAGTTTTAGTATTAATTTTTCATATGCTGCTCGGGTATTATGTATATCATGTTTCTGTTTTACATAAGAGAAAGCATTATCACCCATTTCTTTTCTTTTACTTTCATCCATATTACGAATAAATTCTACAGCCTTATCTACGGATTCCTGACATACATACCCCATATTATATTCATCCAAAATACCATCAGGATTTATACAATATGACAATATTGGAGTTTGTGCCATCGCCGATTGAATAAACGTATTAGGAAAGCCTTCAAAAGTCGCAGTATTCACAAATAACTTTGCTTTATAAAACAATTCCATTATTTCTTCGAATGGTACATATTCAATAAACTCTATATTTGAAATGTTCTCTAAATCCTTTTGAATCTTTTTACTCAACTCATTCTTTCCTGGCATAACCATTACAAAATGTTCTTCCGGCAATCGTTTTGCCATTTCTAATAATAAATGTGGTCTTTTTACTTCATCTGCTCTGGAAACCCAAAGAATATCTTTTTTCCTTAAATTTATTTCAGGATTTTGTATATAAAAGCCATTTTCTATAATAGTTCCGGTTCTATCTTCCGTTTCATTAAATATTTTCATCTGTTGTTTTGTTTGAAAAATCAATTCATCTGCATGGGTGACTCCCCACCAGTATAATTTATCTTTTAATTTTGAACCACCAGTAGATGCAAAATAATGCGGATCAGCATCTGTATCATTAGCAAGACGGAAAATAGCTTTCTTTTTCGTAAACATCTTACCCCAAAATACTAGCCGTGCTATCATTATGTTTGCTGTAGTAGTTATAACAACATCATAATCTGAAAAAAGCATTTCCCGAGCAGCGGATAATTCAACCTGAAACCTACATAAAATTTTTTTTAATGGATTACCAGAAATCACAGTAGCTCCCCATTTTAAACCGCCTAATTTAATTACTTTTACATTATCATAATATTCAATATGTTTTTGATTCTGGTCTTCCGTAATAAAAGCTACTTCAAACCTTTCATCCTCTGCAAACATCTTTGATAAATAATACATATTCAGTTCTGCTCCACCATGGGCCATAAATTCAACTCTATTAAAAAGTTGATAAGTACCCGGTAATACAAAACATATTTTAATTTTACCATTTTTTTTCTTGTCCCTCATTTTCTCAACCTTTCATTAATCTTTTGGCATAATCGGTTAATCCAATCCCTTCAAAATTCAAACAAATTTTACTAAATAATATTTCTAAATCTTCATAAAGTTTTTCAATTTTCTCTTCTGTATCAAACGTTGGACTTCCAGCAGGCATAAGTTCTGAAGAATGAATCATAAATTCGATATAATCAGTATTACCTTTATATTTATTATCTATAATTTCTAACATAGATTGTAGATTCGTCCCATCAGGCCTTAGCCAGCGATTATTATTACCTTTTAAACACTTAACAACTCCTTTTATATTTTCAGATATTGTTTTTCCCTTTTGAAATGGAATACATTTAGCAATGGTCATAGGAACTTCAAAAAATCCAGTTTCACCTGTTTTTCTTATATCATCAAAAGACATTTCATAAGCATCACAAGGAAATTTTCTAAAATCTACCCCACCAAATTTTTCATCATGTCCATATGATCTTTTCCAATTAGTAAAGGGTGTCACAGAACAATCAACTAAATACCCCTCTTCCTTCAATAGTTTCATATAATCTTTATTAATAGCCCAACGTCCTGCTCTATGACTGTGAATTTTACAATCAAATTTCTTTTGAAGCAATTCAGTTATATACTGTATTTTTTGTTTCATTATATCAATTGAAAACTCAATTAAATATGCACGCCCTTTTCCATTGCCATTTTGCAACGTTACAATAGGAGGATTGTTCCACGCATGAAGATGCATACCGACCTCACACTTTTTTTCATTGGATTTACTTTTTATATACTCTACAAATTCCTGATCCATAGCCATTTCGTAATTTACTAGATACGTAGGAATAAAGCAATATTTTTCACAAATCCTTTGAAAGCGCTCTACAAATTTTGCATTTTTTGTAGTAATAATATCTCCCGGGCTCCACAGATTATCTCCTTCTGTATCAACCGTTATAATAAACTTTTTCATAACTTTCCTCCCGATATTTAATTTATTAATTTATATAACTTTTCAACTTCATCGTCATTTGTAGTCTTCTCCTTCTGCAAGTTTGCTTTTAAAATGTCGCATTGTTGTTCATTATCTAATAACTCTTTTACTTTTCTATAAATACTTTCTGATGATATATCTGCAACCATACCTGTATAACCATCTACAATTTGGTCTCCAACTGTAGGATAATTTGTGACTACGATAGGCTTTTCTAAAACCTTAGCCTCTTCTAATGCAATCGATTTCCCTTCAAACCTAGATGGCTGCACATAAATATCTGCTTGTTTAACAATATTATATGGATTAGTTTGCTCGCCTAATAAAATAAAATATTCTCCCAATCCATAATTTTCTATTAATTCACGCAATTTTTTTTCTTCCGGACCTTTTCCAATAATATACCATTTTATTGGATAACCATCCTCTACAAGCCTTTTGCATGCTTCTACTGCCAAATCCATACCTTTTTCTTTACTTAATCGCCCTACTCCGATAATGCATTTCTTAGTCTTATCTAGAATTACTGACGATTTTTTTTGAGCCATTAAACCTATACTTTTCTCTGAAACAATATTCTCAATCACTATTATTTTATGACTAAATTCCGGGAAAACTTTCACAAAAGTGTTCTTACATTTCTCAGAAACTGTTACAATATAATCCAATCTCTCAAAATAGGGACGATCTAAATCTTTAAAATATCCACCTTCAACATAATCTGTATGAATCCATCCTATTTTCACTTTTGCATCTGATTTTTCAAGTATATAATATACTGGAAATCCTTGTAAATATGCTATCGCTACATCATAATTTTTTTCAATAACTGGAACTGCTTTATTCCAGTATTTCCAAATAAACTGTGAATTATTTTTTTGATTTATTTTAAATTTCAATCCCTTAATTTTGGTATATAAAGATCCCATTGTCCTTAAATATAACGCTTTTAAAGACATTTCTTTCGAAAAGAAAAATTTCAAATTTTTTTCTTTAGATAATCCTCTTACAATGGGCGGTGCTTCAAGCACATTAACACCTTCTGGTATCGAATCTACAAATATACCCTTTTTTTCAAAAAGCATTAAATCTACTTTATATTTTGATAAATCCATGGCAGAAAGCAGAGAAACCAAACTCTTCTCTGCCCCTCCACTTTGTAAAGTTCCCATTAAAAACATTACTCTTTTCATTCTAATTGCCCCCTGTTTTCCCAATATATAACAGCCAGACACAAACCTAATAAAACATAAATAATTGCATTACTTGATTCTGCCCAAAATACACCATCTGTAAAACCTTTCATTATAAATCCCGCTATCGCAAAACAGGTTCCTAATAATATACTTTTTGAAAATTCATTATCTGATTTTCTATAAGTTTTTAAAAATTTAACAATAAAAAATGCAAAAAAACAAATAAAAAAAACTGCTAAAATGATACCACCATCACAAATTGAATCCAAAAAAATATTATGGGCATTATTAACATTTAAAGTCCCACCAGTACGAAAAGCTTTTGTATTAAAAATACCATACTTGCCATTACCAATAAGTAAGAATTTAAAATCTGAAACCAATTCTTTAATAATCGGTGTCCAAATCACTTGAACTCTTCCTGCCGAAATTTTTCCAAGATCTTTATTCTCAAGCCCAGTCAATGCTCTGTTAATTACCATATCCGGTATTGCTACAACTGCAAATGGCGCACTTACAACAATAGCAATAATAGTCTTCCAGCGTTTACTAATAACTAAAATTAAAACTGTAAAAATTGTGGTTACCATGTATGATGCCCTTGAAAAAGTGGATAATATAGCTCCAATCTCCATAAAATATAATAAATAGCATATCTTCCATTTTGTATTCAATGCCAACAATAGTGTTATCGGTACTAAAAACACAAAGTAATTTGCATAATAACCTATATGCATACCGACAATATCTCCAGCATAATTACGAATCTCTTCAAAATCAGTTAAATTAGGAGCTGTAGAATAGATATAAACCATAACACCTGTAGCAATTACAAGACTAATAAAAAGAATAATCAACACCATCTTTATTTCTTTCATATTCTGTATATAAGCTGCAATAAAATACATTATTAAAAACAATAGTAATGCCCTTAAATACGTCGAAGCAATATATCCTGATACGGTAATAGGACCACCTTCTAATGCAGCTTTATCACTTAAATAGCCATAACCTCTTGCAACCGTTATAGTATAAAAAACTACCCAAACAAACATAAATATCTTATCTGAACGTAACAATTTTCTTGCTTGTACTGTAAGAGCTAAAAACAAAAATCCAAAAAACGGTATTACTACTGGTAATTTAAGCCCTGATATATCCATTAGGGGTTTGTCCAAAAATTGTGTCCAAGATACAGGTAAAATCATTAAAAATACATATAATCCAAATTTTGGTCTTTCAATAAATATTGATAATACGACTAAAGCTCCACCAAATATGAAAAGAATATTAAAGGATAAATAATTTGTAAATATAAAAGTTAACAGAAGTGCAGCAAAAACAACTCCACTAATAACTAATCTATTTATTTTGTTAGAATTTAAGTTATATTCTTTTTGTTCTGTGAACATTTAATCATCTCCTATTTCTTGTATTGGAGCCTTTTCTCCCAAAAAGCTTCCATGATAACTCATTACCTTCACTTCTGGCTAATGTGTCAACAACAAGAATTAGTGCAAATGTCAGAATAAGTGAACCTGCTCCAGATAAAATCATTCCTGTAGTTATCGGCATATTTTCAGGTACAGTACTCGGTACTGCTTTTGCAAATAAGATGCAATAATCTGCATTAAAACGTTTCGCTGATATTTCTTTGTATGATTCACACAAAGCATTTGCAATCAATGCAGGATATTCTTTATTATCCTCATATGAAGCTGTTACTGTAACAATACTAGAGCCTGTAAAAGTATTAGTTTTTACATTTCCAAAATTATATTTTTCTATATTTGGAACTTTTCCTTTCAACTTTTCAATAGCAGCTTTCTGGTATTCGTTACTAGATATATAACGTACCGTTGCGTTTACTAAATTTGTAACAAAATTAACATCTGTTACCGCACCATTTCCATTTTGTGCATAACTTTCTTTTTTTGCCCATTCAATATAAGGGGAATTAACATCCTCATTAATCAAAATACTTGCTGTAGACTTGTATTCTTGATGTCCAAATGCTAAATTATAAACTCCATAACTCATAGCAACAATTGCTGCTACTCCAGCACTAATATATAGTGTTCTAATAAATAATCGAATGTAATACATCATAATTTTTTTCTCCTTTCATTTGTAAAACCATTCTAACAATCTATAATAAACGAATAAATTGTTATGTCAACCCACAATGAAGAAATCCATTGTTAAAAACCTCATATTAAACATTTTTTAACTTAATATATTAATTTTTTTACCTCCTTTTTGCTTTTTCTCTTACTTGACATTAGATTTTCTTTATATTATTGTAACTATAATAATTACAATTTTATATTGAGAGGACATACTTATGAAAAAACAATTCAAATTTAAAAAAATCATTTTTTTGCTTATAGCAATGCCCCTAATCAGCATTTCTCTATTTCTTATCATTGGTATATTCGAAAATCAATTAGGTATTACCACATACGAATATAAAAGCAATAAAATTCCTGAAAATTTTAATAATTATTCCATCGTTCAGATATCTGATTTACATTCCAGCTATTTCGGTAAAGAACAAGATGAATTGATTGATGCTGTATCAAAATCAAAACCTGATTTAATTCTTCTTACAGGTGATATGATTGATCGCAAAAATACGGATTATAACAGTGTTTCTATCCTTTTTGAAAAGTTAGTCCAACTAGCTCCTGTTTATGCTATTAGTGGTAACCATGAACTAGAATCTGATACTATTTATAATAAAATGAATACACTATATCTTACTTATGGTATCACTCTGTTAGATAATAAAAGCACCCAAATTTCAAGAGGGAATTCTAAAATCCAAATTGCTGGATTAAAACATTGGGGATCAATGAGTTATAAATGCACTTCTTACTATGTTGAAAAAAACACACCTCATTTAGAAAATAATACATTTGGTATTTTATTAAACCATAGAAGTGATATGCTTTCATATTTTTCAAAATCTAATTATTCCCTTGTATTAAGCGGCCACACTCATGGAGGTATTATCCGATTACCCTATTTTGGAGGTTTAATCAACAACGATGCAACATTATTACCAAAATATGACAGTGGTATTTTTACTGAAAATCAAACCACTTTAATCGTTAATCGTGGACTCGGAAATTCAAATTTTATACCTCGAGTATATAATCCACCGGAAATTATACACATTTTATTAAAAGTCAAATAATTATGTACCAATCAAGATAGCTTTTAGTTTTCCTGTCATAATTGCTGAATTTGTTGTTGCGACTGCATAGATAAATGACCAAAATAAAAAGCTATAATGATATGGCTTATATTATTTATATAATAAAACTACCTTTAACTCTTTATTTGGATTTAAAAGAAAATCACACCCACTTATCTCTTATCAATTTAATATGGACTTGCATCCCCTCAAAGATACAAGTCCAATGTTAATCTTCTACAATCACAGATTATACCACCATAAATTTAATATGTAAAGACATAAAGTGGTAATTTTTACTTAAAAAATCCAATATTGCTTATAATTTGACATAAAATGTCGTTCCTTTAATTGTTACTTTCAACTCTAATGATTTAATATTCTCAAATTTCTTTGTTTCTGCCTCTGAGATTAATACAGCTCCTTTTGTTTCTCCTGTGCCTATTGACTGCTTATATGTCCCAAGATCTGATAATAAAATAGACGGTTGAACCTTAATTGTATAATCTTTATTAATAATAACATGAAATTCAGGATTTAAAGATAAAATATCACATAATTTTTCCTCAGAAGTGATATTTTTTAAATTAAAATGCATAATTAACAGACTTTTTTTTCCGGATGAGCTTTTTGCCAATGCATTTTCTTCTGCATAGGTTCTATTTAACTCATAATTTACATAATCAATTTGAATGTCCTGCATTCCTAATGCTTTTGATAGTGATATTTTTTCTTCTTCAGTTTTAACACCTTCTTTATTATCTTGTATATTCTCTTTTACTTCAGTCTTGTCTTCTTGTGTATTCTTATTACTTTCTGAATTCTCAGGAACATTTACTAATGTATCGTCATAATTTTTATCATGTTTCAAAACTACCTGAGCTGCATATGTAGAAATAATATCACTTTGTTTTTCCGTTAAATTGTATGTTGACGCGCAACCTGTTAAAAACATATTCATTATAATTAGTACTACTCCGAATTTTTTCATATAGATTCTCCTTGTACTTTTTATACTCTTATATTATTATTTTATCATGTACTCATTATCTGGTCAATGTAGCTATTTTTAAGATTCTACTTCAAATTTATATCCCATTCCCCATATAGTTTTTATATATTCTCCTTTATTACCCAGCTTGTTCCTTAATTTTTTAACATGAGTATCTATCGTTCTGGCATCCCCAAAATAATCATAATTCCAAACATTATTCAAAATTTTTTCTCTTGATAACGCAATCCCAGTATTTTCTATAAAATAACCTAATAATTCAAATTCCTTATAGCTAAGCTCCACACGTTCACCATCTACCATTACAATATGAGCAACTTTATCAATTTCAATTCCTCCTATTTCCGTCACTTCTTCCGTTTGTATAGCGTTACTTCTTCTTAAAAGAGCTTCCACTCGTGCAACAAGTATTTTAGGACTAAATGGCTTTGAAATATATTCATCAACTCCCAGCTCAAATCCTAAAAGTTCATCCCTTTCGTCTCCCTTGGCTGTCAACATAATTATCGGCACTTTGGAATATTCCCTAATTTCCTTACAAACTTGAAACCCATCCATTTTAGCCATCATAATATCTAAAATAATAAGTGCTATATCTTTAATTTCAAAAAATATATCAAGAGCTTCTACACCATCCGCTGCCTCTATGACATCATAGTTATTCTTCACTAAAAAATCTTTAACAAGTTTACGCATTCGGCTTTCGTCATCTACTACAAGTACTCTTAATTTTTCCATATCTATCATAACCTCCTTCACTTAATACCTAATTCTTTTTCTCTCAATTCAATAGCCTTTTCCCGTTGTTCCAGTTCTTGAACCCATTCTTCATATTTATCTACTAAACGGTTTTCATAATTTATTATATTTACATTTCCACTTGTATTAATAATAAAAAACATTGCAACTAAAGCAAAAACTAATATAACATTTAGCGTAACTGAATAAAAATAACGTTTTTTATAATTTATTTCATATATTTTATTTAATTTTAATTTCTTCTTTCCTATTTTTTCTGATAAGGTTTCTTCTATAATCACTTCTTGACGAATAGGAATAGGAGGAATTTCACTTGTACGAATATAAGGTTCAGCTTCAAGATACTCTTGCATTTCTTTTAAAAAACTAATACCAACAGGGGTTTGAAAAAGTTCTTGTTCAATTACTTTACGATATAACTCTAATACTGTATCCGGATTATTTAAATCTACTTTACTTTTAACATAATGAATTCCCTCAACTTCTTTTTTTGCAAGTCTTGCTTCCCTTTCTGTTTTAAAAATAAATCCATTTATTTCATATTCTTGTTTTTTCATAATAACTACCGCATCCTTTGCATCCTTATACTATTTTAACAAATACTTCTTAATTTATCCATATCTATAGTTATTCAAATTAATTTATTAGCACGATTTTTTTCATACTATTTAATTAATAATTTAAAATATTAACATATTTTCTGACAGTTTACCATACTATGTATTGCACTTTTTTTAAAATATTATATAATCATTTTATTTCAATTTACATTTATCCTAGGTTATACTATACTGTACATTAACTAATATTACAAAAAGGAGAAATTTTCCATGATCATTAAGATAAATTATCCGTATTACAATTCTGAACATTCGTCTCAGATAATTACAGGTTTTATTCTAAATAAAGACAAATATGATTATACTCTTCGTTATCAATATAAGCCAGAACTTCTCAATGAGTTTCATAATAACAAAAATATTTTGGAAATACTACTAGGCGATAAACGTATTATTATTGATACCGACGATGGCTACAACATTGCTTCATTGGAAGACTTTGATAACTGTCTTGATAACTTAGATTATTATTTTAAAAGAAGTTTTCGTAGTTCTTACCACACCGATTTAAGAAATCAAAGTAAAATATATCCTCTAGGATTAAATTATTACGTCACTTGCAAAGATAATCCGTTGAATAAACCCGGATGGGGGCGGCTGCCCCTGAAAGACTCCTTAAAAAAATTAGTACGCTATATCCCGAAAACAAATGTTTCTTATTCTAATTTTTACAAAAACCGCTTTGAGCTATTAGCTAAAAATCCTCCTGACAAAGAACAAATTTTATTTATAACAAGACTTTGGGATAATCATGATATTGAAAATACAATGCGAATCAACTGCGTTCAGGCACTTCGCTCCACCTTTAAAGATACTCCTATGATATGTGGTTTTATTAATTCTCCATTAGCCCAAAAATTATGCCCTGAACTTATATTAGACCAGAACATTACTAAAAAGAACAATTATTTAAATTTGGTACAGTCTTCTACAATTTGCGTGACTACAACAGGGTTATACGATTCTATTGGATGGAAGTTTGCTGAATATGTTGCAGCAGGAAAAGCAATTGTTTCAGAACCCCTTTTATATGAACTTCCTGGTAAATTTAATGAAAACGAGAATTATTTAAGCTTTCATGATAGTAAGACATGTGTAAAAGCTATTGAACAACTCCTTAATTATCCTTCATTAAGAAAAAAAATGTCAGATTTAAATATTACCTATTACAATAACCACCTGGCTCCTGAAATACTTATTGAAAGTGTATTACAGCTTTTTATTAAATCTTAAACTTTGGGCAACTTGAAGTTTTTACATAAAAACTGTTACAATCAAACTTTAGATACGATTGTAACAGTTTTTTATAAAAATATCTTATACTTTATGTAGTTTTTATTTCAGGTAAATGCATCAAATTTCCCATTTCATATAAAAAGTCTACAGGTTCAAAAGGTACTACACCACTTCCTGGTGCAAATGTTATTTCTCCAAAATAGATTTTATCATTTACTACATAAAAATCTACACGTGCCAAAATAAATGGTTCTGATAAAATATGTGCATATTCCAGCATCTGTTCTAATTTCTTAGGGCGTTCTACCCCTGGTTCATATTTATCATGTTCACAATAAATATCTCTTAGATTCCAATCTGTATCATAAAAATTTCTTTTATGTCCAATATATCGATCAATATCTACCTGAATAACATGCGGTTTTCCATGAAAACAAAAAATTTTATAATCTTTTAAATCTTTATATTTCTTGTCTTCTAGATATTGTTCACATACTATTTTTCTTTGAATTTGACTATACCATTTTTCACCTTGTACATTATAATAATCCATTTTCATCCACTTTTTTAATTTCTTTTTTGCCAAACTCCAATCAAGTTGTTTTTTGTCTGAACAAATAATATTCCAGCCGCACCCATGGTTTGCTTTTAAAACAAATTTATCCGGCAATTTATCTAAATTGATTTCATCTACACAGTCATAAACTTCATATAAATCGTTTAAAATTTCTTCTAAACCACATTTTTTCACATAATTTCTCACTTTGTATTTATCAGTACATTCTACATACAACGGATTATTATCATATACTTTTATCCAATTAATCTTTTCTGAAAACGATCTTACATTACTTAAATCTAATTTTCCTAAATCTTTTTTCATGCATTTGTTAAAATCATATTTTAAAGTAGCAATTGGAGCTATCTTTCTCTCTAGTTTTCTACGAAAATACCTAAAGTCATTTCTTAATTCACTTATATTAATACACCCCATAACATATTCCATCCTTTTCTTCAATAAGTAATTTTTCTTCTTAATTTAATTTATTATTTTCTCCTTTTTTATATTCATATTAGACATACCTCTACTATTCTATCTACTTTTCCACATTTTGTCAAAAATAATTAATGGTTTATCCATATAAATTTGAAATATAAAAATCATTACAAATCTCTTTCAAACAATTCATAATGTTTCAACAATTCTTCGTTCGAATTATCTCTTTCCATTGCAAGATTTTGACTTAATAATTCTCTATAATCTGGATTTTTTATAAGTTTTTCTATACCTGCTGCGATTGCTTGTGGGTTTTTCTCTACGATTTCTGCAGTTTTTTCATGTTCAAGTTGATCATATACGGAATTAAAATTTGTTACACATATTGCTTTTCGTAATATTTTAGCTTCATCAATTGCTACTGATTTCCCTTCAAATAGAGATGTCTGCACATAAATATCCGCTTGTTTTATAAATGGATATGGATTACTTCTTTCTCCAATTAAAATAAAGCAATCTTCTATGTTAAACTGACGGATAAGAGTTAATAGTTCATTCTTCAGTCCTCCAATCCCTATAACATTCCATCGTATTTTATGTCCCTTTTGTTTTAGAATACTACATGCTTCGATTGCCATTTCATATCCCTTAACTTTTTCTAATCTGCCAATAGATAATAATCTAATTCCATCAAATTTGTCTGTATCCCCTTCTCCTACGTTTGCTTTCTCATTAATTAATTTTGAAGACATCAAATTCAGTAACGTAAATGTTTTATCTTTAAACTCAGGAAGACACTTACAAATACTATTGGTACACTTATCTGATACACTAATAATATAATTTAACCTTTGAAAAAAATATCGATCAAAATTAATATTTTTAGAAATCTTTTCATATTCACTATGAATCCAGCCAAATTTAACTTTAGCTTTAACAATTCCTGCAACATAGCGTATTGGTAGTCCCTGCATATAACCTACAGCAACATCATACTCTTTTTTGAGAGACGGTATTTTACTCCAACATAATTCCCATTCTTGTCTGTCAATATTTTTTCCTTTTTTCCAACAATAAAAATAATAAACTTTTTTTAAAGCACTAATAGGCTTTCCATTCTTTAAAGCCCATTTTATATACTTTTTATTGGAGTCTATTTTTTCAAACTCAGGAATAATTGGTAGTAAATTTGCTTTAGGATTCAATTGATCTAAATATAGACCTTCCTGTTTAAATAACAAAACATCAACTTGGTATCGTTCGTAATCTATCATATCAAGCAGATTTATTAATGCTTTTTCAGCACCACCGCTTCCTAAATAATAAATTACAAATAGAATCTTAATCTTTTCTTTCATAATATCCCCTTTTGCATTTAGTATTTTACAAATTTTACACTTATCGCTATATTATAACAAAAAAATCATTAATTGTTAAGCTTAAAAAAGAGAGCCTCATCTGAAACTCTCTTTTACTATTAAATCTTACTTTTGTTTGTTAGTGCATTAATGATTACTAATAAAATCACAGATCCAATCACGGATACAAAAAGGCTCCAAAGATTAAATCCAGTTATTCCAATACCTCCAACCAGATTTAATAAAAAACCTCCAATAAATGCTCCTACAATTCCAACAAGTATATTTTTACCTGCCCCCATATTTTTATTATTTCCAGTGATTATACTAGCAAGCCAACCAGCTAATGCTCCAATAATAATCCAACTTATAATTCCCATAATAAACACCTCTATAAGTTTAATATAATACGCTTTATATTATATGCAGATGTTAGGAATAAATTCGTTCTATATATTAGTACTATTTGTTATATCAAATTCAGGTTATTAGTTCAAACTAACAAATAACATAATTATATAAGAAATAGAGTTGAAACACTATCCGCAATCGGTTAATATAAATATAATTTCAATTACAGATTAAAGGAGACCTAAATGTTAAAGATTTATGTGATAGAACGAAACAGACTACTTGATACGAATGAGTATGTATTTTTATATAATTTTATATCGGAAGAAAAAAAGAAGCGAATTATGAAGTATAGAAATTATGCTGATATGGAAAGATCTCTATTAGCTGATCTTCTTGTTAGATATGCTGTTAATCAAAAAATAGATATTCCGAATTCACACTTACATTTTTATCAAAATGATTATGGAAAACCATTTTTAATGTTTCCAAATATACATTTTAATGCTTCCCATTCAGGTAATTGGATCGCATGTGCAGTTTCTGATTATGAAGTTGGTATTGATGTAGAGAAAATTTCTCATGTTGATGAAGACATTGCAGAACATTTTTTTACAGAGATAGAGAACCAATATCTAAAAAATCAACCAGATCTACTCCGAAAAGAATCTTTCTATAAATTATGGACTTTAAAAGAAAGTTACATAAAATTCAAAGGAAAAGGGTTAAGTATTCCATTAGATTCTTTTTCAATCCAAATAGATAAAGAAAACATTTCTGTGTTTGAAGGTAATACAAAACAAAACTGTCGCTTTTTCTTAAAACCACTACCTAATGCTATTCTCTCAATTTGCTTTTTAGATAAACAAATTGAGAAGCCTCATTTTTTTACTATTGATGACTTCTCAAATCATTTTTTTAATTCTATCTATTAAAACTATTTAAAAATTACCTTTTGCTATGTATTAATTTTTGTTTAAGATATAAAAAGATTATGATTACTACAATTATCATAAGCACTAATCCCATTATTATAGGAATTTTTGATGATTTTGTATCTTGAATAGCAAAGTATTTTTTTGTTATCTGTTTTGCATATCCACTATCTCCTGCATTTTCTGGTGGCAAATTAGAAACCCATTTTTTCACTTTAATAAAATTGTATATTGTATTGGTCTGTAAATCTTCCTTCAAATTACGCGCATTAGAACTTGAATCTGTATCTGGTTTTATTAAATCCAGTGTCATAATGCTATACTTTTGATTTGATTCTAACAAGCCAAATGGCATTCTCATATTAGGTGTTCCACCTAGAAGATAGAGATGTTTCTTATCTTCTTTATTAAAAGACTCTCCTAATACCTTTTCTATCTCACTTATATAATCCTTCTTTGTTTTATCATAAGAGGAAGCCGCTATCATCCATTGTCCAACTTTTGCTTCTGCTTCCTGTATTTCTTCCTCTGTATAAGTACCATTATTTAATAATTCTTGCTTTACCTCATTTTCTATTGGGGGTTTTCGACTTACTGTACAAATTACATATTCATCTTCTGCAACTTTAACCGGTATTTCCCAAATATATACAGCCTGTTTAATTGTATTACTTACAATATCTTGTGTTATTGTATTATTTTCAAAAATATTAGTATCTACATATATTTTTACAGCATGAGAATAATCTACTGTAAAATCTATATTCTCTGCTTCATCAGCGAAAAAACCCCTTGCATTTTTCATTATTTCGTCTTCCATTTTTTTTATTTCATGAAAATCCGAACTATCATTTAAAGTTTCTATTGAATAAGCATATACGGGCTTTGACATGAATGCCGTTATAAAAAAGGTTATTACTGTTAAGCCGATTATACTGCATAATTTTTTCTTCACTATTTGTCCCTTCTTTCAATGAATTGGTATTTAGTAAGTTACAGAACCTGTATATCTTCCAGTACCTGTAGCAATCGTCATTCCCTGAGTCATACCACTATAAGAATAATATTGACTTGCTGTTTGGTCCCATGGATCAGTTATCCAAATATTATTATCAGAGATTCTATAGCCACCACATACAATAGCATGTCCACCACCAGAATTCCATTTCATTCTAACTATAAAAGGATGCCTGTTATCTATTGTATTCAATATGTCATTAAAAGATAGCGCAGAATTTATTGCTGTTGCATTTTTCGTGTTTCGTGAAGAAATATTGATACCTCTTGCTTCTTCTTCCCCTGATCCTCCTTCATTTACAACCTCTCCTTTTACCTCTAATACTACTTTAGTTTGATTCACTGTCTGTTTCTCTGCCGGTAGGTCATATCTGCCTACCATCACTGCAGATGCTGCCCAACACCAATTATCTTTTTCCTGCCGTTGACGCTCAACTCCTAAAATCGTAGAATTAAGAGAGCCTGAAGTTGAAAAAGTATATGTACTGCCATTTTGGAATAAATCTGTCAATCGCATTGCTCCGTTACTTTCTAAATAATACCATTCATTTTTCACTTTAACCCAGCCAGTTTTCATCCATCCTTCCGCATTAAAATAATACCATTTACCATCAATATATTCCCAGCCATTTGTGGTATAAGTGCCATCATTATGTTTGTACCACCATCTCCCATCGGATGCTTGTATCCATTTCCCAGGTATTGATTTAAGATTATCTATTGCGGGGTTTTTTAATCCATTACATTCATTACATATTACTTTTGAGTTTTCTGAATTGCTATCGATTATAACATTCCTGTTTTCTTGATAATCTGTTTTATTAATTTCAGCAGCATTAGCTGTTAAAGGTGTAATAAGAGAACACACCAACATAGATAAAACTATTTTTATTAATATATCTTTCTTCATTTTGCACCTCTTCATCCTTATAATCTGTTAACAAAGTTATCTGCTTTTCTTTATAGTTCACCTACTTTCTTATCTTACATAGAATTAAAAGTTTACAGTTAATATTATATTAAGTATAGGGTTACATAATTGTATGTGCAATACATGAATACTTAATATTTTATGAATTCAGATATTTTTTGCAAACCACCCTTAATATCAGTGCCAATTCAAAAATGCAGACCGAAAAGACAAAAAGAAAGTTGATTAATAATAAACATTTAGTTATTACTAATCAACTTTTTATTACTCAAAGCACAATAAGATTTTTAAAATTATTTATAAAATAAATTTTATTTTTCCCTTTACATAATTAACATTTTAATGTATACTAATAATGCACATAGTCATTATATGACTATACATACTTTACACAGTCCCGAGTTGAAAAACTCGGGGCTTCCCTTATTTTTTTATAGCTTATATGTAAATTAATATAGTTAATTATCTTCTAATTTTTCTAATAATAAATTAAATTTCTCTAGAGACTGACTATACTCTTTAACACTTTTCATATCTAAATTTTTATTTACATCGCTTTCTTTAACTTTAACGTATTCAGTGTTTAACTCTTTATTCTTTTCATAATCCCATCTAACTTCATTACAATTATCAACTAAAGCTAATAAACATGATGATATGTCCAACATTTTAATTTTATCCGGTTCAGAATCGAAATGTAAAATTAAAATATATGGTCTTTTATCCGTTATTAACTCAATTGTATATTTATCATTAATTTTATAGTAATTCATCAATAACTCTACCAATTTGCTATCAGCACTATTATCACCAATATGTGGATTCTTGGCTTCATAAATTTCTTTTATCGTTTCCGGAATGTTTGTATCATTTTTTTCTTTCTCCTTAGAACATCCTGTCAAAATAAATGCTATTGATACAAAAACTAATACTTTACTTATTTTTCGCATTTCATCCTCCTTCGTTTATATTTTTTTATTGTAACATAATAATTGTAAAATTCAAAATATTTAGTTGAACTTAAAATACTACCATATATTTTAATATGGTAGTAAGTATTTTTTACATATTCTTTTAATATATATGAATATAATCAATCTCTATAAATCCATCATGTTTTAAAACAGGAATCATACGAATATCCCCTGTTCCAAGAGGAACATTGTCTATGCTTTTAACAACTTTATCATTTACAATTACGTCCATCTTTTTGCCTATAACTTTTACAGCTAGTTTAAAAAAGTTATTAGAATCATTAAAATCTCTAATCTCATCCGTTAAATATTGTCCATTTGCTGTTTCTATTAAAAGACCTTTATTACCATTAGAAAATGTTGCCTCCGTTAATTTAATCGTATTACCTCTTAAATACATATATATATCTGTATTGAACAGTTTCATTCTTGTTGCAAATTCAAAATCAGAATAAGAACCATTCATATTTACATTACTATAATAATAAATATTGGGTTTTCCGTTACTAACTGTGCCTCTTGCTACACCATTTTGTATATCCCACTTATAACCACCCAAATAAAGGTTTTCTACTAGTGAATTATCATTAAATTCCTCTTCAAAACCAGAAACTGATTCTATCTTCCATTTTAACTCTGTTCCACTTCCATAATTCCTATTCAGAAATTTAATATATTTTGTCTGTTTATTATCATGCAACACATTTGTATATCCAAGCACCGTTTGATCCATACTCTTAGCTATTAAATATGTTCCATCTTTTTGCTTTTCTAATTTAAATTTTAAAGAACCTGTAGAATTCCCGTAGATATAATCATATCCATTAGATAGTACACCAGCATTATTAATAAATTTCTTATTTCCTTCATTCACTATGTAGTAAGAACCATCAGATTGGGATTCCAACCTCCATTTTTGAGATTCTTTAGACACATATTTAGATTTTAAACAATAAATATTAGGATAAATTCCATTTACAGGATAAAAATATGGCTCAAAATCATTTGAATCTAGACAAAGACCTGTATTTTCATTTATTATTTTATATTGCTTATTAGAAGAAAATTCATTGTTACCTTCTGATGCAAAAACTGACATACTTGAAAATAAAAGTGTTGATACTAATAGTATAAAAAAAATTTTAAATCTTTTCACTATAAATTCCTCCATTATTAATTTTTTTATGTACTTACCCATATCTTGTCTCTTTCCCCTTATATGTCTCCTCCTTCTATTTTATTAATTTAATATAATTTTCCATAAAATATAATAAAACAGTATCTCAGTTTTTACAACTTCTTATTATCGACATTAGAATTGTACGATATTAAATATTTTCCTTCTGATTCGTCATAAAGTATAATTTTTTTTCTAGTTTAGATTTTTATATATAGAAGTAAGACTGTAGAAGCACTAACAATATTCGTTAGTTTAACAACAGCCCCTATGCGTTCAGCTAATTTGTGTCATGAACACTTTATACAAATATTTCTTTTCGTATTTAATTTATATAATCCTTCGATAATAAATGACTGAGAAAATATTCTCTATTATTTATAAACATCTCCATCACTTGATAACTTTCTGTATCTACATACTGACACGGATGTATTTTTCCATTATCGAAAGATAATAGGATTGCATCAGGTATTCCCAATAATATTGGCGAATGACTCGCAACAATAAATTGAGCTCCTTTCTTTGCTAATCGATCCATTTCAATCAATAAAGTTAATTGTCTTTGAGGTGATAATGCAGCTTCAGGTTCATCTAAAATATAAAAGCCCTGCTCATTAAAATTCCCTTGAATTAATGCTAAAAAACTTTCTCCATGAGATTGTTGATGCAAAGATTTACCACCATATCTTTCATAAAATGCCTCAATTGAATCACCACCACGATAATCTTCTGCTTTACTTGCTACATTATAAAAACTTTCAGCTCTTAAAAAATAACTACTTTTAGGTCTTTTCACACCTCTTACCAGCGAAATAGCATCATGCAACCCAGAATGTGAGTCATATGTTGAAAAATTGTAATTTTTATTTCCACCTTCTGGGTTAAATCCATAAGCTACTGCTATGCCTTCCAATAAAGTAGATTTTCCAGTTCCATTTTCACCAACAAAAAATGTAATATTGCTATCAAATGAAACTGTATCAACACTATTCAAAGACGAAATTTCTCGTAAATAATTACCACACTCAATTTTTTCCCAATCTATATTAATCTGTTTCAAAAATCTGTCATTCATCCCATATCCCCTCATACATATATCGTAAAATATTGTTTTTTAAAAAAATTGTTTAAATAAGCTATATGCTAACTTCACTCCATATAATAATATAATAGTACCACATATTAAATTTATAATTCTTAATATCTTTTTATTAAATCTATTTTTATTAAAAGAAACAATTGTTGAAAGTGATAAAAACCATGCAGTAGATGCAAGAGCTGTTCCAAATATAAAAAAGTTTGAGATATTATTAACTAATGTTGCCCGTATTCCTCCTAGTAGCAGAGTCCCATCAATTATAGCTTGTGGATTAAACCATGTTACAATTAAACATTGTATTATTATTTTTGAAATAGATTCATTTATTTGGGTTTCATTTAAGTCATCAGGAACAGATTTAATTAGTGATATCCCTATATATATAACAGAAATAGAACCTAAAGCAAGTATAATATTTTTTAAAAGTATAGATTTTTCCAGGAAAAAGCCAACTCCAAAAAAACATGCTAATGCTAATGTAATATCAAAAAAAATAGTAATTAGAGCTGTTTTTAAAGTAATGCTTCTACTTTTATGAATAGCTGTATCAATAACATATGCATTTTGCATTCCTATTGGTGCAACATATGCTATACCAAATAAAAAACCTTGTAAAAAATATGTAAGTTTCAATTTTACACCACCTATATTAAAAATTTATTTTTATATTCATTTAAAAATGAGATGCTATTTAATCCTAATTCTTCATAAAGTTTAAAATAATATTCTCTATAATCAGTATTTATAGAGAAACATTTCTGGCAATGTGCTAAAGTTAATAGCCATAACGCATAACGATTTATTTTGATCTTTTTACATCTCGAAGTTGAATCAATCAAAAAATGCCTGAACCCTTGTATTACAGTGGTTTCAAGCACTTCTACACTTTGATATTTTCCTCTAACTCAAATGGAGCTGAGGGGAATCGAACCCCTGTCCGAAAATCCATTCATTACAGCATCTCCCATTACAGTCATTATTTTATCATTCCCTCTACTTAACGCCTAATGACAGGCTTTAAGTTTCAGTAGCTTCATCAGTTCTTTTATTTCCTCAAAGCTTTGAAAATAAAGTGCCTCGCAAGTTCGAAGCCGGACTCTTAAGCAGCGAGTGACTTAAGGCCGACTGCTGCCACTAGGCAGCGTACGCTAAATTATCTTCTGCGTTTATATTTATTTTCCCATTTACTGACGCGGTCTGGGCCCGCGAATGGCTTCCGTAATTGCAAAATCCCCGTCGAAACCAGTACAACCCCTAATATTATATATCAGTGGTACACTCGTGAAGATAATTATAAGAGACGGACAAAGAAAAGTCAAGATAATTTTTTAAAGATTTTTAATTTTGAAATCTCTTTCCGCCTCTCTCTTTTGGTCCTTCTTTGCAATATCCTGTCGTTTGTCGTAAAGTTTCTTACCTTTTGCCAGAGCAATTTCTATTTTAACAAGACTTCCTTTAAAATACACTTGTAAAGGTACAATCGTATATCCCTGCGTAGCAAGTTTTCCTGCAATTTTATTGATTTCAAATCGATGCAAAAGTAATTTTTTTGGTCTTAATGGATCTTTATTGAAAATATTTCCTTTTTCGTAAGGACTGATGTGAAGACCGTAAATAATCATTTCATTATTCTCAATTCTTACATAAGACTCTTTAATGCTGCACTTACCCATTCTTAGCGATTTCACTTCTGTGCCATGAAGAGAAACTCCTGCTTCAAAGGTATCCTCAATAAAATAATCATGTCTGGCCTTTTTATTATTCGCAACTAATTTAATACTATCCTTCGCCATATTCCCCACCTCAATTTTCTATGCTTTCTTTCACTTCAAGTCCTTGAGTTTCATCGTCTAACTCAAAATCAATGGTTCTTTGATACTTATCTACTCCTAGCACTCTTACCACTACCTGTTCTCCAAGTTTAAATACCCTTCGGGTACGTTCCCCTACCATTTCATAAGTTCCTTCATTATAATAGTAATAATCATCTTTTAAATTTGTTATATGAATTAAACCTTCTATCGTATTTGGTAATTCTACATACAAGCCCCAGTTCATAATACCAGAAATGACACCTTCAAAACTTTCCCCAATATGTTCTGACATATATTCAACTTTTTTAAGCTTCTCTGTTTCCCTTTCCGCTTCATCGGCACGGCGTTCCATTGCGCTTGAATGCTTCGCAACTTCGGGAAGTATTTTTTCATAATGGCTGATTGTATTTTCATTCATTCTTCCACGGAGTTGATCTTTTATAATTCTATGAATCTGCAAATCCGGATAACGTCGGATTGGTGAAGTAAAATGACAATAGTATGGTGTCGCTAAACCAAAATGTCCTGTGCTTTCTACGGTATACTTCGCCTGCTTCATTGAACGTAATGTTAATCGGCTGATTAATGCTTCTTCCGGTGTATCCTCGATTTTTTTTAACAACTTTTGTAATTCTTTGGGATGTATTTCATCTTGTGATATATGAATTACATGACCGAAGTTGTTGATAAAAGTACTCAATTTCATTATTTTTTCAGAATCCGGCTTATCATGCGTTCGATAAACAAAAGGTATTTCCTGCCAAAAATAATCCTGAGCTACCGTTTCATTTGCCAAAAGCATAAAATCTTCAATGATTCTAGTTGCCACGTTTCTTTCATAAGGTTTAATTTCAATTGGTTTTCCCATTTTATCCAAAATAATTTTAGTTTCCGGAAAATCAAAATCAATCGAACCTCGTTTCCAGCGCTTTTCTCTTAAAATACCGGCAAGTTCCTCCATCCGTTCGAACATTGGAACATAATCTTTGTAGCGCTCAATACTTTCTTCATCCTTGTCATGTAGTATTTTTCTAACTTCGGTATAAGACATCCTTTGATCTACACAAATTACAGTTTCGGCAATTCTATGGTCGATTACATTTCCTTTCAAATCTACTGTCATAATACAACTCAAACTTAAACGGTCCGTTCCGGCATTTAAAGAACAGATTCCATTAGAAAGTTTGTGTGGAAGCATAGGAATTACTCGATCCACAAGATAAACACTGGTACCTCGTTTCAAAGCCTCTCGATCCAAGGCACTGTTTTCCTGTACATAATTTGTCACATCCGCAATATGAACACCTAAAATGAAGTTATCTCCTTCTTTCGTAATGGTAATCGCATCATCTAAGTCTTTTGCATCTTCACCATCAATCGTTACTGTCTGCCAGTCACGTAAATCCATACGTCCTACTCTATCTACTTCACTGACTTCATTGGATACCCGCTCTACCTGATTCATTACTTTTTCAGAAAATTCTACCGGTAATTCATAAGCTCTTACAATAGACATAATATCCGTTCCCGGATCATTAATGTGACCAATAATTTCTACTACTTTTCCTTCCGGTTTTTTATCGTTATCTCCATAAGATGTAAGTTCTACAACTACTTTATGTCCAGTAACAGCTCCTTTAGAACGTTCCATAGGAATAAAAATATCTTTCGTAAAACGTAGATTATCAGGGCGGACAAATCCGAAATTTTGGCTTTTTTCAAAGGTACCAACAACCTCTTTTATTTCATGAGATATTATTTTTACAATAGTTCCTTCTCTTCTTTTTCCTCCTGTGACCGGTAATAATGTCACCTGCACCTTATCATGATGAAGTGCACCATTCACTTGAGATTCTGAAATAAAGATATCTTCATCCTGACCTTCCACTTCTACAAAACCAAATCCTTTTGGATGTCCGATAAATGTTCCTTCTACATATTTTTTAGAAGCTTTTGAATATTTTCCCCTTTTAGAAAGTTCTATTTTCCCTTCAGCTATTAATTCATCCAGAATAATTTTCAAATTATCTCTTTCTTCTTTGGAGACATTTAACAATATTGCCATTTCTTTAATTTTCATCGGTACATAAAGATCATCACAGATAAAATCATATATTATTTTTTTTCTGCTTTTAAGAACTTCTGGTGTCATACCTGATACCACCTTTCTTTTCAAAGATTCTACTTTTCAGAATCACACGACCAAGCTTCTTATATTATAATAGAAGAAAAACACTCTTATTCAAGAGTGTTTTAATCTGCAATGTATTATATATAATAATACTCTATAAAAAGTCTGAACTCTGCTTTTCGTTCAAACTATTTGAGACTGGAAATATTAAGCACAGCTGCTAATACAATAAAAACAACTGCTAAAATTCTAGTTATTTTAACAAGTGCACCTTCCATTGAACGCCCTTTATTCTTGCTCCAATAAGTTTCTGCTGCTCCGCTAATAACTCCAAGTCCTGCTGATTTACCTTCTTGAAGTAATACAATAATAGTTAACGCGATACAATCTATCGCAAATAATACAGTCAAAATTGTTCTTAAAACGCCCATATCACACCTCCTACGGTTATTACAATACAAACTGTATTGTAACACAGCAGGTACTCTTTTTCAACTATTATTTTCTGGATTTACTACTTTTTTCCTAGCAAATGCAATTTATTTTGCAAATGGATTTACAAAACGGTCTATTCCATTTAATTCTTCCTCAATTCGTAATAACTGATTATATTTTGCTGTTCTTTCACCTCGACATGGGGCACCGGTTTTTATTTGTCCCGAATTAACTGCAATTGCAATATCAGAAATAGTTGAATCTTCTGTTTCTCCTGAACGATGTGAAATAACACACCGATAACCTGCTTTATGCGCAGTTTCAACTGTATCAAAAGCCTCTGTTAATGTCCCTATCTGATTTACTTTAACCAAAATTGCATTGGCGACCTGTCTCTCAATACCATATTTTAAACGTTTTACATTTGTAACAAATAAATCATCTCCAACCAATTGAACCTTTGCTCCTAAGCGATTGGTCAATTCTTTCCAGCCATCCCAATCATTTTCATGCAATCCATCTTCAATAGATACAATAGGAAAAGAATTAACTAACTCTTGATAATATTGAATCATCTCTTCCGAGCTCCTAACAACTTCACTTCCCTGAACCTGACTCTCGCCTGGGAAATAATATTGGTTTTTATCTTCTTGATACAATTCACTTGCAGCTGCATCAAGTGCAATCACAATATCTTTACCCGGTTCATATCCTGCCGCCACAATCGCTTCCATAATAATTGAAAGTGTCTCTTTTGAATCCGCTAAATTGGGAGCAAATCCTCCTTCATCTCCAACTGCAGTAAAATGATTCTGTTTTTTCAGAATTGTTTTTAAATTGTGATAGACTTCCACACCCATTTGCAGGCAGGACTTGTAATCTTTAGCGCCAATCGGCATAATCATAAATTCCTGTAAATCAACTGTATTATCTGCATGCCTTCCTCCATTTAAAATATTCATCATAGGTACCGGAAGCTGTCTTGCACCTATTCCACCTAAATATTGATATAATGGTATCGATAATGCTTTCGCCGCCGCTTTTGCAACAGCCATTGAAGTGCCAAGCATAGCGTTTGCACCCAGATTTTCTTTATTTTCCGTTCCATCTGCTTTAATTATCAGTTGATCTATTTCAATCTGTTTCAAAGCATCTTTTCCATTTAATATATCTGCTAATTTTTTATTTACATTTTCAACTGCTTTTTGTACACCAAGCCCAAGGTATCTTTTTTTACCGTCTCTTAATTCAACAGCTTCAAACTTACCAGTCGATGCTCCTGAAGGAACTGATGCAATAGCAGAAATCAAATCCTCTAAAACAACTTCTACTTCTACTGTTGGATTTCCTCTTGAATCTAATATTTCTCTTGCGTGTACTTTCGTAATAGATAATGATTGATACATATAGATTCTCCTTTTCTTTTCTAGCTTTCATTCACCTATATGTTTACCAAAATTTTACGATATTATGCCTCTTCTAATCTTTTTGCAACTTCAAGCCCAGTGGGAGTTATGGCAAGCCCCCCTTCACTGGTTTCCTTCAGAGAAGCGGGCATTCTGGAACCAATGTCTCCCATCGCATCGATTACTTGATCTGCTGGTACTTTGCTTACAACTCCTGCTAATGATAAATCGGCACTAGTTAATGCATTAACTGCTCCTATTACATTCCTTTTTACACATGGAACCTCAACCAATCCTCCTATAGGATCACAAACAAGTCCTAACAAATTTTTCAATGCTATCGCACTTGCGTTTGCTATTTGTTCTAATGAACCATCTCTTAAGTATACAACAGCACCGGCTACCATTGCACTGGCTGATCCAATTTCTGCCTGACATCCGCCCATGGCCCCTGCTATAAAGGCTCTTTTAGCTATTACTTGACCTATTCCGGCTGTTACGTATAATGCCTCAATTAATTTTTCTTCCTCTACTAGATAAAATTCATCATAACTTAAAAGCACTGCTGGTATCACTCCACAAGAACCTGCTGTTGGAGCTGCTACCACTCGACGCATACATGCATTAGATTCTCCCATTTTAATAGCTTTTTCCATAACAGCTCCAATAAAATCCCCACAAATTAACATTCCCTTTTCTCTGGCTTCTTTCACTCTATGCCCATCTCCGCCTACCAGCTTACTAGACGAGATCAAATCTTTGTCATAATTTTCATGAGCTTCTCTCATTGCAACAAGCATTTTTTTCATTTTATTCATTGACTTTTCTTTTGTTACTTGTCTTTCATTCATATCATCTTCCAAAATGATTTCCCAAAACTTTTTCTTTTCTCTTTGTGCTTTTTCTATTATTTCTTCAAGTGAATGATAACTCATATTATTCCTCCAAACTCAAATAACTTACTTTGATGATACCTTCCAAATGTTCTAACCATTTAACAGATTCTATTGGAATTTCTTGATCACATTCAATTACCATAACAGCTTTTCCTCCTCTTGACTCTCGAAACAACTGCATCGTAGCAATATTTACAGATTTATGTCCAAGCATTGAAGTTACTTCAGTTACATGTCCTGGCTGATCTATATTATGAACAATTAATGTAGGATAATTACCTCCAAAATTAGTTTCTATTCCATCAATTTGACATATTTTTATTCGACCGCCACCTGTTGAGGAAGCTACAATATCCAACCTCTTTCCAGTCTTTCCTTCTAATTCTAACTTTACTGTATTAGGATGCATCTGATTTAAGACAATTGTACCAAAAAAAATCTCAATCTCATTTTCTCTTGCTATCTCAAAACTATAAGGTATACGTTCATCATCAGGCTGCATGCCTAATAATCCAGCTATAATTGCACGATCTGTACCATGACCTTTTCCGGTCAATGCAAAAGAACCATGGAATAGAACATTCACTTTTTTAATATCCTCACCTAAAAGCCGGTATGAAATATAACCAATTTTAACTGCTCCTGCTGTATGTGAACTTGATGGTCCAACCATAACAGGACCTACAATATCAAATAAATTCATGTTTTTCCTCCTAAAAAAAACAATGAGGTAATGAAGACATGAAAGCCTTCATTACCTCTGTTTTCTTTATCTTTTGTACGCAATTATTATTTGATATAACTAATTATCTTATACTAAATTATTGGTAGGAATATTTGGAATATCATTCAATATTTTAAACCGTCTTCATTAACAAAGATTTTCCAGTCATTTCTTTTGGTTGTTCCATTCCCATCATTTCAATCATAGTAGGTGCAATATCTGCTAAACAACCGTCTTCTCTAAGTTTATACTCTTTGTCATAATTTACTAAAATAAAAGGTACCTGATTCGTTGTATGTGCAGTAAACGGTTCTGCTGTATCATAATCTACTAACTGTTCTGCATTTCCATGATCTGCACAGATAAACATTTGACCATCTACTTCTTTTAATGCATCCATCACTCTGCCTAAACAATTATCAACTGCTTCAATCGCTGCAATAGCTGCCGCTTCAATCCCTGTATGTCCTACCATATCAGGGTTCGCAAAATTAACAATAATAACATCATATTCTTTTGATTTCATTGCTTCAATCGTTTTGTCTGCTACTTCACATGCACTCATTTCCGGTTGTAAATCATAGGTCGCAACTTTAGGAGATTTGACCAGAATACGAGTTTCTCCTTTATTTGGTTCTTCTATTCCACCATTAAAGAAGAATGTAACATGTGCATATTTTTCTGTTTCTGCAATTCTGGCTTGTTTTAATCCATGGGCAGCAAGGAATTCTCCAAGTGTATTCTTAATCTCTACTTTATGAAAAGCTACATATTTATTTGTTATACTGATATCATATTCTGTAAAGCATACATATGTAAGCTTTAATCTTTGTTCTCTTTTGAAGCCTTCAAAATTATCATCACAAAATGCTCTTGTAATTTCTCTTGCTCTGTCAGGTCTGAAGTTAAAGAATATGATTGAATCATTTTCTTTAATAGTCGCAACAGGTTTACCATCTTTTTCAATGACTGTTGGAAGTACAAACTCATCATATACTTCGTTATCATAAGATTTTTGGATTGCATCCACTGCATCAGAAGCTTTCACTCCTTCTCCATCCACTAAAGCATGATATGCCTTCTCGACTCTATCCCAACGATTATCTCTATCCATAGCATAGTAACGACCAGCTACAGATGCAACTTCCCCTACGCCGATTTCATTCATTTTATCAATTAATTCCTGAACAAAGTCCTTTCCTGACTGAGGTGCTGTATCACGACCGTCTAAGAAACAATGTACATATACTTTATCTAAATTATTCCGTTTTGCAAGTTCCAATAATCCATAAATATGAGTATTATGACTATGAACACCGCCATTTGATACTAAACCATAAAGATGAAGCGCAGATTTGTTTGCTTTTGCATTATTCACAGCAGTCAATAAAGCTTCATTTTCAAAAAAATCTCCATCACTAATTGACTTTGTAATTCTTGTCAATTCTTGATATACAATTCTACCGGCACCCATATTTAAATGTCCTACTTCAGAATTACCCATTTGTCCTTCCGGTAATCCTACGGAAAGTCCGGATGCATTTCCTTTAACCCAGGGATATTCCTCCATCAGCTTATCCATAACTGGTTTCTTAGCCAATGCAATGGCATTTCCTTCTTTTTTCGAATTCAATCCATATCCATCTAGAATCATTAAAACAGTTGGTCTTTTACTCATTTTTTTACTCCTTTATCTAAACATTCATTTTGTTATAATTTTCACAGCAACTAAATTATAGCCTTTTTTTCTAATGTTTGCAACATTATTCTTCATTCAAAGAGTCAATTACTGTTGATTTTCTCCACTTATTTGAAAAATAATACCAGAGTGTCAACAGCATTGCCCCAAAGGAAGCAACAGGCGCTCCCAGTCCTACACCGCTTAATCCCATTTGAAATAAGAGACCAAATATAATGCATGCGGGTATACGTAAACCGACTGACGATAAGATACTGTTAATCAGTGAAAATGTCGTATGTCCAGCACCAATAAATAAACCATTTAATCCAAAAATGATTGGTACAAATATATAATCAAAACTATAAGTACGTATATATGTAACACCGCAGTCTATCATTGCTTGATTGTCTCTATCAAAAATCTTTAGAATCGGTTCTGGAAAAATCATTACAACAGCAAAAATAACCCAGCTTATACCTATTGCAATCAACGTTCCAACTTTAAATGTTTTCTCAACCCTATCCCATCGGTTTGCTCCAATATTCTGTGCACACATCGCAGAAATAGAAGAACTCATGGCTATAGCGGGCAGTATTGCAAATCCATTAATCTTAGCAACTACTCCAACTGCTGCTGAAGCATTGACACCTCCAATGATGTTTACTAATGCTGTTAAAAATAAAAATGATACACCAACAATTCCATTTTGTATCGCATTAGGTAAACCGACTTTTATTAATTTAATCATTCTGTCTTTATACAGACGAAAAGATTTTATTTTAAAATCAAATAGGAATTTATTCTTTATTAAATATATAATACATAATATCATACTTAATGCTTGTGAAATAACAGTAGCAATCGCTGCCCCTAAGGCCGCCATATGAAAGACAGCAACAAATACTATATCTAATATTATATTTGTAATACATGCTATTAAAACAAAATAGAACGGCCTTTTACTATCTCCCATACCACGCATAATCGCACTTAAAGCATTATAGCCGAATATAAAAACAATTCCAATAACAGTAACTAATAAATATCGATTGCTTTCCTGATAAGATTCTGATGGTGTCTGTAAAAGATTTAAAATAGGTTCTTTCAACAGCAACATAATAATCGTAATTCCAACAGCAGCTAATAATAATGTCGTAAGTAAAGTAGCTATGCTTTCTTTCACTGCTTCTCTGTCTTTGGCACCTAAATATTGAGCTACTAAAACAGTACCTCCTGTACAAAGACCTGCAATTATATTTGTCAAAATAAAAGTAATCTGTCCTCCTATTGTAACTCCTGACAGACTATTGGTTCCACTAAAATTTCCTACAATCAGCATATCTGCCACATTATAAAGTGATTGTATTAAATTTGATATCAAAAACGGAAAAGAAAACCAAAATAACTGTTTGACTACATTTCCTTCTGATAAATTGTTTTCAAGGTTACTCATTGTTTTTTCCACACTTTCTTTCGTTCATATATTAGATAATTATTCCTATTTCATCCTTTTTAAAGCATCCGCAAATGCATTATTAATAGGCTCATCTTTTTGCTTATTTAGATATCGTTTTACATCCTTTTTCGATACACCAGCGCCTTCTTTCTTTCGCCTCTCTTGAAATTTGGATAGACGTTCTTTATGACCACACACACATACAAATAATCCTTCATCTTTGTTTCCTACCATCTCCATTTTTTTATGGCAGACCGGACATCTGGCATTTGTTATTCTTGATATCGTCTCTCTGTACCCACAATTTCTATCTTGACAAACTAACATTTTAGAATTTTTACCATTTACTTTTAACAAACGTTTTCCGCATTGAGGACAGATTTTATTTGTTAAATTATCATGTCTAAAAATACCTTCTGCAAACTTTATCTGCTCAATAATATTTAAAGTATATGTTCTTATTTCATTCATAAAAATAGAACTCTTTAATTGTCCTTTTGCAATTTGAGAAAAATTCATTTCCCACTTTGCTGTTAGTTCTGGCTTTTTCAAATCTTCCGGTACTAAATCAAGTAATTGTTTTCCTTTTGAAGTCACGCTGATCTCTTCACCCTTTTTTTCTATAAAAAAGCTAGAAAATAATTTATCAATAATATCAGCTCTGGTGGCTACTGTTCCTAAACCGCCCGTCTCACCTAATGTTTTAGCCATTTGTTGATCCTTGCATTCCATATATTTAATGGGATTTTCCATAGCAGAAAGCAATGTAGCTTCATTAAATTTAGCCGGTGGTTTCGTTTGACCTTCCGACAATTTAACTTTTACTTCTTTCAAGGTTTGCCCCTCTTCTACCAAAGGGAGTTTCTGTTCTTTTAATCCTTTCGGTTCTTCTATCTCATCGTCTTCAATACTATGATAAACTTCTTTCCATCCATTTTTTATAATAACATTTCCTTTCGCATAAAATTTTTCTCCACAAATTACACCTATCAAAACGGTCTCTACATACTCACATGGAGGATACAATACAGCTAAAAAACGTTTTACTACAAGATCATATAGTTTTTTCTCTTCATTTGTCATATGGATAAATTCAGGATATTGTTCTGTTGGTATAATTGCATGATGGTCCGATACTTTACTATTGTTAACAAATGCTTTTTTACCTTCTATTGGTCGACTTTTAAGTAAATTACCTGCCATTTTTTTATAAGGCCCGATGGCACAAGCTCTTATCCTTTCTTCTAATGTTTCCACTATATCTGTTGTAATATATCTGGAATCTGTTCGGGGATAAGTTAAAACTTTATGATTTTCATAAAGGCGCTGAAGAATATTTAAAGTTTCTTTAGCCGAATATCCAAACCGTTTATTTGCCTCGCGCTGAAGTTCTGTTAAATCATAAAGTAACGGTGCATAACTTTTTTTATCTTTTTTATCTACTTTAATAATATTTATAGAATCCTCTTTTATCTTATTTAAAATCTCTTCCATTCTCTCTTTTGAAAATGAACGATAACTTCCGCTTTTTTCATCTCGCCAGGTAAACACAATTCCATTTGATTGAACAGTTATCCCATAATATGTTTCAGGTTTAAAATTTTTAATCTCGTTTTCTCTTTTAGCAATCATAGAGAGAGTCGGCGTCTGAACTCTTCCACAAGATAATTGTGCATTGTATTTACATGTCAATGCACGCGTAGCATTCAAACCTACCAGCCAGTCAGCTTCTGCCCTTGCAACCGCAGCATAATATAAATTCTCATATTCTTTCGCACTTTTTAGTTTAGAAAAACCTTCTTTTATCGCTTTATCGGTTACTGATGATATCCATAGACGCTTACAAGGTTTTTGATTCTTTGCTTTTTCAAGGATCCATCTTGCAACAAGTTCACCCTCACGACCTGCATCTGTAGCGATGACTATATTCTCAATATCTTTTCGATGTATTAATTGTTTCACTACTCCATATTGCTTGGCAGTCTGTTTGATAACTTCAATCTCAAATTTATTTGGCATAATCGGAATATCTTCCATTTTCCATACTTTATATTTCTTATCATAATTTTCAGGCGCTGCCAAAGTTACTAAATGTCCTAATCCCCATGTGACAACATATCGATTCCCTTCGATACATCCATTTTGTTTCTTAGTACAATTTAATACTCTTGCTATATCTCTGCCCACTGAGGGCTTTTCTGCTATTACTAATGTTTTCATTATTCTACTCCTATAAATAAATGAACCCCTTCATGATGAAGGAGCCATCGAAGATTGTTATCCTTAATTTAATCTGTTAATAATTTCGGTCAGAATCTGATTTGCTACTTCTTCCTTTGATAGAAGCGGAAGTTCCTTTTCCATATCGTTTGCAACTAAGGTCACTTTATTCGTATCTGTTCCAAATCCTGCACCCTGTTCTTTCAGATTATTGGCTACAATCATATCCAAATTCTTTTTGACCAATTTCTGTCTGGAATTTTCGAGCATATTTTCTGTTTCCATAGAAAAACCACATAAGAATTGATGTTTCTTTTTTTCTTTTCCTAATTGTAATAAAATATCTTGTGTTCTTTCTAATTGGAGTTCCATATCAATATCTGTTTTTTTCGTCTTCTCTTGACTGACATGACTAGGTCGGTAATCAGCAACTGCTGCTGCTTTGATAATGATATCCTGATTATCGGACTCTGCTTTCACAGCCTGAAACATATCCTGCGCAGATTTTATTGGAATCACTTTTACGTAAGGAGGAGTCTGTATTGATGTCGGTCCACTAATTAAAGTAACATTCGCTCCTCTCAACATCGCCATTTTAGCAATTGCATATCCCATTTTTCCGGTTGAATAATTACTGATAAACCTTACCGGGTCAATAGCCTCTTGCGTAGGTCCTGCAGTAATTAATACATTCTTACCTTTAAAATCTTTTTCAAAAGCTATTTCCTTTAAAATAGCTTCAACTAAGTCTTCCGGTTCTGCCATTTTTCCTTTTCCAATATCCCTGCAGGCCAACAAGCCTATTTGAGAATCTATTACTCCATATCCGTAATCCTGCAATTTTTTTATATTATCTTGAACAATAGGATTTTCATACATATTCGTATTCATTGCCGGTGCTATCAGTTTTTTGCAATTGCATGCCATAACAGTTGTCGTCAACATGTCATCTGCTATACCAAAAGCTAATTTTCCAATTACATTAGCTGATGCTGGAGCTATTATAACTAGATCAGCTTTCTTGGCCAATCCTACATGATTGACATGAAATTCAAAATTGCGATCAAAAGTATCTACAAGGCATTTATGATTCGTAAGTGTTTCAAACGTAATTGGATTAATAAATTGTGTTGCATTTTGTGTCATTATAACATGTACCTGTGCCTGCATCTTAATTAAAAGACTTACTAAATTTGCAGATTTATAAGCTGCAATACTTCCGGTAACACCAAGTACTATCGTTTTATCTCTTAACATTTATCCACTCCCTTTTGCTGGTATTACAAGTCTTTCAATAATCCGTGCTTCTCATAATTTGTAACACGAACAATATGATTTTTATCATCTACAAAGACCACATTAGGTTTTAATGTTTTTGCTTCTTCCTGATCAACATTGGCATAACACATAATTATAATTTTGTCATTTACTGAAACACAGCGGGCTGCTGCTCCATTTAAACAAATCAATCCGCTTCCACGTTCTCCTGCGATGGTATATGTTTCAAACCGGCTGCCATTGTTAATATCAACAATCTGCACCTGTTCATATTCTAAAATTCCGGCTGCGTCCAATAAATCTTCATCTATTGTAATGCTGCCTACATAATCTAATTCTGCTTGAACTACTGTTGCTCTATGAATTTTTCCTTTTAACATTGTAAATTGCACAACGAAATCTCCTCTCACTATATTTCAAAGATAAAATTATCAATTAATCTGGTTTTACCTATATAGACAGCTAGCGCTGCCAATACAGTCTTTTCAATTCTTTCTACAGGCTGCATCGTTAATCCATCTACAATCTTTACATAGTCTATTTTTGCTAATGGTTCTGATTCAATTTTGGCTATCATCGTCTCTTTTATAAGAGTTGCGTCCTTCTCTCCATTCAGAACTAACTCTTCTCCTATTTTAACAGCTTGACTCAATACTAAGGCAGCTACTCTTTCTTCTTTATTTAAGTAAGTATTTCTCGAACTTTTTGCCAGACCATCACGCTCTCTAATAATTGGACATCCTATTACTTCAACATCTATATTTAGGTCTTCTACCATTTGTTTTATAATTGCTAACTGCTGTGCATCCTTTTGACCGAAATAAGCTCTGTCCGGTTGTACAATATGAAATAATTTGGAAACTACTGTACATACCCCACGAAAATGAACCGGTCTGCTTTTACCGCATAATTCTTCCGTCAGTATTGACATATCTACATAAGTGCAAAAACGCTCACTATACATTTCTTTTGGATCCGGATGAAAAATTAAATCTACACCTAATGACTCACAATATATTTTATCTTTTTCAAAATCTCTTGGATAATTTGCTAAATCTTCATTAGGTCCAAATTGCATGGGATTTACAAAAATACTAACTACGACCTTATCATTTTCTCCCGCTTTTTGAATCAGGCTCCCATGACCTTCATGTAAATATCCCATAGTCGGTACAAATCCTATTGTTTTTCCTTCGTTTCCCCATTGCTTTATTCTTTCCCGCACTTGGTCGATCGTTGATACAACTTCCATTATTTTTCCTCGCTTTTCAATTATCAATACAATTTATCGATCACTTCATCTGCTATTGCATACTCATGTTCTGCCCCAGGAAATACTTCATCTTTGACTTCTTGAATATATTTATGAAATGCTTCTTTCATAACTTTACCAACATCTCCAAAATTCTTAACAAATTTAGGTTTATAGTCAGAGAACATTCCTAACATATCATGATATACCAATACCTGACCGTCACATCCAGCTCCAGCACCTATTCCTATTGTAGGAATTGTTAAGGATTCCGATATCAATTTCGCTAATTTAGCAGGAACACATTCTAGGACAACGCAAAATGCACCTGCTTCCTCCACTGCCTTTGCATCTTCTATTAACCTCTTCGCATCTTTTTCTTCTTTTCCCTGTACTTTATAGCCACCAAACGCATGAACAGACTGTGGTGTCAGACCAATATGTGCCACGACTGGAATGGATGCTTTCACAATGGCTTTAATTTGAGGCACTATATCTATTCCTCCTTCAAGCTTCACTGCTGCTGCTCCACCTTCCTTCATAATACGACCTGCATTCACAACAGCATCATAAACGGAAGCCTGATATGACATAAATGGCATATCTGTCACTACCATAGCATCTTTCACTCCTCTAACTACGGACTTGGTATGGTATATCATATCTTCTACTGTGACCGCTATTGTATTTTCATATCCTAGCATAACATTCCCTAAAGAATCTCCAACTAGAATCATATTGATTCCTGCACTATCAATTAATTTTGCCATTGAATAATCATATGCGGTAAGCATTGATATTTTGTCTTTCTTTCTTTTTTGTTCTTGAATTGTTGTAATTGTATTCTTCATCATATACTCCTTTCACTCACAAAAAAATATCTCGTAATGCCAGGTTTCATGCTAACTCATTTTCCATTTCTTCATAATTCAATTGAGCATTCTTTTCCATTCCTACTTTAATCAAAATGGTCGATAATCTTTTATAAATTTCTTTTTCTTCTCCTTCCAGCACCTGAAGATGTTTACGGATCGTTTCAACATCATTCCTCTCAACAGGACCGGTCAGTGAAGAAATCACTCCATTTTCGATAATATGCTCCACATTGTTCTTCATTAAAGGTGCTAACGCACTAAGAGCCTGTTCTTTTTCAAAACCACATTGCTGCAACAGATTCTGTCCACATGAAGCCAATGCAACTACGAAATTACTCATAAATACTGCTGCAGCATGGTATTTCGCCTTATCATGTGCCTGAATTATTTGTACTTGATTTCCTAACCTTTGAAACATCTGTTCAAAATAATTCAAATATGTACTACTGCCTTCAATTGTAAATAGTGCCTGAGAAAGCTCTTTGTAAGAATTACGTTTGCTATGAATAGCAAAGAGCGGGTGGATCGAATAGCCGAATGCCTTACATTGACTAATTTCCGAAAAGATGGTTGATGCATAAGAACCACTACAATGACAAATAATTTTCCCTTCTATAGACAGCAATTTCATTTCTTCCCATACTTTTGTAATGATTCCGTCTGGAACGGTAAGAAAGAGTATATCACAATCCTCCACAATATGTTCCACTTCTTTATATACAATTGTATCTGTAAATTCTGCTGCTTCTTTGGCTGAATCCGGATTCTTGCTATAATATCCCATAACGCCTTCGTGATTTTCCACTAAATATCTGCCTAAAGAAAATCCTACTTTTCCAGCTCCAATAAATCCTATCTTTTTACTTATATTCAACCGATCACCTCCTATGTCCGGAGGGATTATGAGTCTCATTCCAACTGGATATGAGCTGTCTACATTAATCTAATTACTATTATTAAGGTATAGTTTCTTTTCGGAATACTATCCGTAAATAATATAACATTTATAAAATATAATGTAAACCTTTTCTTAATATTATTTTTCCAATTATTAATTATAGAGAAAAATTTTACTAATTGATAAGATTCAATAGGAAAATAGTACTAATTTGGTTTTGGCTATTGCTTTTCTAATGAATTAAGTATATTATAGTACTAAATAAAGATTTAGCAAACTTGTTGAAAAGCAAGGACGCAAAGCCAAGGGTCTAAACTATCTCAATAGTATGACAGCCGGTTGCCTTCTATTTATTTTATTTAGTCGTATTCCGAAGTCCTTTGGCAAATGCTGACAGGATTTTTTTCTTTGTTTATAAATAAAATGTAAGAATGAAAAGGTAAACCTGTTGAAAAGCAGGGACACAAAGCCATAGGGTCTAAGCCATAAGGTATGACAGCCGGTTGCCAATTCTTCGGTGTTTAAACAACTCGTTTGAACCCAATGATTGGCCATCAAATAGAATGGAGGAATCGAAATGAAACGGTTTAAACGATTATTTTTTGTTGTTTTAACTCTGATTTTAATTACTGGTACTTCGTTACCAGATATTACAACTTATGCTGCATCTACAAAAAAAACGGTAGTTAACTCCAGAAAGTTAAAACTGAAGAAAAAAACACTTTCTTTAACAAAAGGAAAGAAAGCAACTTTAAAGCTTGCTGTTAATAAAACTAATAGGAAAGTTAAATGGTACTCTTCTAAAAAATCAGTAGCTACTGTAAATAGTAAAGGAAAAATCACAGCAAAAGCTGTTGGCAAAACAACTATAACAGTAAAAGCCGGACGTTATAAAGCCAAATGCAAAATCACAGTAAAAAAAGCAGCTAAAAAGAAGAAAGCTTCGAAATCTTCTTTCGAAAGAAAGATTGATAACAATATCGATTCCTATAATAATTTTATTCATGATGTTTTAAAATACACGAATCAATATCGTGTTAAAAATGGAAAAGCCAAACTTAAACTCAATTCAAATCTTACTTACATTGCATCCTACCGTTCTTTAGAAATGGCAAAAACCAATGACCTGTCTCACACCAGACCAAATGGTACTACAGTAGGTAGTTTAGTTAGAGCAAATAATATTGATTATCGAATATTAGGTGAGAATATTGCGTGTTATCAATTTACCGCTAAAGAAGTTGTCAATGACTGGTATCAGTCCACCGGCCACCGTGAAAATATGTTAAGTGATTCTTATTCAAAAATTGGAGTGGGAATTGCAAAAACAAAGGATGGCTACTACTACTGGACTCAAATATTTACTAATTAAGGCCTCAAGATAATTTATATAGTTCACACACCAAAAAATACACGTCATGCACGTGTATTTTTTATTTCTTACCATCACAGATATTATAAATTTTTAGTAATCCTCAATCTAGACATTGCACGAGCCAAAGAAGCTTTGGAATGCTTATACTGTTGTGTACTCATTTTTTGACGTAACTGCTCCTCTGCTCTTTCTTTCGCAGCCAACGCTCTCTTTACATCTATCTCTTCCGGATATTCTGCTGTATCTACAATTATAGTAGTAATATTATCTTCTATTTCAGCAAAACCAATTCCTATGACTGCATGTATCCAAGTTTCATCCTCTTTCATAATTCTTATTTCACCTGTATCCAAAGCTATCACCATATTTTCATGATTTGCCATCACAGTCATTTCTCCATCTATTGCCGGTACGATTAGTATATCGCATTTTCCATCAAAAAAAACTTTATCACTTGCTATTACTTTTAAACTGAATGAAATCACGATTATTTCCTTCCTTATTCATCTATAGAATGGATACTTTTAGCCTTATGAAAAACGTCATCAAGTGTTCCGACCATAAAAAAAGCAGCTTCTGGATATTCATCCATCTCTCCTTCTACAATGGCTTTAAAACCACGAATTGATTCTTCTATCGGCACATATTTTCCTGGAGTACCAATAAAATTTTCCGCCACATAAAAAGGCTGCGACAAAAACCTTTGTATCTTTCTGGCACGATAGACAGCCAATTTATCTTCTTCTGAAATTTCCTCCATGCCCAGTATTGCAATAATATCTTGAAGTTCTTTATATCTTTGCAAAGTCTCTTGTACTTTTCTAGCTGTTTCATAATGCTCCTTACCTACAATATCTTCTTCTAAGATTCTTGAATTGGATTCTAACGGATCTACTGCAGGATATATTCCCTGCTCGACAATCTTTCTAGACAATACAGTAATTGCATCCAGATGTGCAAATGTAGTCGCAGGCGCCGGATCTGTTAAATCATCTGCTGGTACATATACCGCTTGAACTGAAGTGACAGAACCATTTTTAGTAGAGGCAATACGTTCTTGCAATTCACCTATTTCCGTAGCCAAAGTTGGTTGATATCCAACTGACGAAGGCATACGTCCTAATAGAGCAGAAACTTCAGAACCTGCTTGTACATACCGAAAAATATTATCAATAAATAATAATACATCCTGCTTTTGTATATCGCGAAAATACTCTGCCATGGTCAAACCGGTTTCAGCAACTCTCATACGTGCTCCCGGCGGTTCATTCATTTGCCCAAATACTAATGCTGTTTTTTCTAAAACTCCAGAATCTTTCATCTCCTTCCATAAATCATTTCCTTCTCTCGAACGTTCTCCTACTCCGGTGAAAATTGAATAACCACCATGTTCTGTAGCAATATTGCGAATCAACTCTTGAATCAATACTGTTTTTCCAACACCTGCTCCACCAAATAAACCAATCTTTCCACCTTTTACATAAGGAGCAAGTAAATCGATCACTTTGATTCCGGTTTCTAACATCTCTACTTTAGAACTCTGTTCTTCAAATGAAGGTGCCTCTCTATGAATATTCCACAACTCTTTTGCTTCTAATGGTTCCCCACCATCAATGGTTTCTCCAATTACATTGAATATTCGTCCTAGAGTACACTTACCTACCGGCACTCTAATACCAGATCCAACAGTGGATACTTCTATATCTTTACCAAGACCCTCACTGGAATCCAGCATAATACATCTCACTGTATTATGCCCTATATGATGTGAGACCTCCATAACACTACGTTTTTTGCCATTGTCAACAACTAACGCATCATTGATATAGGGAAGAACATTGCTATCAAATTCGACATCCACAACCGATCCTAAAACTTGTACTATTTTTCCAGTATTCATAATGATAAACTCACTATTGTGAGAGCCCTCCTCTCTACTTTATTACTTCTTGCGATTCTTTGTCTTCGCACCACTGACTACTTCCGTAACTTCCTGAGTGATTGCAGCCTGCCGCGCTCTATTATACTTGATGGACAATTCTTTTAACATTTCATTTGCATTTCTAGTTGCTGCTTCCATCGCTATCATTCTTGCATTTTGTTCACTTGTATAAGCTTCTACCAATGCACCAAAAATAACACCTGAAATATAGTCAGGAATAATACTATTCATTACACTATCAGGATTTGGATAAAAAAATGACTCTTCCCTAAGATTATCTGTAGATTCTTCACTAAAACTATATTTTTTTTGCGGAAGTAATGGCAATACCTGCGTTTCTGAATGTAATGCATTTATCATTTTAGTAAAAATTAAATAGATTTCATCTAAATTATAATTTAAATATAAATCCACCATTTTTTCCGCAATGACCCTTGCTCGATGCATCGTTGGACTTTGTACGGTATAATGAAATAAATGATCTATAATATATCCTTTCTTTTCAAAATAATGTCTTCCATATTCTCCTAATACAAATAACGAGTTCTTTTTTGTTTTCCGGATTTTATACTGTTCAAGAACTGTCTTAATTACATTATGATTATAGGAACCTGCTAAACCTTTATCTGCTGTTATTACAATATACCCGATCTTTCTTTCTTCATCTCTTATATTCATTCGCTGATCAAAATAAATATTCTCTAAATCAGGAGCATGCCTCAAAATTCTTTTTGCCACATCTTGAATTCCAAAAAAATAAGGCTCTGTATCAGCAAGATTTTTCTTCGCTTTTTTCATTTTTGAAGAAGAAATCAAATACATGGCATTTGTAATTTTCATAGTATCTTGTATACTGCCTATTCTGTCTTTTATTTCTTTTGAACTTGCCATAATCAGTACCTGCTTTTATATTCTATTATGATTTCTAATATTTTTTGAATTTGTTCATCCGTTAATTCTTTTTTTTCTTCAATTTCTTTTCCAACTTCAGGATACATGGTATCAAAATAAACCAAGATATCCTTCAAGAACTCCTTTAGTTTGCTTATTTCAATATCTACAAATAATCTTTTATTCGCAGCGCACAAAGTAATGACCTGTTGATGTAGTTCTAAAGGCTGATATAATGGTTGTTTCAATAGTTCCACTAATCCTCTTCCATATTGCAATTGTTCTTGTGTGACTGTATCTAAATCTGCACTGAATTGAGTAAATATCTCCATCTCTCGATATTGAGCCAAATCAATGCGGATACTGCCTGAAACTTTTTTCATAGCCTTAGTCTGTGCTGCACCTCCTACACGTGAAACTGACAAGCCAACATTAACCGCAGGACGCATACCAGAAAAAAACAAATTACTTTCTAAAAAAATCTGTCCATCTGTGATAGAAATAACATTTGTAGGAATATATGAAGATACATCTCCTGCCTGAGTCTCCACAATCGGCAGAGCTGTAATGGAACCTCCCCCATACTCCTCACTCAAGCAACTTGAGCGTTCCAATAATCTGGAATGTAAATAAAACACATCGCCCGGATAGGCTTCACGGCCAGGAGACCGCTCTAATAATAATGACAATGCACGATAAGCAACTGCATGTTTTGATAAATCATCATAAACAATCAACACGTCTTTCCCCTTGTACATAAAATACTCAGCCAGAGCAGTACCTGAATAAGGTGCAATATATTGTAGGGATGCCGGTTCGCTGGCAGTAGAGGATACAACAATACTATAATTCATAGCTCCATATTTTTTTAATGTAGAAACAGTTTTTGAAATAGTTGATTTCTTTTGTCCAATTGCAACATAAATACAAATAACATCTTTCCCTTTTTGATTTATAATTGTATCTATTGTAATTGAAGATTTTCCAGTTTGACGGTCACCTATTATTAGCTCTCTTTGGCCTCGTCCAATTGGAAACATCGCATCAATAGATAAAATACCAGTTGCTAATGGAACACTGACAGACTTTCGTTCCACTATCCCCGGAGCCTCGTTTTCTATGAATCGATAGTCAGCAGCAGTTATTTCACCTTTCCCATCAATAGGCGCTCCTTGGGCATCTACTACTCTGCCGATAAAATTCTCCCCTACTGGGATTCCAGCCATTTTCCCAGTACGAATGACTCGAGTCCCTTCTTTCATCCCTATAACTCTTCCAAACAAAATACATCCAATTTCCTCTCTTCTGATATCTTGGACCATACCCTTTACTCCAGTATCAAAGATAACAATTTCCCCATACATTACATGATCCAATCCATCAACAACAGCAATCCCATCACCGATCCATTTGACAATTCCTATTTCATGTTTCTTTAGATCAAACTCTGTTGCTGCAATTTCACTTTTTAGTATTGTAATAATCTCATCCGAACTATTCAACGAACTCCCTTTTGAAGTAAGTTTTTGTTCCATACTTTTCAGGCGACCTATCATACTCCAGTCGTACTCTTGATTACCAATACGGATTTTAAATCCACCAATAAGACTTTTATCTTCAATGAACTTCATTTCTATTGATTCTTTTTGAAATTTTTTACATAAAAATTCTTTCACTTTATTTATTTGTTCTATATTTGGATAAACCGTATAATAAATAGTCGCTATTAATTTACTACTGTCTTTTTCTTTCATTCCTTCGTATACTTTAATAATATCATCAAAAATATCCATATTTTGATTATCACAGAGTATCTTTAAATAATCTCTCATATTCTTTGGGAACACTTTATCAATAATATTATGTTTTTTCTCAATAGGAATATCATTATTTATGAAATTTTCTTTTATTTGAGGAACTGCTTCTAAAATGTCAATTGTTTGCTGAATCATTTCTTTGGGAACAGATAATCCATACAGTGTTTTTGCATAATCAATTGTTGTTTTTGTCATTTAATTCACCTGCTTTTACTATAAATTGATCATAAAGTGCTTGATTTTCCTGCTCATGGAATTGTTCTCCAATTATTTTTGCTGCTGCCAGCATAGCAAGTTTGGTTATGTCTGCTTCTGCCTCTTTCAATATTTTTTTATGTTCAATATTAGCCATACTTTTTGCTTCTTCAATAATTTTGTCTGACTCAATATTAGCTTTCTCTATTATAAATTTATATTCTTTTTCTGCTTTCGCCTTTGCATTATCTAATATTACAATTGATTCATCTTTTAAAGACTTTAATTTTTCTTCATATTCACCTTTCATTTGTAAAGCTTGTTTTTCAACTAATTCTGCATTTTCAATTTGCTGATTAATTAACTCTTTTCTCTTTTCTATAATAGACATAACGGGACTATATAGAAATTTTTTCATCAAAAAATAAAGGGTCAATAAATTTATTATGGTAAAAATTACATTTGAATAATCTAATCTTATCACTTTCTTTATCTATCCTTTCTAACTTTTTTACCTTATAAACTCCTTTATTGTAGAAACACAATGATCAATACAGCAATGACGAATCCATAAATCGCTGTAGCTTCTGCCAGTGCACAGCCTAATAAAAGATTTCTACTAATCTTTCCTTCCGCTTCTGGCTGCCTTGCAATAGCTTCAGCAGCCTTAGATGTAGCAATCCCAATACCAACTCCTGCTCCAGCTCCTGTCAATACAGCGATACCTGCTCCAATTGCGATTAATGTTGAACCCATAAATTTTCTCCTTTTCATTTTACTCAATAGCCTCTTTTATAAATAACGAAGTTAAAAATACAAATACATAAGCCTGAATTACTCCATCAAAGATATCAAAAAATAAACTAAATGGAACCGGAATAACGACCGGTATTAAAATTTTAATTAATTCCATTACAACAAACGAACCTAATATATTACCAAAAAGCCGCATACAAAGTGATAATGGTCGAATAAATATTTCCAAAATATTAAAAGGTGTTATAATTGCAATTGGATTTGTAAACGATTTTATCCATTTCTTACCTCCCTTTTTTCGTATTCCAGCATACTCGACCAGAATAATGCTCATCAATGATAATGCTGCTGTTACATTCAAATCTTTTGTGGGCGGCTTAAATCCTAATATTCCAATTGTATTAGCAAATACTAAATAAAATAGAATGATAACTAAATAAGGAATATATTGTTTCCCAGCATCTCCTAAAATTCCATACAAAAATTCATTAATCCTATTTATTACTTCTTCTAATATAATCTGCCTTTTACTAATATTTTGTATATTTAAATTCTTTACTATAAGTATTGATATAAGTATCAACATTACCATAATAATCCAAGTTACTACTACAGATTCAGAAATAGAAATTCCATTAAATACAGGAATTGTAAATACGGTTTCACTATTAAGTTCTTCTAGCAATCTTTCGGTAAACTTCTCCGTATATTTCACCTCTCTTTAAACAAAAAATTATATTTAATATTGTGCACTATTTTAATATCCTGAATTCATCAAAATCTTCAATAAAAAAACTGATGTAAACCTATGAATAGGTATACACCAGTTTTTTATTTCTTTCCTCTATAAATTTGCTAACGGGATTCGCCCATATAAAACAATGCAATCGTACCAGGTCCTGAATGCGCTCCTATAGAAGGGCCTACATAATTAATTAAAAAGGAACTAATTCCAAATCTTTCTCTTACCATATCAGCCACATATTGAGCATCCTCTTCGGCATCACCATGGCTGATAAATACGATATCATTCTTGTCTTGATAGCTGCCTATCTGTTTCTCCATGCTATCTACAAGGGTGATCAGAGATTTTTTTCTTCCTCGTACTTTGCCACTTGGTACTAGATGTCCCTCATCATTCACATATAAGATTGGTTTAACATTCGCCATGGTTCCTAAAACAGCTTGTACTTTAGAAACTCTTCCGCCACGATATAAATGCTGCAGATCATCGACTGTAAAATTATGACATATATGTCTTATGTTAGCTTTTATCCAATCCGTTGTTTCCTCTATTGTCCGTCCCTGTTTTTTATGCTCTAATGCTTTATGAACCAGTAGACCTTGTCCCAAAGAAGCAGAAAGAGAATCTATTACTATAATCTTACTATTTGAATTTTCATCCATTACCTCTTCTGCTGCTAATCTAGCGCTGTTATAACTACCACTTAATCCCGAAGAAAAAGCGATATGCAAAATATCAACATTTTTCTCATTTATTATATTTTCAAAAATTGTTTTTGCTGCTTGGGGATTGACCTGAGAGGTCGTTGGCATGGACCCATTTCTCATCTTAGAATAAAATTCTTCATATGGAAGCTCATGATCTTTATCATATGTCACTCCATCAATTGTATACGATAAAGATAAAATACCAATCTCATTTTCTTCTATATAATAATTAGGTAAATCAGCATTTGTATCCGTAGTAATAACATAATCCTTCATCCTAAACCTCCTGGATTTTTCTTTTTATCTTATCACTTATTTATTCTTTTTTCAATGATTACCACTCCAACAGAGTTGCCCCCCATGTCAAACCTGCACCGAAACCTGCCATTACTATTTTTTGTCCAGGTTTTAACATACCTTTTTGGTTCATTTCATCTAATACGATCGGAATACTTGCTGCCGAAGTATTTCCACACCTATCTACATTGACCGGTATTTTTTCTTCCGGAATATTTAAACGCTTCATGATTGATTGTATAATCCTTATATTCGCCTGATGCAAAACAAACCAATCAATGTCCTCAACACGTAATCCTTCTTTTTCTAAAACCTCAAGAATAATTTGAGGTACTTTTTTTACTGCAAATTTAAACACTTCCTGCCCATCCATTTTGATATAATCAATCTTTTCAGAACTTTTCAAAAAAAGATTCTCAACAGGACGGCTTTTACAAGTCAATACCTCTCCTTTTGCTCCTTCAGATCCTTGAACACATTGTAAAATTCCTACTTCATCTTTTCGTACAACAGTGGCAGCACCACCATCTCCAAACAACACACAAGTTGATCGATCATTCCAATCCGAAAGTTTTGACAATGTCTCTACCCCTACAATCAATGCGGTTTGATAGATTCCGCTCTGTATATATAAATTTGCCGTATTAAGTGCAAATACAAATCCTGAACATGCTGCATTAATATCAAAAGCAGTAGCATTAACAGCACCTATTTCACATTGTACCTGACATGCTGTACTCTGTATTAGCATATCAGCAGATACTGTTGCTACTATAATAAGATCTATCTCTTCCGGCAAAATATCAGCATTTTTCAATGCCAGCCTAGAAGCCTCTACAGCCATAGTCGTTGTAGTCTCTTCAACTGCAACTCTTCGCTCTCCAATACCTGTTCTTGAACGAATCCATTCATCGCTCGTATCCATAATTGTTTCCAAATAAGTATTTGTAACTATTTTCTGAGGAAGACAACTTCCTGTTCCTATTATTCTTGTTTTCATATTCGCTCCAATTATTTTGATTATCAAACTATTTTTTTCCTTTCAAAGTATATGACTAATTTTCAATTTTGTCAACCACTTTGCCGAATTTCTCTCACTTATACATATACAAGTATTGAAAAACTCTTTGCTCTAACAATTGTAGATACAAAGAGTTTTCATTATTTTCATTTTCTATATATTTTCTTTAATTGTTTGAATAACTTGAGTATACTCTTCATCACTTAAGTATACTTTATCCGGATTCATTGCAAATGTAACTCCCCATTCAAACTCATCTTTGTATTTGGGAACCAAATGAAAATGCATATGACCTGCTGTATCTCCATAAGCTCCAATGTTGATCTTATCCGGATGAAAAGCCTTTTGCAGTGCATTTGAAACCTTATTCATATCTGCGAAATATCCATTTCTTTCTTCATCAGAAAGTTTGGTAATATCTGCATGATGGTCTTTTGCAGCTAAAATCACTCTTCCTTTATGACTTTGTTCTTTGAATAAATACAACTTACTGGAATCTAAATCACATATTTTAATTCCAAATTTTGCTACTAATTCCCCTTCCATACAATAAGCACAGTTTTGATCTTTCATTTTCCTTCTCCTTTTCCTTTGCTTTTTTTCAACTACTTCTTTGTAGTGCTTCCAAACCCGCCATTGCGTTCTGTTGTCACATCGTCGTCAATCGTAATTCCATATTCTACAAAAATTCCCTGCATAAATCCTTCTCCAGTCTTTATTTCCAAAATTTTGTCTTCATTAGAATCATTCGTTAATTTTGCATAAATATGACCTTCATTATCTGAATAAAAGTAGTCACTATCTATAATACCAACTGTATTATTTAATTGCAATCTGTATTTAAAACCCAGACCACTTCTTGGATAACATTTCAGTACCCATCCGGTCTCCATCTCAACCCTTATACCTGTTGGAATTTTAATTGTATCACCTGAGACTATAGTAAATGCAACGGGTGCATAAAAATCATAACCCGCAGAGCCTGACGTTGCTCTTTTCGGACATTGAATTTGATCATATATTTTTTGTACCTGTTCTTCACTTTCAGCTCCAAAAGTATCAATCCATGCATTTTTAAATTGTTGAAAACTTACTTTATGAAATCTTGCAATTCGTTTCATTTTATCTCCTTTTTCATTGCTTATTTATTCGTACACTCTATCTGACTATTATCTTACAAAACCTGATTTCGCATGTCAAGCTTTCGTAGAACAAACCTTCTTATGATTTTGAATCGATTTGGGAACATCAATGACTCTCTGATTGGTACTTCCCCTCCAATGTAATTGTGTATCTCTCTTATCACACTCATATTTACCGTCTACCAAAATATCAATATAATTCATTATTTCTAAATCCGAAATTTCTTCCCAAAGAAATCCGGTATACATCCATATTGTTTTATTTGGATAACACCTTTTTATTTCTTTTACTAAATCTGTAATTTTATTTCTATTTTCAACAAATAATGGATCTCCTCCACTTAATGTAATGCCCGAAACATAATCTTTATCTAATTCTTTAAATAATTCTTCTTTTGCATTATCATCAAATGGTAAACCCCCATTGGGATCCCATGTGATAGGATTTTGACATTCCTTACAGGAATGAGAACATCCTGCCACCCACAAAACTACACGTAATCCCTCTCCATTGAGCATATCATCTTTTGTTATATTATGGTATCTCATTTACATGCTTTTCCTTTCAGCAATTTCCGCCATTTTAGCTTCATTTAATCTTGTGTCGCCTTTTACCCTTGAATAGGATAAATAGCCATTCATTCGATCAATTTTCGTTAAATTTTTACTACCGCAATTGGGACATACATCCATCTCCAACTGTTGGTAACCACAATCGTCACAATATGCCAAAGACATATTCACTCCTTCATAAAAACCCATATCCATAGCTCTGCGAATTAATGTCCGAATTGCTTCTAAATTATAATCAATCGGATATTTTACATATTGTATCTTCCCACCATTCGAAAGTTCCCAGAAACGATATTCCAAATCTTGTTTTTCTATTGGTGTAATATTTTCTGTTACATGGCAATGGAATCCGTTGCTGACATATTCACGGTCTGAGACATTCTCAATAATGCCATATTTTTTACGAAATTGTTTTATTTGTAATCCACATAAATTTTCTGCCGGTGTTGCATAGATAGCATATAGGTTACCGTCTTCTTCTTTAAATTCATTTATTTTTTTATTAATATGTTCTAAAACTTCAAGAGCAAATTTCCCGTCTTCCACCAACGATTTTTGGTTATGAAGCTGTTGTAGTTCATTCAAAGCTGTAATCCCAAAGGACGAGGTGGCAGATTTCAGTAGTGGTTTTATTTTATCATGTAAACTCAAATGTCCCCCATAAAATCCACCTTCACAATACGCTAATGGATTGGTAGAAGCGCGCATCTCTCCTAAATATGCATAAGTTCTAATATGCAGTTGTCGAATTAAGTTCAAGTAATAATCCAATACTTCATAAAAATCTTTATTCTCCTGCTTCGCTTTGGCATATATCATTGGAAGATGTAAACTTACAACACCAATATTAAATCTTCCTACAAATACGGGACAATCCTCTTTTCCCTTTGGGTACATTCCACCTTCTCTAAACCAAGGAGATAAAAATGCACGACATCCCATCGGGCTTATTATTTCTCCATATTCTTTATATATACTTGGAACATAACCTTTGCCAGTGAGACTTAACCAATCCGGATACATCGATTTACTGGAACATTGTACACCTGCTTCAAAAACTTCTTCCAAGTCTTTTCCTGGTCCATGCAGGTTCTCATCATATAAAAATACAATTTTGGGGAATAGTACTGGCTTTTTGCATTCTTTCTTTCCTTGACCTTTTCTTCTAACGTTCAACATACAAATCGAAGCCATTTGGGCAAACTTCCCTGTTCCTGTTCCTATCGTTACAGTTATAAATGGATAATCACCCCGGCTGGATGCCACTGTATTAAATTTATATTCCCAGCCTTGAAATCCCTGCTCAAATTCCTTTTTTACATCTTTCCATGCCTCTTCTTCAGCAACTTCTTTCCTTACACCCATTTCGTTATACTTTTTAATATATTTATCATATGATTTTTCTGCATATGGCTCTAACAATATATCGGCGCAGGGAACAGTAAAACCTCCGTACTGCTGACTGGCTGCACTTAAAACAATATCACCAATTACATCAAAAGCTACTTCCAGTGTTTTTGGTTCGTTATACCAAAGGTTCCCCATTTCAAAGCCACCGGTCAAAACAGATTTGACATCAAACAAACAACAATTCATTGTATCACGTCTGGATGACATATCATGTACATAAATATAACCATCTCTACATGCTTGTATTTCTTCCGTAGTCATAAAAAACTTTTGATATAATTCTTTATTTAATTGATTAAATATCAAACTTCTCTTAGTAGAAACTAAAGCACTGTCTGTATTACTGTTTTCTTTATCTCCGATATACATAATTGATTGGCTCTTTTTATATACTTCATCCAGCATTTGAACAAAATCCTGCTTATAATTTCTATAGTCTCTATAACTCTTCGCTACAATAGGATTTACCTTTTCTAAAGCTCCTTCAACAATATTATGCATTTGAGAAATTTGTATTTCTGTAAGATTCATTTCTTTGACTTTTTCTTCTACAAATTTACAAATATAATCAAAATCATTTTGAGTAAATTTTACCAACGCGCGATAAGCTGATTTGTTCACTGCTACAATTACTTTTTGTACATTAAATTCTTCTCTTGTACCATCTTTTTTAATGACATAGACCTGATTATCTTTCATACTAATCCCTGCTTTCTTTCCTAATTCACTTTTTATCCTTATACACGAGCACAATATTTGGTGTTTTTTATTCTGGCCACCACATCATGTTGTATCTTGTTCTAGAAATATACTAGCATCTTTCGAAATCTTCGTCAATATATAAAATTACCAAATTTTTATTGTTAACAACGCCTCCGGAAACTAATTAAATACCAATAGATTATTTATTATTGCAAATCCTCTTATTTTTCATTTTTGCAAATGTTAACAATATGTCAAAAAAATATATTAAGCAAAAATTAAAATAAAATAACTTGAACCCCCAAAAAAATATTTGTATAATGTAGAAAAAAAGTAAAGGAGATTCGTTTATGTTAAAAAAAGTCTTAAGGGTAAATGTAATTGTAAGTTTATTATTAGTTATTTCTATTAGTATGACTGGATTAATACCAACAACTGCATATGCAAGTAGCTATACCACCAAAACAACAAAAAAAAGTTCGTATACTGTTTTAGGAACCTACTATTTGTCAAAAAAAGCTGTAGCAAACATGGCGAAAAAAATGAGAGCTGTGACAAGTCCTTCTGCTACAATTATTGAAGGACTTCTGGGGCTTACGAGTCCACATGCAACACTAGCAATGATTGCTGTTGCTTTATCAGCATCAGCAGTATCTAAAACTGAAGTTCTTTATGCCGCAGACCATGGAATGAGAGTAAAAGTAACAATCATAGATTATTCTCCACATACATCGTATTCAACTGTTGTAAAATTTTTGGCTGTAAAATAAATTAATGAAATTCCAAAAGCTTTTAGAGATAAAAAGAGAGTACTACACTATAAAATCTAATTTTTTTAGACGAACTGTAGCACTCTCTTCTTATGTTCTCATATCTAAAGAATTATAACTATAATTTCTTAACTTAATGACGTTTACACTAATTCAAATAAACTAATTTTTCAATTGGTTTATCAGCTAATTCTATGTTCTGTAAATACAATACCGGACCTTTATCTTTATACTCTTTTACATATTCATATCGAAACTCTGCTGTAACTCTAACCCAGTCTCTATGACGAAAATCAACTTTTTGTTCACTTTTACATAGGAACCCAAAAAATGTAACGTCATCTTCACAACAAGCCATAACAAATCTTCCCGGAATAAATGAACGTTCGTCTAATTCCTTCTTTTTATATAGAATAGCTCGAAATGTTATTTTTTTACCAATATATTTTTGTGGATAATCCAAAGCATCTAAATACCATATTCCATAATCATCATCATCAATAACAAGGGAATCTTTTTCCGTCTCAAATGGTAATATATCTTCCATTGAATTATCAATCTCCCCTGATTCTAATTCATAAACAATCTGTGCTTTTCGGTTGATTGCTTTGATGCTGCGACGAAATTTGGATTTAGGCGTAGTTTCATTACATCGGTTAATGATAATTAAATCCGAATCAAATAGCTGTTCTAATATCATTGATCGCATATTACTAAGATATATATCAAATGTAGTGGCATCAATAAGAGAAATAATTTCTCCTATCACCCATCCTTTTGGCATAGCTGCGTCTAATATTGGTTCCAAATCCCAAGTACCATTATACTCAATTAAAACTTGATCCGGTTCATATTTAAGTTCTAAACCAAATAGTAAGTTTTCGTTGAATTGTTCAGGTTCTTCTATCCAATAGGTGTCTATATTATTTTCCCTTAAATATTCGTTATCGTATTCGACTTCCCCCTCTTCACAAATAATTAAGAGAGTTCTTATCCCCTTAACAAATTCGGGATCTTTCAGTGTTTCCTTTATGACTGTTGTTTTACCACTTTCAAGAAAACCGGTAAATAAATAGATAGGAATTTCCACTTCACTTCCACTCCTTCTGCCTGTTAAAGCTGAAACAATTCATCTAGTTTATTTTTCTGTAACTTAGATCCGATTACACATAAACGTCCTGTATAATCTGCATCTCCCTTACGTACTTCATACTCTTGCGGTACCATGTCAAAATATATCCAACTATTTGCATCACTTTGTACAATGCCTTTCGCTCTTAAAATAGTACCTAGCTCATCTGAGTTACTTAAAGTCTTTAAGATACCAATTATTTCCTCTTCTTTATATTTGCGAGGTGTCTCTTTTCCCCAACTCGTAAAAATTTCATCCGCTTTATGATGATCATGACAGCCGCAGTTATTCTCCTGATGTACATCCTCCTTATGCTCATGGTGGCTGCAACACTCGTGTTCATGTTCTTCTTCGTGATTATGATTACAACTTGAAGAAACTTCTTCAAGTAATTCCTGCTCTAATGAACGATTCATCTCCATTGCTTCCAAGATCTTTATACCACTGATCTGATCCCACGGAGTTGTCATGATCGTTGCATTCTGATTATGCTCTTTTATTAAATTTACGCTCTCTTCCAGACGTTCTTCTTTCATCTTTTGAGTCCTGCTCATAATAATCGAATCGGCCTGTTCGATTTGATTATTATAAAATTCCCCAAAATTTTTCATATACATTTTTACCTTTGTTCCATCTACAACAGTTACCATACTATTTAATTTAATGTCATTCGTTTCTTTCACTTTCATAACTACTTTTGCAATATCTGTAAGTTTCCCTACCCCTGATGGTTCAATAATGATTCGATCAGGATGAAACTGATCCAATACGTCTTGTAACGCTGTTCCAAAATCTCCTACTAATGTACAACAAATACATCCGGCATTTAATTCTGTGATTTGGATTCCGGCATCTTTTAAAAATCCTCCATCGACACCAACTTCACCAAACTCATTCTCAATTAATACAATTTTCTCTCCTTTAAAAGCCTCTTGAATTAATTTTTTAATTAATGTTGTTTTTCCTGCTCCTAAAAATCCTGAAATAATATCAACCTTAGTCATTCTATTCCTTCTTTCTTTTCAAAATTGTATAGAGGTCATGAAAATTTAAAAATTACACTTTTCAAACCAAATGTTTGTAGGTTACATAATTTTTTCCATTAAACCACTATATTATAACAGATTTGCCAAGAATTGTGAATTTTATTACTCCAAAAGCTATTGACATATTTTCTACTTATGTTTATAATAAATTTGTAACAAGCGTAATATCTTTGTAATAATTTTAAAATAAATATTAAAGGAGATTTTATGAATTATAATAAAAAAATTATTTTAAAAAATATTTTGGTAACATTATTCCTATGCCTGAGTATGATACTAATTTTTCCAATGAATACACAGGCAGCGAAAAAAAAGAGTTATAAAAGAGCAGCTGTTACTGTATCCGCTAGCAGATTAAAGAAAAAACCTTCCTCACGTTCCAAAACTATTTGTAAAATAAAACAATATAAATCATGTACGGTGCTTAGCAAAAATAAGAATGGCTGGTACAAAGTGAAATATGATAAAAAAACCGGATATGTTAAAAAAAATACTGTAATCGTTGGTAGTAAAGCAAAAAAACTTTTGAAAAAAATAAAAAAGAGTTCTTATCAGAAACTGGGAACTTTTAAAATTACTGCATATTGCTGGACAGGAAATCCTACAGCAAGCGGCGTTTATCCAAAATCAAATCATACAATAGCAGTTGATCCGAAAGTAATTCCATTAGGGACTAAAATTAAAATTAATGGAAAAACATATGTAGCAGAAGATACAGGAGTACGCAACAAATCAATTGATATATATATGTCTTCTCGTATTTCTGCGATTTATTGGGGTGTTAAATACTTACCCGTATATAAAGTAGTTAAACCAAATATCGATATCATGTTATAAGTAATCAGTAGAAAAGAGTATCGTCCTCAGGCGGTACTCTTTTTCCTTGAAAAATGCAAAAAAATACTGTCTCATTCAAAAATGTGACAGTATTTTATCCTTTAATTAATATGCTAACTTTTCCGCAAAATAAGCTTTTAAATCCTCAATCTTCACTCTTTCCTGTTCCATAGAATCTCTATCTCTGACTGTAACTGCATTATCTTCTTCTGAATCAAAATCATAAGTAACACAGAATGGTGTTCCGATTTCATCTTGTCTTCTGTAACGTTTTCCTATATTTCCTCTATCATCAAATTCACAATTATATTCTTTGGATAATTCATTAAATATTTTTTCTGCACCTTCATTAAGCTTTTTAGATAATGGAAGTACTCCAATTTTTACCGGAGCTAATGCAGGATGGAAATGAAGAACAGTACGGACATCACCGCCTTCTAATTCTTCTTCATCATAGGCTCCACAAAGGAAAGCTAAAACTACACGATCGGCTCCTAAAGAAGGTTCAATAACGTAAGGAACATATTTCTCTTTTTTAACATCATCAAAATAAGACATATCTTCACCAGATGTATTTTGATGCTGCGTCAAATCATAATCTGTTCTATCAGCTATACCCCACAACTCTCCCCAGCCAAATGGGAATAAAAATTCAATATCGGTTGTAGCTTTACTATAAAAAGACAATTCCTCTGCATCATGATCACGAACTCTCATTTCTTCTTCTTTCATTCCAAGTTCTTTTAACCAATTGATACAAAACTCTTTCCAGTACGCAAACCACTCTAAATCTGTATCTGGTTCACAGAAAAACTCTAATTCCATTTGCTCGAACTCTCTTGTACGGAAAGTAAAATTCCCAGGAGTTATTTCATTTCTAAATGATTTTCCAATTTGACCAATCCCAAATGGTATTTTCTTTCTTGAAGTTCTTTGCACATTTTTAAAGTTTACAAAGATACCCTGCGCAGTTTCAGGTCTTAGATAAACTGTATTCTTGGCATCTTCTGTAACCCCTTGAAAAGTTTTGAACATCAAATTAAATTGGCGGATATCGGTAAAATTATGCTTTCCACATGTTGGACAGCTTATATTATGTTCCTCTATGTAACTTTTCATTTGTTCTTGTGTCCATCCATCGATAGAACTTTCTAATTCAAAATTATTTTCTGCAGCATAATCTTCGATAATCTTATCAGCCCGGAATCTTTCATGACATTCTTTACAATCCATAAGTGGATCTGAAAATCCTCCTAAATGTCCTGAAGCCACCCATGTCTGAGGATTCATTAAAATGGCACAATCCACACCCACGTTGTAAGGATTTTCCATAATAAATTTTTTCCACCAAGCTTTTTTTACATTATTTTTCAACTCTACTCCAAGGTTTCCATAATCCCATGTATTTGCTAAACCGCCATATATTTCAGAACCCGGATATACAAATCCTCTTGCTTTCGCTAATGCAACTACTTTTTCCATTGTCTTTTCCATTTCAATTCCTCACAATCTTTATTTGTAAATAATATATGTAAGCATTTTTTCTTCATCTGGCTCCTCATTGGAATCTTTCACTTTTTTGATGCTTACTACATCTTTGGCTTTTATTTTTGCATGTATACTGCCTACAAATATAATATCTCCTGATGTCTTAATATCACCGATCTCTTCTGTAATAATTACTTTTAATTTTTCATCTTCTTTGATTTGCTCTGTATTTACAGCTTCCCCAATTTCTCCGTTCACCACTTCCAAAAATTCTTTATCGAATGCATAACCAGCTTCTAGTGCTTTTTTAATCGTCCCAGCAAAAAAATTTATATGATTAAATTCTTTATAATCTTTAGCTGTTTCATACTGAATCTCCACTTTCGCCTTTTTTTCTTTTACTTTAAATGATTTTAATTTTACTGTATTTTTTCCAGCCGAATTTTCATAATCATTTATTTGATCTTTAATATAATTCTCTAATTCTTTTTTATCGTAATATTTTTTGTCAAAGGTTTCTACAAGCGTGCCTATTATGGTCCCATCATTTTTAACAAAAACAGTATTTGTATCCGGTCCGGAAAAAAGGCCACAAGAAGAGAGCGCAAAAACAAATAGTATGCATAACATACTTGAGATAATTTTCCTCATACATTCTTCCTCCTAATATTATTAACCTAATTCATTATACCTTTGTCTTTTTAGTTTTTCAACTAATAAATGGAGATTCTTTTTGTATGAGCTCTAATGATTTAAAAGTTTTATCGACATACTTTTTACAAAATTGATTCATTATTTCCTCTAATTGCGTCAATACCCCATCTGAGACAGTAAATGTATATAAAGATTCGATTTTCGTTGTAATAATAAATTGCATTGTATAAAAAGTCGATTTATCTACCTTTATGTAATCTTTTATCTCTTTTATGCAGTCATTACATATTCTTCCGCCCCTCTCGCTGCTAAACCCATCTAATTGCTCTTTATTTCCACAATTTACACATTGAAAAACTTCAGGATATTCTCCTTGAATCACTAATGCTTTCAGTTCAAAAATTCTCCTGACCAGAGCATTTTTCACATTTTGATTTGTTAATGCCCTTAAAGATTGATATAGTAATTTGAGCATTTCAATTTCATTATTCCCTTCTCTTCCGTAATAATCTGCATACTCTAAAAAATAAAACCCATAGTAAGCACTGTCAATATCCTTTAATAAATCTAAAAAATAGTTAGATATTTCAGATTTCATTACATTATATGAAGTTCTACCCTCATATAATTCAAATTCACCAAATGCAAAAGGATTCATAGACGCCAAAAGCTGACTATTCTGTCTACGTGCTCCTTTTGCAAATGCTGTAATTTTACCTCTTTCTTTTGTTAATAATACAACTCTCTTATCATAGTCCCCGATTGGAATCGCTGATAGTACCATTCCGGTCACAACTATAGGTTGTCCCATAACTTACATCGCCTCGTTGAGATTTATTTCTCTCTTTTTCATTTTCTTTAAAGCTTAGATAATCAAACACTTTTCCAGTGGTCACAAATTGCTTCCAGTATTCGTCCTTTTGCATAATGAATCCCCCTTGCACTTTGACTTGCTGTTATCTTTTTTCATCTTTTCCTATGCAATTAGGTTATCCGATATTAGAGGAGCTATACTGAATAATATTTTCCATATCTTAAATGTCCTTTTGATTGTAACCAAAATTTTTAATTAAAAAATCACTGTCTCTCCAATCTTTCTTCACCTTGACCCAAAGCTGTAGATTCACTTGAGTATCTAGCATACGTTCTATTTCATAACGAGCATTACTGCCTATTTTTTTCAGCATTGCTCCGCCTTTTCCAATAATAATTCCTTTATGAGATTCTCTTTCGCAGACTATTGTAGCCTCAATATCCGTTATTTTAGCCCTGCTCCGTTTTTTCATCTTATCCACAGATACAGCTATACCGTGAGGAATTTCTTCATCTAATGCATGTAATGCTTTTTCACGGACAATTTCTGCTACAATCTGTCTCTCAGGCTGATCCGTAATGGTATCTTCATCAAAAAACTGCGGTCCATAAGGTAAATATTTAAATATCATATCAATAACTACACTCGTATTCTCTTTTCTTAAGGCAGAAATCGGAATAATCTCTTGAAAATCAAGGACTTTTCTATAGGTATCAATAAATTCTAAAATCTCATCTTTTTTCACCGTATCTATTTTATTAATAATTAATATAACCGGTGTATTTACTTTCTTAAGCATTTCAATAATATGCTTTTCTCCCGCTCCAATAAAAGTAGATGGCTCTACTAACCACAAAATCACATCAACTTCATTCAAAGTCCTCTCGGCAGTATTGACCATATATTCTCCAAGTCTATTCTTCGCTTTATGGATACCGGGAGTATCTACAAATACGATTTGTCCCTGCTCACTAGTATAGACGGTTTGTATTCTGTTCCTGGTCGTTTGAGGCTTTTTTGATGTAATAGCTATCTTTTGTCCAATCAGCGTATTCATTAATGTAGATTTTCCTACATTAGGCCTACCAATTAATGTAACAAAGCCTGATTTAAAATTTGAATTCATATGTTCTCCTTTTGTACGTGCTAATTCTAATAATTCACTTTTGAGTAATCAATATCTTTATTACTTCCTTTAAATTTATGAATAATATATAATACAAGTATCATTAGTATAATTGATATAAGTAATGAAACATATGGATTAAATAAAAGTCCGGACAATAAAAATCCAACCAGACAACAGCCCGCTACAACTGTCGCATAAACTATTTGTGTAGATACATGGTCTATGTGGTTACATCCGGCCCCTGTTGAAGACAGAATCGTAGTATCTGATATCGGTGAAATATGATCACCATATACCGCTCCTGCTAAAATTGCCCCCAATACCGGATATAACAAATCAGCTGTATTTGATGTTGAAGTAATAGCAGCTCCAATAGGAATCAGTATTGCCATCGTTCCCCAAGATGTTCCTGTTGCAAATCCCAAAAATCCTGCAACAATAAATATAAATGCAGGAAGAATAAATACAGGAAAAGAAAATTCGTTAACTAAATTTCCAAGAAAGCCTCCTGTATTTAAATAATCCTTACTGCAGATACCACTGATCGTCCATGCCAAAATCAAAATAGTAAAAGCCGGAACCATCGATTTAATACCTTCTGTTATCCCTTCCATAAAATCAGTAAAACTTATGATTTTTCGAGGAATAAATAATATGAAGGTAATAATTAGTGCAATGAAACTACCCAGAACCAACGATAAAGGCGCATCACAATTCCCAAAAGAGTCTGAAATGGAACACTTACCAGTGAACCCTCCTCCTGTATAAATCATAGCCAGAATTGTAGCAATAATTAATGTAACAATTGGAATAACTAAATCATATACTTTTCCTTTCGTTCCATTATTTGAACTACTATATTCCTCTTCAGCCTGCTCTTTATTTGAAAAAACATCCCCATTTTCAATCGCATTTTTTTCAAATTTTTTCATAGGACCAAAGTTTAACTTTGTAACACAAACAATAATTATCATAACAATTGTCAAAATTGCATACAAATTATACGGTATAGTAGTAATAAAAGCTATCATTCCATTTTTACATCCTGATTGCTGCATATAAGTAGCAACCGATGCTCCCCAGCTTGAAATTGGTGCAATAATACAAACCGGGGCTGCGGTCGCGTCTAAAAGATAAGCTAATTTGGCCCTTGAAATCCGATGTTTATCAGTCACTGGTCTCATAACAGTTCCAACTGTTAAACAATTGAAGTAATCATCAATAAAAATCAAACACCCTAGAACTATTGTTGCCAACGATGCCCCTCTTCTTGTTGTGATTCTCTTAACTGCCCAATCACCATATGCCGCTGAGCCTCCAGCTTTTGTTACAACAATTACGATTGCTCCCAATAATCCTAAAAATATCAAGATATAAGCATTACCACCTATCTTTTCTCCCATAACTTGACATGTTATCGTTATCATTTCTATGATATTTCCTTTTGAATAAATCAACGCCCCTGCTAATATGCCAACAATTAAAGAAGATATCACTTCTTTATTGACTAATGCCAATACAATCGCCACTAAAGGGGGAATTATACTAAGTAACCCAAAATTTGGTAATTCTAAAACTTCCATTTTTCTCTCTCTTTCGTTTTTATTATCTTTTATTATGTGGTATACAAGTTTTCTAACTTCTGGAATAAAGATTTTTGTTCCTCTAGTTTTTCTTCATTTCCTATCACACACAAATTATTTTGTTCAATTACAGTTTTTACGATATCCGTAAGTTTTCTAATATCTTCCTGCGTTGTGCCAAGTATTTCATCTCTTTCTTTTTGAATATCTTCATAAGTAATATTGTTTAAGTAGGATGATAAAGAACGACTTCCTTGTGCTGCCGGATTAAGTGGATTATCCAAATCACTAACCGTTCCGATAATATATTTTAACATATCTCTTTCTCCAACTTGAAAATTCTTTAAATATTCCGGTGTATTTAAAAAGGTTTCAATCGTCTTTTCGAGATTCGGATCTCTATAGGAAGCAAAATAACTGTCTCCTGCCTTGGTAAAACCACTCATACATCCATAAGCTCCACCCTTTACTCTGACATTCATCCATAAATAATCATAACTTAATATAATTTTTAATACTTTCATGACACCAGTATAAGAAAAACCTGCTTGTATAAAATTTCCTGCCATAGAAACATATTGTACTTTCGAAGATGCTTTAAAACCTTCATTTTCTTGCTTGCAGAGTAATTCAAATGGTTTTTTATCATCACATGGTTCATACAATTCATCTTTTAAACTTTTTACTTCAGCCTCAAATGGTTTGAATCCTTCTTCTTCAGCCGTAAAACTAATCAATAAATTATCAGGCGTGAAAAGTTGTTTTACCAGACCTTTTAATTTAGAAATAAGAATTTCTTTCTTTGCTTCAAAATCATTCTCAATGGATTCAATGACACGATAAAAGGCCACACCACTAGTCATATCATTCAGCAATGCTGTTTTTGAAAAATAAGACATCGCTCTTACAGAAGCAATTGAATGACCTGAAGTATTCATACTCATTTGTAATCTTGATTTCAACTGTGCTACTATTTCATATAGTCGTTTTTCATCCTCTAATTTAGAAGTAAATATAACCTCTTTCAGCATTTTGAAAGCAACATCCAATTTTTCATAAAACGCTTTCACTTTGACTTCAAGCCTGAATTCAAAATCTCCTAAATCCTTCACATTCGTAAATGTTCCGATACCAACAGAAAATCCTCCTGTATTCATATTTATTTCATTGGATAATTCCGCATATTCATAATTTTTCGTATCAACATATCCTAAAACAGATTTCAATATACCCAGATATGGGATATCTTCTTTAGAAATATTTCTGGCATCAAATAATAGTTTAATATACCCGATCCCATTTGTGGGAATATTATGATGCAATACCTTTATTCCATCTAAATCAACTTCATTATTTGAAAGTGGTAGTGCTTCTTTTCTTATATCTTTTAACTCTAATAATGGAATCTTTTCAAGATCTTCTTTTGAAGAAGGTTCATCTTGATATTCTCTTAAGTTTTTCGTATCTTCAATTAATTGATTGATTTCCTCTTTCGTTAAACTACTTTTATATTTCTCTAATTTAAGTTCCAACTCTTGTTCCATTTTTGCTGTTAGCCCTTTTTCCGGCTTAGCGATAACAACAGAGGCATGAGTATTATCAATTAAATACTCTTGTATCAACTTTTCAAAATAATCCGTTTCTAATTGGTTTTTTAGAAAATCAAATGTTTCTTTAGATTCTAAATGTAGAAATGGCTTCATCTCATCATAAAGCCAGCTGTCAAAACACTCTAAACCATAAATCAAGCCTTTCGGATAGTTCCCATAATCAGCTTCTCTATATTTAAACTCATAGTAATTAATTCCAGCCTTTAATGCATTACGATTAATTTTATTTTTTACTTGCGTTTTTAAAGTATCTTCAATAATACTTAAAAATCTATATTTATCAGTTAAGTTTGAATTTTTAGCTATAATTGAAAAAATAGGTTGATATACTCCATTATCGTAAGACCCCATAATATCTTTTCCAATTTTGGCGTCTAATAATGCTTTCTTTAATGGTGCACCTGGGGCTGTTAATAAAGCGTATTCCAATATCTGGAACGCAAGATAAAGTTTCTTATCTAAACTGGTTCCAATAACTTTATTAAAGGAAAGATAGGTATTGTCTTCTTCTGATTCTGTACTTGTTATTGAATATAATTTTTGTGTCTCACTTGTTTTCTCAAATGGCTTTTGTAATTTGATTTCTGAATCTACAACTGCAATATCATATTCGCTTAAATATTCTTGATCCAACCACTTTAATTTTTCTTCTATATCCATATTTCCATATAAATAAATATAACTATTGGTTGGATGATAGTATTTTTTGTGAAAATCCAAAAATTGTTCATAAGTCAATTCTGGTATTACTTCCGGGTCTCCACCTGATTCTACTGCATAAGATGTATCCGGGAACAGTGAATTTAATATTTCTCTTTCTAATACTCCTTCCGGAGAAGAAAAAGCACCTTTCATTTCATTGTACACGACTCCTGAAATTTTTAGAGGATCTTTTTCAGATTCTAACTCATAATGCCAGCCTTCTTGTTGAAATATCTCTTCTTTTTTATAGATATTCGGATAAAACACTGCATCCATATAGACACTTATTAAATTCTGGAAATCTTTATCATTACAACTTGCTACAGGATAAACTGTTTTGTCCGGATACGTCATCGCATTTAAAAATGTATTTAAAGAGCCCTTCGCTAATTCAACAAAAGGATCTTTTAATGGAAATTTTTTAGAACCACACAAAACAGAATGTTCTAAAATATGCGCTACTCCTGTGCTATCTTCTGGCGGAGTTCGAAATCCAATATAAAACACTTTATTAATGTCATCATTGGATATGATTGTTACTCTTGCTCCACTTTTATTATGTTTTAATAAATATCCCTTTGAATTAATTTCGTGAATCGTTTTTTCTTCAAGTAATTGATATTCTTTTACTTTTTTGATATCCATATAATCCCTCCTTAATACAAATAGCTTCATAATTTACCATCACACTATTGTATCCTTATTTTTACATAATCATACCGCTTATTATATCATTGAATCTTTAAATAAGAAAGAGGTTCTTGTGCATTATGCAAAGAACCTCTCTACTTTTTTTATTTTATTCACGTAGCATTCACCACTTATAGACCTTTTTTTCCTTGAATTTGTTCTTTTTTGCATATAAAAATCCTCTTAGATATATTACCTGCGTTCATCTTCAATCGGTACTCTGGGAAGATTCCACTTGAAATAAGTAGCCATCAATCTCAATAAAATTACAATCGAAATTCCAATAAACATCGCAAATATCGGATTCAAATCCAGAATATACATATAATAATACAAAAAAGCTCCAACAAATCCGGCAATAGCATACACATGCTTTCGAAAAATATGGGGTATATGACCAATAAACAAATCTCTCAATATTCCACCACCAACACCCGTAATCACTCCAACTGTAACTACTAAAAATCCATTTTTTCCAAAACCGGCATGTATTGCTGTATCTGCACCAACTACTACGAATGTTCCAAGACCTACTGCGTCCATTATATTAATGATTTGATATGTTATCAATCGGATTCTATCTGAATTTTTTCTTATATAAACTTTAATAAAAAACACCAAAATCGCTGTCAAAAATGCAACGAATACATAAATTGGATTTCGGAACATATAGGGAGGAACAGCTCCTAAAAGTAAATCTCTCATCACTCCTCCTCCTACTGCAGGAGTAATTCCAAGAAAAATAATTCCAAATAAATCTAATTTCTTTTCAATTGCTAACAATGCGCCTGAAACTGCAAATGCAATAACCCCTAAAATCTCTGCTGAAAAAATAATGGCAGCACTTACTTCCATTCCATGACCTCCTTAAAAAATTAGCCAACATCAATTTAGGATAGCCCCGTATTGATGTTGGCTAATAATCATCTTATTAACAATCTAATTTTTATTATTCACCATATAATGTTACAAGTTTTTGTAAATATTCATAACGTTGTTTTGCATTTTTCTCAGATTTTGCAAATAATTCTTTTGCTCTTTCCGGATTGAAACGCGCAAGTGCGTTATAACGAACTTCACCATTAATAAACTCTTGGAAATCTTTTGTAGGCGCTTTGCTGTCTAATGTGAATGCAGCTTTACCTTCAACCGCTAAAGCTGGATTATATCTAAACATATGCCAGTAACCTGATTCAACAGCATTCTTTTCTTCTGTTTGAGCTTTTGACATACCAGCTTTAATACCATGGTTAATACATGGAGCATATGCGATGATTAATGATGGTCCCGGATATGCTTCTGCTTCAGCAATCGCTTTTACTGTTTGATTGTAATCTGCACCCATAGCAATTTGAGCTACATATACATAACCATAACTCATAGCAATGCTAGCCAAATCTTTTTTCTTTACTTCTTTTCCACCTGCTGCAAATTGAGCAATAGCACCAACCGGAGTAGCTTTTGAAGATTGTCCACCGGTATTAGAATATACTTCAGTATCAAATACCATAATATTGATATCTTCACCACTTGCTAATACGTGGTCAACACCACCGAATCCGATGTCGTAAGCCCATCCGTCTCCACCAAAGATCCATTGTGATTTTTTAGCCAAGAAATCTTTATCTTTAACAATATCTTTTCCTTCTTCGCATCCACAAGCTTCAATTGCTTTTACAAGTTTATCTGTAGCTGCTGAATTTTCAGCTCCTATATCAAATGTATCTAAATATTCATTCGCTGCAGCTTTCACATCTTCTCCTGCAGTTTTGGATAATTCTTCTACTTTACTTTTTAATGAATGTCTTAATGCCTTTTGCGCTAAATACATTCCATAACCAAATTCAGCCGCATCTTCAAATAAGGAGTTAGACCAAGCCGGACCTTTTCCTTCTGAAGTTACTGTATATGGTGTAGATGGTGAAGAGTTACCCCAAATAGAAGAACATCCTGTTGCATTTGCAATGTACATTCTATCTCCAAATAATTGTGTAATCAATTTTGCATATGGAGTTTCACCACAACCTGCACAAGCTCCTGAGAACTCAAGTAATGGTTGTTTAAATTGGCTTCCTTTTACAGTTGTAGCTTTAAATTTATCGATTACTTCTCCTTTTTCAGGAAGTTCTAATCCAAAGTCAAAATATTCTTGTGACTTAACATTCTCTTCCATGTTTTTCATAACAAGAGCTTTTTCACCCTTTTTACCTGGACAAACATTCGCACAAGAACCACATCCGGTACAATCAAGAGCAGAAACAGAAATTGCGAACTGAAGTCCCGCCATACCGGTCATAGGAAGTTTGTTCATTCCTTCCGGAGCCTTTGCTGCTTCTTCTTCTGTCATTACAGCTGGACGAATTACTGCATGTGGACATACATAAGAACAGAAATTACATTGAATACAGTTTTCTGGCACCCAAACAGGAATATCAACAGCAATACCACGTTTTTCAAATGCAGAAGATCCTGATGGTGTAGAACCATCTACATAATCTTTAAATGCTGATACTGGAAGTTTGTCACCTTCTTGTGCATTGATTGGAATTTGAATTTTATTAACAAACTCAACAACATCTTGTTTCTTTCCTGCAGCAGTTCTGCCTAAGTCCTGATCACCTGAATTTTTCCAGCTTTCCGGAACTTTAATCTCAACAATATCTTCTGCTCCACGATCAATCGCATCATAGTTCATTTGTACTATCTTGTCACCTTTTTTACCATAAGATGCTTTTGCAGCTGCTTTCATCAATTCATTTGCTTTATCAGCAGGAATAATGTTTGCAAGTTTAAAGAATGCTGATTGAAGTACTGTATTGATACGTCCTCCAAGTCCAATTTCTTTACCGATCTTGATACCATCAATCGTGTAGAACTTAATGTTATGTTCTGCAATGTATCGCTTCATTTGTCCTGGAAGATGTTTTTCTAGACCTTCCATATCCCAAGAACAGTTCAAAAGGAAAGTTCCTCCATCAACAAGTTCTTGAACCATGTTATATTTATCAACATAGGATGGATTATGGCAAGCAACAAAATTTGCTTTTGAAATCAAATATGTGGAACGAATTGGATCTTTTCCAAAACGTAAATGGGAAATTGTTACACCACCGGATTTCTTTGAATCATATGAAAAATATGCTTGCGCATACATATCTGTATTATCACCAATAATTTTAATAGAGTTCTTATTCGCTCCTACCGTACCGTCAGCTCCAAGTCCCCAGAATTTACAGTTGATTGTTGCTTCTGGTGTTGTTACTGGATTTTCTGTGATTTCTAAAGAAAGATTTGTAACATCGTCATTGATACCTACTGTAAATACTTTTTTAGAATTATTATTAAATACAGAAATAATTGCTCCAGGAGTCGTATCTTTTGATCCTAGACCATAACGACCTGTGAAAACTGGAATTTGATCAAATTTTGTACCTTTTAACGCTGTCACAACATCTAAGTATAATGGCTCGCCTAAAGCACCTGGTTCTTTTGTTCTATCTAATACTGAGATTTGTTTTACAGAATCCGGTATTGCTTCAACTAATGCTTCAGCTGAAAATGGTCTGTATAAACGAACTTTTACAACACCAACTTTTCTGCCAGCCTTCAATAAGTAATCAATCGTTTCATCAATTGTATCACATACAGAACCCATCGCTACGATAATATGCTCTGCATCCGGTGCACCATAATAATTAAATAACTTATAGTTTGTACCAATTTTAGCATTCACTTTATCCATGTATTCCTGAACAAGACCTGGTAATGCTTCATAATATGGATTACAAGCTTCTCTTGCCTGGAAGAAAATATCAGGGTTTTGAGCAGAACCCATTAATCTTGGATGATTTGGATTTAATGCTTTTTTACGGAATTCATTAATGGCATCCATATCTACCATTTCTTTTAAATCTTCATAATCCCAAGCTTCAATTTTTTGTACTTCATGAGATGTTCTAAATCCATCAAAGAAGTTGATAAAAGGAACTCTTCCTTTAATTGCTGCACAATGTGCAACAGGTGTTAAATCCATAACTTCCTGAACACTTGACTCACAAAGCATAGCAGCACCAGTCTGTCGGCATGCATAAACATCAGAATGATCTCCAAAAATACTCAACGCATGACTTGCAATCGCACGTGCAGATACGTTAAATACACCTGGAAGTTGTTCACCTGCAACTTTATATAAGTTTGGAATCATAAGAAGTAAACCTTGTGATGCTGTAAAAGTTGTGGTTAAAGCTCCCGCTGCCAAAGAACCATGAACCGTACCTGCCGCACCTGCTTCTGACTGCATTTCGGTTACTTGTACTTGTTGTCCAAAGATATTCTCTCTTCCTTGCGTCGCCCATTCATCTGTTGCTTCAGCCATAACAGATGATGGAGTAATTGGATAGATTGCCGCAACATCAGTAAATGCATAAGATGCATGTGCTGCTGCATGGTTTCCATCCATGGTTTTCATTTTTCTTGCCATACTTTAATTCCTCCTTAAAAATAGTTAAAATAGCACAAAATTGAACCTATAAAATAACATTATTTTATCTAAGCTATTTATTTGCCTTAATATTATAATATAACATCTTGAGAAAAGGTCAAGTTAATATCTCTATTTTTTTACTTTGTTCACATTTTTATACACGAAAAGCTTCTATATTTACCTATTGCAAAATATTTATTTTTCTGTAAAATATAAAAGTGATATAAAATAACAAATCTACATTTAATAAAGAAAGGTATAAAAGATGATAAGTACAAGTAATATTACATTACGAATTGGAAAAAAAGCTTTATTTGAAGAAGTAAATATAAAATTTACCGAAGGTAACTGTTATGGATTAATAGGTGCGAACGGAGCTGGCAAATCTACCTTTTTAAAAATACTCTCCGGACAACTCGAACCAACCAACGGTGAAGTAATTATTACGCCCGGACAACGTTTGTCTTTTTTGCAGCAGGACCATTTTAAATATGATGAGTTTCCAGTATTAGATACTGTTATTATGGGGAATGCACGTCTTTATGAAATTATGAAAGAAAAAGATGCGATCTATGCAAAAGAAGATTTTTCTGACGAAGATGGAATCCGTGCCAGTGAATTAGAAGGCGAATTTGCTGATATGAATGGATGGGAAGCTGAATCTGATGCAGCAATGCTCTTAAATGGATTAGGAATAGACACCAGCTTACATTATTCTATCATGAAAGAATTAAATGGTAATGAAAAAGTAAAAGTGTTATTGGCTCAGGCACTATTTGGAAATCCGGATATCCTTCTGCTTGATGAACCTACTAACCATTTAGATTTAGATGCTATTTCATGGCTGGAAGAGTTTTTAATTAATTTTGAAAATACTGTTATCGTAGTATCCCATGACCGTTATTTCTTAAATAAAGTATGTACACATATTGCCGATATTGATTATGCAAAAATCCAGTTATATGCCGGTAACTATGATTTCTGGTACGAATCCAGTCAATTATTAATCAAACAGATGAAGGAAGCGAATAAAAAGAAAGAAGAAAAAATCAAAGAATTACAAGATTTTATATCCCGATTCAGTGCAAACGCTTCTAAATCTAAACAGGCAACTTCCAGAAAACGTGCTCTGGAAAAAATTGAATTAGACGAAATCAAACCCTCAAGCCGTAAATATCCATACATCGATTTCCGTCCTGCCAGAGAAATCGGAAATGAAGTACTGACTGTTGAAAATCTTTCTAAGACAATTGATGGTGTAAAAGTATTAGATAACCTATCCTTTATTATAGGGCATGACGATAAAGTTGCTTTTGTAGGTGGAAATGAACTTGCTAAAACTACTCTTTTTCAAATTCTTGCAGGTGAAATGGAACCCGATGAAGGCTCATATAAATGGGGAATAACAACTTCTCAATCTTATTTCCCAAAAGATAACACTGAAATTTTTGACACCGACTTAATTATTGTAGATTGGCTGACTCAGTTCTCTGAAATTAAAGATGCAACTTATGTAAGAGGTTTCTTGGGAAGAATGCTGTTTGCCGGAGAAGACGGAGTTAAGAAAATGCGAGTACTTTCCGGTGGTGAGAAGGTTCGTGTACTGTTGTCTAAAATGATGATATCCGGATCCAATGTATTAATTTTGGATGAACCTACCAATCACTTAGATATGGAATCAATTACAGCTCTTAACAATGGTCTGATAAAATTCTCTGGAGTTGTCTTATTCGCTTCACATGATCATCAGTTTGTTCAGACTACTTCAAATCGTATTATGGAAATACTTCCAAACGGTTCTATGATTGATAAAATCACTTCTTATGATGAGTATCTTGAAAGTGACGAAACTGCCAGAAAACGTCAGGTTTTCACAATGGATGAACAGGACGATGACAATTAATATTAATTAAAATCAGATACAGATCGCCACATAATGATTCGATAGTCACTATGTGGCGATATACATTTACTACTAAATTATTTCATTAGTTTTTGAATCGTATTACATAATTCATCCACAACTTCATGATTACCTGACTTAATATCCTCTACAACACAACTTTTAATATGATTTGCTAAAAGATTTTTATTGAACGAATTAAGTGCAGCTTGAATTGCAGAAACCTGTGTCAAAATATCAACACAATACCGTTCCTCTTCCACCATATTTTTGACTCCTCTGACTTGTCCTTCGATTCGATTCAAACGAGTAATTAAATCTTTCATTTCTATTTCATCTCTATGCTTTCTTTTGATTTTATCCTTTTGAACACAATTATTACATGTTTCAACCAAATTATGATTCCTCACTTTCCTGTTTTTATCCTTCTCATTCTTAAATCATGTTCTATTGTAATCAATTTATGCAACAAATTCAACCTTTCATTATCTATATTTTAAGTGTATCATAACGATATTGATTGACATCTTTTAACACTTTATATAAAATAGTATATATCTTTACTAAAAAACTGTTTTTTAGTATTTTTTAATCTCTAATTAAGGAGTGTACTCAATATGTATAAGGAAAAATTGAGAGTTCAAGATTTATCAGAAGGAATGATACTGTTTAGTGATGTTTGTACACAAAGCGGACAACTTATTATGAATAGTGGGACGATTTTGAGTCATTATTTAATAGAAAAACTTAATCAATATCAAATAGATTCCGTTTTTGTAGAGGTACCGGAAAGACCAGACCACATTACTTCAAATCCAATAAAAATAGGCATGGAACCCACATCTTATCTAGAAAGAGTAAAAGAAAGTCAAGAATTTGCTGAATTCCATAAAGTGTATTTTAACCACATGAAAAACTTTGAAATGCAATTGAATGACATTGTAAATTCCTCTTCTACGTCTATTGATATTGATGCATTATTAACCACTCCTATTACTTTGGTAAATAGTATAGATACTACTTTTGGTATATTTGATTTGTTGCTTAATATACGTCATTTGGATGATTCCACTTATGCTCATTCTTTAAATGTTTCTATCATTGCAAATATTGTTGGAAAATGGCTTCATTTATCAGAAAGAGACCTAAAAGTATTAACCTCTTGCGGATTATTACATGATATAGGTAAATTATTGATTCCACAGGAAATTCTTCAAAAACCCGGGAAGCTGACACCCGAAGAATTCGACTTAATAAAGCAACATACTACTTATGGATATGCCCTGTTAAAAGATAAAGAAATTGATCCCCGAATCAAAGCCAGTGCTCTATTACACCATGAAAAAGCAGATGGCTCCGGTTATCCATTAGGAAAAAAAAGAGAAAACCTTCCTTTCTTTTCTCAAATCATTACTATCGTAGATACCTATGAAGCTATGACCGCCAATCGTGTTTATCGTGAAGGCCTTTGCCCCTTCAAAGTAATTAAATTATATGAAGAAGAGGGCTTTTCAAAATACAACGTTCAGATATTAATGACCTTTATAGAAAAATTAGTTCAAACCTATATCGGCTATACGGTTCGCTTAAATGATGGACGTATTGGAAAAATCGTTTTTATCAACCGTTTAGATCTTAGCCATCCTATTATTGAAAGTAATAGTACTTTTATAGATTTGGCCAAAGAAAGAAATTTAGAAATTGAGACATTATTATAAAATATCAATACGCTATCGAATTCTTAGATTACATGTAGGAATTCGATAGCGTATTTTTATCTCATTTATTCTCTATAATATTTTTTCTTAATAATGTTAAAGCCTTCACCACAGCCTGTTCACGTATCTTATCTCTATTTCCTTTAAATAAAAATTTATTAACCTCTACATTGCCTTTATAGTAACAAGCCTCATATACAAGTCCTACCGGTTTTTCTTGTGTCCCACCATCCGGACCTGCTATTCCTGTTATTGCAATACATACATCTGCATTTGCTGATTGAGCGCCACCAATAGCCATTTCTTTTGCACACTCTTCACTTACGGCACCTGCTACAGCTAATGTGGATTCAGAAACATTCACCAATCTTTTCTTAGCTTCATTTGAATATGTGATATAGCCTTCTTTATAACAATCTGATACGCCTGCCACATTTATAATTTTCCCTGCTAACAATCCGCCTGTACAGGATTCCACAGTGGTAACTGTAAGTTCTCTTTCTTTTAATAGCTCTACGACAGCTTCTTCTAAAGTAACTCTCTCTTCTGTGGTAAAAACAGCATCCTGAAATCTCTTCTTTAATTCTGTTACCACTGGAGCAACTAATTTCATAGCGTCTTCTTCATTTCGAGCTTTTGCTGTTATTCTTAGATGCACTTCCCCTGTTTTTGCATAAGGAGCAACGGTAGGATTCGTTTGTTCTTCTATTAGATCCATAATTTGGGTCTCAACATAACTTTCACCCAGACCACAAATTTTCACCATTTTAGAATAAATTAATTCCGGCTGCAATTTATTAAGATATGGTACAATATCTTCTTGAAACATAGGTATTAATTCATTTGGAGGACCAGGAAGTAGTATGATCCGCTTTCCGTTATCTTCCATTATGATGCCAGGTGCTGTTCCATTAAGGTTGTCTATTATGATTGCACCTTCCGGAACCATCGCCTGTTTCCAATTGTTTTCCGTAACCATATGATTCGGAATGACTTTTTGAAGATATTCTTGAATACGCTCTTTTGTATGTATATCTTGTACTAGGTTTTTGTTCATTACTTTTGCTGCCGTTTCTTTTGTCAAATCATCTTTAGTAGGACCTAAACCTCCTGATAATATTAGAATATCTGCCCTAGAAAGGGCTAATATAATTGCATCCTCTAACCGTTTTGGATTATCACCTACAGCACTTTGATGAAATTGGCTCAATCCAAGAACCGCACACTTTTCGGATAAATATGCAGCATTGGTATTTACAATATTCCCCAATAAAATTTCTGTTCCTACTGAAATCAATTCTACTATCATTGTTTTTCTCCTTATAAGTTGAACTCCTAAATATTTCCGTTAAATAATACACTTTTGTTTTTTGCTATATAGTCAATCAGTGAAAGTACTGTTAATACTAAAGAAGTATAAATTAATACAATTTCAACTGTTTCAAATATTGAATGATTTAAATTTAAAATCAGAACAATTATCATAAACATTTGAGACACAGTTTTAAACTTGCCCCAATAACTTGCTGCTATTACAATTCCATTATCAGAAGCTACGAGACGGAAACCGCTAATAATAAATTCTCGGCTGATAATAATTATTACAATCCAGGCCGGAAGTCTTCCAATTTCCACAAGACAAATCATTGCAGAACATACAAGCAGCTTGTCTGCTAATGGATCCATAAACTTTCCAAAGTTAGTAACTAAATTGTTTTTTCTTGCTATATATCCATCTAAAAAATCAGTAAAACTAGCAATACAAAATATCCCTAAAGCTATGAATTTACTTCCCTCTCCAGCTAAATTTGTAAGCATAAATAATACAAAAAATGGAATCATCACTACTCTTATCACAGTTAATTTATTTGGTAAATTCATTTATAATCTCTCCTATCAAATCATATTCTAATGCACCTGTAACTTTCACTCTTGCAAAATCACCTGTTACCAGTTCTTCCTCAGTGTTTACAAAAATATATCCATCAACATTTGGTGCATCCTTGTAAGTCCTGCCAACAAAAGCATTCTCATCGGCGACTTTACCTTCTACCATTACCCAAAGTTCTTTTCCTATCATTTCTTGGTCTTTTTCGAAGACGATTTCCTGCTGCAGCTGCATAATTTCATCCCGACGAGTTTCTTTGATATCCTCATTTATCTGACCATTCATTTCAACGGCTGGTGTATTTTCTTCTGCTGAGTAGGTAAATACTCCTAAACGATCAAATTCCATTTCATCAACAAACTCTACTAGTTCTTCATGTTGTTCATCCGTTTCACCTGGAAAACCCGATATTAAAGTAGTCCTAATGGAAATATCCGGAATTTCTTCTCTTAATTTCTTAACGATTTCTATTATTTGACTCTTATTCGTTTTTCTTCCCATTCGTTTTAAAACTTCATCATTTACATGTTGAATCGGCAAATCTAAATAATGACAGACTTTAGGCTCCGTTTTGATTGTCTGGATAAGCTCATCGGTTATTTCTTCGGGATAACAATATAAAATCCGAATCCATCGAATTCCTTTTACTTTTCCAAGTTCATGTAACAGTTTGGGCAATGTTTTTTCTCCGTATAGATCTATCCCATATAATGTTGTTTCCTGAGCTACTAAAATCAGTTCTTTCACTCCTTGTTCTGCGAGTTCCTCTGCTTGTAAAAGTAATTTTTCAATTGGTACACTCCGATATTTTCCCCGGATTTGCGGTATGATACAATACGTACAATGTTTATTACACCCTTCCGCTATCTTCATATAAGCGTAGTGTCCACCAGTTGTTATCTGACGCTTGCTATTTGGTATCATTGGAAAACCTTCCAACTCATTGAAAATACATGTTCCTTGTCCATTTAAAGCATTCTTAATTACTTCCGCAATTTTTTCATATGAATTCGTTCCTAAAATAGCATCAACCTCTTTTATCTCTTCTTGAATCTCTTTTTTATACCTCTGTGCCAGGCAGCCGGTCACAATTAATGCTTTACATCTTCCATATTTTTTATATTCAGCCATTTGTAATATTGTATTAACACTCTCTTCTTTTGCATCATTAATAAAACAACACGTATTAATTACAATAACTTCAGCCTGAGACTCATCATCTGTAAATGAAAATTTTTCTCTTGCTAATAATCCCAGCATTTCTTCTGTATCAACTAGATTTTTGTCACAACCTAGCGATATAAATAATAATTTCATAATTACCTCCACTGTTTTCCATTACCTTGAACATTACTATTAAAACACAAAAAGGGTTGCTGTTGCAACCCTTTTGAAAATTCAGACCTTAAATGGTAAACTCTTCCACTACAATTTCCAATCCATGCGCTAACTCTGCCAACTGCATCATTGTAGAAGTAATTTCCTCTAAATTTGCTGTTTCCTCCGTAATAGAAGAACTAATTTCACCAGTTACTGTTACATTTACATCACTTGCTTCATCAATAGAACGAACTCTTTCTGTTACTTCCGAAATTATATTTGATAAATGTTCGATATCTGCTATAATCTCTTGAATTTCATTATTTACAGATATCGTGCCTTCTTTAATAATATTAAAACTATCTTTGGTACGATCAGCCATATCATTTCCATGACTAAGTTGCGTTAGACCTTCCTGCATTTTTGCACTCATATCTGCTGCTTCTTTTTGTACTTCACTAATAATATTTCCAATCTTTTGTGCTGCACTTTCAGAATCTCCAGCTAACTTACTGATTTCTGAAGCTACAACCGCAAATCCTCTACCTGACTCACCGGCTCTTGCAGCTTCTATACTTGCATTTAAAGAAAGTAAATTAGTTTGAGATGCAATTTCTGAGATCGAGTGTAAGATAGCATTCATTTCTTTTGTACGTTCACTTAAGTTCTCAGCGACCGCTGCTACATTATTCATTACTTGATTCACATCGTCTAATTGTTCAACATATGATACAATATTATGATTTCCATCTTCGGCATTTTTTTTGGAACGTTCTGCACTTTTTTCAATACGTTCTGCACGATTCGTAATCTGTTTGGAAATTGAATCCATCTTAAGAACTTTATCCATTGTTTCTTTCGATTCTTCATTTTGTAAGACAATACTTGTATTCATCTGCTCTGCTGCATGTGCAATCACTTCATTGTTCTTAGCATTTTCCTCAATACTTTGTGAAACTATCTTCATGGAAGCATCAATTTTAGAAGTCGTTTCCACTACATTTTTTATGATACGTTTTAAACTCTGGCTCATATTATTAAAAGAATCCGTCAATGTTCGTATTTCATCATTACTCTGTACTTGAATCGCTTCTCCTGTCAAATCTCCGCTAGCAATAACTGCGATTCCTCCTTTTAACCGGTTAATTGGTTTTGTAATACTCTTTCCAACGGCATATACGGATATTATACCAACTATTGCAACAATTACTATAATTGTTATCATTAAAGAAATCCTAGCCACAAAATTTGATTGAATATCCATTGCAATTTTAGTACTTTGAACCAATTGGAAATCCGTAAATTCTAATATATTACTCGATATACTTTTACCTATCTTTTCCATTTTGGAAAGATCTGAAAGTTGTTTTGTCGTGATTGTTCCATCTGTTACACTACTGACAACTGCATTACCCAATTCTTGATAAGTTTCTACTAAACGTTTTAATTCTAAAAACTTAGAAGACATATTCTTCTTAAATGCAGCATCAGATTCATCCGTTGCATTCACTGCTGCAGATTCTGCTATTGAATCTTCTGCTGATTCTTCTTTCATTTCTTTTTGTGCCGCTTCAGCTGCATTTTTGTCTAAATCAACATTGCTCTCAATGCTTGCAAGATTATCTTTTACTAATTTCAAGTGATCTTCCAGCCCTGATTCTTCAAGGGATACTCCTTCAACTGCTTTACTTATTATCGAAGTTGGCACCGTTTCTACTTGTTCTTTTATATCTGAAATTTTGGACAGATTACCAATTAAATCTCTATATTGAGTCATATAACTGATTGCATTTACTGTAAGAACTAAAATAAGTACCATCATTGTCAAAAAAGTTCCAAAAAACAAAAAATTAATCTTTCTTCCAATACTTTTTGATAGGAAATTACCCTCATCTTTCTTACCAAATTTTTTATCTATATTTCCTTCAACAGCTTTCTTTTTAACCCTTACCTCTTTTTTTCTCTTCTTCTCAAACTTCAGCTTTTCTCGCTCCTCCTTTTTTGACTTAGCTTTGGTTAGACTGTTTGAATTCTTCATAATAATCCTCCGTCCTTTAAATTATACACTCAATTATGTAGTTTACATTATAACAAATTATTTTTATCCTTTCAATCTATTTCACCAAAACTTTCGTTAAATTTTCTATTTTTTTGACATTTCAAACAAAACCCCTCTATAATTTCCCATATTTTCAGAATATCACCATAAATCTATACAATATTCCTCGTGATACTTTTTTTATTTTAGATACTACCAATAAAATGGTAATACGTAGCTATCAATTGTAGAATAACTAAATAAGTTAAAGATAAAAATAGAGACTGCCTAATGCAGTCTCTTAAAACTCTTAATCTTCTATAGTATCGTAATCATGAATAGCAGCAGCATCTTCATTCACGAATAATTCTTCTTTTTTATGCTCATCATCACTTACAATTTTAACCTTAGAAGAATTTAATTCTTCAATTGCTATTGATAATGGTTTTTTTCCTTTTTCCATTACCAATGCTTCTTCACCACCAATTAACTGACGCGCTCTTTTCGAAGTAGCAATTACAATTGAATATCTGCTATTGACTACGGGCTGCTCGCCTATCTCTACCTCACGATTTACTACTTTCATTAAGTCTGTATAAGATGGATGTAACATATTTATATTTCTCCTTCCAAAATATTATTTAATTCTTTTATTATTTTTTTTATATACTCTTTATTCCTAAAAGCCTTGCTATGTTCGTTCTGTATAATACTGTGAACTTTTGAAACACAATCCTCTAATTTGTCATTTACAACCAGATAGTCATAATTTTCAATACCTTCTGCTTCTTCACACCCTCTTTTAAAGCGTTTCACTACAGTATTCATATCTTCTGTTCCTCTTCCAACCAATCTATTTTTTAACTCTATTGCATTTGGAGGGGTTACAAATAATAATATTGCATCCTGGTACTTTTCTTTTACTTTTAATGCACCTTGAATTTCTATTTCTAAGATAACATCTTTTCCCTCTTTCATTTTTTCATAAACATATTTTTTAGGGGTACCATAATAATTATCTACATATTGTGCATATTCTATCAATTCATCTTTAGAAATCATTTCTTGGAATTCTTCTTGAGATACAAAAAAATAATCATTCCCATGAAGTTCTCCTTCGCGAGGTCTTCTGGTAGTTACAGATATGGATAACGCATATTGATCAGGATACTTATTCATTAGTTCTTTTACCAATGTACCTTTCCCTGCACCTGAAAATCCTGAAACGATTACAAGAACACCTTGCTCATTCATTTTCTTCACCTTTCACTTCTAATACACTCTCTTTGCTGTTAAATCTTCCTGCTAACGTGTCAGGCTGTAATGCTGACAAAACTATATGATTACTATCTGTCAATAGTACTGCTCTGGTTCTTCTACCCTGCGTAGCATCGATTATACGCTCTTCTTCCTTTGCCTTTTGCACCATTCTCTTTGCCGGGGAAGAATCTGAATTAATAATTGTAATGATTTTATCTGTATTTATCATATTTCCAAAACCAATATTCATTAACTTAGTCAATTTCTTCCACTTCCTATTCAATATTTTGAATCTGCTCTCGGACTTTTTCAATTCCTGTTTTTAAATCAATCGCAATATTCGATACCTCTAAATCATTTGCTTTTGAAAGAATGGTATTCGCTTCTCGGTTCATTTCCTGCGCGATAAAATCAAGTTTTCTTCCAATTCCATCATCTGATTCTAACGTTTTCTTGGTCGAATCTATATGACTCTTTAATCGTACCGTTTCTTCATCTACACAAATTTTATCTGCAAATATAGTAACTTCTGTTGCTATACGGCTTTCTTCTATCATTGTCTTGTCTTCTATTAATTCTTGAATCTTATCCTCTAACTTCTGGCGATATTCTTTTATTATTTCAGGAGATCGCTTCTCAATAAATTCAATATAAGCTGTCATTTCATCTAATTTAACTATTAAATCCTTTTTAAGGTTCTCTCCTTCTTTAATCCTAGTCTCTAGTAATTGTACCGCAGCTCCTCGAAGTGCTTTCTCTAAAACTTCCCACAATTCTTTTTCATCTGCACTTTGCTCTTCTAAAGTAAAAACCTCAGGATAACGCGATAATTTGGAAACTTTCAAATCATCTTCCAAATCAAAATCCTGTGCCATCTGTTTTAAATGTTTATAATACTCTGCTGCAAGATCTTTATTATACTTAATCACAATATTATTTTCTGTATAATCTTCATAAGTAATAAAAACGTCTACTTTTCCTCTTTGAATATATTCTTTCAATAAGTTCCGTATGGAAGATTCAAAATAACTTAACTTCTTGGGTATTTTAATATTCATATCTAAATACCGATGATTCACTGCTTTGATCTCAACAGAGAACTTCCTGCTTTCATCTGAAATTTCACATCTTCCAAAACCTGTCATACTTTTAATCATATTTTCTGTCCACGCCTTTTGGCATATTTCCCTTCGCTTGTAAATTCAACTAAAGTCTTTAATTATTATAGATGATTTATTCCGTTTCGTCAATCTTTAAGAGTATATACACTTCTTACTTTCTAAATAATTCAGTTGTAATTTCCCTAATAACCGCTATAATAATAATGTAATAAATCCTGGAAGGAGAAAACACTTATGGCATTTGATGGAATTGTTATTTCTAATCTCGTATTCGAATTAAATAACGAAATAATGAATGGAAGAATAAATAAAATTGCACAACCTGAAACAGATGAATTATTACTTACGATCAAAGGTAAAAATGGACAAGTTCGTTTACTTTTATCTGCAAGTGCATCTCTGCCTCTCATTTATATGACAGATCAAAACAAACCCAGCCCGTTATCAGCTCCAAATTTTTGCATGCTTTTACGTAAACATATTGCTAATGGAAGAATTGTTAGTATTAATCAACCCGGTATGGAAAGAATTATCAATTTTGAAATTGAGCATTTTAATGAACTTGGTGACTTATGTAAAAAAATTCTTATTGTAGAAATTATGGGGAAACATAGTAATATTATATTTTGTGACGAAGACGGCTTAATTCTTGATAGCATAAAACATATTTCAGCAAATATGAGTTCTGTTCGTGAAGTATTGCCCGGCAGACCATATTTCATACCAGATACAATGAATAAATTAAATCCTTTGACAATAACAAAAGATGCTTTTTTTCAATGCGTTTATACAAAGGCTTTGAAAACTTCAAAAACTCTTTATACCTCTTTTACTGGTATAAGTCCAGTCATCGCTGAAGAAATATGTTATCGTGCATCTATTGATTCTGAAAAACCAGCTCAATCATTAGATGATAATGAAAAACTGCATTTATATAACCATTTTCAATGGGCCTTGGAAATTGTCAAAAATGAAGCTTTTGAGCCCAATATTATTTATAAAGAAAATGAACCTATAGAATTCTCTGCTATTCCTTTGACTCAATACAACCTATACCATACAAAACAATTCAAAAAAATATCTCAGGTCTTGGAACAATATTATGCTGAAAAAAACATAATTACTAGAATTCGTCAAAAATCTTCTGATCTTCGAAAAATTGTAAGTACAGCATTAGACCGTAGTCGAAAAAAATATGTTTTACAGGAAAAGCAATTAAGAGATACGCAAAAAAGAGATACTTTTAAACTATATGGAGAGTTAATAAATACCTATGGTTATGAATTAGATGAAAATGCTTCTAATTTTGAAGCTTTAAATTATTACACAAATGAAATGATTGAAATACCATTAGACCCTCTATTAACACCAAAAGAAAATGCAAAGAAATATTTTGATAAATACAACAAAATGAAACGCACCTTTGAAGCATTGACAAGTTTAATTTCAGATACAAAGGATGAAATTTATCATTTGGAAACTATTAGTAATTCATTGGAAATCGCACTTACTGAAGATGATTTGATAGAAATAAAAGAAGAACTGATGGATTCAGGCTATATTAGAAGAAAATATTCTAATAAAAAAATAAAAACGAAAAGCAAGCCTTTTCATTATATATCTTCAGACGGATTCCACATTTATGTTGGGAAAAATAATTTTCAAAATGATGAACTCACCTTTAAATTCGCCTCTGGAAATGATTGGTGGTTTCATGCAAAAGGAATACCCGGCTCTCATGTTATTTTAAAATCAAATGGAAATGATATTCCTGACCGTACATTTGAAGAAGCAGGAAAGCTAGCAGCTTACTATTCATCTGCACGTAAAAATTCTAAAGTTGAAATTGATTATTCTTTGAAAAAAAATATTAAAAAACCTAATGGCGGAAAACCAGGATTTGTTGTTTATTATACCAATTATTCACTTACGATCGAACCTAGTATCAATGGAATTTCGTTATCTGAATAAAGATTTGAGATGTCAATATAAAATTTATGAAGGAATAGCATTTAGCCACTCCTTCATAAATAATTTTACATCATTGATGGCTGAGAAAAAATTGAACGTACATGTGCAATATCTTCTTGCGTTGCTTTTTCTGCCGGAATATAATATTGTTTGCTTCTAGCTATTTGATAAATTTCTTCTTGTGAACTTTCACATTGATTACGTATTTGTTTTAATGTTTGTTTCAATTCTACATTTTCTGTTTGTGGAATAAAATCACCAAACATTTTTAACTCACTATTAATTCCCATTAGTGCATCTGATACCATTGTTTTTTCTTGCATTTTTATGACCTCCTACAAAAATCTCATCAATTGTTGTTTCGTTTGCTGTGATGACTGAGCTGCTTTTTGAAAAAATTGTTTTACTTGTTGATCTTGTGCTCTTTGTGCATAATCTTGCATTTTATCTTGTGTCAATTCATAGCCTACTATTAAATGACGAAGATTTTGTAATTCTAATTCTGTTAAATCAGACATAGAAAATTCCTCCTTGTTGAATCTAATTTTTTACCTTATTAGTATTCCAATCAAGGAGGCTTCTATTCAAATATTTATATCAAATTTTAACCGTTCTTATAAAAAATCATATATCTCTTCATATTTGCGCGCTGATGCATTCCATGAAAAATCCACTTCCATTGCCCTATCAATAATTTTATTCCATTCACGTTTTTTATTAACAAAAATATCACGCGCATAACGAATCGTACTTAACATTTCATGAGCATTATAATTAGCAAAGCTAAAACCTGTTCCAGTACTCTCAAATTCATTATATGGTTCAACCGTATCCTTTAATCCACCTGTTTCCCGTACAATCGGTACAGTTCCATAGCGTAAACTCATTAATTGACTTAAACCACATGGTTCAAACAAAGATGGCATTAGAAATGTATCCACCGACGCATAAATTTTATGTGATAAAGCTTCAGAATAATAAATATTAGCAGATATTTTATTAGGATATTTCCAATTATAATGACGAAACATATTTTCATACTTTTCATCACCATTTCCTAATACTACAATTTGAATATCTTCCTGACAAAGCTCATCCATGATACAGTCTACCAAATCAAAACCTTTTTGTTCTGTTAAACGTGATACAATACCAATCATAAACTTTTTATCATTAATTTCTAGACCAAGTTCTTCCTGTAAAGCTCTTTTATTTTTTATCTTTTCTTTTCTAAAGTTTTTTGCATTATAAGTTTTAACTATAAATGAATCAGTCTCCGGATTATATTCTTTATAGTCAATTCCGTTAACAATTCCTCTTAAATATCCAGCTCTTGCATTAATCAGACCATCAAGTCCTTCACCATAAAAGGGCATTTTTATCTCTTGAGCATATGTATTACTTACAGTCGTAATCATATCAGAATAAACAATACCACCCTTAAGATAATTAGCGTCCCCATAAGCTTCTAATTTATCCGGAGCAAAATAGTAAGAAGATAAACCTGTTATATCTTTTACTGTTTTAACGTCCCAAATTCCTTGAAACTTCAAATTGTGTATCGTGAATATGGACTTTATGTTCCTATAAAACGAATCGTTTTGAAACACATCTTTTAAATAAACTGGGATTAAACCTGTCTGCCAGTCATGACAATGAATAATGTCGGGTTGAAAATTTAAACTAGGTAATGCGGAAAGTGATGCCTTACAAAAAAATGCAAACTTTTCAATATCTCTATTGACTGCTTCGTAAGGTCTTGGTCCTGATAAATAAAATTCATTATCTATAAAATAAAATCTGACACCATCATATTCCATCTCTAATACGCCAACATATTGTCTCCGCCATGCCAAATCCATATAAAAATGTGTTTTATACTGCATTTGACTTTTATAAACATCTGACATACACATATATTTCGGAATCATTACACGGACATCATACTTCTCTTTATCAAAACACTTTGGCAAAGATCCAACTACATCTGCCAAACCACCTGTTTTCATAAATGGTACTGCTTCTGAAGCCACAAATAAAATTTTCTTCATTAAGATTCCCTCCTAGCTTTTATCGCTCGTATTTTAGGGATATTATATCATAATGAGACTAAATGTTTCAAGAAATTCAGAAAACCAGAACCTTTCTATCTCATTTTATATTCTAATCTTATCTTATCAGCAATTAATGCAACAAATTCAGAATTTGTTGGTTTACCTTTTCCATTATTAATTGTATATCCGAACAGTTCGTCGATCGTATCCATTTTTCCTCTACTCCAAGCGACTTCTATCGCATGTCTTATAGCACGTTCTACACGACTTGGTGTTGTCTGATGTTTCTTAGCAATGGTTGGATATAAGATCTTTGTAATGGAATTTAACATCTCAATATCATTAACTGACATCATAATAGCATCTCTTAGATATTGATATCCTTTAATATGAGCAGGTACTCCTATTTCATGTATAATATTTGTTACGTCATTTTCAAGATTTCTTTCAAGATAATCCTGTTTATTCTCATAAGCTTTAATCTTTCTGGTTTCTATCGCTGCCTTACCTATTTTACCTCGAACCATTTTGATTCTATTTAATATCATATCATTATCAAATGGTTTCATAATGTAATAATTAGCTCCCAGATTAAAAGCATCTTCCGTAATCTTTTCTTGTCCGATTGCAGTTATAATGATAAATTCCGGAGCTTTTTGAATGCTCATATCATGATTAACTTTATCCATCACACTTAGTCCATCTAATTTTGGCATAATAATATCCAATAGTACAACATCTGGCTGCTTGCTCTTTATAATATTATATGCCTCCTCCCCATCTCGTGCTTTACCTACAACTTCAAGTTCCTTATCTGTACTTATAATATCATCTAGTAATTCTAATACTTTTTCATTGTCGTCAGCAATCGCAATATTCAATTTCTCCATAGACCCCATTCTGTCTCCTTTCAATGCCATTTATTCTTTCATACTTTTAAGATATATAATTCTTCAGCTCCCCTGAAAAACTACTTGTATTATAAAGATTATATTTCTCATAATCAAGCCATATTTGTCTAATATTTTCGACATATATAAACTTTTTCAAGTCAATTTTTCGTTCTTTTCCTGAGAATCAGAGTTTTCTACAATTATAGCACAGTCAGTCTATTATTTATTGGCGGATTTTGTCGACAATTTTTGTATTTTATTACTCTAAAGATTGAGTTTCTTCTAGCATATTTTCTATAAAAATACCAAAACCTTTTTGAGAATCTTGTACAAACACATGAGTAACAGCTCCAATTATTTTACCATTCTGCATGATAGGACTTCCGCTCATACCTTGTACAATTCCTCCTGTTTCTTTTATAAGTTCCGGATCAGTTACCTTAAATTCAATTCCTTTACTCGTATTTTCTTCACTATGGTTAATATGAATAATTTCTATTTCATAATCTCTAATAACACCATTAACTGCACATCGAATCGTAGCTTTCCCTAATTTTATATCTTGTTTATAGGCAACTTCCAACTTCTTCGCATATTTTAATTCCTGTGGCATGGAGCGCACACATCCATAAATACCTTTCGATGTATTTTTTATTATATTACCAACGACCATAGCATTTTGATATAATATAGTTCCTGCAAGTTCTCCCGGACTTCCATTTTCACCTTTCACAATCGAAGTTATTTGGGCATTATATAATGTCCCATCTTGTATTTCCATTAACAGACTTGTATCAACATCATTAATTCCATGACCTAATGCACCAAAGCGATTTGCTTCATCTATATAAGTTAGTGTTCCAATTCCCTGTGTATCATCTCTGACCCAAATACCTAATTGATATTTGGATGCTTCTACTTCAACTGGCTTTACTCTAATATTTATTTCTTCTCCTTGTCTTCTTATCCCTAAAACTACTTCTTTTTTTCCACAATCATTAATTTTACTTATCAAATCATTTTTATCTTTTACTGCTTCTTTATTAACAGATTCGATATAATCACCACTTTTTACAATATTTTTTCCCGGTTCATATTCTATTCCGTCTATTCCATGTATTTTTCCTGTACCGATAACTAATACACCAGAAGTTTCTACATAAATGCCTATTGGTATCCCACACGGAATTACTTGCTTTGATTCGACGAATTCAACATTAACTTCTTTTAGCGGTAGAATCCCAAACAAATTACATACCATGGAATAAGAACCGACTTGATTTGATTTCACTTTAACCGCAGATAAATTTAAATGTATTTTAGACGAATTCAATTTTTCAGTCGTATTCGTATTAACCTCTTTTACTTTTTCATTCTCCATAAAGTCATCTTGTATCTTAATGGATTTTTGAAAAACACCATTAATAGGCAGACCAAAATTCAGCGCTTCTTCTTCGCCTACAACAATTTTAATTGACTCAGGTATACTTCTCTTTATAAGATGATAACTCAACATCATTATGGTTGGTAATATTATAAAAAGGCTAAAACTTAATTTTTTAAGATGAAATTTTCCCATTTTACTTCACTTCCGTTCTTATTATCTAATAAAAAAAAGAAATACATGTTATGTATCTCTTTTAGTATATGAATTATTTTATATTTCACTCTAGCCTTTTTTTGTACGTTCTGCCAATTCTTTCATTTCTTTTGCACTTCTGATCGTCGTTTCTGTAATCTCTGCTCCTCCAAGAATTCTTGCAAGTTCTTTTACTGCCTGATCTTTTTCTAATTTTTTAATTTTGGTACTTGTCATATGATTTAAGGATTCTTTTTCAATACAAAAATGAGTATCTGCCATTGCTGCAATCTGAGGCAGATGCGTAATACAAATAATCTGATGCGCTTTTCCCAATACCGCCATTTTTTCTGAAACCATTTGTGCTGTCCGACCACTAATACCAGTATCGATTTCGTCAAAAATCAATGTCTGTATATTATCATTTTCAGCTAGAACGGATTTTATCGCAAGCATTACTCTTGACATTTCACCACCAGAAGCTATTTTTGCCAATGGTTTTAAATCTTCTCCAGGATTTGTAGAGATCATAAATTCCATAATATCATTTCCGTTTTTTGTGAAATGATCCATTTTTTCAAATACCGTATCAAATTGAATATCGATAAAATTCAGTTCTTTTAAAGAATCTTGTATTTCTAACATTAATTTTTTTGCATATCTCTTTCTTACTTCTGTTAACTTTTCGGATTCTATTTGCAAATCCTCTTGAAGTGTTTCTAATTCTTCACGATATTTTTTTAATAATATATCGTGGTTCTTTAACTCTTCTATTCGTTCTTCTTTTTGAGTTTTAGATTGGATAATTTCAGAAATACTATCTCCATACTTCGATTTTAAATGATTGATAAGATTTAGTCGCTTCTCGGTCTCATTAAAATCGTGTTCCCCAAATTCCATTCTACTCATATAATCAGCGATATCACGATTAAAATCATTAAGCAGACTTTCAATCGTTTCAAGCTGCTCTTCCATTGATTCCAATTCCGTATCATAATTTACTATACTATTCAGCTCTCGTAATGCTTTTCCTATAAGATCCCCCGCAGCATGCGGATTATCATATCCTGTCTGATTATAAATAGTATTTGCCGCTTCTAAAATTTTTTTCCCATACGTCATTTTTTGATATTGAATTTCAAGTTGTTTATCCTCATCTGGCAAAAGATTGGCTTCTTGAATTTCTTCAACTTCATATTCTAAGAAAGATAACTCACGAATACGTTCTTCTTCATTCACAGAAAATTTGTCTAACTTTTGCCTTAACTCTATATAAGAAGCATATTTATGCTGTAGTTTTGACTTAATGCTAACAATATCATTTTTTGCATATTCATCTAGAATCTCCAAATGCTTTGACTTATGTAAGAGTGATTGATGATCGTGTTGTCCATGTATATCAATTAATACTTCTGCAACTTCTTTTAACTTAGAAGCAGGTACGCTCTCTCCATTAATTTTGGCTACACTTCTACCATTCGTTATTTTTCTGGACAATATGATTTGTTCGTCCTCTAACTCAATTTCCATCTTTCGAAGTAACTCTTTTTCAGATGAATTATCTATTTGAAATATCAATTCAACAAAGGCAGAATCTCCATGCTTTCCAACAATATCTTTGGGTACTTTTCCTCCCAGGGCTATATTAATTGAACCGATAATAATTGATTTCCCTGCTCCGGTTTCTCCTGTTAGAATATTTAGTCCTTCATCAAAATACACATCTGCTTCTTCAATTAAAGCTAAATTTTTTACATGCAAATTTAATAACATGTCCTGAAATTTCCTCCTATTCTTCCGTAACCTTTCTGATTTTTTCCATTACATATAAAGTATCATCAACACTTCTAATCGCACACATAATTGTATCATCACCAGCAATACATCCAACAATTTCATTCCATTGCATTGCATCTAAAGCAGCTGCTACTGCCATCGCCATTCCTGATACGGTTTTAATTACTAAAATATTCTGAGCCATATCCATAGAAAGAAATCCGTCTTTCAGTACACGAACAAATTTTTCACTCATTCCTGCTTCTTGATTTTGTAAAATAACATACTTCTGTTTTTTATCAATCGTTACTTTCGTCAATTTTAATTCTCTAATATCTCTTGAAACAGTTGCTTGAGTCACATTAAATCCTTCTTGATTTAGTTTTTCTGCCAATTCTTCTTGAGTCTCAATGTCATATTTGTTAATTAATTCAATTATCTTTGTATGACGCTTTAATTTCATCAATTTCTCCTTTCAAATTATTTTTATTTACATTCCATCATCTTTTTTCTTAATGTCTCTAAAAAACTGACTTTACTGGTTTTTAAAAATTTAACACACTGTGAAGATTGTTTTATTTTGATACAATCACCTGAAAAAAGTTTCACTGATTCAGCTCCATCAAAAGTGACTTCTGCTTCTTCAATTTCTTCCTTTCTTCTTTTTCCAATCTTAACAACAATTTCATCATCCGCACTTAATATTATACTTTTTCTATTCAATGCATGTGGACTAATCGGTGTAATCATTATCATTTTTGCATTGGGTTCTACAATTGGACCACCCGCTGACATACTATATCCTGTTGAACCTGTTGGTGTTGCAATAATAATTCCATCAGAACTATATGTATTTAGGTGTTCACCATTCACATAAATAATGAAATTCATAATGCGCAAATGCCCCATTCGATGAATGACAATATCATTCAATGCGTCATTGTGTACCAACACTTCTTCTCCTCTATGACCAATTCCCTCCAGCATCATACGTTCTTCAATTATATAATTTTCTTCCATCATAGCATCCAAAGCGGAATATATATTTGATTCTTCCAAATCACATAAATATCCTATTCTACCAAGGTTGACTCCAATCAATGGAAGATTTCTGTGATTTATATCTCTGGCAGCATGAATAACAGTTCCATCTCCACCAATAACCAGAACTGCTTCGACATCTTTGGGAATTCTGCTTGCATCTGTATATTTAAACTTATTATTGGCAGAATCCTCTCCCTTTTCATGTATGAAACAAGTTTTTCCCTTTTGTTCTAAATATTGTTGAATACTTTTTCCTAATTCATAACTTTTTTCTTTATTTGTATTGAGAATTATATAAAAACAATTCATTTTTCACACTCCAATTAGTAAGTAGGTTTTACCTCAATCTAAGGCATTATGCGCTTTTTCAACGATTTCTCTTATAAAAACAGCTGTATTTTCATATATCTTTTCATCAGAATGATTTTGTAAATTTAGTAAATATTCTATATTTCCTTCCGGTCCTTTAATAGGCGAAAAATCAAGATTAAGTATTTCAAATCCTATACTAACCGCGTAAGAAACAACCATCTCAATTACCTCTTGATGGACTGTCTTATCCCTAACAACTCCCTTTTTTCCAACTTTTTCTCTTCCGGCTTCAAACTGTGGTTTAATTAAACAAACAATCTGTCCATTGTCATGTAACAGATTTTTTACCGGAAGTAATACCTTTGTTAATGAAATAAAAGACACGTCAATGGAAGCAAATTCGATTTTTTCTCCTATATCTTCCGGAACAACATAACGGATATTCGTTTTCTCTTTACAAACGACTCTCTCATCCTGTCTCAATTTCCAATCCAATTGACCATGACCTACATCTACAGCATAAACTTTTAAAGCTCCATTTTGAAGCATACAATCTGTAAATCCGCCTGTTGAAGACCCAACATCCATACATACTTTTCGATCTACTTCTACACCAAAAAACTTCATGGCCTTTTCTAATTTCAAACCACCACGGCTTACATATTTCAACGTATTTCCTTTTATTACTATCTCTACTTTTTCATCAAAGGAAGTACCTGCTTTGTCTTCTCTTTCACCATTAACAAAAACTTTTCCTGACATTATAATTGCCTTTGCTTTTTCCCTTGATTGTACTAACTGTCTTTTTACTAGTAATACGTCTAATCTTTCTTTCATTTAATACACCTGAGTTCCTAAATATTCTGTAATGATTCTCTTTGTTATTGAAGGTTCATCAATTCCTAATTCTTTACGTAAAATATCAACATTTCCATGTTCCACATATTCGTTCGGAATTCCAACGGATATTACTCTTGTCGGAAAATTACAAGCAGCAACATAAGCAGAGACTTTTTCACCAAATCCCCCACTTAATACATTTTCTTCCAACGTCACGATCAAGTTATGTTCTTTGGCTGCTGTTTTCACCATCGTTTCATCTAAAGGCATGACAAATCTAGCATTAACAAGAGAACACTGATAACCAATATCTTTTAGTTCTTTTCTTACATTTTCTGCTATTTTAACCATACTGCCAACAGCTATTAGAACAATTTCGGACTCATCATAGAGAATTTCGCTTTTACCTAATTCTATAGGTGCGCGGAAATCTTTTAATCCATCATAAGCTTCTCCTCTGGGATAACGAATTGCTATTGGTCCGTTAAAATCGACCGCAAATTTCAGCATATCAGATAATTCCCATTTATTCTTAGGAGCTAATAATGTCATATTGGGAATACTGGAAAGAAATGATATATCTAATATGCCTTGATGCGTCTCTCCATCACTGCCTACTAATCCTGCCCGATCAACCGCAAAGATTACATGTAGATTTTGAATACAAACATCATGAACAATTTGATCATACGCACGTTGTAAAAACGAAGAATAAACAGCTACCACAGGCTTCAGTCCTGCAGCCGCCAGACCTGCTGCAAATGTAACTGCATGTTCTTCTGCAATTCCAACATCAAAAAATCGTTCCGGAAACATATTTTTAAAACGTTTTAGTCCGGTTCCATCAGGCATAGCTGCGGTAACAGCAACTACTTTGGGGTCTCTATCCCCAAATTTTCTCATCACAGTCGAAAATATATCTGAATAATTTGCTTTCGTCCTTTTTTTACTAGGTAATCCTGTCTCTATTTCAAATGGTTCCGCACCATGAAATCTTGCAGGATGTCTCTCTGCTGGAGAATAACCTTTTCCTTTTTTTGTCAAAACATGAACCAGGACTGCACGATTCACTTTTTTGGCTTCATTGAAAATTCGAATCAGACCAGGTATATCATGACCATCCACCGGCCCGAGATAAGTAATATCCATGTTTTCAAAAAGCATGCCCGGTATCATCAATTGTTTGATTCCACTTTTGGTCTTTCTAAGTTGATGAATGACCTTGTCTCCATACACAGGAATTTTGGACAAAGTCTTTTCAACACCTGTTTTAAATCCTGTATATGCTTCTGCTGTGCGTATATTACTTAGATATTGAGACATTCCTCCAACATTTTCTGAAATAGACATATTATTATCATTTAGTACAATAATAAAATTACTTTTTAAGCGTGATGCATTGTTCAAAGCTTCATAAGCCATACCTCCAGTAAGTGCACCATCACCTATTACTGAAACAACACGGTTCTTATCACCTAAAAGTTCTCTGGCTGCTACATATCCAAGACCTGCTGAAATGGACGTAGAACTGTGCCCCGTATCGAAACTGTCGCAAGGACTTTCACTTCTTTTTGGAAAACCACTCATGCCTCCAAATTTACGTAGTTTGTCAAATTTATCTTTTCTTCCTGTTAATAATTTGTGCGTATATGACTGATGTCCAACATCCCAAATCAATTTGTCTTTGGGCAAATCGAAAACCAAATGCATCGCCATGGTCAATTCCACCACGCCGAGATTTGATGCTAAATGACCACCTGAAGTACTGATATGATTAATTAAGAATTCTCTGATTTCTTCTGCCAGAGGATTCCAATCATCAGCACCGATCTTTTTTATATCGTTCTCTCTTTGTATTCTATCTAATATCATCCGCCAACTCCTCTGTTATTTTTCCCTACTGACTAATTCTTTTATTAATTCAGTCAGAAATTCATTTTTTACAACAAGAGAATCCACTTTTCTGATTGCCCTTTTTGAAATTTCACTCACATCATCTTGAGCTTGAGCTAACCCCATTAATGTTACATAAGTTGCTTTTTTGTTTTTTTCATCACTTCCAATTGGTTTACCCAATATTTCTGTTGTACTCGTTACATCTAAGATATCATCTTGTATTTGAAATGCAAGACCAATATCTTTCGCAATTTCACGTATAATTATTTGTTCATTTTTGGTCGCACCGGCTAATATAGCACCTATCAGCATAGAGGCTTCAATTAAGGCTCCGGTCTTTAATTCGTAGATAAAATCTATTTTCTCCTTGTCTATCTGCTGATCTACTGACTGTACATCTACTGTCTGCCCTCCAATCATACCATAAATCCCAGCCTTGGAGGCCAATACTTTTAATGCTTTGCCCACAGTAACCGTATTTGGTTCCTTCTCTAATGCTGTCAAAGCTGTCTCGAACGCGTAATTCAATAAAGCATCTCCTGCCAAAATCCCTACTGCCTCTCCAAATACCAGATGAGTAGTCTTTCTTCCTCTTCTATAATCATCATCGTCCATTGCGGGTAAATCATCATGAACAAGGGAATAAGTATGTATCATTTCCATTGCCGCCATAAATGGTTCAATGACATCAGATTTTCCGCCAAACAAAAAATAAGTTTCCTGCATCAACATTGGACGCAGTCTCTTTCCACCGGCTAAAATACTATAATTCATTGCCTCAATAACGATTTTCTGATATCCTTCTTCTTTCGGAAGATACTTTTTTATGATTTCTTCAATTCTTTGAACTCTTAATTCTAACTCTTTCTTAAAATCCATCTGTTCCACCTTCTATCGAGATTCTTAAAAATCTTCTAATTCACCATTTTCAGTCAGTACCTGCATTTTCTTTTCTACGGTATCGATCTTCGCATTACAGTCTTTTAAAAGCTTCATACCTCTTTGATAAATCATAAAAGAATCTTCTAACGAAACATCACTGTCTTCCAATTCTTCTATCATAGAGTCTAATTCCTCAAATGCTTCTTCTAACGTTTTTTCTTCTATTTTCTTTTTACTCACGTCTATAGCTCCCTTCTTACGGCTTCTATCTGTTCAACCTGAGTTTTAATTGTTCCATCCGATACATGTATTTGTAAAGAATCGCCAATCTGAACCTGCCCAATTCGTGAAATTGCATGGTGCTCATGATTCTCAACAAATGAATATCCTTGTTGTAATTTATCAAGAGGTGATAACCCCTTAAACTTTTCTATATAAATTTGAAGCCGGTGCTTTTTGTTTTGTAAAATTTTCTGAAAACAAATATTTATTTTCTCTTCCTGATTCATTAAATATTGTCGTTTGTCTCGAATTTTGCTTTGAGGACTCAAATGCTTAAATTGCATTTCATATTTTTCTATTCTTTTTCTTTCCATTTTAATCTTATCTTGTAATGCGCGTTTGAATTCAAAAGACTTTTCTATTAAAAACTGTTGTAATAATTGTAAATCATATACCGCCAATTCTGCAGCTGCAGATGGGGTAGGTGCTCTTAAATCGGCAACATAATCCGCAATTGTAACATCTGTCTCATGACCTACTGCTGATATAACAGGTGTCGTACACTCAAAAATAGCTCTGGCCACACACTCTTCGTTAAATGCCCACAAATCCTCAATAGAACCGCCGCCTCTACCGACAATAATGCAGTCAAGCCCCATTTGATCTAACTTCTGAATCCCTTTTACTATACTTTCTTTCGCTCCTTCACCTTGTACGAATGCCGGATATAAAATAATCTGAATATAAGGATTTCTGCGATAAGCTACATTACTAATATCATGAATCACAGCACCGGTAGGTGCTGTTACAACGCCAAGCTTTTTGATGAATCTTGGAATAGGTCTTTTATATTCTACAGAAAACATCCCCATTTCTTCTAATTCCTGCTTCAGTTGTTCAAACCTCTGATATAACGCTCCAATACCATCTAATACTATTTCCTGTGCATACAACTGATACTTCCCATCTCTTTCATATACACTGACACTTCCCAGAACTATTATTTTCTGTCCTTCAGTTAAGCGAAAAGCAAGCCCTTTTCTTTGACCTGCAAACATTACAACTGCCATTGAACCGGTCTCGTCTTTCAAAGTAAAATAAATATGACCTGTAGAATGATATTTACAATTGGACACTTCTCCCTTAATATAAATACGTTTTAGAAAAAAATCCTGTTCAAACATAGTTTTGATATATTTATTTACCTGCCCTACAGAATATACATTTTGCATAAATATTCTCCTATGCTAACTTTGCCAAAATTCCATTTATAAATGAAGGAGAATCTTCCCCTCCATACTTTTTAGCAATCTCAACAGCCTCATTAATTGCAACTCCGACCGGTATTTCTTCTTCATATCTCAACTCATATACAGCCAAACGTATAATGGTCAGATCAACTTTTGACATCCTTGATGTCTGCCAGCCTTTTGCAATCTGGTTAATACCATCATCTATTTCTTCTAATTTTTTAACAATCTCACTGTATTTCTGCTCCATATAGTTTTGATCGCCCTCTTCTATCTGTCCTATTGCTTCAAAAAATAATTGAAGTTGTTCCGGCATTTCATCTTCTTTATGAAACTCAATTCGAAATAACATTTGAAAGATCTGTTCTCTAATTTCTCTTCTAGTCATAATTCCACCCTTTCGCGCTGAGCGCACAAGCCATCTATTCCCTATCTTTCCCATTTTCCTTTTTCTCAAACGATTAAAATACTCTATTCTAATTTTATTCCTACAATTTAAAAAAAGGATGTCTAAGCATAGACATCCATATTATACTATATTTTTATGTTTGAAAAAAGCTTTATTTTCTATTTTTTCTCCATTGCTACTCCAGCTATGCGTATATTAACATCTGCAACTTCAAGTCCGGTCATATTTTCGATTTCAGATTTGACTCTTTCTTGTACTTTTTCTGATGTGGCTGGTATACTGTATCCATAGTCTAAATTCAAAGCAAGTTCAACATTAATCGTACTATCCACTACGTCCACTTTCACACCTTTTGATAAATTCTTCATCCCAAGTTTTCCAACTAATTCATTGGTTATATTTCCTGCCATGGAACTTACGCCTTCTACCTCTGTCGCTGCTAAGCCGGCTATAATTGCTACTACTTCATCTGCTATTTGAACTTCACCCAAGTTGTTTTCCTGGATCATATAAGTATTCCTATCTTCTTTTGCCATATAAATGACCTCCCACGATTCAATCTCTATACATTCTAACTCTGTTCTTATTATACCAAACTTAGAGTTATTTGCAAGACTCAGTATGAATATAGAAGATAGTAACTTTACTTTTCTATTTGTATTTTCTTAAATTAAATTTTACATCTCGTACAATAATTGCTGTAGTTATCATTATGAGTCCTAGTACAAAAATATAGTATTTTTCCTGAAAACTACCATACTGCATAGTAAACAGATAGAAGTTACCAAGATATTTTTTTCCTGAACCATAACAAATAATATAATAAGTAATTGGTATCATGTAAGCAAAGGCTACTTGATTTGAAATAGCAAACACGAGCATTCCCATTCCTCCAAGAAATATAGAATTTGCTATAAGTGAATATGACATCTTCTCAATTAAAAATCTACAATCACCACTTTTTAAATAAAATAAAAATAGCATTCCAACTAAAAATAATAATATTAATGCTTCCATTACTCTAATGCAGTGATGAGTAATCATTGACTCTTTTTTGGAAGCAATCAAATCTCTAATATTATTATTCATATCAGGTATAAAAACAGGAAGGAAAAGAATGATACCAAAAAGGGAAAGATAAGACTCTACGATTTTCGCTACTTGATCTGGCTGCAAATTTTGTACCCCCATAATAAATGGTGCTATAAAACACATAAATAGTATAACTAATATATGAGGTAAAAAAGTTATTTTAAGATTGATTATTGAAATTTTGAGATATCTTTCCATAAAACTTATGACCCCCTTCTCTTTTTATAGAATAAATAAGAATACTTATCAATATCATAAAAACTCCAAGTATAGAATATAAAATTCTATTTTTTACAAGCTGCGGAAATATTTCTTGAAACATTCCATGCATGCCTATTATATTAAATCGAGGAACTAGATTCCATCCTACAGAAATCAATGGGGAATCGAATCCTAAAAATACTGAAACAAACCAAATTCCACTATTTATTAATAATGCTAATATACTATTTGTTAATTCTGTAATAAAATAGGATAACATGGATACAAACATAAGAATCGGTAAAAGCCATCCGATACAAAATTTTAAATAGACAAAATAATCAGGGGCCGCCCCCATCGTTTTTGCAATATATAAAGATTCAACCAAGGAAAAACAAGAAAGAATTAAAACAGGTATAAATAACATAACTATTATAGCCAAACATCTTGAAAGTACAATAATAATAGAGCTGCATTTTTTTGAATATATAACAGCAGAAGCATTGCTTCTCTTATCTTGCAGTACTCTTGCCACTCCAAAAAAAGCAGGTAGAATTGCCAAAACTATTCCCATATAATCGCTAAATACTCTCGCATATGCTCTCGTCACTTTATCTTTTTTCAAAAATTCATCATATTCCTTCAGCGCCTGTTCATATGTCTTTGCTATTTTTGCATTTCCTTTCAGAGCCTTTGCGCTATATTTACTTCCTTTCCCTATTACCTTTTCTAAATCAGACATAATTGACAAGAATTCATTGTAACCAATATCTTTTGTAATATAAAATGACCATTTTATATTTTTACTTTCATAATAATGATCTAATTTTTCTTTCCAATCTTTTTCAGTAATACCTGTTAATTTGCTAATATTTTTTTCTACCTGTTTTATTTCATTTGCAGAAAGTATTACTGGTTTATAAAACCCCATCGGATAAGTCACAAATTTATTATTATAATATTCATTAAGAAGTACTTTAAGTGTCCCATTCATTATATCTGAATTGTTTTCTGAGTATGTAATTCCATATTCCTTTTCTCCAGGTCTAGGTCTCTTTATTGCTGATTCTGATCTCATTTGTGTAACATAAAAAAAGAATAGAATTATAATATATGCATAAAACAATATACTTTTACACCATATCTTACATTCTTTTAAAAATAAACTCATAAACATTTAAACCTTCTCCTTCCCATTCATCAGATAGAGATAAGCATCTTCCACATTTGGTTCAACAGACCTTGCATAAGGAAAAGAATTATCTTCAGAAACAAAACGTACTTCAACTTTACTTCCCTTAGTCAACATTCCTGTTACTATGTATTTACTTTTCATTTCTTCTAATTCTAACTTAGAAATCTCTGCAATATAAATTTTTCCTTTCGCTATATTAAGTAGTTCACTTACCTTTCCAGAAAAACATAATTCTCCCTCATGTAAAATTGCAATATTTTCACAAGTGGCCTCAATATCACCCACAATATGCGTTGATAGAATTACAATTCTTTGATCTGCTATCTCACATAGAAGATTACGAAAACGCACACGTTCTTCTGGATCTAACCCCGCAGTAGGTTCATCTACAATTAATACTTGTGGATTATTTAGCAATGCCTGAGCAATGCCCAGCCTTCTTCTCATCCCACCAGACATGGCTTTTACCTTTGTTTTATAATTATTCTGTAAATTTACTTTGTCAAGCATTTGAGGTATTCTAAGAGCTCTTTCTTTCTTTTTTAATCCTGCAAGTGTACCTAAATAATCCATAACTTCATAAACACTCATAGTTCCATACATTGTAAAATCCTGCGGCAAATATCCTATCTTATCACGGATTTTTGCACGTTCTTCAACATCCAAGCCACAAATCATTACTTTACCAGTATCTGCATTATGAAGTGTAGCTAATATTTTCATTAAGGTTGTTTTGCCCGCACCATTCCTTCCCAACAAACCAAACATACCATTAGGAATCGTTAAACTAATATCTTTTAATGCCTGATTTTTTCCATAAAACTTATTTACATTTTTTAAAACAATCTCTGTATTCATTATTTCCCTCCAATTTTAAAATGTATAAGCTTGTTCATGATTCAACTTATACATTTATAATAAATAAGAATTCTCTATGCTTTCTCTATCATTTATTTTTGATGTAATTATTCAATATAAAAATAAGCACAGACAATAGCTCCGCCATGGATTGAATTCATTAGTTCCAAATCTCCACCATGTTTTTTTGTTAATATCTTACTTATTGTTAGACCTAATCCAAAATGATTCCTATCCGTTGAAAAATATGGATGTGTTGCCTTTTCTAAAGCTTCTGGATCAAAACCTTTTCCATCATCTTTTACAAATATAAATAAATTTTCATTTTCTAATACCAATTCAACACATATGATATTCTTAGCAAAACGTATTGCATTTACGATTAAGTTATCAAGAACTTCTTGAATCAAATTACAATCACAGTATATTTCTTTTGGATTATCATTCGATCCTCTATTTCTCATAGAAACCTGGATATCACGATCCATACCCTTAACATTATTCCTCACTATTTTAACTAAATCTTTTAAATTCACTCTCTTCTTTCCAGGTTTAAAAACTTCAAATGAATGGATTTCTTTCATTGTTGAAGAAAAAGTCTCTAATCTGTCAACCTGATTATCGATTATTTTCATTATTTCAAAAAGTCTTGCTTCTGATATCTTTCCAGTCTGATAATATTTCAATAACAATTGGGTATAACTTTTCATAATTGTTAATGGCGTTCTAATATCATGTGCAAATGCAGCATTTAATTGTCGCTGATTCTCCATTAAATCCCAAAGATTTTTTCTATTTTTTATTAACTGAAGACGCATTTTATTAAACCCAACGCAAATCATCCCCATTTCATCATCTGTTATATAACTGCAATCAAAACTCAAATCATCTCGACAAATATACTGCATTTCTTTCTTAAGAATTTCGAATGGTTCTTTCAATCTTCTTTTATAATAGAAATGGCTTATTAAAAATATGGTAATTAATAAAATAAATAGCAGGGCTATTATTTCTATTTTCTCTAATAATAAAATCTGATTTTTTATTTTTAAATTATAATTTTCTAAAATGTAATGTCTGTCTATTAAAGCAATATCATTAGAAGAAACTATTATAGTTTTCCAATTTTCAACAAAACATACTACAAATCCCCAAACAATCATACCAGTTAGAATACCTACAAAAATATATAAAAATAGCGATTTTCTGATACCAAGATTTTCTGCTTTATATTTGATTTTTTTCCTTATGATATGTATTATACCCATCGATATCCTACTCCCCAGACAGTTTCTATTACTTCCCCTTTCCACTCTTTTGAAAACTTACTTCGAATTCTACGCACATGTTCCATAATTATCGCACTATCCCCTTCTTTATCAAATCCCCAAATCTTTTCATAAATAGTTTCTTTATCGAATACTTGTCCTTTATGTCTGCTTAACAACTCTACAATTTCAAATTCTGTTTTGGTGAGAAAAATTTCTTTTTCTCCTACAAACAATTTACGTTCACTATAATTTATAATAAAGTCTCCTATTCCCATAATGTTCTTCTTACCTTTTCCTCGTTCTTCCCTACGTAAATGAGCCACGATTCTAGCATGAAGCTCCTCAAGTGCAAAAGGTTTTATAATGTAATCATCTGCCCCAGCCATAAGACCATTGATTCGGTCTTGTTCTTCTATTTTGGCTGTTAAAAATAGTATTGGGACATTAACATGAGTTCGAATTCTTTTACATACATCTAATCCATCCATTCCCGGCATGTTAATATCCAGCAAAATAAGGTCAGGCAAAATTGATAATCTTTCCATTGCTTCTTTACCATTGTTGGCTGTATAAACAATATAACCAACAATGTTCAGATATTCCTTTATCGCATTACAAATTTCTTCTTCATCATCTACTACTAATATCTTATATTGCATGTCTTCACTTCCTCTTCTCCGTATTCCATATTAATTATCTTATAAAATTCTCTATAAAAAATCTACTCTAAAAAAACACCACTCTACTCGAGCGGTGCTTTTAGAATAGCCTTATAGTTACTTTACTTTTAAATAAGGTTTCCCATTCGCAGCAGGAATCCTTGTTTTTCCTACAAATAAAACCAAAGTGATAATCGTCACAATATATGGAATCATAGAAATCAAATCCGGAGATACATAATTTCCATTCGCAGCCAAAGTTTTTATACCACTACATAACCCAAAGAAAAGACATGCCTTTACGGAGCCCTGGGGAGTAAATTTTCCAAAAATGACAGCAGCAATTGCAATAAAACCTTGACCTACTATAACACTAGGTCTGAATTGATTAACGGTAGCCAAAGTTACGTATGCCCCACCAAGTCCCGCTAAAAATCCAGAAGCAATGACACAAATATATCGAACCTTAAAAACATTAATACCTTGTGTTTCACATGCTTTTGGATGCTCACCGACCGCGCGCAATCTCATCCCAAAACTGGTCTTATAAAATAGAAACCAAATAAATACTGCTAAAATAAAGCAAAGATATGTAGCAGTATATGTATTTAAAACATTATTCCAAAATGATCGTACCGGAAAAACTCCATCAAAAAGTTTCGGTAGTTTTTGCACGGTATCAAGTGACGGGGTCTGAGAAGAGTTTTTATAGATAGCTTTACAAAAGAAAATAGCAATGCCCGGTGCTAAAAAGTTAATCGCTGTTCCTGAAATAGTCTGATCTGCTCCAAAGGAAATACAAACGATTGCATGAATTACCCCAAATAACGCACCTGCAAGTCCACCACAAAAGAATCCAAGCCATGGATTTCCGGTAAGTAAAGCTGCCACCACTCCGCTAAAAGCGCCTATGGTCATCATACCTTCTATCCCAATATTTATTACACCGCTGCGCTCTGAGAAGCAAGAACCTAGAGCTGCAAAAAGTAGTGGAGGTGTTGCAGTCAGAGTCGCATTTATAATGATACCAAGGTTCTGTATGATAACGTCCATTATTCAGCCTCCTTCTTTATGACTCTTTTCAGAAAATCACTTTTTAGAGTATACGAAACTCCAATCAATAGAATAATCATACCCATAATAATATCTACAATTTCAGTAGGTACATCAATTAAACTGAGTTTTGAACCACCATATTTCATAGCTCCATAAAATAGTCCTGAAAAAATACAGCCTATTGGATTCGAAGCTCCGATTAAAGCTACCGTAATCCCTTGAAATCCAAACCCTTCTTGTCCGGCAAATTTACTGAGTCTACCTGTCATTCCAAGTAATTGAACTGCACCTCCAAGTCCTGCAAGACCTCCGGAAATACCAATTGCAGTTAAAGTGATCCGATTCGTATGAATTCCACAATATTTGGCTGCATTAATATTATACCCTACTGCACATATGGTATAACCTAAGGTGGTTTTTTTTAAGATGAACCATATAATTACAGCTAAAATAATAGCTAAAATAAAACCATAATTTGCACTGGAACAGCCTAATATGTCACGCACATTTTCTGGAAAAAAAATCCTTGCAGAATCCAAAACATTTTTTGTTGCTTCTCTATTATTTACTTTGTGCATTACTTTTAGATTCACCATAAAATTAGAAAGATAAAATGCGATCCAATTAAACATGATAAAGGAAAGTACCTCATTAATCCCTCTTTTTATTTTAAGATATGCTACTATAAGAGCCCATGCTGCCCCGGCTGAAATAGCTGCTAAAATACACAATGGTACATGTAACACAGCAGGTACATCTACTAAAACACCAACCGCACAGGCTGCCATAGAACCTACAACGAACTGCCCTTCTGCACCAATGTTGAAAACTCCCATTTTAAAAGAAAACGCTACTGCTAAACCGGTCAAAATAAGCGGAGTTGCATAATTCATTGACCAAACAATAAACTTTGGTCTACTAAATACACTCTCTAATAATTTGCCATATGCAGTTATAGGACTTACTCCGACAGCCAATAACATGATAGCTCCAGCTAAAAAACCTAAGATAATTGCAATCAACAGATAAAAAGCATGATTGCTTAATATGCTTCTTTTCTTATTCATTCAATTTACCTCCTGCCATCAATAAACCAAGTGTATTCTCATCTGCATCATCTCCTGAAACACTGCCTGTTATCTGACCATCAAAGATAACTTCGATGCGATCTGACAAACTCATTATCTCGTCTAATTCAAAGGAAACTAAAAGTACCGCCTTCTTTTTATTTCTCTGCTCTACAATATATTTGTGGACAAACGCAATTGCTCCAACATCAAGTCCCCTCGTGGGGTTCACTGCTATAAGCAGATCTTTATCGTTCGTTACTTCTCTTGCTATAATCACTTTCTGTTGATTTCCACCGGATAATTGACCCACTGGTTTATTCACTGAATCTTTAGGTCTGATATCAAATTTTTCGATAAGTTCTTCTGCATATTTTTCTATTTCATTTCTTTGCAAAATTCCTTTTTGGGAAAATGGCTTTTGATTATAATTTTGTAAGATCAAATTATCTGCAACTGAATATTCTAAGATAAGACCATGTTTTTGCCGATCTGCTGGTATACTGGAAACGCCTTTATCAAAAACCTGTTTTGGCTCAGCATTAAAAATACTTTCACCATTCATAATGACATCTCCGGATTCTCCTCTTAATAGTCCGGTCAAAATCTCAATTAATTCTGTCTGTCCATTTCCATCTACACCGATCAAACCGACAATCTCCCCCTGCCTGACCATGAGATTAAGACCTTTTAATATTTCAACCCCTCTATAATCCTTTGCATGAAGATTTTTTATATCAATTACTGTTTTACCGGGAAGCATAGGTTTTTTATCTACTTCGTAGACCAATTCACGTCCCACCATCATAGATGCCAAATGATTTTCTTCAACCTCATCCACCTTAACAGTTTTTATGTATTTACCCTGCCGGATAATCGTACAATAATCTGCTGATGCCTTAATCTCTTTGAGTTTATGTGTAATTAGTATTATGGATTTTCCATCCGCAGCCAAATGATTCATGATCTCAATCAATTCATTTATTTCAGCTATCGTTAAAGATGCGGTCGGTTCATCCAAAATTAGTATATCTGCTCCTCGATATAGTACCTTTAGAATTTCTACTCTTTGCTGCATTCCAACAGAAATATCTTCAATCTTAGCATCTGGGTCTACCTTAAGACCATATTTTTGTGATATTTCTAGCACTTTCTTTTTGGCTGACTTTATATCTAAAACAATTCCATTCAATGTCTCCATTCCCAAAATTATATTCTCGGTTACAGTAAATGGCTGTACCAGCATAAAATGCTGATGCACCATTCCAATCCCAAGTTCGATTGCATGTTTTGGACTCTCTATAGGAACAGCTTTCCCTTTTACAATTATTTCACCGGAATTCGGTTTTGCTAAACCATATAAAATATTCATTAATGTACTTTTTCCAGCTCCGTTTTCTCCCAGAATTGCATGTATTTCACCTTTATGAACAGTCAGGTCAATATGGTCGTTTACCAGCAAGTTGTCAAATTTCTTTACTATACCCTTCATCGAAATAACAACTTTATTTTTATCTACTTGATATGCTTTCTCCACTTTTGTGCCTCCTCAAATGATACTCCCATAGTCCATTTAATCTAATTCATAAATATCTCCATATTTTTTCTCAAACTCTTTCTTAGTTTTAGGCACCGTAATTTCTCCAGATTTGATTTTTTGTTTCGTTTCCTCTATAGCCTTAACTACATCATCCGTAAGATTTGTTTTTGTAGGCGCTATATCAACACCTTGATTTTTTAAATCATATGTAATGACTCCACTTTTAATAGTTCCTTCCTGACAGCATTTTGCAATATCGTAGCAGGCATTATCGACTCTCTTCATAGCAGAAGTCAAAATATTTTTAGGCGCAAGAGAACTTTGGTCAGAATCAACACCAATTGCCCAGATATTACTTTCTTTACAACCTTCAATTACTCCAAGTCCAGTGGCACCGGCTGCTTGAAAAATAATATCAGCTCCATTCGTCACCATATTAACAGCTGCACTCTTACCAGCTGCTGTATCTGTAAATGAATTTGCATTTATCTGTAGAATTTTAGCATTTGAATTGGCATCTAATACACCTGAAAAATACCCATAACCAAATTGATTCATAATTTCATTGGTCCTGCCAATAACAAAACCCACTGTATTTGTTTTTGTCATTTTTCCTGCAGCGATACCTGCTAAATAAGCAGATTGAGACTGTTCAAACATAATAGAAGTAACATTGGGCATATCAGCCATAGACATATCATCTATAATTGCGAACTTCTTCTTTGGATTATCTTCTGCTGCTTCTCTCGTAGCATCTTCAAGCCACTTGCCTATACAAATAATTAAGTCATAATCATCTTCAAGAAAGGTCTGTATATTGGGCTTATAATCAGCATCTGTCTTGGACTCTAAATAGTTGACTTGAATCCCCAGTTCCTTTCCTGCTCTTTGTAAGCCTTCCAAAGATGATTGATTGAACGAACCATCATTTACACCCCCAACATCTGTAACCAATCCGACTTTGACTGATTTTCCTGTTGTATTCGTTGATGTGGTTTCTTTTTCTTTATCAGAACCGCACGCTGTCATAATAAGAACCATAGTAAGTACCAAAATATACGATAATAATCTTTTTTTCATATCACTTTCTCCTTTTCTGCTATTTAAGTTAATTTTAAGTGATTTTCACATACAATTCTAAATTGAACTGTATGAAAAAGTTTCCAATCTTCACCTCCCGTATTATATTTAATGTAGAAAAAAATCAAAATTAATTTTTATCCGATGTCTATTTATGCCAATATTAGTTATTTTTAGTATATTTAACGCTTTCTCTTATGTCAACTGAATTTAAGTTCGTAAATTCTACGTATTATCTGTTTTTTTGACAAACTTTTAACTTTTTTGTAAAAAAAGTACATTTCAGAAGCGCTAACTTCCAAAATGTACTAAATTTTTTTATAATCCATCTTCTAATAATAAAGCTTCAAGTTCTGGAGAACCATCTGCAAGACCTATTGCATAAATAGTATAATATTTACCTGCCGATAAATTAACATCAGGCACTGTAAGTACAGTTGTTGTTGTTCCTGCCACTTTAACATCTAAAGTATAGTTCATCGGCATAACCTCGGTATAAGGAGTAATTTGACCAAAGGATACCATATTAAAAAGAAGCGTTCCATCAGGTAATGTAATATAGACTGCCGGAGCATCAGGCGATAGATGCATGAATCGTACCATTGCTCTATTGGGAAGTAGAGGTGCATCAGCATCTGAAATTGCAATAAAATTTATATTGTTAAGCATACCCATAGCAGCTACAGTTAAGCAGCAATTCCCATGAACCATTAACAAGTTTGATAAAATAGGAGCATCTTCAGACCCTGCTGCATAAAGAGTAATCATATAAATGCCTTGTGGTATTGGTAAATAATCTGTATATTCTCCATAAGTAAGATTTTCAGCAATTAGTTCATCATTCGCATAGATATCTACATTGGGTGCATCCGGCACTGTGTGCATGACACGAACATACCCTATTGAACCCATCGGTAAATTGTTTCTATTATTTTTATTGTACATATGATACCTCAAAATAATTATATTATGATATAATATATGCTTTAAGATACCTTTGGTTATACATTCTATTCATGTAAGTTTGGTGAAATCGGATCTATAATAGAAAAATTTTTAAATTCAACATCGAATCCTTCTCTTTGTGGCGAACAACACATTATTCCTACTTGACATTCTTCCGGAATATCCAAATATCCTAACCTTATTAATCTCCATTTTCCTTTATCAGCCAAGTACTGTATTCGAATAGCCTTACCATGTCTTGTTAATCTAATTGTTAATTCTCCCGTATAATTCGGAAAATTAAGAACCGACCAATCTGAATACTCTTTTGTCACTACTGCACTTAGATGAATTTCTGAATCTGTGAACTCAATACCTGTCTTAACCCAATTTTTTTCATCAATTCTAACCATTAATCCGGCTTGATCATAAAGTTCTTCATAATTTCCAATCAATGTTACCTGAACCGTAAAATCACCTTTTACATTCTTATATAAAAAGTGTCCGTTATCTCTTTCGAATCCATAAAATGTTTTTACCCAGAAATCTGTTTTATTTCCCGTTTTCACCGTTAAACAGTTTTCATTAAGTTCCCATTGTGGCGGTTCATTGAACCACGTCATTTCATTCAAAATAGTTTTACTCATACAATACTTTCCTCCTTAATAAATTCTACAAAATCATTCAAACTCATACTCCCCATTTGGTTATAATCTCTACTTCTAACAGATATACTTCCCTTTTCTATTTCCTTTTGCCCTATTATTAACATATACGGAACTTTATCTAACCTGGCTTCTCTTATTTTATAACCTAACTTTTCTTCTCGATCATCGATTTCTACGCGAAAACCCAACTCAGTTAATTGATTAAATATCCTTTTTACCTTATTCAAATATTTATTTGAAACAGTCAGTATTTTAATCTGTATTGGCGAAAGCCATAAAGGAAATTTGCCGTCATAATGCTCAATCAAAATTCCTATAAATCGTTCCAATGAACCATATACAACACGATGAATCATAATAGGACGATGTTTTTTTCCATCTGCTCCAATATATTCTGCTTGGAAACGTAAAGGTAATTGAAAATCTAACTGTATTGTACCACATTGCCAGGTTCTTCCAATAGAATCTTTTATATGAAAATCAATCTTAGGTCCGTAAAACGCACCAGCCCCCTCATTTACTTGATAAGAATAATTCATATCATCTAATGCACTTTTTAATGCATTTGTTGCCATTTCCCAATCTTTTGCACTACCAATACTAGTTTCCGGTCTTGTAGATAATTCCATACGATACTCAAATCCAAATTTTTTATGTACCTCATCAATTAATCGAATAACGCCTTTAATCTCATGAGAAATCTGTTCCGGCATCATAAAAATATGAGCATCGTCTTGTGTAAAGCATCGTGCTCTCATTAAACCATGCAAAGTACCTGATTTTTCGTGTCTATGTGCTAATCCAAGTTCACCAATTCTTAATGGTAGCTCTCGATAAGAATGCGGACTCATTTTATAGACCAACATTCCCCCAGGGCAATTCATTGGTTTAATTGCATATTCCTGTTCATCTATATTTGTTGTATACATATTTGTCCGATAATGTTCCCAGTGACCAGAATTCTCCCATAATTCCCTATTTAGAATTAGTGGTGTAGAAATCTCAACATATCCTTCTCTTATATGAAGTCTTCTCCAATAATCCTTTAATAGATTTAAAATTACCATTCCGTTTGGTAAGAAAAATGGAAACCCTGGTCCCTCTTCTGTAAATGAAAATAGTTGTAATTCTTTCCCTATTCTTCTATGATCTCGATGTTTTATCTCTTCCTGCATTTTTAAATAGGAATCTAATTGTCCTTTACTAGGAAATGATGTTCCGTAGATTCTTGTAAGCATTTTATTATTTTCATTCCCTCTCCAATACGCACCCGCTATGGTTGTTAATTTAAATGCTTTTATGATACAAGCATTGCTTACATGAGTTCTTTTACAAACTTCAAAATAATCTCCAAGTTTAAGCAAATGAATAGATTCTTCATTCGTAAGTTCTTGAATTATTTGTAACTTATACCACTCTTTACTGCTTTTCATAACTTCTAAAGCATCTGCTTTTTTCATATCATAATCTTCTATTGGAATGGATAATTTAATAATATTTTCTATTTCTTTCTCAACTAATTTTAAATGTTCCACTGTAAAATCGAAATCAAAGTCAAAATCATAGTAAAAACCATTTTCTATGATTGATCCAATCGCACATTTTGTTTTTGGATATAATCTTTTTACTGCATATGCCAGAATAATTGCCGATGTATTTTGAAATGCTTCCCTCCCTTCTTCTTGTTCAAAACTCAACTCAATAATCGATCCGTCACTTCTAATTACTTTCATTCCTTATGTCTCCTTTCATAATTTCAAATAGAATAACATAAGAAAAACACCCCAAAATTGTACACAAATGATACAATTTTAAGGGTGCATTGTTTCTATGCACGGTTCCACCTTAACTTTTCACTTCAGATTCTAACAAATCCTATCCTTTAACGCAGGCGTACGGTAATACTTACTTAATGAATTGGGTATTACAGCTCGGGAATGGTTTTCGTTGAACTTCTGGTATGAAAAATTTCCACCTGCTATTTCTCTCTCTGGATACCTCCATTAAACTACTCTTTCCGTCAATGCTTTTCCTATGCTATTTTTTACTATTATAAGCCTAGTACTATTTTTGTCAAGCTTTTTATATCTAATCACCAAAGTCATGTACCCCATTTTTGATAAT
>NZ_QRCT01000011.1 GCF_003363435.1 Anaerosacchariphilus polymeriproducens
GATTTGTGCGATTCTAGAATCACCGTCATATTTTTGTGCTAATGCTTTTATAAAATCGTGAGCCATTTCCCATACAAGTGGGTTATTATAGTCAGGTGAGTAGCACGTTATTTCTTTGTCTGTGTTTAACAATCCGTCAATTATGTATTCTTTTATTTCAACACCTTTATCAATTAAATATTTGGGTATATCATTTTTTCCTATGCTCTTATTGGGGAAATCCATATAAAATGAAACTATACTTTGTCTCCTGTAAGATACAATTTCATCTAAATAAGCTTCTAGTAAACTCCAATCATATTGTCTTTCTCCTACAATTAAGCTACCTAATGGCATTGGTGCATATTCAAGGCTTAAAGGAAAATCAGAATGTGAGCCTGTCCCCCTATTACCAACAAAGCCTTTTAGTGGGTTGTCTGCTGGTGAGTCTGCATATTTAAGTGTTCTTGTTCTATTTAATTCAGCGTTATAATTTACCATTTTTTATACTCCTTTTTATTCTGTCTTTACATTTATAGTTGTCTGTGTTAATATTTTCCGTAAGGGCATATTTAGGTTCTAAGTCTTATATGTCCTTACTTCTTTTTATTTTGTAACCATATAACTACGTGTTGTATGGTTACATTTATACTGTCTTGCTCCACAAATCTATACTCTGTTGGATTTACTGCCCCCTTTCTATCTAACCAGTTTAATTGCTCCATTGTCATATATTTCATCACCTCCACACAATCTGATTCTTTTACCCTGTCTTTTTTGCTCAAGTATCCGACTTGCTTTCTCATAAATAATCAAAGCTTTCTTATAACGTTTCACAGCTTTCTTGTACTGTTTTTCAATTTTCCGGCACCTCTTTTTTGTGTGTGCTTTTCTAATTCTTTTCTTGCATTTTCTTATTTGCTTTTCATATTTTTTTGCATTTCTTTCGTACTGATCTATCTTGTGTAGGTCGATACCACCATAAACCATTCTGTATTTTTCAATGTCGAATCTTGCATCTGCTTTTATTGGCATCATGATTATTATTAAAACAAATACCACTATAGAAACTATCTTTTTCATAACTCTCACCTTTTCTCTATCTTTTATGTACTTTCCTTACATACTCCTGCGGTGTTTCATGCTTTTTATGTTCTCTTACAAATGATTCATACTGGCAAATAAGACCACTTTGAAATATCATGCATCCGCTAAATGCTGCAGCTATTAAATATAAATTTGAGCCTTTTAAGACTAAGATGCTTATCAATGTGCCTAGAATGATTAATGTGCCTAGAATTAATAAGGCTTTACTAAGTTTTTTCATGTTTTCACTTCCTTTCTATTGTGGTATAATCTCCTTATTAAATAATGGAGGTGTATAACTATGGTTCTTGATTGGAGTGCTACCGCTTCGTGGATTGCTTTGGCTGTTGCAATTCTGGCACCTGTTTTAACAGCTTTTTTAAACAACAAACATCAACTTAAGTTAAAAAAAATTGAACTTTTTCATAATGAAGCGTCTGCGTACTTTTTTAAAAAACGTGATGTTTATTGCGGGTACATAGAACATGCTTCTTGTCTCTTTATTGACCATTCAACACTTGAAAAAATGGCTATATATTCAAAAATGTATCACGAGTTATTCTTATATTGCGATAAAGAAATATGGGAAGACATTGAATTGCTCAATAACCATTTTAATAACAATGTTTTTGATTCAAACGCAAAAGAATTATTCTTAAAAATTACAAAATATTTAGCCGATGAATTAAAAACAACAATGCCAAAACCCATATAACCGCTGTATATATATAGCAATTTTTTTTGTAATTGCTGTACTTTCGATGTACTAAAATTGCGATAATTGCGGATAATGTAACTATTAAAAATCCTATAATATCTGTCATCCTTTACCCTCCTTAAGCTACTCCGTATTTAATAGCCATTTCTTTAATAATTGCCGTGTAACCTTCAACAAGTTTCTTATCTTCTGCAATCACGTCTAAGTTGCTAAGCTTGTCCCTTTTGGATTTGCAAATACCTTCTTCTGCCATCCGTCTTTTTTTATTTGTGAGCCTTATGCTAAGTGCTACCCCATATCTTTGTTCTAGCAGCTTATAACTTTCTTCCCTGATCGCTCTTATGTGTTCATATCCTCCTAAGTTGTGAGCCATTCTGTTTATCAAGTCCGTTGTCTCTTTTCTCCAATCGGTTGGATTTAATGCCACAATGTCTTTGATTCCGTCTACCTTTGTACCGATACATTTAAGTTTCTGGTCTTGCTCGTTCATTTTCTCTTTTACCGCTTTCATTTCTTGGAGATTGAAAATAAGTATGTCTTCCATACAGGTCGGTTGTGTGATGATTTCCTCCATTTCGTGGAATCTCTTTACATATTTTGCTGTGAATAAAATCCCTTTCTCTCCTGTGAATTTATTGGCTAAGAAGTCACAACCTAATTTTGTTACTTTGTAGCATTTGTTTGTTTTTCCAGATATGTCCTTGTAAGTGGATTCTTGAAAGTATTCACTCAACACAAAATCGTGTTCAGTTAAAATAGTGATAATCCCTTTTGTTTTTCCATCTTTAGAACCGTCCAGCTTTTCTAATATTTTTTGGTGTCTCGTTTCCATCATTTCCGCCACTTCTAAACTTGTAATTGTTTGTTCTAATTGTTTCATTTAACCATCCTCTCTTAAATAGTTGCATTTTTTCAACTCTTAGGGCAAAAAAATTTCATCAAGTGTAATTAGATTATCGCCTGCTTTTTTGGCTTCTTTGTTCAAAACATTCAATATGTCTATCATCTGTGGTAAACTAAAAGAGCTTCTTTTATTTACTTTGTGGCTATAGCAAGATGCTTTAACACCAATAATTCCAGCCATTTGCTGCTGTGAAATACCATATTTGTTTCTGTAGTATTCTAGCTTGTAAAACTTGTCCTTTGCTTTTTTCACTTGTAGTTCCTCCTTAATTATTTTTCAGTTGCATTAATTCAACTGTTAACATTAATATAAAACAAAAAATATGCTTTGTCAATATTTTTTTGTTGCATTTTTTCAATTATTTGTATATAATAAGTTGCATAAAGAAAATCACATTAATTAAGGAGAAACAAATGAAGGAATTTAGAGATAGACTTATTGAATTGAGAGGAATACACGGAATAACTAAGGCTGAATTAGCCGAAAAAATGAATTGGAGTAAATCAAAGGTTACCAGATATGAAAATGGTGAAGTCATGCCTAATTCCGAAGCCATGATTGAACTTGCAACAAAATTCAATGTCAGCCTGGATTGGTTGGCAGGATTAGAAGTTTGTGAATACAATAAATATGATGCTATAATAAGAGAATGCAATAAATTAGGCATTACTCCTGAAAAATTACAAAAATTAATTGAAATTGTAAAGGAGTAATATTATGCCCAAAGCTTATTTTAATAAAACAAGATTCCAATGTGATGTTAGATATTCATTGAGAGAAGGGGAGAAAAAACGCAAAAAATCTTTTTATGGTAAAACAGAAAAAGAAGCTGAAAAAAAGGCTAATGTATTTTTGTTTGAATTAGAACGCGGAGATTATTTGGAAGAAAGAAAAGATTCTTTGATTAATTTTCTTAACGAATACTGGGAAATATGCAGTAATAAATGGGAGGATACAACTAGATCACTTTACAAAATGTATATAGATACTCATTTCAAGCCGTATTTTAAAGATGCCCTTTTAAAAGATATAAAACCCATTACATTAGACAAGTTTTATAATTACAAATTAAACAACGAAGAAAATAAAGTTAAACCTATGGGGATAAATACAGTAAGAAAATTAAATGGATTTTTAAAATCAGCTTTCAAATATGCCGTTAAAAATGATTATATTAAAAAAAATCCGGCTGATAATGTAATATTGGCAAAAAAAGAAAAATACACTCCTACGGTATATAACGAAGAACAATTTGGAAAACTTTTAGAAACTGTAAAAAAAACTGATGATGAAATACCCATTGCGTTGGGTGCTGGTTGCGGTCTAAGGCGAGGTGAAGTTTTCGGACTAATTTGGAAAAATATTGATTTTAAAAATAAGACTATTTCAATTGAAACTACAGCCGTTAGATTTGATAAAAACTTAGAAAAAAAACCAAAGAATGTTACTAGCAAAAGAGTATTGATAGCTCCTGATTACGTAATTGATATATTGCAATCCTACTACAATATACATAAACCAAATATTAATGAGAAAGTCATCACAAGATGGATTCCACAATCTTATTCTGAACGCTTTAGGAATCTTTTAAAAAACCACAACTTAGAACATATTCGCTTTCATGACTTAAGGCACTTTAATGCTGTTGCAATGCTTAAATATGGAGTTTCTGACAAGGTTGCAGCCGAGAGATTAGGGCATAGCCAAGTTGGAACTTTAAAAAACATATACCAGCACGTTTTAAAAGAAATGGATGAAACAGCAGCCAATCAAATAAATTCTATCTTTAAATAAAAAAGACATCTTTTCATAAAGGTGTCTATTTTATTGCCGTCAATTTTGCCGTCACTAGCGTTTTTAATATTTTTATAAAGTGGCTTAATGGTACAATTAATGCGGATGACAGGAATCGAACCTGCACGGTCTCCCACTAGATCCTAAGTCTAGCGCGTCTGCCAGTTCCGCCACATCCGCAAAAACTAAAAAATAAGCTGCATCAATCTATTGATACTTTGCTTATTTTAATGAGACATCGGGGATTCGAACCCCGGACAACTTGATTAAAAGTCAAGTGCTCTACCAACTGAGCTAATATCCCATGTTGCTTTCAAATTAAATAATTTATAAAAATAATTTAATTCAAACTGGGCTAGCTGGATTCGAACCAGCGAATGCAGGAGTCAAAGTCCTGTGCCTTACCGCTTGGCGATAGCCCATTATTCATTTTAGGGTGGATAGAGGGATTCGAACCCTCGGCCTCCAGAGCCACAATCTGGCGCGCTAACCGACTGCGCTATACCCACCATACTTAGCCGAGAGTTTCTCTCAACAAACGTGCTCGAAGGGATTCGAACCCCCGACCCACGGCTTAGAAGGCCGTTGCTCTATCCAGCTGAGCTACGAACACACATAAAACTAATCTCGCTTTTTTGCATAAGCAAAGCGGGTGATGGGAATCGAACCCACGTATCTAGCTTGGAAGGCTAGTGTTCTACCATTGAACTACACCCGCATAATGCGTTTTGATATAAAGGTTGTCTTTCGACAATCGGGGTGACAGGATTCGAACCTGCGGCCTCCTGGTCCCAAACCAGGCGCTCTAGCCAAGCTGAGCCACACCCCGATGATTTTTCTTCATCTCAGATTTCCCGTGACGCAAAAACTATTATATGTTATAGCGGAGAAAATGTCAATAACTTTTTTAAATTTTCTTCATATTTTTTTTAATACTATTTTTCGAGATAATTAATCTCGAATTTTGGTGTACCTTCATCATCTGCTTCCATAATTGCATAACTAGGTAAACGGCCATCCTGTCGAGGATAAGAAAGACTACCGGGATTAAGTAAAATAATTCCATTTCTATTTTCTAGTATTGGTTTATGAGTATGACCGAACATAAATATATCAATTCCTCTTGCCATTGCCTCTTTATAAGCTTCTCCTAAACCTTCGTTTACATAATAATAGTGTCCATGAGTAATTAAAACTTTATATTTCCCTATCATTAGCTCTCTTTCTTTTTCAAGACTAGAAAAAAAATCATTATTACCAGCTACAATCTCTACCGGACATTTCAAACACCGACTGATATACAGTTCACTCCCTTCTACATCTCCTAAATGAATCAGCATATCAATATTCTTTTCTCTTTCTAAGACCAGCTCTAGATTTTTATTTTTTCCATGTGTATCACTTACTATTAAAACTTTCATATGTTTCCTTCTTATCTAATATTTTATAATTCATTAATTCTTTTTTCATTTTTAATAAGGCTTTTCCTCTATGGCTTATCTCATTTTTTAGTTCAGGACTAAGCTCTGCTGTCGTACATCTAAACTGTGGAACCCAGAAGATCGGATCATAGCCGAAACCATTTTCGCCTTGCTCATGATAGCCTATGCGCCCTTCTATCGTACCTCTTGTCGTAAGTTGAGTCCCATCCGGAAGTATTGCAGCTATGACACAAACAAAACGAGCAGTCCTTAATTCATCCGGAACACCTTCTAATCTATCGATCAGCATTTTATTTTTAACATTATAAGAAGTATGTTCTCCGCCATAACGAGCAGAATAAATTCCTGGTTCTTTATTCAAATAATCAATTTCTAAGCCAGAATCATCCGCTAAAACGATTCCATCAATCAATTTACTGATTTCTTTTGCTTTTATAAGTGCATTTTCCTCAAAAGAATCACCGTCTTCAACAATTTCTATATCAATTCCGGCTTCTTTCAATGAAAAAATATCAGCATCAAACTCACTCAAAATCATTCTAATTTCTTTCATTTTCCCTTCATTTCCAGTTGCAAAAATTATTTTTTGTCTCATCTGTCTCTCCTTAAAATCCTTCTTCAAAAGCACGAAGTATTCCGTTATATATTCCCTGTGCTGCTTTTTGCTGATACTCATCGGTAAGTAAATTTGCAAGTTCAGCATCATTGGTCATAAACCCTACTTCAATTATACTTGCTGGAACTTCTGCCGTCCTAACAATATAAGCCGCCTCATTTCCATCTATAAGTCCCATATCCTTACTTCCCATTGATTTCACTGCTTCATCTAATAAAATTTGCGATAGTTCAAAAGTCCCCAGACCTTTATATTTCTTTTTCTCATTCCACAATACTTGTGTCCCATGTATATAAGATTCATTGGAATTATTATGAATACTTATAAACATATTTGCTTTGGTCGCATTTGCTAAATTCACTCTATGAAAAAAACTAGGATTTTCATCTTTCAATCTTGTATAATAAACTCTGATATCTGTATTATCCAGCATTTTTTTTAATTTTAATACAATATCCAAATTAATATTTTTTTCTAAAATATCACCTGCCGGCTTTCCTGGTTCAGTTCCTCCATGTCCTGCATCAATTACTACGATTTTATCATAAAGTGATTTCGGCTCTACAAAACTTAAATATAAATAATCATCTCTAAATTCAATAATATGCTCATATACACTGTCTAAAATAATTTTAATTGAGGCTTTTCCATCCTTAAATCCATAACTTAAATCTTGTATATAATCACTACTGCCTACCAGCGGATAATTATAATAAAATTTTTCACTCGTTTCAGGTACATGAATTGTTACTGTTTGATTTACATAATCATTATTAATCCTTATATCTCCTCTTCCTATACCTTCCGGCATTTTAATACGGACTTTCCCTTCCACTATCTCCTCTTGTTCCTCTTTTGCCTGCCGCGTATAAAAATTTAACATTTCAACACCAGACATATTCGTCTGATTCTTTGATGGCGTCTTTCCAAAAATACTTATAACACTCAATACCATCATTAATAAAATGCAACAAAAAATAGACGTCTTTTTCATCAAATTTTTATCCATATTTATCTTCTTTCAATGTAGATTATATACTTTCTTCTTAATCATGTTTTGGTCTCTTAGGAGGCTTTGGACCTAAAAATTGGTAAAAATATGTTTTTAACATTCCATTATAAATTTTTCTATTTTTATCCGCTTTCCTTCCCATATATTTTTCCACGTCTTCATAGCTTGTCAAAATATATGCAGACCATGAATCAAGTGCTCGAAAACTATTCCCCAAATCCCCATAAATTTGAGGTAATGCTGTTTTTTCTTCTAATCTCTCTCCGTAAGGAGGATTGGTAATCAAAAATCCATATTTCTTGGGATGGCTAAGCTGTGAAATTGGACGTTCCTGAAAATGTATCAGCTGATCAACACCGGCGCTTTTTGCATTCTCCCTCGCAGCTTTTACGATACTTCCATCAATATCATAACCTTGAATATCTATATCAATATTAGTATTTACAATTTCGTTTGCTTCATCAAATGCATCATACCATTCTTTTTTCGTAATCAGATTTTCCCAGCTTTCTGCTAAAAATCCTCTATTCATTCCAGGTGCTATATTGGCTGCCATCATAGCGGCTTCAATTGGAAAAGTACCACTTCCGCAAAAAGGATCTACCAGAATCCTATCACTCTTCCATGGACTTAACATAATCAAAGCCGCCGCCAATGTTTCTGTCACAGGTGCCATGCTTTTTAATAGCCGATAACCTCTTCGATGTAAAGATTCTCCTGATGTATCTAACGCTGCCGTCACTTCATCTTTCATTAAAAATACTCTTATCGGATAATCGGCTCCATTTTCATCAAACCAATTTTTATGATAACTTTGCTTCATTCTTTCAACCATTGCCTTTTTCATGATTGATTGAATATCCGAAGGACTAAATAATTTACTTTTAATTGAAGACGCTTTTTTTACCCAAAACCTTCCATCTTCAGGTATATATTCTTCCCATGGCAGTGCTTTTGTTTTTTCAAATAATTCCTCAAATGTTTCCGCTTTATAACTTCCTATCTTTATTAAAACCCGTTCCGCAGTTCTTAGAAAAATATTAGAACGGCAGACGGCCTCTTCATCACCTATAAATGTTACTCGTCCATCTTCTACTTTACTTACTTCATATCCTAAATCATATATTTCTTTTTTTAAAACTGCTTCTAAACCAAAATGGCAAGGAGCAATTAACTCATATGTGCGCATATTTCTTTACCTTTCTTCTTTTGAAATCTTAAATATTTCAAAATTATCTAATTATATATTAAATCCCCCTCATAATACTGTCAATGTTTTATTCCAGTTTTTCCATATTATATCCTTGTATTCCTCCTACTAAAGTTTTAACTAAAAAACCTTTTTCACTTAGCTGTTTTGCAGCCATAAAACTTACCCCGCCCCTTTCACAATACAAAATAATTTCTTTATTTTTAGGCAATTTGTAAAGGTTTTCCTCTAATTCTTCATACGGAATATTAATAGCATCAGCAATATGCCTTTGTTTATACTCTTCTTCTTCTCTTAAATCAATTAATATAACGGGATTTATTACTAGATATTTTTTTAATTCTTTTGCATTTATCATTTCAAAGCTCATATTACTCACCTTATTTCAATACAAATATCTTTTATAGTAATAAAAGAACCGACTTAAAAAATCGTATCTTAAGTCGGTTCTCTTCCTTTAATTATAATATGCTTTTTTTGCTTTTTTGTTACCTGTTATTACTTGTAGTATTATTGCTGTTTGAGCCTGAACTTGAATAGTTTGATGATGTGTTAGCACCATTAGCGCCAGTAGTTGAGTTTGAACCCTGTGCATTTCTAGCATTCTGAGAATTTGCATTTCTTGCATTCTGAGAAGAATTTGCATTTCTTGCGTTCTGGCTATTTACATTTTGAGAATTTTGAGAATTGGCATTTCTGCTACTATTATTAGAATTAGTATTGCTAACTCCATTCTGTGAATCATAATTTTTTGCCATAATAAATTGCCTCCTTTTTTTATATTGCAAGATTATTATCTCACTTTCGTCTAATTTTATTCAGTAAAATCTTTAGTTTTTAAATTCTTAAAAATATCTTAGTTTTTTTAAATTTTTTTGTTGCAATTCCTGACAAAATATATTATACTTAGTTTGTAAAAAGAATTTACCCTTCAAAAATTTTTTTTACATTATATAACCCCTTATTAATTATTTATACTCCCCTCATTGAAACAGCTGGTAGCTCCCCTACCAGCTGTTTCTACTTTACTAAGATTTTTAAAATAAAACGGTGGAATAATTTTCCACCGTTTTTCTAAAACTTAAATTGATTCATGAAAAGTTCTTTCTATTACTTCTTGTTTCTGTTCTTGTGTAAGTCGATTAAAGTTTACCGCATAACCTGAAACTCGAATAGTAAGTGTTGGATATTTTTCTGGATTTTCCATGGCATCAATCAAAATATCCCGATTTAAAACATTAACGTTTAAATGATGTGCACCTTGTATAAAATAACCATCTAAAATATGAATTAGATTTTCTTTCTGTTGTACGGATTCTTTTCCTAATGCTTCAGGTACAATAGAAAACGTATTGGACACACCATCTTGGCAGATATTCCTATATGGAATTTTTGCCACAGAATTTAATGAGGCAAGGGCACCGTTTTCGTCACGTCCATGCATAGGATTTGCTCCTGGTGCAAAAGGTTCACCGAATTTTCTACCATCCGGAGTACTACCTGTTTTCTTACCATACATTACATTACTGGTTATCGTAAGAGCTGACAAAGTATGCTTAGCATTCCTATAAATCGGATGTTTTTTCAAAGAATTTGAGAAGTGCGTTACTATTTCGACTGCCAAATCATCTACTCTATCATCGTCATTACCATATTTGGGATAATCACCTTCCACTTTGAAATCGACAGTAATACCCTGTTCATCACGTATAGGAGTGACTTTTCCGTATTTTATAGCTGAAAGAGAATCTGCTACCACTGATATTCCGGCAATTCCAAATGCTGTAAGTCGTTCGACATTAATATCATGTAATGCCATCTGACTAGCTTCATAAGCATATTTGTCATGCATATAGTGAATAATATTAATTGTGTCAACATATAATTCTGCTACATAATCCAGAACTTTTTTGTATCGTTCTAAAACTTCTTCATAATTTAATATATTTTCCTTTAAAGGCTCGATTCCTGGTATAACAGATACGTTCTTCAATTCATCAACTCCACCGTTAATAGCCAAAAGCAGAGATTTTGCAAGATTTGCCCTTGCACCAAAAAATTGCATTTGTTTTCCCACTCGCATCGCAGACACGCAGCATGAAATTGCATAATCGTCTCCATATAAAGGACGCATGATATCATCATTTTCATATTGAATAGAATCCGTTTCAATACTCATTTTCGCACAATACTCTTTAAAAGATTGTGGTAAATCCCTACTCCACAATACTGTCATATTGGGTTCTGGAGCTGTTCCTAAGTTAGTTAATGTATGCAGATAGCGAAAAGAATTTTTGGTAACCAGAGGTTGCCCATTTAATCCTATTCCACCGATAGCTTCTGTAATCCAGGTTGGATCACCACCAAACAATTCATTATATTCTGGCGTTCTCAAATGACGCACTAATCTTAATTTTATAATAAACTGATCAATAAGTTCTTGTGCCTCTTTCTCTGTTATTACTCCGTTTTTCAAATCTCTTTCCAAATAAATATCCAAAAACGTAGAAGTCCGACCTAGAGAAATCGCAGCACCATTATTTTCTTTTACACCTGCCAAATACGCCATATATAGATATTGTATCGCTTGCTGCGCATTTTCTGCTGGTCTGCTAATATCTACACCATATTTTAGAGCCATCGATTTCATCTCATCTAAAGCATAAATCTGCATCTTTACTTCTTCTCTAGTTCTGATACGTTCATCTGTCATAGGTCCATCAAAGGCCGCTAGTTCTTTTTCTTTCTCATCCACGAGGAAATCAATCCCGTAAAGAGAAACTCTTCTATAATCTCCAATTACACGACCTCTTCCATAGGCATCTGGCAAACCAGTCAGCAAACCAACATGTCTGGCTACTTTGGTTCTTTCAGGATACGCATCAAAAACTCCTTCATTATGCGTTTTCCTATATGCATGAAAATCGCTTTCTATTTGTGGATTTAAATGATATCCATATTGTTCTAGAGCATTCTTTGCCATTTTCATTCCACCATACAAATTAACAATTCTTTTTAATGGTGCATCAGTCTGCAATCCAACTATAACTTCATTTTCTTTATCAATATATCCCGGAGCAAAATTATCAATTCCAGAAATAATATTTGTTTCTATATCTAAAATTCCTTTTTTTACTTCTTCTTCAAGCAAGCTGCTACATTTATCCCAGACTTTTTGGGTTTTATCTGTAACTCCTTCTAAAAAACTATCATCACCTTCAAAAAGTGTATAATTTTTTTGAATAAAATTTCTTACGTCAATTTCTTTTGTCCATTTTCCTGTTTGAAATCCATCCCACGCTTTAGTATACATATTATCAAATCCTTTCGTAGTAATTATGATTCAATATTTAATATCATATTTTGTAGTTTTTTGGTTTCTTCTTTATCCATTGGTTCAATATCTTTCAAAGGGTAATCAATTCCCATTTTCTCATACTTCTTAGCTCCGAGTGTATGGTAGGGTAAAAGTTCAATCTTTTCCACATTGGGAATTCCTGAAATATAATCCTTTAGTCTCCTAATATGTTCTTCCGTATCCGTTAAGCCAGGAACAATCACATGACGAATCCAAATAGGAGTCCCACTTTTTTTCAAAGCATCTAAAAAATTTGAAATTATATTGAAATTTCCTCCAGTTAGTTTACGAAACATTTCAGGTATATAGTGCTTTACATCGAAAAGAACCAAGTCTGTATATTCTAGTAGTTCATTATAATCTCCATTTCCATAACCTGCCGTATCAAGGCATGTAGAAATATCTTCCTTTTTACATTGTTTGAAAAGTTCTATTAAAAATTCAGCTTGTAAAAGCGGCTCCCCACCAGAGCAGGTAACACCACCTGTTTCTCCATAATATGGTTGATAACGTTTTAGTATTTTTATGATTTCAGTTACATTCATTTCTTTTCCTGATTTTAAATCCCATGTATCAGGATTATGGCAATATTGGCACCTAAGACTACATCCTTGAAAAAATAGTACAGTGCGAATGCCCGGACCATCCACTAAACCCATGGTCTCAATAGAATGAATCTTTCCCATCAAAACATAATCACCTCTTTCTATATCCAAATTTTTGAAATAGAAAAAGCCAACACTCTAGGCTTCTTCTGCCCAGACGGTCGGCTTTTTTTAATGATTATACTTCATGTGGTTAAATCCACTTCCGTCAGTCATATAATCCATGCCAAAAGTTTAGCATGCTATTTTCTATTTGTCAATTACTATTTAAAAAAATATTAAGAATTATAATTTTATAATATGATTAATATTATCTTTTTGTTCGATTTTTGATACGGAATATGGTTATGGTCTAATGATTTTTACCTTTTATTTAATAGGACAACTAAAAACCATATAGCAAGTCCCATTAATATAAATGGAAAAAGTAAATTTAAAATAAGGCCTAAAACTACTAAACACATTATAACAAACAATACACCTAATAACTTACCATACCATGTGTTTAATTTAAATTTTCCAAATCTTACATCCCATCCGTTATTTCCATACTCTGCCTGAAATCCACCAGTTGAGTTATCTTCTGTATATTTATCTTGACTATAATATGTATCACTATTACTAGTTTTTACATTAGAATGAGTATCTATTATTGTTCGAGCAATTAATCTTGGATTTCCCAATTCTTCCATGACACTTTCTATAGATCTTCCTTTACGTATCTCGCTCGCTATATATCTATCGTAATATTCTAAATTCTCACTAATTTCATTTTGAGAAACTTCACCCTGCAATGCGATTCTTAACTCATCAAGAAATTCTTCTTTACTCATATCTATCTCCTTATCAAATATTATCAAACCTTAAACTCTTTTCATTCTATCACATGCTTATTGTATGGTAAATAAAACTTTCATGAAAGTTTTATGAATTATTACTTAGTTTTAAAAATTTACTCTAAATTCATAAAATCTTAATTAAATAATTCAATCCATTCCTCAATTTTTAAACTGCAAAAAAGCCCTCATCCGTAATACTACAAACAAGAACTCTTAAACGTACGTGAGAAGATTCGAACTCCCGACACCTTGGTCCGTAGCCAAGTGCTCTATCCAGCTGAGCTACACGTACACATATTAAATTAATTTTATTTATCCAATTTCAAATAATGCCGGCGACCGGAATCGAACCGGTACGGGAGATTAGTCCCGCAGGATTTTAAGTCCTGTGCGTCTGCCAGTTCCGCCACGCCGGCATTTTATATTAAGAAATTTACTTAATATAAATGGGACCAACAGGGCTCGAACCTGTGACCCCCTGCTTGTAAGGCAGGTGCTCTCCCAGCTGAGCTATGATCCCATGGGTAATAAATATAAAATTAAACTTAACAAAATACAAGTAAAACGACCCAGATGGGACTCGAACCCACGACCTCCGCCGTGACAGGGCGGCGCTCTAACCAACTGAGCCACTGGGCCTTATGTACTTTTTAATGGACCTTCGGGGACTCGAACCCAGGACCGACCGGTTATGAGCCGGTTGCTCTAACCAACTGAGCTAAAGGTCCAAAAAAGCCGATGATCGGACTTGAACCGATAACCTGCTGATTACAAATCAGCTGCTCTGCCAATTGAGCTACATCGGCCTATCAATAACTCTCATCGAAATGACTCCTACGGGAATCGAACCCGTGTTACCGCCGTGAAAGGGCGATGTCTTAACCGCTTGACCAAGGAGCCTTATTATTTTACTCGGCTATTTTCTTTAACTTATGTTTAAAATGCATTTACATATTTGAATTTTTAACTCCCCGAGTAGGGCTCGAACCTACAACCCCACGGTTAACAGCCGTGTGCTCTACCATTGAGCTATCGAGGATCATAAGGTTTTTATACCTTCAAAACTCCACATGGATTTCCTAGATTGACATGCATCCGTAAGCCTGTCAGACCTTGATTCG
>NZ_QRCT01000012.1 GCF_003363435.1 Anaerosacchariphilus polymeriproducens
TTGACCTAAGAAGGAGAGGAAGGATAAGATCCGGACTCGAATCAAGGTCTGACAGGCTAACGGATGCATGTCAATCTAGGAAATCCATGTGGAGTTTTGAAGGTATAAAAACCTTATGATCCTCGATAGCTCAATGGTAGAGCACACGGCTGTTAACCGTGGGGTTGTAGGTTCGAGCCCTACTCGGGGAGCTGATAACGTGTAAACGTGAATTAAGAATGCGAGAACCACACCCATACGGAGCTTAACAAATGATAAGGTTAAGAAAAAGTATAACAGTTGTCGTGATTTAAGAGTAATAAGGCTCCTTGGTCAAGCGGTTAAGACATCGCCCTTTCACGGCGGTAACACGGGTTCGATTCCCGTAGGAGTCATTTTTTATGGCAAAGTGTCAAATATAAAATTAATATGGCGCAGTAGCCAAGCGGTAAGGCAATGGTCTGCAACACCAGTACGCGCCGGTTCAAATCCGGCCTGCGCCTCGATAGTAAACCTAGAAAGTATATTTTCTAGGTTTTTTTATTATATATACAAAGGTTTAATAAGATAAAATTGAATATAATTTAGATGAAATGCTAAGTCCAGCTCTGAAAGGTTAATTTTTACCGACATAATAAAATATATTGATAGATGCTAAAAAATTCTTAAACAATCTCTGAGTTGAAAACCGTAGACATATTTATATATTTATGTTAATCTATTAACGCTGGTATATGATGGAATTAAGTATAAAATATATAATTAAATCTGTAAATTTATGGATACATAACTTATCTAATCTATGATCTTTCATCCTTTAAGGTTTCGTGAATTTCTTGATGTATCCGCCAGATACACCTGAGAAATCGCTGCAACCTTATAAATCAAATCTCATAAGGTTAGATAATCAATTTCCATTTTATAAACCTGGTTCAATGTTTTTTCGTAATGACATAAGTGAAAAGATATTACATAGGGAGGTAACATTTTGAGAATTGCAATTTGTGATGATGAAAAGGTTTGGATTGATATCTTAAAAAAAGTAGTAGAGGAGTATATGAATTCTTCTGATTATGCTGTGGAGATATTTTGTTTTAATTCGGGAGAATCATTGTTAAATACAAAAGAGAAATTTGATTTAATATTCTTAGATGAAGAAATGGAAGATCTAAATGGGTTAGAAACTGCTAAAAGACTAAGAAAATTTGATCAAGAGGTAAAAATTGTTTTTGTTACCTGTCATATGGAGGTTATGCAAAAAGGATTTCATGTAAATTCGTATCGTTTTTTAGAAAAAAGATTCTTAAAAGAGAGTGTTGTAGAATGTCTGAACGATTATCTTACAGAAATTAAAAACGATAAACAAATTGAAGTTGATTTTACTGGAACAATAGTTAAAATAAATCAAAAGGATATTATGTATATTTCAGCTATTAGGAATGGCACTTTTATATATTGTAACAATGAACAATTTGTTAGTAAACTTCCATTGAAAGATTATGAAAGTATGTTAGATAAAGAGTTATTTTATCGATGTCATAGAAATTGTATTGTAAATATTTCGTATATAGATTGGATTGATAAAAAGATTGTACTGTATAGAGGATATTCCGTTAGATATTCCAGAAGGAAGAAGGCTGAGTTAGTTGAATTATATGTCAAATTTATGACTGATAATAAAAGTTAATTAAAAAATTTAGAAGTATCGTTCAGCATCAAAAACAACCACTCAGCCTTCTGGTGGTTCTTTTTTGACATTTATTAAGGCTCTAAGTCAATAGTTAGGATATGACTCTCTGTATTACGCCTAAGGATTTCACTAATGGGTTTCGTTTTTTAGAAAAAAATTATTAAAGAGAGTGTTGTAGAATGTCTGAACGGTTATTTTACAGAAATTAAAAACGATAAACAAATTGTTAGTAAACTTCCTTTGAAAGATTATGAAAATATGTTAGATAAAGACTTATTTTATCGATGTCATAGAAATGCTATTTTAGATGTTTCTTATGTCGATTGAATTAATAAAGAGATTATACTATATAAGGACACCCAGTTAATTTCCATTTAAATACTTGTATTCTCTACTATGACCGTTTAGCATCAAAAACAACCACTCAGTCTTTTGAGGGTTGTTTTTATTTGTTCTATTTATTAATATAGTTGAAGAAGGAATATGAAAATGTACTTATTATTTATTTTAACAAGAATTTTCAATTAAAAATAGTTATTAACTTACCATAAAAAATTAATAAATTTGAAGAAAGCTTTGAAAGGAGTAACGGAATGAAATACACATTTGTAAAGCAGCATGATGCTACAGACTGTGGAGCGGCCTGTTTAGCAATGATTTGTCTGTACTACAAGAAAGAGACAACCATCACAAAGCTTAGAGATATGATGGTAACAGATTTAAAGGGGACTAATTTAATAGGATTAAGTAAATGTTGTGATGAACTCGGTTTTACGTCGCAGGCTGTTAGGGTAGATAGAGAGGGATTTCTTAGCAAATATACATTGCCAGCTATTGCTAATGTAATTACAAAAGAAGGATTAAGTCACTTTGTGGTGATTTTTAAAATAACGGATAAACACGTAATAATAGGGGATCCCGCAAAAGATTTAATGCGGATGGGAATTGATGAATTTTATATAGATTTCACGGGGACGCTATTTGTTTTAAGCCCTAATCAGAAGTTTTCAGAAGATAAAATAAAAAGTGAAAAAACATTTGATTATATTTCAAATAAACTATGGGAATGAGTTATGAGAGAGGAATAAGTATTTGTTTGTGGTGAAATCGGATGAGGTGTCTTTTTATAGAATATGAATTAGTTTTCTAATGTGTTAAAAAATTTTACAAACAAATGTGGAATATTTAATTAAGGATAAAAAATTGAACAATATATAAATAACTATAGGTGCCGCAATACTTAATACTGCTATTCGTTTGGCGTTAGGGGGGGTGTGTTGCTGGAGGTGTTGCCGCTTATATAAAAAGTAAAGGGAAAAAAGAAGTTGCAAAGCTCTTGTCCAAATGCTTGGATAGTAAATCAAAGGTTATTAGATAACTGACTTGAGCCCATAACTTTGAAAAATTAGCCGCCTGTTAAACTTATTCCACAAGTAATGTTCTAGAATTTCTTTAAACAGTAGAAAAAGAAAGTTTATCAGATTGAAAGGAATAGGGTGTTAATATGAATAGAAGAAAAGGTATCATACAAAAAAATAAAATTTTTATAATGATTTTATTTTTTTGTTTTTTATTTGCAATGAATTATATATTTGATTTATATATCAGACCTAATAACATTGATATAGTTAGAAATTGCAGTGTGGCATTTGGAATATCATTAGGAATAGGAATTGTATGGATAAAAAGTGATAAAAATAAAAATTAGTAACGAATACCTTTAATTTTTTGTGTAAGTGGGAAGTCAAGCAAAAAGTGTAATATATGTAAGGAGTTGAAAAAAGAATGAATATATTTGAAATAGTAGTTATATTTATAACGAGTATGTTATTGACAATTATTATGTCTAGTAGTATTAGATTATGGATAGAAAAGAATAGAAGACATTCAATAATTTTATTTATATTATTATGTGTTATTTATATTTTAGTAATATTAATAAGTGAAGTAAAAGGGTTATACTTTGAATTGATAATATTACCATTGTACTCGTGGTGGGAATATAGAAGTACTAAAAAGAAAATTGAAGAAATAGAAAATAATAGAAGATAAAGTTAACTAATCAGATAAAGAATTAATAATTTTAAGAAAATGTTAAGAGTGCAATAGTTGACATAATATGGCGAAACAGATACAATTTTAAGAGCGTTATTGAAGGGAAAATGATAGTGATATAAGGATATACAAAAGGATTATGGAGTATAAGTTTCTTTTGTGCTATAAAAGCACAGTCTTATAAATCGTTATTTGAAAGATAATCATAAATTTCTAAAAACATCAAAATTCCCAAACACAATATAGACTAGAATTATTCATGATACCATACAAAGAAATTTATTTGATTCTAGTAAAATATAAGCATAAGGAAGGATAAGACATGAAATTTAAAAATGTAAGTTTACTTTTAATGTGTATTTGCGCAGGGCTGTTATCAGGCTGCAAATCAACACCAAAGAAAGAGGCAATTTCTCAAAAACAAAGCATTGTAAAAGTTGTAGAAAAAAATAAGACAAAGGCAGGAAATAAGGAAATTCGTTCGGAGATAAATGCCCCCGAATCTGAAAAATTTGATGTGAAGTCAAAAGATGGTAAGACTACTATAAATGTAAATGCAAAAGTTAGTGTACCAGAAACGAAAAGTATTCCTGCAGTAAAAGTTGTAAACAGAGATTTATCAAAGTTAGATTTAAAAGGACTTTCTGATTTTTTCTTTGATGGAAAAGAGTATAGAAATATTATAAAGTATGAAGATATGTCAAAAGCACAATTGGCTGAATTAATTGAAAATCAAAAGAAAGAAATGGAAAAAGCAGATTATGAAGGAATGACGAAAGAAGAGAAAGAAATAATAATGAAATCTAGTCAGGATTTTCTTTTAGAACTGCAAGGATATTATGATAAGGCACCGGAAAAAGTAGAAGAAAAGCCTGTTGATTTTGTTCTCAAGGAAGATAAGACTGGTGAAATGGGTGAAAATGCGAAGAATTTTTCTGTTCAAAGTAAAAAAGAAGGAGATCAGAACATTTTTTCTGTCTCTACTGGAGAATACATGAATAGTGTGATTTATATTAGTAACAACGGCATGGGGATTTTTGAAGGTTATTTTGATGGATACGAAAATAAGTGTAAATATAGTGAGGAAGAAGCGAAACAAAAAGCAGAAGAGCTATTAAAAAAGTTAGGTGGTACAGAAGAATATAAACTGGTTAAATGTGTACCTACAGTTGCCAAGGATGATAAGACTTTTGAATCAAAAGATTATTATAATGGGTATCAGCTTATCTATAAAAGAGTCGTAAATGATGTAGAGGAGGCATATGATGCAACGCCTATTATGAATAAAGAAGCTATGAGTCAAGATCCGGAAAATTTTTCAATGGCATCTTTACCAAAACAATATGAATCTATGCAGATTATGTTTAGTGAAGAAGGGTTATCCACTTTTATGTGGAATGAGCCTATGACAGTGGATTCTATTTTAGCTGAAAATGTAAAATTAATTTCCTATGAAGAAGCAATAAAAATTTTTAAAGATAAAGTATTTTTGAATAGTAGTCTATTGTCTACAGATATAAGTGAAGGTAAAGAGCCAATAGAAACGGCAGATACAGAACCTTCAAGTAAGGAAGATTCTGATTTGAAAATGGCAGTAGGTGGGACTGAAAAACAAAAGGCTGATACTGAAAACATGAAGTGTAAAATCGATGAAATAAAATTAGGTCTTATGAGAGTTAAAAACCAAGACAGTGATGGAGAGTATACATTAGTTCCGGTATGGGATTTCTATGGTTCCTACAGCTATAATGAAAAAGGCCCTAATGAGCCGATGAGCTTCTTAACCATAAATGCGATGGATGGAAGTATTATTGATAGAGGATTAGGTTACTAATGAAAAAGTTATGGAATGTTTTAAGCGTAGATTTAGAATATGGGATTTTTTCAGTCCGTTTTTTCCTTGCTGTGATTGGAACGGCATTGGTGATTCTTTTAGGCGGAAGTCAGATGTTGTTTTTATCAAAAGATCAATTGAAACAAGGAATTGAAGCAGGGTATCATTTCAAAGTAGTTTTAGAAGGAGTGGGAGCGGAAAGTTTTGTTTTTGCTATTCCCATTTTAAGTACGATTGCTTTTGGAACACGTTTTTTAGAGGAACAAGGTCACGGATATTTGAAACATTATTTACCTAGATGTAATAGAAAAAACTACATTTTTTCAAAGGTTACTTCGACTGCATTTGGAAGTGGGCTTAGTGTGTTTTTAGGAACGTGGCTTAGTGCTGGAATTTTATTCCTGGCACTAAGCCCTTTAGAATTAACAAAAGCAAAAGGTGCTGAAAACTTTTTATGGCAAGTATCCAAAATTTCATTTTTGGCTTTTGCCTTAGGAATGTTATGGGGAACCATAGGGGCATGTTGTGCTATTGGATTTCATAATCGATATATGGCATATGGAGGTCCATTTTTAATTAGCTATCTATCAATCATACTTTTTACTAGATATTTCTCCGGAATCTATGTGATAAATCCAAGAGAGTGGGTAAGTCGGCAACATGATTGGGGAGATACCATTTTAAGTATTCTTGGAATTTTGGTAGAGCTTTCTGTGATTGCTGTAATGGTATATGCAACTTTGTTGAAACGTGACATTGATTGTGAGTAAGGAGAAAATAATGAAAAGTTTATATTTAATTTGGAAAGTATGTACCTATCATTTTTATCGATGGAAACGGAATAAACGTGTTGTTGTAAGTTTTTTACTGGCTGGAATTTTAAGTTTTTTGTTAACAGAAAAAATAATGAATTTTAGCTTTGAAAAAGGAACCGTGATTCAGATTGTAGAGCCTTTTGTTTGGAGTTTTGGAGATGGAACTTCCGTTTTATTAGTTTCTTTGATATTAATTTTATTATTTGCGGACATGCCTTTGTTAGATGGATCAGTGCCTTATGCATTGATAAGAACAAATGCCAGAATATGGACCTTAGGACAGATGTTATATTTGACATTGTCCTCTTTCTTATATATTTTATATATTTTTGTTATAACCACTCTTTTGTGTTGCAAAAATGCATTTATTGGAAATCAATGGAGTGATACAGCAGAGCTTTTAAGTTATACAGATTATAGTAAAGTATTATCGATTCCAGCAACGTTAAAAACAGCACAGATGTCTCGCCCGTATGAATGTATGATGACTATTTTTATTTTGATGCTTCTTTATATCTTGATATCTGTTTTTGTGATGCAATACATAATTATAAAAAAAGGAAAGACAGCAGGTGTAATCGGTATATTTATGTTTCATCTGGTAGGATTCTTATTAAAATCTGATTTTATTAGTGGTATTTTGGGGTTGAAGGATAAGTATAAGTTTATCGCAGTTATACTACGTGGTTGGATTTCGCCTTTGTCTCATGTGACGTTTCCTATGCACAACTTTGGATATGATAATCTGCCTCGTTTAAGAGATAGTTATCTTATTTTTGGAGGGGCCATTTTATTATTATTAATTATGATAATACATGCCATGCGCCGATATAATTTTATGTTTATAGGGGCAGAAAAACAGGAGGGTATTTAATGATAGAAATTTCAAAAGTAAGTAAAAAGTTTGGAGAGGATTTAGTTGTGAAAGAGTTATCTCACCATTTTAAGGCAGGACAGGTTCATGGAATTATTGGAAATAATGGTTCTGGAAAGACGGTATTGTTTAAATGCATCTGTGGTTTTTTAAAGCCTTCCACTGGTTTCATTAAAGTAGGAGGTAAGAGAGTTGGAAAAGATATAGATTTTCCGGAAAGCATCGGAATTATTATTGAAAGTCCGGGTTTTCTTCCATATGGAACAGGGTTTCAAAATCTACAAATATTAGCAAAGCTTAGAAATAAGATAAAAAAACAAAGAATAATTGATACCATAGAACGGGTAGGACTAGACCCTAAATTAAAAAAGCCTGTAACCAAATATTCTTTAGGAATGCGCCAAAGACTGGGAATTGCGCAGGCCATAATGGAGAATCCGGATTTACTAATTTTGGATGAGCCTTTTAACGGTCTGGACAAACATGGAGTAGCAGAGATTCGGAAGTTATTACTTGAATTAAAAGCAGAAGGAAAGACAATTTTATTAGCCAGCCATAATTCAGAAGATATTGATATATTGTGCGATACCGTATGTGAAATGGATGGTGGCATTTTTAAGGAGATAAGAACATGAGAAGAAAAATAAAAAGAATCGCATTATTAATTATTACAAATATCTTCGTACTGTTACAGTGTTTACCAGCAAATGCTACAGACGATTTAGTCAATCCGATGCAGACGTATTTATCGATCGAAACAAAACTAAAATATGAAAATATGATGCAGTCTTATCAGAAAGGTTATGAACCAATCGTTGAGGATGAAAAAGTAATATTAGTCTTACCTTTAAAAGTGGAAAAAGGAATAAAATTAGACAGTAATAAGTTAACAGCATCCATTAAAGTGAACGATGGAACAACAATACCATTTAAAATGCGAATTTATGAAAAAGTTTTTAACCTAGAAACAGTAAAGTCTAAATCAGGAAAAAGTCAAGAATTATATCTAGTGACGTTTTCTCTGCCCTTAGATGAGAATAGAATTAATGGCTCTTATCCGGTTAATATTCAGACGAAATATAAAGTAAAAGGTCAAAATGTAGTTCAAGATTTTGGCTTGTATATAAATATAAAAGATGGGACTGAAGCAGAAAGTAGTTCTAGTACGGATGCAATGAGAACGGAAAATAATTTGGAAGTACCAATGAGTGAACCTGCGGTTTCCCTAGGTGGAAATACAAGTGATACGACCGGAAGTGAAAATCAGGAAAACAGTGGGGCTCCTAAAATTGTAGTTACAAAATGTAGCGTTTCACCAGAAAAACCTATAGCAGGTCAAGAAATGACTTTCCAGTTAGTGTTAGAAAATAAAAGTAAAATGGAAGCAAAAAATCTAAAATTGTCGTTTGATAGTGAGTTAGGTGAAATAGTTCCGGTTGGAATGCAAAATAGTATTTTTATTGATACATTAAAAGCAGGTGGAAGCCAAACCGTTTCGTTTACAATGAAAGCACAAGAGGCAATCACAAAAGTAAATCAAAAGATAACATTATCGCTTAAATATGTAGATAAAAACGGAGCGGAACTTACAGATGATCAAATCTTATTTGTCAAATTAGGTCAGCCAATTTCCATATTAGTTGATAAGGCTGTTATTAATGCGGAAGTAGAAAGTGGTAAAAAAACAGATGTTACTATAAAAGTTTTTAATACTGGTAATACCACGATAAAAAACTGTATGTGTTCTTTAGACGTTGACGGGCTGACCGATGGGGGAATCACTTTTATCGGAGATATTGAGCCTGGTGCATCGAAACAAGGTAAGATTACTGCGGCAGTAACACAGAAATCATTAGGAAAAGAAGGGGCTACAGAAGACGAAAAATATGGTTCAACAGAAGGGACTCTAACGGTAACGTATGAAGATCCAAGTGGAACCAGTTATCAGGAAGAGCGTTCAGTAAGAACAAAAATTAAGAAGTCTTCCAAAGAAGATTCGGATGACAAAAAGTCAGTAAAAAGATCTTCTCAATGGAGTGTTTCACTTGTAATTGGGATGCTATTTATCTATATAATGACAGCCATTGTTCTTTTTATAAGGAAAAAAAGACAACCATAGTGAGTAATTGCTATGGTTGTTTTTTGAAATATGTATAATGAGACATCTCCAAAATAAATAGTTATTATGCTATAATTGTGAAGAAGATTATGTGTTAAGTGTGTTTGTTTTGACGATTATCTTATTTATAATAAAAAAGAAGGAAAGGATGAAAAGAATGTACGAAAAAGAAGAAAAACCGGTCATAGCGATTACTATGGGTGATCCATCAGGGATTGGACCTGAAATAGTAGTAAAGACTATGCTTTCACCAGAAGTTTTCAGATATTGTAGACCTTTTGTTATTGGAAGTACTGAAGTTCTGCTAAAAGCAGCCGATATATTACACAAAGAGATAAAATGTAATCAAATAGTTGATCCCCAAAAGGCAAAATTTGAAATAGGTACGTTAGATGTTTTAGAAACGGGAGTCTACGATATTGAAAAATTAGAGTGGGGAAAAGAACAAGGATTAGCAGGTCAAATGGCTATGGATTATATTTTAAAATCGATAGAATTGGGTTTGTCAAAAAAAATTAATGCGGTATCTACAGCGCCTATTCATAAAGGAGCCATTAAATTAGCTGGCGTATCACAGTCAGGTCATACGGAAATTTATCAAGAAAAGACAAATTCTCCGTATGCATTAACAATGTTTTCCTGTCATAAATTAAGAGTATTTTTTGTTAGCCGTCATATGTCGGTTATTGATGCTTGTAAGTATATTACAAAAGAAAAGCTTCTGGAAACAATGATTCACATAGATAAAGAGTTGAAAAAAGTTGGTATTCAAAAACCATACATTGCAGTAGCTGCGTTGAATCCTCATGGTGGAGATAATGGCTTATTTGGAAGGGAAGAAATAGATGAAATAATTCCAGCAATGAAAGAGGCACAGAAAATAGGAATAAATGCTGTGGGGCCTTGTCCGGCTGATTCTGTATTCCATAAAGGTAAATCAGGCGAGTATGATGCAATTTTATCTTTATATCATGATCAAGGACATATTGCATGTAAAACATTAGATTTTGATAAGTCAATTACATTGACATTTGGTCTTCCATTTATTAGAGGCTCTGTAGATCATGGAACAGCTTTTGATATTGCAGGTAAGGGTATGGCAAAACCTATAAGCCTAATTGAAGCAACCAAAATAGCAGCAGAGTATTCGAAAAAAGTAATGTTAAAAAATTAGCTGATCAGTTTTAGTTGAAAGGAGAACAATGGGGACGAAAAGAAACAGAAAACTACGAGAGAAACAAAAGAAAAGACGCCGTGTTCGTATGTTTTATAGAGTTTTAAGAATTATTATTGTTTTATTCTTATTAGGGATTACTTATTTATTGGTTCAAAAGTCTGCTAATCAGACAAAACAGAATAAGGAAGATACTTCCACTTCCCAAATTAGACAAGAAACTGATGTGAAAGATAATAAAAGTACAGATAAAAAGCCTGTAGAAAAGAATGATAATCCAGCTAAAACAAATGAAAAAGAAATTAAGGATTTTACAATACTTTTTACAGGGGATATACTATTTAGCCAGTATGTTCTAAATAATGAAAGCAATGCAGGAATCGATGGAATCATAGCAGATGATTTACAAAAAGAAATGCAGAATGCAGAGATCACAATGGTTAATCAGGAATTTCCATTTAGTACTAGGGGAGCACAGGCAGAGGACAAGCAGTTTACATTCCGTGTGAATCCTCAGAAGGTTGATTTATTTAAACAATTAGGAATTGATATTGTTACGTTAGCGAATAATCATAGTTTAGATTTTGGTGTAGATGCATTAGTGGATTCATTTGCCACATTGGATCAAGCCGGAATTAAATATGTAGGCGCAGGAGATTCCTTAGAGAGAGCAAAACAATTGGAGATTATAAATGCAGGAGGAAGGAAAGTGGGATTCCTTGCAGCTTCAAGAGTGATTCCCGAAGTTAGTTGGAATGTAGAAAATAAAACACCTGGAGTATTTTGTACTTATGATTCTACCATGCTGGTAAATGAGATTAAAGAGTCTAAGAAAAAATGCGATTATACAGTTGTTTATGTACATTGGGGAGTCGAAAGGAATAATACGCCGGAAGAGTATCAAAAACAATTGGCAAGAGAATATATTGATGCTGGTGCAGATATTGTTATTGGAAGTCATCCCCATGTTTTACAAGGAATCGAATATTATAACGGAAAGCCTATTATTTATAGCCTTGGGAATTTTATATTTGGTAGATCAATAGAAAAGACCGCAGCTTTAAAAGTAACAATAAATTCTAACCAGGAATCACAGTTACAAGTGATACCTTGTAGTGCTTCAAATGCCTATACAACAAAATTAGAGGATCAAAATGCACAGAATTTATATGATTACCTCGAAGGAATCTCCTATAGTATTTCGATTAATGAAGAAGGAAAAGTAATTAGAAATGAAGAATAAGCGTAAGGGTTACCCCCTTACGCTTTGCTATCTAATTCAAACCAAAATTCGACTCCGTTATCGTAATTAATTACGCCACATTCCCGATGGAAAGAATCCATAATCGCACGTACAATAGATAAACCGATGCCACTTCCACCATATTCACGGGTCCGGGCTTTATCTACTTTGTAAAATTTAATCCATATCTTATCTAAATCTTCTTCAGGTATGGGAGTTCCTGTATTGAAAACAGAGATACGAACAGTATCTTTTTCTTTCATGATTTTTACTTCAATAATATTTTCATTATCTACATAATGAATTGCATTACTGAGAAAGTTGGTAAGGACCTCTTCCACCTTAAACTCATCAGCCCAGACATAAATGGGAGATGGTTCATGAAATATGATCTTAGCATTCTTTTGTTCTGCCAATATTTGAGAGGCTTGAATCAATCCCTTTGTAAGACCAACGATATCAAAACGTTCCATGGTTATTGTGTCATTACCAAATTCGATTTGATTTAAAGTTAAAAGCTGTTTTACCATTTTGTTCATTTTATCCGCTTCGTCCATAATTACATTACAATAGAAATCGCGGCTTTCCGCATCATCATTGACACATTCTTTCAGACCTTCTGAGTAACCCTGAATAATAGCAATCGGTGTCTTCAATTCATGAGAGACATTAGAGAGAAATTCTTTTCTCATTTCATCAATCTGTTTTTTCTTTTCTATATCTTCAAGGAGCTCATTGTTAGCAGTTTTCAATTCAGAAATCGTGTGCTCCAATGAACTGGAGAGTTGGTTAATATTAGCACCCAATAGACCTATCTCGTTCTTAGTTTTATTTGTATACTTTGCATCGAAATCTAAGTTTGCCATTCTGGCAGAAATGGAGACTATTTCAAGTATAGGGTCGGTCAGCTTTTTCGTAACGAACCAGATGATAAATGCACTGATTCCGATGGCACAAAGACTGATATAAACTAGAAAACGGTTGGAAAGACTGGCACTTTCTTTAATACTCTCTATAGGAGTACGAAGCAGTATATAATCACCACTGTCTAATACACCATATAGTTCCAGAAAATCAGTACCTAATCGTGCATCTTTATCCTTCCCGACCACTACTTGAGAGTCAGATACATCAAATTCAAATTGATAATAACGCAAACGATATATTAAGTAATCACTGTCAGAATAGGAATGTTTGGTAATTCTGCCACTGGAATCGCAGATAACAAAACCGATATTTCCTTTCGAACAGGTACGTAGAAATTCAAAAGGAATACCGTAACCATTTAAATCAGTTGCTTTTATTTGGGCGAAGGCTTCTTTAAGAGTATTTTTCTTATTATTCTGATAATAATTAACTAAGAAAACGGCATTTACAAGAAGACACGAGAAAATAGTACCTGCGAATAACAAAATAAATACAGTTGCAATCTGCTTTTTTATTGAATGACGCATGAACAAAACTCCTTTCCTTAGATTTTACCTAATAGCATTAACAACCGCATGGAAATCTCAGACGCAAAGTCGGGACGCCAGCGTTTCGGATAACAAGCTTTTTTTAGTGAAGTAAGGAGCTGATATCGTTCTTTTGTAAAAAGAGATAAAATTGTTCTGTGTTCCAATGACAAATCTCGAAAAAATATTCTTTCAAATTCTAAGGCACGCTGCCGTATATCAGATTCTTTCTTGAAATTTTCAAAAAACCATTTTATTTTTTTGGAAAATGATATACGAGTTAAACTTTCACTGCTTCTTCGGTATTGGGCACTAATAGTAGAATCAAAATAAGATATGCCGAAGGCTTTTGCAATCATTTCCATCCACCAATCATGATAATCGATATTATCAGGTTTTCCTTTTAATAACAAATCTCTAGAGACATTATTAATAACGCAGGAAAATCCAGAATACCAGTTTTCAGTAATAGAACGCCTGAAATCAATGTTATAATTTGGTGGGAGGTAATCCTGTTTATGAATTAAATTTTCATCGACTATTTCATATGCCGATTGAAACAACAATGGTATTTGATTATTTTGTTTTTTCAACCAATCTACGGAAAGAGAAATTTTGTGAGGCAGCCAGACATCATCTTGATCACAAAAGGCCCAATAATCTCCGGAATCAGCAATTGATAACAACTCAAAAAAACTTTTCATGAAACCAATATTTTGCCCTTTCATTATGGATATAGGATATTTTGATGAAAAGTTTTCAAGAATAGAAAGAGTTCCATCGCTGGAACCATCGTCTCGAATATATAAGTGTATATTGGGGTAAGTCTGACGATTGATGCTTTCAAGTTGTTCCAGCAAATATTTCTCACCATTATAAGTTGATAGTAGTATATTAACAAGCAAAAGTGATACCTCCTATAGTTTAAGAAAACCTTTTAAAAAATTTCATAAGAAGACGTTTTTTCTTCATTGACATTTTAACCATAAGCCAAACAAACAGCCGTATAGATACTTGTTCACCCTTTGGTGAAAATACTCCCAACAACTGATTGGTCATGTAGCCAGGCAAATTTGAATCCAACCATTCAAAATATTGTTGCATTGACTCGTAAAGCTGATCTGTTGTAACTGTTTTAGCAATATGAGTCAGATGAAACATTAAATACTTAATGATAAAATAATCTAATTCATTTTTTGTGATGTTTCTACAAACTTCATTTCTATTCAGTAGCCCTTCTAGTAAAGGAAATGGATCAGAAACTGCTTGTTTCTGAACAGTATTAGAGACTGATTTTGGATGGTCGACCCAATGATAACCAATATAATCAGTAGTAACAATTTTGGGACTGGCATTGTAAGCAGAAATGGTAAAATAAGCATCTTCGCCTAGTACGAATTCACCAAATTTTAAATGATTTTCCAAAACAAAGCGTGTCCGCATAATACGTCCCCACGGTGTTGTCATTCTAAATTTTGACCAGGCATGTGCATTTAGCCGATGTTTAAAAATTGTTTTACCGGATTCAGTAACACGATGACATCCCCCCACTACCATATCGGAATCTGTTTTCTTTATTAGGTTTACCATAGTTTCAATATAATCCGGTGACATCGTGTCATCGTTGTCTGCAAACATCAAATAAGTTCCGACTGCATAGAGAATTCCACGATTTCTGGTAGCCCCTGTTCCCATATTTTCCTGATGATAAATGCGTATGATAGAAGGATGGTCTTTCTGTAATATTTCTAAAATCTGATATGAATTATCGGTAGAGCCATCATCTATTAAAATAATTTCAATATTTTTATAAGTTTGGTTTAAAATGCATTCCACACAGTCTTCAAGAAAAGCCTCGCTGTTGTATACAGGAATGACAATAGATACTTTCTCTGACATAAAAATCCCCTCTATTTTCTATACTTTATCGATAGCCAAAGATTCCAAATATTCCGGGTAAAGGTAATTCCAAATATGGAAGCGAAAGCAAGGCACCGGTAATCAAAAGCAGATGATTTATAAAATATAAATTTAAAACGATTCTTTCTAATAATTGACCAGGCAACAGCCACACAATCGTTTAGATCTGCCTGATCTTTTTTTGTCTTCAAAACGATTTCAAATGCAGCCGCAAATAACCGATATTCGGCTGGTAGAACGAAAGAAGGATAGTTTTCTTTCATAAAGGTGACAAGTTCCTTCGAAAAATATACAGAGTCCATATGTAATCTGGAAAATTTAGAATTTAATATACTTTGAGGACGCTGTATATAAAAATATTTTTCGGAGTCTCCATAAATAATACGATCTGCTTTTGCGACTAATTGATAAGTAGTCGCCAAATCTTCATATAAATGTCCTGCAGGATAAGAGATATCTTGAAATAATTCTTTGATAAATAACTTGCCCCAACAGGAATTATTTAATTTCTGATTAAAAAGAAGGTTGTAAAGAGCTTCCTTTCGGGAGTACTCAAAAACTTCTTCTGTAGCGGTGCAAGGAGTCAGACGCTTTCCGGTCAGATCAACGTTTTTCTGCCCGCATGCAGATATTTGTCCATTATATTTCGTAAGTAGATGATATAAATACTGTATGTAATCACTTGCAATATAATCGTCACTGTCAACAAAAGCTATGTAATCTCCAGTGCTATTTGCCAGACCGACGTTACGGGCATTAGCCACACCTGCATTTTCAATATGAAATACTTTGAATCGGGAATCTTTTTTGGCAAAATCATCGCAAATTTCAACGCTTCTGTCGGTTGAACCATCATCAATTAAGAGAATCTCTAAATTCCTATAGTTTTGTTCCATTATGCTAAAAAGACATTTTTCAAGATAGCGTTCCACTTGATTAATAGGAACGATAATACTAATTAAAGGTTTCAAGTCTATCTCCTTTCATGGCACAGCTGTGCGCTGTAGACATAGAGAAATTATAGCAATTTAATATGTGTTTGTAAACTTAAATCAATATGAAAGAAGCACTTAATTCAAGCTATAGAATTAAGTGCTTTCAAAATCAACTAAATGTCATACTATTTAAAAAACTTTGTAATCTTTCATTTTGGGGATGTTCAAATACTTCTTCCGGGGTACCTTCTTCAGCGATTTTTCCTTCATGGAGAAAAATAACTCGGTCGGATACTTCTTTTGCAAATCCCATTTCATGAGTTACAATCACCATAGTCATCCCTTCTTTTGCCATATCCTGCATAACAGAAAGAACTTCTGCGACTAACTCAGGATCAAGTGCAGAGGTAGGTTCATCAAAAAGAACTACATCCGGAGACATTGCCAATGCTCTGGCTATTGCGACTCTTTGTTGTTGGCCTCCGGATATTCTTGCTGGATATTCGTTTGCTTTATCTAACATACCAACTTTTTCTAATACTTCTTTTGCTGTTTCTTCGGCTTTTGTTTTTTCCATTTTGTTTACAATGCGTAATCCGCTCGCTACATTATCTAAAACTGTCATATTTTGAAACAAATTAAAACTTTGGAATACCATACCAACATGTTTTCTTAATTCAGTGATTGAGGAGGCCTTATTTTCCACTTTTTTTGACTGGTAGATAATATCTCCTTTATCTTTTTTCTCTAAGAAATTCAAACATCTTAGAAACGTACTTTTTCCAGAACCACTAGATCCAATAATACTGATTACCTGACCTTGTTCAATGGAAAAATCAATTCCTTTTAATACTTCTAATTTATGAAATTTTTTATGTAAATTTTTTGTTTCTAAAACTTTCATCGTTCATTCACCCTCAATCTTTTTTCAAGTTTTTTTAGTAAAAAACTAAGCGTATACGTTAAAACCATATATATACATGCGGCATCAAAATAAATTGGGAATATGGAAAATGTCGCCGTAGCTAACTGTCTTGCAAGCATCATAGTTTCTGTAATTGTAATTACACTTGCAAGAGAGGAATCCTTAATTGCCAGTAAGAATTGATTTCCCAAAGCAGGAACTGCATTTTTAAATGCCTGAGGGAAAATTACATGGCGGAATGATTGTAGTTTCGTCATACCAATAGCTTTCGCAGCTTCGCTTTGACCTTTAGGGATAGATAAAATGGCACCTCTGAATATTTCGCTGATATATGCACCATTGTGAAATGAAAGTCCTAATACTGCAGAAGTAAACCGGTCAAGATTAATTCCCATACGAGGAAGGCAATAAAACATAAAGAACAATTGTAATAGTAAAGGTGTTCCTCTTACTATTACAACATAAATGTCGGCTAATAAAACGAGCGGTCTTACTTTTGCCATTTTCATTAAATTCACAAGAATACCGATTAACGTTCCCCCAACAATTGATAAAATTGAAAGGAGTAAAGTTGCTATAATTCCTGGTAAAAAGTTAGGTAAATTTTTAAATGCGATCTCAAAAAATTCTGCTATACTATGTAAAAGTTCCATAATTGACTCCTGTCTATTGATTTTTACTCTATTCTTTATTTAGAATATTGGTACCAAAATATTTATTACTAATTTCTTCATAGGTACCATTCTTAATGATAGCAGCCAGTGCTTCATTTAATTTATCTAAGAACTGCTTATCCTCTTTTCTGACAGCAATAGCAATATCTTCGGAATATAATAGTTCACCAACAGGTACTAAGTTATACTTTTTTGGAGCCTGTAAACCAACGAAACGACTTGTGACCAAACCATCCGTATATTTATTTTGTACTGCCATAAAGTTTTCAATATCACTGGTGAATTGTAATACTTCAGATACGTTTGGATATTTCGCCAGCTCTTCCTGGAATGTAGTTCCGGTAACGACTCCTACTTTTCCATCTTTCATGTCTTTGATTGAAGTATATCCTTTTGATTTAGGTGCAAAAAACTGAGCGCCGTCGTAATAATAAGGGGAGGTAAAACTTACTTGTTTTTTTCGATCATCTGTAACAGCCATACTTCCAATGATACAATCAAAACGTTTACTTGTCAGACCTCCAAGAATTCCATCCCACTCAGTAGTAATTCCTTCTGCTTTTACCCCCATTTCTTTTGCTAAGGCATTGGCAATATCTACATCAAAACCAACTAATGAATGATCTTTTTCATCAATGTAGTTAAATGGTGGATAGCCTCCTGAACACGCATAAGTAAATGAACCATCTTTTTCAATTTTGCTCCAGGCAGCCTGTTCTTTTTTTGAACAGCCAATCATTGAAATTGTTATTACTCCTATAAGAGCTAAAATCATTAAAATTTTTATTTGACTGAACCTTGTTACAAATTTTGTCTTCTGAATCAGTTGCTTTTTAATTATCATATTCTTCTCCTTTAATTTACTTATTTTTGAGATTTTCAATTTAATAATAACGTACAATAGTTACTTGTAAAAAAGTCATTTTTAAATCAATAAAAAGATTTAAAAATGACACCTAGCCTTTTATTATTGTAGATTATTATTAAATTTATTAAATTATAACATTTCAGCATTTAAAAACAACCGATATTTGACCAAAACTATTTGTGCAATTGCACAGAGTTATAGTATTCTTTCAATTTTTAAAGCAAGCATGATCTTAAATAAATCCTCCATTTTACTTAAATCGTAGCCAATTAATTTTTTTATTTGTTTTAGCTTATAATTAATTGTATTTCGATGAACATATAGTTCGTCTGACAATTTTCGGATACTTCCATTATATTTGATATATATTTTGACAAATTCCACATAATCGGTTTTATTTATTTCATCAATGTTTTCAAGAGCGCCTATAGATTCTTGATAGATGTTAATTAATTCAGATTTTTTCCCATCAAGGAGAATTTTATAGATTCCGATATCTTCATAATTAATTATCTGTTTCTTCCATTTAGTAGCCAGCAATAGAGTTTCACGAGAACTCTCATAACTTTCAACGAGATTATTTAATTGAGGGATTATCTTACCAACACCAACTCTTATAGAAAGTGTATATGTAGTAGAAAAAAACTTTTTTATTTCATTGATAATTTCAGACAGTTGTTGTTTATTAACGTCACATAAAATTATGATGATCGTTTTGTTTTTTACAAAAACACTGTGATTAGCATAAGCTCTATTTAGAATTTGTATTACATTATTTTTTACAAATTTAGACTGATTAAAGGTAATTTGAGGTGTTCCGGAAACGATAGTCATGGATAGAGTACAATAACTTGAATCTGCATCATATCCAAATTCCTTTAACTCTTTACGATATTTTTCACTTTTAACAGAGGAAAACAGTATTTCTTTGAAGATAGTTGAAGCATTAAAATCTAACTGCTTATCCTTTACAATTAGACTGCAAATATCTTTTGTAATGTCAACTAAGTAAATGTTCCAGGGTATTGTAAATAGTGGAAAATGTTGCTTATTACAGTAATCAATAACATCTTTTGGAATTTCTTTAATATAAGGTCCAATGTTAATGGCTAACCCACTCGCATGAGAATTGTATAATCCTTTCACAAATTCAAGTAATCCAACTTTGTTCTCGAAGATTATTCCGGTAGTAAAAACAAACTCATTTCCTTTTACATAGCCATTTACGGAAACACTTTCCAGAATATGTACCCAGCTTATATGATTCTTTAGACCATCTTTTCCAGCCAGTAACTTCATATCATAATTTTTCTTTGAGTTCTTATAAACTTTTTCCACTTCTAGTTCCATTAATTTCCCTTCTTTCACTATTTGAGCTATAATTTACCAATAAGTATAACATAAGATATAGATATTGAAACCCTGCATTGACCTTTTAACGGCAGGTATGTATAATAAGAAGCGAAACTAGAAGATAAAGGAAAAGAAAGAGTTAATCTATGAAAGAATTAGTATCTGTCATTGTTCCCATATACAATGCAGAGTCTTATATGACAGCATGTATTGAGTCTGTTCGAAGCCAGACTTATACGAATATTGAGATAATATTGGTGGATGATGGTTCGTCAGATGGAGGACCATCTATTTGTGATACATATAAAGAATTGGATGCAAGAATTCAGGTCATACATAAAAATAATGGAGGGGTTTCATCAGCCAGAAATACAGGACTTAAAATGGCGAAAGGAACTTATATTTCGTTTATAGATGCAGATGATACGATAAGTCACCAGATGATAGAAAAATTAGTACAGGCATTAGAAGGAAATAGGGTAGAGTTGGCTGTTTGTGGTTTTTCTATGATAAATGAGGCAGGAGAGACTCTGCGCGAAACAGCGGTAAAAGAACTTCTATTATCAGAAGACGAAGCTCTATGTTATATGTTAGAAGATTATGATTTTCAAATGGCTGTTTGGAATAAATTATATATCCGTTCTATTATTGAAGAGAATCAGATTCGGTTTCAAGAACAGATAACGCATGGTGAGGATGGTTTATGGCTGTGTACTTATCTTACCAAATGCAAAAAAGTTTATTGGACTGGGGAACCTTATTATAAATACCTTCAGATAGAAAGTTCTGCAATGCATATGATGCAAAGTAGTAGGAAGTTTGATTATAGGCAGCTTAGTGTATTAGAGTCCTTAGATTTGACTTTAACTGAAATAAAAAATAAGCATAAAATCGTTTTAGATACATTTTGGGCACATTATGTAGGGATATCGGTAGGTCTTATGATTTATGCTCTTAAGTTTGCACCAGAAGACAAGCTTTTAATACAGAAATTAAAAAAAAATATTAAGAATTATCTACAAAATTTCTTAAAAAGTTCTAAGTATAGTAAGAAGGATAAGTTGACAGCCATATTGCTCAGTACTTGTCCGACTCTACTCAAAAGCTTTTTGAAAGGATAAGAAAATGACAATTAGAAAGAAAAGTTTACTATATATTAGTTTGATTATGATCATATTTGTACAAATGGGCATGATGGTATATTTTGGAACGAAAAAGACAGATTTCCATGAAGATGAATACTATACATATGGCTTGTCTAATGATCAAGGCACAGGATTTCTGCAGATTCCGGACAGAACATGGCAGGGCCCCGCTCTATTTGCTGATTATTTGACAGTCAATGAGAACCATCGTTTTGATTATCCAAACGTGTGGAAAAACCAGGGAAATGACGTGCATCCTCCTTTGTATTATGTGTTTATTCATACATTATGTTCGTTCACACCAAACGTTATGTCAAAATGGATAGGAATCAGTTTTAATCTTCTGATGTTCGTACTTTGTATGGGGGTTCTTTTTGGGACGGCCAAAAAGCTTACGAAGAGTGATTTGGCAGCATGGTTATCATGTGTCATGTTTGGATTTTCCATAGGAGCAGTTAGTGCAGTTATTTTTATTCGTATGTATATGCTGTTTACTTTATGGGTGTTGTGTGCGATGTACTTGATTATATGGCAGCTAGAGAGAAGACGGTGTGATCGTAGATTTTATCTATTGCTTTATGGAATTACAGTTTTAGGAGTGATGACACAATACTATTTTTTGATTTTTATGTTTTTTTTATCTGCTGCTTTTTGCATTCTTTTAATGTATCAAAAACGTTGGAAAGAATTTGCAGGGTATGTTCTTTCTATGGCAGCAGCAGGCGTTTCCTGTATTGTGATCTTTCCAAGTATGTTGAATCACATATTTTTTGGTTATCGGGGAACAGAAGCGATTACCAATGTCAAAAATACAAGTGGAATACTTAATGAATTGGTGCAAATGATAGCAACCGTAAATAATGAATTATTTGGAGGTTATTTACTTGGATTATTAGTGATCTTACTTATATGTTTAGGAATATTATTTGTTTTGAAAAGTAAGAATTATAAATTTTCCATGATTCTTACAAAGGCATGGCTTTTTACTTTCCTTCCCTGCTTTGGCTATTTTTTAGTAGTGACAAAAGTAGCTCCGTTTAAAACGGATCGATACATCTTTCCTATTTTTCCCTTGATCGTTTTGCTGTTCATAACAATAAGTTGTACAGTAGTAAATCTATTGGTCGAGAACAAAAAAATAGCAGCCGGGATTCTGGGAACTTTGGTCTTTATATTGACTGTTGTTGGGTTTACCACACAAAAAGTAAATTATATTTATGAAGACAGACAGATAAGACATGATGTGACAAAGGCTAATAAAGGGCTTAATACGGTTTATATTACAGATGGTGAAGGTTGGAAAGTGATTGGTTCATGTACAGAACTTATGAATACAGATAAGGTGTATTATGTTGACGGAACGAATAAAGAGCCTGTAACGGATGAAGAGTTGAATAGGGCAGAAGAATTATTAATTTATGTTGATTCTGGTTTTCAGGCTGAAGAGATAATAAAAAAACTATTTCAGAATAATAAATACTTGAAAAATTATGAACTTTTATATGAAGGATTTTATTCCAAGGTGTATCGAGTTTACTGATTGACACAAATAATTTTATTTTGTAAGATACACTAAAAGAATTGATTTTACCAGATTGTGACATGAGAGCACAAGTGAGAGGAGACAGTATGTCAGAGAAAAAATCTCCCATTTATGTAACCAAATCATCTATGCCCAAATACGAAGAATTTATCGAAGCGATTAAACCAATTTGGGATTCTGCATGGTTAACGAATATGGGTGAATTTCATAACCAGTTGAACCAGAAATTAATGGAATACTTAGGGGTGAAAAAGTTATCACTTTTTGTAAACGGACATATGGCGTTAGAGCTTACACTGCAGGCATTTGAATTAGAAGGGGAAGTGATTACAACACCGTTTACGTTTGCATCAACGACACATGCAATTGCACGAAATAATTTGACACCTGTTTTTTGTGATATTAATGAAGATGATTATACCATAGATGTAAAGAAACTTGAGAATTTGATTACGGACAAGACATCAGCTATTGTACCGGTACACGTATATGGAAATATTTGCAATATAGACGAGATAGATAGAATAGCAAAGAAATACAATTTAAAAGTAATATATGACGGAGCTCACGCATTTGGAGAAACGTTGAATGGAGTTGGTATTGGAAATTTCGGCGATGCTACGATGTTTAGTTTCCACGCGACCAAGGTATTCAATACCATAGAAGGCGGGGCGGTTGCATTTCGGGAAGAGAGGATAGAGACATTACTGTATTATTTGAAAAATTTTGGTATAACTGGAGAAGAAACGGTTGAATTTATAGGTGGAAATGCCAAAATGAATGAATTTCAGGCAGTAATGGGAGTATGTAATCTGATGCATATCGAAGAAGAAGTGGCGAAGAGAAAAGCAGTCGTAGATAAATATGAAGAGCTGCTTTCAGGAATAGAAGGAATACGGCTTAATGTCAGTCAGCAGGGTATAAAAAGAAATTACGCTTATTTCCCGGTTGTTTTTGAAGGTTATAAAAAGAATAGAGATGAAATTTATAATGAACTAGCCAGTCATAATATTTTTCCTAGAAAATATTTTTATCCTTTGACAAATAGTTTTGAATGTTATAAGAGTAATTTTCAGATACAGGAAACCCCTGTTGCAGAGCGTATTGCAGGTTCGATATTGACCCTGCCCTGTTATGCGGATCTAGCATTAGAAGATGTAGAACGTATTTGTTCTATTATAAAAGAGGGATAGGTGAGCGAAATGAATCCAATAGTTAGTATTAGTGTTCTGACCTATAACCATGAAAACTATATCAGACAGGCACTCGATAGTTTTTTAGTTCAGAAAACTAACTTTCCTTTTGAAATTTTAATCCATGATGATGCATCTACAGATAAAACTCAGGATATTATAAGAGAATACCAGGAAAAATATCCAGATAAGATTTTTCCGATCTGTCAGAATGAGAATCAATATAGTAAGGGGATTTTTACGGTAAGTGCAAATTTTAACTTTCCGAGGGCAAGAGGGAAGTATATTGCATTCTGTGAAGGAGATGATTACTGGATTGATATGGACAAGCTTCAAAAGCAGGTAGATTATATGGAGGGGCATGAGAAATGCAGTATGTATATACATGCGGCAGATTTAGTGACAGTCAATAACGAATATATTCGGGATTCAAGACCTTTCTTAAAGGATTGTGAATTGTTGATAGAGGATGTCATTGATGAAAGAGAATTATATCCTTCTGCATCTATGTTGTTCCGTACGGATTATGTGAAGACACTGCCGGATTTTTATTATCATGCTCCTGTCGGTGATATCCCTTTACATCTTTATATGTCTACAAAAGGTTATATTTATTATAAAAATGAAAAAATGTCAGCATACCGTTTAGGTGGAGCCGATTCATGGACTACCAATATTCTGGCAGACAAAACAAGAGAAAGAACAAGGCAGCACAATCTGAAATTGCAAAAAATGTTTGAGGAATTTGATGAATTTACTAGGTTTAAATACCATGAGATAGTGAATTATACAATAAAAAGGTTGCAATTAGGTTATCTTTTAGACGGGGAAGAATTTAGAAAAGCCCTATCCTCTAAATTTAAAGACCAGAGGAGAAAGGAATTAACGAAAAAAGAAATATTTTATATTTATTTTCGTTTATTGATTCCCAAGGAGGTATATAAGAGAATATGGAAAAGAAATTAGATAAAAAATCAAAGTTATTGTCTGTTATCGTCCCTTGTTATAATGAGGAGCAAATGGTTCCAATCTTCTTTAAAGAGATTTGTAAAACTGCAGAAGAGTTTAAAGAAAAAAACGTAGAGTTTGAATTTATATTTGTGGATGACGGATCAAAAGACAGAACGCTCGAAGAGTTGAAAAAGATTCGGAAACTGGATTCCAGAGTGAGATATTGTTCTTTTTCCAGAAATTTCGGAAAAGAGGCGGCGATATATGCAGGGTTACAAACTTCTAAAGGTGATTATGTGGTTTTAATGGATGCAGATCTGCAGGATCCTCCCGCTTATCTGATGCAAATGTATCAGGCGATTACAGAAGAAGGTTATGATTGTGCGGCGACCAGGCGTATGGACCGCAAAGGAGAAGCGAAATTACGCTCTTTCTTTGCTCGGTTATTCTATAGAATCATCAATAAAATTTCCAGTGCCGATATTATGGATGGTGCAAGAGATTATCGTTTGATGAAAAGGCAGGTCGTAGATGCGATTTTGTCTATGTGCGAATACAATCGTTTTACAAAAGGAATATTCGGATGGGTAGGATTTAAAACGAAATGGATTGCATATGAAAATGTGGAACGTGTTGCAGGTGATACGAAATGGTCATTCTGGAGCCTGTTAACATATGCTTTAGATGGAATTATTGCATTTTCTACTACACCATTAGCAATTGCCTCATTTTCCGGCGTTTTATTGTCAGGCATAGCGCTTCTTTTTATTATCGGGATAATTCTTAGGACGTTAATTCTGGGAGATCCGGTTGCAGGCTGGCCATCATTAGTTTGTATTATTTTATTGTTAAGCGGAATTCAATTACTTTGTATGGGAATTATTGGACAGTACCTTGCGAAAGCCTATATGGAGACCAAAAAACGTCCGGTCTATATTTGCCGCGAGACAGAAGAGACGGAAGAAGAAGAGGAAGATTAAAGGAGATTTTGCATGGAACGTATATTAGTGACGGCAATCGGTTCATTGTCTGCCGATATTACGATAAAGACATTGAAACAAATGGGATTTTTTGTTGTAGGATGTGATATTTATCCACAACCCTGGGTAGTTGATGCATATGAGGTCGATGTATTTGTACAGACCCCGGGAGTGAAAGAAGAATCTTATTTATCTTTTTTTGAGGAATTGTGCAGTCAGCAGCAGATTTCCTATATAATACCATTAATAGATTTGGAAGTTGATGTACTAAGTGTTCATAAAGAAAGATTTCAAAGTAAAGGAATTACGATATGTACTTTATCCGAAATTTGCGCAAAGCAGTGCAGGGACAAGTATCAGCTTCCGCGGCAATTGAGCAGTTTAGGTGAAAAATATGGAATCCGAATGCTAATGGGAAACCTGTTAAAAGATATTAATGTTGATGAACTGACTTTTCCTGTTATCGTAAAGCCGAGGAATGGGCGAAGCAGCCAAGGGTGTCAATTAATATATAACGAAAAAGGGATTGAATATTTATCTACAATTGATACAGAACAAAATTTATTAGTTCAAAATTATGTGAAAGGGCAAGTAATAACAGTAGATGTTGTCTGCGATAGTCAAAGGAAAGATGCTGTTGCAGTGGCAAGAAAGGAATTACTTAGAACAGCCAATGGTGCCGGAACGACTGTATCGATCATCAGAGAGCCTATAGTGGAAGAGTTCTGCAGACAGGCGGCTATCCATTTACAAATACAGGGAGCAGTAAATTTTGAATTTTTGGTTGATGAAGAAAAGAACTATTATTTTTTGGAAATCAATCCTCGTTTTTCGGGCGGTGTGGAATTTACACATTTAGCCGGTTATAATGTTATAAAAAATCATATGAATTGTTTTCGAAATGTGACAATCAATACATGCGAAGAGATTAAAGAGATGACCGTTGCAAGAAAATATGAAGAATACATTACAGAGGGGTCAGATAAGGTTTAAGGTTTGACTTCTTCTTTAAAACTTTAGTTTGGGAGATAACATGGAGAATAAATTGAAAAATAAAGTTCTTTCAGGTCTTTTTTGGAAGCTGATGGAGAACGGGGGGAATAACGGGATACAGCTAATTGTATCTATTGTTTTGACAAGATTGTTAGTTCCGGATGAGTATGCAGTAATAGCATTGCTTTCTATGTTTATTATGATTGCGAATGTATTTATTCAGAATGGTTTTACGACCGCATTGATACAGAAAAAAAATGCGGATGAAACTGATTTTTCATCCATATTTTATTTGAATTTGGTGGTTAGTTTCATACTATATGGAATACTATTTCTGGCAGCTCCATACATCGCAGAATTTTATCAACGTTCTGAGATAATACCAGGTCTTAGGGTTTTATCAATTGTTCTTATTATTGGTTCAGTGAATGCGATACAAAATGCAGTAGTGGTGAAGCAGTTAAAGTTCCGCCAATTATGTTACAGTGGTTTTGCATCCAGTATTCTTTCAGGTATTGTGGGAATTTCTATGGCTTATATAAAACCGGATTACTGGGCTTTGATTGCGCAGCAGATAGTTTATCAGTTGGTACTGGCAATTTTTCTTTGGGGATTTGTTAAGTGGAGGCCAAAATTATTATTCTCCACAGAGCGTGTTAAAACATTATTTCATTTTGGTGGAAAGTTATTATTATCATCTGTCATAGACACAATTTATACGAATATCTATGGTATGGTAATTGGAAAACGTTATTCCAGCTCACTGTCATTTTATAATAAAGGAGACAGCTATCCGTTATTTATTTCAAACAATGTCAATGGGGCGATTCAGTCAGTAATGCTGCCAGCATTATCTTTAGAGCAAAACAATATTAATAAATTAAAAAGTATGGTGCGCCGTTCTATTGTGACCAGTTCATTTATCATGTTTCCAATTATGATAGGACTTGCAGCAGTGGCAAAACCTCTTATAGCAATACTTTTGACAGATAAATGGCTTCCATGTGTGCCGTATATGCAGATCATGTGTTTCTCTTATGCATTATGGCCGATTCATACTGCAAATTTGCAAGCGATTAATGCAGTCGGAAGAAGTGATATATTCTTAAAATTAGAAATAGTAAAAATCATGATTGGTATCGTAGTATTATGTATCAGCCTGCCGTTTGGTATTATGGTGATGGTAGCATTTAAACCGGTAGTATCTCTTATTTCTAGTTTTATTAATGCATATCCAAATAAAAGGTTATTAAATTATAGTTTTGGTGAACAGTGGAAGGATATTTTCCCATCTTTTCTTTTAGCACTTATTATGGGAGCGTTGGTATATGCAGTTCAGTTCTTAGGACTGAATGTCTGGGCTACTTTGTTGATACAGATAGGAACAGGAGTAGTTATTTATATAGGATCTGCCTATTTAATTAAGATGGAATGCTTCTTTTATTTAATTAACACAATGAATGAATTAAGGGGAAAGAAACAGTAATTACAAGGGTCTCGTTTTCCGCCAATTTGACATATTATCTTTATTGTGTTATAATTTAAAAAAATTATATATGATTTTTTTAATGAAGTAGATAAGATGAGTAGCTGGTTTATGAGTTTGTTTACGTATTATATTATCTGATATAATATAATGTGGGAATGAATAAGTTTACCGAGATAGTGAAAATTTTATTGAAAAATAAGTATTAGAACTGGGGTTTGGTTAGGATCAGATGGTCATAACCTATACTATAATAATGGTATAAAGTGAACTGTTAAACAGGAAAGCTTAAGCACTCTAACTCTATTAAAGAGTTAGGGTGCATTTTTTAATTATAGGAAATACTTTGCTAGTTTAAGTGATAAAGTTTGTATTTCCTATAATTAAAATGCTCTGCAGGCTGTACAGTGCTTAAGGTGTTGTAAATCTAACCTAAAATCTATGTTCTAAAAAACATGTAAATTTATTTATTTGAAGGGAGATTTCTTATAATGAATCCTATGATTGAAGTGACAAAACAGAAATTAGATCAAGAGACACCGACAGATGAAGCATTAAAAAAGTGGAATGACTGGAAATGGCAAGAACAAAATCTGATAAAAGATGTAAAGACAGTAGAAAAAATATTGAACATAAAATTTACCGAGGAAGAAAGAAAAGATATTCAAGAGACGATTGACATATTTCCAATGTCTATCACGCCTTATTATCTTTCATTAATTGACTCAAAAGATTATAAAAATGATCCGATTTTTAAACAGGCGTTTCCTGATAAAAGAGAGCTGCATATAGCGAAATATGATATGTTAGATCCATTGGCGGAGGATAAAGATAGTCCGGTTTCTGGAATTACCCATCGTTATCCGGATCGTGTTTTATTTCATATCAGTAACGTCTGTGCAATGTATTGCCGACATTGCACCAGGAAAAGAAAAGTTGGTGATAAGGACTGTATTCCATCAAGGGAACAGATGGAACAAGGACTCGATTATATTAGAAACACACCGGTAATAAGAGATGTGCTCCTATCTGGTGGAGATCCTTTTATGCTTTCCGATGAGTTGCTAGACTGGATATTAGGGGAATTAAATAAAATAGAGCATGTTGAAGTGATTCGAATTGGAACAAGAATACCGGTAGTATTACCATTTAGAGTTACGGATAATTTGGTAAACATACTTAAAAAACATGGAACTGTTTGGATTAATACACATTTTAATCATCCTAAAGAAATAACCAATTCTGCCAAGGAAGCGTTAAGAAAACTGGCATTTGCGGGAATACCTCTTGGAAATCAATCTGTTTTATTAGCAGATATTAATGATTGTCCTAGGATTATGAAACGTTTGGTCCATAAGTTAGTTGAAAACAGAGTCAGACCATATTATTTATATCAATGTGATCTATCAGAAGGCTTAGAACATTTCAGAACTTCTGTTGGTAAGGGAATAGAAATAATGGAAAGCCTAAGAGGACATACCAGTGGTTTTGCAGTTCCTACCTATGTTATCGATGCTCCGGGCGGTGCAGGAAAGATACCAGTTATGCCAAATTACCTTATGTCTTGGTCTACGAATAAAGTAATTCTTAGAAATTATGAAGGTATGATCTCAACTTATCAAGAGCCAAGTGATTATAGACATGATGTTTGTGATTTGAATTGTGAGACATGTAATTTGCAGCTGAAATGCCAAGAAGGAGAAGAGAAAGAAGCAATCGGAATTGCAAAATTGATAGCAGATTATAATGAAGTTATAACATTAACACCAAGCGAATAATATTAAATTTGTTGAATAGATTTAAAGTAAGAGGAAGATTATGAATGACGTTATACAAAAAATAGGGAATTCTATTGTACATCATGGGAAACAAAGTAATAGAATTTATTTGATGTCTTTGGATTCTTCAGATACACCATCAATAGTAGATAGATTAAATGAATATGCACAAAAAGAGAACTATACAAAGATTATAGCCAAGGTGCCTTCAAGTGCTAAAGACACTTTTTTGAAAAATGAATATAAAGAAGAAGCAATGGTTCCTAATTTTTATCACGGAAAAGAAGATGGTTTGTTTTTAGTAAAATATCTGGATGAGAACCGGGCTGTGAATCAATTAGAAGAACAGTGCGATCATATTTTGAAACTTGCCGAATCTAAAGAAGTTTTGAAAGAAGGTATCCCTTTAGAGAAAGATTTTTGCTGTCGTAAAGCAGAAGAATCGGATATCGAAGATATGGTTGAGGTATATAAGAAAGTGTTTAAGACATACCCATTTCCTATCTATGATAAAAAATATATAGCAGAAACCATGAAAGATAATGTGATATATTTAGGAATTTGGTTTAAGGAAAAGTTAGTTGCAATCTCATCTATTGAAGCGGCATATAAATATTCTAATGCCGAGATGACAGATTTTGCAATACTAGAAGAATATAGAGGGAATGGATTTGCTGGATATCTCCTGAATGAAATGGAAAAGATTCTTAAAGATTTAGGAATAAAAATGGCATATACTATTGCAAGAGCAACTTCTGCAGGTATGAATATGACATTTTCGAAACATGGATATTTATATTCCGGCACATTGATTAATAATACTAATATAGCCGGACAGATAGAAAGTATGAATGTCTGGTACAAATTAATAATATAATATAATTACGAAAGCTGAAGTATCTTATACCTCAGCTTTTGTATATCTCATATTAAAATTTAGAACCGCTAAAGTTAATAATGCCGTCTAACGGAATTTTTTTCTTGCAGTAAGGACACTCATGATAAAAGTAAGTTTGATAATCAGGTATATCATTTAAATTAAAAAGACTATTGATAGAGATATTATTTATGGAATCAATAGCACTGAAAATGGCAGAGATTCCCATAACTTTTCCACCATGATAATCGATATATTCAAAAACTCTTCTAATGGTAGTGCCGGTGGTAGTAGTAGCTGTCAAAAGTAATATATTGTGGTTTTTAATTTGTGGCAGTAAAGTTTCATCAAAGATTGTCTGTCCATTAGAATTAAATTTTGGTGAGATTATAAATAATTCTTTTTGAGGGTCAATGGAAATCTTTTCAATTAACTCTTGGGCAAGATAAGTTCCGATAATCTCACAATAATCGATGCATACAATCGTTTGGATGTCGGTATCTATGCTGTAAGCTTCAGACATAGCTTTTGCAGCAGCTTTTGCGCCGACTGAACTTGTTTTTAAATAGGATAAATCAATGAAATAGTTTACGTGTGAGTTAGCGGTTGCAAAATGTCCAGGGGTAACATTTAATTCAAGTTTCTGTTTTCCCTTAGAATATATTTTCATCACCCGATTGCTCATAACCATTCCCCCTTTTATTTAAAAATTTAAATTACAACGTGTAGCTTTATTATAATATAAAACGAATAAAAATGTAATAAAAATCTGACTATTTTAGTGAGAAATTAAAAAATGGAAAATATTTCATCAAATAAGTAGAAAAGAAGTTCGAAAGAAATTTGACAAACCTAAGTAAGAGGCTTATAATAAAAGTAACAATTGACGCGGGGTGGAGCAGTCTGGAAGCTCGTCGGGCTCATAACCCGAAGGTCATAGGTTCAAATCCTGTCCCCGCTATTATGAAACCATTTTCATCAGAGATGAAATATCTTTGTTTGGAGATGGTTTTTCAGTTTTGGTTTTTATTAGTTTGATTTATTAGAAAGCAGAACTTACAGATAGATTTAAAATGTATTCCACAACGCTTGTCGTTAAAAAAGTGAATATGCTGTTGTTCAACAAAAAGCCTTTTGTTATAATAAGAACGTGCTAGCATTACGGTAGGCGGTTTGGTCCTCATCCAGAGGGCGCAAGTCCTCTGCTTCTATACATACTTCAAAAGAAGATGCTATTAAGGAGGAATTGCTATGGTGACATTTACGGATTTATTTCAATATACTATTGTGTTAGTCGCGATAGTAGGCATGACTTATAAATTGACCAAAAGAAAATAACCGCCCCCCTACCAAGGTTACGGTTATTTCAAATAATAATCTAAAAAGGGCTAGACCGTTTACTGATAGCACCTTTTTATTGTATTGTTTATCGAACTCAAGTAAATATCCTACAATTTAAGATGAATTATTATCTTTAAATATATATTATTCTTATCGTATATCTTTGTCAAGTATAATTTCTATACTATGTTCTTATGAACCAAATCTAAAACAACTTATTATCCGAAGTAATAATATCCACACCTGCAGTCTTTACAACTCTATAGGCGTCAGCATAAGAATTCACAGTATAAACGATAGATTTACGCCCATTTGCATGTAAGGTTGATACAAAAGAAGGATTTACATATCGATAATCACAGTTCAATTCAATTCGGTTTTCTATACAATATTTTACTGTGCTATCAACCGGGTTTTTAATTAAATATTGAAGAGAAACCGTATCACCACCTAATTGTTTCAGTGTACGTATGGTAGTAAGATTATTTGCTTTAAAGGAAATAATATTAACCCGATCCATCATATGATAGCTGTTAAGTAATTCTAATAAATGCGTTAATGATTCTTTACTTAAAGATTGTTTTATTTCTATGACAGGTCGTATATATGGATATTGAGCAAAGATATCTAATGCTTGTTTCAAAGCAGGAATCTTCTGATTCGGATAGGAAGAAACATTATTAGCATTAACTATTGTATAACTGGTCGCCTGCTCCAGAGTCAAATCAGTAACATTAACAGAAACGCCACATCTAGCCAGTAACGAGTTATTATGTGTTACTACAAATTCATGATCAATTGTTTCCCATATGTCAAGTTCAACGCCCCAGAAGTTGCTTTGACATGCTAACTGAAAAGCAGCAAGTGAATTTTCAGGTGCCATAGCGCTATAACCTCTGTGGGCGACTAGTTTGGTAGTGCTTGCATTCAAACAATCTACAATAATTTTAATCGTTGTGGATTTGTTGGATCCATCTGTAGAGAATGCTGTAATAAAAGTAACACCTGAATTTACTGCAGTTACAACACCTAAATTGTTTACTATAGCGACAGTAGGGTTACTGGAAGACCAGTTTAAAGTGGTTTTTGATGCAGTTTTGGGAAGAATAGAGGCGTTTAATGATAGCGTTGCACCTTTTTGTACCAGGGTATTTCCTGATGGCGAATATAAACAAACAGAAGAAACAGGAGTGAATACTTTGACTTTACATGTCTGCTTTTTATTTGTACCATCCGTTGAGCATACCGTTATTTTGGCAGTGCCGTTTCTTTTTGCTTTTACGACTCCGGAAGAAGAGACTTGAACAACAGAAGAATTGCTGGAAGTCCAAGAAAGTTTTTTATTGGATGCTGATGATGGTGAGATGGAAGCTTTGAGTTTATAAGTTGAACCTGCTTTTAAAACTGAAAGCTTTCGAGAATTTAAAAATTTTACAGATTTCACTTTTTTACCTACCGTTACTTTACATTTTATTTTTAGATTAGAGCCGTCTGTAGTTCGGGCTGAAATAGTGGATGTTCCTTTTTTTCTGCCGGTAACTACCCCATTTTTTGCAACAGAAACAACAGAGGGTCTGCTTGAAGTCCAAATGAGTTTCATATTCGCTGCATTGGAAGGCTTACGGGTGACTCTAAGCTTTTTAGATTCTTTTTTTGATACCGTAACCGTTTTACCGACTGTTTTAAATTTCAGTGATTTGATTTTCTTTATCTTCGCAGCTTCTACTTTATTGCTAGGATTACCGGTATAAAGTATTAGAAAGCAGAAAGATAATAAAATAAAAAATAGGTAGTTTTTCCTTTTTTTCATACTTATACACTCCATTCTTATTAGTTATTCATAACATTTATACGTAGATAAATAAAACGTAGTGTTAAATTCAGTTTAAATATAAATGTCCGCCCAAAGAGATTATGAAATAAAACCCATGAAATGTCAAATATTGGTGAAAATTGCAAACAACGGTTTTACTTGCCATAATTTAAAGAAATGATATAATGAAAAAAGAATTTATTAATGTTCACACTTCAGCTAACGTGAGGTGTTTTTTACATTAAGTACGCACAGTTTATTTAGGGGAGGGATAAGTGTGAAGAATCAAGACCGAGAAAAGAATAGAGAAATTTGCAGAGAAAGAATACGCAAACTAATTTTAGTAATAGCTTTGGCAGTTTTTTTAATCTCTGCTTACAAATTATATTCCATTTTTTCTGAATATCAGAAAGCAGTGGATGAATATGACAACTTACGTGATGAAGTAGTTATGGAACAGACTTCTGATGTTGAAGACAGAAAAGACAGGCAGACAGATACCTATAAAAAAATAGTGGATTTTGATAAGTTAAAAAAGATGAATGACAATATAAAAGGGTGGATTGAGTTTGAATTGATTCCAATTAGTTACCCAATAATGCAGGGCACTGATAACGACTATTATCTGCATCATACATACAGAAACACAGAAAATACATCCGGAAGCATTTTCTTGGATTATCAAAATAAAGAGTTATTCAAAGCTCAAAATACTTTTATTTATGGTCATAATATGAAAAATGGTACGATGTTCGGGAAATTGAAACAGTATGAACGGAAAGAGTTTTATGACAAAAATCAATATATTTGGATCTATACTCCAACAGCAAATTATCGATATCGCATTTTTTCCTGCTATATTGTTCGGTCAGATGGTGACAGTTATCAAACAGATTATAAGGATAAGAAAGAATATGAAAATTATCTTAAGATGATTCAAAATTACAGTAGTTATGATACTGGAATAAATTTGAGTACGGATGATTCCATAATTTCATTATCCACTTGTACCGCAAATCCGGATAACCGGTTTTTGGTACACGCAGTCAGAGTAGAAACTTATGAAGAAAAATAAGTAATTCGAAAGGAATGAGTGTTTATGGAGCAAATAAGATGTTTACAGGAAATCATTACAAACAGTGATAATATCGTTTTTTTTGGAGGTGCAGGTGTATCGACAGAAAGCGGACTTCCTGATTTTAGAAGTGTTGACGGTCTATATCATCAGGAATATGATGAACCTCCGGAAACAATTTTAAGTCATACTTATTTTATGAGAAAACCAGAAGAATTTTATCGGTTTTATAAGAAAAAAATGTTATATTTAGATGCAAAACCGAATGCAGCTCATCTAAAATTGGCTGAAATGGAGCGTTCCGGGAAATTAAAAGCGGTAATCACGCAGAATATAGACGGACTTCACCAACTGGCTGGAAGTCAGGAGGTATTGGAGCTGCATGGCTCTGTGCATAGAAACTATTGTCTAAAATGTCGTAAACAATATAATGCAGAGGATATTATTAATTTTCAGGGGGTTCCTGTCTGCAGTTGCGGAGGAATAATTAAACCTGATGTTGTATTATATGAGGAAGGTCTGAATGAAGAAACATTAAAAAGAGCAATCTACTATCTTCAGAAAGCAGACGCTGTTATTATTGGGGGAACTTCATTGGCGGTATATCCGGCAGCAGGTCTTATTCAATATTATAGTGGGAATAAACTTATATTAATCAACAAATCGACAACACCAATGGATCATGAAGCAGATTTATTAGTGCAAGGTAATATAGGAGAAATTTTAAAGCAGATTAGAATATAAAAAGAAGGAGTAAGAAGTCTAATGGAATATAATGTTGGTGATATTGTTACATTGAAAAAACCACATCCGTGTAAAAGTTATGATTGGGAAATTATGAGGGTAGGTGCAGACTTTCGTTTAAAATGTATGGGTTGTGGACATCAGATCATGATTTCAAGGAAATTAGTAGAGAAAAATACGAAAAAAATACGTAAAAAGCTTGATAACTAAGTAAAATTATGGTATCATTTTAACTTGTGATATATTATAATTCCTTGTTCCCTAACTAAGAGTAGGGGGCCAGAGACCAAAAGGAGGTACGATTAGCATGAACAAATATGAATTAGCACTTGTTGTTAATGCAAAGATCGAAGATGAAGCAAGAGTAGCGACCGTAGAAAAAGTGAAAGAATATATTTCTCGTTTCGGTGGTACAGTTACGAATGTTGATGAATGGGGTAAGAAAAGATTAGCTTACGAAATTCAGAAAATGAAAGAAGGTTTTTACTATTTCATTCAATTCGATTCAAATCCTGGTTGTCCAAGCGAAGTTGAAAAAAATATTCGTATTATGGAAAATGTAATCAGATATTTATGCATCAGACAAGAAGCATAGAGATAAGAAAAGAGGAGATCCGATGAATAAAGTAATTCTGATGGGACGTTTAACACGTGATCCGGAAGTAAGATATTCTCAAGGTGATAATGCAATGGCTATTGCAAGGTATACACTTGCTGTAGATAGACGGTTTAAAAGAGATGGAGATGCAACCGCTGATTTTATTGGATGTGTAGCATTTGGTAAACAAGGTGAGTTTGCAGAGAAATATTTTCGTCAAGGCACAAAGATTGCTGTAACAGGACGAATTCAGACGGGCAGTTACACCAACAAAGATGGTCAGAAAGTATATACGACCGATGTTGTTGTTGAAGAACAAGAATTTGCTGAAAGCAAAGCAGCTGCCAGTGAAGGCGGATACCAGCAGGCATCCAGACCCGCTCCTAGTGAAGCGGCAGGAGATGGCTTTATGAATATTCCAGATGGAATTGACGAAGAATTACCATTTAACTAAGAAAAATTAGGATTAGGAGGTAACATCATGGCATATAATAGAAATGATAGAGGTGATTCTCCAATGAAAAGAAGAGGCGGACGTAGAAGAAAAAAAGTTTGCGTTTTCTGTGGAAAAGATAGTTCTATTGAATATAAAGATGTAAATAAATTAAAAAGATATGTATCAGAAAGAGGGAAAATTCTTCCTAGAAGAATCACAGGTAACTGTGCGAAACATCAAAGAGCTCTTACTGTTGCAATTAAAAGAGCAAGACATATTGCTTTAATGCCATACGTAATGGATTAAATTTAATATTTATTGAATTATTTACCGTCATACCAGTGTTCTGGCATGGCGGTTTGTTATTATACTCAAAAATGCTCTTTAATCACTGTAAAATAAGTTTTGAATTTATATAAAAATTTGCGAGGGAGTACAAAAAATGATATTATATAAATAATTAGACAATGCTATTTAGAGGAGATATGAATGAAGGAACTAATCAATCGCAGAAAAACCTTTTCTATACTACATAAAAATGGTATAATATAATTGTTTGCGTATAATGATTTACTAATCCAAGGGGAAATTACAAGTGATGAATAAAAAAATCAAGTTAAAAGGTCAGTTAAAAGTATATATGCGTTGGCCATTGTTGCTGACAGCTTTATTAATTGCAATGAACATTTGGATTTATGCTATTGATATAAATGCAGGAATTCTTATGTCTCTTTTTGTTGTAATCTATGTGTTAGTTGTATTATTATTATATATTCAAAATAAGCCGACGATAATGAACGAACTTATTAACTTTGCAACACAATATGGTCAGGTACAAAAGCAATTATTGGCTGATTTGGACATTCCGTATGCTCTTTTAGATAACAAAGGAAAATTTTTATGGATGAACCATAGCTTTGCTAAAACAGTTAAAAAAGAAAAAAATTATTATAAATCTATTACAGCAATTTTTCCGAGCATTACTCAAGATGTATTGAAAAAAGAAGAACCAGTTCATTTTAAGTTCGGAGACAATTACTATCGTTTAAATATTACAAAGATTGCTGTTGATTTTGTGACTCAGAATACGGATTTGATAGAAACAGATATGAATGAAGATTATATAACAGCTGTGTATCTTTTCGATGAAACAGAACTTAACCATTGTATAAAAGAAAATCAAGATCAGAAGTTAGTTACGGCGCTTGTTTATCTGGATAATTATGAAGAAGCTTTAGAATCGGTTGAAGAAGTGAGACGTTCTTTATTAATAGCTTTAATTGAACGTAAAATAAGTAAATATTTTGTTAGTGTAGACGGACTTGTACGTAAAATCGAAAAAGATAAATTTTTTGTGGTTATTAAACAAAAGTATTTAGATACATTAGAAAAAGATAAATTTAGTATTTTGGAAGAAGTAAAAACGGTCAATATTGGAAACGAGATGGCGGTTACTTTAAGTATTGGAGTAGGTGTAAGCGGTGGAACTTATATCCAGAATTATGAATACTCTCGAATGGCAATTGATTTAGCATTAGGCAGAGGCGGGGACCAAGTCGTTATTAAGAATAATGAAAATATTTCATATTATGGAGGTAAGTCAAAACAGGTAGAGAAGAGCACTCGCGTAAAAGCAAGAGTAAAAGCCCATGCACTTCGTGAAATCATGGGAACAAAAGATAAAATTGTAGTTATGGGACATAGTATTGGAGATGTGGATTCCTTTGGAGCTTCCATTGGAGTTTATAGAGCAGCCGAAGAACTCGATAAAAAAGCATATATTGTGATCAACGAAGTAACCACTTCGGTGAGACCTTTGATGAATTGTTTTATTAATAATAAAGACTATAATGAGGAAATGTTTATCAACAGTAATGAGGCGATGGATATTGTAGATAACAATACCGTAGTAGTTGTGGTTGATGTGAACAGACCTAATTTTACGGAATGTAAAGAAATACTCACAAAATGTAAATCATTAGTTGTATTAGATCATCATAGACAGAGCAGTGAGACGATAGAGAATGCTACATTATCCTATATAGAGCCTTATGCCTCCTCTACTTGCGAAATGGTAGCTGAGGTACTTCAATATTTTTCCGAGAATATGAAACTCAGACAGGTAGAGGCAGATTGTCTTTATGCGGGAATTATGATTGATACGAATAATTTCATGACAAAAACAGGCGTCCGTACATTTGAAGCTGCAGCTTATTTAAGACGAAGTGGTGCGGATGTTACAAGGGTTAGAAAGATGTTCAGAAATGATATTACGGCCTATAAAGCAAGAGCAGAAGCGGTCCGAAGAGCTGAGATCTATAGGGATTCATTTGCTATCAGCATATGTCCAAGTGATGGGATTGAAAGTCCGACAATTGTTGGGGCACAGACAGCCAATGAATTGTTAAATATAATAGGGATACAAGCTTCGATTGTTTTTACCAATTATAATGGAGTTATTTATATTAGCGCAAGGTCAATTGATGAAGTGAATGTTCAATTAATCATGGAACGTATAGGTGGCGGCGGTCATATGACGATAGCAGGAGCACAGCTGTCAGGCTATACAATAGAAGATGCTGTTAACACTGTGAAGGATACGATAGACGACATGATGGAAGAAGGAGAGATAAAATGAAAGTAATTTTAATTGAAGATGTTAAATCTCTTGGTAAAAAAGGAGAATTAGTAAATGTTAATGATGGATATGCCAGAAATATGTTGTTTCCTAAAAAGTTAGCGATAGAGGCAACGTCAAAAAATTTAAATGATTTAAAATTACAAAAAGCAAATGAAGAAAAATTAGCTGCAGAACATTTGGCAGCTGCACAGGAAATCGCAAAAAAAGTTGAAGAAATAACAGTAGTATTATCCATAAAGACCGGAGAAGGTGGAAAGACATTTGGCTCTATTGCATCTAAAGAAATTGCAAAAGCAGTAAAAGATCAATTTAAGATGGATATTGACAAAAAGAAGCTGCAGTTGTCTGACACAATTAAAACATTGGGAATGCACCAAGTAACTGTTAAAATACATCCAAAGGTTTCAGCTGTCTTAAAAGTTAAAGTTATTGAAGAATAGGAGGAACCTATATGGAGGAAAATCTGATAAAACGTATACTACCGCATAGTATAGAGGCGGAGCAAGCGGTGATAGGTTCTATGATTATGGATAGAGAGGCAATTGTTATTGCCTCTGAAATCATTTTTAGAGATGATTTTTATCAGCAGCAGTATGGAGTATTATTCGAATCAATGGTAGAACTTTATAATGAGGGGAAACCGGTAGATTTAATAACGTTACAAAACCGGTTGAAGGAAAAAGATGTGCCTCCGGAAATCAGCAGTCTTGAATATGTTGGAGATTTGGTAACGAATGTGCCTACTTCTGCGAATATAAAGTATTATGCTAATATAGTAAGCGAAAAGGCAATGCTTCGTAGATTAATAAGAACAACGGAAGAGATTGCAAATCGTTGTTATCTGGATAAAGATCAGTTAGAAGTGATTTTGGATCAAACGGAAAAAGATGTATTTCATTTATTACAACGAAGAAGTACTGGAGATTATGTGCCAATTAAAGAAGTAGTTATTAATGCGTTAGAAAAGATTGAAAAGGCGTCAAAAACAAAAGGTACAGTAACCGGAATCCCAACAGGGTTTGTAGATTTGGATTACAAAATGTCCGGGCTGCAGCGTTCAGATTTGATTTTGGTTGCAGCGAGACCATCCATGGGAAAAACTGCGTTTGTATTAAATATTGCTCAGCATGTGGCTTTTCGTGCAAACCAGACTACGGCAATATTCAGCTTGGAAATGTCAAAGGAGCAATTAGTGAATCGTTTGTTTGCTTTAGAATCAAAAGTAGATTCACAATTGCTTCGAACCGGAAATTTAGGAGATTCTGATTGGGAAAAGCTGATTGAAGGAGCAGGTATCATTGGAAGGTCACAATTAATAATTGATGATACACCAGGAATCTCTATATCTGAGTTAAGGTCAAAATGCAGAAAGTATAAACTTGAACATCAATTAGACTTAGTAATCATTGATTATTTGCAGCTAATGTCTGGAAGCGGAAGAAGTGAGTCACGTCAACAGGAGATTTCAGATATTTCCCGTTCGTTAAAAGCATTAGCCAGAGAATTAAGTGTTCCGGTCATAGCGTTATCCCAGTTAAGCCGTGCAGTGGAACAAAGACCGGATCATCGTCCAATGTTGTCAGATTTACGTGAATCTGGAGCTATCGAGCAAGATGCCGATGTAGTTATGTTTCTGTATAGAGATGACTATTATAATAAAGACTCTGAGAATAAAAATATAGCAGAAGTAATAATAGCAAAACAAAGAAATGGTCCTATTGGGACTGTAAATTTAGTATGGTTACCAAATTATACAAAATTTGCAAATATGGAAAAATAGAAACTAAAAGCAGATGCTGTAAGTATGAGTCAGCGCCTGCTTTTTTTTGTCTCAAACCCACGATGACTAATGGTTGAAGCACGTATGCTCTATGATATAATATATACAATGAGAGTTAAATAGATTCCGAAAAAATATAAGGAGGAGCGATATGACAAAGGTACGTTATATGATTTCAGACGCAGCTAAGTTAGTAGATGTTGAAGCTCATGTACTACGTTACTGGGAAGAAGAATTAGAATTGGATATCCTTAGAAATGAAATGGGACACCGTTATTATACAGAAGAAAATATAAGGCAGTTTAAAAAGATAAAAGAATTAAAGGAGCAGGGTTTTCAATTAAAAGCGATAAAAATGCTTATTATAGAAAATGATTTATCAGTTCCGATGGAGAGTAAAAAAATGAAAAATAGCCCTAATGTAACAGCTGCTCAAAGTGACAAAATGAAACAATTTCAAGCTATGATGAATAGCATGATCGCAAAAGCTTTATTAGAGAATAGTGAACAATTGAGTAAAGAAGTTGGACAACATGTAAGCAGTCAGGTAATTAAAGAGATGGATTATTTGTTGAGGCTTCAGGATGAACAGGACGAAAAAAGATTTCAGAAAATTAACGAAGCGTTACATAGTAAAAAAGGTGAACAAGTAAAAAAAGAGGTTAAAAATTCTGTAGATGATGGAAAGAAAAAGAAAAAGTTTGGATTTCTTAGAAAAGAAGGTAAAGTTAAATCTGAGGCTATTTCATAATCAATTAGCCATTTAAAAGAGCTGTTACAAGAAGATGCAACAGCTCTTTATCTTTAAATTATTCAGCAGAAATTGCACCAGTTGGGCAACATCCTGCACATGAACCACAGTCGATGCATGTGTTAGCGTCAATTACATATTGTCCATCGCCGGCAGCAATTGCTCCTACTGGACATTCTCCTTCACATGATCCACAGCTTACGCAAGCGTCAGAAATTACATATGCCATAAATTTATCCTCCTTAAAAAATCTTACTATACGTCTAGCTTATGTAGACTTTATTTTATTTTAATACAAAAGCACTTTTAATACAAGTAAAATATTAGTTTTCGTGCTAATTATTTTCTGAAAAATTGTCAAAAATATAAAAGTAAAAATATTGTATTTAGTGTTATTAGAGTTAAAATAATTGATTTAGAATGTTTGACAAAAACATAAGAGAATGATAATATTTCACTTAGACGTTAGTTATGCGTTTTAATTCAAAAAAAAGGAGGCTATGTCATGGTACAAGTATCTAAAGATATGTTAATTGGAGAAGTTGTAAGAATGAGTCCGGTAATAGCACCGATTCTTATGGAGGCCGGAATGCATTGTTTGGGATGTCCATCTGCTCAAGCAGAATCAATTGAAGATGCAGCAGCAGTTCACGGTATGGATGCAGATGCGTTAGTTGCGAAAATTAATGAAGGTCTTGCAGCAGCTGAATAAATACCTGTTAGGGGTGCACAGCGCTGCCTATCTGCGGGTTGTGCATAAATAAAAGACCTACCGAATGCTATTCGATAGGTCTTGTTTCTGATAATCTAATTTTTCATAACGTTGCAAGTACTTGAAGAGCATTTTCGTTAATTAATACTTCAAGATGTTCTTGGAAAAATGCCTCGGTAGCTTTTGTATATTTTTCTTGTTGTGCATATTCTGATAGAATATTACAAATCTTATTAAACTCTTCTGGAGTGTGTGAATCCTTGTGAAGAACGAGATAATATATTCCTAAATCTCTATTTTTATATAATGTGTTAGTTCCGTCGTAATAAAAATTTAAGACATGAGCCAGTTTATTAACTTCTTCTAAATGGTTAAATGCATATAGTTTCGTCAAGTTAACAGGAACCAGTATATCTTCAGAAGCCTTTTCTTCCTCTGATGTTACAGAAGTTTTGGATAATGCTTCTTCAAGAGGAATAAATTCTTGCTGTTTTTTATCAGTCTCTTTCGCTTTTCGCTTTTTCTCATGGATTTTTTGAAATAATCCAAGTACATCATCCGCACCTTCAAAATTGAGTGAATCCATCATATCCTCTGTAGTATCAGAGTCATCGTTAGAAGGAGCAAACTTGGAAAAACGAGTATCTAATTCTTCTGGATATTCCACTTTCGTAATAATAAGTGTGATACAATCTGAGGACAAAGGTATTGCCTCAATCATTAAAGGAATGTCTTCTGCTTCAAAACCAAATTCAAAAGCGGCTTGCTGCATCATATCGCGAAAAAGTGTTTTTGCTTTTTCAGTACCATAAGCTAATTCGCTAAGTTTTAATTGACGATTGGCTAAATCTTCTCTGGTTAGTGTGCAACGTATTTGATTATCATTGACCTTTTCTATCTTCATATTATCACATCCTTACTTATCAAGAATAATAGAATACATAACTAGTTTACACTAGTTTAGATAATTATAAACAAAATTATATGGAATGTAAAGCAAATCCAATGAAAGTTTTTCTAAAGAATTCATAAAAAATTAAAAAATAAAAAGTCAAAATTTGTTGCAAAAAAGAAATAGGTTGTTTATAATGAGCTTGAAGCTTATGCCAGTGTCTTGCACAAAAGGGGTGAGGCATACATCAAAATTATAATTTTAACTTCTTAATTCAAAACAATGAAAATAATTCTAAAATTCTATATGACGCTTATCTGTCATAATTCCACGCAAATTCCAAATTAAACAAATCAAATAATTGCAGGTACATGTGGTGTGACTTCAAAGAATTTTTATTAAATTCATGAAATATAGAACTAATAATATATCACAACGTATCTCTTTTTATACATGTTCTAGTTTCATGGGAAAGGAGAGTAATGTCAATAATGAAAAAGAACAAAGGTAAAGAACGGCTTCAAATTGAGTTGGAAGCTGTGTCACGCAGAGGAATTACATTATGGCTTGGTGAAGAATTGAGCAACCCTGAAGAAATAGCAGAAGCTCACACAATTGCCGAGCCGGGGGAGTATATGCGTGATTACGTACAAAATAAAGATGGCAAAATTACAAAAATAAGATTTGATAAAATTAAAAATCAGTAGTTGATATTAAAGTATGCCATGATGTATTAAATTGAGAACAGGGAAATGGTAAATGAATAAGAAAAACAAAAGAGCCGAAAGATATACCTAGATAAATTCGTTTACTATATGGGTACTAGAGTTAATTACAGTGGAGGGAAATCTGTATCAATTTATTAAAAAAAGTATAAAAAGAGAAAAAAATGTAAGGAAGGAGTGTTAAACTGTGTTATAATATTACTTAATAAGGAGGAAATAGAATGAAAAAGAAAAAAAGAGCGAACAGACCGATCAAACAATCTGTGAAACCAATTTTGGCAGGAGTATTGTTTGTATTTATAGTGCTTCTGATAGCCTTATTGAGTAATATAATTAAAAAGTATACACCAACAAGTGAGCATATAAAGCTGGCAAAGTATTTCAATATAGAAACAGAAGACCAGGTAGGACTTGTAATACAAGATGAAATTATTGAAAAAAAAGCAAAGTTGATAGATGGAGTCGTGTATTTAGAGTACAATTTAGTTCGTGATAACTTGAATGAACGATTTTATTGGGATTCTAATGAGAATAAATTGCTATATGCGCTTCCGCAAGATTTGATTAGCGTAGATGTAGGAAGTAAAGACTATTATGTTGGTAAGAAAAAAAATACTAAGAATTATGCCATTATAAAAGTAGAAGGTGATACTGCTTATATTGCTGTTGATTTTATTAAAGAATATACAGATATGGATTATAACTTTTTTAAGGAACCTAATCATGTCATGATAGTGAATGAGTGGAACGAAGTATTGGAAACGTCCTTAAAGAAAGATTCAGAAATCAGATTGCTAGGTGGAATCAAAAGTCCAATTGTAGAAGATTTGAAAAAGGGCGAAACAGTAACACTGCTTGAAAAGGGTAAAACTTGGAGTAAAGTAAGAACGAAAAGTGGATTTTTAGGTTATATTAAAAATAATAAATTAAATCAAGCAAAAGAAGTAAAAGTAAACAGAGAATTTAAACAACCGGAATATACTAATATCAAAAAGGATTATACCATTAATATGGTATGGCATCAAATTACCAACGCGGATGCCAATGGTACACTTCTTGAAGCAATTGCAAAAACAAAAGGTGTTAATACAATTTCACCAACGTGGTTTGCGTTATCAGATGAAGAAGGCAATATATCTTCATTAGCAAGCCAAAGCTATGTCAATTATGCGCATCAGCTTGGCATAGAAGTTTGGGCTCTGGTTAGCAATTTTGAAGTAGAAGTTGATACGAATAAAGTGTTATCTTATACTTCAAAAAGAGAGAAATTAATTAATCAATTAATTGCAGAAGCCATTGAGTACAATTTGGATGGTATTAATGTAGATTTTGAAGAACTAAGTAAGGAGACAGGAGACGCTTTTCTACAGTTTATACGTGAGTTGTCTATTAAGTGTAGGAATAATGATATTGTATTATCGATAGATAATTATGTACCTATGAGTCATACAGCATTTTATAATAGAAAAGAGCAGGGAATCGTTGCAGATTATGTAGTAATTATGGGGTATGACGAACATTACGAAGGTTCAGAAGAAGGCTCCGTTGCTTCTAAAAGTTTTGTGGAAACGGGTATTATAAATACATTGAAGGAAGTACCGGCTGAAAAAGTGATTCTTGGTATACCTTTTTATACAAGAATCTGGAAAGAAACACCTAAGACAAAAGAAGAAATTGCAAAAGAAGACCCCAATACAGATTATGTTCCTTACAACTTGACAAGTGTACCAGCAGGTATGGAAACCGTAGAGAAGATGTTGAAAGGTTATAATGTAACACCTGTTTGGGATGAAAAACTTGGACAATATTATGCTCAGATATTAGAGAAGAATGAAGGTTGTACTTATAAAATCTGGCTTGAAGCAGGAAAATCTATAGAAGAGAAATTGAAGCTTATGAAGACTCATAAATTAGCAGGAGTTGCGGAATGGAAGTTAGGTCTTGAAAAAAGTGAAATTTGGGATATTATATTAAAGTATGTTAACTAAATTTTAAGTTTTGTTTTCTATTATATAAACTTTGAATAAAGAACCTCTCTCTGGCATATGTTTAAAGTGAAACATATTATTTGGAGGTTCTTTTGCTGCTCAATAAAAAATTAGAGATATGTATGGGAATTCTTATGATTCTCTGTATGAGCTTAATGGTGAAGCCAGGTATGAAAATTGTAGCAAAACTTAAAGGAGAAGAGAGTCAAAAGTTAACGATTGTAGTTGACGCCGGACATGGAGGAAAAGATCCGGGAAAAGTCGGAGTTAATGGTGCGCTTGAAAAAGACATTAATCTTAGTATAGCAAGAAAACTAAAAGCTTGTTTTGAAGAGGAAGACATAGAAGTTGTTTTGACCAGAAAAGATGATATGGGGCTTTATCAAGAGAATACTAGGAATAAAAAAGTAGAAGACATGCAAAATCGTTGTAAGATTATAAATAAAACGAAACCCGCTATAACGATAAGTTTACATCAGAATAGTTACCAGGAACCAAGCGTATGTGGTCCACAGGTCTTCTTTCATGGACAGTCAAAAGAAGGTGAAGAACTGGCTAATGTAATACAAGATACACTAATTCATGAGTTAAAGCCATCAAAAGAACGTTCCGCAAAAGCAAACGAAAGTTATTATCTGCTAACGAAAACAGGGGTTCCAACCGTTATAGTAGAGTGTGGGTTTTTAAGTAATAAACAAGAGGCAGATTTATTGATAGCAGAAGATTATCAGCAAAAAATGGCTGCAGCAATATGTTTGGGAGTTATGGAATATTTAGATAGTAAATAGAAAGGTTGTCTTTCTTTAAGAACGTGTTATAATAGTATTCATAGAACTATGGAAAATATTGAAAAAAGTACTTAACAGGGGTCATTATGAACACTCAGATAGTAAAAGTTGATATACAACATTTAGAAAAAGATATAGATAAAATTCAAGCTGCCGGAAATATTATTATGGAAGGCGGCTTAATTGCGTTTCCAACCGAAACAGTATATGGTTTAGGGGCGGATGGTCTGAAAAAAGAGGGCTCATCGAAAATATATGAAGCGAAAGGGCGCCCGTCTGATAATCCCTTGATTATTCATATTTCCAGAATACAGGACTTAGAAGAAATAGTTTTGGAAATGCCTGGTAAGGCTAAAGAGTTAGCGAAAGCATTTTGGCCGGGTCCTCTTACAATGGTTTTTAAAAAAAGTAAAAGAGTACCTTATGAGACAACAGGTGGATTGGAGACGGTAGCTGTACGCATGCCCAATCATCCGGTCGCATTGGCATTAATAGAACATGGAGGCGGATATATTGCAGCACCAAGTGCTAACACATCAGGAAAGCCAAGTCCGACGTTAGCATCTCATGTTGCAGACGATTTAAATGGTAAGATAGATATGATTTTGGATGGTGGACCGGTTGGTATAGGGATAGAATCAACAATTCTTGATATGACTACCGTGCCTCCTATCATTTTGCGTCCGGGATTTATTACAAAAAATATGATAGAAGAAGTGATTGGGTCGGTAGAAATTGATCCGGTGGTTTTGGGAGATACCAGCCAGGATTTCAAACCGAAAGCTCCTGGTATGAAGTATAAGCATTATGCACCAAAAGCCGATCTAATAATTCTTGAAGGAAATATGGAACATGTTATTAGTAAAATAAATCAGTTAATCGTAGAAAAGACAGAACAGAATATGAAAGTTGGAGTAATTGGAACAGATGAAACCATTTCTTTTTATACTGGAGGTCAAGTGAAAAGTATAGGGTCAAGAGAAGATGAAGAAACCATAGCAAGACGACTGTACCGTATTTTAAGGGAATTTGATAAATTGGATATAGATGTTATTTATTCAGAATCATTTTCTACACCTCAAATGGGACAGGCTATTATGAATCGTTTATTGAAAGCTGCGGGTCACCAGATTTTAAATGTTAAAGGAGTGTAAAGAATGAACGGTTTAAATCAAATTATATTCGTCTGTGCGAATGATACTTGCCGAGGGCCGATGGCTGCAGAAATCATGAAAAGTAAGTTTTTGCATAGTCCGGTAAAAATATGTTCTCGAGGTCTTGTTGTTCTATTTCCGGAGCCGCTTAATCAAAAGGCAGAGGCTGTAATGATTCGTAATGGTATTATGTTGGATAAACATGAATCAGTACAATTAAGAGAAGCAGATTTTGGAGAAGACCACTTAATTATAACGATGGATTTACAAGCAAAAGAAAAGATAATAGAAGAGTTTGAAGGTGCTCAAAACGTATATGTTTTAAATGAAGTCGTAGGTGAAGAAGGAGAAGTTCCGAATCCTTATGGAGGGCCACTAACTGATTATGGTAAATGTTACGACATTTTAAATAAATTAATTACAAAATTAGTAAAAAAACTAAACAAGGAGGAGCTGGAATGTCTAAAGTAAAGGTGATGGATCATCCATTGATTCAGCACAAAATAGGGATAATTAGAAGAAAGGATACAGGGACCAAAGATTTCCGACAGATGATTAGCGAAATTGCTATGCTTATGTGCTATGAAGCAACTAGGGAAATGAAACTGATTGATGTTGAAATTGAAACACCGATTATAAAAACGAAGGTGAAACAATTAAAAGGGAAAAAATTAGCAGTCATTCCAATTTTGCGGGCAGGCCTGGGAATGGTTGATGGTATGCTGCAAATGATTCCAGCAGCAAAAATTGGACATATTGGTTTGTATAGAGAACCCGAAACTTTGGAAGCAGTAGAGTACTATTGTAAATTACCGGAAGATTCCCATGAAAGAGAGATATTTGTGGTAGATCCTATGTTGGCTACTGGAAATTCAGCTGTTGCTGCGATTGAATTACTTAAAGAAAAAGGCGTAAAAAAAATTCATTTTATGTGCATTATAGCTGCACCGGAGGGTGTTGAAAAAATGCAAAAAGTTCATCCAGATGTGGATATTTATATAGGCGCATTAGATGAGAAATTAAACGATCATGGTTATATTGTTCCTGGTCTGGGAGATGCAGGAGATCGTATTTTTGGAACAAAATAAAGAAAGAGGGTATGTTTTTTTGGGAAATAAGAGAAAAGACTACATAACTTGGGACGAATATTTTATGGGAGTAGCGAAATTATCTGGTATGCGTTCAAAAGATCCAAGTACACAGGTAGGCGCTTGTATTGTAAGTGAAGATAATAAGATATTGTCAATGGGATATAATGGTTTTCCCAGAGGATGTATTGATGATGAATTCCCTTGGGGAAAAGAAGGGGATGAACTTAATACAAAGTATATGTATGTTACCCATAGTGAATTAAATGCGATATTAAATTATAGAGGGGGAAGCTTGGAAGGTGCTAAGATATATGTATCCTTGTTTCCCTGTAATGAATGTGCAAAAGCAATTATACAATCTGGAATCAAAACGATTGTCTATGAAAAAGATAAATATGCGACAACTCCTTCTGTTATTGCATCAAAAAGAATGCTGGATGCAGCCGGAGTAAGGTATTATGCATATAGTCATACAGGGCGGGAAATACATTTTGAACTTTAAAAAGAAGAAATGTTGCCCTCAGAATGCTAAAGTCTCATAAATTAATAAATTAAAATAAATAGCGTGTGAATTATTGGTAATAGAGATAACGTGTCTTTTATTGGATAATAATCGCACGTTATTTTTGTATAGCTAAAATATGATACAATATAAGTAAAAATACTATAAATTGACAATTATTTCATTGTATTTATCCACATATTATCAACATTTTGTGCATAAGATTGAGAAATGTCGGAAAATGAATAAAACAATAATAGTAGTTTACACGCTGAAAAAAGAAGTGTATACTTAAACGGAATAAAAAATTATGATAATTTTTGAAATATTTAAAAATAGATTAAGAAAATGTAGTAGGGAGGCATCCAAATGTTAGAATTATTTTCAAATGAAGCCAATAGTAATGCCAAAATCCTTGTGATAGGAGTTGGTGGTGGTGGAAATAACACAATTGACCGAATGATTGAAGAAAAAGTGGACGGAGTAGAATTTTATTGTATCAATACAGATAAGCAACAATTAAATAAATGTAAAACAGCAAATGTTATACAAATTGGTGCACAGGAGACCAGAGGTCTGGGAGCAGGTGCGAATCCGGAAGTGGGAGCAAAAGCTGCTATGGAGAGTGCTGAAGCGATTCAAGAAATAGTAAAGAATGCTGATATGGTTTTTGTGACATGTGGAATGGGTGGAGGCACCGGAACCGGAGCCGCTCCAGTAGTAGCAGAGATCGCCAAAAATAGTGGTGCGTTGACAATAGGTGTAGTGACAAAACCGTTTGCTTTTGAAGCCAGGACACGTATGAATAATGCACTTATGGGAATTGAGAAACTGAAGGAAAGTGTTGATACGTTAATAGTAGTTCCGAATGATAAATTATTACAAATTGTAGATAGAAAGACAACAATGCCCGATGCCTTGAAAAAAGCCGATGAAGTATTGCAGCAAGGCATACAGGGGATTACAGATTTAATAAATATTCCTGGATTAATAAACTTGGATTTTGCAGATGTCCGGACCGTAATGCAGGATAAAGGGATAGCCCATTTCGGTATCGGTGAGGCTTCAGGAGTTGATAAATGTATTGAGGCTGTTAAAAAAGCCGCCAACAGTCCATTATTAGAAACATCAATATCAAATGCAAGCCATGTAATAATAAATGTATCCGGTGATGTAAATCTTATTGATGCGAATGATGCAGCGGAATATGTACAACAGCTTGCAGGAGAAAATGCTAATATTATTTTTGGTGTAGTGTATGATGAAAGTGTTACTGATTCAGTAAGAATTACGATAATAGCAGCAGGATTGGAGAACAAGAATTTCGATAAACCGGTTTTTACCAGTGTTGTGCCGGGGAGAACGGAAGCGCCACATTATCAGACGACTTCACAAACAACTCAATTTGCTAAGCCAGAGAACAATACAAGAACGACATATACGAACATACAGGATAGACCGCAAATTCAACCCAAAAGAGAGTCAGCAGGAATTAGAATTCCGGATTTTTTGAAAGGAAATAATTAATTATATACATTTAAATTATTAAACGAAAGTTGCATTGGGGAGAATGAAGCTTTCGTTTTTAAGTTTAACTATACCTTATTCACATTTTTTATAGAGCAAATCATTTCACAATTTATATACCAAATACTAGAGCGTAAAAAGGAAGAGAAGCAAGCGGGATAATAAGTGTTTTGTTTGTTGTGAAAGGAGAGGTTACAATGTTACGCATAGCGGTTTGCGAAGATGATATAGCAATGTGCACATCTTTAGATAATTATTTATATAGTTTAAGAAGAAACTTAAAAATTGAAATTGATGTAGAGAGTTTTTTTACATACGATGGACTTTATGAGAGTTTAATGCGCGGAGAAAGATATGATATTGTATTTTTAGATATTGTGTTGGGAGACAAGAACGGCATAGATTTAGGCAAAATAATACGCGATAAGTTAAAGGATGAAGATACATATATTGTTTTTATTTCTTCGCAAGAATGCTATGCGATGGAATTGTTTGATGTAAGACCTTTTCATTTTTTAATTAAGCCGTTAAATAAAGACAGGGTCTTTGAGGTTGTAGAAAAAATCGTTGAATTATTAGACCATACAGAGAAGTATTTTATTTATAAAAAAGCAGGAGAAAGTTGTCGTGTACCAATAAATGACATCCTTTATTTTGAAAGTGAAAATAGAAAGATACACATTCATACCATCGATGGGATAAAAGATTTTTATGGAAAATTACCCGAAGTTTATGAAAAACTGGATAAGATGCAGTTTATTTATATTCATAAATCATATCTGGTTAATGATCATCAGATTGTCAAATTAGAATACGAACAGGTTACATTAAGTAATGGGGAAGTGTTGCGTATTAGTCAATCAAAAAGAAAAGAAGTTAGGGAAATACAAATGATGGTTGAGAGGAGGAGACGCATTGTTGGAAACTAAAGTATGTTTATTATATCTAGTCTCATGTGCTTTACATATATATACAATTTATTTGTACATAAGACTTTTCTTTGAAGGAAAGGCAAAGAGTCAGAAATATTGTGTTTTCTTTTATATTATTGCTTACATCAGTAATTATATTGCTTGCACTTTTATAAGAATACCTTTAGCTACATTGCTAATTAATTTTATTATTATCTTTCGAATGACTTATCAATATCATGCTAAGCTACAAAAAAGATTGTTAATAGTAATAAATACCCTTGCAATTTTACTTATAAGTGAATTGATTGTTACTGTATTATTGGGATATCTTAGTACTCATAATTATATAGTGCAGCAATATATAAGTCTACCAATTGCGGTACTAGCAAGGATTGTTTCATTAATTGGCGTTTTATTACTAAAGAGATTTAAACACATAAGAAATGAATTCCGCTTTTCAGCTAAATATTGGCTAGCACTTTGTATTATTCCAGTAAGTTCAATTTATTTGATTTTTATATTACTACTGACATCTGATTTAGGGAATATGAAAATAGTTTTTGGATTAATTTTTATTATGGTAATAGACTTATTTGCATTTTATTTATATGATGTGCTAAACCATTATTACAAAGAAAAAATGGAAAAAGTCTTATTAGGTGAACGGAATGTTTATTATGCAGAAAGAATTTTATCCATGAAAGATTCTGTACAATCAGTACGTAAGTTACAACATGATTGGAAAAATCATCTGATTGAACTTGGAATACTAATTCAACAGAACGAGAAAGAAAAAGCACTAGATTATTTAGAGAAAGTAAACGGAGCGATATATGCTGTTAAATCCTTTGTTAATACTGGGAATATGGATGTAGATGGAATCTTAAATTATAAATTGCAAGAAGCATATAACCAAGGGATACATATTGATTTTCAAACAAATATACCGGAAGAAATAAATATATCACCATTTGATTGTGCGATAATTTTAGGAAATTTATTAGATAATGCAATAGAGGCCGCAAAGGCAAGTGTTATTAAAAAATTTATAAAAGGACGGCTTAGTTTTAATAAGGGTTCGTTGTTTATATTATTAGAGAATTCGTACGCAGGGAATATCCAATGTAAGAACGATGAGATCATTACAACCAAAAGTAATAAAGAAAATCACGGATTAGGTTTAAAAAATGTAAAGACAGCAGTTGAAAAATATTCTGGAACACTTGATTTGTTCTATAATGCGTCTGTTTTTAGAGTTGAAATAATTTTATATTTAGGATAAATCTTGCTTAAGAAGTCGTTTTAATACAAACAATCCAAGGAAGTATTTAGTTTTTCAGATTTCTACAAAATAATATATAGATTTCAACCTTTTGTTGTAGAAATATTATTGTAATGCTAAACTAAATTATTAAAATGTATAGGGGGTGTTAAAATATGCAGAAAAATTTTAAAGAAAAAGTTGGACATGCGATTGTTTCTATTTCCAAGTTTATGGCCAGTGCGAATGTAAATTCCACTTGCGTAATGACCTCTCATCAGGAAAAAATACCAGAGACAGTTAAAAAATTGAGGAAATTTTAATTTATGGAGAAAGTATTTAATCGTTTTTTACAGAAACAGATTTTATATGGTAACATAACGGAAGAAGACAAGGAAATTTATTATTTTGGTCTAAAGCAGACAGTTATTTTTTTTATTAATGTAATTACAAGTATAATTGTTGGTTTATTGATGAAAAGTGTGTTAGAGGCTATCATAATTTTGCTATTCTTTATTCCATTAAGATGTTCGGCAGGAGGTTATCATACTAGACATAGGACTAGCTGTTATATCTTATCAACTCTGATGGTGGCTGGAATGATTTGGGGTGCAAAAGAGTCATCCTGGTCTGTAATCAGTATGGTTCTTATCAGTATAATCTGTGGAACTATTATATGGATGTTATGTCCAGTAGAAGATGAAAACAAACCGTTATGTGAGTTGGAATGCAAGGTCTATAGAAAAAGAACAAGAGTAATATTATTGCTGGAAATGCTTTTTATGATATTGATGAGTGTGTTTTTAGAAAATAAAAGCATAATTTTAGCAATAGAGTTTGTATTTATAGGGCTAACCGTGTCACTGGTTTTAGGAAAATTAAAAAATGTATTTAATAGTAAAAAGAACAACGAGGAATCTTAAAGTATTCAAACTCATAAACAAATTTGAAAAAGAAAAAGCTAAGTTATCTATCTAAACGAAATAACTTGGCTTTTTTCTTTTTATAAATTGATAGTTTATTCAAATTGTTCTAAAAACTTTATAGTCTGTTCAAATTTACCATTATAAATTCGTCCTAATAAGGTATCCAATGATGTCAAAGAATATTTAAGTTGTTCTATTGTTATGATATTTTGGTCCATAGCAATAGAAAGCTCGTCCAAATCCACAACTTTAACAAATCCATTGGGATAGATAATAACATCTGCTAATAAGTCGGTAAAGATATAAGTATTCTCCAGAGCATTATAATTTGTCTCAATGATATCACAATACCAGGACAAAAAAGTATTGTTTTTGTCATAGAATTTACTTACTTTATATCCATAATCCAAGTAATAACAGGAAATGCCATGATGTAAAGTTTTTTTGGGTTTCAGCGTATTCCAGTTTGTGACGATTTGATGCTCGTCTTGATATAAAATTGTATCGTCTTTCAGCCAGATACATTCTTCTGGAATAAGACGTTTCCGATATAATTTTATAGATTTCATAATGCGCCTTTCTTTGAAACTCATTATTAGCACTTTTCAAGATTATAGCAATTAAAAGTAATGAGGTCAATAAAATAATAGGAATATTATATGAAAGACTTCTCAAGGAAGGACATGTGGTGTAAAATGTAATAAATGAAAACATATGGAAAGGCAGGGAGAAAGATAAATGGTTAGAAAAGAAAAGGCAGTTATCGTAGATGGACTGGCAGGAGGTAAAGGCCAGGCAGAGGTTTATCATGTTGTATCAGAAGAAGAAATGATGGGACATGGAAGGTTATATGCCAGGGTAGTATTAAAACCCAATAGTTCGGTTGGATATCATCAGCATGTTGGAGAAACAGAACCATATTTAATTCTGAAAGGAAAAGGAACTTTTATTGATAATGATGGAAGCAGGACGGAAGTTGGGCCTGGTGATGTCTGTATTATTGATGTAGGTCACAGTCATGGTTTAGAAAACAATTCTGATGAAGATTTAGAGTTTATGGCATTGGTTTATATGGATGAAGTAAAATAAAATTAAAGTATTAAGAAAAAGGAGATTTGAAAGTCTTCTTTTTTTCTGGCTGTTTTTAGCAAATAGAACGTGTGCGATTTGTCATTTATGTTATAATTATTCTAAAAAGGGAGGGATTGGATGAGACAATCAAAGGTATATTATACAAACTTCAGAACAACATTTCAGGAAAATTTATTACAGAAATTAAGACGCTTAATTAAAACTGCAGGAATGGATCATATTGATTTTGAGAAGAAATATACAGCGATTAAAATACATTTTGGAGAAATGGGGAATCTAGCATATCTTAGGCCAAACTACGCAAAAGTTGTTGCTGATTTTGTCAAAGATATGGGTGGAAAAGTCTTTTTAACAGATTGCAATACTTTATACGTTGGAAGTAGAAAAAATGCTTTGGATCATTTGGATACAGCCTATGCAAACGGTTTCAGCCCTTTTTCTACAGGGTGTCATGTTGTTATTGCAGATGGTTTAAAGGGTACGGATGAAGCATTGGTATCTGTAGAAGGTGGCGAATATGTAAAAGAAGCCAAGATAGGACAGGCCGTTATGGATGCAGATATTTTCATTTCTTTAAATCACTTTAAAGGTCATGAGGCAACGGGATTTGGTGGAGCCTTAAAAAATATTGGAATGGGATGTGGTTCTAGAGCCGGAAAAATGGAGATGCATTCAGAAGGAAAAGCAGAAGTGAATCAAGACAGATGTATTGGTTGTGGAGCATGTATAAAGAATTGCGCTCATAGCGCAATACAGATTGAAAAGAAAAAAGCTTATATAGAACCCGATAAATGTGTGGGGTGTGGACGTTGTATAGGGGTCTGTCCGGTAGATGCGACACATTCGGGGAAATCGGACTCTAATGATGCGTTGAACAAAAAAATAGCAGAGTATTCCTATGCTGTTTTAAAGGATCGTCCACATTTTCATATTTCGTTAGTTGTAGATGTATCTCCATATTGCGATTGTCATGCTGAAAATGATGTACCAATTGTCCCTGATGTTGGAATGTTTGCTTCGTTTGACCCGGTTGCATTAGATATGGCTTGTGCCGATGCTGTTAATCGTCAGCCGGTTATTGAAGGCAGTATGCTAAGTGAAATGGAACACCACCATCACGATCATTTTACGAATACCCATCCTAGTACAAATTGGAAAGTTGCTTTAGAGCACGCTCAGAAACTTGGCATTGGGAATATGGAGTATGAATTAATACAAGTTTAAAGAAGGTTTGATTTAATTCTGTGTTTTTTCCAGAAGAACACTAGATTTTATGAAAAATTTAGAATTATTTAGAGGGATTCCATAGTATTCAATTTTCTCTGTGATATAATAATGACATAAATGAAAGAAAATGGAGAGAGTGAAATGAAATTAAAAACAAGGTTATTAGTCTCATTTCTTACAATTATTTTTGTGCCGGTGGTCTTGGTATTGATTGTGGTCTGGGGATTAGGTAAATATCAGCTCAAGTCTATTGAATCAAATTATGGAATAGAGAATACTACGTATGAATATCTATCGAACTCGATCCAGGTAATGAGTGAGTCTACAGAAAATATATTTAAGAGACTTCAACAGGAGACACGGAATGATCCGGATAAATTTATGGATTGCACATATCTGGATAGTATAAATAAAGAGTTAAGAGAAAAACAGTCTTTTCTGGTAATCCGCAAGGATGACGATATTATTTATACCGGAAGTAAGATTTTAGGGGAAAAACTCAAAGATACATTACCAAAATACGAAGGAAATCATGTTGGAAGTGATAGTGGAATTTATTTAGGCGGGAAGGTTCAGATGCTTGTGAAACAAGTTGATTTCAGAACACAGGATCAAAGTAAAATCAGTTTGTTCATTATTACTTCTACGAAAGAAATAGTTCCGCAAATCAAGTCATTAGTGCTGGATATTTTGATTTCAACGGTTGTAATTTTAATATTGACAAGCAGTATTCTTACCATGTGGATTTATCGTGGCATTGTAACTCCGTTACATAAGCTGCGGATGGCAACGACAAATATCAAAGAAGGAAATTTAGACTTTACATTAAGTGTAGAGCATGAGGACGAAATAGGCGAGTTATGTAGAGATTTTGAAGAGATGCGACACAGGTTAAAGGTTTCAGCTGAGGAGAAAATTGAGTTCGATCAGGGAAACAAGGAATTAATCAGTAATATCTCTCATGATTTGAAAACACCGATTACTGCAATTAAAGGATACGTCGAAGGAATTATGGATGGTGTTGCAGACACACCGGAAAAAATGGATCGTTATATCAAAACTATTTATAATAAGGCGAATGATATGGATCGTTTAATCAATGAGCTTACATTTTATTCAAAAATAGATACCGATCGTATTCCATATACATTCAACAAAATTAATGTGTCCAGTTATTTTGAAGATTGTATTGAAGAAGTCGGATTGGATTTAGAAGCGAAAAACATTAATTTGTCTTATTCTAATTATGTAGACGAAGGGGTTCAGATTATTGCGGATGCAGAGCAGTTAAGAAGAGTGATTAATAACATTATTGGAAATTCAGTTAAATACATGAATAAGCCCAATGGCTTTATCAATATAAGAATTCAGGATGTGGGCGATTTTATTCAGATTGAAATCGAAGATAATGGAAAAGGGATTGCACAGAAGGATATTTCTCTTATTTTTGATCGATTTTATCGGACAGATGCTTCCAGGAACTCATCACAAGGTGGAAGTGGAATCGGGTTGTCTATCGTCAAAAAAATCGTAGAAGATCACGGAGGGAAAATTTGGGCTACGAGCAAAGAAAATATCGGCACTGTTATGCATATTGTGATTAGAAAATATCAGGAGGTACCAGTTAATGAGTAGAATTTTAATTGTAGAAGATGAAGAAAGCATTGCAGATTTAGAGAAGGATTACTTGGAAATCAATGGTTATGAGGTTGAAATAGAAAACCGGGGTGATGCTGGATTAAAAAGAGCGTTGGAAGAAGATTTTGATTTATTTATTTTAGATTTAATGTTACCGGAAGTGGATGGATTTGAAATTTGCAAACAGGTTCGTCAAACTAAGAATATTCCAATTTTAATGGTATCTGCCAAAAAAGATGATATTGACAAAATCAGAGGCTTGGGTCTAGGGGCAGATGATTATATTACAAAACCGTTCAGCCCTAGTGAGCTGGTAGCAAGAGTCAAAGCACACTTGGCAAGGTATGAACGTTTGATAGGAACGAATGCACAGGAAAATGAAATGATTGAAATCCGCGGGATAAAAATTGACAAGACAGCAAGAAGAGTCTGGGTTAATAATGAAGAAAAGAGTTTTACTACAAAAGAGTTTGATTTACTGGCATTCCTGGCACAAAATCCAAATCATGTTTTTACAAAAGAAGAATTGTTTAGTAAAATCTGGGATATGGAATCAATAGGAGACATTGCAACAGTCACTGTTCATATCAAAAAAATAAGAGAGAAGATTGAATATAATACGGCAAAACCACAGTATATTGAAACAATATGGGGTGTTGGATATCGTTTTAAGGTTTAAGATGTGAAAGAGAGTAAAGAATGGCTAAATTAAATGTAATATTCGAAGATGATGCAATTTTAGTTTGTAAGAAAGAAGCAGGAATACCGACTCAAAGTGCTAAAGTAAGTGAAAAAGATATGGTAAGCATTGCGAAAGGGTATTTGTTTGAAAAGAACTTTCAAAAAGGGGAACCTTATTTAGGGTTAATTCATAGATTGGACCAACCGGTTGAAGGAATACTGCTTTTAGCTAAAACCCCTGAAAGTGCTAAGTTATTAAGCAGGCAGATTCAAGAAGGGAAAATGCAAAAAAAGTATCTTGCAGTAACATGTGGACATATTTCACAGAAAAAGGATGTGCTTACTAATTATCTGATAAAAGAGAATAGATCAAATTTGTCAAAAGTAGTGGGTGAAACGGTTAAAGATGCTAAATTAGCCAAATTAGAATATATAATATTAGAAGAAAAGGGCGAACAAAATTTAGTAGAGATTAATCTGTTTACAGGCAGACATCACCAAATACGTGTACAATTAGCTCATATTGGAATGCCGCTTTGGGGAGATACGAAGTATAATCCTTTATTTAAAGAGCGCAGTGGCTGGTTTCAAATTGCTTTATGTGCATATCAATTGGAATTTGAGCATCCCATAACAAATAAAAAAATGATTTTTAACATAATGCCCACATCGGATAGTTTTAAAAAATTCGATTTCATTAAAAAGAAGGAATAGAAGACACCTATATTTGCGAACAATAATGTAAAAGGCAAATGAGGTGAAAGGATGGATAAGAAGGGGCATTTACACAATGGTATAAAGATATTAGGGATTATCGCATCAGTGTATTTTGTAATGAAATATATTGTGCCGCTGATAATTCCTTTTTTGTTTGGTATTAGTTTGCTACTTATGACCAGACCTGCAATTTTATGGATTCATCGGCATATTCGAATATATAAAGGGGTGCTTGGATTTCTAATTATTGCAATATTTCTTGGATTATTATGTACCGCTATTTGTGTCTTGGTACATACCGCTTTTGTTCAGTTGCATGGATTGCTGGAACAGAAAGATGTAATTATAGAAAAATATTGTGGAACTTATGAATATTTATGCAATAAACTTTGCGGTATTATGGGTAAAAATAAAGAAGAAATTCATAAAATGTTAGAAATGTATTTTTGCCGTGCTTGTGATATGTTAAAAAAGACTTTATGGCCCAACTTGATGTCAAAGTCGATCGTTTGCTTAAAATTTTTATTGAAAATGATAGGTGTTTTTGTTATCGGTATTATTTCGTTTTTTTTACTATTAAAAGATTTTGATAATTTAAAAGAAAAAATGGAGCAAAATACTTATGGAAAAAAGGTGATTTCTATTAGTAAAAATATACTTAGTGGAATTACTGCTTATCTCAAAGCACAGGGAATTATTATGGTTATTATTGGTTCTATTTGTAGTATCGCACTATTTTTTATGGGAAGTTCCTATGCTATTTTGCTTGGAATCTTAATCGGTCTACTAGATGCATTACCTTTCATAGGGACAGGTATCATTTTGGTACCATGGGCAGTTTTTGTAATGATTCAGGGAAATTTTAGACAAGGGTTATCCTATCTTGGCTTGTATTTAGTATGTAGTTTCACAAGGGAATTTCTTGAAGCAAGATTAGTAGGAAATAAGTTAGGAGTTCCATCATTTATGATTTTGGTATCAATCTATGTAGGGGTTCAAATTTATGGAGCTGGAGGATTTTTCCTTGGCCCACTATCTTATATGATTATTTCAAGTATTATAAAAGAAGAGAAGATATATTTATAAATCAAAAAGCAGCCGTGTTACCTTAATGGTAATAGACTGCTTTTATGTTTTTTAATTAGTAAATCACAATTTTAGCATTTCTGTTCAGATGTCTAAGTACATACACCATACTGTTTTTTGGAATTGAAACACATCCTGCTGTTGTAGTTCCAGATATACAATGTAAAAAGATTGCAGATCCTTTGCCTGGGATGTTCTTAGGATTATATTTGATGTGAACAGCATAAGCATAAGCAATTGGATAATCAATAAGGTGTTCTGCAGAAGTCCAATCTATAGTAACATCTTTTGTGCTGACAAATTGATTATAGTATCTTGATTTTGAATCATCTACCCAATAATGAGAGCTATTTACTTTGGTATAAGTGATTTTTGTGCCGGGACTTGGATTTACTCCAAACGCTCTGCCGAAAGAATATATTCCAGCTGGTGTTTTTCCATCTCCTTCACGTGTTTTACCGATTCCATTACGTCCAACATAACCGTATGTTGACATAATTTGTTTCCATACACCTTTGGAATTGCGTTGGTGCATCGTAACAGTGGCCGAACTGCCGGAAGCTTTCACTACAATCAATTGATTCGTTCTTTGCGCTACTTTCCACTTGGCAACAAAAGAACCGGCATATTTGGTTCTTGCGGGGACTGTTTTAGAATATGGACCATATATATTTTTGCCGTCTATCTTTCTTACGGAACGTATTTTGTAATAATATATAGTACCAGCTTTTAAGTTTTTATCTTTATAACGTAATTTAGAAGTAGTAGCAATTTTTTTATATTTCCCTTTTTTGGAAGTACTTCGATAAATAAGATATTTCTTTGCACGGGAACTTTTTTTCCAGCTTAATTTAACAGAATGGAATGTTACAGTTGAAACAGAAGGTTTTACTTTAGCAGGCGCCAATGACGCAGCTTCTGATTCTGTACTAAAAGATAATAAAAATAGTACAATTAATAAAGCCGATGATATACTTTTCATTTTCATAACTCTCTCCTTAGTTCTTGAATAAATCTTTTAAAATTTTTGAAGCAGACATGGTTGTATATTTATCGGGGTCTGTCATAATACTTTTTCCGCTTATATCCCAGTGCATTTGACTATAATGGGATAAATAGGACAAACCTTTGCTGCAATTTGGATATTTTTTATACCATTTTGGATAATACTTTTTCATATATTTATTGGCAAGTTTAATTGCTTCACTTTTATAGCTTCCGCTGGGAGTTACAGTGCCATTTATTTGAACTCCGTCGGGACTTGAATGAACTAAAACTACACTTCTATCAGAACATGAGCCAAGTACGATCCAAACATGACCGCAACAAGTGCAGGCAGAACTCATAATATCACCTGCTTTATAATTTTTGACGCTGGATCGTGAAACATAAGTACCCCATCCACGTGATGCAAAATTTGAAGTGAATTCTCTGGATTTCATAACATAACCTTTTTTGCCGCTAGTTGTATTTAAAATATTATAAACAGTCCATCCAACATAGCCGGAACAATCCAGACCGTTCCCAAGTTGATATCGGGTATTATTATAATCATAGGATGATGTTTGTTTATTGAAAAACTTATGCCATTGAGGGCTTACACTTATTCTTGTAGCATCTTCTCCTGCACCGGTGTCTGCTTCATTCCAACCTCCACCCCAAATATACATAGTTGAGCCGACTGGTTGTAGAGCCGTTTTTAAAAAAGTTTTAATTGTTGAGACACCTGCTGTAGAAAGTGTAACAGAGGTTTTGCCGGAAAACCGGCTAAAATACGTTTTACCATCTACTTTTCTATAAGCTCTGATTCTAAATTGATAAGAATTACCCTTATCTAAATTTTTAACAGTGTAAGAATTTGTTTTTCTAGCTGTAATTGCTACATATTTTTTCTTTGTTGTATCATATTGATAGACTTTATATCCGGTGGCAAGATTTACCTTTGACCAAGTTAATCTTACCTTTTGCTTGATTCCGGTTGATAAAACTCCTTTTGGTCTATTCACGATTACAGTCGGGGTTGCATAAACTGCTTCAGTAAATTTGCTATAGTAGTTCTTTTTATTTACTCGCTTATATGAGCGAATTTTAAATTGATAGGAAACATCATTGGTCAGTTTCGCTATTTTAAATCTGGCTTCTTTCGTATAGCCTATTTTTTTAAAAGAATTTTTTTTCGAGTTATACTGAAAAATTTGATAACCTGTGGCATTTTCAACTAAGTTCCATTTCAAAGTAACAGTTTTGTTCCCGACAGCAGTTCTTAAGTTCTTTGGCTTTGCCGGCTTTTTATCAGAGGCAAATGCTGTTGTCGCAGCGGAACAAAACACGATTATAAAACATATTAGTACAGATAACATAGATAGCTTTAATTTCCTCATCTCTCATTTCCCTTCATAATAATATACGTAATTATATAGTAATTGTACCTTATTGTGAGTTAGGTGACAATAGAATTAAATATAGATACTTTATGATTATAATACAGCAAATAATATATGATCATATATTCAGCAAAGAAATTAATAACTGAAAATTATGTGATTATTCTTTGGATAACAATTAGTTTTAGTTTTATTTTAAATTACTTATATGCAGCGAAAAATAAAAGATTAAATAGTATATTAAAAAATAAGCATCATAAATTTTGCATGTTTTTTTGTATTATAGAAGGTACGATATTATAAATTATGATAGCCGTAGGGATAAGTAGTCAAAATTCTTGGATAGTAGGAAGTGAAAATGAAATATTACGGTATGCAGTAATTGGTGCAGGCGTAATGATAATACAGGCAACCATGTTAATTCCAAAAAAGATATAATAATAAAAGTTTAACTGTAATAATAGTTAGGCTTTTTTTACGTCATTTTTTGTGTCTAAAGTTGACAATAAAAATAGGTTGTAGTAAGATTTTACCATGATATCGTAAAGACTAGATATAAGTTAGGGGCATATGATGTTAGATATATTGTTAAGTTTTTCTACATTATTTGTAGAAGCATTTATTTATTATAGAATAATGAATTATAAATTAGAGTTTAAGTTTAAGAATAAGTATAGAATATTTGTGTTTCTGTTAAATTACGGAATGATGTGCCTGCGATATTTAGTTCTTAATCGAATCGATAATTTTACCTTAGAAATTATAATGCGCCTACTAATTTACGTTAATATTTTTGTTCTCTCTTATAGTTTCTATAAGGGTTCTATTCTTAAGAGAACAATATATCCTTTTCTATTTTTATTATTATTAACAAGCGTTGAACTAATCGTTTTTTGGATTTGGAGTATCATATTTGGAAAGTTGCCTACAGATATATTAAAAAACAGTAAAACAAATATGATTTTAATAATTTTCACAAAGCTCATTGAAATTATTATTACGGAGTTTTTAATTAGAAATAAGAAAGTTAGTATATCATTTCCAAAAAAGTTTATGAGAGAAACAACAGCTCTTGCTGGGATTGATTTAATTTTTATTATATTTGCTGTAGTTCTGTGGCATATGCCAAAGAATTCAAGTACGATTAACAATGAAGTTGTCATAAGCATTATGCTTGGTGTAGTGTTAAGCATTTCGTTTCTGACTTTTCTAATATTATATAAATTAACGAAAAGAGCAGAAAATGATATGGAAATAAATATGAGAATGCAGCATATTGAAATGTCAAATAAATTAAACCAGGATATGACCAGTGTGGTTGTTAGTTTAAGAAGTTTAAGGCATGATATGAATTCTCATATGGGAATAGTTAAAGGGTTACTGGAATTAGCCCAGTATGATGAGCTTTCTAAATATTTAGATTCAATCTATGAAGACTTAAATATATCCAATCATTTTATTATAATTAATAATAGGGTATTATCTGTGCTTATAAATGGAAAAATGTCTAAGGCTATGGATAGAGGGATTAATTTTCTCACCAGTATTTCTGTGAATAAAATAGTTATGTCAGAGAGAGACATGTGTGCGTTGATCAGTAATATCATTGAAAATGCAATTGAAGCGACAGATAAAGTTGATCAAAATAAGTATATAAAGTTAAGAATGAAAGAACAAGAAAATCAATGTCTTATATATTGTGAAAATACATATGCTGTAAAACCGATTATGAAAGGTGAAAATTTTCTAACAACTAAAACAGATAAGGGTTGGCATGGAATCGGGATAAAAACAATTAAGTCTATTGTTGAAAAATATAATGGATTAATGAAAGTAGAAGTAGAAAAATTATTTATTATTAGTATTATTATACCTGATTAGTATTGATATGCATTACATGATTCTGTTGCTTTAGAATGATTATCATATATTAAATAACCAGACTTGTATAAAATTTAAAAAGGTACTCAAAAATAAAAAAGTACGCAAATTTTTAAAAACATAAAAAGCTTGGAGCTTCCTATTTACAAGAGATTCCAAGCTTTTTGGGTATCATAACTGTCAAAGATGAGATAGTAATTGTACCTTATTGTGAGTTAGATGACAATAGAATTAAATAGAGAGATTTTTTGATTATAATACAGTAAATAAATATAGTGTTTAACAAATCAAACAAAATATGCAAGTGTTATATAGTTGAAAATAAAAATGTATTATAGTAAGATTTACCATAAAAATGGGGATTTTATAACAATAGTCAGGAGGGGTTTGATGTCAGATATACTGTTAAATTTTCTTACATCATTTGCAGATGCCTTTATTTATTATAGAATAATGAATTGTAAATTAGATTTTAAGTTTAAAAATAAGTATAGAATCTTTGTATTTCTGTCCCCTTTCGTAATGATGTGGCTTAGATATTTCATTCGAAAGAAAGTTGTTAATTTTACGTTAGAAATTATAATGTGCATAATAATTTATTTGAGTACTTTTATTCTCTCTTATAGTTTCTATAAGGGTTCTATCTTTAAGAGAACAATATATCCGTTTCTATACACATTATTTTTAATGAGTGTTGAAAATATCGCTTATTTGATTAGTAGTATTATTTTTGTAATGTTACCGACTGATATATTAAAAAGCAGTATAATAAATATGATTTTGGCAATATTCACAAAAACTTTTCAAATTATTATTATAGAACTTTTAGTTAGAAATAATAAAGTTAATTTTTCATTTCCAAAAAATTTTATGAGAGAAGCGATAGCACTTGTTTGTCTTGAGTATACTTTTATTATATTCTTTGTTTCTTTGTGGAATATGCAAAAGTATAATACGATATCAATTAGTATAGGTTTTGTGATAAGTGTTACAATTGTGGTAAGTTTAAGCATGAAATTTCTTACATTTTTGATATTATATAAATTAAAGAAAAGAGCTGACAATGATAAGGAAGAGAATTTGAGAATGCAGCAAATTGAAATGTCAAACAAATTAAATCAAGATATGACCAGTGTGGTTGATAGTTTAAGAAGTTTAAGGCATGATATGAATTCTCATATGGGAATTATTAAAGGGTTACTGGAATTAGCCCAGTATGATGAGCTTTCTAAATATCTAGATTCAATCTGTGAAGACTTAAATATATCCAATCATTTTATTATAATTAATAATAAGGTATTATCTGTGCTTATAAATGGAAAAGTGTCTAAGGCTATAGATAGAGGGATTGATTTTCTCACCAGTATTTCTGTGAATAAAATAGTTATGTCAGAGAGAGACATGTGCGCATTGATTAGTAATATCATTGAAAATGCAATTGAAGCGACAGATAAAGTTGATCAAAATAAGTATATAAAGTTTAGAATGAAAGAACAAGAAAATCAATGTCTTATATATTGTGAAAATACATATGCTGAAAAACCGATTATAAAAGGTGAAAATTTTCTAACAACTAAAACAGATAAGGGTTGGCATGGAATCGGGATAAAAACAATTAAGTCTATTGTTGAAAAATATAATGGATTAATGAAAGTAGAAGTAGAGAAATTATTTATTATTAGTATTATTATACCTAATTAGTATTGATAAGAGATAATGAGTTAGATACGTTTTCCGGCGCAGATTTTAATAAAAGTTAATAATTCACTATTTCCGTTGACAAACACCTCAATTTAGAATAAAATTAGCATGATTCATACAAAAGACCTTGAAGAGGAATAGTACATATGGGACGATTTACAGAGAAGAGATTATTGGTGTGAGATTTCTAATTGGAAAGTATGGAACCTACCTTGGAGTCTCCTATGAAAATAGGGCGTAAGCTGGCGTTAACAGCTTGAAAGAGAGTTTGTATCCGTAACGAAGAAACAGACTAATTAGGGTGGTACCGCCGAAGTATTCGGTCCCTTTGGGGATGATACTGAGGCTTTTTTTAGTTTAAAAATATTGTAAATAATAAAGAAGAGGAGAAAGAGATGGCTAAGGAAAAAAAATTAGTAGAAGCAATTACATCTATGGAGACTGATTTTGCGCAATGGTATACGGATGTAGTAAAAAAAGCAGAGTTGATTGATTATTCAAGTGTAAAAGGATGTATGATCTTAAAACCGGCAGGATATGCCATTTGGGAAAATATTCAGGCTGAATTGGATAGAAGATTTAAAGAAACAGGTGTAGAAAACGTATATATGCCAATGTTTATTCCAGAAAGTTTATTAGAAAAAGAAAAAGATCATGTGGAAGGTTTTGCACCTGAAGTAGCCTGGGTGACGCATGGGGGACTGAATCCATTGCAGGAAAGAATGTGTGTAAGACCGACTTCGGAAACACTTTTCTGTGATTTTTATGCGAATGATATTCAGTCCTATAGAGATCTTCCGAAGGTATATAATCAATGGTGCTCCGTTGTACGTTGGGAAAAAGAGACAAGACCTTTCCTTCGCTCTAGAGAGTTCTTATGGCAGGAAGGTCATACGGCTCATGCAACAGCAGAAGAAGCAGAAGAAAGAACGCAGCAAATGTTGAATCTGTATGCGGATTTTTGTGAAGAAGTATTGGCTATGCCTGTAATCAGGGGAAGAAAATCAGACAAAGAAAAATTCGCAGGTGCAGAAGCGACTTATACAATTGAAGCATTGATGCATGATGGAAAAGCTTTACAGTCAGGAACCAGTCATAATTTTGGAGACGGATTTGCAAAAGCTTTTGGAATTCAATATACAGACAAAGAAAATAAATTACAATATGTTCATCAGACCTCTTGGGGTATGACAACTCGTTTGATTGGTGCTGTTATCATGGTTCATGGTGATGATAGTGGATTAGTATTACCGCCTAAAATTGCGCCAACTCAAATAGCAGTTATTCCAATTATGCAAAAGAAAGAAGGCGTTCTTGATAAAGCATATGAATTAAAAGAACGTTTATCTGATTTCCGGGTAAAAGTGGATGCAAGTGACAAGAGTCCGGGTTGGAAATTTGCGGAACAGGAGATGAGAGGTATTCCGATTCGTATTGAATTGGGACCAAAAGACATTGAAGCAAATCAATGTGTAATTGTACGTCGTGATACGAGAGAAAAAGAAGTGGTTTCTCTTGACAATGTAGAAACAAAAGCAGGTGAAATTCTTGCTGCAATGCAGAGTGAAATGTTGGAACGTGCAAGAGCGCATCGCGATGCTCATATCAGTGAGGCGAGAAATTATGATGAGTTTAAAGATGCAGTTAATAATAAACCTGGTTTTATTAAAGCAATGTGGTGTGGAGATGAAGCCTGTGAAATAAAAATTAAAGAAGATACGACAGCAACCTCCCGGTGCATGCCGCTTAAAGAAGAACAACCGATATCAGATGTCTGTGTTTGCTGCGGGCGCCCAGCTAAAAAATTAGTTTACTGGGGCAAAGCATATTAAATTATATAGGACGGTGAACAAATGGTAGTAAAATTACCCCAAAAAGTGAAATACATTATAGATACCTTGACAGAACATGGATACGAAGCATATGCGGTAGGAGGGTGCGTTCGTGATTCCGTTTTGGGAAGAATTCCTGAGGATTGGGATATTACTACTTCGGCAAAGCCTGATCAGGTTAAAGAAATTTTTCGTAGAAGCATTGATACAGGTATTGTTCATGGAACTGTGACGGTAATAATTGCAAATGAAGGCTTTGAAGTAACGACTTATCGGATTGATGGTGAGTATGAAGACAGTCGGCATCCCAAAGAAGTCACTTTTACCGCTTGCTTGGAAGAAGATTTAAAACGAAGAGATTTTACAATTAATGCAATGGCTTATAACGAATCCCAGGGTATTGTAGACAAATTCGAAGGTCTGGAAGATTTGAAAAAAGGAATCATTCGCTGTGTTGGAAATGCAGAAGAAAGATTTCAGGAAGATGCACTTAGAATGCTGCGTGCTGTTCGCTTTAGCGCACAGCTGGGATTTGATATTGATGAAATGACAAAAGAAGCAATAAAATGTCTAGCGCCTGCATTAAGCAGGATTAGTGCAGAACGGATTCAGGTCGAGTTGGTTAAACTATTGATATCAGATCACCCGGAACAGATACTAACTGCTTACCAAACAGGAATTACAAAAGTAATTTTACCCGAATTTGATACGATGATGGAAACACCTCAGAATACTCCTCATCATAAATATTGCGTTGGAGAACATACAGTAAAAGCAATGCAGGGAATTAAAGCAGATAAAGTTTTGCGTTTGACGATGCTTCTGCATGATGTAGCAAAACCTGCGTGCCGGACTGTCGATAAAGCTGGGATTGATCATTTTTACAGACATCCTCAAAAAGGTTCTGAAATGGCAACGGAAATATTGAAGCGGTTAAAATTTGATAATGAAACGATACGTTATGTTTCAAAACTGGTTTATTGGCATGATGATCAGCCCAAATTAACAATGGCTGGAATTCGTAAAGCTATATACAAAGTCGGTGAAGATATTTTTCCATTACTATTTATGGTAAAGTTTGCAGATATACATGCACAAAGTGACTACCATCAGGAAGAAAAGCAATATGAAATAAAAAAGATGATGGAGATTTATGAAAAAATAATAGAGCAAAAAGACTGTATTTCTCTTAAAGATTTGGCTGTTTCTGGTAAAGACTTAATAGAAGAAGGAATAAAACCAGGAAAAGAAATTGGAAATTTATTAAATAAATTATTAATGATTGTAATAGAGGATCCATCTAAAAATGAGAGACAACAGTTGATTTCTTATGTGAGAGAATTAAATAAAGCAAAATAAAACACCGCCTGGCTAATTCGTTTAAGCCAGGCGGTGTATTTATACGGAAGGGGTTTATCCACCGTTTAATATCTATAATTAATTATAATCTGTATATGGTCTCAAATCATCAACAGATTTAAGATAACCGGTATCTACTAAAGCTTTTAAAGTATGTTTCGCATTATATGGAATTGTAAATGTGTTATTATAATAATTTTCTGATACACTTTCATCAAACTCAACCCAAATAGAACAGGAAGAAAGAGAGGATTCTTTATTCGTAGAATCGTAATTATTTTTTATAATTCCATCTTGTATATCTTTTATGATAGCATTGTATACAATAAGTGCATCTTTACCTGTAATAGAATGTGTTTTTACTTGTTGTTTTGTATTAAGATAATCAAGGTTGATTGCATCTAATTGTTTTGGACTTTGAATAGGTGGAAAGTTGGTAGCGATTATTTGTTCTGGTCTGTTAATAAATTTATCTATTTTACTATAGACAGAATTTTCCTCATAGTTCATATTTGGATCGACCATAAAACTATAATGACGAGATACTTTCTTTCCGTTTTTCAATTCATAAGTAAATGAGATATTGCTATTATAGGTAATTTCAGATTCTATGAATGCCTTTTTAGAATCCTTTATTATTTTATCTTTGTTTTCTATTATTGATTTATGAATATCTATAATATCTCGTGGATTTTCTGATTTATTAAATATATTACCATGTTCATAATTTATGTCATAAGAAACGGAAGAAATATCTTCGGCTTTCGGTATCCAAGAAGCAATTCCAAATATATCACTATTAATAAAAAACATGAAAGCGACAATAATGACAGAGTAACATATCCAGCCTCGAAATCCTTCCTTTATTACTCGGAAACTTTTTAATAAAATCATTTTTGCAATAAAATACCCAAAGAATCCGCCGATAAACATACAAATGACTAAAGGTATAATTGACTCATGTTCACTGCCTGAATTGAGTACCTTTAAGATAAAGAGAGAAAAACATATGGAAAAACAAAATGTAAATCCATAAAGGAAAATAGGTTTTACCCATTTAATACAAACATAGTCTCCTGCAGTTTCCAAGTTTCTTTTTTTATAAATAAAGAGAGAAATTAGAATTAGTACAACAGCAGCTATTGCATATATCCAAAGAAAATTCCAGTGGGTTTTATAGACTCCTGGCGAAGGATTTTCTATAAGCAAACGATTAAGAATATAATAACCCGGCGAAAACATATCTGTTTTTGTGCTGCCAATATTACTATAACCATATAAGAGGCCTGAGAATAGAAGCCCGACAATTGATTCTACGCTTACAGTCAAAAAGTTTAATATCATATAAAATATAGGCAATGCTAAAATATTTCCGGTAAACATTGCACAGAAAACAGCAAAAGAATAAAAGAAAATACTCATAAGTACAGTTGCTCCCAGCCAATGAGTCAAAACAGTCAAGTCAAGGCAATGAAAGAGAGAACCAATAATCATAATAAGAAAGAAAGTTAAAACTAAAGGAATTAATAAAAAACATAATCCTGAAAATAAATTAGAGAAAAATAGTTGTTCTCGGTTAACCGGAAGTGCATGATACATATTGCAGCTTCGACTCTGAAATAAATAGGAAAAAGTAATCATTGCAATTATAATAGCCGCTAAAACAATCAAAATAGAAAATGTGCCTTTTAGTACAATACCTTTAAAAGTGTCTGATAAGTCTATAGCGTTTCCCTGAGCAATTTTAATATTACTTAATCGATTATACAAAATAGTTGGAAGACTGATACACCAAAGTAATGTATAAGCAATTAATATCGGATAATATCTGGAAAAGTTATTTTTAATAATTGCACTATGGTAAAAGGATTTCTTTAACTTCATAATGTTCCCCTCCTAACTCATAAATAAAGATTTCTTCTAATGATAAAGGAATTGCATCTGCAAATACAGGTGAAACCGTAGAAATAAGTTTCTGGGCGATAGCAGGATTCCCTTTCACAATTAACGTATGGATACGACCGCTGATAGTACGGTTCAGAACTTCAAGTCCTTCGGGAATCTTCGGTTCTCCCTCATAAACCACTTGTAATTTTGTTATATTCCCTTGTAGTTCAGATAAAGAACGTTCCAAAAGAACTTTACCTTTGTTCATAATTCCAACATAATCGCAGATATCTTCCAGCTCTCGTAAGTTATGAGAAGATACCAGTACGGTAATTCCGTATTCTGCAACATCTGACATCAAAAGACTCCAAACCTGTCGTCTCATTACAGGATCCAGACCATCTACCGGTTCGTCTAAAACAATGATTTCAGGGTGTAAGCAGGTTAGAAGCCAGAAGCCGACCTGTTTTTGCATTCCTTTTGATAATTGGCGGATTGGACGTTTGGGGTTGATGGATTCAAAAACCTCTTTTAATTTATTGAAACGCGCCATATCAAATTTGGGGTAGATATTTTTGTAGAATTTCATCATATCTAAAATACTGGCTTGTGGAAAAAAGTAAATATCATCTGGAATATATCCTAATTTTTCTTTCACTTTCAGATTTTCAAAAATAGGTTCCCCATCAATTAAGACTTCATTTGATTTACTATGATATATTCCTGCAATATGTCGGATTATTGTAGATTTTCCAGCGCCATTGGCTCCGACCAAACCATAAATGCTTCCTTTTTGTACATGAAGACTGGCATTATCCAGCGCACAAAATTTATCGAAATATTTTGTAAGGTTATTCACCTGTATCATGTTGTTCGCTCCTTTCAGATAATTCATTAATTTTATGAATTAAATTAACTTTTTTTTCCCCCAAGTATAAAAGTTTTAACGTAACTTGTTCAAATTGTTTCATTAAGTCTGTGTGGAAATGTATGCTGAAGTCTGCTTTAGGAGCGGCAAAAGTGCCTTTCCCGGCGATCGTATATATATAACCTTCAGCTTCCAATTCTCGATACGCTCTTTGAATTGTATTGGGATTAATGGCTAGACTTGAAGCAAATTCCCGTACAGACGGAAGTTTCTCATTTTCTTTAATCGAACGTGTAATAATTAATTTTCGAAGTTCCTCCTTAACCTGTTCATAAATTGGTCGAGAATCCCGGTAATTAATTTGTATCATGGAATCACTCTCCTTACCTATTGCAATGCTCTTGTATTAAGTGTATTAATAGTAATAGTACAGTTATTATATTGTTTTGGAACGTGAATGTCAATATCAAAATTATAAAAAGTAATAATCATACTTCCATTCTGATTCACATATGATAGAAAGACATAGGAGGGGTTGCTGTGAATGATAGAGGAATCAGCGTATTGGAACAATATCCATTAAAAGTGTTTCAAACATATCGTGGCCGGGGAGCAATCATATGTGAGACGGATCAGGGCCTCAAACTTTTGAAGGAATATCAAGGTTCCAAACCAAAAGGAAAATTTATACACGAACTTTTACAGAATTTAAAACAGGAAGGCAACATATGGGTGGATGATTTCGTAGAAAATAAAGAAGGTGAAATTTTTTCTATACATCGAGATGACACAGTTTATGTTTTAAAAGATTGGTTCCCAGGGAGGGAATGTGATGTAAAAAGTTCAGGAGACATATTAGCTGCTTCAAGACAGCTGGCATATTTACATAATAGTATTAATCAATGCAAAATAGAAATCCCGGAATTTATGCAAACAGAAGAAAGTGAATTTTTAGATGAGTGTATCAGGCATCAAAGGGAGTTAAAGCGAGTTAGGAATTTTATCAGGGAAAGAAATCGGAAAACGGAATTTGAATTATTTTTTCTTAAAAGCTTTGAAGAATTATATCAAAGGGGAGAAGAGGTCATTTCTACATTATCAATAAGAAAACAAAATAACGAATTGAGTAATGCATCTGTCTTGAGAATATGTCATGGGGAATGTAACCAGCATAATTTCTGGTTTTGTGATAATCAAATTGTGATCACGAACTTTGATAGATGCATGATTGATTATCAAAGTGTGGATTTATACCACTTTATGAGAAAAATATTAGAAAAATACAATTGGAATTATGAATTAGGTACAGCTATTTTATCAGCATATCAAAAAGAGAGAAAACTGGAAGAAGAAGAAAAGGAAAATTTATATTTTCGATTTTATTACCCGGAAAAATTTTGGAAGGTAGCGAACCATTACTTTAATAGCAGGAAAGTCTGGGTCTCGGAACGAAGTATAGAAAAACTTCGTGGTGTACTGCTTCAAAATGATGCGGTATTAGGGTTTTTAAACCAAATGATACAAAAAATGTAAAAATTTTTTATGAAGGTTTCCTTTTTAAAAGAAATATTATATAATTGAATAGGTTGTTGAAAGAAAGTAGAACGGTGAGGTCACAGCCTCACCGTTGTTACGTCAGATGATAGAGTATATAAATTTAGAGAGACCAAAAGAAGAATTGAGGTGATCGTTTGAATAAGGATAAGTGTTACATGGTTCTTCGCATTTTATTACTAAGCATGTTATTCGTTATTTCAGGCTGCGGGAATTACTCAGATAATAATATTTCGAAAGATACGAAAGAAGCGCAGCAAGATGAAAGTGAAACAAAAGATGAAGATATATCCGATTATTATATCGTTATCAGTAAAAGTGAAACGGATAAGGTGATCACATTAAGTTCGGTAACGACCGGTCAGGAAGAGATCTTCCTTTATTCCGGCACAACGGATATTAAGGATAAATATAATGAAGCACTAAGCATGGAGCAGATTAATATTGGAGAAGTTATTACAATTGCTTATGAACGGGAAGATGATAAGAATTACAAGCTGACTGATATTAAGATACCGAAAGAGATATGGACTTATGATGAGGTAAGTGAAATTCAAGTGGACGAATTAAAACAGATGATAACAATAGGAAACAAGAAGTATCGGTATGGAGAAAATCTTCTTGTGTTATCGAATGGAGAAACAATAAAATTGAATGAGATCAATGATTTAGATATTATGTCCATAAAAGGGAATGGTAAATATGTATATTCTATAATCGTATCTCAAGGACATGGTTATATTCGCTTGAAAAATGATGATACTTATCTAGGGGGATGGATTGATGCCGGAGGTAAAGTGATTCAAGTCATTACAGACAAAATGTTATTGACAGTTCCGGAAGGCAGTCAAAAATTGACCGTAACAAAAGACGGGAAGTCTGCAAGTACTGATATTACCATAAAAAGAGATGAACAATTAGTGGTTGATATCGAAAGTATGCAGGATTCTATTACTGAAACAGGTAGAATTAATTTTAAAGTAACACCCAAGAAAGCCGTTTTGACGATTAATGGGAAAAAGACTGATTACAGTGAAGTTGTAGAACTTCCTTACGGTGCGTATTCTCTTATATTAAAGGCAAACGGTTATGAAACACTTTCTAAGAAGTTGGTAGTACAGAGTTCTTTTGCAACAATCGAATTAGATTTAAATAAGAAAGAAGAAGAATCAAATGACTCGAATGGAGCCGCATCAGGTGATTCAGGAACAGGCTCAGGAACTGCGAATACTACAAATAATTCCAATCCTACACAAGGCAGCCAAAATGCGGGTAGAAGCAATAATCCCACAAATTCGGAAAATGCAGAGCAACCAAACAATACATCAAATTCTGAGGAAGCTAAGGAGACTTCTTACAAAATATATATTCATGGTCCGGAAGACGCAGAAGTATATTTTGATGGAGTATATAAAGGAATCATTCCGGTGATTATGGAAAAAACGACGGGAAGCCATACGTTTTCAATAAGAAAAAGTGGGTATATCACGAAAAGTTATACGGTCGCCATTACGGACGATAATGAAGATACAAATCTCGTATTTCCAAACTTAACGAAGGAAACTAATAATACTAAGGGGAACAGATAGGAGGATAATAATGGATTACAAAAAAGCATACGAGGAATGGAGAACAAATTCCTATTTTGATCAAGAAACAAAAAACGAGTTAGAGAGTATTAAAGAAGATGAGAATGAAATTAAAGAAAGATTTTATACTGACTTAGAGTTTGGCACAGCTGGACTGCGTGGTGTAATAGGTGCCGGAACAAATCGGATGAATATTTATACAGTCAGACGTGCAACACAGGGACTTGCGAATTATATTCATAATGTAAATGGTCAGTCTAGAGGAGTTGCAATCGCCTATGATTCACGCCGGATGTCTCCTGAATTTGCAGATGAAGCAGCATTGTGTCTGGCAGCAAATGGAATTAAGGCATATGTTTTTGAATCTTTAAGACCAACACCGGAATTGTCTTATGCAGTTAGAAAATTAAATTGTATTGCAGGCATTAATATTACGGCCAGTCATAATCCACCGGAATATAATGGGTATAAAGTATATTGGGAAGATGGTGCACAGATTACACCACCTCATGATAATGGAATTATGGATGAAGTTAAAAAAGTAGTTGATTTTAATACAGTGAAAACTATGGAAAAAGAAGCAGCCAAGGCAGCAGGATTATATCAAGTAATTGGCAGAGAAATCGATGATTCTTATATGGAGGAATTGAAAAGTAATGTAATCCACTGGGATGCGATTCAGGAATCAGGGAAGGATATAAAAATAGTTTACAGTCCCCTTCATGGGACAGGCAATATCCCTGCAAGACGGATAATGAAAGAAATAGGATTTGAAAATGTTCACGTTGTAAAAGAACAGGAGTTACCAGATGGAGAGTTTCCAACTGTCAGCTATCCAAATCCGGAATCGGAAGAAGCATTTGTATTAGGTGTGAAGTTGGCGAAAGAAATTGATGCAGATTTGGTATTGGCTACGGATCCTGATGCAGATCGTCTCGGAGTCAGGGTAAAAGACTCAAAGACAGGTGAGTATCATGAGCTGACAGGGAATATGAGTGGTTGTCTGCTTGCGGATTATGAAATAGGTCAAAGAAAAGCAGTCAAAGGGCTTCCTGATGATGGTGCACTAATAAAAACCATTGTTACTACTAATATGGCTGATGCTATAGCAAAGCATTATGGAGTGACTGTGATTGAAGTGCTGACAGGATTCAAATTTATTGGTCAAAAAATTCTGGGATTTGAACAGAAACAGAAAGGAACTTATTTGTTTGGATTTGAAGAGAGTTATGGTTGTCTGATTGGAACCCATGCCAGGGACAAAGATGCAATTGTAGCGACTATGGCTTTATGTGAGGCGGCAGCTTATTATAAGACACAAGGAAAAACATTATGGGATGCTATGCTTGCTATGTATGAGAAATATGGATACTATAAAGATGATATACAGTCAATTACTTTAAAAGGAATAGAGGGGCTAGAAAAAATAAGTGTAATCATGGAGCAGTTAAGAAATGAAACGCCAAAGGAAATTGGTGGTTATAGAGTTTTGGCTGCCAGAGACTATAAAAAGGAAGAAGTCAAAAATCTTGAGACAGGAGAGAAAACCAGTACAGGTCTGCCTGCTTCTAATGTTTTATATTATGAACTCACAGATGAAGCTTGGCTTTGCGTAAGACCTTCAGGCACAGAACCTAAAGTGAAATTTTATTATGGAATTAAAGGAACCTCTATAGATGATGCAGAACGGAAATCAAAAGCTTTGGGAGAGGAAGTTCTTGCAATGATTGAAAAAATGCTTTAAGAAGGTGACTGATAGTGAAAAAAAAATATTCTTTTGAAGAATTTCAAGATATTATGAAACAGTTAAGAAGTGAAGATGGATGCCCTTGGGATCGGGTACAGACACACGAAACTTTGAAACCTTGTATCATTGAAGAAGCAGCTGAAGTCAATGCTGCGATTCGTATTCTACAAAAAACAGGCGACAGTGAGAATCTGTGTGAAGAATTAGGTGATGTGCTGCTTCAGGTGGTTATGCATAGTCAAATTGCACAAGATGCAGGAGAGTTTACTCTGGATGATGTGATTTCTATGGTAAGTGAGAAAATGATCCGCCGGCATCCTCATGTATTTGGACAAGTTATAGCAGAAAGCACTGATCAAGTATTAAATAATTGGGAAGAAATAAAAAAACAGGAAAAAAAGGAACAAAGTTGGATTACATCAGAATTAAGGGATATTCCGGTAGAATTTCCTGCATTAGTTCGTGGACAGAAGGTGCTTAAAAAAGCCGCGGGTACTTATAAAGTTAATAAAGCTTTAGAAGAATCTGTTAATAACATAAAGGAAAAAGCAAAAGTCTTAAAAAATTCTGAAGAAGTGGAGGCGGCGATTGGAGAAATTTTAATGGAAATTGCCAATATTGCACAGCTTTCAAAACTGAATGCAGAGATGATATTGCGGGATAAAATTGATGATTTTATAGAAAAATACGAATAGAATGTAAAAAATACTTTTATGACCCTTGTTTTTCTTTTGAATTGGAAGGAAATGCTTAAAATTCCTTGACAAACCTTGAAAAAACATATATAAATATGGGTGTAGGTAATCAAGAGAAAAATAGAAATATTTTTTAAGAAAGAAATTATTAGAGGAGGAATTACCCATGAACAAAGCAGAATTAGTAGCAGCTATTGCTGAACAATCAGAATTATCCAAGAAGGATGCAGAAAAAGCCTTGAAAGCGTTCACAGATGTTGTTGCTGAAGAGTTAAAAAAAGGAGAAAAAATTCAATTAGTTGGATTCGGTACATTCGAAGTTTCAGAAAGAGCTGAAAGAACAGGCAGAAATCCTCAAACAGGAAAAGAAATGACAATTCCAGCTTCTAAAGCACCAAAGTTTAAAGCAGGTAAAGCTCTTAAAGATATGATTAATGCATAATTATTTTTAATAGTGATAATGACCCCAAAGACTGTTGGATATTTCAGCAGTCTTTTTTATCTAATAAGGAGTATATAAATTTCTTATTAGATAAGAGAGGGCATAAGAATATTTATTTTGTATGTTAGGTACAGAAAGAAGGACATTATGAGGTTAGATAAATTTTTAAAGATATCCAGGTTAATTAAAAGAAGAACTGTAGCGAATGAAGCTTGTGATGCAGGACGTGTTATGGTTAATGGAAAAGTAGCAAAAGCTTCTGTAAATGTTAAGCAAGGGGATATTATTGAAATTCATTTTGGTACCAAAACTGTTAAAGTTGAGGTCCTTGACATACAGGAAACGATGAGAAAAGAAGAAGCAAAAGAACTTTACAGGTATTTATAGTTATTTTATGAATAGATTTAACAACTCTCTAATATATTTTATAAGGGACAATAGGTATATTATTTCGTCCCGTTTCATATCAGAATGTAAAATAGGAGGGTTCGTATGGAGGAAAGGTTAAGTCAAAAGTCACATAAATTAGTACTTAACAATCGTAAAAGCAGTAATATCACAGGAGTATCTGATGTAATATCATTTGATTTAAATGTAGTTTTACTTGAAACAGAACAAGGTATATTGACAATTAAAGGAAATGACTTACATGTAAACAGATTAACATTAGAAAAGGGTGAGATAGATATTACAGGAAGAGTAGATAGTTTTACTTATTCGGATGCCAATGGATATGGAAAAAAGGAAGAATCTTTTTTCGGAAGGCTATTCAAATAAAAAATGAGCCAGGGTATTCTCAAGGAAACCGTTTTTTTTCTGCATACCATTGGTGCAGGAGCATTTCTAATGTTTTTATATGATATACTTAGAATTATCAGGCGGTTAATGAAACATGAGAAATATTGGGTAGCATTTGAAGATATTGTTTATTGGTGTGTTTGCGGAGTGTTAATGTTTATATTAATTTTCCGTGAAAATAATGGTATTATACGTGGGTTTGCCATCGGTGGGATAATAGGAGGCATGATATTATATCATGAAACGGTTAGTAGTTATTTTGTACAAGGAGCATCTTTTTTATTAGGCAAGATATTACAATTTATTTTAAAGATATTTAAGATAATACTTAATCCTTTTAGAAAAATGGCGAAAAAAATCTATAAATTATTAGAAAAATTAAAAAATAAGTTGAAAAATTTATTCAAAAGAGGTAAAATATGACTATGTTAACTCTAAAATAAAAAAGAAATGAAGGTGAAAGCATGGCATTAAAAAGCCGTAATCGAAAATATAAACGTAGAAGAAGTTCCAATCGTTTTGGCATGCTTTCTATTACAGTAGTGGTTCTATTGTTGTTATTTGTGATAACTGTTAAAAGTATTAAACTGCATCAACAGAATAAAGATTACAGTGCTAAAGAAGAATATCTTTTAGCTAAAATAGATGAAGAATCAGATCGTAAGAAAGATTTAAAAGAACAAGAGGAATATTCGAAAACGAAAAAGTACATTGAAGATATTGCGAAATCTAAATTAGGTCTGGTATATGAGAATGAGATTATTTTTAAATCTGAAAATGAATAATGTGACCATAATGGGGCGTAAAGGATGATTAGTATCATAAAATCCTTTACGCCCCTTGAAATGTCAGGAAGCTTCAAAAGCAAAATATTCTGTCTAAAACTTTTTTAAAAATCAAAGCAATGTTTGACAAAGATTTTAAGTTGTTCGCTCTATAATAGCCATTACCGAAAAAAATGGAGGATAGAGAGAATGAAAAAAGGAAGTAGAAAAAAATTAATAATTTGTTTGATAGGAGGAATCATAGGAAATATTCCTGTGGCAGGATGTTATCCGTTGGGGCTTGCTTATTTTATTGCAGTTTATATGGAACAAATTAACCGAAGTATGATTTTACCAATTACTTTATTGGGAATGTCAATATGTTTGCAGCCGATTGAGGTGATTAAATACGGACTGTGTATGATAGTGACAATGATATTGGTAGGCCTGATTGAGGAAATTGATAAGACATGCAGTCGTTTTGTAGGTGCAGCCATTGGAGGCATCAGTATTAGCGTTTTAGCTTTTGCAGGTAATTTATTGCAAGAAAATCCTATTTTTCCGACCAGAGGTATTTTAGAAGGAATTTTCGTATTCTGTTTTGCAATTTTATTAGGAAGACTATTGCAATGGGTCGTATTTTCAAAGCAGGAAAATATGTTAGAGCTATTATCGGAAAATCAAAATAGAGAAAAGCTGAGAAGATATGCAGATTCCTATTTTAAGTTATCCAAAACGATATCTACAGAAGCAAAGTATAAACAAAGACTTACAAATGATGATATACATGTTATGTTCGAGGAACTTGCAGGAAAAGTGTGCCATAATTGCAATCAATGTGCTTTGTGCTGGGAAAAAAATTATCAAAGTACATATCAAAGGACCTTTGAACTATTAGAGCAGTTAGAACAATACGGAAGGGGGTGCAAAGAAAAGCTGAAACTGAAGTTAGGGGAATATTGTATTTGTCAGGATGTATTCATTGAGGAGGCGATTAGGATCTTTGAGCAGGCAAAACTTAATATGTCATGGTATAACCGATTAATAGAAAATAGGGAAATTATTGCAAAGCAACTAAGCGAAACAGCTGAAATGATGCTCTATTGCTCTAGAGGAAATAAAGATATTACTCAGCAGGAAAATCTTTTAGTGCAGCAAATAAAGAGACGGTTAGCTAGTAGATATATACAGGTAAAAGAAATTTCTATTATGGAAACAGATCAAAAAAGAAGAGAGATACATTTGACTGCATCGTCCAAAAGGGGAATCTGTATCCCGGTCAAAGATATTGCAGATGAAATATCAGATATTTGTCAGCTGGGACTGGTACCTTCCCTTAATAGTAAAACGATTTTAAATAAAACTTACACAGCTTTTGTTTTTGAGGAGGAACCTAAATATTATGTAGTACAGGGAGTAGCAAGGCGAGTTAAGGACGGAGAGCAGATTTCCGGAGATAATTTTTCTTTTATAGATGTCAGATTAGGTGAGAGTGTTATGAGTCTTTCGGATGGGATGGGTTCCGGAACCAGAGCATGTAAAGAAAGTGAAACGGTAATTGAGCTGTTAGAAAAGTTATTAGATGCAGGATTCGAAAAAGAAACTGCAATACAGATGATTAATTCTGCTATGGTATTACAAGGTGATGATGGATCTTTTTCAACAGTAGATTTGAGTGCTGTTAATCTTTACAGTGGTGTGTGTGAATTTCTTAAGATTGGTGCTTCAACAACATTTATCAGACGAAGAAACTGTGTGGAAGCAATACAGTCAACGAACCTTCCGATAGGAATTTTTCATCAGATCGAGGTAGAGAAAACTTTAAAAAAACTATATGGGGGAGAATATATTATTATGGTTTCGGATGGAGTCATTGAGGCAATACCAAGAAAAGAAAGAGAAATGGTAATGAAAGATATCATAGTTAACTCAAATGCGAACCACCCGAAGGAAATAGCAGAAATGATGATCGAGCAAGTTCTGGAATATTCAGAACAAAAAATTTTGGATGATATGACTGTACTCGTATGCGGTATTTGGGAAAAGGTATAATTTTTCTTGATTTTTCCATAAAAATTCAATATTATAATTAGAAAAAGTATTTTTTTGCGTAAATATCTAGTTCAAAAGAGGAATCTGGTAGTAGCATTAAAAAGATATGGAGAATATATGGTTAATAAAGTAGTCGATTATATGAAAAAATGGAATATGATAGAAGAAGGAGATGTTATTATCACAGGTGTATCCGGTGGAGCAGATTCCGTTTGTCTTCTTCATATTCTAAATAAACTTCAAAAAGATGATTCATTTTCTATTATAGTAGTTCATATTGAGCATGGTATACGAGGTTTGGAAAGCGAATTAGATGCTCAATTTGTAGAAAACTTGGCGATGGAATATAATCTTAAATACAGGCAATACTCCTATGAAGTAAGGAAGATAGCAAAAGAGCATCGCATATCCGAAGAAGAGGCGGGACGGAAAGTTCGTTATGAAGCATTTATGAATGCTTTGCATGAGTTTAAAGCAAATAAAATCGCAGTTGCTCATAATCAACAGGATAATGCGGAAACCATGTTAATGAATTTGTTTCGGGGCAGCGGACTTCAAGGCCTGGGAGGGATTCTTCCGGTGCGGGATCAGATTATTCGCCCATTACTTTGTTTAAGCAGAAAGGAAATTGAAAATTATCTAAAAAGTGAAGGAGTCCTTTATCGGACAGATAAAACGAATCTTTTAGAAGATTATACTAGAAATAAAGTAAGGAATCGAATCTTGCCATATATAACACAAGAAATAAATTTGAGGGCTGTCGAGCATATGGCTCAAACAGCCGACCAAATGCGAGAAGTATACCAGTATGTGGAAGAACAGGCGCAGATTGCGTTTCATAATTGTGTACAATTGAAAGAGGGGATTGTAGAGATTCCTATCGATTTATTTCATAAAGAAAATAATTTAATTCAGAAACAAATGATACGATTGGCAATACAATATCTTATACAACAGTTAAAAGATATATCTTCAGTGCATATTAACAGTATATATGAGCTGACGTTAAAATCAGTTAATAAAATAGTAGATTTACCATATTCATTAGTAGCGCAAAGATCTTATAAAAGTATAATAATTATGCATAAACAGAATCTAAGAAAAGAAAAAGTCAAAAAATCAGAAGAGTTAAATATTATAATTCAAGTCCCTGGGACATATCAAATAGAAGATGATGAAATAGAGATTGAATTTTCTTTAATAAAAGAAAAAAATTTGAAAAAAAATCTAATAATTCCAGAAAAAACATATACCAAATGGTTAGACTGTGATAGAATAAATAGTGCTTTGCAAATACGTCATCGCCAACCAGGTGATTATTTAATGATAAATGAGAAGTTTGGAAAAAAGAAATTGAAAGATTATTTTATTGAACAGAAAATTCCAAGAGAAGACAGAGAAAACATCGTATTGTTGGCGGATGGTTCTCATATATTGTGGATTATAGGTTATAGAATTAGTGAGTATTATAAAGTTACAAATACTACAAAAAATATATTGAAAGTACAAGTGAATGGAGGCAATATACATGAGCGAAGAAGTTAGAGTTTTATTATCTGAAGAGGAAGTGAAGATTAGGATAGAAGAGATTGGAGCTCAGATCAGCAAAGATTATGAAGGGAAAACGGTTCATCTGATTTGTATTTTAAAAGGGGGAGTTTTCTTTATGTGCGATTTGGCCAAAACAGTTTCTGTTCCCGTATCATTTGATTTTATGTCTGTATCAAGTTACGGTAATGGTACGGATTCGAGCGGAATCGTAAAAATAGTAAAAGATTTGGATGATTCAATTGAAGGGAAAGAAGTTCTTATTGTAGAAGATATTATAGATACAGGAAGAACATTAAATTATCTTATTGGAATTTTAGAAAAGAGGAATCCAAAGAGTATTCGGTTATGTACATTATTAGACAAACCGGAGCGTCGTGTTGTGGATGTGAAAGTTGATTATATTGGATTTAGCGTTCCAGATAAGTTTGTAGTAGGATATGGTTTGGACTATGAACAGAAATATAGAAATTTATCCTACATAGGGGTAGTAGAGAAAATATAAAACTGGAGGTATCTTAAATTGAATAAAAGATTTAGAGGATTTGGCTTCTATCTCGTTCTATTATTGTTAGTGGCACTTGCAGTGTATGTATTGTCACAACAGTCATTGAATAAGAATGCATATACCTATGCAGATTTTATAGAATCATTGAGTGAAAACGATATAGAATCAGTTGAGGTTAGTCAAAATTCAGCAGTTCCAACCGGAGTATTAAAAGTCAAAATAAAATCATCCGATCAAGAAAAGAAATTAAATGTATCGGATGTCAATGCGGTTCAAGAGCTGTTAAGAGATGAAAAATATGATGATGTGAAAGTTTATGTTAACAATGTAGAAAAAGAAGATGTTCTTTTTTCGATTATTGTACCGGTTGTCTTGATCATTGGAGGAATGTTCCTTCTGTTTATGATTATGAATAGTCAGGCTTCGGGAGGCGGTTCCGGAAATAAAGTGATGAATTTTGGTAAAAGCAGAGCCAAAATGATGGATAGTTCTCATAAAAGTGTTACGTTTAAAGATGTTGCCGGATTGGATGAAGAAAAAGAAGAGTTAGAAGAATTAGTGGACTTCTTAAAGGAACCCAGGAAGTATACCAAACTTGGTGCAAGGATACCAAAAGGTGTTATACTGGTTGGACCGCCGGGAACCGGTAAGACAATGCTTGCTAAAGCAGTGGCCGGAGAGGCAGGAGTACCATTTTTCAGTATTTCAGGTTCAGACTTTGTTGAGATGTTTGTCGGTGTTGGAGCATCTCGTGTAAGGGATTTGTTTGCAGAAGCGAAAAAAAATTCACCATGTATTATTTTTATCGATGAAATTGATGCTGTTGCACGTCGTAGAGGAACCGGTATGGGCGGTGGCCATGATGAAAGAGAACAGACATTGAACCAGTTATTAGTAGAGATGGATGGTTTTGGTGTAAATGAAGGAATTATCGTTATGGCGGCAACCAACCGTGTAGATATTTTAGATCCTGCAATTTTACGTCCCGGACGTTTTGACAGAAAAGTAGGAGTCGGAAGACCGGATATTAAAGGCCGTGAAGAAATTCTTAAAGTACATTCCCAAGGAAAGCCTTTAGGAGATGATGTTGATCTGGCACAAATTGCGCAGACAACATCAGGTTTTACAGGAGCAGATTTGGAAAACTTGTTAAATGAAGCAGCTATATATGCTGCGAAAGGTGACAGAGCCTATATTATCCAAGAAGATATTAACCGTTCATTTATTAAGATAGGGATTGGTTCGGAAAAGAAGAGCCGGGTTATTTCTGAGAAAGAGAAGCGGATCACGGCTTATCATGAGGCAGGTCACGCGATATTATTCCACTTACTTCCGGATGTGGGACCTGTATATACCGTATCTATCATACCTACCGGTATGGGTGCGGCAGGTTATACAATGCCGTTACCGGAAAAGGATGAAATGTTTAATACGAAGGGTCGTATGCTTCAGGATATCGTCGTTTCCTTAGGCGGACGTGTTGCAGAAGAACTTATTTTTGACGATATCACTACAGGTGCTTCACAAGATATCAAGCATGCTACAGGAATAGCAAAAGCTATGGTTACCAAATATGGAATGTCAGATCAGGTAGGATTAATTAATTATGATAATGACAGCGATGAAGTTTTTATTGGAAGAGATCTGGCTCATACAAGAGGTTACGGAGAAAATGTAGCAAGTGTTATTGATAAAGAAGTAAAAGTAATCATTGATCAATGTTATGAGAAAGCAAGAACGATTGTACGAGAAAATGAAAATATTTTACACAGATGCGCTGAGCTATTATTACAAAAAGAGAAAATAGGTAGAGAAGAGTTTGAAGCCTTATTTTTGTAAAATCTGCAGACGTATTTTGGTTGAGTAAAAGAACGGGATTGTGCAATACTAACAAAAACAATATAGTAAATATGCTAAATTTGTGCACACTTATTCTGTGCATAATGCTATAATTACTATTGTAAAACCCCCCAATACATTATATAGTTTTTGCTACACCCCATAAGAAAGAAATACCTTCTCCTAAAAAGACAGCAGATCGAAAGGCTGTCTTTTTTACTTTATAAGAATTTATGTTATGAAATAAATAGGTTGTTCCCTTTATATAAAACTTGATTTGGGTTATAATTAATAGAAACAACAAACTAGGAATAAACAGGACAGAGGGCGATATTATGAATTATCAATCATTTAGAGAGATAGAAATTAAAACATCATATATTATGAATGTCAGAATGCCATTGAACAAAAAGGCCATGTTCAGCGATGGGACATCAGAATATCGTAATCCGGAGGAACCGGAATGTTTTGAACATGTTGTTATAAAATTTAGAACAGCTAAGAATAACGTAGATCGTGTATGGATTGTTTGTGAAGGCGAACTGGTTCTAATGAAAAAGGCGGCTTCTCATGGTCTGTTTGATTATTATGAAGGAGCTCTTCAATTGACGGATCAGGTAGTTAGTTATTACTTTCAGATAGAATCCGGGAGTATGATTTGCTTTTATGATAGCAGAGGTGTAGTTATTGAGCCCACAGAACATTATTATTTTAGAATAGCACCAGGTTTTTCTGTGCCGAAATGGGCGAAAGGAGCTGTGATGTATCAAATTTTCACAGACCGTTTCTATAATGGAGATAAGTCTAATGATGTAGAGACCAGAGAATATGAATACATTGCAGATGGAACAATAAAGGTCGAGGACTGGAACAAGCCGCCTGCAATTATGGGAGTCCGTGAATTTTACGGAGGAGATTTGCAGGGGGTTTTAGATAAACTTGATTATTTGCAGGATTTAGGGATTGAAGCGATTTATTTTAATCCATTATTTGTATCACCGTCGAACCATAAATATGATATTCAAGATTATGATTATATAGATCCTCATTTTGGGAAAATAGTTAGTGATGGCGGAGATGTTCTGGAATACTGGGATAAAGAGAACAGACATGCAAGTAAATATATACAAAGAGTAACCAATAAAGCTAATTTGGAAGCTAGTAATCAATTATTTATAGAATTAGTCAATGAAGCTCATAAAAGAGGAATTAAGGTAATATTGGATGGTGTCTTCAATCATTGTGGTTCTTTTAATAAATGGCTGGATAGAGAGCGTATCTATGAAGGACAAGAAGGATATGAAAAGGGCGCATATATATCTGAGGATAGCCCTTACCGAAGTTTTTTTCGATTTCATGAACCAAACAATTGGCCTTATAATTGGAGTTATGATGGTTGGTGGGGACATGATACGTTACCTAAATTAAATTATGAAGAATCGGATGAGCTTTGTAAATATATTTTAGATATTGCTGCCAAATGGGTATCACCTCCATTTAATGCAGATGGCTGGAGACTTGATGTAGCTGCAGATTTAGGAATGACACAGGAATATAATCATTATTTTTGGCAGGAATTTCGAAGAGTAGTGAAAGAAAGTAATCCTCAGGCTATAATTTTGGCAGAACATTATGGAGATCCTTCCTCGTGGCTGCAGGGTGACCAATGGGATACGATTATGAACTACGATGCTTTTATGGAACCGTTGACTTGGTTTTTGACAGGGATGGAAAAGCATAGTGATGAATTCAGAGGAGATTTATTAGGAAATATACATCACTTTAAGGGTGCTATGCAATACCATATGAATAATATGATGGCGCCTTCACTTCATTGTTCCATGAATGAGATATCGAATCATGATCATTCCAGATTTTTAACGCGTACGAATCGTATTGTAGGAAGAGTGGGTTCATTAGGTTCAGATGCGGCTAGTGAAAATGTTGAGAAGTCTGTTTTGAAAGAAGCAGTTGTTATCCAGATGACTTGGCCTGGAGCTCCGACTATTTACTACGGAGATGAAGCCGGTGTTTGTGGATTTACGGATCCGGACAATCGCCGTACATACCCGTGGGGTCAGGAGGATTTGGAACTTATTGATTTTCATAAGGCAATGATTGCGATTCGACGTAAACATTCAGCTTTACGTAATGGTTCTTTCATGTTTTTGAAAGAAGATTATAATTTATTAGTCTATGGAAGATTTAATCGAATTGAACAGTTGGTGATAGCTGTTAATAATAATGACTACCAAATTTGTGTGGAAGTGGATGTCTGGCCGATTGGAATACCAGAAGAACCGGAAGTTATTATGCAGCAGATAATGCAGACGGACCAGTTTGGATATTCTAATGAGTCTATTGATGTCTTGGTACAAAGTGGAAAAGTAATTTTGGATTTAGACGAAAAGACAGCAGTAGTGTTGTATAGAAACAATGATAATATTTTGATTTAACAAATTATATTACCGTTCACGCTTCGGACAATGGGGCAATGTTGTAAAGAGGTAGTGAGTGGTAATAATTTTAATAAAAATACAAATTTGGACTTGCGTTCTAAGTAGAATTATGGTATAACTATATATTGTCAGGACAAAATGACATGGATGGGTTCCCGAGTGGCCAAAGGGGGCAGACTGTAAATCTGTTGGCATCGCCTTCGAAGGTTCGAATCCTTCTCCATCCATTTAAGTATCGCATCACTAGCCGGCGTGGCGGAACTGGCAGACGCACAGGACTTAAAATCCTGCGGGACTAATCTCCCGTACCGGTTCGATTCCGGTCGCCGGCATCGAATACATATTTTGTTAGTATTCTTGCTTGATAATAAATTGTGTATCTTTTATTTCTGAATTTTAGAAATAAGCCCAGATAGCTCAGTTGGTAGAGCAGAGGACTGAAAATCCTCGTGTCGCTGGTTCGATTCCGGCTCTGGGCATTGCCGAATAAGGCAAAATCATATGCGGGTGTAGTTCAATGGTAGAACACTAGCCTTCCAAGCTAGATACGTGGGTTCGATTCCCATCACCCGCTTGCATTGAGCACTTAACGAGGTATTTGCGAGTTTAGTGCGAAAGCACGCTTGGACACTTAGCGAAAACGAGCAAGGCGAAGTTTGAGGTTAGTGACCATAGTGTTACCCCGAAAGAGCACTTAACGAGGTATTTTCGAGTTTGGTGTTAGGTGGAATTTCATATGATATGCGCGAGTGGCTCAGCGGTGGAGCACCTCCTTGCCAAGGAGGGGGTCGCGGGTTCGATTCCCGTCTCGCGCTTTTTGATTATCGCTCAAACCTAGATTTTATAAGGGTTTGAGCGATTTTGCTTTTCGAAAAATTCAAGTATACTTGAGTACACTTTTAAGTTCGTTAACTTTTTAGGTCATAAGGTTAATTTAAGTTGTTTTAATGATTATTTGTATGTGAAGCAGAGATAAATTTTAAGCTACAAAGCAGGTATCATGCTTGCAGGTGCCAGTATATATTTTCCAAGGAAGGCATGACTATCAAACATCTTATGTAGTTGCAAAGGACTTTTTAACGGCACTAAAGGCGCCCATAAAAGGTTTTTACACATTTGAAAATTCTGCACACAGCCCTTGCTTTGAAGAGCCTAAAAAAATGTGCAATATTTTACGCATTGATGTTTTGCAAAATCAAGTAAGTTTATCTGACAAGATGCAAAATTTGCGGAGCTAACTCTTTTGTGTATCTTGCATTTTTTACTTTCTTATCTACTTTCATGGCTATATGGAGTTAGTTTACCGTCAGTCACAGATGTATGACTGACGGTTTTTTAATTTTATACTATCTTAATTCGAACTTCCAGAATCTGTTGTCTCAGAATTACCTGTTCCGCCCATATCTGGTGCTTGACCGCCATCTTGGAACTTCTTCATTCCTCTACCACCTTGGTCACCACCATGTCCACCAACGGATTGTTCTCCGCCACTGGTAATCACAGAAGAAAGAGTTATTTCTTCACTTTGAGAGCCGCTTGTTAAAGTATAGGTTGCATCTTTTTTGAGGTCTGGAGTACTGATTACGATAGATTGATACTGTTTTGTTGGTGTATAGGAATATATTTTGTTTCCATCTGCATCCGTTAAGCTCACTTCGGTACCTGCTTCGCTAACAGAAGAGAAGTTATAAAGGATAGAATATTGTGTAGAAGTATCAGAAAATCCTTGCGCCATTCCAGCACTTCCAGCAACTAATATGGTTCCTCCACTGATATCTGCAGTTCCATTATAATCAAAACCTGCATTACCGGAATTAGTAGGTCCATTTACAATCGTAGTACCACCAGATATTATTACGGAACCATTACTATCAATACCATCTCCAGAAGCATCTATGGTTATTGTTCCACCTGAGATAGAAAGGTAAACATTGGTATCATTTTCAAAGGTACCGCCGCCTTTTCCTCCAAAATCACCATCGCCTTTGCTTTCGCTAGTTGCATTAATTCCATCGTCATTAGCAACGATATCAATGGTACCATTTTCGATTAAGATAGCAGTTCCTTCAATCCCTTCTTGAGAGTTTTTGATATTGATTGTTCCATCACAAATATATACATACCCTTTTGTAGAATCATCTCCATTTTTAGATTGAATTCCATCTCCATCGGTTACAGATATGGTTATAGTACCATCTTTCACTTTAACGGCATCTTTTCCATTTAAGCCGTCTTTAACAGCAGTGATATTATAAGTACCGCTTGTAATAATAAGATCATCTTTTGATGCGATACCGTGTTTGTAATTACCAGTTATATTAAGTGTACCATTACCGTTAAGAGTTAAATCTGCCTTACTAAAGATTACCCCATCTACAGAGGTATCATCTGTTTGTACGTACTCAGAACCATCCGTTAGGCTATTATCAGTATTCTCGGCTAATGTGATAAATACTTTGTCTGCAGTTTTTACGTAGATTGGTGCATAATCTGATGAGGTGATAGTTACCCCGTTTAGCACGATCTGTATCTTTGCAGTATCATCTGCGTCTACTATAATATTTCCATCATTTAAAGTACCACTAATTACATAAGTACCTTCCTTTGTAATAGTAAGTGTGTTTTGAGCTATTGTTAAACCACTTTCGCTATCTGCTTCTATGCTGCTGTCATTTAATGTTATGTGAACAGCGTTACTGTCATCATAACTTGAATCTAAGTCCCTATCTGAGAATTCTTTATCTATCACTACTTGGGATGTAGAGAGTGACATCGCAGTAGCCGTTGTAGACGTCGTCGATGAAGATGTGCTTGAGTCTGTTACTGAGTTAGTAGAGCTTGTAGTAGTTCCGCTGGATTGTTTAGAGCCACATCCAGTTAATAAAGTAGCTATTATTGTAGTAATTATTACATATTTTTTCCATTGTATTCTCATATTAATACCTCATTTCTTTCTATGCTTATGAAAAATGATTCATAGTTTAATTTATATCTCTTTCATTTAGAGTTCTATATTTTCAAAACTGATTTTCCCACAAGTAATTTCTAAGTTACCATTTCTGCAACGAAGGGCATCAATAAATGCCTTTTCATTTTCAGGATTTCTTAATTGTATGTGATATTCTAGTTTATAAAGGCTTCCCATATTAGCTGTTTTAACACTTATTAATTCATTTTTGGTTGTATGTTTTTCAAATAAATCATTAAAGATTCCATTGTAATTTAATCCTTCTGGAATTGTAATCTTTAGTTCTTTGCTTTTTTGTTTGGGCTCACCGAATTTGGTTGTATTATATAATACATTAAATAGTTCAAATATTATGACGAAGATAACTGCTGCAACAATATATCCGGTTCCGGTTGCAAGACCAATTGTCATAGCTAAAAAGATACTGCTGATTTCTTTGGCATTACCAGGGATAGAACGGAAACGAACTAAACTAAATGCGCCCATAACTGCAACTCCAGTGCCAAGATTACCGTTAACGAGCATAATTACCATCTGTACAATTGCAGGCATTAAGGCAATGGTAATGATAAAACCTTTACTGCTGTTATTAAAACGGCTATGCAGCCAGGCAATTCCAGCTCCTAGTATTAGGGATGCAACAATACATATTAAAAATGTTTCCATTGAAAATGTAGTAGTTAAGATTGAATTAAGCATATTTAATTTCTCCTTTCGTTATCATTTCTTTGTATCCATTACCATATTTTGAAAAAGAAGTAGGATATATTTCTAATTCACTTAAGATATAGGAGAGCCAAATAGGCATTGCTCCGGGTATTTTTATCTCCATTAATCTTTGTCGTTCTTTTAGTAATGGCTTACCCCATATACCGGACTCCAGATATAGATCCTCTTCTCTATAGAGGATGTTACTATCAAAGGTTAATCTTAATTCTGGGTCTTCGGTTCCATACATGGCAGTACGGTTATAAGATATATACATGGAAGGTTCAAGATTTTTATAAAACTTCAGAAACCAATCAATCTCTTTTGTAATCTGTGTTTCCTTCTTTACAGGTTTATAGTTATATAAATAATCCTCAGCACTTGCTAAATCCATTTGTTCTCGACGTTTGTAAACAACTCCTTTGTATTTTTTCTTTAGTTCAATATAGACATTATCTTCAAGTGTTGGGATTCCATAACTTCTTAGCCTTAACTTTTCTTTGTAGATAGGCTTTTCTAGAGAGCTGCGAATAAGAAGACGATTTGGCGTATCAAAATATATATTACATATTGTTATATCACCATAATTATCTATCTTAAGTTGATTTTTGGTTTTTTCTTTGAGCTTAAAATATTGTTTGTCATTTAATAAATACTTTTTTTCATAACGTTTAAATGTGCCTTGATATGCATTCATTATAATTCCTCCTAAGTGTTTTCGGTTGTTATCTTATGAGTATATTGTAATAGGAAGACTTTAAATGAACTTAAAATTTTACCTTAAATTAACTTTAAAGTCACAGGATTTATACTTGGTAATGGTTGATTTGTTAATAGGTAATATAGATGTGTTGATCATATAATCAAAGAAAAATGATTTAGAAGATAAAATATACTAAAAAAATAGGTCAAAAGTCTTTTTCGTGTATGATGTTGTTATAAACACTCAATACACTAAATTTAGACTTTTAACCTATATATTAAGACTAATTCTATAAAATAACGGTAAATCTTATAGATTTTCCATCATTACTATTAATTGTAATCTTCCCATGGTGAGCCTCTACAATAGATTTTGCTATGGACAGACCGATACCATACCCCCCAGTTTCTCTTGATCTCGAGGAATCAGAACGATAAAAACGATCAAAGAGTTTATCTAAGTTATTCGCATCTATAGAATCTGTGGTATTGTAGACTTCGAGTTTAATTCCTTTTTTTGCTTGAGATAGAGAGATTTTAATCGTACCACCATCATTGGAATATTTGATAGCATTATCAGCCAGGGTGGATATTAATTGTTGGATACTGCTCTCATCCCCGTGAAGCTTTAGATCAGGTTTTATATCCATTACGAATTCCTTATTTTGCATATCTGCCATGGTAGCAAAAGGGCCAGCAGTTTCAGCAACAGTTCTGGAAATGTAAAAGGTATTGAATACCAGCTGAATATTGCCTTCATCCATTTTTGATAACATTAGCATATTTTTAACTAGTTTATCTAAGCGAGTTGTTTGATTACGAACACTAGTAATCCATTCGTTAGAGCCATGCATTAGTTCTAAAACATCAGCATTAGCGGATATAATTGCAATTGGAGTTTTGATCTCATGTCCTGCATCTGTGATAAACTGTTTTTGTTTATCCGTACTTTCAATGATTGGTTTAATTGCTTTTTTAGAGAATACGGACACTAATATAAATACAAGTAAGAGTGTGCCAGTTGCTACAACAAGGGTGATTAATAGTAGCGTTTCCGCGTTATCAATCTGCTCACCACAATCTAAAAATATTATCAGATACCCGGAAGAATCGGACTGTTTAACAATCTTATATTTATAGATACTAACAAAACCGGTTTCTTTTTCTGTGCTAAATACGGTTTCACCATAGCTAGTGGCATCATCAGCAGATACAGCTTTTATATGATCAACGTTATAACTGATAGCAGTACCATTTTCATCCACTGTTACTGTAAAATATCTTGTTCGAAAAGGCGTCTCTTCATTTATTTTAAATCCATAATTCATATTATTATCCATCTCGGAAGGCTTCTGGGGTTTTTCCAAATTATTTGGGTTTTCAGGAAAACCGGCTTTCTTCTTAGATGTTGGAAAATGTCCTTCGTTATCACATAATATTTGAAGTGTACCATTGATACTCTTAAACATTTGATACACGTTAATTCCGTTTATGGATATTACAATAATTACCATAACTAGTAATAATGAGCTCATGGTAATTATTATGAATTTTCTTTGTAATTTTTTTATCATTCGTATTCCTCCAATGTATAACCAATTCCTCTAACTGCTTTGATTTTTACATTAGCATCTAAAGATGAGAGCTTCTTACGCAAGTAGGAAATATATACCCAGACTACATTAATCTCAGCTTCTGCATCATAACCCCAGATTCGTTCCATAAATTGTTCCGTTGAGATTAATCGCTTGGGGTTCACCATAAGCATCTCTAGCAGCTGATATTCTTTATTACCAAGGTGTAAAGAAGTTTGTCCATTGGAAAGCTCATAATTCTCTTTGTTCAAACTGATATTACCAACTTCAATAAGATTTGGGGTAAATTCTGATTTTCTTCTTCCCATGGCACGTACTCTAGCTAGCAATTCTCCCATTGCAAATGGTTTACTAAGATAATCATCAGCTCCCATATCAAGCCCTTGAATACGGTCTTCTATCTCTGCTTTAGCCGTTAACATCAATATAGGTGTATGAATTTCTTTTTGTCTAAGCTTTTCTAATACCTCAAGGCCATTCATCTTTGGCATCATAATATCTAGAATAATAACATCATAATTCTCAGATAGACCATAATCGAGAGCATCCACACCATTATAAACAGGGTCTACTGAATAATTATTATGTTTTAAGATAGCTGCCAATGCATTAGATAACTCCTTTTCATCCTCAGCAAGTAAAATTCTCATCTTTTTTCCCAGCCTTTCTACATTTCTAAACAATAAAATAATAATCTTTCATCTAATATATTTCGTCGGTAAATCCGTTTCTTTTATCATATCTTATATATTTTGTAAATTCAAATCTGATGATGCAATTTAACGGAACATTTATTTTAATTCATTGATAGTCGGTCGTTTTATATTTAGAAATTATCATAATTTTTTATTTCTCCATGAATTACGATTCGATATTATATTTAAAATTGCATTCATAATTGATAAGATACAAAATACCCAAAACAGCTTAATAGAGATGGAGTTCGTTACAAAATTCATAGTCGGGTTGTAACTATTCAATATTAGAAAGACAATAAATATTCCTGATAATATGATAAGCATATGTGGTAAAAGACTTTTTACAGTATTCATGTTTTATTCTACCTCCTTAATTATAATACAGTCACTAATTTCTCTACCGCCATCCGCAGGCTGGTTAACAAAGGTATCGTTAAATGACATTTCTGATGACTTACCTCCATCGAGATTATAAGCAGCGGTACAACCAAGTTCTTCGAATAATTGAGAGAAATCTAATAAATCAAGTCCAATGGAATATCCACTTTGACGACCATCAACGACTACAAAACAGTAATGACCTGGTTCGTAATATCCAATTGCGCTTCTAGGATTTGTTTGGCTTACATGTCCATCTGCATTGAAAGATGTTTTACTATTTCCTGATTCATCTAACAATTCAGGTCCGAATGACCATGCTTGATAGGCTCCGTCAGCAATTGCTTGCTCAACATCAAACTCATCGGATGAATAGGTCTTCATAGTACCATCATAATATAATACACAAACATCAGAATCGTTGGTTGTTTCTCGATATACTTCACCATTACGAACGACTACGCCATTACTTCCATTTCCATAATAATCACCATTCATTGCAAGAAGAGCGTTAAATTCTTCATCCATACCCAGTACATCATCGGTATATCCTACGCCATATGTGTCATCAGCAAAGCCTGTTTGTAGATTATCTATACTTGCTAAATATACATCGGCTACATAGTATGTAACAATATTATTACCAGACCCTTGGGTACATTTATTAACGGTTATTGAAATATTGCTACTACTATAGGAACTATCGGTTGTAACAACGGTATCTGTGAACTTGTCAGCAAATTTTTCTGCCCAATTTTCAGAAGTTGTAGTGTTTGTAGTTTTCGATGAATCTGTGCTATCTGTTAAAGCACCTGTATTGTTTTCAGTGGAGGAGGAACTAGATTCCTGGGTTGTCTTAATTCCACTGCTTTCAAGTTGTCTTGGGGTTAAATAATAAAATGCATAAAATCCACCGGTATATGCGGCAATTATCAATAAATCAATTACTATAATTAGCCATACTGGCAACAATTTCTTTTTTTGCTTCATATAGAGACGATCTCCTTTTTTTTCTTTTTGAATATAACAAATTTTTGTATCGTAAAACTAACAGAGAACAATGCTGCTTCTGTTGTTAATTTAGCAAGTGCTTTATCCATTCCAACGAAATTATTTAAGAAATATAAGATTGCTGTATTTAACGCTAAGATGAAACAGGCGAGCAATGCGTAATTAGTAATTGATCTTAATCTATTTTCTTTATGACGGAATATGAAGGTACTGTTTAGATAATAATTAAATGCTCCACTAATGAGTCTTGCGCATATATTGGCACAAATTAAAGCAGTTCCTTCTATAAAAGAAAGATTAAATAATGGCACAAACAAAAAGAACAGTATATAATCTAATAAAAAACTAAATAGGGAAGAACACGAAAATGCAAGGATGTTACCATATATTCTTGCTGAATCCTGCACAGCACGAAAATGGGAGCAGGAGTTATTGCTATCGTGATATATGGTCGCAATGGGAACTTCCGTAATTGGAATCTTCTTTTTGGCACAGGTTAAAAGGACGTTCATCTCATATTCGTATCGTTTGCCAGATACTTTTAATAATTCTGGAACTATATCTATAGAAAATGCTCTTAAACCAGTTTGGGTATCGGACACCCATGTACCACTGAAGAGACGAAACACATACTTGGTCAAGGTGTTACCAAACAAGGAGCGAACGGGGATCTCTTCATCAAATCGCCGAACACCAAGAACCATTTTAGAATGATTTTCGTGTAAGGAATGTAATAAACGGAGAGCATCTACTGGGCGATGTTGACCGTCTGCATCTAGAATGACAATGCCTTCAACATCCTTTAAAGTGGATATAAAGGCCAATGCCGTCTTTATTGCAATTCCTTTTCCCTTATTTTCTTCATGAGTGAGGAGGATTACGTTATTCTCAATTTGTTTCCATATTTTTTGTGATTCCTTGGTACTTCCATCATCTACAACTACTATATATCGGATTCCTTTTTTGTGTAAATCATATACCAGACTTATTAATTTTTCATCTGGATCGAAAGCAGGAATAATTGCAATGTCCATATAAAAACTCCTTTCTTATAATTGCTTATTTAGGCGATGATAAATTAAAATTAATCATTGCCTATGGTTGTTATAAGAAGTATAAAAGAAGAACCTTAAATCAACTTTAAAGTTTTTATAAAGGAATTTTCTAAAACAAAATTTGCAATAATGGAAATAAATAGAAAAAGTGTAATTGAAAGATTAACATTCATGTGGTAATGTTTACATATAAAATAAATTAGATGAGGTACTTAGCATGAACTTAGAAGAACAACGGAGATTTATTATAACAGGTTCTATGTATAATGATTTGACGCAGGAGTTAGTTGAGGCGAGAAAAAAGACAGTTTTTCTCACGAATGAATATAATAATAGTTTTGGAAAATCAAATAATGAACGAGAAGAAATTCTTAGAAGTTTATTGAAATCAATAGGTACTGGTGTTTATTTTGAACCAACTTTTCGATGTGAGTTTGGCTACAATATATCCATTGGAAATAATTTTTATGCAAATTTTGATTGTGTTATGCTTGATGGTGGTGAAATTACAATTGGTGATAATGTACTATTTGGTCCAAGGGTTGGAATTTATACATCGAACCATGCTATTGATGCTGAAGAAAGAAGAAAAGGGGCATGTTATGCAAAACCTGTGAAAATTGGAAACAATGTCTGGGTTGGTGCAGGAGTTCATATAAACCAAGGAGTTACAATTGGAGATAATACGATTATTGGCTCAGGAAGTGTGCTCACTAAGGATATACCTGCGAATGTAATTGCAGCAGGAGTTCCGTGTAAAGTTATTAGAGAAATAACAGAAGCCGATAAAACAGGTTTTTGATAATCAATTTATAAGTCAAAAATAAAATTTATTTAATCTACTTTTTCTAACAAAATTCTCTTTATTTTTAAATTATAATATTTATGAAATGAATTTCAGATAATAAATTGAAAAGGAGAAGATTATATGGTTAAAAATATGAGAAAATTAGCTATTAGTACAGTATTGTCATTAACAGTATTAACATCGTTTGCAATGCCAAAATTTTTAGGAGGTATATCAAGTATAGCATATGCTGCTAGTACAGAAACATTATCTGATGAACCTATTGAAGAAGGAGTATATCAAATTGTTAGTGCTTCATGTTATAAAAATTTAGATGTTGAAGTATTTGGTAATAATGAAAATGGTGCTCAGGTTCAAATATACCATACAAATGGTACTTCTGCGCAAATTTGGAGAATTAAAAAAGAAAAATTTGGATGGTATAAAATTATCTCTTTACGAAGTGCTGAAAATAGATGCTTAGATATAGAGAATTCAAATATAAATAACTGTAGTAAAATACAAATATACGATGATAATGGTAGTGCTGCACAAAGATGGAAATTCTTAAAGAATAAAGATGGTTCTTACATAATAGTTTCAAAACTATCTGACAATTTAAAAGTATTAGATGTTTCATTAGGTAAGTGTGAGGATAGAAATAAAGTATGGTTACATGAATATAATGGTACTGTTGCTCAAAATTGGATTTTAGTTAAAGTTGGTTAATTAGTAAGCCTTTAGTTAAATATGAAATAGTGCTCAAACCTAGAATTTATCTTGATTTGAGCTTTTTTTGAAGTAGTTAATCATTGAAAGTCTATTAAATGATATGATAAGTTGATAGGTAAACTTTAATAAATGAATTATATAAGCGTTGTTAAAGAGTTGTAGCTATCTAAGCAGTATGTTCTATTTGATCCAAGGGTTGGAATTTATACATCGAACCATGCTATCGATGCGGCAGAAAGAAGAAAAGGGCATGTTGTACAGAACCTGTGGAAATTGGAAGCAATGTCTGGGTTGGTGCAGGAGTTCCGTGTAAAGTTATTAGAGAAATATATTAAATAATAAAGAAAGGAAGTCAGCAGTATGAACGGTTTAGGTTATATTCCTGTTTGCAGTAGCAGCAGTCAGTCAAAAACATGCATTTTAGCTATTTTACGGGATTACTGCGTTCTTTTTTAAGGTTTTTTCAGGTAAAATAGATTGAAGTAATTCCGATTACAGTTTAAACATATAAAATTTTAGTGCGGCGATTAGTCGAATGAGATTTATATGAATAGGCTGTTTTTTATTGCAATTTTTAAAGAGAAAAGCGAGGGATTACGTATGAATGGAAAAGATAAAATTATAAAACGATTAGATAGAAATATTAAATTGGACTACATATATACCCTGATAAGTAATTTGAATATGCAGAGTTCCATTTGGGTACTTTATTTGGGTTATTGTGATATGAACCTAATGCAAATTGGAGTTTTGGAGGGAATTTATCATGTAACAAGTATTATCTGTGAAGTTCCTTCAGGTGCGATGGCAGATTTACTTGGAAGACGAAAGAGCATGATTATTAGCCGTATTTTGATTGCATTATCCTGCATCATTATGTTGTTTTCTAAAAGTTTTTGGTTATTTGCATGTAGTTTTATTACGCAGGCTATGGGGAATAATTTTAATTCTGGTTCAGAGGAAGCATTTGTTTATGACAGCATGAAGCTGTTAGGAAAAGAGCAAGATTACATGCGCTTTAATGGAAGATTGAACGTAATCATTGAAATATCACAGGCAATTGCTACAGTAGCAGGAGGGGTTCTAGCTGAATTTTCTTATGTGTGGTGTTATAGTGCTTGTGTGATGATTGCGTTGCTGACGCTAATGCCATTATTATTTATGGTGGAGCCCCCAATACTTCATAAAAATGAGGGTAAAGCAAAGGAAAGTGGAAAAGAAAAAAGAATTTTGCAACACTTTAAAATGAGTGTACATATTTTGCAATCTAACAAAAAAATATTAAATATTGTTGGATACTACTCAGCCATTTTAGCAGCATATACATTACTATTTTTTTATAGCCAACAGTATTTTGCGAACCTTGGTTTAAATAAAATTGAGATTAGTTTTATTATGTTGCTGGCAGGTGGGGCGTCATGTTTGGGGGCTCTTAGTAGTGAGATGATGTATCAACTCTTGGAAACAAAATTAGTAAAGCTGAGTGCTGGGATTATTGCAGTTTCTATGGTTGCCTACGGTTTTGATATACTTTTCATTGCAGTAGTTTCATTTATAGTGGCAAGCTATTTCAGCTCCATGCTATATCCTGTACAATCTGCTTCGTTAAACAAATTGATTCCTTCCTCACAAAGAGCTACGTTAATATCAGTAAACAGTATGTTCTTTTCGATAACAATGCTTATTTTTTTCCCTATTGCAGGGGGGGTGGCAGATAATTTTGGTTTAGTGAAGGTATTTATGGGACTGGGTATTTTGATACTGGCAATCGTGGGTTTGACCGTGAAAATTAGATTGAAATAGACGTTAAAATAGTTTATGTTTTTTGGTATTTTGCTTGCAAGTTAAAATTAATATAGTAATGATTAGAGCAGTTTAAGAAAGAATGCCGAAACAAAATAGTGATATGTAAGATTCTTTCGCTAATAAGATAAAATTAAGAATTAAAAAAATAGTATTTACTTAATTTAACAAAATTCTCTAAGAATTTATATTATATTAATCTATGAAATGCATTTCAAATAATAGTAAAAAAAATAGGAGAGAATTGTATGAGTAAGAATATTAAAAAATTAGTAGTAAGTACGGTATTATCATTGACTGTATTAACGTCGTTTGCTATGCCGCAATTTATAGGAGTAAATTCAAATATCGCATATGCAGCTAATAATAAGGAGACGATAGAGACATTTCCGGAACAATATATTGAAGAGGGAGTTTATCAAATTATTAGTGTTTCCAGTTACAAAAATTTAGAGGTTGCTGGTTCTGTTGATGAAAATAATACACATGTTCAAATCTTTTATTCAAATGGTACTTCTGCTCAACGATGGAAAATAAAAAAAGCATTAGGAGGTTGGTATAAAATTATAGCTGAATGTAGTGCTAATAATAAATGTTTAGATGCACCACATACTAGGCTGCCTGAAATTATTATATATGATGATAATGCTGGATCTAATCAAAGATGGAAATTTTTTAAAAATAGTGAAGATGGTTCATATTTAATAGCATCAAAGGTTTCTGATAATTTAAAAGTCTTAGATGTCAGAGATGCAAAGAATGAAGATGGAACTATTGTACAGCTACAGAATTATAATGGTAATAATGCTCAGAAGTGGATTTTGGTTAAAGTAGGGTAATTATTAACCTTTTGTCGCTTACGTATAGAAGACGCTCAAACCTGGAATCTATCTGGGTTTGATTATAATAGTCTATGTAATGCATTTCATAAAGGTTTATAAATTGTAAAAAGGAGAGTTTGTATGATTAAAAATATAAAAAAATTATTTATTAGTACAGTATTATCGTTTACAGTATTAACATCGTTTGCTATGCCTCACTTTATAGGAGGTATTTCAAATATTGCATATGCTGCTGATTTGGAAACATTTCCTGAAGAACAGATTGAAGAAGGGGTGTATCAGATTATCAGTGCTAGTAGTCATAGAAATTTAGATGTTTATGATGCGAAAGATGAAAATGGAACTAAGATTCAAATAATGCATTCCAATGGTAATTCATCTCAAAAATTTAGAATAAAAAAAGCAATAGGTGGGTGGTATAAAGTTATAGCTATGTGCAGTGCTTCTAATAGATGTTTAGATGTTTATGATTCAAATTCTATCAATGGTAATAAGATACAAATATTTGATGATAATGCTACAGCTGCACAAAGATGGAAATTTTTAAATACTAATAATGATGGTTCCTACTTAATAGCTTCAAAGATTTGTGACAATTTAAAAGTTTTAGATGTCAGAGATGCAAATACTGAAGATGGAGCCATAGTGCAGTTAAACGATTATAATGGTAATAGAGCTCAAAAGTGGTATTTTGTAAAAGTTGGGTAACCGAAAAGCAATTTTATACATATAAAGAATCGCTTAAATCTAGTAATTATCTGGATTCAAGCGATTTTATTTGCTTAAGAATGAAATATATTAAAACCAATTATATAAATCGTTAGCATTTCTGTATAGCAGCTTTCTTTTTTTGTTTTAGATGTGTATTTTTTTTGTACTGTGCTTTTACTAAATAAACCCCTAACATAACAATTAGAATTCCACATACTTCTTTAACGGAAATTACTTCTGAAAAAATGAAAAATGAATAAACCGAAGCAATAGCAGGCTGTGTAAGACATATGATAGCTGATAAATTAACATTAATTTTTCCCTGGCAATGTGCAAGTAGATTATGTCCAATTACTTGTAAACAAATAGTTAATCCTATCAGTGGCCAGAGTTGATCAAGGCTATGAGGAATTTGATTACCCTCAACAAAAAAGGCGGTTATAAAAAGTGTTAAGGCACTTCCAAACCCACTTACGAACATAATAACACTGCTTTCGATTCTGTCTCGTAAACGATAAGAAATTAGTAGAAAACTTGCATAAAATAATGATGCGCATAATGCAAGAAAGTCTCCAAAATAGTTTGAAGGATTAGGGCTAACTTTACCTCCTAATAAGATATAGATACCAAATAAAGTAATTATTGTCCCAACAAAGAAAAATTTAGGTATTTTTTCTTTAAATAGAAAATAAGAAATTGGTATAACGGTGAAAGGTGTTAAGTTAGTTAATAGGTTTGCATTAGCGACAGAAGTATAACTAAATGAAAGATTCCAAAGTGCAACATCGCCAGCAAGGAAGCAGCCCGCTAAAAATAATATTAGTATATCTTTTTTTGTTAAATATTTTAAGTTTTTATAAGCCATAGGAAATAATAATGGTATTGAAAATAATACCCTATAAAACCCAGTGTTGATTGGAGATAGTGGGCTCAGTTTTACAAATATACCGCCGGTAGCAAGAAATGCAATTGCTACAAGTTCAAGGATTATATCTTTAGATTCGTTATTTCTTTCTATAACTTTCATTTTGTCATCTCTCCCTCCTCAAATTTAATTAAAAATTGATTATGATATTTTAGTCAAGTTATCTTTTATCCTATCTTCACAAGTGCTCATTGCTTGTAGTGTCTTGTTAAATAGTTCATCTAAGTCCCATCCTAACATTTGAGCACCTTGACTTATTACTTGACGTGAACAGCCAGAAGCAAAAGTTTTATCTTTAAATTTTTTCTTTAGACTAGAAACTTTCATATCGCAACAACTTTTTGAAGGACGCATTTTAGACGCTGCGCGCCGATCAAACCGGTAAGTTCATCTGTTGCATAAAGAACTTTTTCCATTTGATGAACTGGTTCAATATTACAACAAATCTGATAACCATGACTACAAACTGCATGGATTAATTCATCACTGCAATGATATTCTGACATTAATTCAGCAGCTTTTATGCAATGTTCATCAGGAGAACTTTCATAATCGACATCATGTAAAAGCCCTGCAATTCCCCAAAATTCTATATCTTTATCATAACCTAACTCTGTTGCAAAATATCGCATGACGGCTTCAACTGTTAAAGCGTGGGATAAATGAAACGATTCCTTGTTGTACTGTTTCAGTAGAGTAATGGCTTCTTCTCTTGTTACTCCTGCTTTCATAAAAATGCCTCCTTTAATTCAATCGATTTTTATAGTATGATATACTATTATTGGCACTTATAAAAGTACCACTAAACAAAAAAAATATAGTGCCACTGAGTAAGACAATATGAAGTGACCTCACAATTGTAGATTCGTGGATTTACCTGTAAAATATTAGTTGATGAAGACTAATGGTAACAGGGATTACCGCATACAATAGGAGGCCACATATGAATAGTATAGTTTACGTTGGAATGGATGTCCATAAGGAAAGTTACACAGTTTGTTGTTATAGTTTTGATACAGATAAAATTATGTATCAGCAAAAAATGCCATCGGATTACAAGCTGATTCTAAAATATTTAGAACAGCTCGGAAACCGTTTTACTGAGAAAATTGATTTTGTTTGTGGATACGAGGCAGGATGCCTAGGGTATTCACTCTATCATCAGCTTACAGACCATGGTGTGAAATGCATTATTTTAGCACCAACAACAATGGCAATAACGAATAACAATAGGGTGAAAACAGATAAAAGAGATGCTGGAAATATAGCGAGATGTCTTGCGTTTCATACTTATAGTGAGGTGTACATACCGACAGATGAGGATAATTCGATTAAAGAATATATCCGTATGAGAGATGATCAAAAACTGAATTTAAAGAAAACAAAACAGCAGATTTTGGCATTAGTGCTCCGTCTGGGGAAAAAATTTGAAGGTGGAAAATCTTATTGGACAATTACACACATGAAATGGTTGAAGTCATTAAATTTAGGAGGCGTATCACAAGAAACATTGGATGAATATCTTATTACTTACGAGTATTTCATAGAAAAAATAGAACGTCTTGACCAACGAATTGAGGAATTGGCATCAGGGGAAAGATATCAGGAAAAAGTGAAAAAACTTGGTTGCCTTATAGGTGTAAAAACGCACACATCGTTATCAATGATAGTAGAAGTTGGAGATTTCGAACGATTTGCGAAGCCCGAAAAGTTTGCAGCATTTCTTGGATTGGTACCAAGTGAAGATACAAGTGATGAAAAACGGAGTCAATACGGTATAACAAAAGCTGGAAATAGCCATCTAAGGAGATTGTTAGTAGAAGCTGCACAGGCTTACACTAGAGGAAAATTAAATACTGTGATTTCACGCTATAAGACAGTAGAGTTCACGGCGGACCATTGACCTGTTGGCAGGGAAACCTGATCCACGTATAACAGAGTGGCCAAGGCCGGGAACTGTTAAGTCTGAGGCTCTATCCATATGCTCCAGGCATTGGAACAATAAAAATATAGAAAAAGAAGGATTTCTTGAAATTAACACTTGACAAGAGGTCACTTCATAACAGGAGATATTATGATTTATTTAAATAAGGAAGATAAAGTACCATTATATATGCAAATATATGAGCAAGTAAAAACAGAAATTTTAAATGGAACACTAAGAGAAGGGCAGACTTTAACGGGTAGCAGAGGATTGGCTAAGACATTAAATATTAGTCGTAATACAGTTGATAATGCATATAGTCAGCTATTGGCAGAAGGATATGTTGAATCCAGAAAGGGTATAGGGTATATAGTAACGAAATTATCCGAATTAGATGCATTTAAAAACAAGGCGCCTCAAAATGTAATAAAAAAACAATTAATAAATGTGGAGCAAGGAGTTATTTATGATTTGACAAATAGCAGCTATACAAGTGACCTTTTTCCAAAACGAATGTGGAAGCGTTATACATTAGAAGCGTTGGAAATGTTGGAGAAGGAAGCTAAAATTTCAGTATATCATAATAAGCAGGGGGAATTATATTTACGACAAAATTTACTCAGATATTTGGAGCGGATTAGAGGAGTTCATTGTGTAGAGGATCAAATTATTGTTACCTGTGGGATTCAACAATCTTTAGATTATATATGTAAAATACTATTGAGCTAAAAAGAAACAATATTAATGGAAGACCCCGGTTTTAATAAAGCATTAGCAGTATTTTGAAATAATAACATAGATGTACAAACTGTTCCAGTTGATGAAAATGGTATTGTAGTTTCTAAGTTACCCAATAGTTCTAACGTAAGAGCAATATATTTAACCCCTTCACATCAATTTCCAACAGGAGCAACTTTTTCAATTGGCCGTAGATATGAATTACTTAAATGGGCTCAGAAAAATAATGTTTATATAATAGAGGATGATTTTGACAGTGAATTAAGGTATTATTTGAAACCAATACCGTCTTTACAATCAATAGATATAAATAGTTGTGATATATATATTGGGACATTCTCAAAAGCATTATCTCCATCAATAAGAGTGGGTTATATGATATTACCGCCTCATCTTTTAAAAGTTTATTTAAATAAATTCGAAAACTATAATAGTACAGTACCTTTATTAAATCAGTATGTAATTGCACGATTAATTGAAACTGGACAATATGATCGTCATGTAAGGCGTTTAAATAATACATTCCGAAAGCGGCTTGAATTCAAAAAAGTATTATTTACTTAATTTAACAAAATTCTCTAATAATAGATGTTTCTTTAGAAATAAAGCAAGGTGAGATATGTGGTATTGTTGGAAGAAATGGTTCCGGGAAAACAGTTCTATTTAAGTGTATATGTGGGTTTTTGAAACCAACTTCCGGGAAAATATTAGTAAGAAACCAGGAAAATAGGAAAGGATATTGATATTTTGTACAATTATATTGCATGGTTTAATCAGGTTGAGGCATATATGTAAGTGCACCATACGGTATCTGGAATTGCAACATCAAATTCACGATTTAGAATATTAGATTGCTGGAAGTCCCTTTTTTATAGCCTGTTTTTTTCTACGCACAATTGACCTAAGCCCTAATTCTATCATGTATAGGTGAATGGTAAGTGCAGAACGGACTATCCATTATCATTTTCTAGATAATCACGCATCATAAAACTTCGTTTTCACGATGATATTTTTCTGTCATTAACCTTTGTATGCGAGCCTTTTCACTACGATAAAAACTTTTTCTACTTTTTAAATAATTATAGTATGCATTTGGACAAATATTAAATTTTCTTAATAACCAACTGACGCCAAATTCAGAAAGGTATTTTTGGAGAACTGAAACTGTGCTAATCGATTTCCTTTGTAAAGAATACTGCCGCTTTTTTTAGAATTCATTTTCTTTTTTTGTTTATGAAAGCTCTTTTCGGAAGTGTAAAATTTCTTTTGATGTAGCATTTTCTTCTTGAAGTTTTGGATTGTTTTGGCATTCTTTGAGATGTTGATTTAATCAGTAAGTAAGTGTTCCGCGACCAAGATTATATTCCTCGGTAAGGCTTTTTTGTTCTTCCTTCTTATAAATAGAGATGTAAGACTTTTTCTCTGAGCTCAGGCTCATAACGATTACTTGACATATTGTAACTTCTCCTTTGATTTAAATTATTGTATCAAACTATCCCCAAGTGTTACAACTTTATTATGCAACGTCTATTCAAATTATAAGTGCTTAAGTAAGGTTAATAAATTCTTAAGAACAATATGGTAGACCATAACAAATACATATGTTAATATATAGTGGCATTGTTTAAATAATGTTAGTATGAATAATAGAAAAGAAAATGAGGAGTAAATATGATTAAAAGAAAAAAAATTGCAGCGTTATTAACTTGTATGGCAATATTGGGAAGTACAAATATTGCACATGCAGAAACTAAGGAGTTTTCATTTACAGTAAGTAATCGTATAGAAAAATCGGGTTATTATGCAAAGAAGGCTGATAATGAACAATTTGCTTATATTACAGCAACCTCATTTAAAGGAGGTAGAACTAATATAGCAGTGGGAGTAAAACAAGAGAAGGACAGTAGTGTTGAAACTGTAGCTTGGACTTTTACAAAACAAAATTATAAAAATAAGCAGAAAATAGAATATACTAGGTATGCTGCACCGAGACTTAGATATAAAGTATTTTGTGAAGGATTTGGCTCAGGAACAGGAACTATAGAAGGTCGTTATACACCATAAATAAACATTGTAATTAAATATAGTGGTAAATAACAATAATATAGTTTTTACCACTATATATTGTGATATCGTGAGGTAAATAATGAAAAAAGTTATATTATTAACTATGATAATATTAATAATGAGCGTACTTTGTTATGGTTGTAACAAAAGTAAAATGAATGAAGGAAGTAAATTTGAATGTCCAAGTGAAATAAATAAAAATTTAACCGATTATATTACAGTAAATGCAAAAGTGACTATACCTGAATCTGCAAAAGATGGAACTGTACAGGCCTTAGAGGTGAAACCACATGATTTTCCATCTCAAAAAGAGAAGATTCAGCAGCTGTTAGGAAATAACAAGTATTTTTACATAGAACCTGGATATATAGAATGGAGTTCGGATTATGCAATGAATGTGTTGAATACAATAAAGTCAGACCCCCAATATGACGATTATAATGCAGATTTATATTTAAAAGATAAGAATCTGGCGTTTATGTCACAAGCTGATGCATTTAACAAAGTAAAAAGTACGTTAAATAAATTAAATATAGAAGTAAGTGATAGATATGTATGTTATGTGATGGATTATCGCATAATGGAAGAGCAGGAAGATGTTAAGAATGCTTTTGGAGAAGAGAAAAAAGAAGAGAAAAAAGCACAATGGACAGAAGATGATAATCTTTATTATTTTAGAATACAACGGATTTATAATGATATTTTGATAGTAGGGGACGAAGTATTTGCAAATTCGCCAAATCAAAATATGTTAGTTATGTATAATAAGGGTGGGATACAAAAGATTACTATAATGGATTATTATGATATTACAGAAAAAGAAAATGAGATTAATTTAATTACAGTTGAAGATGCTATAGAGAAAATTAAACAAAAGTATGATGCTGTTATCTCTGAAGATAAAATTAGTATTACTAATATTGAACTTTGTATGAAAACAATTAATCAAGATACAAATGGTGGTAAGGCAATCATAGTTCCTGCATGGAAATTTCAAATTACTACAAAGGTGGAAGATCCGGAAATAGAACCTTATTCAGAAAATGTGTTAATTAATGCAGAGACTGGAAAAGAAATACTATAAGATATGGAGGCTATTATGGTTCGTAATATACAGATGGATATGAAGAGGGCAATATTTTCGTATAAAGTTATTTTTGCCTTATTTGGTATTATGTTGTTGTGGATTATTAACGGTAAAAGATTTTCTCAACCAGAAGATTTATTTTACTTGTTTGTTTATACCAAAGGTTTAACCATAACTACGCTTTTAGCAATTATAATAAGTAATGTTGGATATGGGACTAGCTTTTGTGAAGATTTTAAACATTATGCAATTCGTCCCATTGTAATAAGAACATCAGTAAAAAAATATGTTATATCAAAAATTATAGTATGCAGCATTGTAACAATGTTGATATATGTAGTAGGTACATTATTATTTGTTTTAATAATGATGAAAGATTTACCACTAACTACTTCTTCGAGCATGATGGTTGATAATATAAAAAGCGCAAGTTGCTTTGACTTTTTACTTCCAGAACATTCGTTTTTGGTTATATTAATACAGTGTATTTTAGATGGTATGTGTTGTTGTACAATGTCAGTTGTAGCATTAAGCTTATCTACTTTTATTCCAAATGAGTTTATTGTATTATGTATCCCTTTAGTTATATATTACCTTCAAATTTTTTTGTTTATTGATACTTTAAAATTACCAGCAATATTTGATTTTGAACAAGTGTTTATGGCTTGTTTTACAGATAATATAAGCATAGGACATTTCATTTTACGTGCATTATTGGTGTTCTTATTTTATCATATAGTATTTGGTGTGCTGATGTACTGGAAGGTGAAGAGGAGAGTTGCGAATGAGTGAGATAAAAAATATGTTTAGAATTTCCCTTTATCAAATGAAACAATGGACAAGTCATCCTAAAACATATGCTGTATTAATAAGTATGTTCATATTTATGCATTCTAAAGTATGGCCGGTTGATAATTTTATTAAAATGGTAAATGTGAAAGCCACACCATTTATTTTTCCATTTTTCTTTTCAGATCAGTTCTTGCTTATGCTAATGATGCTGGGAATTGTAGTACTATTTTGCGATGCTCCTTTTTTCGATAAAACTCAATTATTTATTGCCGTAAGATGTGGGAAAAAGGTATGGGCATGTGGTCAAGTTATATATTTATTCCTAGCAAGTATTATATATTTTATCATAATTTATATGATGAGTATTATTATGCTGTTACCAAACATAGTCTTAGAGAACAATTGGGGTAAAATCTGGAATACTCTTTCTCAAACAGATGCAGTAGTAACTGCAGAGATATACCTTGCTTTTCCATATAAAATAATTGTGGATTATACACCGGTAGAAGCAGTTTTGATCGTTTTTATATTAGGAGTTTTAGTTAGTTTGTTTTTGGGATTACTGCTGTTTTTTATCAATATTTATATTAATAAAGCAGTGAGTATATCAATAGCTATGGGATTCATACTTATCACAACAAGAGTGGCGTTTTTACCACCGATTGTAAAATATTTTTCGCCGGTTTCCTGGATGAGTTTAAATTTGATATCAAAAACAGCCTTTGGAAATGAGCTTTCAGTAGATAAAGTAATAGGCATACTTGTTATAATGATAATTATTCTTGTAATACTTTGTGTTAATGGAGTAAATAAGCGAGATTTGGATATACAGAATGTATAGTCTGGTTTGGAAGGAGTATTATTGTGAAAAGGGAGATAATTTCAGTAGAAAATGTAACAAAGCAATTCAAAGAACAAATAGTATTAAATGATGTGTCTATAGAAATAAAGCAAGGTGAGATATGTGGTATTGTTGGAAGAAATGGTTCTGGAAAAACAGTTCTATTTAAGTGTATATGTGGATTTTTGAAATCAACTTCAGGAAAAATATTTGTAAGAAATCAGGAAGTTGGAAAGGATATTGATATTCCTAGAAATTTAGGAGTAATCATAGAATCGCCTGGATTTTTAAATAATTATAGTGGATATCGAAATCTGGAATTGTTAGCTACATTGCAAAATAAAATATCAAAATCTGAAATATTAAAAGCGATACAAACAGTAGGGTTAGAAGGTTCTGAGAAAAAAAAGGTTGGTAAATACTCTATGGGTATGAGACAGAGATTAGGGATTGCACAAGCAATTATGGAAAATCAAGATATTTTAATTCTTGATGAACCAATGAATGGTCTTGATAAAAGTGGAGTTAATGAAGTCCGAAATTTATTGTTAGATTTAAAAAAGAAAGGTTATACAATCTTGCTTGCCAGTCATAACCAAGAAGATATAAATGTATTGTGCGATACAGTATTTGAAATGGATAATGGAAATATTTTAAAATTAAGTTAGTTATTTATAAATTTTAATATAAATTAATTTATATTTAAAAGGAGGGGGTATCAAAAAAATTTAATTTACGTAACGGGTTAATCAAAGATTTTAGAGGAAGAGGTAGAAAAATGATTAAAAGAGGGAAAAAAGGAATAGCGTTGTTATTAGGTTTGATGATTTTGGGAAGTACTAATTTAGTACATGCAGAAACTAAACAGTTTTCATTTACTGTAAAATATGGACAACAAAAATCAGACGGTTGTGCACAAAAAGCGGATCATGAACAAATAGCATATGTAACAGCAACATCATTTAGTGGTAATAGATCTAAAATTGCAGTTGGAGTACGTGGATTAGGTAACAGTGCTGATACGGGATGTTGGACTTTTACGAAACAAAATTACAAGAATAAGATGAAATTAGGATATGAATATGGAATTTATGCGTATCCAGGAAAAAATTTTGAAGCATATTGTGAAGGTTTTGGTTCAGGTGTAGGTACTGTTAAAGGACGTTATACACCATAAATTTAAGATTACATATTTAACTAATTTTTATCGTCAGTCACAAGATGACTGACGATAATTAGTTTGCCTTTGATGGAGTCTTATAGGTTTTTTATATGGAAAAAAGAGAAGTTTTTACTTTTTTATTTAGAATATATTTGTAGAATTTTAAATAGAAATATGTTAAAGTATTACATGATATTATAAAAAAGATTAATTAAATATTTTCTTACAACAGGAATAAATTTATAGTTGATAGAATTTATTAATAATAATAGTAAATTATTTTTAGTAACAGTTAGCTTATGTAAATATGCTGGCTGTTTTTCTAAATATAATAAATATTAATTATAGAAAGACTAACTATTAAATGTCAAGTGCTAAAGTGATATTTATTGAATGAATTGCAGAATTGCATTTCAGATAGATAAGAAACTAGAAACTAATTTTTGAACTTTGAAAACTGCATGATAAATAGAGCATCATTCCAGATACTCAAAAAGGAGATCTTTATATATTGATACCTAAGACGCTTTCATAAAAATCTGCCCTAATCTTTCAAGTTGATAGATTACTCTGACAAGTTTTTTTGCAGCATGAGAATGAGCTTTGCACGCTCTTTTACTTTATCAAAGCGATAACGAGTTAGTGACTTCAACTCTTCATTATGATAAGATGTGTCTGAGTAGGACTTTAAGTTCGCCTCAGACATGAGCATTGTAGCGATCGTATGGGCATCAACTTTATCCGTTTTCGTCTTTCTAAGGCTTAGACTTTTACTGTAAAGATTGGTATGTAACGGGTTGATAACAAAGGTGGTCAGGCCTTTATAAAGAAGATATCCCAAGGTGTTATAACTGTAGTGTCCAGTGGCTTCGAGGCCTACTTTTACTTTGGTTAAATCATCTGTAACGGACTTGATTTTCTGATAAAGCTCATCAAAACCATCTCGATTGTTTGGAATGGTAAATGATTTAAAAAGAATTTTACCATCTGAGTTCGTAATAAAGCAATTATGCTTATCTTTAAACAACAATTCTGTAAATCATATAATTCTCCTTTGAAAATGTATTAACACTGTTTGGAACCCCTGGTACTCCTTGCGATTGTACCTCGTTCTAAATAAACCGTCATGCGGTATCTAACTAATTAACAAATATACAAAGAGACTGTGGTTGGAGCCTTTCTAAAACCATCAAGTGGTAGGACGCGTGAACCAATCCACAGTGTCTTCAAAAGTATAGCATACAGTCCTTGGAGAGGGACTATAAACACTACTACTTTATAATACGAGGATTCGATTATGGCATCTACCTATTTGACAAAACTTGGAATGGCAGAAGTATTAAAAAATCTGATGTTAACAACACCTATCAATAAGATCCGTATTGTGGATATTACGGAGGGGTGTCATATTTCTCGCCATACTTTTTATAATCATTTTATAGATATTTATGACTTACTAGGGTGGATTTATAAAAATGAAATTATAGAGGATTTAGATGATTATTGCCATTACGACAAATGGAAAGATGGAATTCTAAGAGTTTTAGAATACACTCTGAAGAACAAGAAATTGTGTTTAAATACATATCGCTCTCTTGGAAGAGAGCATTTAGAAGAATTTTTATATAGTGTATTTTCCCACGTTTTGCTCGGTGTAATGGGAGAGATTCAGCAGAATATACATGTAACGGATTCCTTTAAAGAAGAAGCATCTGATTTTTATGCCAATGCTTTTGTTGGTTTATTTATGTCATGGTTAAAGACAGACTTGAAAGAATCTCCACAAGTCTTTGCCAATCGTGTGGATAGAATGCTTGAGGGAAATCTGGTCGCACTTTTTAAAAGAAATGAGATTGAATGACACATTTGTAGCTGAGTGTGTCATTTTTGCACATATGCAAGAACTGTTCATTGATAGACTTTTCTAAATTTGATAAAGTTTGCATAGGAATATAATTATTTAAGAAAGGACGATTTCTATGTACAATTATCAAAAAATTAATCCGAAAACTCCAGACAATATTAAAGAACGTCAGGCATATCTCCTCGGAGGAGGAATTGCTTCTTTATCAGCGGCAGCATTCTTGATTAGAGATGCACATATGCCGGGAGAGAATATACATATCTTGGAACAATTGGATGTGTTTGGAGGATCTATGGATGGGGCCGGTTTGGCTGAAACTGGTTATACTGCCCGCGGTGGACGTGAAATTGAAGAACATTTTGAATGTTTTATGGAACTATTTAGCTTTATTCCGTCTTTAAAGGATAAAACAGTGAGTGTACTTGATGAATTTAGACAATTAAACATAGAGGAACCTATCGAATCTCATTGTCGTTTGGTTCACAGGCAAGGAGAAAAATTAGATTTTTCATCTCTGGGTTTATCTACTGCGAATGCATTATCTCTTTCTAAACTGCATCTTTTAAAAGAAGAGGTTTTAGGTGCGATGACGATTGAAGAATTTTTTGATTCCAGTTTCTTTGAGACTAATTTCTGGTATTTCTGGGCATCAATGTTTGCTTTTGAGCCATGGCACAGTGTCGTTGAAGTGAAACGGTATATGGAACGTTTTATGCATCTTCTTGGTGGTATGAATTGCCTAAAAGGTATCTTACATACCGAGTATAATCAATATGATTCACTGATTTTACCTTTAATTACATGGTTGAAAGAGCAGGGGGTCAATTTTGAACCGGGATGTGAAGTGACGGATATTGAATTTGACTTTAAAGAGAATAAAAAGACTGCAACAGCGGTTCAATATTTGAAAGACGGTCAAACACAAGTTATTAACGTAAAAGAAACAGATATTGTATTATTTACGAATGGCTCTATGACAGAAAATACAACAAAAGGAGATCTCGAGCATCCGGCAATATTAGATCGTTCAGAGAATAAAGGATGTTTCAGCGTTTGGCAAAAGCTTGCTAAGAAATCATCTGATTTTGGACGTCCAGAAGTCTTTTGCAGTGATATTGACAAAACCAAATGGTTGTCTTTTACAATTACTCTAAAGGATGATGAAATAGTATTTCCCCATTTATACGATTTATCAGGTGATTTACCGGGCATGGGAGGTCTTGTTACCATTAAGGATTCGAAATGGTTTATGAGCTGGGTAGTTCCAAAACAGCCGCACTTTATAAATCAACCGGATAATGTAAAAGTACTTTGGGCTTACGCGTTAAATCTTGATGTACCGGGTGATTATGTGGATAAATCTATTTCTGAGTGTACAGGTAGAGAAATGTTCGAAGAACTTTTGTACCATATGGGATTGATAGATAAAAAGGATGAAATACTTGAGCACACGGTAAATGTCATACCATCTATCATGCCATATATTACTTCTCAATTTATGCCTCGTATCAAAGGAGACCGGCCGGAAGTGGTACCGGAAGGCAGTGTTAACTTTGGATTTTTGGGTCAATTCGCTGAGATTCCTAATGATTGTGTCTTCACGGTAGAATACTCCGTACGTGGTGGCATGATGGCGGTTTATCAATTAATGAATCTTGATAAGGAAGTAGATCCTGTATTTCCAAGCCAATACGATATAAGGGTGTTGACAGATGCGGCTAAAACATGTCTTGGTGTGGATAAAATTTCTTTAAAAGATGTTCCGTTAGGTACAATCTTTAAAAATACGGAATTAGATAAACTATTATAATTAAGGTCTCTATTTATAAATATTTAAGAATATATCCATAAATTAGTCAAAGATATATGTTATAGTAACATAAATTAATGTTTAAGTACATCAAGTTGTTATTAGACTACCATTATAAAGATACGTACCAGTTTAATTATGGAGGAAAATATGGATATAAAAGTAAATAGAAAAGAACTGTTTAAAGAAATTTTAAGCTATGCAAAAATTATTGTTGGTACATTTTTAATTGTTTTTATATTAAATACATGTATTATTGCTAATGCTCAGGTACCGACAGGATCAATGGAAACGACAGTTATGACAGGGGACAGAATCATAATTAATCGGTTGGCGTATAAATTTGAAGAACCTCATAGAGGAGATATAGTCTCCTTTATTTTTCCGGATGATGGGAAAACACCATATTTGAAACGAGTTATTGGCTTGCCGGGAGAAACAATAGAAGGTAAAAACGGAGATATTTACATTAATGGAGAATTGTTAAAAGCTAACTATACAGATGAAAAGAGTTATGATGACTTTGGTCCCTATAAAATACCAGATAAAAGTTATTTTATGATGGGAGATAATCGTAATAATTCATTTGACGCCAGATATTGGAACAATAAATTTGTAAAGCTGGATGATATTATTGGAAAGGCTTTGGTTAGTTATTTCCCTCATCCGCGTATTTTAAAATAGTTGTTGGTAAGAATGTTTAACGTGATATTTTATAAGAAGGTGCTTCAAAGATGATGTGTTATCTGATTTGAAGCACTTTTTGATTACTTTATTAAAGATAAATTAAGTAGGCAGATTTATTGAGGAAATATTATGAAACATAGAAGATAATATAAACAATTTGAATATAATAATAAAAATGAAATTAAGGGACTTGGCGCATGAATGCACTTGAAGAGAATATTATCGACCAAAATCCAAAAGAGTCTTATGTATTTGGAGGAACGTTTCGACGTTTGATAAATCCTTTTTTCACGAATATATATTATGGTATCAAAAGAATTGTTGATGAAAATGGAGATACTATAATTCCTTTTGATGCCGATGTAGATCAAGAAGTTCAGAATAAACAAATTGAAGAAATGATTGAAAGGGGAGTAGATGGTATCTTTGTGGCCCCTGTTTATTCTGAGAAAGTAGAACCAGCTATAAAAGCTGCAAACGAAGCTGGTATTCCAGTTTTTATCGTAGATTTGCCTTTAAAAGATGAAACCTTAGCAGTAAGTACTATAACCTCGGATAATAATAAATTAGGTGAGCTAATAGCAGATGATATTATGAGCAGAATGGATTCTGCCAAGATTCTAATTTTAGACTATCCATATATCAGTACAACACATGATAGAGTCATAAGAATCATAGATAGATTAAAAGAAAAAACAGAATATGAAGTTATAATCAAAAATTTAGGGAAACAAGATTATGAATATGTAAGAAACATTATTAAAGATGCGATTAAGGAAAATCCTGACATTAATGTTGTAGTACCTACATTTGACATTGCTGTATTGGGAGCGATTGCAGGACTAAGGGATATTGGGAAAGAAAAGGACGTAATCGTATATGGAATAGACGGTGCACCATTGATAAAGAATATGGTAAAAGAAGGGAAAATGATTGCAACTACAACCCAGTTACCAATAGAAATGGGGATGACGGCTGCAGAAACAGCTTACGCATATTTAGAAGGGTATCCGGTTACTAAAAAAATAATAATACCGGTAGCTTTAATTACAAAAGAAAATTTGGCTGAATTTGCAGATACTTATATAGAGGATTAACTGTAAAGAAATAGGAGAATGTTAAGAATGATATTAAATACGAACAGATTAGTTTTACGTCCATGGAAAGAGGATGAAGCAGAAGCGTTATTTAAATATGCGAAATGTCCGGAGGTTGGACCAGCTGCAGGATGGCCGGTCCATACGGATGTAGAAAATAGTCGTCAGATAATCAGAGATATTTTATCAGCGGAGGAGACCTATGCAGTTGTATTAAAAGGCGAAGATTCGCCAATTGGGAGTATAGGAATTTTAATTGGTGAAAAAAGTAATAAAACGAATGGTGCGGATGAAGGCGAAATTGGATATTGGATTGGGGTTCCGTATTGGGGACAGGGGTTAATCCCAGAAGCGGTTCGTGAACTAATGAGACATAGTTTTGACGATCTTAATTTAAAAAAAATCTGGTGTGGTTACTTTGATGGGAATGAAAAGTCTAAACGCGTTCAAGAAAAATGTGGATTCCAATATGATCATACAGAGAAGGATATAGAGTGGTCTCTTACCAATGATATTAGAACAGAACATATTACATGTATTACAAAAGAGGAATGGCAAAATATAAAATGGTAACATGCGTTACCGATATTTAAAAAATTATCTGCTATGATTACTTCATCGAAGAAAACAATTTGAAAGAAGAAGGAGTAGATAATTATGATAAGACAAATTATTAAAATTGATGAAGACAAATGTAATGGATGTGGTGCATGTGCAGCAGCTTGTCATGAAGGCGCTATTGCTATGATAGATGGAAAAGCAAAATTAATTCGGGATGATTACTGTGACGGACTTGGAAATTGTCTTCCGGCATGTCCTACAGGGGCAATTACATTTGAACAGCGTGAAGCTTTAGCTTATGATGAAGAAGCAGTTTTAAAAAATCAAGAAGCGAAGAAGAAAATGATGAAAGAACAGATGGCTGGAAACTGCCATACCGGAGGATGTCCAGGTTCTATGGCGAAATCACTGCAAAAAAAACAAAATAGTATAATAGCTGCCGAGAAATCAGAGCAGAATAATAATATAGAAAGTGAATTGATGCAATGGCCGGTACAAATAAAGTTAGTACCAGTGAATGCCCCTTATTTCGATAATGCAAATTTACTAATTGCAGCAGATTGTACCGCGTATGCTTACGCAAATTTCCATAAAGATTTTATTAGAAATCATGTAACTGTAATTGGCTGTCCCAAATTGGATGAAGGAGATTATTCAGAAAAACTGACAGAGATTATCAAAAATAATGATATCAAAAGTGTCAAGATTGTTAGAATGGAAGTTCCTTGCTGTGGAGGCATTCAAAATGCTGCGATACAAGCATTGAAAGATAGTGGAAAAATGATACCTTGGCAGGTAGTGACAATAACATGTGATGGTAAAATCAGAGAAAATTAAAAATCAAACAATTGAAAGAAAGGAAAAAGTTATGAAAGAGATAATGAAAAATATTTCAAAGGCAGAAGTATTGATGCTTAAAGAGCAAGTTTCCTATATGGATAATCAAGTAGTAAGTAAAACGTTGATTCAAAACGAAAAGGTAAGTGTTACATTGTTTGCTTTTGATAAAGAGGAAGAAATCAGTACACATGAGTCGAATGGAGATGCCTTTGTGCTATGTCTAGATGGTGTAGGGAAAATTACAATCGATGGGACTGAGAATATATTGAAAGAAGGTCAAAGTATTGTAATGCCTGCTCAAAAACCTCATGCAGTATTTGGACAAGAACGATTTAAAATGTTGTTAGTGGTAGTATTTTAAAATTGATATTATAAAAATTCATAGAATTTAATAATAATACTTGAATAATTTTGAAAAACTTGAAAATAAATATAGGTAGCAGCTAAACCGTATGATATAATATTCATGCGGTTTATTTTGGAAGAAAAAAAGGGAGTGATTTTGAGTGCATAATGAATTATTAAATAAAATGATTCACTACTACTCTGGGGATCCAAAAAGAATCCAGCATTTTATTAAAGTACATAGCTTTGTGAAGCTGCTTGGTGAGATGGAAGGATTAGATATAGAAAAACAAAATATTTTAGAGATTGCTGCGATTGTTCATGATATCGGTATTAAAGCTGCTGAGGAAAAATATGGGTCCTGTAATGGAAAACTGCAGGAACAAGAGGGACCTGCTATTGCTGAGAAAATATTACTGGAACTGGGATATGAGAACCATTTGGTTGAGAGAGTGTGCTATTTGGTAGGACATCATCATACTTACTCGAACATAGACGGCCTTGATTATCAGATTTTGGTAGAAGCAGATTTTCTTGTAAATTTATTTGAAGATAAGATAGAAGAGGCAGGAATAAAAAAAGCCTATTCAAATATTTTTCAAACAGAATCAGGAAAATTGATTTGTAGGGAAATGTTCGGATTGTAGTTATTAAAAATAAGGATAATGAGAAAGGCACAATTTATAAATGATATCATATAATGAATTGTGACTCTCTCAATTTATATGTTAAAAATATCTTGAAGCAAAATCTTTCATTATTAGCTGGGTCATTTCTCTTTCAGAAAATACAAATTTATTTATTTTGGAAACAGGCATGATCCCCATAAGTGAATTGGTTATAAACATCTCATCGTATTTTTTAATATCTTCAGGAAATATCACAAGTTCTCTGGCGCCATATTTTTCGAGAAGATAATCTCTTATGGTTCCAGGCAAAAGACCACATTCAATAGAAGGAGTATACAGTTTTTTGTCTTTGACGAAAAACAGGTTTGTAGTAGCACCTTCTGTAAGCATACCTTTTGAATTCAAAAAAACAGGTTCGTCAAATCCTTTTTTGATCGAGGTTTGCTTTTCGATCCAGTTATCTCCGTTATTTAAAGATTTGATGTAAGTGAAAATAGAGGTCTCGTTTTTTTGTACTGTACTAATATTTAGGGAGAATCCTTTTTGGTATTGATCTGGTGTGTAAGGAATATTACGCAATTTAAAAAGGAAATTCTTTGGAGAGACCACAACTTTTAATGCGGCTTTTTCTTTAAAGTTCTTTTTCAGATAGATGTCAGCTTTTTCAATTACAGTTTCAAAACTTGAAAAAGGAGGTTTAAACCCTAGTTTTTTGATTCCTTTTTCCATACGGTTCCAATGCCTGTCAGCCATTATTAATTTTCCGTTTATTACAGATATCGTTTCATATACGCCGATACCAAAATAAAATCCATTATCTATATTAAAGTTATTCATATTGGGTAATCCTTTCATTCTTCTTCCATTGCGTTTAAGAAGGCTTTTGCCTTCTGTAAAGTTTCTTCATATTCAAACGTAAGATCTGATTCGTAGGTAATACCGCCGCCAACTCCCAGATGATATACTCCATTATGGTGTAATGCAGTACGAATTACAATATTCAAATCACAAGCGCCATCAAAAGTAACATAACCTATGCTTCCTGTATAAAGCCCTCTTTGTGACTTTTCCAACTCATCAATAACTTCCATAGCTCTATATTTGGGAGCTCCTGTTATAGAGCCTCCTGGAAAGGCAGCATTCAAAATGTCAACGAAATCTGTATTTTTTCGCAGAATTCCTTGAATCGTAGAAACAAGGTGAAAGACTGTGGCGTAAGCTTCAATTTTGTAAAGTTCTGTTACTTTGACAGTATTAGGTTTACAAATACGATTTAAGTCATTGCGTTCCAGATCAACAATCATAAGAAGCTCACTTTTATCTTTTTCAGAACACTCTAGTTCTTTTCGGAGACTGATATCCTCCGCTTGTGTCTTGCCACGTTTCCGAGTACCTTTTATAGGCCGTGTTTCAATTTTTTGATTTCTGACTTTCAAAAAACGTTCCGGAGAGGCACTCACAACTTGGAAGTCTTGATAATTCAGATAACTTCCAAACGGAGATGGATTCTCTTTTCTAAGAGTTTGAAAGAGGTTATAAGGATGCTTGGAACTTTTTATTATTACCTGTTGGGTCATATTGGTAATATAAATATCCCCTTCTATAATATAATCGATAATCGAGCGGATTGCATCAATATATTTACTTTTTTTAAAATTAAATTGAATTTGTGTCTTTGTTCTGGAAGAAGAAATCTCACTTTTCTGGGTAAACTGGCAAACAGGCTTAGAATATTTTGAGATATTGGATAAGATTTCAGTTAATTTATCAGCTCCTTTTTCATTACGTACAGCAGCGTATATGCACTTTTTCTCGTTGTCTTCAATTAGTAAAAGGCTATAGAAAATAAGACGGGCGTCCGGTATATTGAGAATAGAAGAAGAATGCCTGCTTTTAACGCCAACAGTCTTTCTTCCAAAATCATACGTAAAATATCCGATTCCTCCGGATATGAGTGGTAGTTCTGTACGATTTATTTCTATATTCTTTTTTAAATACTTTTTAAGCCATTGAGTAAAACTTTCTTTTTGTTCTAAATTGTTTAAATATAATTTTCCATTTACTTCTTCCGCTTTTAAATATGGTAATAGTCCAACGATTGAAAATTTGCCATATTCATTTTGTAAAGAGGAATCTAAGAAAACAGCGTCTGCTTCTTGATGATAATCATTAAAAATTTCTGCTAACGATTTTATAGTTTTGATTTCTACTATTTTTGTTTTCATAGTTGGCTCCTCGAATTCCAATTATTACAAATGTCACAAAAGTTTTTAATAAGTTCATGCCCATATTCAGTAAGAATTGCTTCTGGATGAAACTGCACTCCATAAACAGGATATTTTTTATGCGAAATAGCCATAATTGTTCCATTCATATCATATGCATCCACTTCTAATGATGATGGGAGATTCTCGTTAGATACAATTAATGAATGATAACGTGTGACACTATAGTCAGAAACTAAGTTTTTAAATAAATTTTTACCGGAATTTTTAAGAAGCGTTACTTTTCCGTGCATTGGCCGTTCTCCTTTTGAGATATGTCCACCAAATACATGTGCGATTATTTGGTGTCCGAGGCAGACCCCTAGTATAGGAATTCTACCAGCAATATTTTTCACAATGTGTATAGAAGATTGGCAGTCTTTTGGGCGTTTAGGACCGGGTGAGATAATAATTCCTTTTATTTGCTTTGAGGTGATTAATTCTTCTAATTTTTCAATTTTTATGTTATCATTTCGAATAACTTGAATGTTTTCTCCTAGCTCACTAAAATAAGCAGCCAAGTTATAGACAAATGAATCATAATTATCAATCATAATATACATGTTAAATTCCTTTGCTCTGTGAGGTGATTATACTTATCTATTGCAAAATAAAAAACCGAAAACAAACAGGTTGAGATTCCTGTTTCTTTCCGGCAGTTTTCTATCATACAATCTAAATAATTTAGACGTCTAGACACACCTGTATTTATTTCAATTTCATTTTAACATTTAGTAATTAAAAAATCAATTTATTTTATTTTGTGGTACTTTATTTATTTAAGTGAGCATACATTTAGAAGGAATTATTTAACTGTGCTTTTTTATTTAATCGTTCGAAATAATATTACATTTGTCAAGAAATAATTTGACAAACATCAGATTCTTCTGCATAATTATAAAGTAATTTGTGAAGAAGTAAGGGTTTCATTGGTATTTGAAAGATTTCAAACGAATAAAGTATAATAGATGATTGACTTTCGTTAGAATTCAGATTATTATATAATCATAAAAGGTAGCCACGTTACATAAGTGACTCCATTTTTATGAGTGTAAAATAATCACCTGAGGCTTGGAGGCTAGGGTGATTATTTTTTTTTACCGTTATCCTTTGAATTTACATATATAAGAATCGATACTATTAACATAGCAACACCTTGGATTACCATTAATTCTTCATATGTATTCATTCGGCCCCACCACCTTTCGGAAGTGGAAATCACCCATGCAGTATGACTACCTTATTATCATTATAAGTAATAAAGTAAAAAGGAACAACCCAAAAAACTAACATTAAGATATAATTAAAATTTTACTTCTTCCATAGGGAGTTTCTTAAAAGAGATATAATCTTCTTTAGAAATATTTGTTTTGTCATTGAATTATATGAAATAGGTTGAATGGTTAGAATGGTTTTTTTGAAATTTTAAGTTTCTTGACAATACATATATTGAATTCTTATAATTTAGATAGATAAATAAATTTTATTGATTAATGAGATAAAAAACTCTATTGTTTCATTTACGGATTGTTTAAATTTTCCTTAAAAAAATACAAGCAGGGTATTGACAATTTATGATATAAGATGTTAACATGTTAGCGTAATCGATGGCGATTTGCATTTTAATGCAAATCGCTTTTTTTGTTTCATAAGACATTCTTATGGGACAAAGTACTTTGCAAGGTATCGTATATTATAAAAATTAATTGAAAAGGATGGATTGTGATGAGCATTAATTCAGGAGATTGTGCATTTATATTAATTTGTTCTGCCTTAGTATTCTTTATGACACCTGGACTGGCATTTTTTTATACAGGTATGGTAAGAAGGAAAAACGCACTTAATACATTGTTATCCTGTTTTTTTATATGTGGATTAGCTTCGCTTATGTGGATTATTATTGGATATTCTTTGTCGTTTGGTACAAATCATGCAGGAATTATAGGAGGGTTGAACCATTTATTTTTTAATGGGGTGGCTGGAATCAATCCCGAGTATTCTTCTACGATTCCGGAAAACCTTTTTGCTGCATATCAAATGATGTTTGCAATTATAACACCGGCTCTTATTTGTGGATCTTTAATTGGTAGAATGAAATTTTCGAAATTAGTTATATTTATTGCACTATGGTCATTGGTTGTATATTATCCGTTAGCTCATATGGTGTGGGGAACCGGAGGATTTTTAAAAGAGTTGGGAGCACTTGATTTTGCAGGTGGTAACGTAGTACATATCAGCTCAGGTGTGACAGGACTGATTGCCTGCATTTTACTTGGGAAACGTCGAGAATTTGGATTGACTTCTTACAAACCGCACAATATTCCGTTTGTCGTATTAGGTGCAGGAATATTATGGTTCGGGTGGTTCGGTTTTAATGCAGGAAGTGCTTTGGCTGCAGATGGTATAGCAGTCCATGCATTTTTGACTACAAATTTATCAGGAGCATCAGCATTATTGTCTTGGATGTTGATAGAGCAGATCATGCATAAAAAAACAACTGCATTAGGTGCAGCTACAGGAGCAGTTGTTGGTTTGGTCGCAATTACACCGGGAGCTGGATTTGTTCCAATATGGTCTGCCATTATTATAGGGGCGCTTGTTAGCCCAATTTGCTATTTCTTTATGTCAAAAGTGAAACATTTATTTAAATATGATGATGCGCTAGATGCATTTGGATGCCATGGTATTGGTGGTGTTTGGGGTGGAATAGCAACAGGAATATTTGCAAACAAGGATGTGAATCCACTTGTTTCTTCTAATGGACTCATTTATGGAGAAATGAAACTTTTTGTTGCACAGTTGATCAGTATTGGTATTACGATAGTAATTGCAGTAGCAGCTACATTTATTATTGTTTCTATCTTAAAAGCTTTTGGAGGTATCAGGGTTTCTGCTGAAGAAGAAGCACAGGGATTGGATGTTGCTATACATAGTGAAACTGCATATCCTGCATTTACAGGTTTGGATTAGTTGGAGGAATTATATGAAAAAAATTGAAGCAATTGTACGTCCCGAACAATTAGAGCCGTTGAAAGATGCTTTGTTAAAAGCTAAAATAAATGGAATTACCATAAATCAGGTTTTTGGATGTGGAAATCAATTCGGGTGGACAGAATATCATAGAGGTTCAGAAGTCATTATGAATACGTTGCCTAAAGTTGAATTTAAAATAGTAGTCTCGGATGATAGAGTGGAAGAAATTATAGGAATTATTATGGAAAGTTCACAAACAGGTGAAATGGGTGATGGAAAGATTTTTATTACAGAAGTTATTGACTGTATTCGTATTCGCTCTGGGGAACGGGGAATCGATGCGATTTAGATTTTTTAAATTAGTATAATAGAACATTCCGGTCAACGAGGTAAATTTACTGCCTTGGTTGCCGGGGTGTTTTTTATTTTTCATAATAAATTTTCAAGCACGTCTTTTTTTATAATGATAATGGTTCTATCATTTACTTTTAGAATATTTTTATCACATAGAATTTTCAACTCTCTACATAAAGATGGTCGGGAGACATTTAAATGTTCAGCCCAGGTTTTTTTGGAAAAAGGAAGAATGACAGTATCGTTTTTAATTGTAAACTCATATAAAAGTGAAAATGCTATTTTCTTCATAATAGAAGAATACGAATATAATTCAAGTCTTTTTTCGTATTCTAAAACTCTATTTGAAAAAAGATTCAATATATTCGAAACGATTAGAGGTTCCTTACATAAGGACTCTAAAATGGAATATTTGTGGATAAAAAGAATTTCGCTTTTTTCTTTTGCAATTACATCATACGGATAGGATGAAACACTGGAAAAAACAATTGCTCCACCAAATAATTCTCCTTTGTTTCTGTGAAAAACACTAACAGTATTTCCGGAAGTCAAAATTTTTTTAACCTCAACATACCCCGATATGATAATGCACATATAAAGAGAGTATTCATTAGCATGATATACGATGTCGTTTTTCTCATATCGTTTTGTTTTGTATTCAATTTGCTCTAAAATTGTTGATATACTTTCTCTGTTTAGTCCAAAGAAGATAGGACAGACTGATAAAGTATCTAAAATAATATCCATATTATCCATCATCTAGCCTTTCTCATTCGTAATCTTAATGATTTATGAAATATTACCGAGGTTCCCTCTTTTGTTTTATTTTGGCATATTATAGCATAATTTAAATGAGAATGAAATATAAAAAAGAAATAGAATTATTGAGATTTTATTAAGATAAAATAGCTTTTATCTATTTGTTTATTGAAATTGATTATAATTTCTTGTAAATCGCCCATTTATCATTCTCTGAAAATGAATGAAATGTTACGTGAATGTTTTTCAAAACATAATAACTAAAATCGAATTCTGTCGATTAGTAAGAAATAATGAATAAAGAATGAACAATCTGTAAAATTGTTGTGCTAGTATCTGTAGATACATGTTGGATGCATGTATTTGTGTTATAAATATACATGAAGCTAGTAATCTTCATACATCTTGTAACAAGCGAAAAAGAGGGCAGATAAATTTTTCGCAACATTCATTTATGCGGAAGCATAAAAAACTTCTTAAGGGGGTATGTATAATGCAAAAAGATTTTGCAACAATGCCAAGAAAGGAACTAATCAACTTTATTCAAAAAAGAAAGGAGGAATTAGGAGATAAGGTTACAATTTTAGCTCATAACTTTACAGCGGATGATTTAATACCATTTGCAGATGTGGTTGGAGATTCTTCAAAATTAACTAATGCAACAATGGAATCAAAGACAAAATACCTGCTTTTTACAGCAGCTAGATTTTTTACGGAGGCAGCATGTATTTTGGTTCCCGAAAAGACAATCATTCAGGCAAATATGCAGGCTAATTGTCCGTTGACTTATACAATAGATGAAAATGCTACAAGAGCTGCATTTGCAGAGATCAAAAAGAAATGCAAAAGTAGAGAGCCATTACCCATGGGCTATTTCACAGCTAGTTATCAACTAAAGAGTTTTTGCGGTGAAAATGATGGAACTGTCTGTACAGCTTCAAATTCGATAAAACTTATTGAATATTATCTTGAAAGAAATAAAGCTATTTTCTTTACGCCGATGAACAATATTGCTTTCAATGCAATAAAGGCATTGAAAATACCGGATTCGGATGTTTTCATCTTAGATGAAAATACACCATTAGACAGCATTCCGGGAGATAAGAAAATGTATGTTTGGAATGTTGGCTGTTACGTTCATTCTGCTTTTACAAAAGAAGATATTGATAGAGTAAAAGAACAGTATAAGGATAAAGGTATTAAAACCATTTCACATTTAGAATGTCTTCCAGAGGTTATTGAGGAATGTGATTATTCATCCTTTACAGACGGTATGCATGATTTAATAAAAGATTCTCCAGCAGGATCCTATTGGGGAATTGCAACGACCAATAACTATATTGTCAGAATGGCAAATACATATGAAGACAAAAATATAATTGCTATTCGTCCTGATTTGGTTTGCAAGGATATGGTAGTTACTGATCTGCATCATGTAGCTGAAAGTTTACAATCAATTATTGACTACGAGAATGGAGTAGGAGAATTGAAATATCAATTGAAGGTTCCTACCAAATATCGTATTAATGCTAAAAAGGCAATTGAGACGATGTTTGAAGTAAATAGTATTATGAATGTAGTTGATGAAGTTGTTAACTTCTAAATGATTAATTAGGGTGTTAAATGCACCCTAATTATCTTTAAAGAGCTGAAAGGAGTTGATTGGGTGAAGGATTTCTCTTCAATGACAAAATCAGAGTTAACTGATTTTATTTTAAAAAAAAAGAAGGAACTTGGTGAAAGGGTTCGTATTGTTGGCTATAAGGGACAATTTGATGATCTTTTAGAGTTTTCTGATATTATTGGGGATGCATATGAATTAGTAGATGCAGTTAAAAATACCAAAGCAGAATTTTTGGTTTTTACAGGATGGAGATTCTTTTCAGATATTGCATGTATTTTTGCGCCAGACAAAAAGGTGATTCAGGCTAATATTAAAAATGATTGTCCTCTGGCAGAAATAATAGATGAAAATGATATTAAGAAGGTTTATACATTACTTAAGGAAAGATGTACAGAAAAGGAAGTTATTCCAATCGGTTATGTGGCGGCGCATTATAAAATAAGAAGTTACTGCGGGGAAAATAACGGAACTACGTGTACACCGGCGAATGCTTTAAAAGTAATAGAGCATTATTTAAAAGAAAATAAGTCTATCTTTTTTATCCCGGCGAATGATGCCTTTAATATTATTACGGCATTAAATCTTCCGGAAGATGAAATTTTTGTAATTAAGAAAGATACAGATTTGGATACAATTCCAGCTAATAAGAAAATTTATGCATGGAATGTTGAATGCTATGTACATACACATTATAAGGTTGATGATATTAAGAAGTTAAAAGATCAAAATAAGGATATTAAAATTATAGGACATAAAGAGTGCGCTCCTGAGATCTTGGAACAGTGTGATTATACAGGATTTGTTGGTGATATTTATCAAATACTGAAGGAGGCTCCATCCGGGTCGAGCTGGGGAGTAGGAACTGTTGACACCTGGGTGAAACGAGCTGCTTATGAATATTCAGATAAAAATATTGTTTCTTTTAGAACCGATTTAGTTTGTCTGGATATGAAGATTACCGACTATCAGGATATTGCTGAAAGTTTGCAATCCATTGAAGATTATATCAATGGAGAAGGGGAATTAAAAACTCAAATAGATATTTCAGAGGAATATAGAGAGAATGCTGGAAAAGCACTTACTAGGATGTTTGAAATTTGTAAATAGAAAAATTAGGAGGAAATTGTTATGTTATCATCAGAAATGAAATTGGGAAGAGTGTTTGGAGTGACTTTTGAAGATGGGGAAGATTTTATGGAATCTCTTACTAAGTTTTTTAAAGAAAATAATATTAAACAGGCTTATATTCCTTCCTTTGTTGGAGGATTCAGTGAAATAAAATTGGTAGGTACGTGGGAAAATTTAGAAGATCCTGATAACCCTATATTCGGGCAAGTTGAACTTGAACGTGTAGAAGCTTTAGGCTGCGGTACTCTTGCTTATGATGAAAGAAAAGGGGTTGTAACACCTCATGTGCATGTAACAGTGGGAACTCGATTGGATTCATTAAAGGGATATACGGGACACTTATTAGGTGGAAAGATATTATTAGTGACAGAAATCTTATTGTTCGAAGTATTAGAACCGACTATGATGAGAGTGACAGAAGTACCACCTTTTAATGTATTAAAATATGTAAATGAATAATTAATAGTTTTATTGAAACCTTCAAACGTTTCGTTTGGAGGTTTTTTTAATTAATAAATAAGTTCAAAGGCACATAACGCGCAAGAGGAATATATTATTAATATAGCGTTTGTGCTAGAGTGTAAATGCATAATTTATGGGGTTTCCTGGTTCTCTTTATTACTATTTTTGTTTTGCCAAAGATAATGAATGTTTATGCTTATCACAAATAGATTAATGAAAGCAACAGGATAAGCATGAATGATAATACTGTAAATAACAAAACAGATAGAACCAATAATATTTACAAATCTAAGGGTCTTCATTGATTTCATTAGAAATGAAATGGCTACTAATATAGAAGCAAAATATCCGAAAATATCTATGAATTTAATCTTATTCACCTCCTACTACATTAAATTTAAAATAATAAGTTTTGGTACAATATATTTTGATAGGATGCTTCCCAATTGAATATTATTTTGTTCATAGTTTCTATCAATCCATATGTATTCTTTTATTTCGTTCATTGGAATAATACTGCCGTCTATATCACACGTATAAACGTTCATAGAAATCGGAATGTTTTCAAAGACTGCAATGTCACTATAAGAATCAAAATAATTCATGTCTAATAGATTTACATTTAATTCTTCTTTTAATTCTCTTTTTAAGGTATCTTCATCATTTTCTCCTTTTTCGCTTTTTCCTCCAGGAATTATAAATTCAGATCGGTTGTCTAATGTCTTTTTTCTGACCACTAATAATTTTTTTGAATTTAATATGATACCGCCAACTTTGTAAATTGAAAACATATTATGATCTCCTTTCATGTTTTAGATAGAATTGTTATATGCAAAATTTAATTTCCGATCAATATAGGTTTTACAATAGGTAATACGTTCATTAATGTATTTTTCTATATTTTCATCGGAAGATTCTGAAAATGTATTATTAAATAAGCAGGTATCTTCCATAGACTGAATGGAAATGCCATAATCTAAAAGTTTATATTTAACATTGTTCTTTTCTTTAATTTCCAGTACAGGGTTCATATAATCGATTTCATACTGTTCATATAACTTTCTAAACAAGGTTAGCGCTATACTGCTTTGCTCTGGAAAATGGCTTTGATAATGAATACTACCGTCCGCGACCATATGAATATTATTTTTCAACGCATAAATAATGGTTTCAACATGCATACTCATTCTACAGCCGAGGCATATCATGTTATTATGATATTTATTAAAGTCTTCTTCAATATTGGCTAAAGAAAGTTTTCTGAATAAACCGGGGATATTAAGCTCACTTAGAGTAATATTATCTTCGCCAAGTACTGCTTTTAATTCATTATATCTGACCCGGTACAGATAATTGGGAATACCGGTCCCGTTGGTATAATGAATCAGGTGAACTTTGTGTTTGGCTTCAATTAACAAGCAGGCGGCAAGGCTGCAGTCAATTCCTCCAGAGAATAGTAAGATTACATCGTTAGATTTCATTTTTTATCACTCCTTTCTTTTAATTTTTTCATTGTATTAAATAAAAAGAAATACTTATTTTTTAATTTAATTACGAATGAAATATTACTACTATACAATAAAGTTTTTAAATTTCTTATAACATTTTATGAAAACTTTACTAATTCATAAAAACTTAAGGAATATATTAGACTATACAAACAGTTGTTTTTGATTGACTATCTGAAAGATCTATGCTAGGATTTAAAAGAAAAATTCATATTTTTGTATTAAGTGATGCACAAGTTATCTTATTTTTATAATTAAGAAATTGCAATTGTGTATGAGAGGGAATTGAGTGAGAGTCTCAAGCGATCCGGTCACTGTAATTAGGGAATGATACCTGGGAAAACCATTGTATTTTAAATATGAGAAGGTAAGGTAGAGTATTGATCTAAAAGCCAGGAAACCTGCTTAATATATAGAATACGACTTCCGTGCAAAGTTAACATTCTAAAGCATGTAATGAAATAGTTTAAGGAACTATTTTATTTTAGTATTTATGTTTATAATGTCTGCCAAGTATGGTAGACATTTTTTTATTTCTATAAAAAATATATGCGCACCTCGCAGAGAGGAAGTTTTTTGTGGAACAGAGAAAAAAGTTAGAAGATTTTTATATTATTAAAAATGGGAAAAAACTTCATTATGGATATACAACCGGTTCTTGTGCAGCGGCAGCAGCCAAAGCAGCAGCCTTAATGCTTTTGACGGGGGAAGAAATCTCAAATGTAGAGTTGCTTACGCCAAAAGGTATATTACTGGATTTAAAGGTTTGTCAAATGAGACGAGAAGCAGATAATGTAACTTGTGCAATTAAAAAATATGCAGGAGATGATCCGGATGTGACAGATGGTATCCTTATATTTGCGAATGTAAAAAAGACGAAGAAAACCGGTATCGAGTTAGATGGTGGAGTTGGTGTTGGAAGAATAACGAAAAAAGGGTTAGGACAACCCATAGGAAGTGCTGCAATCAATAAAGTTCCAAGAAAAATGATTCTAGAAGCCGTTGAAATGATTTGCAATGAATATGATTATGAAGGCGGGATCAAGATACGAATTGAAGTACCAAAAGGGGTAGAGATTGCAAGGAAGACTTTTAATAAAAGATTGGGGATTGAAGGAGGCATTTCAATATTGGGAACGACAGGGATTGTAGTGCCAATGAGTGAAGAAGCTTTGATAAAGAGTATTGAAATGGAAATCAAGATGAGAATAGAAAATGGTGCCAAATATCTGCTTTTTACTCCCGGAAATTATGGGGAGAATTTTTTGAAAGAAGAACTTGAACTTGATGTTGAACAAAATATTAAGTGTAGTAATTTTATTGGAGAAGCTGTAGATATGGCAGTTAATCTGGAAGCAAGAGGACTGCTGCTTGTCGGTCATGTTGGGAAGCTTATTAAAGTGGCCGGAGGAATTATGAATACGCATTCCAGATGTGCGGATTCCAGAATGGAGATTTTGGGAGCCAATGCAATCAAAGCAGGAGCATCTTTAGAGACCGTAAAGGAAATACTGGATGCAGTTACTACAGAGCAGGGATTACAGATATTACAACATGAGAAACTATTAGAAAAGACAATGGGATATATAGTTGAAAAAATTGAGTTCTATATTAAGAACAGATCTTATGGACAATTGGAGATAGGAGTGATTTTATTTTCAAATGAATTAGGATTGTTGGGACAGTCGGAATCAGTCTGTTATTTAAAAGATATGTTTCGTTATAGGAGATAAAGGAGAAAGTATGAACGGGAAATTATATGGAATTGGAGTAGGTCCCGGAGATCCGGAGTTATTGACATTAAAAGCGCTTCGTATTATAAAAGCCAGTCATGTGGTGGCTTTTCCGGGTGAGCGGATGAAAGACAGCGTTGCCTGCCAAATAGTATTACAAGTCTATAAAGAACTGAAAGAGAAAGTGCTGATAGGAATTACTATGCCAATGACTAAAGATGCCGATAAATTGGAAGAAAGTCATAAGGAGGGGGCAGACCAGATAGAAGAATTGTTAAAGCAGGGGAAACAGGTCGCTTTTTTAACATTAGGAGACCCTACGGTGTATTCCACGTATCTTTATATTCATAAGAAAATCAAAGAGAGAGGATATGAGACAGAAATCGTCAGTGGAATTCCATCTTTTTGCGCAGTGTCGGCCAGACTTAATATAGGTTTGGTAGAAAAGGCAGAAGCGCTTCATATCATACCGGCGTCATATGAAATAGAAGAAGCTTTGGATCTTCCCGGAACAAAAGTACTTATGAAGGCCGGGAAGAATATGAAGGAAGTGAAGGATCAGTTAATTAGAAGAAATAAGAATGCTGTTATGATTGAAAAATGTGGGATGCCTGATGAAAAAATCTATACTAGCCCAGAAGAAATACCAGAAGAGAGCAGCTATTATTCATTGATTATTGTAAAGGAGACCATATGATTAGATTTGTTGGAGCAGGTCCCGGTGCCTCTGATTTAATTACTGTAAGAGGATTAAAAATTATAAAAGAGGCAGATGTGATTATTTATGCAGGTTCTTTAGTGAATAAAGAATTATTAGAATATGCAGGAAAAGAGTGTCAAATATTTAATAGTGCTGTTATGACGTTAGAAGAAGTGATTCAGGTCATGGTTGACAGTGAAGAAAAAGGACTTGATACGGTCAGACTGCATACTGGAGATCCATGTTTATATGGAGCGGTAAGAGAGCAGATGGATATTTTGGAACAAAAGAATATACCATATGAGAGCTGTCCGGGAGTCAGTTCATTCTGTGGTGCAGCTTCTGTATTAAATTTGGAATATACACTTCCGGGAGTCTCTCAAAGTGTGGTTATAACGAGAGTTTCCGGAAGAACTCCCGTACCGGACAAAGAAAGTATTGAGTCTTTTGCAGCACATCAGGCAACGATGGTAATCTTTTTAAGTACCGGGATGTTAGAGGAATTATCGAAAAGACTGATAGAAGGTGGCTATCAGGAAGATTCTCCGGCAGCTATCGTTTATAAGGCTACTTGGAAAGATGAGAAAACTTTTTTATGCACCGTTGGAAGTTTAGCTATGACAGCGGATGAAAATAAAATTTCAAAAACAGCACTAATCATAATTGGAGATGTTCTGTCCCGTGGTCGATATGAAAGATCGCAATTGTATCACCCCAATTTTTCGACGCAGTTTCGTAAAGGTGTCAGTGAGTAAAGGATAAAAGAAAAATGAAAATTGCCTTGATTAGTTTTACTTTAAATGGTCAGATTTTAGGAAAAGAAATAAGAGAAAAATTAAGAATAGATCATTATGAAGTCCAGTTATTTACAAAATGCAGGTACCAAAAGTCAAAAATGGCTATTTATGTGGAAGAATCCATAGAAATGTGGACTGGGAAGATGTTTCAACAAACAGAAGGAATTGTATTTGTAGGTGCCTGTGGTATTGCAGTCAGGAGTATTGCACCATTTTTGAAGGACAAAAAGAATGACCCGGCAGTCATAGTAGTTGATGATACAGGGAAATTTTGTATCTCTCTGTTATCTGGGCACATTGGAGGTGCCAATGAGTTGACTAATATATTGGCACGAAGAATTAGTGCAATACCTGTAATTACTACAGCGACAGATTTAAATCAAAAATTCGCAGTGGATGTTTTTGCAAAAAAAAATAATCTGGAGATGTCTGATAGCTGCCTTGCAAAAGAAATATCGGCTGTTTTGCTGGCAGGAAAAAAGGTGAACATTTTCAGTGAAAGTAACCTGCCTGAAAACCTCCCAGAAGGATTAGTGTTTGTGAAAGAAAATACATCATTTATCAATCTATATATAGGCATATATAGAAATAGAGGAAATTTTAATGATGCTACTTTATTTTTGACGCCTAAAGTAATAACTCTGGGAATTGGCTGTAAAAAAGAAACAAAGTCAGAAACAATTGAGCAATTTGTTGAACAGGTCTGTAAGGAAAATTATATTGATAAAAAAGCGATCAGGCAGGTGGTCAGTATTGATTTAAAAATACGAGAACCTGGAATCTTAGAATATTGTAACAAGTTTAATCTTTCATTTAGGTGTTTTACGAACGAGGAATTAAATAGGGTGAAGGGAGAGTTTTCCTCATCCTTATTCGTAGAAGCTATAACAGGTGTGGATAACGTTTGTGAAAGGAGCGCTGTTTTGGGGAGTAATCAGGGTAAGTTGATTTTGAAGAAAAAAGCGCATTATGGTGTAACGTTAGCGATGGCGGTAGAAGAATGGAGTGTTGATTTTGAATAAGGTTTTTATAGTAGGAATTGGACCGGGTGGTTATGAGCAGATGACGATACGTGCAGTCAGAGTATTAGAAACATGTGATGTGATTATTGGCTATACGGTTTATATTGATTTGATAAAAGAATATTTTCCGGATAAAGAATTCAAGTCGACACCGATGAAGAAGGAAATCGAGCGTTGCAGAATGGCTTTTGAAGAAGCATCGCAAGGCAGGCGGATCGCTATGATCTGCAGCGGCGATGCAGGAATATATGGGATGGCAGGTCTTATGTATGAGATTGGAGAGCATTTTCCCGCAGTACAGTTAGAAGTGATTACCGGGGTAACGGCAGCAACAGCAGGAGCGGCTGTTTTAGGAGCACCTTTGATGCATGATTTTTGCTTCATCAGTTTAAGTGATCTGTTAACTCCTTGGGAAAAAATAGGAAACCGTTTATTGAGAGCAGCACAAGCTGATTTTGTAATATGTCTATATAATCCGTCCAGCAGGAAGCGCTATGATTATCTTGAAAAAGCTTGTGATTTAGTGATGCAGTATAAAAAGGAAGATACCGTCTGCGGAATAGCAATAAATATAGGAAGAGAAAAGGAAGAGATAAAGATTATGAGCTTAAAAGAGTTGCGTAATACACAGGTAGATATGTTTTCGACGGTATTTATCGGAAACAGTCAGACCAAGAATCTAAATGGAAAAATGGTAACACCAAGAGGATATCAAAATGTATAAAAGAGCTGTTGTTTTTGCGGGAACTTTAGAAGGGCGTACAATTGCAGAATATTTAGCCGGTCGAGGTGTTGAGACTTTTGTTCGTGTTGCCACTGCCTATGGAGAAAGTCTGCTACCAAGGATGGAAAATTTAGTAATAAATTCTGATCGGCTTACAATGGAAGAAATGGTAGATTATTTAGAGAAAATCAGACCTCAGGTTGTTGTGGATGCAACACATCCGTATGCAGCAAAAGTAACAGAAAATATTAAAATGGCATGCAGTCATACGAATCTTCTCTATCTTAGGCTATTAAGGGGAAGTGGAAATTTAAGTGAATATGATAAGAAGAAAGATATATTTTATGCTCAAAATGTAATGGATGCAGTAGAGTATTTGGAAAAAAGCCAAGGAAATGTCTTGCTTACAACAGGAAGTAAAGATTTGAAAGAGTTCACGAAATTGAAGAATTACAAGGAACGTTTGTATGTAAGGGTACTTTCTTTGCTCAATGTCGTAAAGGAATGTGTTGATTTGGGTTTTGAAGGGAAACATTTAATCTGTATGCAGGGGCCTTTTTCTTATGAAATGAACAAAGGGATGATTCAACAGTTTGAAATCCGCTATTTAGTCACAAAAGAATCAGGCAGTCCCGGTGGATTTGTGGAAAAATGTCAGGCAGCAGTTGATTGTGGTGTAAAACTTATTATTATTGGAAGGCCGAGTCAGGAAAGCGGTCATGATTTTGCAAGTTGTAAAAGTTCTTTACAGAAGTTATTTCAAATAGAAAGCAGACCAAAAATTTCGCTTGTAGGAATTGGAATGGGAGCTAAGGAAACGATGACGTTAGAAGCAAGGAAAGCTTTGGATGAAGCAGAACTTTTAATTGGAGCAGGGAGAATGCTTGCGGCGGCGTCCAATGAGAACCAGGCAGTTTTTGAAGCATATGAGCCTGTCAGGATAAAAGAATATATTATGGAACATCCTGAGTTTGAAAAAATTGTTATCGCATTGTCAGGAGATATAGGGTTTTTCAGCGGAGCAAAGAAACTGTTGAAAGAATTAGAAGTTTTTGAACAGGCAGGTGAAATGATACAAGTAATTTGTGGAATTTCTTCGGCAGTTTATTTTTGCTCCAAGCTTAAAATTCCTTGGGATGATGTTAAGGTTTCGAGTCTTCATGGGAAAGATGAGAATATAATTGGATTGGTACAAAATCATAAAAAAGTATTTGTTATTGTTGGAAATCAAGATGAGATACAAAAACTTAGTCATAAATTTCTATATTATCAAATGGAAAAGGTGACTCTACATATTGGTGAACGCTTGTCATATCCGCAAGAAAAGATTATATCAGGCAGTCCGTATGATTTCATTGGATATAAAGGAGATCCTTTAAGCGTAGTTTTGATTGAAAATAAAGAAGCCGGGGAAAAAAATGTAACGAATGGAATTCCTGATGAGGAGTTTTTAAGAAATGAAATACCTATGACAAAACAAGAAGTTCGCAGCGTTTCGTTATCGAAACTACGCTTAAAAAAGGATTCTATTGTTTATGATATTGGAGCAGGAAGCGGTTCTGTCTCCGTTGAGATGGCTGGGTGTGTTATAGAAGGTAAGATTTATGCTATTGAGAAAAATGCTAAGGCTCTTCAGCTGATTCGGGAGAATAAGAAGAAGTTCGCAGCAGACAATATCGAAGTGATTGAAGGACTTGCGCCTGAAGCATTAGAAGGGCTGCCGGTACCAACTCATGCATTTATTGGGGGGACAGCAGGGCGTTTAAGGGAAATTGTTAACTTGTTATTAATGAAAAATCCAGAGATTAGAATCGTGTTGAATGCTATTACTTTGGAAACTCTGACAGAAACTTTAGTATGTTTAAAAGATAAAGCCTTAGTGGAAACAGAGATTGTAAATGTTCAAATTAGTAAAGCAAGAGATTTAAAAGAGTATCATTTGATGCAAGGACAAAATCCTGTATTTATTATTTCATTTACCGGAGGGAAACGATTATGAAAGTACCAAGAGTTCTAATAACAGCAGGAGCAAGCGGAAATGGCAAAACGATGATTACATGTGGGATTTTGCAGGCTTTGGTGAATCGAGGGCTTAAGACGGGTTCTTTTAAATGTGGTCCGGATTATATTGATCCTATCTTTCATAGCAGAGTCATAAAAACGAAAAGCCGGAATCTCGACAGTTTTTTGTCTAAGCCGGAGACGGTAAGGGATATATTAGCCATGAATGGAAGTCAGTGTGATATTTCAGTGTTGGAAGGAGTCATGGGTTATTATGATGGATTGGGCGGTACTCATACACAAGCCAGCACTTATGATATTGCAACGATTACGGAAACGCCTGTAATCTTAATTGTTAATTGTAAAGGTTTAAGTCTTTCTGCAGCAGCATATGTTCAAGGTTTTTTACACTTTAAGAACGACAGTAATATCAAGGGAGTGATCTTGAACCAACTGCCGGAAGTGCTTTATAAAAGCATGAAGGACTTAATAGAAGAAGCGGTAGGAGTCGAGGTTTATGGATATGTACCTAATATAGAAGATTTTCAGTTAGAAAGCCGTCATTTGGGGTTGATTTTGCCGGATGAAATAAAAGATATTCAAGAAAAATTAAATGAACTTGGCGGTTTATTTGAACATACTTTAGATATCGACAGCATATTGAGTCTGGCTGATAGTGCACCGGAATTGGAACAGCCTACAGAGATTAAAATTGAGAATAAGTTACGAAGATCTCTTCGAATTGGTGTGGCAAAAGATGAAGCATTTTGTTTTTTATATGAAGACAATTTGAAATATTTAAAAGATCATGGAGTTGAGATTGTCGAATTTTCTCCTATACACGATAAAGTGCTTCCTTCTAATCTTCAAGGTCTTATTCTTCATGGAGGGTACCCGGAACTTTATGTTTTGCAGTTAAGTGAGAATCAATCTATGAAGGAAAGTATTTATCATGCATTAAACAACAGAATGCCTTGTATTGCGGAATGCGGCGGTTTTATGTATCTGCATCAATGGCTGGAAGATAAGGATGGAAAAGATTATCCCATGGTAGGTATCATAGAGGGAAGAACTCATTATACTAATAAATTGTCCCATTTTGGATATATTACCTTATCGCAAGGAAAAGTATTTGGTAAGGAAGTTGGAGAGTTAAAAGCTCATGAATTTCATTATTATGAATCAACTGAATGTGGAGAAAGCTTTTTGGCTCAAAAATCATATAGCAGTCGGAGCTGGAGATGTATTCATTCAACAGATACATTGTTAGCAGGATTCCCACATCATTATTTTTATGGGAATTCTCGTTTGGCGGAAGCTTTTTTGGAGGTGTGTGAGAATGAAACTTAAACAAGTGATTGAAATGATACAGCCTGCAGATGAAAAATCAATGCAACTTTGCCGCAGAAGATGGGACTCTATTGCGAAACCATTGCATAGTCTGGGGAAAATGGAAGATATGTTGATTAAAATTGCAGGAATGACGAAGGATACAACGATGCATCTTGGAAAGAAGGCATTGATAGTCATGTGTGCGGACAATGGTGTGGTAGAGGAAGGCGTAACGCAGTCAGGGCAAGAAGTAACTGCGATTGTTTCAGAAAACTTTTGGAAAACAAAAGCAACTGCAAGTATTATGTGTAAAACGGTTGGTGCAGATATATTTCCTGTGGATATTGGAATTGCGGTAGATACGAATATTATTAATAAGAAGGTTGCTTATGGGACCAAAAATATGGCAAAAGAACCGGCGATGACCAAAGAGGAAGCGATCCGCGCCATAGAAGTCGGAATTGATATGGTAGAAACGCTAAAAGAAAAAGGTTATGGAATAATTGCTACAGGTGAGATGGGCATTGGAAATACGACGACCAGCAGCGCGATTGCAGCGATTCTTTTGGATAAAAAAGTAGAAGAAGTGACAGGAAGAGGGGCAGGGCTGTCAAGTGAAGGTCTGGGAAGAAAAATTACTTGTATTCAAAAAGCCATTCAGCTTCATGCCCCGGATAAAGAAGATGCGATTGACGTAATTCGTAAAGTCGGAGGTTTGGACATTGCAGGAATGACAGGCGTTTTTCTTGGAGGTGCAGCACTTGGAACGCCCATTATTATTGATGGATTTATATCTGCGGTCTCTGCATTATTGGCGGTCAAGCTCTGTCCACATACGAAAGATTATATGCTGGCTTCTCATATTTCAAATGAACCCGCTGCAGTTATGCTTTTGAAAGAATTAGGTTTGGAGGCTTCTCTTGTCTGCGATATGTGTCTGGGAGAGGGAACAGGAGCAATTAGTTTGTATCCCATTCTGGATATTGCCAATGCGGTTTATGAGGGAATGGCAACCTTTGATGCTGTTAATATAGAAAAATATCAACCATTAAGGTAGAAAAAAGGTAGAGAAAAATGTTACATATTATAACAGGTGGTAGTGGAAGTGGGAAATCTGTATATGCAGAGGATAAAATTCTAGCCTTATCCGGACAAGCTTCAAAAGCAAAGCGAATATATATTGCGACTATGTATCCGGTCGATGAAGAAAGTCATCAAAGAATAGAAAAACACCGTCGAATGCGAGAAAACAAAAATTTTGAAACGATTGAGTGCTTCACTAATCTTAAACAATTAGAGGTGCCGAACGATTCTTATGTCTTGCTAGAATGTATGTCGAATCTGGCAGCGAATGAAATGTATCTTGATTTTGGGGCAAAAGAGGATACCGTAAAAGCGGTGTTAGAAGGTATTGATTTACTTTTAAGAAATGTGAAAGAATTGGTTATCGTCACCAATGAAATTTTTTCTGACAGTGGTATTTATTTTGAGGCTACAAAATATTATCTGAGTTGCTTAGGAAATATTAATCAGGAACTCTCCAGAAAGGCAGAAAATGTAGTGGAAGTTGTTTATGGAATCCCGGTTATTTTGAAAGGTGGAAGTTTATGAACCAGATTTATCAAAGTTTTAAAATTGCAATTTCTATGTATTCCAAGATACCGGTAGGTAAAATTGAGTGGAGCAAAGAGAATATGCGTTATGCCATGTGCTTTTTCCCTTGGGTCGGCATAGTGATCGGGGGGTTAAGCTATGGGACATTTCGGTTATTTGTATATTTAAAGCAAATGGGGATTGTTTTTTCGGATTCTTTCATTACTATAGTTCTACTTTTGATACCTGTTTTCATATCAGGTGGAATTCATTTGGATGGTCTATTGGATACTGCAGATGCTCTAAGTTCTTATCAGGAGAAAGAACGTAGATTAGAAATATTAAAAGATGTACATGCAGGAGCTTTTGCCATTATAATTGGTATCGTTTATTTTTTACTTTACTATGGAGTTTATTCACAACTTACTCTGAGATCAATTACAATTATTAGTTTCGGATTTGTATTATCACGAACATTAAGCGGGCTTTCTATTGTTTGCTTTCCATTAGCGAAAGGAACAGGATTGGCAGCAGTTTTTGCAGATGGGGCACAAAAGAGAATCGTTAGAGTCATTATGATGATTTATTTATTTTTATTAGTGAGCGGAATGGTATTAGTAGGAAAGTTTTTAGGAGTAATAGGACTGGTATCGGCTGTTTATACTTATTTTTATTATTATGTAATGTCATTAAAAAAATTTGGAGGCATTACTGGAGATGTAGCAGGTTATTTTTTGCAAATTTGTGAATTAGTAATGGCAGCATGCATTGTGATAGCAGATGTCATTTTAAGGGGCGTGATCGGATGAAAATGATAATTGGAGGAGCATTTCAAGGAAAATATGAATATGCGCAGGAAAACTTCAAGCTTAAACAGTGGATTGATGGTGCGGTGTGTGAAGAGGATGAGATATTTCAGTGTCAGGGAATTAACCACTTCCATGATTATATTAAGAGGCAGTTATTAGAGGGAACCCCTGTAGAGAATCTGGCACAGGAACTAATTGTGAAGAACCCGGAGATTATTATTATTTCGGATGAAATTGGGTATGGAGTGGTTCCGTTGGATAGGTTCGAGAGAGAATATCGTGAAAAGGTAGGAAGAATCTGTACAGAATTGGCAGCGTTCTCTTTGGAGGTGCACAGGATAGTGTGTGGAGTAGGGGTGGTGATTAAACGTGTTTGAAGCATTGCTGCTTGGATTTTTATTGGATCTATGTATCGGTGATCCTGAATGGTTGTATCATCCTGTACGTATGATAGGAAAAGAGATTATTTTTTTAGAAAAATTTCTAAGGAAAGTTTTTAAGCATACACCGACAGGGGAAAGGATAGCAGGGGGACTTTTGGTATTACTGATAGTAGCTGTCAATACGTTAATACCTGTAGTGATTTTATTTTTGGGATATCAGTATCATTTTTGGTTGGGATTCGCAATAGAAACGATTATGTGTTATCAATTAGTAGCAACAAAATCCTTGAAAACGGAAAGTATGAAGGTCTATAAAAAATTAAAGAAATGTGATATAGAAGGAGCACGTTACGCTGTGTCTAGGATTGTAGGAAGAGATACAAAAGAGCTTTCAGAAGAAGGGATTATAAAAGCAACGGTTGAGACGGTCGCTGAAAATTCCTCAGATGGTGTGATAGCTCCACTTTTCTTTATGATGATTGGTGGAGCCGGATTAGGATTTTGTTATAAAACAATTAATACACTTGATTCCATGGTTGGGTACAAAAATGAAAAATACCAATATTTTGGAACCGCTGCCGCTAAGTTAGATGATATTGTCAATTTTGTGCCAGCCAGATTAGCTGCCATGCTAATGCTTGTGTCCACTTTTTTACTGGAATTGGATTTAATAGGAGCAGTAAGGATATTTAAACGGGATCGTTATAATCATGCAAGTCCAAATTCCGCACAGACAGAATCCGTTATGGCCGGAGCTTTGCAGATACAATTAGCTGGTGATGCTTATTATTTTGGAAAACTTTGTAAGAAAAAGACAATCGGAGATAACATCCGGCCAATCTGCAATGAGGATATTGTATTAAGCAACAGGCTGCTTTATGTAACGGCTATGATAGGAATTCTGGTGTATGCAGCAGGATATTTTTGTTTAAGAGTAATAGGAATATAGGAAGGGATGCGTTATGAAAAATCAGATACATGGAGGAGATATTTATAGAAATCAAGGGGTGTTAGATTTTTCAACGAATACCAACCCTTTAGGAATTCCTAAGGCTTTATATGGCGTATTGGCGAATTCCATTCATAAGATTGAACATTATCCGGATATTGCCTGTGAAAGACTTCGGGACGAGCTGGAACGTGTTGAGGGAATTAAAAAAGAGCAGATTATTTGTGGAAATGGAGCAGCAGAGTTAATTTATTCTCTGGTATACGGAGTAAAACCCAAGAAAGCTCTGATACAGTCTCCAACATTTTTAGAATATGAACAGGCGTTGAAAAGTGTGGACTGCCAGATTGAAGTGTTCGAATCTAAAAGGGAGAATGAGTTCCGCCTGGATGAAAAAGTATTGGATAGAATCCATGAAGGCCTGGATATGATGTTTTTGTGTAACCCAAATAATCCAACCGGAATCTTGGTAAATCCCCAATTGATGATAGAAATAGGTAAGAGATGTAAAGAAAACGAAGTCATTTTAGTTTTAGATGAGTGTTTTATTGAATTTGTGAAAGAGCCGGAAAAGTATTCTATGAAACAATATTTAGGGAGAAACCCTTGGATATTTATATTAAAAGCTTTTACCAAGACCTATGCTATGGCAGGATTACGTTTGGGATATGGAATGACCGGTGATATAAATTTAATTGATAAAATAAATAGGGTAACACAACCCTGGACTGTTTCGGTTCTTGCTCAAGAAGCAGGAGTTGCGGCATTAAAGGAAGTTTCTTATATAAAAGAAAGCAGGGAACTGGTAGAAAGGGAGAGGACTTATTTAAAGAAGAGTATGAAGCAAATTGGTTTTAAAGTACTTGATTCTCAAGCAAATTATATTTTCTTTCAAGGTCCGGATAACCTTTATGACAAATGTCTGGAAAGAGGGTTTCTAATTCGTGATTGCAGTAATTATAGAGGACTAGGAAAAGGATATTATCGTATCGCAGTGAAAACAACAAAGGAAAATGAAAAATTGTTAAAAGCTTTTATGGAGTTGACCAAGGAGGAGTAAAAAATGGCTAAGGCTATCATGATTCAGGGGACGATGTCAAATGCAGGTAAAAGTTTGATGGCTGCAGGGCTGTGTCGGATTTTTAAACAAGATGGATATAAAGTGGCCCCATTTAAATCACAGAATATGGCTTTGAATTCTTTTATTACAGAAGAAGGTCTTGAAATGGGAAGGGCACAGGTCATGCAGGCAGAAGCTGCCGGGATTAAACCTTTGGTTTGTATGAATCCTATTTTATTAAAACCCATGAATGATTCAGGTTCCCAAGTAATTATAAACGGAGAAGTTTTTAAGACTATGGAGGCAAGAGACTATTTTACCTACAAAAAGCAGTTAATTCCTGAAATTAGAAAAGCTTATAAAATACTGGATGAAGAATACGATATCATTGTAATTGAGGGGGCAGGGAGTCCGGCGGAAATCAACTTGAAAAAAGAGGATATTGTAAATATGGGGATGGCAAAAATGGCAAAAGCACCTGTACTTTTGGTAGGAGACATTGACCGTGGGGGTGTATTTGCACAATTGGTAGGTACCATTATGTTATTAGAAGAAGATGAAAAATCTATGATAAAAGGTATGATTATTAATAAGTTTCGCGGTGACAAAACAATTTTGGAACCAGGAGTCAAAATGTTAGAAGAAAAATGCCAAATACCTGTAGTAGGATTGGCTCCGTATCTTCAAATCGAAATAGAAGATGAGGATAGCCTGACAGAAAGGTTTGATTCAAAACAGAAGATAAATGATATTGATATTGCAGTCATTCGATTTCCAAGAATTTCGAATTTTACTGATTTTAATCCATTAGAAAATATGGAAGGTGTGTCTCTTCGTTATGTTAAGAACGTTCATCAATTGAAAAATCCGGATATGATTCTTTTACCGGGAACCAAAAATACAATGGAAGATTTATTATGGATGCGGCAGAATGGTTTAGAAGCAGCAATTCTAAAAGCAGCTATGAATCAAAAGATTATTTTTGGAATCTGTGGAGGATATCAGATGTTAGGTGAAAATTTATCGGATCCTTATCATGTAGAAACAGGAGGACAGATGAAAGGTATGGGACTTCTGCCTATAGATACGGCTTTTTCAAAAGAAAAGATCAGAACCCGTGTGTACGGAAAGTTCATGAATATGGAAGGTGTCTTGAAAAAACTGGAAGGTGTGGAACTGGAAGGGTATGAAATCCATATGGGCAATAGTTTGCTGAAAGAAGGATTAAAGCCGATGGTTACTATTAATGACAAGGTTACCAATACCAACAAGCAAGAGGGGGCTGGAAGGTATAATATTTATGGAACCTATGTACATGGTGTCTTTGATAAAGACGAGGTGGTGCAAACAATCTTAACGTCCATTGGAGAGCAGAAAGGATTAGATGTAAACAACATGAAATCGATAAATTTCCAAGAATTCAAAGAAACGCAATATGATTTGCTGGCAGCAAAAATGCGGGAACATCTTAATATAGAAAAAATTTATGAAATCTTAATGGAAGGGATAGTGGATTAGAGTGAGGCAGAAGAAATGAAAGAGATATTTGAAAAAGTCGAACCGAAAGAAATAGAAGCACGTAGTTTTGAAATCATTACAGAAGAATTGGGAGATACTTTGCTTATACCCGGAACAGAACCGATTGTAAAAAGATGTATTCATACAAGTGCAGACTTTGATTATGCTGCGAATCTTTGTTTCTCGGATGGGGTAGTAGAAAAAGCATTAGAGGCTATAAAACAAGGGGCGTGTATTGTTACTGACACGCAAATGGTTAAAGCCGGAATCAATAAAAGAGAATTGGAGAAGTATGGAGGTGAAGTATATTGTTTCATTTCAGACGAAGATGTAGCGATGACAGCCAAAGAGCATGCTTCTACCAGAGCAGCAGCCAGTATGGAAAAAGCAATGCAATTAGACAGACCACTTATTTTTGCAATTGGTAATGCACCTACAGCTCTTATAAAACTTTATGAATTAATGGAAGAAAGAAAATATTATCCCAAATTAGTGATTGGAGTTCCAGTAGGTTTTGTAAATGTTGTACAGTCAAAAGAATTAATTATGAAGTCAGAAAATCCTTATATTGTGGCAAAAGGTAGAAAAGGCGGCAGCAATATAGCGGCATGTATATGCAATGCCTTGCTGTATATGATAGATAGATAATTTAATAAGATCAAGGAGGAGTATAAGAATGAACAGTAATGAGAGAACAGCAATTTTAATCGTAAGTTTTGGAACTACATATAATGATACGCGGATGGTTACCATAGATGCCATTGAAAAGGAGGTTCGGAACGCTTATCCGGATTATCAGGTTTACCGTGCGTGGACCAGTAAAATCATCAGAGATAAAGTTTTCCAACGGGACGGTGTTAAAATCATGAGTGTTACGGAAGCTATGGAGACAATGATAAAAGATGGAATAATGGATGTAATAATTCAACCGACGCACGTAATTAACGGAATTGAAAATGATTCTATGAAAGAAGAAGCATCTGTGTTTCAGAAAGAATTTCATTCAATAAAATTTGGGAATCCATTATTGACGGATGAGATGGATCACGATACCGTGATTCAAATTATAGCTGAAGAATTCCAATACTTAAAACAGGATGAAGTTTTGGTTCTGATGGGACATGGAACACCACATTATGTGAATTCAATTTATGCAGCGTTAGATTATAAGTTCAAGGATAAAGGACATTCGAATATTTTTATTGGAACGGTTGAGGCTTATCCAAGTATCGAGACATTGTTAAATAAAGTTGCAGACTATTCTCCAAAAAAAGTAATACTGACACCATTTATGATTGTAGCAGGAGATCATGCAAATGAAGATATGTCTGGTCAAGAAGAAGATTCGTGGTATAATCAATTTAAAAACGCAGGTTATGAAGTCAATTGTATTTTAAAAGGATTAGGAGAATATCCTGCGATCCGTCAATTGTTTGTTCAACATATTGCGGATGTGATGGGATAAACGGAGGAGCTGGAAGATGAATATATGTATGGCAGGTATTGATCATAACCATGCCACAATAGATGTACGGGAACTATTTGCTTTTACACAGAAAAATAAGCTTACATTTTTAGCACAGTTAAATAAAATGGATGGGATACAAGGTTGTATTATATTATCGACTTGCAATCGAATGGAACTATGGGCAAGTGTAAAAGATGATTTTAAAGGTTCACTTTATGAAATACTATGTCAGGTAAAAGAGATTGCTCCCAAACAGTATAGAGGCTATTTCTGCGAGTTAAGAGGTAAAGAAGCAGTGAATCACCTATTTCATCTGGCGTGCGGGCTTAAATCCCAGATTATGGGTGAGGATCAAATCGTTACACAAGTGGGGGAAGCATTAAGTTTTGCACGAGAGAATCAATTCAGTGATAGTATTTTAGAAGTATTATTTCGAAAAGCGGTGACCGCTGGAAAAAAAGTTAAGACAGAAGTAATATTTCCAAAAGGAAATGAATCGTCCATTAACCAAGCAATTCATAAGTTGAAGAGTCAAAGGCTGGTTATCAGAAACAAAAACTGTATGGTGATTGGGAATGGGCAGATGGGAAAAATAGCAGCCCAAGCCTTTGTAGAAGCAGGAGCCAATGTATTTGTTACGATAAGACAATATCGTCATGGATGTGTGGAAATACCCAAAGATTGTATGGGAATTTCCTATAGCGATCGAGAAGAGTATCTGCCTATTTGTGATTATATCGTTAGTGCGACTACCAGTCCTCATCAGACGGTGACGAAATGTATGCTTGAAAAATATCAGCCTGGCAGGTCTCAGATATTGATTGATTTGGCAGTGCCCCGGGATATTGATATGCAAGTAGTTCAGATAGAGGGAATAACACTTATGAACATTGATGATTTCAAAACGTCAGAACAAGATGCCGCTATGAAAATAGCAGTTGATAAAGCTGAGAAAATACTTAAAGTTCAGATAGAAGAATTTTATCAATGGCTTGGGGGACATAAGGTCATGCCTAGAATTCAATATATTAAAGAGGAAGCAGTCAACGACTTGAATCTTCGTATTGAAAAATCCCTTAAAAGTTGTTCTCTAGAAGATGCAGAGAAACTGAATTTAATTCAAACGATTTCAAAAGCTGCAGATAAAGTTGTTAACAAAATGATTTTTAGTTTAAGAGATGACTTAAGAGAAGAAGAATTTATCAGTTGTATTGATAGTTGGGAGCAGCTATATGAAGAATCATAAATTTTTTCCAATGTTCGTAGATATATCTCAAAAGAGAATTTTAGTTATAGGTGCAGGTAAAATTGCAACAAGACGTATTAAAATTCTTACTGATTTTGCAAATAAAATTACAGTAGTGTCACCACATATTAGTGATGAGATTCAAAAACTAATGAAACAAGGTCTGATAAATGTAAGAAAAAGAGAATTTTGTGAAAGTGATCTTCAAGATGCAGATATCGTTTTAGCAGCTACGAATGATCGAGAATTAAATGAGAAGGTCGGGAAAAGCTGTTTGAAAAATGGTATTCCTGTTAGTGTGGCAAGTCATAAAGAACTATGCAGTTTTTATTTCCCAGGTATTATAAAAAAGGATGAGCTGGTGATTGGTATCACCGCCAGTGGGGAGGATCATAAAAAAGCTAAAAGTATCCGGGAAAAAATTAATGAGAATTTGAATCAATGGATAGAATGAGGTGTTTGATGAAAAAGGCAATTGTGATTGGAAGTCGAGAAAGTAAATTGGCTGTTATTCAAAGTCAGATGGTGATTTCCTATTTAGAAGAGAAACGACCGGATCTAGAACTTAAACTACTTACTATGAAAACCACCGGAGATAAAATATTAGATCAGACATTAGACAAGATCGGTGGAAAAGGGCTTTTTGTAAAAGAATTAGATAAAGCATTGCTAGATAAAAAAAGTGATGTTTCCGTTCACAGCCTGAAAGACATGCCAATGCAGATACCAAAGGAACTTCCCATCATTGGCTTTTCCAAAAGGGAAGATCCAAGAGATGTTTTGATTCTCCCCAAAGGCAGAAAGCAACTAGACTTTAAAGATCCAATCGGCTGTTCCAGCAGGCGCCGTATGCTGCAGTTAAAAGAACTTTTTCCAAAGGCTCAATTTCAAAGTATCCGTGGAAATGTGCTGACTCGTCTGGAGAAGCTGGATCATGGAAAATATGGAGCATTGATATTGGCTGCGGCAGGTATGAAAAGATTAGGATTAGAAGAGAGGATCAGCCGGTATTTTACGATTGAAGAAATACTTCCGGCCCCAGGACAGGGAATTCTGGCATTGCAGGGGCGAGAAGGAGAAGATTATAGTTACTTAGATGATTTTTTAGACCAAGAATCTGCTTATGCAGCAATTGCTGAAAGAGCTTTTGTAAAGGAACTTGATGGAGGCTGCTCCTCTCCTACGGCAGCGTATGCACAGGTTACTGGCGACCGGATTTTTTTGACCGGGCTTTATTATAATGAGGAAAGTAAAAAATATTATAAAGGAAGTATGGAAGATAAGGTAGAGAATGCCAAAATATTGGGAATTCGTTTGGCGGAATGTTTGGGAGGCAAGAAAGATGGGCATAGGTAAAGTATGGCTGTTGGGGGCAGGACCCGGTGATACAGGTCTATTTACAATAAAAGGAAGACAGGTATTGGAAGAAGCTGACGTAGTTATCTATGACCGTTTAGTAGGACAGGGAATCTTGGCCATGGCACCGAAAAACGCACGTTTCATTGATGCTGGGAAATGTGCAGGAAACCATACCTTACCACAGGAAAAGATAAACCGGATCTTAGTGGAAGAGGCTCGAAAGGGAAACAAAGTCGTTCGATTAAAAGGCGGGGATCCATTTCTCTTCGGAAGAGGAGGAGAAGAACTAGAATTATTAGTTAAGAATCATATTCCTTACGAAGTGGTACCCGGAGTCACTTCATCTATTGCTGTTCCGGCTTACAATGGTATTCCTGTGACACATAGGGATTTTTGTTCTTCCCTTCATATCATTACAGGACATAAAAAAGCAGGACAGACTTATCATATAGATTTTGAAGCTTTGGTACGTACAGAAGGAACGTTAGTTTTTTTAATGGGCGTTTCGTCTTTGAACGATATTTGTAAGGGATTGATTGAGGCTGGAATGAATCCAATGATGCCTGCAGCAATTTTACAAAAAGGGACAACAGCAGGACAGAGACGTATCGTAGCAACGGTCTCTACTTTATATCAAGAAATTCTGAAGCAGGGAATTCAGACACCGGCGATTATTATTGTTGGTCAGGTATGTCAACTGGCAGATGAATTCGCATGGTATGAAGCATTACCATTAGCCGGATATAAGGTATTAGTGACAAGACCAAAAGATTTGATTTCTTCTATGGCAGAAAAATTAAGGCAGAATGGGGCAGAAGTAATAGAATTGCCTTCTATCTTCACGGAACGAATTGAAAAGAACCAAAAACTTAAGAATGCATTTGAGCATATACACGAATATCAATGGTTGGTATTGACAAGTCCTACCGGTGCAAACGTGTTTTTCCAAGAATTAAAAGAGGCGGAACTCGATATAAGAAAACTACATCATTTAAAAATTGCTGTAATCGGTTCTGGAACACAGAAAGTATTAGAAGAAAAAGGTCTTTTTGCAGACTTAATTCCTGAAGTTTTTGACGGAGTATCGTTAGGGAATCAATTGGCAAAAAATTGCCAGTCGGGTGAAAAAGTAATGTTGCCTAGGGCAAGTCTGGGTGGTAAGGAATTAGTAGAAGAACTTGAAAAAGCAAACATTATCGTAGATGATATTGCTACTTATGTGACAAAGTATCAAACACAAGATTTCTATCAATCAGCTGTGAAATTTGATGAAGGAGAGATTGATTGTGTGGTATTTACCAGTGCCTCGACAGTCAGAGGATTTGTGAATTCAGTTGAGGGAATTGATTTTTCAAAAGTGAAAGCTGCCTGTATTGGAAAACAGACAAAAGCGCAGGCAGATTCTTATGGAATGGAGACCTATGTGGCGAAGGAAGCTTCTATTGACAGTCTGATCGAATTGGTAATACAATTGAAAAATATTAGAAAAGATAGTGGAGGAAGTCAGTATGGAGATGTTAAAAAGACCTAGAAGATTGAGATATAAAGAAGGTTTACGCAAAATGGTCAGAGAAACCAGAATGGACAAATCTTCTCTAATCTATCCACTTTTTGTGAAAGATGGAACGCAGATTCAAGAAGAAATTCCTTCAATGGTGGGTCAATACCGCTTTAGTGTGGATTGTCTGCCTTTTGAATTGGAACGTCTTTCAAAAGCAGGTATCAGTTCTGTAATGCTGTTTGGTATTCCAGAAGAGAAAGATGAAGCAGGGAGCCAGGCTTATCAGGAGAACGGCATCATACAAAGAGCTCTTAACGAAGCGAAAAAGCAGTTTCCCAATTTATATTACATTACGGATGTATGTCTATGTGAATATACATCAAATGGTCACTGTGGTCTGTTAAAAGGTGAAGAGGTTGATAATGATTCGACTTTAAGTTTATTAAGCAAAATAGCTCTTTCTCACGTAGAGGCTGGCGCAGATATGGTCGCACCATCTGATATGATGGATGGAAGAGTCTTGGCAATCCGCAGAACATTAGATAAATATCATTATACCAGAGTTCCAATTTTATCGTATGCAGTGAAATATGCTTCTGCATTTTATGGGCCCTTCCGTGAAGCTGCTGGTTCGGCTCCTTCTTTTGGAGACCGTAAGAGTTATCAGATGGATTATCATAACCGTCGTGAAGGGATCAAAGAAGCGCTTCTGGATGTAGAAGAGGGGGCAGATATCATTATGGTGAAACCGGCTCTTTCATATCTAGATATTATTTCAGAAGTGTCCAAAGTAACAACAATACCGATTGCAGCTTATAGTGTGAGTGGAGAATATGCAATGGTAAAAGCAGCATCCCAAATGGGATGGATGGAAGAAGATAAGATGATTTGTGAAATGGCAGTCAGTACTTTCCGCGCCGGAGCATCGGTCTATCTCACATATTTTGCTAAGGAATTGGCTCAATTTATGGACGAAGGGAGAATTGGTTAATGAAATCAGAAGAATTATTTGAGAAAGCGGTACAATTTATCCCCGGAGGTGTGAACAGTCCGGTACGTGCTTTTGGATCTGTTGGGGAGATCCCTCGTTTCATTAAAAAAGCAAAAGGTGCTTACGTCTATGATGTGGATCATAATAAATACTTAGATTACGTAGGTTCGTGGGGACCTATGATTCTAGGACATAATCGACCTGAGATCCTGGAAAGTGTAATCAAAGCCAGTGAAAGTGGTCTGAGTTTCGGAGCTGCCACAGCAAGAGAAGTAGAGATGGCGGAATTTATTTGTGAAAATATTCCTTCTATCGAGATGGTTCGCATGGTCAATTCAGGAACAGAAGCAGTAATGAGTGCCATCCGAGTGGCGAGAGGCTATACAGGAAAAGATAAAATCATCAAATTTGAAGGCTGCTATCATGGACATTGCGATGCTATGCTGGTCAAAGCAGGTTCGGGTGTCATGACGAGCGGAGTACCGGATAGTGCAGGAGTACCTGTCGGTTGTGCGCAGGACACATTGACCGGAGTTTATAATGATTTGGCGAGCGTGCAACGTTTGATGGAAGAAAATGAAGGTTCCGTGGCGGCCTTGATTCTAGAACCGGTAGGAGCCAATATGGGGTTGGTTCCTCCCAAGGAAGGTTTTCTTCAAGGGGTAAGAGCCCTTTGCGATAAGCATAACGTGATTTTGATATTTGACGAAGTGATTAGCGGATTTCGTTTAGGTTTTACCGGAGCGCAGGGATTCTATCAGGTAGTGCCTGACCTTACTACGTATGGAAAAATTATTGGTGCTGGTATGCCGGTGGGAGCTTATGGAGGGAAAAAAGAAATTATGGAAATGGTTGCTCCTTTAGGCAACGTCTATCAGGCAGGCACATTGAGTGGAAACCCAATTGCAATGGCAGCAGGGCTTACCCAGTTAAAATTACTTCACAAACGTCCTCAAATATACAAAAGATTAGAAGAGCTGGGTGAAAAACTTTTTGGTGGAATTCAGAAAATTTTACAAGAATGTGAGGTGCCTTGTACTGTTAACTTTATAGGTTCTTTAGGATGCCTTTTCTTTACAGAAGAAATAGTGGTTGATTATACAACGGCAAAAAATTCAGACACGAAGTTGTTTTCCGAATTTTTTAAATATATGCTGGGACATAAGATTTATTTAGCACCATCGCAGTTCGAAGCTATGTTTATATCTTATGCTCATTCTGAAAAAGATGTGGATAAAACATTGGATTGTATACACAAATATTTTAAGTAGGCAAGTTCCCCATCTGTTTTCTCTTTGGTTTCATGTATTAAGGGAATCTAAGTTCTGCTTCCGGATGCAAAATACGTGTCTGGAAATCCCAAACTCGAGCAAGCTCTCAAACAGGTGGGATTTCCAGACAAATGCATCCAGATGCAGAACTAAGATTCCCTAAATACATTCAAGAAGGCGAGAAACAGATGGGGAACTTGCTTTCAATGGATTTTGGTTCCGCTTATTTTCTTAGTATACTCAACAACATTTTTCACTAACGCTATGGCATTTTAATTACTATTCGTTTACATCTATTGGTAAATATTGTATACTGTGATTGTTCAAAATAGGGGAGATATAATCAGAAAGGGATTTAAATGAATATGAAAAGGATAAAGAGACTTATTATTACAACTTTTATGATTCTTGCTATAGTGGCACCCGCAGTCATGGTTTTGGAGGGAACATCCATCACTACTTATGCGAAAAGTGCAAAACTAAGCAAAAAGAAAGCCACTCTTAAAGTTGGGAATTCTATGACACTAAAACTACGAAACTGCAAACATAAAATAAAATGGACTTCATCAAACAGTAAGATTGTAAAGGTGAATGCACGTGGTAAAATATTTGCAAAAGGCGCTGGAACAGCTAAAATTAAGGCCAAAGTTGGGAAGTCTAATTATACATGCAAGGTAAAGGTAAATTTTAAAGACATTTCACTAACAACCGGTCAAAAATCCAAACTAAAAGTTAATGGCATTAATGCGAGTAAGGTAGCATGGAGTTCAAGTAACAAATCTATCGTTACAGTAAGGAATGGGAAAATTACTGCAAAAGCTGTAGGAACTTCAATTATTACTGCCAAAGTAGGAAAAAATAAGTACAAGGCCAAAATAAATGTTAGGAAAAAACAACCTGAATGGAAATCAAATTTTACTCTTGACGAAGTAGTTGATACTCCTGATGGACTTCTAATAAAGGCAACTAGCTTAAAAGCAATTAAAAATGTTATGGCCAAAGTTGATTATTATAATTCAAATGGTAAACTTGTTTCTTACAATTGTAATGATCAGGTATTTTGCGTCGCTTCAGGTGAAACTTTTTACTTGACAATTCCACATCCTATCGGTGAAAGTTATTCCAGTTGGAAAATAAATTTCATAATATATAATCTTCCGGGTGAATATAAAAGTCAAAAATCTAGTTTATCACTATTTAACCAATGGAAAAAAGATAATTATGAAGGAGTATCTGTTAGAAATAGTTCTAATAATAAAATTACTTTTGATCTCATTACAATCTATAAATATAAAGGGAAAATTGTTGGATTTTATAAAGATATAATGCGAGATATCGAAGCAAAATCGGTAAAGAGCTATGATCATTTGATTTCTACCAAAGGATCTGTGTTTGATGAAACAGAATTTGTAATTACTGATACTGCATTAAGCGATTAAACCTCGATAAGTGAAAGTGAAACATTACCCCCTTAATGAACAAAATTTTATTTATATATAAACCAAAATCCCTTCTATGCAGATGAAAAATGCGTATAGAAGGGTTTTTGTATTTTGAATTTTATATTTTAATAATCAACTTTCTTACATTTAATGTAAATTTAGCGCTGCCATAAAACAGATTTAACACAGGTTAAAATTATAAAACAAAAGAGTCTGGTACTTTAGTCCCATTGACAGAATTAGCCTATTATAGGAAAATATATATAATTGTGTAGATTAAAATCTAACCCAAATTTACAAATATTTAAAGAATTCTAAGGTTAATGAGGAGGATTATAAAGTGACGAAGGAACAACAGATGACATTATTGATTCAAGTGTTAGATAAAAAAGAGTATTTACCTGGAAAAATGAAGACAGGGCTTTATCATGTAGGAAATCGTTATTGGGGAAAAACTGATTATCTTTATCGTATGTATAAAGCTTTGCTTCAGCAGAAGCCAGAGTTTAGAGAGAATAATGAATTTATCTCATATGAGACAAGAGAGGATGGTTTATACTTTATTTGTGAAGAAGAGGAATTGCCAATTACCAGAAGAAAGTTAAAAAATCTACTTATCAGTTATATAGATGTGTGCGAAAAAATATTACCATTGGGAACGTTAGTTGAGTTGAAGTCTGAATTTATGAAAGAAGCAGCACCACAAGGAAGTGATAATTTAAAAATTATCATAACACATCGTTTCCTAGATTATACAGATTCTACCTATTTTCATTATGCAGGAGTACCATATCCGACAGGAATGCTGGGGAGTCAAAATGTGATTCATTTGAGTTCTGCATTGATTCAAAGTGTTATCCAGGAAGGATTTGCAGATGAGATGGAGGAGACCTATGTCCATCTTATGAAAGAGGAATTTTTGGTAGACAGGGACATGCATTCTGTAGGATTTGCAACGGAAGAAGAAAAGAATGAGTTAAGAGAAAGGATGGAATCAAATGAGTGAGACAAAGAATACTAGATTAGATGTGACGGCGATGAATGAAGCAATCACACAATTAAGTCAGGCGTTAGAGGAGTTCAAAGGATATGATAAGAGTTATTTGAGAGAAATGGGAGAGGAACTTGATAGTTTCCAATCTGATTTTGCATCAAAAGCACAGGATTTATTAAAAAGTATGGAAGATACAGTTGCACCAAAGATGCTAGATAAAATGACGAAGTTTCGGGACGGATTGAAAGTAGTCAGAGATTTATTGGTAAATGTTGATGACGCATCAGCAAAAGCGATGACAAAGCAGTAAATGAGGATTAAGAAAGAAGGGGCGAAAAAATGGGATTATATACAAAAGCGTATGCGGAAAGAATTGTGGAAGATTGTAAAAGTAATATAACTTCAGTAAAACAGAATATAAGGAAGAATTTCAATGATATGGACTTCGAAAATGCGGTTCAAAAAGATCAAGTCGAATCCTATATAGCTAGTATGGAAGCGGAATGTAATAACCTGATAGCAAAATTGGAAGGTTATAGTTTTGAATAAGGGGAGAAGTCATGAAAAGAGACTTGAAGTTATATTTTGGAAAAACAGAGGCTATCGCATCGGATTTAAATGAATACTTAAGAGCAGTTACTACGATGGAAAAAGCATTAAGTAACGTTTGTAAGAAGTTAAAAAACTGTGAAGGTAAGTCTATTGATGCGATATTGAATACCCAAGAGGATTTAGAAAAAGATATTAATAAGTGTAAAAGTGAAATTAAAGATCTCTATGAGTTATTTCAAGGTTATAACACGGACATGCAGAATATTATGTGGCCAAAGAACAAGGAAAACATGATGCGAGTAGACCGTAATGACATTTGGTGGAACAAATATCAGATTAGCCAGCAAGTAGAAGTCATACATAATTTAAAAATTTCAATGCGAATTCCCAAGGGTATGCCTATGGTGTAAATGAACTGACAGGGAATGAAGATGATGAGGATATCAAAAAACAGCAAAGAAACGGTGCTAAAATAGATCAGATTTTTGATATTGTAGTACCTGCCAGTTACAATGTCTTGAAACAATACATGAATAACCTCGACAGTTTCCATGAAAATAAAGTAATTCCTTTTGAAAATATGGATGATACCTATGCAGCAAAAGCGGGAAAACTATTAAAGACATATGAAGGAAATTTGGAGTGGTTTGTTAGAATTGTAGGGAAAGTCATGAAGGCAAGGGCTGATTTTGAAAATGGCGTAAGGAAGGCTCTTTGGGATTTGTTAGAAGGTCTAGTGACTCTTGGAGCAGGCTTGATTGTATTTAATGCATCGGTCAACGTTTTAGCAGTCTGCAAGTTGTTAGATATGGATCCGCCTAAGTGGGCGTCTCACGCATACGAAAAAGGAATAGAATCAGCAAAAATGTTTGTCAGTCTCGAATGGATTCCGGCCATGGGTCAACAGATCATGGATTCTATCGAAGAAGATGGGATATTCTATGCAGCAGGTTATACAGTCGGTTCCATAATAGGTGCAAAAGGTCTGGATAAACTGGGAAAAGCTGCTAAAGTAGCTGCGAGGGGTACCAAAACTGCTTCCATTTTAGAAACCGCTACCTGTGCAGATGACTTACTGAATGCAGGGCTAAATACAGTGGATGATTTATTAAATGCAGGCGTGAAGTCGCTTGATGATTTGGTTAAAGTTGGAGTCAAATCGCTTGATGATTTGGCCAAAATCGGAATTAAATCTATTGATGATTTAGTAAAGATTGGTGTGAATTCTGCAGATGACCTTGTAAAGATAGGAGTCACTTCGGTGGAACAACTGAAGAAACTGGGAATAAATTCCATGGATGATTTAGCGAAGCTTGGTATTACATCAAATAAGGATTTGGCTAAGGTTGGTGTGAAGTCGGCGGAGGATTTTGTTAAGGGTGGCAGTAAGGCTAATATTGGTAATAAATTAGACTATTTATTTGGAAAAGCAAGGGGGAATAAGCATAATATTGAAAGAGCTAAAGCAATGAAGAAGGAATTGAGTAAAATAGGGATTCATGATACATCTTCTGGGAGAGAATATGTATCAAATCATTTGAAGAGTTTATTAAATGATTCTACTAATATTAGTAAAGTAGAAACTAGAAGTTATGTAGCAAAGGAACTGCCAGGTAAACCCGTTGTACAATATAATGCCACCACTAGGGAAAGTCTTCTAATGGGTCCAGGCGGAGCAGTTATGGTTGAGTCTGTTTGGGATGGAAACAGATTATTGACTGTTATAGTAAAAGGAGGGCATTAATATGACAGAGATAGATATTCAAGTTTTTAGAGTTAGTAGTTTGGAAGAATTAGAAGAAACAGTTGATAAAGTTAATATATTTAAGTATGATGATGTACAGAACGAATTTAATGTTCTTACTATAGGTAAAGAAAAAAAAATTGGGATAACTTATTATAATTATGGAATAGATCCAGAAATTGTATGCGATAAGGATAATAAGGTTATATATGTTGGATTTGGGAAAAATCTTATGGTTATAAATACATCTGATGGTAAAGTATTGTCAGATGATAACTTGCAATCAATATTTTATGAATTCTTAACAGATTCAAAAGGAGAAAGAATATATATAATATGTGAATTGGATGTATATTGTTATAATTTAAATGCGGTACTTTGGAATATTGGCTTTAAAGATATTATTAATGATTATAGTATAGTGGATGATAAAAGAATTTATATTTCATGTGATGATGGTACAGATATATATCTTTCATTAGATAATGGTAGTGTGTTAGAATAATTACTTTATTAATTGAATGATAGAATAAATATTGAAGAAATATGCATATTACTTATAACGGGATGACTTGGCCAAATATTACATCAATATGAAATGCTATTTTCGTTCAAGATACAGCAAAAGAATTTATTAATACAGCCAGAAAAATATTTTATAATAAGATGGAAGGGATTGTGTTGTACTTAATTTTGATAGAGGACATTTTGGATGTTATATATCTAATGGTGATGATGCAATTTCAGTAGAATGAAATCAACATTGGGACGATAATATTAATCTGACTGAGTTTTGGTCAGATATTGATCAACAATTAAAGCTGAGAATACCTGATAAATTTATAGAAGCTAATGGTTGGAAATAGAAAATTAATTTAAATCAAAATTGTCTGTGAAAGCCGTCTTGTTGAATATAAAAATATAAGTTAGTAATTTTATTATTTAAGCAGTTTATTTAGCTATCTAATTCGATATTATTGAAAGCTTTAGGAGGTTTAAAATGAAGCGATATTTAATTATAGGAGTACTGTTACTGATTTGTGGATTAGGATTTATTTACTATTCAAAATTTATACAAAATATAGAGTTACCATGGCATGGAAGGACTATTTTGCCAGAGGGAGCATATATTATTGTAACTATTACTATGTTTTTACGTTATTTTCAAACAAGAAAAAAAGCCATTCAAACAAAATATAATCATTAATAATAAATATAATGTAAATTTCAATAAAGTACACCCCAAACGTTAGACAAAGTTTCTAACATCTGGGGTGTTTTCCTACTTACAAATTTCTTGTGCTGTATTTAACATGCAGTCTAAAGAGTCAGCAATTTCTTTTGATTTAGTGATTCCGTCTTCTTGAAGTTTGACAACGGATGTAGCTTGTGCGGCTACTTCTTCGCTCATAGAAGAAAGAGTACAGATATGTTCTGCAATTCCGGTGTTAGATTGAATCAATTCTTCACATTTTTTATTTAAGACAAATACACTTTGTCCAGTATCTTCCAAGTCTTCTGCCATAGTATGAAAACTCTCACTGGCAGTATGAACATATTCCATTTCTTGTTTCATGAGATCTACGGTGTCGAGGACAGACTTTGTAGAACTTGAGATGGAAGAGATAAATTCATTTAGTAATTCTTCAATTTTAATCGTCGAATTACGAGTTTCATCAGAAAGTCCTCGTATTTCGTCTGCAACCACTGCAAATCCGCGGCCTGCATCACCGGCGCGGGCAGCTTCAATAGAAGCATTTAAAGAAAGAAGATTTGTTTGAGAAGATATACTTTCAATGGTGCCGGTTATTCCGCGGATATTTTGAACGTGGTTTTCTAGCGTTTTGATTTCATTGACAACGACGTTGTTTTGATTTTCTATTGTTTTTGTATACGTTGTTAGCGAATCCATAACCTCCCGCCCTTTTTTAGAGACATCAACAGAATGATTTACCTTTTTTTCAATATCGATTACAATGTTTTTTAAATCTTCTACAATAATATTGATTTCATTCGTAAGATGTGTCTGCGTTTGAATACTGTTGGCAGTATCCGTTGTGCTGGCAGATATTTCAGCCACAGCAATATGAGAATCTTTCATTTTACTACTAAGCTCCTGCGATAACTTATTAGCATTTTCAATTAATTTTTCTAGTTCGAAAGATGCACCGCTCAAAAATTTTATTCTATTCTCCTGGGTAGATTCTTGTGTTCTAATTGTTTTACTATCTTCCATAGTATATCGTTTTTGCTGAAGATTTATAGTAATCCATGTTACGATATAAATAATAAAAAAGAGTACGCCAATTATAGAATTTCTCCATTCCATAGTACCAATGAAACCTCGGACAATACAAACAAGACTGCAGGACAGCCCTGTAATGCCGGTTAAGATAAGAGTATATGTAAGGTCATGATATAGAACAATTATGGAGGCAGCTATAAATGTAAAAGCAAAAGCCATTAAATTATTGGTAAAGATTAACCAAATAAGATAACCTATGCCAAAAATTGCACCAAAAGCATAGCGAATTAAAATAGTTTCAGGATTCTTCATGTTTAAGTATCCTAAAACAGCACCTAAAAGAATACTGCTTATAACAGATGCGTATACAGGCAAAATATTACCACCTGATTTCCAGTCTAAAATGGTCATTAAAATTAAACATAAATTCATACCAAAAATAATAACTGATAAAAGCTTATTTGTTTGTATTGTCCGACTCATAGGAAGGCCCTCCTCGTTGTTGATTGTAAAATTGTATAAATATAGAATATTATCTCATAAAATGTAGATATGGTCAATTTTGTAAGTAAAAATAAAAAGTAAATTATATATTGCAAATCTTACTTCTTAAAAGCACTATACCTTGACAAAGTTTTTTTTATTATTTATAATATCGATATTCGATAAGGTGTTTTATAGAAAGAAGGAATTATATGGCCAGAGAGAAGTTTCAAACTTTAACGGAACAGATGTTTTATATATTGATCGCATTATTAGATGAGTGTTGTGGTGTTGATATTATGGAAAAAGTCGAAAGGATAACAAATGGCAGAGTTTCAGTAGGTCCCGGAACCCTATATAGTCTTCTTAATAGTTTTGAAAAGGAAGGGATGATAGAAGAAACAATGGTTAATGGGAGAAAAAGAAGCTATAAAATTACTGTCTCTGGAAGAGAATTATTAGAATCAGAATTTCAGAGGTTAAAACTTTTAATAGCAGATTATCAAGAAATAAATAATAGGAAGTAAATCGGGTAATTCGGTATCTGCTTTACGTTTTGGTATAAAAATACGAAAAGGTAGTAATACAAGAGAGGGATGTCATATGAATAGGGAGTTACAAATCAGATTTTATAATTGTCAGTTAAATGAATTAGACAGTTTGAAGGAATATTTAGAAAAGAAAGCGGCACAAGGCTGGATGTTGGAAAAGCGGAAAGGCTCAATCTGCTATTTTAGAAAATGCAAGCCCAAGAAAGTCAAATTTTCAGTAGAAATATTTGATAAGGCCTCTGAATTTATGGTTGATTATAATGCAACGAACGAAGAATATATTGAATACTGCAAAGCGGCGGGGTGGAATTTTGTTAGTGCAGAAGGAAAGGTGCAAATTTTTTACACAGAGGATAAATCTGCAATTCCGATAGAAACGGATCCCCAACAGAAATTTGAAACGGTACATAAGAGTATTTTCAAACAATACATTAAGAATTGGTTTATTGGGATTATTTTAGGGCTATTGTATTTAATTAAGTTAAGTGATGGAATTGTAGAGATATTCTCCAGCTATATGTCGTTTTCAATAATTTTACTTGGGATAAGTATGGTGATTTTGAATACATTTCAGGTAATTATATATTATCGATGGTTTCATAAAATAAAAGAGAAAATTAAAAATGGAGAAGAGTTTTATTACTATAAAAATCTTGGGAGTTTAGTTAGTAAAATTATGGTTGCTTGTATTGGGACAGCTTGGTTCGTGGGAGTGTTGGTTGTAAGCTATTTATCAGGCGATAAGGTTTTAATGTTTATATTACTAATTTTCGTATCTGTTCCGATATTTTTGTTTGGCTCAAGTATTTTAAGTGTTTTAACCCAAAAAAATGGTATTATGAAAGAAATGAAACAAACGATCTATTATAAAGTAATTATTATAATTACGTTTGCTGTAACAGGGGGTATCATAATATTTTTTATAGCTGTAGAATTCTTTGGCTTGGGAAATAAGAATATAAAAAATACAAAGTATATTGATACTGATGGAACAATTTCTTGGGAAGCTAAACATAATGATTCTTTAATATTTACGTTAGAAGATATGGGAATAAAACTTCAAGGAGAATATAATAAAAATGCGGAAAAAGGCGATAGTTTTATCATAAGTAAAGAGAATTATTATGAGGAGCCATTGGGTGAAGATACAGAAAAGGATTATCTTGCTTATACTATTTATCGAGTAAAGAATAAATGGCTGTATGACAAGGTAGTGAAAGAAGTGACAAAAGACAACGAATTTGATTTTAATAAATTAGAGATGATTCATATACAGGGATATAAGGTGTATCATACAGAAGATGCGATGCATTATCATTCATACTTGTTACTTATGGATAATTTGGTTCTAGATTTACAGACGAATTTAAAGTTAAATGAGAAACAGTTACAAATCGTTATAAACAAATTAGATTAAATTTATAAAAAGCTAATGGCTTACATAGTCACTAGCTTTTTATTTTACAACTACTTGATTCTTTCCTGAATATTTTCCGATATATAAGCAATCATCCGCTTTTTTGATTAGAGAATCAATGGATAGGTAGGGACTATAAGTAGCTAATCCGCAGGTAACCGTTATGTGAAAGGACTTTTTTTCATAAAAAAAAGTAGTGGCATTTATTTTTTCACGTAATTTACGAATCATTTCAATACAACTTTTTTCCATATTCGTATATGTTTGAAGGATTAAAAATTCTTCACCGCCCCAACGGCTTACGATTAATTCTTCCGAGGACATTTCTTTTAAAATGGAAGCAACTTTTTTTAAAACAAAATCTCCCCCATTGTGACCGTATGTATCATTTATTAATTTAAAATTGTCAATATCTAAAATTGTGATACAAAACTTTTTACTGCTTTTTTGAGCGTTTAAATAAGCAGTATTTAGTAGGTTCTTTATTTTATGACGATTATATATTTGTGTTAGTTCGTCATAACTGGCTATTTTTTGTAACAAATTTTCTGATTTAGAAACTACATTGTTAAAGTTAATTAGATATAGGATAAAAAAAACAAAAACAATGATAGAATTAATTATGTAAATTACAAGTTTTGTAGATTCTTGTGTATTATATATAGGAAAGTAATAAAAGGAGTAAAATCGAATTATTAAAAAAGCGATTATAGTTAATATACTAGGTAACAGTGGATAAATTTTTGGTTTTGATTGCTGTCTTAATAAATAGTTAGAATAGTAGATATTCGGTATTATGAAAAAGGAATATAATTGGAAACCATAACCCCAGCCCATTATAATAGATGCAAGTAGCATGTGAATCAAAATTTCAATATAAACCATGCGTAAAAAAATAATATACCACTTTTTTCTTATAACATAAAAAGCAATTGTATAAATCGTAATGCTGACAATATTAACATAAGCCATGATAGATGCTTTTAAATACATAAACAGAAGAAATAGTAAAATATGAATGATCAAAAGTGTAAGATTAATATTTTTAGCGTTAGAATAACTCAATTCTTTCTTATATTGCAAATCGTTTTCCATTGATATCCTCCTAATAATAAATCAATAGAATTATTTTATCCCTTTTTTATTATATTGTCTACTTGCATGGTTAAAAAATGATAGGAAATACTAGACTCAATTGTCGAATAAGAGTACTTTATATAGTATTTTTTGTCCATAATTATAGATTTTTTCTAGTACTAAAGTCTCATTGACTGGATTAATTAAATATGTGAAAATATAAATTGGGTAATTAAGATAATGTAAAGAAAGGATAGAAGGGGAAATGAAAAAAATATTAAAAGGTGTAGTACTGCTTGTTCTTTTTTGGGTTACTATTTTACCGTTCCATGTAAATGCAGCGGTTGGAAAAGTACCAAAGATAGAGAGAACCTGCGATTACAGGACGAAAGAATTAGAATTTTATATATGTAATTGTTTTCAGACTAGCAATTCGAATACGGCATCGAATCACAATACTGTAAAAGTAGCGATTCGAAACACTACGAAACAAGTTAAGATACCTGAAGAAGTTAGTATAAAAGGAATTCGATATACAGTAACGGGCATTGTTCCCAATGCAAAAGAATACAGTATGTATTATGCGGATAAATATATTGATTTAAATAGAGATATAAAGATTTATAGGAAGAATACAAAGACTCAAGTGATTTCAATTCCTAAAACAGTAATCACAATAGAGGATGGATCTTTTAACCGTTTTACCAAATTAAAAAAGTTCAAAGTTTCAAGTGGAAATAAAAAATTCAAAACAGTAAAAGGTACGCTTTTATCTAAGAGTGGTAAAATATTATACGCAGGTGTATCAACAAAAGGAACATATTATGTGCCCGCAGGGGTACAATCTATAGCAAAGAGAGCATTTGCATATAGTACAGTCAAAAGAATAGTACTTCCGAAGTCTTGCAAAAAAATTGATAGCAGAGCTTTTTATAAATGCATGAAACTAAAAAAAATTAATTTAAAGCAAGTAAATCAATATGGAGCAAATGCTTTCTTTAAGACTAAAATCAAAAAAATTGATAGATTTGGGAATCTTTTTAAATAATTTATAGATTAAGTAAAACTGCTATATTTTCGCCTAATACAGCTTTGGTAACATCGTTGCTATTTGATAGTTTTCTTACGGCATCTAGGGATAACTGTAAATCTCCATAGGGCATATCTACTCCAAAAATACATTTTAAAGGCAATTCGTTAATTATGATTTTTAAAACAAATGTAGAGAAATAGGCTGAGATGTCTAAGTATAAATTAGGAGTTTCTTTGACCAGATCGACAGTTTCAAGCCAGTTGCTCCCACCTAAATGCCCTATGATAACTGGAACTGAGGGAAATTCTTTCGCAAATTGGGAAATTTGTTTAATATCCGGTAAGGTTAATGGATGAAATGCATGAATCCATAATGGAAGATTTCCAAAATTTGCGGAAGATTTAAAAATAGGTCTGAGCGTTTGAATAAAACCTGAAGGTAATGTAAATTCACCTAATCCTACGAACCCGTTCCCTATCACTTCTTTTTCAATATATTCGTTGCGTTCAAAATCAGTAAGAGAACCAGGGATGGATCCAAAGCCAATAAATCTTGATGGATATAAAGAGATTGCATCTTTTTGTTCTTTTAAGCCTTGAATTCTGGCTTTAGTAGATAAATTGGTATCGCCGGCAACGTTTTCTTTCAAGCGTTGCATTTCTTTTTTTACATCTGCAAAATTTGAGGCTGTTTCTGGATGAATACTTGTGTAAAATAAAACTGTTTTGTCAACTCCTGCTTTATCCATTAAATGAATGTGTTTTTCTACAGGTAAGCAAACATGAGAATGTCCGTCAATAATCAAAATAATCAAATCCTTTCTATATCTTACTTGTTTTTAAGAGTCTATATCAATTATAATCACCTTATAAAAAAATAGAAGAATGCACTTTTTTGTAACATACTAACCCCAAGGAGAGTATAAATATGTCAAATAAACTATGTATTGTGAGAAATAAAGAACCGTTTGAGTATACATTATCGATTATAAGTGGAAAGTGGAACTTGAAAATAATTTATGTATTGGTCTGTATGGGAACCGTCCGTTATAATATTCTTAAAAAAAACATTGAAGGTATTACTCATAAAATGCTTAGTTCTCAGCTAAAACAATTAGAGCAAAAGAATATTGTAATACGTAAAGAATACCCACAAATACCACCAAAAGTTGAATATTCTCTTTCAAAAAAGGGAGAAAGTTTGATACCACTGGTGCAAAGTATTTGTGACTGGGGGATGGAACATCTGGAAGGAATAAAATGAAAAATAACGTATGATTATACTCCATAAAATTGGAGATAATCATACGTTATTTTTATTTGGTTTTACTAGAAATAATTTTACTAGCGTAGCTTTTGTAGTTTTTATTTTTGTATTTTCGTACAGCTACAATTTTATAATAATATCTCTTTCTCGATTTTAAAGATTTACTATAAAATTTTGTTGCTGTTGTTTTTCCGATGTATTTATATTTACCTTTTTTAGAGGTGGCTCTATAAATTCTGTAAAATGTAGTACCGTAGACTTTTTTCCAAGTCAATTTAATTTTGTTTTTAGATAGTGTTCTTGCCTTTAGTGTACTTACTTTAGCGACCCTTGGGGTAGATTTAAAACTAGAACTTGTATTTGTTTTCGTAATGCTTCCATTAACACCGACGGCTTTGATTTTATAATAATATTTTTTGCCTAACTTTAATTTACTGTTTTTATAAGTTCTTCCGGTTGTAGTTTTAATTGGTTTATATTTACCATATTTAGAAATAGCACGATAAATGATATATTTGGTTGCACCGGCTATGGTATTCCACCTTAATGTTACACTTTTATAGGTCGTAGATTTCAGAGCCAGTTTTGGTTTTGCAAGTGTGGTAGTGATTACACATGTGGCTTTTTTGCCTGAACCGGTAATCGCAGTAATCACAGCAGTCCCAATTTTTTTGGCAGTGATCACACCCGTGGTACTATTTACTGCTACAATAGAGGAATCAGAGCTTGTCCATGTCACAGTATCTAAAGAATAGCTTGGCGTTAGAACTGCACTTAATTTTTTGGAAGTACCGCAATTTAAAGAGGTGTTTGTTAATTTAACCCCGGTTGATACGCTTGCATTCATAGCAGCTGTCACAGCTTTATATGCATTTACAACACCCCATCCGGTTTGACGATCCCAGCCAGCTCCGGTAGAAGTGACATCTGTTGCGGTAGAATACAAAATAGATTTGAGTGCCGTAGGTGTCAAATTCGGTTTTACCGATAAAGCCATAGCAGCGACTCCAACTACAATGGGAGAAGCCATTGAGGTACCATATTCATATTCGTATTTTGAATTAGGAAATGTACTATAAATATAATAACCGGGAGCAGATATATCTTTAGCATCTCCATAATTTGAATAGAAGGCACGGTTGTTATTTTGATCCGTAGCAATAACAGAAATTACAGCATTGTAATCTGATGGGTAAAATGGCAGGTTTTTATCATCGTATCCCCAACCGCCTGAGTCCTCATCTCCATTTCCGGCAGCACAGATAACCAAGGAGCCTTTACTGCTAACGGAGTTAATAGTATCTTTCAGGGATTGATCATCCCAGCTTAATCCTAAGCTTAGATTTATGATTCTGGCGCCGTTGCTTTGGGCATATTTAAGTCCCCGTACAACACTGGAAGTAGAGGCCCAGATTTCATCGCCGCTTTTTGAAAAAACATCGACGACCATTAGGTCAACTATATCATTAGATGCGCCGGCAGCAACACCCGAAATTCCTAAGCTATTATTTGATGTAGCGGCTATGATTCCCGAAACATGAGTACCGTGACCATCATCATCAGTGGTACATTTGGTAGTGGTGACGCTTGTAGTGTCTGCGCATAAGTTTTTATTCAAATTTGCCTGCAGATCAGGATGGTTCGTATCTACACCAGTATCTAATACTGCGACCCGTATTTTCGTTCGTGTGAATTTTTGTATAAAATCCCATGCAGAACCTGCTCCGATTTTGTTCAGATACCATTGGTTTGAAATTTTGGGATCATTGGGTAAGGAGGCTGTAGTTATAGAGGAGGCAGATAATTGATCGTCAGGTAACGAATAGAGATAATTGGGCTGCACATAAGCAACGCCCGCTTCTTTTTCAATTTCGTCAATGGCATCTTCTACCGTTTGCTCTAAAGGAATTTCGACAACTCCCACTTCTGTGTCATTGGCAGTTTGTGTTTCCGGCGAAATCATTTGCAGACTTGCCCCCTGTTTCTGCTCGATTTCTTCTGTAGTTTCAGCTGTATCTGCATTTTCATCAAAGACTACAATGACTTCGCCCGGTATATAGTTCAACTGACCTTCTTTAGAACGTTCCAAGGCAGCTTCTTTGTAGTTCTTCACGATTTCGTCTGCCCGAGTATCGATTGTTTCTATAAAAGCATTCAATTGATTATTGGAATCTTGTGAATAGTATTGATCTAATACTTGACGGACACCGTCTTCAAACGCTTCTAAATCAGCATATGTATTCAAATATGTAGCAGCTTGTTTTCCATCAGTTGCTGCGATTACCAAAATTTCCGCAATTGTTTTTTGGGGAGTATCTGTTTTTTCGGTAGATGGAATGGTATCATTAGTTTGAGAATCTTGTGTAGTTATTACAGTTTGGTTAGATTCTGAAATTTCAGTTGTATCTACTTCCGTTGCATAAACAATGGTAGATGTCCCTAGTTGTGCTGTGAAAACCGCAATTGCAACTATCCAGGATAATATTTGCAACTTACGCTTTTTTAAAGCGTTTTTCATAGTTAGAACCTTCTTTCAATTAAATTATATATATATGTTAATTTTACAGAAAAATCTCCTAATTGTCAATGAATTCGGGGGCATTCTAAATTTATCCAACTTGAAAATTACTGTAATATCCTGATAAAACGACTCCCACTTTTCTTAAAAGTGTGGTATGATAAAAATTAAACTGAATCAATTTAATTACTTCAGTCAATGATAGAAAGAGGAGCATCATGAATTTTTTATTAGTAGCGATTAATGCAAAATACATTCATTCAAATCTGGCTGTATACAGCCTGAAAGCTTATGCAAAGGAATATAGAGATTCGATAGAAATTGCAGAATATACTATAAATCATTATCAGGAATATATTTTAACGGAAATTTACAAAAAGAAACCGGATGTGATTGCATTTTCCTGTTATATATGGAACTTTCAGTATGTTAAGGAGATTATTGAAGATTTGCGGCAATTGTTTCCTGATTTACCTATATGGGTGGGCGGTCCGGAGGTCTCGTTTGAAGTGAAAGAGTTTCTGGAAGAAAATACAGCTGTTACCGGTGTAATGTATGGAGAAGGAGAAGTTATTTTTAAGAATCTTGTGAAATATTATGATAGTCAACAAAAGGGTGGATACAGTAAGTGCCTGGATATGGAACAGATCAAAGGGATTGCTTATCGTAATTTATCTGAGCAGATTATTGTAAATGAACCTCAAGCGCTGATTGATATGAGTGAAATTCCATTTTGCTATGAAGATATGGAGAATTTTCAGAACAGAATCGTGTATTATGAGACAAGCCGTGGCTGTCCGTTTTCTTGCAGTTATTGTTTGTCATCGGTAGAAAAGAAAGTCCGATTTAGAGATTTGGATTTAGTGAAACAGGAATTACAGTTTTTTATTGATCATAAGGTTCCTCAAGTGAAATTTGTAGATAGAACTTTTAACTGCAGGCATTCCCATGTTATGGAAATCTGGAACTATATTAAAGAGCATGATCAGGGAATTACCAATTTTCATTTTGAAATATCAGCTGACTTGCTGAATAATGAAGAACTTGCATTAATGAAAACACTACGCCCAGGACTGATACAATTAGAAATAGGTGTACAGTCAACAAATCTGCCTACCATTCATGAAATCAACAGAACTATGGATTTTGAGAAGTTGAAAGAGATTGTGTTAGAGATTAAAAGGGGTAAGAATATTCATCAGCATTTAGATTTGATTGCAGGTCTGCCGTTTGAAGATTATAATTGTTTTACCCGGTCTTTTGATGATGTTTACAGGTTGAAACCGGAGCAACTACAGTTAGGCTTTTTAAAAGTATTAAAAGGTTCAGAAATGTATCAAAAGGCAAAAGAGTATGAAATTGTTTATAAAATAAGGCCGACATACGAAGTAATGTATACGAAGTGGCTTTCTTATCAAGAATTACTTGAAATTAAAAAAGTGGAAGAAATGGTTGAAGTTTATTATAACAGTGGACAGTTTGAAACGACTCTTAAGCTTATAGAAGCTGCATTTTCGAGTCCGTTCCAATTGTATAAAAAGTTAGGCGATTATTATGAAGAGAATGAATTGACAGGTATAAGTCATTCCAGACTTAAGCGTTATGAAATTTTACTCGATTTTGCCAAAGCTTATACTGGGGCAGATTCATTTATTTATCAAGAGAGTCTTCTTTATGATTGGTATTTAAGGGAAAACTCAAAGAGCAGACCTGAATGGGTTAGTGATTTGACTGAATATAAGAAAGAGATACAAGATTTTTATTTTAGAGAAGTACAGGAATTTTCTTATTTAGATAAAGAAGATTATCAGGATTATACTGCAAGACAGCTTCGAAAAATGACGCATATTGAGATGTTTCACTGGAATCTGTTAACTGGAGAGAAATCGAGAAACTATTTTGTACTCTTTGATTACAAGAACAGAGATCCTCTTACCAATGCTGCCAAGGTAACTCAAATAGATTTAATGGAGAAGTCGGAATCATGACAAAAAGAGTCAAAGAAATATTAACTTTGCTGGATGAAGAATATACGACGGAATATAAATGTTATTTAAATTATGAAACGCCGTGGCAATTATTGATTGCAACTATTTTAAGTGCCCAGTGTACCGATGAAAGAGTCAATATAGTTACGAAAGACTTATTTCAGAAATATACGACATTAGAGGCGTTTGCAAAGGCTGATTTAAAAGAATTGGAGCGAGATATTCATTCCACTGGTTTTTATCATAATAAAGCCAAGAATATTATTGCTTGTACCAAAACACTGCTTGAAAAATATAACGGGCAGGTCCCACAATCAATAGAAGAACTCACAAAACTAGCCGGAGTTGGAAGGAAAACAGCAAATGTGATCCGAGGTAATATTTTTCACGAACCAAGTATTGTAGTAGACACGCATGTCAAACGTATTTCGAAACGATTGGGACTGGCGAAAGAAGAGAATCCGGATAAAATAGAGTTTGAATTAATGAAAGTCCTTCCCAAAGAGCATTGGATACTTTATAATATTCAGATAATAGCTTTTGGAAGAAGTATTTGTTTTGCGCGTTCTCCAAAATGCAAGGAATGTTTTTTAAAAGGATATTGTATAGAATATAAACGAAAGCAGGGAAAGAAATGACACGTTCCTATGTAGCAGTTGATTTGGAAACTACGGGTTTAAATCCAAAATACAGCCGCATCCTCGAAATTGGAGCCGTAAAGGTAATTGATGGTCAGATAAAAGAAACATATAAAACATTTGTTAAACCGGATATGCGGATTCCTTTTAAAATTCAGGAGCTGACCGGGATTACCAACGAAATGGCAGACAATGGGAAAGATGGGGAAAAGGCAGTTGAAGAATTGATAGATTTTTGTGAGGATTACCCATTATTGGGGCATAATCTTATATTTGATTACAGTTTTTTGAAGAAATATGCTGTCAATCAAAAATTAGAATTTAAAAAATATGGCGTAGATACTTTAAAAATTGCAAGGAAGACATTACCAGATGTTAAATCACGTTCCTTAGAGTATTTATGTGAGTTTTTTGAAATTGAACATCAAGATAAGCACAGAGCATATTGTGATGCCCAAGCTACTGTAACTTTGTATGAGCTGCTTCAAAGCAGGTTTGGAAAACAGCAGCCGGATATTTTCTGCCCATTTGAACTTATTTATCAAGTAAAAAGACAAAGCCCGATTACCCCAAGACAAAAAGTTTACTTGAATGATTTAATAAAATATCATAAAATAGACTTTGAGGTAGATATTTCAAGTCTGACGAAAAGTGAGGCATCAAGGTACATAGACAAATTTATATTAAATTATGGTAGAATTCTTTAAATAAGCTAATATAGAATCTTTTAAAAGAGAATTAATCTTATTTGCTTCTTTGATAAGAGCATTAATTTTCTCAGACTGGCAGGTATCGTGATAGATATTTGCAAGTAAGATATAATGGGTGCGGATGTCGGTACCACAGGATATCCCATATTCAAGTATTTTCTGTGCTTCTTTCACATAATTCGCTTGATAAAGAAAATGCCCAAGTTTATTTAAAGTACGTATTAGCTCTGTGTAATTAGCATCGTATTCACTCAGTGTGGATAGATTTGCTGCTCCGTATTTGAGTTTTAAATCAGTATTAGTGAATTGTGATAGATTTACAATTTTTTGAGTTGAAAGCTGGTATAGAGTGTTTTTCAATTCTTCAAAATTTTGATCATTAATATCAGGCATTTCAAATTCATCAATAGGTACTTGAATATATGGTAATTGAGATACATCCTGTTTTCTGACCTGATTAGCCTGTGTTTCACGATTCCAAAATCGCTCCGTTTTCAGAGCTTCTTCTTTATCGGATAACTTTATTTTAATCCGGAGAAATATTATAAATACAATAAATATAGTTAAAAAAGGGAAAAACATAAAAAGAACACATCCTTCCGGTCTTATTAGTGAAAATATTTATAGAAATTGAGGTGAATGGTATGAATTTTTTGCATAATCCAAAAATAAAGAGAATCATAGTTGCAGTAATAGCACTTTTTTTGATTTTATCGATGGTAATCACTACTTTTTTTGCAGCGTTCAGTTAAAAGTATTCTATAGTAATAATATACAGAACATAGATAGAATTGTCAATTATATTAGCACTTATGTATCTTGAAAAAGAGAAAAAATATGGTAAAATAAATTTTAATGTACTTTTTTAGAAATATAAAAATTTTATGGGAGAACATATGTAAAAGTTTTACAAGAATTATGGAAAGGGAAGAGTATACATGAAAAAGAAACTAGGACTTATATTCTTGGCATGTTTCATTATAATTGTTGGCGGAGCCATAACATTGAAAACATTTGCCCAGAGTGGGTCAAATGATACGATTAACAAAGGCATTCAAATCGAAAATATGGATGTATCAGGATTAACGCAGGATGAAGCACAGAAAAAGGTTGAACAATATGTTTCAGATATGCAGAATAAAAGCATTACATTAAAGGTTGGTTCTAATACCGTCGGTGTTGCTGCGAATGAACTGGGGCTGACCTGGACGAATACAGGTCTGGTCAAGAAGGCTTTCACATTGGGCAGAACCGGAAATATTATTAAAAGATATAAGGATTTGAAAGATTTAGAGAATGAGCCGAAAAATTTTAAAATTGAATATTCCTTAGATAATGAAAAAATAAAGGCTGTTATTCAAGAAAAATGTATTCCATTTTGTCAAGAGGCTGTCGACGCGAAAATAGAAAGAACAGCAAGCGGATTTTCGATTACGCCCGAAAAGGAAGGTATTACTGTAAATGTAGACAAGTCTATTGAGGCGATAACAAAATTTGTGAAGGAATCCTGGGATGGGACCAATGGGAACGTAGAAGTTTCTGTAGAAGTTTCGAAACCCAAAGTATTAGCTGCTGATCTGCAAAATATTAAAGATTCATTGGGAAGTTTTTCAACAAACTATCATACAGGGACCGGAAGAGCTCAGAATGTTGCCAATGGTGCAAGCAAAGTGAACGGTTCGGTTGTTTATCCGGGAGAAGAATTTTCAGTATATAAAGCAGTTAGTCCATTTAGTGCAGAGAATGGCTATGAATTAGCAGGTTCTTATGAAAATGGTTCGATTGTTCAAACATATGGAGGAGGAATCTGTCAAGTATCTACTACTCTTTATAATGCGGCTATACGTGCAGAAATGAAGATTACGGAACGTTCTCCTCATTCAATGATTGTAGATTATGTTCAGCCTTCTATGGATGCAGCTATATCAGGCACATGGAAGGATTTAAAGTTTGTCAATAATACAGATACACCGATTTATATTGAAGGTTACACAGGTGGAGGCCAGATAACATTCAGTATTTTTGGAAAAGAGACAAGACCTGCGAACCGTAGAATAGAATATCAAAGTGAAACATTGACGGTATCTGAACCTGGAACTTCAATCGTATCTGTGGGTGAAGCAGTAGGGTATGTTCAAGAAACACAGAAAGCGCATACTGGCAAGACAGCGAAGTTATGGAAAGTCGTTTATGAGAACGATAAAGTAGTAAGTAGAGAAGAATTTAATTCGAGTACTTATCAGGCATCACCAAGAATCATAAGTGTTGGTGTAAGTTCTGCGAATCCGGAAGCTGTAGCAGCAATGCAGGCAGCAATTGCTTCTCAAAATGAAGATATGTGCCGTCAGGCGGCGAGCCAATGGAATGATGCTGCATTGGCAGCAGCTGCAGAGGCAAAAGCACAACAGGAAGCAGCGGAAGAGGCGGCGAAAAAAGAGAATGAAAAAGACAAAGAGTCTAAAAAAGATGCTTCAAAAAAAGATAAACCGAATGATGACAAAGCATCAGATGACAATACAAAAACCGATGATACCAATACAGAAGAACCGGTTGAATAACATGAAATATTAAAATATTAGGAAGTCTGATTTTTTTATTGGGCTTCCTAAACCATATATTGACGTATAAGAAGAGGGAATTGAATGAAAGTTGGGAAAGTATCGGAAGCTGTATTAAAGCGTTCTATATTAAAACAAGTAAAAACAAAAAGAGAGGAAGTAATTGTTGGTGCAGGAATCGGTGAAGATTGTACGGTTTTGCGATTGGAACCGGGAGAAGTTTTTGTGCTGTCAACAGATCCGATTACAGGTACGGTTGAGGATATAGGAACGTTATCCATCCATGTAACAGCCAATGATTTGGCGGCATCGGGAGCAGAACCTATAGGTGTTCTTGTTACGCTTCTTCTGCCTGAAAGCATCTATGAATCAGATATTAAAGAAATTATGCAGCAAATAGAAGCAGTATGTAATAGTTTAAATATGCAGGTTATGGGAGGACATACAGAAGTTACGAAAGCAGTGAATCAACCTATTATTTCTATAACCGGCGTAGGGAAGGCTAAGGAAGGTGCTGTTATACTCACATCAGGTGCCAGACCAGGGCAGGATATTGTTGTGACCAAATGGATCGCAATGGAAGGGACCTCCATTGTAGCGAAAGAAAAGGAAAAGGAACTTTTGGAGAGATTTCCGGAGTCGTTTGTGAAAACGGCACAGGGTTTCGATCAGTATTTGTCAGTTGTCAAAGAGGCTGCTACTGCCGTCAAGTCTAACGTTAGTGCAATGCATGATATAACAGAGGGTGGGATTTTTGGCGCTCTTTGGGAAATGGCAGAAGCATCTGGCGTTGGACTAGAAATAGAGTTGAAGAAAATACCAATCAGACAGGAAACAGTTGAAATTTGTGAGGTATATGATTTAAATCCATATTGCTTAATCTCTAGCGGAAGTATGTTGATTGCTGCCGATAATGGATTTGATTTAGTTAGAGACTTAGAGAAGGCAGGTATTTCGGGAACTGTTATAGGAAAAGCTGTTTCGGGCAATGACAGGGTACTGATAAATGATGATGAAAGACGTTATTTAGAACCGCCAAAATCGGATGAGATTTATAAGCTGTAAGAATGTAATTAGAAGCTGTCAAACACATATCAAAATGAATGGAGAGAGGAAAATTGAGAGAGAAAATTTTAACATTTATTGAAAAGAATAGCCGCATTGATTTAAAGGAATTATCAATTATTCTGGGTGTGGACGAAATAGCAGTAGCTAATGAATTGGCTGAAATGGAAAAAGAAAATATTATTTGCGGTTATCATACATTAATTGATTGGGATAAAACGACAGTGGATAAGGTGACTGCACTGATTGAGGTTAGAGTGACTCCTCAAAGAGGTCAGGGGTTTGATAATATTGCAGAAAGAATTTATAACTATTCAGAAGTAACATCTGTTTATTTGATTTCGGGTGGCTATGATTTAATGGTAACATTAGAGGGAAAAAGTCTCCGGGATATATCACAATTCGTATCAGATAAACTTTCTACGTTAGATACGGTACTTAGTACGGCAACACATTTTATTTTGAAAAAGTATAAAGACCACGGTACTATTATGGACAAGAAAAATAAAGATGAAAGGATGCTGGTGTCGCCATGAGAAACCCACTTTCAGAGACAATTGTAAAAATACCGCCATCCGGTATTCGTAAATTTTTCGATATTGTTAGTGAGATGAAGGATGCCATATCTTTAGGAGTAGGTGAGCCGGATTTTGATACGCCATGGCACATTCGTGACGAAGGAATTTATTCGTTGGAAAAAGGGAAGACATTTTATACTTCAAATGCGGGGCTAAAGGAGTTAAAACAGGAAATTACTCGGTATATGGAGCGTAGATGTAAAGTTACTTATGATTCTGATGAGGAAGTAATTGTTACAGTTGGAGGAAGCGAAGCGATTGATATAGCGTTACGGGCTATGTTGGATCCGGGTGATGAAGTAATTATTCCACAACCAAGTTATGTTTCGTATCTTCCCTGTGCGATTTTGGCAAATGGCGTACCTTCCGTTATTGAACTGAAAGCGGAGAATGAGTTCCGTTTAACGAAGGAAGAACTTTTAAATGCAATTACGCCTAAAACCAAAGTATTGATCTTGCCTTTCCCCAATAATCCAACAGGAGCTATTATGGAACGAAAGGACTTAGAGGATATTGCACAAATTATATTGGAAAAAGATTTATTTGTAATCTCGGATGAAATATATTCAGAACTGACATACAAAGGGGAACATGTAACGATTGCAGAACTACCCGGTATGAAGGAGAGGACAATCCTGATTAATGGATTTTCAAAATCTTATGCGATGACTGGATGGAGGCTGGGATATGCCTGTGGTCCGCGGGAAATCATTGAACAAATGATTAAGATTCATCAGTTTGCCATTATGTGTGCTCCTACCAATAGCCAATATGCAGCGATAGAAGCATTGAAAAATGGAGATGAAGATGTAGCATACATGAGAGAAACATATAACGGAAGACGCCGATTTTTAATGAATGCTTTTAAAGAAATGGGATTGGAATGTTTTGAACCTTATGGAGCTTTTTATGTATTTCCAAGTATTAAAAAATTTGAAATGACTTCTGAAGAATTTGCAACACGTTTCCTTAAGGAAGAAAAAGTAGCAGTAGTTCCGGGAACAGCTTTTGGTGACAGTGGAGAGGGATATTTAAGAATTTCTTATGCATATTCTTTAGAAAATTTGAAGATTGCATTAGAACGCTTAAATAGATTTGTAATACGTTTGCGTGAGGAGAAATAATGGCAGATTTAAATATTGTACTTTTTGAACCTGAAATTCCGGCTAATACAGGAAATATTGGAAGAACCTGTGTGGCTACAGGGACTAGGCTTCATTTGATTGAACCTTTAGGTTTTCGTTTGAATGAGAAATCCATTAAGCGTGCAGGAATGGATTATTGGGATGACTTAGACGTCACGAGATATATTAATTATCAGGATTTTTTGGAAAAGAATCCGGGTGCCAAGATATATATGGCAACGACAAAGGCGAAACATATATATACAGAAGTTCAATATGAATCCGACTGTTATATTATGTTTGGCAAAGAAAGTGCCGGAATTCCGGAAGAAATTCTTGTGCAGAACCCGGATACCTCTATCCGCATTCCGATGATAGGAGATATTCGTTCTTTGAATCTTTCCAATTCGGTTGCGATTGTGCTATATGAGGCTCTGCGTCAGAATCGTTTTAATCACATGCAGTTAGAAGGGGATCTACATCGTCTGCAGTGGAAATAGTACTAAGGATTTTTGGGACGGTTTTTTGATTTGAGAAGAGTAAAAATAAACTCAGTACCTACCCCTTCTGTGCTGATTACATTAATATTTTCATTATGGGATTGGACAATTTCTTTCACGATTGAAAGGCCGAGTCCGGTCCCTTTCTTGTCTTTTCCACGAGATAAGTCAGTTTTATAAAAACGTTCAAATATTTTCTTTAGACTGTCTTTCGGTATTCCAATACCGCTATCCTTTACAGACAGAAAGACTTTTTCATATTTAGTAGTAGTTTCAATTGTTATTACAGAGTTGTCATGACTGAATTTGATGGCATTGTCAATCAAATTGTAAAGTACCTGCTGGATTTTCCCCATATCAGCGGAAACATATAAAGTTTTATCGGCAAATAGAAGTTCGATAGATATCTTTTTCTTTTTGCAGGTGCCTTCAAAAGTTTCTGCCGTTTGTTTAATGATTCGGTTAATATCAAAATCAGTTATCTCTAACATATTCTTTTTGGAATCTATATTATTTAACGTTAATAAGCTTTGAGTTAACTTAGTAAGCCTTTCTGTTTCGTACAAAACAGTATTCAGGTATTTTTCATGATATTCGGGTGGGATCGTGCCATCTGCGATTGCTTCAATATACCCTTTGATTGAAGTCAAAGGGGAACGGAAGTCATGAGAAATATTTGCTACAAATTTCTTCTGATAATCTTCTAAGGTATTTAATTCTTTTGCCATATAGCTAAGAGAAACCCCCAGATACCCCAATTCATCATTTTTAGGGACTGGTAATTTGTATTCAAAATTCCCATCCGTATATTCTTTTGCAGCTTTGATTAGTCTTGTAAGTGGTAAGTAAATTTGCCAGAAAAATATAATAAATATGATAAGAGAGCACAGGAAAATAATACCATAAGTTATATATACTGTATTGACCAGTTCTGAAGCTGATCTATAGATACTGCTGATAGGGTAATGAATCACTAAATAATTTGCTATTTTATAATTTGATATTACCGGAACAGTGACACTTAACATACTTTTCTTAAAACTGTTATAATAATTTCCGATTTGATACCAATTGCTTCCCTGAGCATTAGGATTAAAGTCTGAGATAATTGACATTGTGCTTGAAGTTTCACTGGGATTGGTATTTAAAATAATGGTTCCATTTGTTCCTAAAAACCAAATATCTGATTCCAGATAATCTGCTATAATTGAAAAGTGATATTTCAAATCGTCTTGTGTAACGTGTTTATTATAATAATTAATGACATATTTACCTGCAATCAAATTAGCCTCTCGATAAAGAGCGTGTGCTTGTTTATTAATAAAGTACCGCTCAATTAACCGGGAAGAAAATGTGGAAACGGTTATAAATCCCAAAATTCCAAATATTATATATCCAATTATAAATTTCGGAAGAAGATTCCGTTTCATTATTTCACCTCAAATTTGTATCCGATCCCCCATACGGTAGAAATACTCCAATCGTGATGGTCCTTGATTTTTTCGCGGAGCCGCTTAATATGTACATCAACTGTCCGAGTATCGCCGATGTATTCATACCCCCATATATGATCTAATAATTGTTCTCTTGTAAATACCTGATTGGGAGAAGATGCCAAAAAATATAAAAGTTCTAATTCTTTTGGCGGCATATCCACTACATTGCCAAAATAAATTACGGAATAATTTGTTTGATTCACTATCAAGTCAGGATATTCAACTAGTTTTGCCGCATGTGAAGATGGTGTAGATTTGTTAGGCTGATATCGCCTAAGAACAGCCTTTACCCGAGCTACTAGTTCTTTTGAATCAAAAGGTTTAATGATGTAATCATCCGCACCAAGTTCTAATCCTAGAACAGTATCAAAGATTTCTCCCTTTGCTGAAAGCATTATTATAGGTACTGTTGATTTGGCTCTTATTTCTCTGCATACCTGATAACCATCAATGCCCGGAAGCATCAAGTCTAATAGAATAAGGTTAGGCTGATACTGCTTAAAACAATCTAATGCTTCTTCTCCATCGTGTACCAAATAAGTATCGAAACATTCTTTTGTTAAATAGAGTGAAATTAATTCAGCAATATTTACATCGTCATCAACAATTAATATTTTTTGTTTATTTACCATTAGATTTCCTCCTTCATAAGTGGATTAAGTAAACTCCACAATCGTTACCCCTGCTTCCCCTTCGCCAAAGGCACCAAGTCGAAATGACTTTACATATTTTAACCGTTTTAAATGTTTATGAACTGCGGCCCGCAAAGCTCCGGTTCCTTTACCATGGACAATTCTGACGGAAGGAACATGCGCCAGATAGGCATCATCTAAATATTTATCTAATAGTGCAATCGCTTCATCGGTAGTTTTTCCAATAAGATTTATCTCGGTAGAAATAGAAGCTGATTTTGACATTTTGATTTTGCCGGAACTTGATTTTTGAATATTTGGTCCCGTAATAGTTGGTTCGTCCAGGATGACCAGATCGCTGATATGAACACAAGAGCGAAGGATTCCCATTTGGACAAATAATTGTCCCTTGGCATCCGGCAGGCTGCTCACAGTTCCTTTTAAGTTTAAGCTTAAAACTTTAACAGAATCCCCTAATTTAAAATCAGATGGTTTATGATTTTTTTTGAAAGTCTGTTTGGTTTTATAGGCAAGTTTCTTTTCTGTGTCAGATAGTTTGCCCCGTAATTGATTACGAGCATTTTCCATATTTTTAGAAGCATCGGACTGCTGATTCATTTTATTGAAATTACGAATGGTATTATCTGCATATTCTTTGGCTTCATTTAAAATGGCATATGCCTTTTCATTGGCTTCTCGCAATATTGTTTCTTTTTTGCTATTGAATTTCTCTTGTTTTTCTTCTAGCTTTTTCTTAAGCGTCTCTATTTCTTCTTTGTACTTTTGTATTTCTAAACGTTCATTCTCTATGGCTGTACGGCTTGTTTCCAAATCTGCGATTAAATCTTCCAGATTTTCAGTTTCTTCGCTTATCTTTGATTTTGCACTTTCAATAATAAAATCGGGTAAACCTAATTTGCTGGAGATGGCAAAAGCATTACTTTTACCTGGGATACCTATTAATAAACGATATGTGGGACGCAGTGTCTCAACATCGAACTCGCAGCAAGCGTTTTCGACTCCCGGTGTAGAAAGAGCATATACCTTTAATTCGCTGTAATGAGTCGTAGCCATTGTACGGATCCCCATATTATGCAGATGGGAAAGTATAGCAGTAGCTAAAGCCGCCCCTTCCACAGGATCGGTACCGGCACCTAGTTCATCAAATAAGACCAGTGATTTTTCATTTGCTTCTTTTAGAATCGTCACAATCTTTGTCATATGGGAAGAAAAGGTACTCAGACTTTGTTCAATGCTTTGCTCATCCCCGATATCTGCATATATTTCTTCAAATACAGAAAGTTCAGAACGATCATTTGCAGGAATATGAAGTCCGGATTGTCCCATAAGTGTGAAAAGGCCGACTGTTTTTAACGAAACTGTTTTACCACCGGTATTTGGTCCGGTAACAATTAATAAATTGAATTCGTCACCAAGATGAATATCAATTGGGACAACGGTATGTTTATCTAAAAGAGGATGTCGTCCCTGACGGATACGGATGTATCCATGCTGATTGAAAATAGGCTTTGAGCCATTATATAACTTTGCAAGCTGACCTCTTGCAAAAATAAAGTCCAAAGAAGTCAGTATATGAAAATTCTCTTCAATCGCTTCGATTTCTTCAGAAACCAAGGAACTTAAGGTTTTTAGTACAGCCTCAATTTCTTCTTGTTCTTTTAAGGTTAATTCCTTAATTTCATTGTTTAATTTCACAATGACCATTGGTTCTATAAAAATAGTAGAACCAGTGGATGACTGATCGTGTATCATACCCGGTACTTTGCTTCTGTGTTCTGCTTTAACAGGGAGACAATATCTCCCATTACGCATAGTAACAACTGCATCCTGTAGATACGTACGGGTGGTAGATTGATTTACCATAGAAGTTAATTGGGTATGGATACGGTCATTGATTAATTTCATGGAACGGCGTATGTGCTTTAAGCCGGGGCTTGCATCATCACTGATTTCATTTTCAGACAAAATACATCTGCGGATTTCATTGGATATGGGAGTCAGCGGCTTTAATGAACGAAACATATCATCTAACGAATCATCTTTAATATCTTCTCTATCTTTTTTTGAATAAGATCTTGCACGATTAGCAGCCTCTAATAAAGCTGCAATGTGTAACAGCTCTTCAATCCCTATAGATCCTCCAAGCTCAAGATGACGTAGTGATTCACGAACGTCATAGGTCCCTGAAAAAGAGAGACTGCCCTTCTTGAATATTCTTGTAAGAGCATCTGCAGTTTCTTGTTGGGCATGTTGAATTTCCTCCAAATCTGTAGAGGGAATAAGGTTTTTACATAGTTCTTTGCCGGACTTTGAAGTGGCAAGATCTTTCAGTTGATTTATAATCTTATAAAACTCCAATGTTTGAAGTGATTTATTATTCATAATAGTACTCCGTTTATCTAAATATTTATATTTTACATTTTACCCTATTCTCTTTGATAATACAAGAATTCATCTATTGCAAAATTTGCGGAAATATGATAAAAACTAGGGAGGGCTTAAATTTACATATATGACATAGTTTGTTCACATGTTTTTGTTAAAATTGCTTTGTGCGTTGGACCTTTGGATATGCTTCAGATGAAAGGCAGGAGGCCTAAGAAAAGGAGATTGTTCTTATGTCAGATAAGATAGAAAAGAATCAAGATGACACAGAAGGATTTGACTTTATACGAGAAAAGATAAAAGAAAAACCAATTAATAGGAAAAAGGTTTTGATAGGATTTGGTTTGAACCTTATATTTGCTATTGTCTTTGGTTTGGTAGCATGTACAACATTTCTGCTTGCTAAACCATACATTAATAAATTAATTAACAAAACAGAAAATCCTACGATCAGTATACCGCAAGATAAAATGGATGATGAAATTACGGAAGAAACACCGGATCAGACCGAGCAGGAGAAATCTGTACCGGAACAAGTAATTATTACAAATACCCAACAATTGCAAACTGTGGATTATGAGAATCTGCAATCAGAAATTTATGATATCGGAGCTGAGGCCAACAGGTCAGTCGTGACCGTGACAGGTTTAAGAAAGGAAACGGATTTATTTGATGCAGCATATCAAAACGAGTTCAAGACTACTGGTGTGATAATAGCTGTTAATCAGCATGAAATTTTAATTGTAACGGATAAAAGTATTGTTGAGAATATAGATTCCATCATTGTTACATTTTCAAATGATAAATGTGTAAATGCTGAGATAAAGAAGTATGATACAACTCTTGGAATTACAGTATTGAGGGTTCCGATGGAAAAAATATCAGAAGAAGTGAAAGAAGGCATTAAGGCTGCTACATTAGGAAATTCTTATGTTGTAAGACAGGGAACAACAGTTATGGCAGTAGGTAATTTTTGTGGAACTACGCATGCAATAGCGCAAGGAAATGTAACAGCATCGAGTGGAAAAGTTTCAGTCGTGGATGCGAATCTTACAGTTCTATCCACTAATATTCCTGGCGATTCCAAATCAAGCGGAGTTTTGATCAATATGAAGGGAGAAGTAATCGGACTCATTTTGAAAAATTATTCTGCCCTAAACTCAGGCAATACAACGGCAGCGGTATCAATATCTGATTTGAAGGCGTATATTGAGTGCTTATCAAATGGTCAGGATGTTCCACGTTTAGGAATATCTGCACTCACAGTCTCTGAAGAAGCAGAGCATCAATATCAAGTGACGAAAGGAGTCTATGTTTCTGATGTAGCACTTGATTCTCCGTCAATGATAGCTGGTGTTCAAAGAGGAGACGTCATAATTAAATTTAATGGTGAAAAAATTTTAAATATGAACCACTATAAGGAAGCATTATTTAAGTGTCCGCTGGAAGGGCAGGCCAAAATCACAGTAATGCGGTATGGTCCCGAAGGCAGTACACAAATTGAATGCAATGCAATAGTAAAAGCGTTAAAATAAAACATCAAAGAAAGGTTTAAAGAGCTGTTACATTTGCTGTGACAGCTTTTAAAAGAGTAAAAATATGAAATACATAGAAACGTTACGTGAAGGCGAGAGAGTCAGTAATATTTATCTGTGCAAATCAAAACAGACTGCATTGACAAAAAACGGAAAACCATATGAAAATCTAATATTACAAGACAAAACAGGAACCATCGATGCAAAGATCTGGGATCCTAATTCACAAGGAATCGATGATTTTGATTCTCTAGATTACATTGATGTAGTTGCGGATGTCACAACATTTCAAGGTGCATCACAACTTAATGTCAAAAGGGTACGAAAAGTGCAAGAGGGAGAATATGACCCGAAAGATTATCTTCCTGTAAGTGAAAAAAATATTGATGAAATGATGAGCGAACTGACTCAGTATATTCAATCAATTAAGAATCCATATTTAAAAGAATTATTAGCAAGCTTTTTTGTGAAGGATACCGATTTTATAAAGCGTTTTAAATTTCATTCAGCAGCCAAAAGTGTTCATCATGGTTTCGTTGGAGGTCTGCTGGAGCATACCTTAAATGTGACTAAGATATGTGATTTTTTTGCAGGAATGTATCCATTGATTCAAAGAGATTTATTGTTGGCGGCAGCAATCTTTCATGACATTGGAAAACTTGAGGAACTTTCAGTGTTCCCGGAAAATGATTATACGGATGAAGGACAGTTGTTAGGGCATATTATGATTGGAGCTGAAATGGTTGGCGAACGGATTCGCACAATAAATGATTTTCCGAAAAAAATTTCAAACGAATTAAAACATTGTATTCTTGCTCACCATGGAGAACTGGAATACGGTTCTCCCAAAAAACCGGCACTTATGGAAGCGATAGCTTTAAGCTTTGCAGACAATACGGACGCCAAAATTCAGACGATGAAAGAAGTATTTAGTACGGTGCCACAGGGAAATACAGAGTGGCAAGGTTACAATCGTTTATTTGAATCTAATATTCGAAAAACGAGTGAGGTTTAATCAATGAAGAAAAATGATCTTGTTCAGGTAAGAATTGAAGACATGGGAGTTAATGGCGAAGGCATCGGGAAAATCGATGGCTTCGCTTTATTTGTCAAAGATGCTGTTATCGGTGACTTGGTAGAAGTTAAGATTATGAAACCCAAGAAAAATTATGCGTATGCCAGACTGGAAAGAATCCTAGAACCATCTCCTCATAGAGTAGAACCTTTATGTAAAATGCATCGTCAGTGTGGAGGATGTCAGATTCAAGTTCTGGATTATCAGGAACAATTACGGTTCAAAGAAAATAAGGTGAAAAATCATCTAAAAAGAATAGGCGGCTTTGCTGATATTTCAGTACTTCCCATAATAGGAATGGAGACACCTTATTATTACCGAAACAAGGCGCAGTTTCCTTTTGGTACAGATAAAGCGGGGAATCCGATTACCGGTTTCTATGCAGGCAGGACTCATTCCATCATTCCGAATACCCAATGTTATCTGGGAGTTGACAAAAATCAAATCATTCTTGAAAAAATTTTAGACTATATGAAACAAAATCATGTAAAAGCCTATGACGAAGTTAGTGGATCAGGGCTTATTCGCCATGTACTGATTCGTGTTGGTTTTGTAACGAAAGAAATTATGGTATGTCTTGTTATTAACGGAAGGAATCTTCCCCAAACGGATAAGTTGGTAAAAAGTTTGTGTGAGATAGAAGGAATGACGAGTATATCATTGAATGTGAATCAAGAGAAGACGAATGTAATATTGGGTCAGGAACTGATTTACTTATGGGGTGAAGATTATATCACCGACTTTATTGGTGACATTAAATATCAAATTTCTCCGCTTTCCTTTTATCAGGTAAACCCGGTTCAAACGGAAAAGTTATATAAAAGCGCCTTGGAATATGCAGGTTTGACTGGAAAAGAGACGGTTTGGGATTTGTATTGCGGAATCGGAACGATATCCTTATTCCTTGCACAACGGGCAAAGGAAGTCTATGGCGTTGAGCTGGTACCGCAAGCGATTGAGGACGCAAGGAAAAATGCAGCCTTAAATGGAATTGATAATGTGAAGTTTTTTGTTGGAAAGGCAGAGGAAGTGCTCCCGGAACAATATGAGACTAATTATGTGTATGCGGATGTTATCGTTGTCGATCCACCGCGTAAGGGCTGCGACGAGACTTTGCTGAATACGATTGTACAAATGCAGCCGCTGCGTGTGGTTTATGTAAGTTGCGATAGCGCTACGTTAGCAAGAGATTTACGGTATTTGGTGGATCGAGGGTATGAGTTAAAGAGGGTTCAGCCAGTGGATATGTTTCCGGCGACGGTGCACGTTGAAACGGTATGTTTGCTGTCAAAGGTGAAATAATAAAGGCTTTTCAGACTTCGAGTGGGGTGTAGAAAGGTTGAGTTTAAGCGGAATAGCAGGGGGTAATGCGCAATGTCATTAAGTTAAGATGACTAATTAAGATCTCTATATCAGAAATGGTATGGGGGTCTTTTTTTGTAAAAATAGTTGACATTATGATTCAAATGTGCGGCAGCTCTCGTTACTGATTAATTTAATAAGTTGCGAGAGCTGCCCTTGTAATTAAGAAACAGCTTAATTGCAAGGAGGAATACATTATGTCAGACTTTATTGAAACTACTACAAAGTCACTTGAAACAGTGATATCAGAAATAGCAGATAATCCGTCACTTTTTCTTAGAAATCCCAGTGCTGATTTTTCAAGAAAAAGAAAAATAGATTTTAAAACTTTGATTGGAATAACTATGAATTCTGGGGGCTACACAATGAGTAAAGAATTACTACTGATTGGGAGTTGTGAAGATTTCTGGTCGGCTTTTTTAGTGAAGTTGTTCAGATGGTAAAATAGCAGTATGGGAACACTATGGACATATTTATATAATTCACAGCAAAAAGTAGAATTGTTACCTGATAAAGACGGATATTATCTAATCAATGGAAATAAAGTGAGAGCAGATGAATTGGTGGTAGCACCATTTAAGAATACAATTTTGAAGGAATCTACTCGATTCTACTTGGTTCCTCCAAATTTTCCAGAACCGCATACCTTAGAGATTTGTCAAAAAAAATTAAACAATTATGAGATTTCAAAGACAACCATCAAATATTATTAATATTCTAAAGTATATGTCTGTGGATATAGAAGCATTAAGAATAAGTTTTAATATTAATAATGTGACAGGCAAGGTTGATTTTACCATTAGCGTCAATGAAAATGAAGCTAAAAGCATTGAGGATATTGTGATAGCAAATAAAAAATCAGATGAGGTTATTTCTTTTTGGGAAAAAGTGTTGGAATTAGAAAGATTTTTTGGAGTGAAATTTATTCCAGATAAAGAAGTAACAATCGAACTTCTAAATTCAGTAGAGGGTAGGCCGTACAAAAAATACGAAACTTACGAGAATGTATCTTTATCAGGTTGTTGGAATTTTTAATGCAATAGTTGTTGAACAAACATTAGCGGCAGATGAAGAATTAAGTGATTTTCATATAAAGTTAAAGGGAAAAGAAGGAGATAAAATGTATTCTGGTAATATGCTTTTTCAGAATGAAAAAGATATGGAAAAATATAGAGCACGGGAAGGGCATATAGAAGAATTACAGAAAGCAGAAGAGATTGATTTTTATACAAAATAAAAAATGACATTACATTTGTATTGACGTAGCAATGATTTTGCAGTAATATTGGATATAATAAAACAAAGATGGAGGTGGAATTATGGCAAGTACCATACAGGTTCGAGTAGACGATGATTTGAAAACAAAATCAGATGCCCTGTTCAAAGAGTTGGGAACAGACACTACATCAGCAATCAGGATGTTTTTAACGCAGGCAGTTGCAAATAACGGATTTCCATTTGAGATAAAAAGGACTGTGGCAGAGTACAATCCTTATGCACCATTGACAGAGGAAGAACTTTTTGCAAAGTTGGAAGTATCAAGACAACATGCAAGTCAGGGAAAATACAGAGGTGCAGATGAAGTTGCTTCTGATATGAGGGCAAAATATGGATTATAAAGTTGTATTGACAGAAGATGCAGAAGCTGATCTTGACCAATTTGTAAGATACCTGTTGTTTGTAAAGAAAAGTGAGCAGGCAGCAGGTAATCTGCTGGATGATTTCGTAGCAACAAAAAGAAGTCTTGCACAGGTAGCAGGAAGCCTGCGTGATTGTGCCAATCCAAGATTAAAGGAACTTGGATATAAGCGGATTAATTTTTTGAGTCATAGATACTTCATGCTATATCGAATTGAGGGATATAAAGCTGTGGTAGATAGTATTTTCCATGAATTACAGGATTATGAAAACCACATGGGCTGATCATATTTTAACATTGCAACATCCGAATTAACTTGACTCTTTTGAATTTGTGAATGATTATAATAAGAAAAAAGGAGTAATCGTTTTTTAATAATGAAAAACTTGATGATACCTATACTGAGTTGTAAAATAAAGTTATCTCTGCTTTAGTTTCTCAATTTTACATGTTATACTTGATCAAATAGACAGGAATCCAAATTCAATGCGATTTGAAGGAGGAAAGTATGACTAAAGATGAGGTGGTAGTATTGTTAAAAGAATATTTATATTATTTTGTCATTACTCTAAAAGTTGGGCTGTCATCTATCAAGGAATATAATAGTTGGTTGGATAATATTTTTCTTAACGAAGTGGATAATGACTTCCTGATTGAGTTAGAATTTTCATCAAACGATATAAATTCCACTATTCATATCATTGATAGTTTTATAGATCCTAATATATCAAGGCTGGACTTTGATTTTATTGGAAAGCTATTGTTTAAAGCATTTGAAGCAAAATATCATCAAGATACTTGTACGCTGGAAGATTTAGCTCATCAGGCATATAACATATGGAATATTTTACCCGATAATATTGCGAATAAGGAGCCATTTTTTACTTTATGTTATATTGATGACCCTCTTAGCTATGGAGATGAAAAACAAACAAGAGAACTATTTCATAAGCTATTTAATTATTATAGGGTTAATCATTGACAAATAGCAATCAGAACCCTAAACAAAAATTTGAAAGGGAGGCGTGCAGTATGAAAATGCCCGATATAATTGAAACTACTATGTTTGCACCCTGTGGAATGAACTGCTTGGTATGTTATAAACATTGTTATCATAAGAAACCTTGTGCTGGTTGTTTGAATGGAGATAATGGAAAGCCAGAGCATTGCCGGAAATGTAAAATAAAAGTTTGTGCTGAAGAAAAGGGATTTTCTTATTGCTTCGAATGTACAGAACACCCATGTAAGCAAATCAAATCACTTGAAAAAAGTTATAACTCCCGTTACAATGCAAGTCTTGTGAAAAACAGCAGTACAGCAAAAGTAATAGGACTTGTGGATTTTATGAAGTTACAGCAGAAAGAGTATACCTGTTCTGCTTGTGGCGGTATAATCTCGATTCATGACGCTGAATGTAGCGAGTGCCAGATAAAAAGCAAATGAATTAATTTGGATGGAAAAACATCGGATTACGTTAATCGTATTTTTGAACAGTTGAGCAAAGCGAGGAGTGTTTGCAGATGATTATTGAGACAGAACGGCTGCTAATTCGCCCATTTATAATGGACGATGTATTTGATATGCATGATTTGTTTATTCTTTCTGATGTGATGCAACCAGTGGGAATGGCTCCTGCTTTTAAAAAGATTGAAGAAAGTAGGGAGAGGATATCTAGATGGATCAAAAAAGGCATACATCATGCGATTGTTTTGAAAGGAACAGACAAAGTAATTGGTTATATCGTAATCAAACCGGATTCGGAAGACGATTGTAAAGACACAAGAGAATTAGGTTTTGCAATAAACCCCAAATATCAGCATCATGCATATATGACTGAAACAGTAAAAGCAGTGACTGAATATCTGAGAGTTGAGGGTATTCGCTTTGTTTGGGCTTGTTGTTTTAAAGATAATCTATCGTCAAAGAACTTAATTGAGCGATGCGGGTTTGAATTTCAAAATAGTGGAGAATATTTTGTTGAAACCGAGCAGCACACCTATCAATCCTTAGAATTTAGAATGGATCTTCAAATAAATGGAAATATTTAACGTCAAAAGAGACTAGGGCTTGTTTCGAAAAAATGCTAGTTCTTTAATTTTAAAAGTGTCTGTGGTACAATGTCTCATAAAGAATTAACTTTAATATTGTTATAGGTAAAATATTAAAGAAGAGAGCATTAAATTTTCAAATATTTTTATAGGAGGGTTTTATTATATGAGAAAATTAATTATTTTTGCATAGCACTAGCTATTGCAATTCATAATATTAGATTTGTTATAGCTATTGCGAACCTAAAAGATGAATCATTTAGGAGGCAAATATGAGCTATAGAAAAGCAGAAGATATTCTGCCATTGGAAATAATAGAGTTAATACAAAAATACGTGGATGGGGAAAATATTTATATTCCAAGAAAAGAAAATCAGAGAAAAAAATGGGGCAATAATACTTTAATACGTCAAGAATTGGAAAAGAGAAATGTTCAGATTTTTACTGATTTTCAAAAAGGTTATAAAGTTCAGGATCTATCAATTAAGTATTTTTTATCAGAGAAAAGTATTCAACGTATTTTACGAAAAATGAAATGATTTTTATTATGATGAACCAATTACAAATATACCGTGATTGGCTCATCTTTTTTTATAAAAATTTTCAAGGTAGAAATTATTTAGTATTTTATTTAATATTAGATAAGATTAATATTTAGGAGGAATAGTATATATGACTACACCAGTTTATTTTGCATAGCAAAGGCTATTGCAAATAAAAAATCAGAAGTTTATGTAATAGCACTTTGCAAATCCATTCATAAATAATTTAGGAGATGCAGAATGAGCTATTTAAGAAAAATAGAATATACGATAATACCAGAGGAATCTTTTAAAATTTTAAGAAACTGTTCGAGTTGTGGATGTAAAACATTATTTGAAAATACAAACAGTTTTCGCGTAAATGCAAATGGAAATAAGATAGATGTGTGGTTGATTTATCAATGTATAAAATGTAAACATACTAATAATTTGACAATTTATAAAAGGTGTAGACCAGATACTCTTATAAAAGAGGATTATGAGGGATATTTAAATAATTCAAGCAAATTAGCATTTGAATACGGAACTAATAATCGATTTTTTGCCAGAAATAGAGTTGAAATTGATTGGTCAAAAGTTAAGTATATTGTTAGATGCAACAATGATATGCAGGTTGGAACAGAAAATTGCTTTTATAAAGGTGACATATTAGTGGTTAACAACAGTTATGCATTGAAAATAAGAAGAGATAAAGTAATATCGGAAATATTAAATATTACCAGATCCAGACTTAAAGAATTGGAAAAAGCAGGTATTATTATCGTGACCGAAGAAAAACTAGAACATAAAATGATTATTGAAATTATGGGAGAGTTATGTAATGATAGATAAATTTGAAGTAGTAAAAGGTTATCGACATAATGGGACTTTAAGGAAAAGCTTTAATGAGTTGGCAAAAAAGATCTTTGGAATTAATTTTGAAGATTGGTATAAAAATGGATACTGGACGGATAAATACAATCCATATTCAATTATTGTTGAGAATAAAGTTGTATCAAATGTTTCAGTTAATATTATGGAATTTGTGGCTAATGAAAAAAGTACAAAATATTTGCAGCTTGGAACTGTTATGACAGCGGAAAAATATCGCAATAATGGATTTATAAGTAGAATTATGGAGGAGATTGAAAAAGATTACAATAATATTGTTGAGGGTATGTATCTTTTTGCTAACGACAGCGTATTGGAGTTTTATCCTAAATTTGGATACAGAAAAACTACAGAATATCAGTACTCAAAAGTAATTTGTAGTAAATGCAATGAAGTTAAATTGAAGAAGGACAATCAGGCTCAAAATATTCAAATGAATAATATGAAAGATTGGTTATTATTGGAGAAAGCAATTGAAGACTCTGTAAAAAACTGTGGGTTTGAAATGAAAAATAACAAAGAACTAATTATGTTTTATATTACCCAATTTATGCAAAACAATGTTTACTATATTGAAAGTGAAGGGGCGTATGTAATTGCAGAAATTAACGGAGATGAGTTGTTTTTACATAATATCTTTTCTGAAAAAGTTGTAAACATAGATACAATTGCCAACTCATTCAGTGAATATATTAAAAAGGTAGTATTTGGTTTTGTGCCATTAAACAATCAAGGGTATAAAGTTGAGAAGTTATGTAAAGAAAATACAACACTATTATTGAAAGGCAAGGGCTTTGATTTGTTTGAACAAGATAAATGTATATTTCCAACTTTATCTCATGCGTAGAATAGAAAATTAGTCAGATATTGCTATATATCTATATTTCAAACAGCTAAATTTATTTGACATATAAAATTATAATTGCTAATATTTAAGAGATATGAGACAAATGTCTGATCCACGCTTGTTAGGGGAAATTATTTTCCTAGCAGGCGTTTTTTACACCAATTGATTTTAGAAAAAATATAGATTGTGAGGGAAGTATATGCTAAAAGTATTTTTTGTCCGCCACGCCCAGCCAGAACATGATTGGGAAGATGATAGAACAAGACCGCCTGGTGTATGGATTTTTTTAAAGTAGCTTTATCATCTGTTTTTTAGGAAAAGAGGTCAATTATGAAAAAAGAAACATCATTTATTTTGAGGGGAGACATTGTATATAGTAAAGCCCCATTGGAAATTGTCGTGAATGAAGACTCTTATCTGGTATGTATGAACGGAGAAGTGGAAGGGGTATATACTTCAATTCCGAAGGAATTTTATAAATTAAGACTGTATAATTATGAAGGCTGTCTGATTATTCCGGGAATGGCAGACCTGCATTTACATGCTCCTCAATATTCATTTCGTGGATTAAATATGGATTTGGAATTAATTCAGTGGTTAGAGCAGGTTGCATTTCCAGAAGAGTCAAAGTATTCTGAATTGATTTACGCTAATGAGGCATATGATTATTTTGTTGAAGATTTAAAGAAAAGTGCAACGACACGTGCGTGCGTTTTTGCGACACTTCATCCACAATCTACTATTTTACTAATGGAAAAACTGGAAAAAACGGGACTTCATTGTATGGTGGGAAAGGTCAATATGGATCGAAATAGCCCTGACTATCTGGTTGAAGGTACAAAAGATTCTATTACCAGAACAAAAAAGTGGATAACTAGTGTAAAAGACAAGTACCAGAATGTTATTCCTATTATTACACCACGGTTTTTACCTTCTTGTACGGACGAATTAATGATAGAACTAGGAAATATATGTCGAGAATATCAATTGCCTTTGCAGTCTCATCTATCAGAGAATAAAGGAGAGATTAAGTGGGTCAAGGAACTATTTCCTTCTGCAGATAGTTATTCTGCTGCATACGAACAGCTAGGAACATTTGGCGGAGACATACATACGGTTATGGCTCATTGTTTATATATAGATAAATATGAAATGGATTTAATGAAAAAAAATGGAGTTTATATGGCGCATTGTCCATCCTCTAACACTAATATTTTATCTGGAATTGCACCTTTGAGAACCTATCTGGATTACAAAATTCAGATAGGTCTTGGTTCTGATATTGGAGCAGGAGATAATTTATCCTTATTCAATGTTATGGCCGAGGCAATTAAGGTCTCTAAATTATATACATGTTTAGTAAAGGCAGAACTCAAACCGATTACAAGCAGGGAAGCGTTTTATCTTGCTACGAAAGGAGGCGGAAGTTTTTTTGGCAAGGTAGGTAGTTTTGAAGTGGGCTATGAATTAGATGCCATTATCATTAAAGATTATAGTCAAGGACAACCTCGAGATTTTCAGGTGGAAGAACGATTGGAACGATTAATCTATTCAGCAAAAGAAAATGATATCGTTGCCAAGTATTGTAAAGGAACACAAATTTTCGATTGTTATAAATCTAATTCATTATTATAGTAAGCTTACTGAAGAACCTTCTGCAACCTAATCAAATTAAAAACATTAGCAATCAGCTTATTGCGCTAATGTATGGAGTTCCTATACAAACTCATATTATGCGAATGGAAGATATGTGTCCATTTTATGAGATGGGGGTGAAAAGCATATTAAAAAACAGATAAACAAGGGCACAATTATTGAACAATGTAGTGGTTTTTATGGATTCAAACCATGACGCATGAATGAGTAATAATGTTTCAGCACATCCTTTTTCTTCTGTAAATCATCATCATCTTGAAAAGTAAAAATATTATCAAATTCACTAAATAAATGTGTAAGCAATTGAATTGTAAAGTCTATTGGATAGTCATTGTTAATGTCACCCTTATCATAAGCCTCTTTGATCATTTTTTCCAGAATATCAATTCCAGAACCACCAATATGTTTTAATGCAGTCGTGTAAATGGGGGTACCTTTTTCTTTTAGAAGCATTCCCCCTAGCTGATGGTATTTAGGGTGTTCATTGGCAAACTCGATACTTATTTCTGTCTGATAAAGAAATTGGTCGAAAATATTTAAAGAGCTATAATCTTGGTTGCTTGTACGCTCTTTAATGTATTTCCATTTTTTGTTAGTGGCGTCTTCAAGAACCGCAATATAAAGAGATTCTTTATTTTTGAAGTGATAATAAAAAACTCCTTTGCTCAAATTTGCATTTTTAATGATTGTATTTAGCGAAGCTTTTTCATAATTTTTGTCAATAAATTCATCGAGTGCTGCTGCGATGAGTTGATCTTTGCGATCAAAAGTTTTTGAGTTCATAGATACCTCCATTGTTATTTGTTAAAAAAAATACCATCTACATAGGAAATGATTAGACTTTTTGAAAAAATTCCAACCAACCGTTCCTATATATTATAAGCATCAAAACTAATAATTTTATCTTTCATAGATTCCTTTTTTATAATTTCTAATCGTAGTATCAGGCTAATTATTATTTTTTGTACAAATTGAGTTTATCATAAATAAAATCATATAGCACTAAGTTTAAAATATAAATTGACAGAATAATTGGTTAGTGATATATTTATAGCATAGACCGCATGGTCTACTAAGTCAATAAAATAATTTGAGAGGTAAATATATGAAGAAAACATGTTTTATAACTGGTGCCAAATCTGGAATTGGTCTAGAAGCAGCTATACAGATTGCAAAAAAGGATACCATGTCATTATTGGGTGTAGAAGTTTATCAAGAGGTAAAGAGGCTCTGAAATATATAAAAGAAAAAAGTCAATCTGAGGAGATTAGCTTAGTAACCGTTGATATGAGCTTATTTAACTCCATAAAAAATTGCTCGATTTATTTACAAACTCACTTTGACCGTATCGATGTGCTCATTCATAATGCAGCTATATTTAATATTTCTCAAAAAGAAGCAATGGTTACATCAGAAGGATATGAAACTGTATGGATGACAAATCATATTGGTCCAGTGGAGTTTCTTTGTTAAAAGGTGTTACTGGAAAGTACTTTAATGAACATGATCAGATAATTTCTTCAGGAAAGTATACAAATAATCCAGAGGCTATTGATAAAGCAATAGAATTGACGTTTCATTACATAAAGCGAGGTGAAAATATTGATCAATAATGACACAAATGTGACAATAGCCAAGAGAAATATGAGGATTGATTATTTTAGAGCTTTTCTAATGGTTCTCGTTGTGTGGCACCATGCTACGCTGGCATACAGCACAACAGGATCAGGGGTTTTGATAACCGATGATAGTACGTTCATGGGATTTGACTTGATTGCATTATTTAATGACTCGTTTTTTATGTTCGCTTTTTTCTTTGTATCAGGGTTATTTTCTTATAAATCGTTGTTAAAAAAGGGAATTAAAAATTTTTTTGAAGAGCGTTTAATTCGATTGTTATTGCCATTTGCATTTGCTACGTTACTGATTAATCCCATTGCTCACTATTTTAGCTCCTTGAACAAGAATGGTGGTTCATTCTCAATAGTTGGTTATTTTCAGTTCTTAATCAATACGTTTGGCAAAACGGAATCAAATCATCTTTGGTTCTTGTGGGTTCTATTCTTTTTTTCTCTGATACTTGCGATATATCATCTGGTTCAAAAAGTATTTAGCATTACTATTAGACGAAGCCAAGAAAAATACTTAACGAAAGCATGGACATTTACAGTTGTTATGGTTATTTTAGGTACATTATGCTATCTGCCAATGTGCAATATTGGAGAAGGAGGATTTGTAACGCTGCTTAAGCCTTTTAATATGCAGGTTTCACGAGTGTTAATATACTTTCTATATTTCGTTGCAGGTAATGTTATTGGTATGTATGGCATCCAAAGGAGCTTTTTATATAAAGAAAAATTTCAAAAAAAATGGTGGCTTTGGCTTAGTCTATCTCTTGCTACTACAGTTTTAAATATAGTTGTTCATGTTGTACAGGAGAATATGGAAATTGGTATATTAAAAAACACTATTATAGTTGTTGATCAAGGTATGATTGTTGTCATAAGTCTCTTTGCTCTGTTTGGTTTCATAAGCTTTTTTACCTTACATATCAAAGAAGATAATAAAGTTATTAATCTGTTGTCTAAAGAAGCTATGGGTATCTATATCATTCATTATGCTGTTGTTACAGCTTTACAATATGCTTTTACGTTTGTTGAGTTATCTGCTGTCGAAAAAGGAATCACGACAACATTGATGACCATGATTATCTCCTTGAGTCTTGTTATAGCCCTTAAAAAAGTACCTGTTATCGGCTGCGTTTTTGGTAAAGCATATAACCATAAATATGATAGAGGACTTATCATCTTAACCTTGATCATGATGCTATTATTAATATTTCTATAAATAAACTTAAAAAATATAAATTCACTTATTAAAATAAAAAAAGAGGTATAAAAAATGAATACGATAAATGAAAGTGAAATGAGGAAGCGTTTTGATAAAAAAGTAGCTGTTTTATTTGCAGTCTTGTCTATGGCGTTTATATTCTTGATGGGAACAGATCATGAATTCTTTGAATGGGCATTTTCAAGACATCAAAATATTTTAAGTTGGTATATACGACCGATTTTCATGATTCCAATTTGTTATTTTGCTTTTAAGAGAAATGCAACAGGGATTAGTGCAACTATTTTTTTATTATTAATCAGTATGTTTTGGTTTCCTAGACCGGATGCAATTGATCCAAAAGTGGCAGATTTTTTGGCGATGGAAAGAGAATATTTAACAGAAAATTGGACAGCTGCTAAAATTATGGTCACTAGTATTGTGCCGATTTCGATGGGATTATTAATATGGGGGTTATGGAAACGGAACATAAAAGCAGGAATTGGTGTACTCATAGGGATAGCTGTTGGTAAAATCATGTGGAGTGTCGTTGAAGGTGGAACATCTGGAGCAAAAGTTATTATTCCAGCGGTTGTAGGTCTGGGTATATGCTTAGTGGCAATTATTTGGTGGTATAAGAGTGATTGCTGAGGAAGAAGGATATGGAATGCGTAAAACCCATTATTAATTCAGGAATAGTGTTGATTGGTAAAGAAGAATTATAATTATAAGGAGATAACAGAAAGAAAGGCCAAATATTTTTTATCAAATAGACAATATTGGTAATATGTGTTCTTCTACTAAGATATCGAACGCAATGACTTCAAAGCAGTACCTTGCAACAGGCTCTAAATATTATGTGGCGGATGTTGGGCTTCGCTATTTTATTTTGGGAACAAAGCAAACTGATATTGGACATATTTTAGAAAATATTGTTTATCTTGAATTGTTAAGAAGAGGCTATGAGGTTCATATAGGAAAGGTCGGAGATGCTGAGGTGGATTTTATTGCCATAGGTGCTTAGGGAGAAGAATACTATCAAGTATCTCAGACAGTTATGGAAGAGCAGACATTAAAGCGTGAGCTTTCGTCACTTGATTCAATAAAGGATCACAATCCGAAATATCTTCTTACGATGGACTATGCACCGATGATTTCTCACAATGGTATCAAGTAGATCAATGTTCTCGATTGGCTTCTTAAGGAGAGATGATTATGGAGAAAGATATATATGCTGTGCGCGCTATTGTTCTGAAATCTACCACAATAAAACTTAGATACAGGTAAATAGTTTGGAGAAGGAGGGAATAGATTTTGTGAAATTGAGTAAGGTCGAACGAAACCCTCCTTATTTATGTACGATCTATATATTGTACAACTTCAGCAGCTCCTCAGGCGATGAAAAAATATAATCTGCATCAGTCTTTAAAACAGATGAATGGCTCCAGGTCACAAGTCCAGAAGCAAAGCCAGCGGCATTTGCAGATGCAATATCTGTCGGCATATCGCCGATATAGATGCAGGAATCGGGGGTCGTACCGGATTTTTGTGCATAATAAAGAAGCGGTTCAGGATTCGGTTTGTGCTGTAGTGTATCGTCTGCACAGACAATTAGATCAAATATTTGCTCCAGGTTGAATTTGCTGAAATAGCTTTTATATTCTGTTTTTTTTCTTGAAGTGACAACCCCAAGATGAATTCCACTCTTTTTGATAAATTGAAGTATGTCATAAGCACCGGGAAAAAATACGGTCTGGGCTGAGAACTTGCTGTAATTATGTATCCACTTATATTCAAAATTCTGATCTACAGATGCATCAAGTAGTTCAAGGGCATCAAAAGTAGGGATTCCCAACACGATTCGCAGTTTTTCAAGAGAGTATTCTAAACCATATGTTTCAAGTGTGTACCGCCAGGTATTCAAAACGGCATTTTCGGTATCAATTAGTGTTCCATCCAAATCAAATACGATATGATTATATTGCATAAGTTTCTCCTTTGTGGTGAGTTCAATCAGTTGCAGTGCATAATTAAGATATAACTTTCGATAAATGTAACATTTGCAGTCTTGAGCCAGATATATCAAATTTGAAATCATAGTGTGGCTGGCACAGCAATGTATGATAGGTAAAGACATCAGTTAATACCTCCTTTTAATAAGGCGCCGGTATCGGCAACAGCAGTAACAGAAAGGTTATCAAGTATAATTATAGCGAATAAAATTGATTGCGTCTTTCTGATGTGCGACATATAATATAATTATTACGACAAACAAGGATTCGAGCTGGATATGGGAAAAGGAGATGACGAAACATGCTGTCAACTATTAATACAATTCTTTTGAACAATGAAAGAAAAGAAACCGTGAAGCGTGGAACACCAGGTTTTCCTTGCAATGCTTACATCGGTGATATTCATAATTATATCGTAGGTGAAATATCGCTGCATTGGCATAGTGAGCTTGAAATATTTGTGTTAGATGAGGGCATGGTGCAGATTATATTTGCAGATCATTCATATGTTTTGCGACCGGGGGAGGGGTATTTCGTGAATGCAGATGTCCTGCATGGAATAATCTGCAATACTGATCAGCCCTGCCGATACCGTTCTGTTGTATTTGACCAGTCTGTTATATCAGGATGTACTGGAAGCGTTTTTGATAAAAAATATGTAAACCCTTTTGTAAAGAGAGGCGCATCATCCTGGGTACTTAATCTGAGAGATACAGGTAGTGCGGCAGTGATTTCTCTTTTTAATGTAGCGTTCTATGCCTGTGAAATGGAGCCGGAAGGCTATGAATTTACAGTAAGGGATGCAATGTCGAAAATTATCATGTTATTGAACGGACACAAGGAAGAGAAGGCAGTCAGGGTTGAGACGATGCAGGAACAGCGCCTGAAGCAGATGCTGAATTGGATTGATGAACATTACATGGATAAAGTAACAGTTAGACTTATTGCGGATGCAGCCGGAGTATGTGAACGTGAATGTCAAAGGACATTTGCAAAAGTTATAAAGGATACGCCGATAAGATATTTGATGCGAAGGAGAATTGCTATTGCAGCTGATATGTTGAAGTCATCAAACGCTTCTAATAGTGAGATATGTGCACTGTGTGGTTTTGAAAGTCAGAGCTATTTTACAAAACAGTTTCGGCTTATTATGGGAGTTACTCCTAAACAGTATCAGAGAAATATACGTACTAATATGCTAAAATTAGACAGATACAATAATAAATAAAAAAAATATAATATAATTACTTTTTTCTATTGACCTTCCACCTTGTGGAAGCTGTATAAAAAGAGGGTACATCAACAATCCGGATAATATTGATGGCCATGGAGGATAGTTTTTATGAAAATCAAGCAAGTTGAGGAACTGGTAGGAATCACCAGTAAGAATATTAGATTCTATGAGGCTCAGGGTTTACTTACTCCAGACAGAGCTGAAAATGGCTATAGGGAGTATCGCCAAAATAATATCGATACATTAAAGCAGATAAAGCTTCTAAGGAAATTCGGGGTACCTGTGGAGGAAATTAAATCAGTATTTAACAAATCCCAATCTCTTGATGATTGTTTGGAGGAGCATCTGGTTGTTCTTAAAAAGGAACGTGAGAATTTTCTCAAAATGCAAAAGCTTGTAGAAGCTATCCTAAAGAAATCTACCACAATAGAAACTTTAGAGACCGATAAATGGTTGGAGGAAGTGGAGAAGTTGGAGAAGGAGGGAATAGATTTTGTGAATTTGAGCAAAATTGATATTCATATGAAGAAAAAAGCTGGTGCCTTTGTAGGCGGAATTGTTATGATTATTTTTATGCTATTTATCATGGGGTTAACCCTTTGGGGAAATAGTGTGGATCCAGCACCTTTTGGAATCTTAATGGCGTTGATTGGAATTCCGGGTGTTGTAATTATTGGTATTATAGTCGCAATGAAAATTAGGTTTAAGGAAATTGAAGGAGGAGAAGAGGATGAAGCTTCTAAGTATTGAGTATATTCCAGGCGAAGAGATTGAAGCGTTAGGAATGGTTAAGGGAACAATTGTACAGACCAAAAACATTGGTCGTGATTTTATGGCAGGAATGAAGACCTTGGTAGGCGGGGAAATCGTTGGCTACACAGAGATGTTAAATGAGGCTCGCCAGATTGCAGTCAAAAGAATGGTGGATGAGGCCAAGGAGTTAGGTGCTGATGCTATTATCGGAGTAAAATATGGCTCATCTCAGGTTATGGCAGGTGCTGCAGAAATAATTGCTTATGGTACGGCAGTGAAGATAGTGAGGAAATAATATGGAATTAGGACATGTTAGCGCAGCCACAATGGTTGCAATAGTGATAGTAATGATCATAGCTTTTGCGCTTCCTATTGGTTTACTTATCTATGGTAAAGTCAAACTGAAAGGAAGAATATCCTCATTTTTTATAGGTTGTGGAGTTTTCTTTGTAATGGTTTTAGTTTTAGAAAGGATATTACATTCAGTAGTTCTTGGAACTTTAGGATTCACCATTACAGGAAATATATGGATATATGCGCTTTATGGAGGTTTTGCGGCTGCAATATTTGAGGAGACGGGAAGATTTATTGCAATGAAATTCTTCCTAAAGAAAAATCTCAATTTTCAAAATGCATTTATGTATGGAGCCGGACACGGAGGATGTGAGGCCATAATCATTATAGGAGTCTCATATTTCAGCAATCTGATCACAGCAATCATGGTCAATAATGGAAGTATGAACGCAACCCTCCAGTTACTGAATGGCGATACGCAGAAGCAGACATATGATTCAATTTCTGCACTCTGGACTACCCCAACGTATCAGTTTTATTTGGCAGGAGTAGAGAGAATATTTGCTATCGCATTACAGATTGCTTTTTCTATAATTATGTATCAGGCGGTTAAGAACGGTAAAAAGGCATATATAGCTGTTGCTTATCTTGCGCATTTTATCGTGGATTTTGTTTCGGTACTGGTCAATAATTATGCCGGAGTTATTGTAACAGAATTTATCGTAGCAGTGATGGCTGCGCTGCTCCTATTTATTGCATACAAGATTAGTAAAAAAGACAGTTGTATAGAAAAGATTCATCTATCTTGAAAGATACAGGATTAAAATAGATTTTGAACTCTACGAAGCGTAGGTTTCCAACAGCCTATAAATAATATAATCTATTTTTAGCGTTGAAAGGCTAGAAAATGCAGAAGTTTGTTATATGCATAGGGATAAGCGTAGACTGTATTTAAGAAATATGGAGGTAGAGTAAATGTGTACAATATTTGCAGGAGTAGAAAATACGACGACAGTATTAGCCAAAAACTATGATTGTTTTGTTGATGGAGGAATGATATTTACGAATCGTAGAAATATGAGTAAAAAGTCATTGGTTATGCCACCAGAAAAAGAATTTTCATGGATATCCAAGTATGGCAGTGTTACTTTCTCGCAATCAGGTAAAGGGATGCCTTCTTGTGGAATCAATGAAAAAGGACTTATTGTGGAACAGGCAACACTTCCTGCAACAAAATATCAAGAAAAGGATGAAAGAGCGGAGGTTAACTGTTTGGAAGCGATACAGTATTTGCTGGATGTTTGCGAAACTGTATCGCAGGCTGTTGAAAAATTTCAAAATTTCAGAATTAGTAATAACTCCGTTAAAATACACTACTTTTTAATGGATAAAGGTGGAAATAAAGGTGTAATTGAATTTCTGAATGGTGCCATAAATTATATCTTAGGGAAAGATATTCTTCCCATTATTACAAACAGTATTTATAGAGATAATTGTACCTACAAGGGAACGTATTCTTCAGAATACGAAGAAAATTCTTTTATACGGTTTGAAATTGTAAAATCTGAACTGCTAAAAAGAGGGATAATGACTGTAGACCGCGCATTTACAATATTGGAAAAGGCAAAGAGGACCGATACAATCTGGAGTATTGTATATGATTTAAAGTTGCACAAAATATATTTTAAATATGGAAAACAAAGGAAGAAGATGATAGACTTAAACGTTATCGATTATGGACAAACAGCAGAATCTTATTTATTTGACATGGAGTCTGAAGAAGAATTTTGCTGGCAGCCTTATTGTAGAGAAATGAATCGAAAAAATATAGAACGATTCTATAGGAACCAGAAGATATTGAAATTATTAGAGCTGCCAGATGCAAAGTTTGTGATTAATTCTATTGATAATCATGTAAATCAGCTTGAAGAATGAAAAAATTATTGAATTTGTTATTTATAATAATTAACAGCAAAGTTTTAGGTCAGCCTAGACTGACTACAGACTTTGCTGTTTTTATTTTTAGAATGCAGATTTTTATATTTAAAGAAAATAAGGTTTGTCATTTTTAAGATAGCTATTGGGGGACTGCTTCATGTACTTTTTGAAGACACGAGAAAAATAGTTAATGTCATCAAATCCAACTGACATTGCTGCTTCAGTTACGTTACAAATTCCTTGATTTAAAAGAAAAACAGATTTTTCAATTCTAAGTCGATTAACATAATCTGTTAATGACCTGCCGGTACATTGCTTGAACATTCGGCAGAAATAGCCTTTGGACATGTGAGCTTGTTTAGCTGCATCAGCAAGTGAAATAACTTGAGAGTAATTTTTTTCGATGTAATTAAATACATTGGCAAACCGCTTTGTCTTTTTCATCAAGATTTCTGCATTCTGGTACGAGTATGTTTTCCCACGATAATGCAGGTATAATTCGGCAAGTAGACTGAAAATATCGGATATAATTTTTAATTCATACCCTTCTAATCGTTCTCTATATTCTAAAATAATTTGTTCTAATAATGTTTTTATATAATCTGATTTAATGCAATTTTGAAATAAAACCAGGTTTTTTTCCAAAGGAAGCAGATATTTTTCAGTACATGGGGAAATGTTGTATGATAAAAGCATTCTTAAATCTATACGGAATACGAAATATAAAAGGTCTTTAGAATTATTTTCTCCATAGTGTAGTTCGTTTTTGTTGATTAGTAAAATATCTGGAGAACTAATTTCACAGGCAGTTTTATGATAGTACATTTTTGCTTTTCCATGAATAAAATAAAATATTTGAAGATAATGTTCGTGAAGGTGCGTTTCAAACAGTGAGCCGGGTTTGAGTTTTCGATGTTCAATTATGGAAAGAGGAAATGAAGTATCGGTGAGTGTTAAAAGCATATTATTCATTTAAATACTCCTTATATGTCAAAATTATGCTACTTCAGAGAAATATATTTCATGTAAAAAACGGTAAAATTGTTTATATTAATTATATACTATGGTATATCAGTTATCAAATTAGCAAAATAGTGTGGAGGAAATTATATGAAATGTTTAATTTTATATTGGAGTGCTGGAGGTAATACTGAAAAGATAGCAGAAGAAATCAACTCAGTGATGCTAGAACAAAGTATTTCAGTTGATTTAATAAAAATTACAGAAGATTTAAATATTGATCTATTCGATTATGACTTGGTCTTTTTAGGAGCGCCATCTTATCAATGGATTCCTCCTGTACCGGTACAAAAATTTATTAAAAATACAATGGAACGATATCGAGGTGGTATTCGTCCTATCGGAGCACCAAAGAAAAGTGGGAAATTTGGAGTTGTGTTCTGCACCTTTTGCGGGGTACATACTGGATTAAAAGAAGGAAATGTTGCTGGTAAATATATGGCTCAGTTTTTTGAACATATTGGTATTTTTGTTCTGGATGAATGGTACACACCTGGAAAATTCCACGGATGGGATGAAGGCAATCGGTTTGGTAAAATGGGAGATATTTCAAACAGACCGGATGAAAAGGACCTGACTATTATTAGGAATAATACAATGGAACTTCTTCTTGGGTTAAATTTTTACCAAGAAACTGATAAGAGAATTTGAAAAAGAGCATAACATTGGCCCTATACTCTATAAAAGAGAGGGCCGATGTTATTTGCTCGTAATGTTCTATGAAAAGAGTCCTATCTATGTTATGGACCGACTTGAGCCAATCTTTCATTCAAGATTTCTTTGTATACAGACATATCCCGTTCGCCAATGATAGGTTCTCCTACAATTTTTCCTGATGAGTCTACAAATAATGTGGTCGGATAAGCAACCATATTTTTATCAAGGTACTGCTTCAGTGGTTTGTCAGGTATGATGTTTGTATAAGAGACACCTTTGTCCTTAAGAATTTGTTGGGCAAGTTTTAAGAGTTTATCATCATCTGCGTCCCCTACTATGGATAGCAGCTGGGTGCCCTCCGGCATGTTCTCACTCATTTTCTGCAAATCAGGCAGTTCCTTAATACATGGCCGGCAGAAGGTAGCCCATATATTGATCATTGTCAGTTTGTGACCTGAAAAGATTGAGTTATCAACAGCTTTTCCATTGAGATCTTTGGTAGAAAACGTACCCAAGTCTCCCATGGTGCTTGCCTTTGCTTTAATACTTGCTCTTATGGCTGGAAGCATTTTTACGATTTCCTCATAACTTGCCTTATTTTTTGAATCAAGGGTCGATGTGTCAACTGTGGGCTGGTCATATATGTAAACGGTTCCGTCCTTTCGGCTGATTTCTTCTGAAACTGAGCTACCCGTAATGTCTGTAGCTTTTTTACCGGAATTCATCCAATTATCCCACTTATCAGAGGGATATGCCAAAATCCTGAATAAGCAGTACTCGCCCTTCTGAGGCATGTAGAAGAGATCCATATGCTCTGTAGGGTCAGTTTCAGATTTGGGAGTATCTTTCCCTAACTGAGAAATGTCGCCAAACATAATTTCATATTTTCCAGGTATAATAGTTTCGTTATTAAGATATTTGCTTGGAAGCTTCAATGTTATGCCTAAACTATCTTCTGTATAGTCCTCAAAACCTGTATAATCATAGTCTTTTTCCTGATTTCCTGAGTTTTTGCCAGTATTTGATTTTTTACTTTGTGTGCAACCGGCTAAAAGTAAAGTGATTATGAAGGTGCACAATAAAGCAGCAGTGATTTTACTTTTTATAAATTTTTTCATAATGTTCCTCCTTAAAGTTTCTAATTTTTTTTACTTGAATTGCATTTTGTGTACATTTATTTTTACACATACCACAACGGATGCATTCTGCATGATTTGGAGTTTTCATAGTTTCCACATTCATGGGGCAGACCTTGCTGCATAGCCCGCAGCCTGTACATTTGTTCTGAATTATGTAATAGCGATAAAAACTAAAGCGATTGAACAGTGCGTAAAAAGCACCTAACGGGCACAAATATTTACAAAATGGTCGATATATCATCATGGATGTTAGAATAACAACAGCTAAAACAAACATCTTCCATGAGAATAACCAGCCAACGGTGGCTTGCAGAGGCTTATTCATACTGACCAGAGGAATACCACCCTCCAAGCTGCCTGCCGGACATAGATACTTGCAGAAATATGGGATTGTAGACCCGTAGGAGTCTGCAAACAATAACGGCAGCAACAATACAAGGAAAGCTAGTACCAAATATTTACCAAACCGCATGCCCCGGTCTAACTTTTGTGGGATTCTCAGTTTTGGGAAAGGAATTTTGTATAAAAGATCCTGTATAAATCCGAAAGGGCAGAGGAAACCACACAATAGCCTTCCGAATAAAACTCCCATAAGAACTAAAAAACCAAGGACGTAGAAAGATATGCCATAAGTTGAACATCCTGCCGATACTTGGAGTGAGCCTATAGGGCAAGCACCAAGGGCTCCGGGACAGGAATAGCAGTTTAAAATAGGCAGGCAGAGGTTTTTACTTTTCCCGGTGTAAATCTTACCTCTCCAAAACCCTGCGATATTAGCATTCATTAAAATTGAAGATAAGCATTGAACGATTGAGCGTTTAAATTTTTTAACCAATACCGATACACTCCAGACATATGTTTATAGCTTTATTAAATACTGATTCATACTCCTGGTTTATAATACCAATCACCATAATAATAACAGCCAAAAAAAGTATAGAACATTGCATAAATTGTAATTTCATTTTAGTTATCATAAATACCTCCTTCTATTTCATCAATTCGTTATTTTGCACTTCTCGTCGTCCCTGTTCCATAATGCCATCAAAGAATAACAGATAGATGTTAGATTGTTGTCAATTAGTTGTATCAAAGATGTGAAATTTTCTATGTAATAACGAAATTTCTGGATTATAATAAAATCATCTCAGGGTGCAAAAAAATGTAAATAGCATTAAAATAAGCAAATACTTATGTTATAATTAAAAATAAGTTTGTTCAAAAGCTGTAAGTAATTATTTTTGATACATGGAGAGGATGGTGAATCTTTTTGCTTAATATTCTGATTGTAGAAGACGAGCAGGCGATTAATAAATTGATTTATGTAAATTTGAACGATGAAGGATATAACTGCACGTGTGCTTTTGATGGGAAGGAAGCTGCTGATTTTATTGAAAATAATAACTATGATTTGATTTTATTGGATATCATGCTGCCTGAAATAAATGGATATGAATTAATTGATTATATACGCCCATTGGGAACACCAGTAATTTTCATCACTGCCAAAAATGAAATCAATGATCGAATCCGAGGTTTGAAACTTGGAGCTGATGATTACATTTCTAAGCCGTTTCAGGTAGGAGAACTTTTGGCGCGGGTGGAGGCAGTTCTTAGACGTTTTGGAAAAAGTGAAAAGAAAATTCAGTTGTATGGTGTAACGATTGATTTAAATTCACGTGAGGTACAAAAAGATGGGGAGCTTATAGAGTTGACCACAAAAGAGTTTGAACTGCTGATTCAGTTAATTCAAAATAAAAATGTTGCACTTCGACGCAGCTGGCTGTATGAACGGGTGTGGGAAAGCGAATTCACCGGTGAGACACGGACACTTGATACTCATATACAACGATTAAGAAAAAAGCTGGAATGGGAAGATCATATCAAGACCGTATTCCGAATCGGCTATCGTCTTGAGGTATAACATATGAAACTATTTGTGAAAATCTTTCTCTTCTCGATGATCGTTCTCAGTGCAGCGCTTTCTTTGTCCGGTTATCTGCTTATAATGTCTTCATACAAAAATGCGGTTGTTCAGGAAACACAACGAGCAATGGATCAATATCAATTTATAAAGTTTTTGATTCAATCAGATATCATAAACCAACAGGATGAAACAGATAAAAACAATCTATCTGATCTTATCTCTGCAAGCTTATCGAATATGGAAAATCAGAATTTGACCGGTTTATCAAATGGTATAAATTACGTTTCTGTTTTCAGTAAAGGTCAGAAGTCCATATATTCCACCTTCCCATCTGATTTGGATTTTAAAATATCCGACTATGATGTTAATCAAAAAATCATTAACAAAATTGAGCAAATACAGGGCAGGGCCTATGTGGAGGTGCTAGGTAAAATTACCCAGAGCGGCCAAGCGGTCTATCTACTGACTGCGACTGATATTCAGAGTGTTATTGATCAAAAGGAAGGGATGGTGCGAAATTTTGGAACGATTTATTTCATTACGATTGGCATCGGTATCGTTCTAGTTATCATCTTTTCCACTTTACTTACCAGACCGCTCCGAAAAATGTCGGCCGCTGCAGGAAGAATCGCTGACGGGAACTATAGCGAACGTTTGAGGGTTTTATCTAATGATGAAATTGGAGAACTTTCAAAAATGTTTAATATGATGGCGGAGACGATTGAGGAGAGGATTTTTGAGCTTTCAAATGCCGCAAAGCAGAAGGAGGATTTTGTCTCTAATTTTGCACATGAGTTGAAGACACCTTTGACATCGGTCATAGGATATGCGGATATGATCTATCAAAAGCCATTATCCCGGGAGGATACCAAAAATGCAGCTGCCTATATTTTGGATGAAGGTCTCCGTCTTGAGGCACTCTCTATTAAGTTGATGGACCTAATTGTTTTAAACCGACAGGATTTTGTTCTGGAAGAACTGCCCGCAGACGAGCTCATGCAAAGTATAGCGGGTACGCTGAAGCCCTTATTATCAAATGAAAAAATAAAGTTTAAAATGGAAGTGGTAAAAGCTTATATAAAAGTCGATTATGATCTGTTTAAAACACTACTGCTCAATCTAATAGACAATGCAGTGAAGGCAGGAAGCACAGAAATTTCCCTGATTGGGGAAATTATGCAGAAAAATTACCGGGTGAGTATTTCAGATAATGGGTGTGGTATTTCAGCAGATGAGATTGAACGCATCACGGAAGCTTTTTATATGGTAGACAAGTCTCGAGCCAGAAAACAGCATGGTGCCGGACTCGGTCTTTCACTTGCTTCAAAAGTAGCCGAAATACACGGTACCCGCTTGGAATTTATAAGCACACCGGGCAAGGGGACGGTGGTATCGCTTTCATTACCGTTGGAAGGTGGTGGTGTAAGTGTTTAAGCAACGTATATTGGCCACAGTTGTTGCCCTATTTTCGCTCTTTATTGTGTTTGGGGGCTGGTTTTTGACAAATGAGCTACTAGACCGGCAGCATGTTAAATTGATGAATAAAGTGAATTCTATCGATTTTAATGAGAAATTGGATGTAGAGCCAGGCGCTGGAAGGACAAAGACTTCTCTAAGTACAAAGGAAATAGCAAATATCTTAAAAGTCTGGACTTCAGACCGGATTCGGCATTATCATGAGCCATATGAAGGGCAGTTGACGATGGAGGAAGCAATCAATGCAGCAAATTCATGGTTGTCTTATTTTTGTAAAAACGACATTCTGCCAAAAGAGATTCTTGAAAGTGACTTCACGCAAACCAATGCATTTCTATATGATACGAATCCTGTTAGTCAAGTTCCTGCGATGATTACTCCTGCTCCCGACCCGGCTTATAGTTTCTGGTCAGTTAATCTGATAAATCGTGAAGTTTCGGTACAGCTTATGATTAATGCGTTAACGGGCGAAATATGGATGGTGGATATCAGTTCATCTTCGCTTGAGGTTAATTTTGACAATATAAAAGTCTGGGATGTGCTTGAGCAATATGAAAAATATTTCGGTCTTTTCAGTAGCGATGAACCAAAGAGAGAGGAAGCTTACGCGTCCAAAAGCTACGAAAATAATCAGATTGGGATAACTGTGTATAAAAAAGCTGGAGAATCAGGACACTATGGAACGATACATTTTTCTTTGACATCAACACATTAGCTGACATCTTGGACACGTTTGTATATCTTAAATATTAGGAGGAATGGTTGTAATGTCTAAATATAAAATTTATACAATGAGTTTTGCAAGTGTATATCCCCTTTATATTTCAAAGGCGGAGAAAAAAGGACATACTAAGTCAGAAGTTGATGAAATCATTCACTGGCTCACTGGCTATACTCAGGCTGATGTTGAGGAACATTTAAAGAAACAAACAGACTTTGAGACATTTTTTAAAGCTGCTCCTTTTCTAAATCCATCAAGAACACTAATAAAGGGAGTTATTTGCGGTGTCAGGGTAGAAGATATAAAAGAGCCGACGATGCAGGAAATTCGATACTTGGATAAGCTGATTGATGAATTGGCTAAAGGTAAATCTATGGATAAAATACTTCGAAAGTAGAATTTTTCTCAATGTAGTTATATATATCAAAACGGTAACCAAAGATGAGACATTAATAAGTACATTTATTAAAAATAATTATAAAAGCTAGAAAAGATGATGACACCGGAGGATAATTATGAAAAAATTTTTATTATTAACAATGATTTGTATAGGGGTTATGATAGGGGGGTGCAGTCAAGTAAAGAAAGGAACGATATCAAGTTCTGCTAAAGAAGAAACTGGATCAGATATAAAGATAAGTGAAGATGTGAATAGCCAGAATACAAAGTATGATTTCAAATATAATCCCTATGTATTATCTAAAGAGTTTCTAATTAAATATGGGAAAGAATATTTTGATTTTTATAAAAACTTTGTAGATGCATACCTAAATTATGAATCAAGTTGCTCTTGTCCGAAAGAAGAATATTCATATGAGGTTGATTTTCTGACAAATAGTAATTTTTTAATGTTTAATGCAGATGCTTATTTTGATAATGAAAAAAGTATCTATGATGAGGAGACCAAGACTATTCATTGGGTGTATGAATCTAATAGTAAGAAAGAGCATGACAGAAAAATAAAAGAATTTGAAAATCAAGTAGCCACATATATGTGTTGTCTACAAAAGGGTGATAATGATTTTGAAAAAACAATCGCGTTGTATAAAGAATTTAATAGTAGAATGAAATATAATAAAAATCTGGATGATGAAAGCCCATATCATGCACTAATGGAGGGAACTGGAAAATGTACTAGTTTTTCAGGTGCTTATTGTCATTTGTTATTACAAGTAGGAGTAGATTCTTTGACCAACGGGGGATTTAGTCAGAAAAGTGGAGGACATTCTTGGAATATTGTCCATTTGGATGATAAGGATTATTTTATGGATACTACTTATGAGGTTGGATCTAAGGGTAGCGCTGGAAAAGGATTATTGTATTTTGGAATGAGTAAAGAGGAAAGAGAAGAAATTGGCGGATTTAGTATTTATAATTCTCAGTATGGGGATGTGAATGATTTAAAGATTCAGGATTATCTTGATTCCGGTAACCGTTACTCTATATTTCGTAATTGTGTTAATTTTGAATTGAAACGAAATCGTGGATGTGTTGTGTATTATAACAAAGGTAATTGTGAGCCAAAGGAATTTTATTATAAAAAGTAAATTAAATAGAATATATTTGCATGTTCATGGTTTGTTAAAAAGAAAAGGGAGCTTTTGATCCATAGATTACGCATCTATTTTGCAAAAGCTCCTTTGTCTGCAGCCTGATGGTTTTATATTAAGGCTTAGAAATATTTTTTAAAGCATTCTCTGCACTGCTCTGTGAAGAAGGTTCAAGTGAAATGTCACCTAATGCAACAATACCTACTAAGTTATTGTTTTCTACAATAGGAAGACGGCGAATTTGTCTTTCGCTCATCATCTGAGCAGCATCATTTACATTCATATCCGGGCTGCCTACCGTACAATCAGTCGACATAACAGAACTTACTTGCTGCTGCCTTGCATCCTGATCACTGGCTACGGATCTTAATGCAATATCTCGGTCTGTAACAATTCCAACTAAAGAATTTTGGTTGCATACAGGAATTGAACCAACATTATGTTGTTTCATTAATTGTGCTGCCTTTTCAACTGAATCATCCGAGCGGACCCAAGCAACATCTGTAGACATAATATCTTTTACTATCATATAAACACCTCCGTTTATAGATTGCCTATAAATCAGTAAAATATAAGTAAATTGAATAAATAATTTTAATATTTCTAAGAATAATATTCTAAAAAATTAAACTCTAAATAAATAATTTTACACCAAGCGATATGAAGTTCAAAATAAGGGTATATTATCGTATAGGAGGTGTTAAAATGAAATTTAAAAGTATATCAACGCAATTGCAAATGACATTCCTTGTGATTGTTTTTATATTTGTATTAATTCTTTCAATACTTACATTTACCAGTGTTAATCAATTGAAGCACCAAGCCAAAAATGAATTAGATGATTCTGTAACATTACTTAATGAGTTGATGTCATTAAAAAGCGAAGATGCCTTGGCATTTGCTGGTTCTTATGCTCAGGACGAGAGAATTATTAATGCTCTAAAAACGAAGGATCGTGGGAATATGGAGAATATTGTAGATCCTATTTTTAAAGAATATAATTCTGTAATAGGGTTATCAGTTTTTGAGATTGGCGATTCAAATGGAGTAGTATTTTATCGTGGACATAAGCCTGATGAGTATGGTGATGACAAAAGTGAAAAAGCAACAATTAGTGCTGCTTTAGCAGGACGGACTATTACAGGAACAGAAACAGGATCCAGCGGTATCGCTATTAGAGCTTTTGTACCTATCTACGACGGTGATAAAATAATCGGTACAATGCAGATTGGTTTTGGAGGAACATTCTTTGAAACATATAAGAACGTTTCTAATCAAGAGGTTAACCTATTTGGTGATGAAGGCCTGCTCTATTCTACATCTGAAGATATGCAAAGTGAATTAGGTAAGAGCATAGATGAAGCGCCAGATTCAGGAACACTTAAAAAAGTTCTGACAGATAAGGAACTCCAAGTAGAAACTAGTAAAAAAATTATCCAATATCAACCGGTATATGAACCTGTAAATAACGAAGTTATTGGTGTACTTAAGATTATTTATGATATGAGTAAAATTAATAGAACCATAATTAGTACAGTAACCATAAACACCATTCTAATAGCAAGTATTATAGTCTTTATTGTAGTTATAACGCAAAGTTTTAAAAAGAATCTTACAAAACCGGTTGACGAATTCAGTAGTATCCTCGAACAAATGTCTCAAAACGACTTATCAAATATAGAAATCAAAAATAAGCATTGCCTTAACAGAAAAGATGAAACGGGTAAACTTTCAAGGGCTATTCTTAATTTATCTAAAACATTCAGTGATGTAATCGGTACAATGAAAGATTCTTCTGATCAACTTCACGAACGTGCATCTGTTCTTGCCAACGAAGCATTGACTGGAGCAAAAACTATCAGAGAAGTAAGTGAAGGATTTGGAAATTTTGCAGAAGGTGTACAAGAACAGGCCTATGACGTCTCCCAGAGTGTTGAGGATATGTATCAATTATCAGAACATATTGGAAAAAATAAAGAGACATCTCAGAAGATTTTCGAAGGAACGAAAAAAATTGATGAAAATCATAAAAAATCAAGTATTAGTTTAAATGTGATGACTAAAAGTTTTACAGAAAGTCTGGAATCAACTACCTCACTTAATTTGACCGTTGATCTACTATTAGCTAGTTCCAATGAAATTAATGATATTTTAGTAGTTATTCAAAGTATTGCTGAACAAACAAATTTATTGGCATTAAATGCTTCCATTGAAGCTGCTAGAGCAGGTGAGCACGGTAAAGGCTTCGCTGTTGTTGCAGAGGAAATAAGAGAATTAGCAGAACAAACATCCGAATCAACCGAAAATATAGCAAATATAACTACAACTATTGTATCTAATATAAATGATGTGAAAAGTGGTATGGATAGCTCAACAGAGAAACTTATGAATGCGGAAAATAAGCTTGAAGAAGTTAACGAAGCGCTTAAATCAATTGCTGTGAAAGTATCAGATACATTTGGACATGTTAATACTCTAATCAGTATAAATGACGAAATAGAAAAAAATAAAGATAGTACGCTAAAGGCTCTAGAAGCTATCTCCTCTGTTACAGAAGAGAGTGCAGCCACTGCTGAAGAAATCTCAGCAAGTTTGGATACTCAAGATGCAATGATTAACAAAATCAGCGATCAATCTAAAGATTTAAGTAACATATCTGACAAACTTCATGATATTACGAATCAATTTAAATTGTAAAATTCGTAACAGTTAAAATACTAGATAAAGCGCATTTACTTTTCTTACAGACAGTCAAAAAATGTAAAAGTAATTTGACATTACAAATAGTATATGTTATAGTATGAATGTAAATAGAATTTGACATTAAATTATTGATACAAGGAGTGCAAGGAGTGATAATTTGAGGAAGATGGATGAAATGGAAATGAGTATAAGTTTAAACTCAATAAAAGCAGCATATGTGTATACAGTTATTTTTATATTTGTTTGGTGGATTTATGATTTTGTAAAGACCGGATCTAATGGGTTACCATTTATTCTTTTGATGTCTCAAAATTTGGTCTTACTTGGAATTCAACTTTTCTTGAAATGGAAACTTGGAAAAGATGAAAAATAATATAAAGGCTTTAAGAAAAGAACTAGGACTTAGACAAGAAGATATGGCAAATACGCTTGGAGTTACAAGGCAGACCATCAATGCGATTGAAAATGAAAAGTATAATCCTACACTTGAATTAGCTATGAAACTTGCAAGACTTTTAAATACAACAATAGAGGAACTGTTTATACTTGACTTATAAAAAATGATATAAATCGTTTTGTGGTCTTTCTTCATAGATTAAAATTTATCATAAAAAGGAGATTTAATTAGTGGACTTGAAAGCACGAGCAAGACAACTAAAGACTGATATTCCAGCTTTGTTTTTATGTTTGAAAAGTAAAGATACGCCTGTAATAGCTAAAATTCTTGCCGGAATTACAGTAGTTTACGCCTTGTCACCGATTGATTTGATTCCTGATTTTATACCGGTCCTAGGATATCTTGATGATGTTGTTTTGCTTCCAGCGTTAATTGCTCTTACTATCAAACTAATTCCAAAAGAAACGTTTGCTTTATACAGGAAAAAAGCAGAAGGTCTATGGATAAATGGAAAGCCTAAAAGATGGTACTATGCAATTCCAATTCTTATAGTTTGGGCAATTATTGTTTGGATGGTTATCATAGTCGTGTTCTAAAGAACTAGTTGAAAAATAGTTGGATATGAATTAATTGAGTATTGATATTACGAAATTGGAGAAGTGAAATGTATAATAATCTAAAATTGCATCCCCAAAATCGATAATGCCGAAGATGAAGCTATATCTGTCAAATTACAAGGAGGAGGACTCAATCTTGTTAAGCGTCAATGAAAACGGAATAAAATTAACTATCGAGTTTTTAAAGCATGAATCCATACATTTCCATAGAGAGATTGAATTGTTGTATCTTTTGGATGGAGAAGCAGATTTCTATGTGACAGATGATGTGTTCCATCTAAAAAAAGAAGAAATAATCCTGATAAATAATGAGAAAAAGCATTCAATTGTTCCCATAACCGAAGGGATAATCTGTCGAATTTTAATTGATTTTTCGTTATTAAGTTCTTATTTAAGTAGCACTTTATTTTGGTTTTGGTGCAATTCGACGATGGAAAATCAGAAGAATTATGAAGAGTTACGAAAAGTACTCCGAAAAATTTTGGCATATCATCTACAGTATCAAGGAGAAATGGATTTTGGACAGACAGCGAATTTATACCAACTTATGGATTTACTGATAAAAAATTTTATGATTGATAAGAAAGATATCCGGTTCCAAAAGAATAATGATGTATTTGCAGAACGCATTCATCAAATTTTAGATTACATTATGGGAAATTATAAAAAAGACCTGAGATTGAATGAACTGGCGGAGAAGCTTTATTTATCTAATGCCTATTTATCCCGTTTTTTTAAAAAGAATTTCGGAATGAATTTTAAAGACTATTTAACTAATATTCGCCTTCATTATGCGGTGGATGATATATTAAATACAGAAAAAACGCTGACAAAAGTAGCAATGGATAATGGATTTGCAAGTGTGTCTAGATTTAACCAAATTTTCAAAGAAACTTATCAAATCTCACCTTCTGCTTATCGTGAAAGCAGCAAGCAGAAGGACGAAAAAGACGAAAAAGAACTTCAAAAAGAGCAAAAAGAAGTATTCTTAAAACTGCAATCCTATATGAAGGAATATGAAGACAGCTTTGAGAATGAGAAAAAAGAAGAATATCATATTATTTATGTGACGCAAACAAAGCCATGCCACAAAAACTGGAATCGAATCATTAATATAGGTACTATGGAATATCTGCTGCAGGCCGAAGTACAGAAATATGTTCTTCAGCTACATGAAGAATTGGGATATACATATATCCGCTTGTGGAATATATTTTCAGATGGAATCGTTTCCTTGCAGAAAGTCGACTGCTATAATTTTGATAAGATGGATAGGGTACTGGACTTTCTGCTTAAAAGTGGGATTCAGCCTTTTCTTGTGCTTGGCGCAAAACCAAGGATTGTTATAAAAACGATTACCAATAACATAATTGATCAACAGTCGTCAGAAACGGAATTTTTCAAAGATCCTCAAAAGTGGGAAGGACTTTTCCGGTCTTGGTTGGAACATATTGCAGAACGATATGGAAAGGAAGTTGTTTCTAAATGGGTTTTTGAACTTTGGAAACCAAACGAGTGGGATAATGTTTATGAACAAGACTATTTGTCAAAATGGTATGTAGAATGGTTTGAAATCACGTTACGTCTTATAAAAAAATATTTTCCACAAGTTTTAATTGGTGGATGTGAGTTCCCCGCCATTGGAAATGACAACTGGAAAACAGATATCATACAACTACAGAAATGTTGGCAGCGAATTAATTTTGTTCCGGATTTTCTGTCAATTGCTGTATACCCTTATACGGCAGGAAATCTTTCAGCGGAATGGGAATATCTAAATAAATCTATTTCCTATGCGCGAGAAATTTTTGATGAAATAGGTTATGATAATATACCACTAATGGTAACGGAATGGAATTTAACGCTTTCAAACCGAAATATACTTAATGATAGTTGTTTTAAAGGAAGCTATATTATCCGTAATATGCTGCAAAACATTAGCTGTGCCGACAAAATTATTTACTGGATGGGAACCGATCAATTTTCAGAATATGCAGATTCAAGTCTTCTATTATTCGGCGCTTCCGGACTTCTTACTAAGACAGGAATTCGTAAGCCGTCATTTTATGCATTCTTATTTTTGAATCGTTTGCTTAGGTATCAGATTGCAAAGACAGAACAGTTCATCGCTACAACAGACGGCGAACAGAATTATGTGATTTTATTCCAGAATGAAAAGCGGATGGGGCATTCCTATTTTATGAGTAAAAACCGCTGGGATGACCTGACGACAGAAAATTATGAAAACTACTTTCTGGATTTAAAATCCTTAGAGTTAAAAGTGCAGTTAAAGAATATTGAGCCTGGAAGCTACCGCATGCGAAACTATACGGTAAGTCAAGAGCACGGAAGTATCCTGGATGAATGGAAAAGCTGGGACTGCCTGAGTAATTTAAAGCAGGCAGAGATGGATTATTTAAAGCAGATTTGTCAGCCAAAGTTTGTCATGCGTAAGGTAAATTCGCAAAAGGACGAATTGAATTTTGAAATTAATATTCCAGCAAATGCATTTACATTAGTAGAACTGACACATATTCAAATATTTTGAAAAGGATAATGCAGTAGTTGGATTGGCAGAACAGCATGAAAATTATAATTAATAAAATTAGAAGCAGGTCAAAAAATGTTACTTATTTTTGACCTGCTTATTGCTTTGCTATTATAAATCAAAAAAACAGGTCAAAAAATAACTGAAATTACGAAAAAAGAAAGAAAGTATAAAGCTTTTTTTTCTTTTATAATAGCACTATAGAAATCGAAAGGAGGCAAAGAAATGAAAAAACTTAAAATTGGCATAATTGGTTGTGGCGGGATTGCAAATCAAAAGCACTTTCCAGCATTAAAAGCGAATGGTGAGTTAAACGAAATCGTAGCTTTTTGTGATATTGCAACAGAAAGAGCAGAACAAGCTGCAAAAGAATATGGTACGAAAGCAGCTTCTGTTTATTCAGACTATAAAGAATTGCTAAAGGATGTGAATGTGGAAGTCATTCATATTTGTACGCCGAATGTTTCCCACAGTAAAATTGCAGTGGCAGCTTTCGAAGCGGGAAAGCACGTATACTGTGAAAAACCAATGTCACATAGTACGATAGAAGCAGAAAAAATGCTTGCGGCATGGAAAAAGTCAGGAAAGAAATTTACAGTCGGATACCAGAACCGTTTTCGAGAAGAAGTACAGAACTTACATGCATCCTGTGAAAAAGGTGAACTTGGCGAAGTTTATTATGGAAAGGCACATGCAGTCAGAAGAAGAGGTGTTCCAACCTGGGGCGTTTTCCCTGATAAATCCCAGCAAGGAGGTGGACCGTTAATCGATATAGGAACCCATGCTCTGGATATTACCTTATGGTGTATGAATAATTATGAAATAGATCGTGTATCAGGTTCTGTATTTTATAAGCTGGGGCATTTGCAGCAGGCAACAGAAGGAAACTTATTCGGAGCATGGGATCCCAATACTTATGAAGTAGAAGACTCTGCAATGGGTTTTATCCATATGAAAGACGGTGCAACGATTCATTTAGAAGCTAGTTGGGCATTGAATTTATTAGAGTCTAGAGAAGCATCTACAACGCTTTGCGGAACTTTGGGCGGAGCCGAGATTCATTCCGGTATGAGTCATTCAAAGAATGAGTTGATTTACAATCGCGGAAGAAACGGACAGCTAATGGAAGAAAAACTCTCTCCGGTTGGTGGTGTTGCATACTTTGGTGGCGGTGGTGGAGAAGAAGGCGTAATTGACTGCAAACAGTGGTTAATCGCAATTTTAGAAGACAAAGAGCCATTGGTACAGCCTAATGAAGCTTTTACTGTAACAAAAATCCTTGAAGCAATCTATCAGTCAGCTGAAAAAGGAAAAGAAATCAAATTTTAGGGGGGAAGGAACATGGCATTTGCAATGAGGATTAATTTCGTCGATGTTGTATGTGAAGATAGTCTGAAAACTTGTTATGCAAACGGAAAAAGGACAGGCTTTCAGTTCGATATCAGACTAAGTTATTACAGAGGACAGTTTCTTTCTGTTATAGATACATTTGGTGTGAAAGTAGATGGAAGAGAAATTTCCGAGGAAGCCATTCGCTTTTGTGTAAACGGAAAAGAATTTGGAATCAGTCAGCTGCATGATCAAGTGTCTGAATTCTGGAATATTATTGAATCGGCCACGATTAAGATTTTTCAACCTGGTGGTTTGACAGAAGGGGGGCATGAAATCGGTGTGACACTCATGTTTCATTCTCCTTACATGCCGATCAGCGATACACAATACATGCCAATCGATGGCTGCGGGAAAAAAGTATTAAGACTGTTGACATAGGAGGAAGTCATGAGTGAAATAAAACTTGGAATTACACTTTACTGTTTTACGAAAGAATATTGTTGTGGAGAGATGTCACTAGAGGATTGCATACGGACTGCCAAGGAATTGGGTGCGGAAGGTTATGAAATTGTTGCATCGCAGATGATTCCTTCTTATCCCTATGTAAGTGATAAATTTTTAGGAGAAATTAATTCTATTTCTCATTATTATGACATCAAACCAATTTGCTACTCAGCAAATATGGACAGAGGATTGCGCGGGGACAGAAATTTGTCCGAAGATGAGATGCTTGCTATGGCAATCAACGATGTAAAAAGTGCGCACAAAATGGGATGTAAAGTAATGCGTGAGCAGTATTTATTAAGCGCAAATGCGATGAAACGTTTGGCACCATATGCAGAAGACTATGATGTGAAGGTCGGCATAGAGATACACAATCCGGAAACACCAAATACGCCGATTATGCGTGAATACTTAGAAGCTTTTAAAGAGTCCGGTTCAAAATATCTTGGATTCATTCCTGATTTTGGTTTATTTGCATGTAGACCAAATAAACCGATGTGGGATGCGGCACTGGCAGCTGGGACACCACTGGAAATACTTGAAATGGGAAAAGAGATGCGGTTAAATGAAGTTCCATTAGAAGACGCAATCGAAGAGTTTAAAAAAGCTGGAGCATCGGGGGTTGCTTTAGCTGCGTTGCAAGGAATGTATGGTTTTGTACAATTTAGAAGAGACTGTAAAAATGAGCTAGAAGGATTAAAAGAAATTATGTCATATTGTTTCCATATGCATGGAAAGTTCCACTATTTAGATGAAAACTGTCATGAGGCAAGTATTCCATATAATGAAATTATACCAGTTATTGGGAACTCTGATTATAAAGGCTTTATTGTATCAGAATATGAGGATCATGCATCAGGTAAAGCACTTGAAATGACGAAACGCCATTTAATAATGATGAATAAATTATTAGCCAAAATAAAAAATTAGTTAACAAATAAACATTAAGCGCAAACGCGATACACGGTATCAATGGAGGTAATTGGTATGTCTAAAAAATATGAAGGTTTAGCGAAAAATATTTTAGAAAATGTTGGTGGTAAAGAAAATGTAACATATCTAATGCATTGTGCAACACGCTTAAGATTTCAGTTAAAAGATATGGAAGAGGCCAATAAGGAAAAGATAGAATCATTACAAGGAGTTATTAAAGTTATTATACAGAATGGTCAATTTCAAGTATGTATAGGCCCTCATGTTAATGAAATATATGAGGAAGTAATCAAGTTAGGTGATTTAACGGGTTCAAAAGATAAAGGTGATATGGAACAGAAAAAATCGATTATTAACAGATTTTTTGAAGTGGTTTCAGGAATTTTCACCCCAGTTGTACCCGTACTTATTGCAGCTGGTATGGTTGGCGCTGTTCTGGCACTATTGTCAGGTCTTGGAATTGTGAGTACAACAGATCCTACTTATTATACCTTTAATATTATAAAAGAAGCAGGTTTTTATTTTCTCCCTATTTATCTTGGATTTACTTCTGCAAAGAAATTTAATGCAAATCTATATATGGGAATGTTGTTAGGCGCAATTTTGCTTCACCCAAATTTAACTAATTTCACTAGTTTGGGTGATACTGTTACACATTTAAATTTATTTGGAATTACTGTACCTACGGTTAGTTATGGTTCAGCAGTTGTACCTATAATTTTATCTGTATGGGCATATTCATATTTAGAAAAGTTATTTAATAAAATATTCCATCCGGTTGTACGCGCTTTTATGACACCAATGGTATCAGCTTTCGTTATGTTACCGCTAATGTTATTAATCATTGGTCCTGCAGGGAATTATATGGGAGAATACCTTGGTAAATTTATTGTTTTCTTTGGAAATACATTTGGTTTTGTTGCTGTAGCGGCATTAGGTGCATTTATGCCAATTATTATTGTTACGGGGATGCATTCTTTTATTTTCCCACTTATTGTTTCTACACTTACAGCTACCGGAAGTGAGGGATTAATGGTTCCTGCTATGCTTGCAGAAAATCTTGCGATGGCTGGAGCAGCTTTTGCAGTATCAATCATAATCAAGGATCAGGAAAAAAGAGCTGAAGCTAGAGCTGCCTCTTTATCATCTTCGCTTGGAATTTCTGAGCCTGCTATGTATGGCATCAATTTACCACTGAAAGTTCCGTTTTATGGAGCTATAATAGGTGGAGGAGTTGGAGGTTTATTTGCTGGAATCTTTAAACTAAAATTTTATGCTATAGTATCAGCCAGCTTAGTAGGATTACCGGGTACTCTGGGTAACGACCAAGGATTTTCAAATTTAATTGTAGCAGTTGGTACAATGCTTATTTCCTTTATAACGGCTTTTGTGGTTACTAAAATTTTGTGGAAGAAGTCTAATATAGTGTTTGAAAGTGATGGTGATAAAAATGAATAAAAATTTTTTATGGGGAGGATCGACTTCCGCATTCCAATTTGAAGGAGGAGCAAAAGAGGGTGGAAAAGGAGAATCATTATATGACTTTTTTTCTAAAACAAAAGAAGGTGTTGATTATAGTGTAACATCTGATTTTTATCATCATTATGAAGAGGATATAGAGTTGATGGCTGAAATGGGGTTTAATTGCTTTCGAATGTCAATCGCATGGACAAGACTTTATCCTAATGGTGATGATGCGTGCTACAATCAGTCAGGTGTAGATTTTTATAACAGAGTAATTAATAAATTATTGCATCATAATATTCAACCGGTTGTAACTTTATTCCATTGGGATATGCCATATCATCTTATAGAAAAATACGATGGTTGGAATGGAAAGGAGACAGTAGATGCTTTTATAAAATACTGTCGTACTTGTTTTGAGTTGTTTGGAGACAGAGTAAAATATTGGCTTACATTGAATGAAAATAATTTATGTAAACTAATACCTTTTATGCATACGAAAACCAAACTAAAATCCGATGAAGAAGGATATGAACAGTTTAAATTGAAAGTTTATCACAATACTAATGTAGCGCATTTTAAAGCTGTAAAACTTTGTCATGACCTTGTAGAAGATGGGAAGATTGGATGTATGATAGCAAGTTCTCTTGCATATCCAATGACTTCGCACCCAAAAGATGTATTTGCGGCGATGCGTCATGAACACTCCAAGATGTATAATTACTTAGATTTACTTGTAAAAGGAAAGTATAATCATCGTGAATGTGCTGAGTTCTCGGCAGCCGGAATGAGTATACATCAAGATGAAGAATTTTTATTACTTAGTTCAGAGAAAAAAGCAAAAATTGATTTTATCTCTTTTAGCTATTATTTTTCAATATGCATGCATGATAATGATGTGAAAATAGAGAGTCAAGCAAAAACCATGCAGATGATGTATGCTGCATATGAAAATCCAATGCTTGAAAAATCAAGTTTTGGATGGACAATTGATCCGTTGGGCTTAAGAATATTTTTAAATGATATTTATGATCGCTATAATTTACCACTTCTCATTGTAGAAAATGGACTTGGAGTAGAAGATGATGTTCTTGAAACGGATTATTCTGTGCACGATGATTATCGAATTAAATATTTAAAACAACATATTATACAGATGAAGAAGGCAATTGAAGAAGATCAAATAGATTGTTTTGGTTTTCTGCCATGGGGATGTATTGATTTATATAGTGCATCTGGAAATAAAAACAAAAGATATGGCTTTGTTTTTGTTGATTATGATGATAATTATAAAAGATATAAAAAAGACAGCTTTTATTGGTACAAAAAAGTAATAGAATCTAATGCGGAAGAATTATAATTGTTTCAAACTATAAGTATATGTCTTTGTATACTTTATACTTACAGTTTTACATTAAGGAGGTTAAAAATGAAACTAGGTTTTGTTAGTGCAATTTTAGAGAAATATAATTTTGAAGAAACTTTGGATTTTGCAGCTGAACATGGGTTTGCCTGTTTGGAGGTTGCTTGCTGGCCAGTGGGAAAGGCAGAAAGACGTTATGCGGGAGTAAGTCATATTGATGTAGAAAAAGTAATTTATGACAATGCTTACGCAAATCATATTATAACCTATGCTAAAAATAAGAAGGTAGAAATATCTTCTCTAGCTTATTATCCGAATATATTGGATACAAATTTGGAAAAGAGAGAAAAAGCTGTATCACATTTAAAAAATGTCATACTAGCAAGTTCAAAACTTAAGGTCAATCTGGTGACAACTTTTATTGGACGTGATCAAACAAAAACGGTTGACAAAAATTTAGAATTGGTAGCTCAGATTTGGCCGGAAATCATTAAATTAGCAGAAGAAAATAACGTAAAAGTTGCAATAGAAAATTGTCCGATGCTATTTGATGAAGACCAATGGCCAGGTGGACAAAACTTAATGACTACACCAGTAATTTGGCAAAAAGTTTTTGATATTTTAAAAAGCGAAAATCTTGGTATCAATTATGATCCTTCTCATTTTGTATGGCAGATGATTGACTATATCCAGCCGATTTATGATTTCCGGGATAAAATTTTCCATGTGCACTATAAAGATATCAAAATCTATCAAGAGAAGCTTAATCAGGTAGGTATTATGGCTTATCCGTTAGAGTTTATGTCACCAAAGCTCCCTGGACTCGGTGATATAAATTGGGGAAAGTATTTGTCTGCTCTGACGGATATCGGATATAAAGGATATAGCTGTATTGAAATTGAGGATAAGGCTTTTGAAGGAAGCGAGGAAGAGGTAAGAAACTCGCTGATTTTAAGCAAACGTTATTTACAGCAGTTTGTAATTTAGGCTAAATGGTAAGTAAATTAATGATAGGATGTGAATTAAATGAAAGTAAAATTAGGAATCATTGGATATGGCGGTATGGGAAAATGGCATGCCCAAAATGCTCCGCGCGCAGGCGTTAGGATTGCCGCTGTTTGCGATATTGAAGATGAGAAAATTAAGCAGGCAAAAGAAGATGGGTTCGTTACATATGATTCTGCAGAGGCATTATTGCAAGATGAAGATGTGAATACTGTTGTCTTGACTGTGCCAAACCACTTACATAAGGAAATGTGTATAAAGGCTGCGAAAGCAGGCAAACACATAGTTACAGAAAAACCAGCGGCTCTTGACATTGTGGAACTGGATGAGATGGAGTTGGCGTGCAAGAAGGCAGGAGTGTTTTTGACAGTGCATCAGAACCGTCGCTGGGACAAAGACATGCTTATAGTAAAAAAAGCTTATGAGGAAGGACTCCTTGGTAATATTTTTACTATTGAATCAAAACTTCATTCGGCTAATGGATATATGCATGAGTGGCATTTATATAAAAAATATGGCGGTGGAATGATTTATGATTGGGGAGTGCATTTAATCGACCAAATTTTGTTCATGATGCCTGATGCAAAAATCAACAGTGTTTATGCAGATATAAAAAATGTATTACACGATGAAGTCGATGATTATTTTAAAATCATTTTAAAAATGAATAATGGTGTCACTGCTCATATTGAGCTATCTACCTATATTTTAAACTATGCACCCCGCTGGCTTGTTGGTGGTGATAAAGGTACCATGGTTATAAAAACTTTTGCCGGAGAAGGTGCGGTTTACAAAACAGGCGTGATGCTGAGTAAACTTCCAGCACAGATTACAGAAACTGTAGCAGGGCCGACAAGACAATTTGCTCCAGTTCCACCAGGGGGCATTGTAGAAGAACCATTACCAGAAGTTGAAACAGATTGGATAGATTTCTATCGCAATGTCACAGATGTGCTAAATAACAAAGCGGAATCGAAAATAAAAATTGCACAAGTAAGACGTGTACTTGGAGTTATGGAGGCCGCTCGCAAGTCAGCTGAGAGTGGTAAGTCTATTTTATTGGAACAGTAGAAACAGGAGGGACGAAATGAATATATTAGGATTATCTTTTGGAAGAAAAATGGGAAATACCGATATCCTTGTAAAGGAAGCTTTATATGGTGCAAAAGAGGCAGCACTAAATGCAAATATACGATTTATTAATACAGTAAAATTAGAAATTGGAAGGTGCATAGGCTGTGGTGCCTGCTCAGATTCATTGAGTAAAGGAGGAGACAACAACTGTATTGTAAAAGATGATTTTGATTATGTTGAAGAAGCAATACGACAGGCAGATGTAATCATTGTTGGAGCACCTGTCTATGTATTACAGCCGGTTGGTCAGTTTAAAAATGTTGTAGATCGGTTTTCATGTCGCCATGACAATGCAGCAATTGAATATCAGATGGAACGCCGTAGAAAAGGGGAAGTGGATGCACCGGCTGTATTTCCCGAAGAGCGCTTAAAACAACGATATGTTTCCTACATTTCTGTAGGTGGAGCTAGTACAGATGACTGGGTATCTATGGGAACAGCCAGTATGCATCTGTTTGGTTTTCCGAATCTGATGAAAACCATAGGCAATATGGACGTGCATCATATGGGAACAACAGGAAACCCGGTTTTAAATCGAGAACTAATGAACAATGTCCATGAAATGGGCAGACAGACGGTTCAAGCGTATGGTAAACCGCTTGAAGAAATTAAATGGTTTGGTGATGAAGGAACTTGTCCCGTATGTCATCAAAATTTGATGTTACTTTCAAAAACAACTAAAGTTACCTGCCCTATTTGTGGAATTCATGGAACACTGTCTATTGAAAAGGATGAGGTGAAGGTAACTTTTTCAAATGAACAAAAAGCGCGTGCCAGAGGTACGTTTGCAGGAAACAAGGAACACACGGATGAAATCCAGAACTTTGGAATCATAGCTGAGCCTAAGATGAAAAAAGTAAAGGATGAGTTACCTAGAATGTTAGAAAAATATAAGAACTTTGAAACATGTATATTAGAAAATTAATTAGCATCAGCGGAGTTCTTTGTTAGATAGAAAAGGAAGAATAGTGTGAAATAGACGTTTGGATTCGAGAACTGAGACATATCAATACCTATTTCGGAGATGATAGTGATTGAACTATTAAGTTTAACACCCGGAATGGTACAGAGAAACTGGATTTAACCCATTCACTGTTTGAATTCAAGAATAGAATTGTTAAAAGTAGAATCTAATGACTGTTCAGCCACACAATTAAACAAAAGAGTTAAAAAAATGTACGGTCTTATAGAGCCGCTTATTTGTGCCGCCGCTTGGCGGCGGAATGGAGATTAGTATGGGAATATTAAATCAGATTATAAAAAAAAATCGGAAAAGGATAATATAACATTAGAAACAACTCCAGGTCGGTTTTATTCACCGCTAAAGGGGAAAATTATAACCTTGCAGGAGATACCTGATGACGTTTTTTCACAGGGTATATTAGGAGTAGGGTGCGGGATTGAGCCAGAATCAGAAACTGTAGTTGCGCCTGTGAATGGGGTGATCTGCATGATAGCTGAAACAAAGCATGCGATTGGTATCAGTTCAGATGATGGAATGGAAATTCTTATACATGTTGGGATTGATACGGTGTTGATGGGGGGAGATGGCTTTGATGTCAAAGTCAAGGAGGGCCAAAGGATTGAATGTGGCCAGAAATTAATAGTTTTTAGTAGGAATAAAATAAAAGAAGCGGGTTATCCTACAACGACTGCATTTTTAATAACAAATTCAGAAGAGTGTCTTACTGTTCAATTTAAAATTGGCAAAGACGTAATGACTTTGGAGGACTTTGGAGGTATTGTAAAATAATTGATTAAAATGAGGAATTTTTCGTCAAATAGTAAAAACTATTTGACAAAAAAAGTAGGAGTGATAATATGAGGAATATGGATGAATAGATTTAAAAAAGGGTGATTTAATTAGTGGACTTGAAAGCACGAGCAAGACAACTAAAGACTGATATTCCAGCTTTGTTTTTATGTTTGAAAAGTAAAGATACGCCTGTAATAGCTAAAATTCTTGCCGGAATTACAGTAGTTTACGCCTTGTCACCGATTGATTTGATTCCTGATTTTATACCGGTTCTAGGATATCTTGATGATGCGATTTTGCTTCCAGCGTTAATTGCTCTTACTATCAAACTAATTCCAAAAGAAACGTTTGCTTTATACAGGAAAAAAGCAGAAGGTCTATGGATAAATGGAAAGCCTAAAAGATGGTTCTATGCAATTCCAATTCTTATAGTTTGGGCAATTATTGTTTGGATGTTTTCATAGTTGTGTTCTAAAGAACTAGTTGAAAAATAGTTGGATATGAATTGAGTATTAGTATTACGAAATTGGAGAAGTGAAATGTATAATAATCTAAAATTACATCCCAAAAATCAAGTTATCTCTGTATAAGCAAATAATGATGAAACATTGTACAGAGTATTAGAGTATAAAAACTTTCGTTTCATCGAAAAGAAGAAGTAAAAAAATTGATCTTTTAAAGTTTACTAATTTGATTTAAAGGAGTTAATGGGAATGACTAGATTAAATAAACCCAAAATAACGATAGATACAATAAAAGCAATGGAAGATATGTCTTTTTTTACACATGCACTAATATTTGATGATTTGTTGATAGTTGCACAGAAAGAAACCAATTGTTTTGTGTTAAAATCAACAGAAGGACTTATCGTGATAGATGCAATATGGCCAAGAGAAGAGGCTTTTAACGCTATTGTTTTAGCAATACAGGAGGTTGGATGGAATCCTGAGGATATAAAAAAATTGGTGCTTACACATGGACATGTAGACCATACAGGGTGTGGAAAATGGATAGTAGATGCGTATCATGCAAAGACATATTTATCAGAACGTGATGATATTTTCTGGAGAGACGAGCCTGTAAAAAAGAATCGTCCTGAAACTTGGAAAGATTATTCGATAGATTATTACATAAGTGATGGTGATAAAGTCGTACTAGGAGATAAGACACTATTTGTATATTCAACACCTGGGCATACGCCAGGAGGGTTAAGTTTTATTTTTCCAGTACATGAAGAAGGCAAGGAATATATGGCAGCTTTGTGGGGAGGTTCCAATCCACCAATAGAGCTAAATGGTATCAGACAGTACTTGAAATCTCTAGATCATTTTATGAAAAAAGCTGAAGAGAAAAATGTGCAAGTAGCTTTGAGTAATCATACCTCTCTTGATTGTGGTTTAGAACGAATAGAATATTCAAGAAAAAGAATGTCTTATATGCCAAACATCTATGTGATTGGAGAAGTAGGTTTTAGAAACTATTGTCAGCTGTTTCGAAATCTCTGCTATGACAGGCTGGAGGAACATATTTAAAAAGTCTAAATAAAGCTATTGAATTTTTAACGAAATTCAATAGCTTTTGGATTTTACATATTATTCTTTAGCCATTCGATCGCTGTATTTGCATATAGTGCAGCACCTATATAAAGTGGATCTTCATTAAAAACAGCTTTTGGGTGATGTAAAGGGTATATATATTCAGGTTTTTCAGAAGTAGTGCCAAGTAAAGTCATAACACTTGGAACCAATTCACTAACAAATGCAAAATCCTCAGACCCCGTAAACTTTGAAAATGCTTCTCCTGCAACATCAGTAGCATTAACCGTTTGTTGGGAACCTAAAAGTTCTCTGGAGTATCTATTAAACTGATTATTTAGATCTTCATTATTGATTACAGAGGGGCATCCCGATAAGAATTCAACTTCAGCTTCTCCTCTAAAAGTTGAAGCGATTCCTTTAGAGATTTCTTCAAGACGTTTTTTTATAAATTCTCTTTTCTCTTGGGAAAAGGTTCTTATGGTCCCGGATAAAAAAGCTGAATCAGGAATAACATTGGCGGCATTACCACCACACATATGCCCAATGGTGAGTACGGCATTGTCACCTGATGCTATTTCCCTGGCATTAATTGACTGAAGTGCTATATGTATATGAGATATAATGTTTAAGGGATCAATACTCAAGTTAGGTATGGCTCCATGCCCACCTTTTCCTTGAACGGTGACTTTAAACCAATCGGAAGAAGCAGAAACGATACCGGAATCTGTTACTACGACAAGTCCGGCTGGAGCGGGAACCCCTGTAAATACATGTATCATCATAGCTGCATCCACTTTAGGATTTTCAAGAAGTCCTGCATCAATCATATCCTTTGCACCGCCCATTGTTTCTTCGGCTGGTTGGAACATTAGTTTTACCTGACCTTCTAGTTCATCTTCGTGATCTTTAAGTAATTGTGCAGCACCAAGTAACATAGCTGTATGTAAATCGTGCCCACATGCATGCATATTATTGGTTTTTGATTTAAAAGGCAAATTAGTTTCCTCCATAATAGGCAGGGCATCCATATCAGCTCGGAGCATAAATGTCTTACCAGTTTTTTGCTTTCCGGCTATCGCAACTATTCCTGATTTACATATTTCTATTGGTTCATATCCCATGTCTTTTAAGTTTTTTATTACATACTTGGTAGTTAAAGGAAGGTTAATACTAATTTCAGCATTTTCATGCATATACCTTCTATGTGATACGATGGTGTCTTGTAGTTTTTTTGCTTCATCCAATAAAATTTTCATACTAGATTTCTCCTTTCTTAATTAATATATATTTAATAACAGTTCATACGATTCATATTTACATAATATCACAACCTACACATGTGAACAAATATTATAAACAAAAAAGCCTTGAGAGTTTCTCGAGACTTTTTTGTGCAAAATTTATTTATTTTTCTTAATATATATAATGAGTATACATATTGCTGTAATAATATTAATTAGAATAAGCAGGAAAATGAACGAATTGTTTACTGTAACATTAGGATTCGCAGTTGAAGAATTCTCCTTTTTTGCTGAAATACTCAAAGCAATCTCTTTTTTTGATATTAATAAAGAAGCATTGGCAATTAAGTCTTTTTGAGCTTCTGTTAGATTTTTAAAAGATTCTAATGCAGCATTAACGGTATCGACATTGGAGGAGGTAATATTAAAAGGAAGCGCTAATATTTTCTTCATCATATGATGAGCAATTTTTTGTTCGTCAGATTGTGCTGTCATTTCACTGGCAGCAGCTGTCTTACCGATTATATCGTTAACATAGGCTGCGTTACAATTATCGTTATGGTAGACATAAATAGTATGTGCACCTGAAGTGAGATTTGTTATTGTTAGTATACCATTTTCATCTGTAGTCCCATATGCGGCAGAAGTATTGTCTAAATTGTAAAGGACTTGTTTGTTAGCGATTGTACCATTTTTATCCGTCAATGTAATGGCAGCTATGTAATTTGGATAAATAAAATCTGTGTCTACACAAATACGATTTTGACTATTCGGGTAAGAGAAAGTTCCATTTCCCTGGTTGGTCAGTTTTTTTATATAATTTGCTGTGATAACATCCAGCGCATCACCTTCACCAATATTTTTTATATCTGAAAGCATGGTATAACCATCACCGCCAGCATTTTCATAGTCGTTAGTAGCAAGGACAATCTTGGTTGAGGTATCGTTGCGGTCTAATGTCTGCATATCACTTCCATCCGAATTGAGAAGTACAATCTGCTTAATACGGTTACCTGTCACAGCCGGAGTTAGCGATGTATTGGAAGGTGAACCATTTGGATTGTAAGAGAAGCGCATGCCCGAAACCTGAGGGAACCGCCCGTCTGCTCCAGATATGACGCCGGTGGTTAAATCCTGCCCGCCAATTTTTGAAACGCCATTTTCTAAAATTTGGTATAGTATGTTAGGAGTGACTTCTTTTAAAGAAAGAAGATTGCCAAATGGCAATACAGTACTCACATGTCCAAAAGTGATATCCCCCGCAGGGATAGATTCGCGTACCCCTCCACCATTTTCCAATGCAACGACAGGAAGATTTGCGACATTAGTATCAGCAATATGCTCTCTGGCATTATCAGCCATTGCATCTGCCACCAAATCACCCAGATTACTTTCTACTAATCGTGCAACTGATGTATCATCTACTACACCCCCCCATAATACAGAAGAGGTATGACCTATGACTTTCTGAAATTGTGTGGATTGTTTATTACTCAGATCTTCTGCAAGAGTCTTGATAGCAGGGTCGGGTGTATAGGTTTTTTGTGCATCGGCCGGATTGATCAGAGTTTCTTTTGATGAAACCTCCCCATTGTCTGAAACGGTAACATCAATTCTTCCAAGTGCTTCTCCATAACAACCTACTTGGGCTATTAAGGTACCATTAACAACATTATTCTCTACCGTATGGCTATGAGCATCAATCAATATGTTCAATCCAGAAAGTTGATTTGCTATGTCAATGCTGTTGGGTGAAGCTGTTGGTTCATTACCGATGTGCATGATTCCAACGATCACCTGAGCGCCTTCTGCTTTGAGCTTGTTGATTTCTTGTTGTGAAATGGTGATAGGATCTTCGAACGTTACACTGGATGTGGAGTCTTTTAGATAAGAAGGATTGGTTTTGTATGCGGTTTCAGGGGTCGTAATTCCAAAAAATCCCACTTTAATGCCATTTACCATTTTGATTAAATTGCATCCATTGTTTTCGGTTATTCCTATTCCTTTTATATCTTTTAAAAAAGGCAATTTATTGTATATTGTATTTGCCGAGAGGATAGGATAGTTAGCATTTTTAACATTGGTCAGCGCCGCGTTCAGCCCGAAATCGAATTCATGATTACCCAGTACTCCAACATCATAGCGTGCTGCATTGGTAAGTTTGATAACATCTTTACCCTTGCTGATGTTGGCAAATGGTACTCCTTGTGTTGAATCGCCAGCGTCGACCAGTAACGAATCAGGTACACTGTTACGGATGGCTGCTACATAGTCCATTCCAATTGTTGTCAATGTTCCAGCACTGTTGTATTCATCAATTAAATGGCCGTGTAAGTCATTGGTATGAAAAATCGTAATCGTAGTAGTAGCGGTATCGGCTATTACCATTGAAGATGTACCCGCAAAAATGAAGAATGTGATTGACATGAATCCTGTAAGAAATTTGATAAGATATTTTTTCATACTTCCCTCCAATTTTTTGATATAACCCATTATTTACAATTTATATTATATGATAGATTCAATTTTCAAGATATCATGATAAAGTAATTTTTATATTTAATCTAGGTAAAATTTATAAAAAGTAGCTAAAAATTAAGAAATATAGGAATGCTATTAAATATACACAGGATCAGCTTTACAAGATTGGAATAAAAGAAAAGAGTAACAGAAAGAAAGGAAGAAATCGCTATGGTGGATTTTTACAGAAAAACAGGTAAAGAGGTGATGCAGCAATTAAATATTACAGACCAGGGATTAAACACAGATGATGTAAATAACCGTAGAAATGACTATGGTTTTAATGAATTAGAAGAAAAAGACAGGCAGAGTGTAATCAAAGTTTTCTTTGAACAGTTCAAAGACTTTCTAGTCATTATTTTAATTATAGCAGCTGTTGTATCCGCTTTTTTAGGGAAAATTGAAAGTACTTTAGTTATTTTAGTTGTAGTTATAGTGAATGCTATTTTGGGAGCTGCCCAACATCTTAAAGCAGAGCAGGCATTAAAAAGTCTTAGAGCATTATCTTCACCCACTGCAAAAGTACTTAGAGATAATCAGAAGATCGAAATTCCTTCAAGAGAGATCGTGGTAGGTGATATTTTATTTATTGAAGCAGGGGACTATATTAGTGCTGACGGAAGAATACTTGAATCATATAGTTTACAGGCAAATGAAAGTTCATTAACCGGAGAAGCAGAAGGGGTACTTAAAATCACGGATGTCATTGAAGCAGAACATGTTGCTATTGGAGATAGAAAGAATATGGTATTTTCCGGTAGTTTTGCAACCTATGGAAGAGCGGTAGTGATAGTGACTGCAATAGGAATGAAGACTGAAATAGGAAAAATAGCAAGTCTTCTAGAAAGTGCCCAGGAAAAGAAAACACCTTTACAAGTCAACCTGGATATTTTCGGGAAAAGACTCGCTATCATTATACTGGCAATATCTGCTTTCATTTTTGGTCTAAATATTCTAAGAGGAACTCCTTTTGTTGAATCCTTGATGTTTGCTGTATCTCTTGCAGTAGCAGCAATACCGGAAGCTCTAAGTTCTATTGTGACCATTGTATTGGCACTTGGAACTCAAAAAATGGCTAAGGAAAATGCCATTATCAGAAAGTTACATTCTGTCGAAAGTTTAGGAAGCATCTCGATTATATGTTCAGATAAAACAGGGACACTGACACAGAATAAAATGACAGTACAAAAAGTATTTGTTGATGATAAAGTCAGAGATTATAATGAATTAGATCAAAGAACGGAACTTGAGAAAAAGCTTATTTTGACAGCGTTATTATGTAATGATGCTGTAACCATTGAGAATAAAGAAATGGGTGATCCTACAGAAATAGCACTTGTGAATTTAGGAGATTTATATGATTTAGATGAATTGGATATTCGGGAAAAATATACCAGGCTAGGAGAAATCCCCTTTGACTCCGATAGAAAATTGATGAGTACATTACACGAAATAGAAGGAAGAACTGTCATGATAACAAAGGGAGCATTGGATGTACTAATAGAAAGAACAATTTCAATAGAAAAGTCAGATGGTATATATTCTTTTACTGAAAAGGAAAAAGAAAATGTAAAGAGTATTAATTATGATTTTTCAAAAAATGGACTTAGAGTGTTGGCATTTGCCTATAAAGAAGTTGATAAAGATAAAAAGATTGAGCTTGAAGATGAAAAAGAATTGATTTTTATTGGGCTTATCGCTATGATGGACCCACCTAGAAAAGAATCCAAGCAAGCAGTAGCCGATTGTATGCAAGCAGGAATCAAACCTATAATGATAACAGGAGATCATAAGGTCACGGCGTCAGCAATTGCCAAACAGATTGGGATTTTAGCAGATGAATCAGGAGCAATGAATGGGCATGAACTTGATAATCTTACGGATGAGGAATTAAAGAGTAAAGTAGAAGAGGTCTTTGTATATGCCAGAGTATCACCAGAGCACAAGATCAGAATAGTAAAAGCCTGGCAGGAGAAAGGAAATGTAGTCGCTATGACAGGAGACGGAGTAAATGACGCACCAGCCCTCAAACAAGCTGATATTGGAATAGCTATGGGAATTACAGGTACTGAAGTAGCTAAGGATTCAGCAGCTATGGTATTAGCAGACGACAATTTTTCAACGATTATAAAAGCAATAGCGAACGGAAGAAGTATATATTCAAATATAAAAAATGCAATAAAATTTTTACTATCCGGAAATACAGCAGGTATACTTTCTGTATTATACGCTTCTATAGCAGCCCTCCCTATTCCATTTGCGCCGGTACATTTACTTTTTATTAACTTAGTAACAGACAGTCTGCCTGCAATTGCAATAGGACTTGAACCCCATAATGATAGCATCATGGAGGAAAAGCCCAGAAAAATGAATACTCCAATATTAGATAAATCTTTTGGTGTTACAGTGTTAATTGAGGGGACGCTCATTGCTCTAAGCACAATGACAGCATTTCATTTAGGATTATCCTATGGTGACCCACTGGTAGCAAGTACGATGGCCTTTGCTACTTTGTGTCTTTCAAGACTGCTTCATAGCTTTAATTCTAGATCCAAGGAATCTGTTTTCAAGATTGGTTTCTTTACGAATAAATATTTATTACTATCAGTAGCTATCGGATATTTATTACTTAAGATCGTTCTGATATTTGAACCAATTAAAGATACCTTTGAGGTCGCCTCATTGTCTGGGGAACAGTATGCTATTGTATATCTACTATCTTTTATGCCGCTTGTTGTGGTTCAAGTTTATAAGTTGATTTTTAAGAAATGAGTATTAGCTAGAATCCTTTGATTATTAGATTGTATATATAGCCTAAAATAAAAAAGACATTGTAAGTTTAAACGCTTACAGTGTCTTTTGATTTAAATGAGTATTATTTATCGAGTAATCCTTTAGCTAAACGATTAGAAATAAGACAATTATCATAGTTTGACATATGTACAACATGATTTTTTAAATCAATTTCTTTTATATGTTCCCGATTAATCAAAAAAGAGCGATGACACCGATAAAACCGTTCATCTAGTGTATCCGCAATTTCTTTTAATTTTCCGCTAAATTCCAATACACGCGTTTTTGTATGAATCATTATTTTATGAACGTTGAGAGATGTTTCAAAGTAAATAATATCATTATAATCAATGCTGATTCTTTTATCTCCAAATTTGAATGTAAAATTCTTTTGAATAGAATTATTGGAAGACGAGTATCTATCTACTGCATCTAAAATACATTGATGAATTCTTGTATGAATTTGATCTATATCATCTTTAAGTATAAAATCCATAGCTTCTACTTTATACATAAAAGTCATATAGCTCATTTCGGAGTGAGTGGTTATAAAGATAATGAATCCACGTGGATCATATTTTCTGATTTCTTGTGCTAAAGTTAGACCGGTCAGATCCGAATTTAAATCAATATCAAAAAAATAGATCCCTACTTCTTTAGAGAGTTTAACCTTTTCTAGTATTTTATGAGGATTTGTATCGGCTAATGCAAGCTGTAAGTCTAAATCTTCAATCAAAAGTACATTATTTACAATATCTGAAATTTTTTTTAGTTGTTTAGGATTATCTTCGCATATAAAAACATTCATCATTGCACTTTCCTCCATTACGTAATAATAAAACAGTATAATACCTGTATTTTAGCAGCAATCATTTATGTAAACATTTTAATATAAGTATAAGAAATGTGTCTAGATATGTCAATTAAAATATTAAAAATGCGCTTAAGATGCTTTATTGATATTTATGACAAAAATAATCGACGTTTAAGATGTAATTAACGACGTTTAGGACAATAAAATTAATTGCTGAAGATATATGATATGCTGTATAAAATACAGAGATTTTACAAAATAGTTATATTTATATAGTAAAATTGTTAAGATAAAGGAAGGAAATATCGATATATGGATAAGTTTGAGCACATGTTAGCATTAAAACTCACAAAGTGGATGAATCGATTTTATCCAAGAGAAGAATGTGAACAAGTTGTAATCGCCTATGGAATAGAAGTTTTTATAGATAACATATTTAAATTAATTGTATATATGTTTATTGCAATATATTTAGGAATTGTAAAAGAAAGTATTCTAATGTTATTGCTTTTTGCTATTCTTCGTAAGTTGGCAGGAGGAATGCATTTTGATAAAAATATTGTATGTTTTTTAGTTACAGGTATTTTTATAGTAGGTGGAGCATATCTTAGTAAAATTATTTCTATTAATTATATAATATCGAGCATCGTATTATTGATATCCGGTTTAATATTGTTAAAATATGCACCATCTGGTACGAAGAAAAACCCGGTAGTACCAGAAAAAATGAAACCACTAAAAATAAAAACAGTAATTACATTTGTTGTCTATGTAATTACTGCTATTATTTTAAAAGATAAAATTTTATATAACATGGTAATGATTGTTTCAGTAGTAGTAAGTATAGCTGTTTTACCGGTTGTAAATAGAAAATATAAAGAATAAATATTATAAATTCATAATTTCTAAATGCTGAATAAACAAATCATTTGGCATAGAAGTTTCGTGAAGGACATTTTTATATGTTTTTAGTATTTGTTTTACATTATATAAACCAAGTCCGCGATTTGACCCTTTTGTTGAAACGGAAATTTGGTTTATCTGTGTAAGGGAAATCTGATGATTTATAAAATTATTTGTAATTATAACAGCAATTGAAGTTTCAGTTTTTATTATACTAAAATTTAACTGAGGTAGTTTTGTTTCTAAAGATCCTTCAATAGCATTATCAAGGAAAATACCAAGTATTCGAGATAAATCAACGATATCCATAGATATATTTTCAATTGGTTCTGAAATATCAATAAATACTTGAATACCAAGTTCATAAGCATAGATAAATTTGGATGAAAGCAGACCTTTTAATGCAGGAATTTCAATTTTTCCAAGTTGAGACAGTCTTTCATTATTTACAGTTATTTGTTCCTTTGTTGGAAGTATTTTTTCATTAAAATAAGTTTCTAATCCATTATAATCTTTGGATTCTATGTAACCATATAAGGAAGATAAAACATTAATGTAATCATGTTTAAATGTACGTAGATTAGAGTACATAGTTTCTATATTTGAAGTATATTCTTTTAAGTTTTTGAATTCAGTTTCTTTTAATGCAAGCTTACTTTTTTCGGAGTAAGTGCGGAATGTTATAATTAAAATTATAGTTGACGATAGAAAGTAAAGTAAAAAAAGAATAGAATTAAAAGTCGTATTTTCATCGGTGTATCCTACTTTTTGCCCCCAGATAATATTAAAAGCATAAATAAGTGCACATATACTAAGGTGAGACAGGATAAGAATCCAAGCTTCTTTGCGGAAAATGGAAGTGTTTAATTTTCTCATATAATAACGAATAAGTTTTCCAACAAAATAGGAGAAAATTGCGGAAATAATTATAATACTTATACAATATATCAAATAATAACGGAGTATTATTGTATCTGCTCTACTAAGTGAAACATTAAACAAATTTTGGATTATATGCGTACATAAATTGGATAATTGTACATTTATGATATAAGCAGCAGGTATAATAAAAAAATTTTTAATTGTATTTTTGATAAAGAAAATATGGTATAAAATTAAACTTAATAGTAAGCTAATAATTACAATATTGCCCAATTTAGTAGCTATTATAGCATTTAATAGAATAAGTAAAAAAATATAAAATTTATTTTTAAAAGTATATGTAAATAATGATAAATTTAAAATACATATATAATATGATAAAACACTACTGGTTAGAGATAATAAACTTATTAATAAATTCATTTTAAAGGAACTCCTTTTTTATAATTAAATAATATTATAACATAAATGCACTAGAAATGAACATTTAAGATAAAAAAAAAGTCGTTTAGGAAGAATATGTGATATTTTTGAAAATATATAATAGAATTAAAAAAGATAAATATTGAAGGAGGATAATTATGAAGGTGATATTAAAAAAAGTTATATGTAGTTTAGGAAATAAGATTATTGAAAATGAAGAAAAAATGGAAGGTAAAAGTACTTCAATTTTTTATTATGAAAAAGAAATTCCTAAAGAAGTTGAAATATTGAGGTATGGAAAAAGAAATAAAAGATTTTAGTAGTATGTTGTTTAAATAGTAAAATTGTTTGAAATAAAAAGAAAAAATAGAGTCCTGCATTTTAAATAAGTGTTATAGGCTCTATTTTTTTTACCTATTATTGCATTAACTTATAAGGATGAATTAGGTAAAAATCTAAATAACTAAAAGAAGTAGTATAATAAGTGTAAAAGATAAATTATCTATCGATTGTGAATATTCTGAAAAAGTTTATTTTACTTGCCAATTTTTGGTTGTCATAATATAATGAATTTTGCTGATCTGATTATGTTTACTTTAATTTGCTGAGGTAAATGTAGTATTAAAAACATTTAGGGAGTTTAAAAGTTACACAAATGTCAAAAAACATTAAGAAAGGGGTATTATAGTATGTATGTTTATTTAAATCCTATCGCAAATGGTATAATGATATCATTACTATTATTGTATGCACTTTTTATACCATTGACTATTTATCAATATCGAAAGGATGGAAGACTTCAATTTAGAAAAAATATAGTTATTGGATCTTTTGTGCTATATATGATTACAGCTTGGTTTATGACTATTTTTCCATTACCGGACATAGAACAAGTGAGACAAATGAAACCAATGCAAGCAAATTTTTGTCCATTTTTATTTGTTAAAACGTTTTTAAATCATTCTGGATTTGTTTTAAGTCAACCTTCGACATGGTTAAAATCGTTATCAACCAAAAGCTTTTATACCGTAGCATTTAATTTCGTTCTTACGATGCCGTTTGGAGTATATCTAAAAAAGTATTTTAAGTGTAGTATATTCAAAACGATTATGTTTGGTTTTTTACTAAGCTTTTTCTATGAAATGACACAATATACGGGGCTTTATGGAATTTATCCCAAGGCTTACCGTTTTCCTGATGTAGATGATTTGATTGTTAATACACTTGGAGCAGCAGGAGGATTTTATTTAACTAATCGTATTGAACGGTTTTTACCTAATATGGATAGGGATAAAAACAATTTGGTTTATAAGAATGTTGGATTGTTTCAAAGAATAATAGCATTTTTGCTTGACACATTATTAGCACAGATGTTATATACGATAAGTTGTCCTATAATAAACATTATGTTAGGAATTCCATCATCTTGGAATATTATATTATTAGTTTTATTTGATTGTATTATTTTTTTATTTATTCCACTTATATTTCAAGGAAGTACATTGGGAATGGTTATTCTAAAAGTCAGAGTTGACAGTGAAGGTGAACGGCCAATTACTTTAGGGCAGATATGGGGCAGAAATGGATTAGTGCTGCTTATCTTTCGTTTGTTACCGGATTTAAGTGTAAACTATAACAATAGTACGATGCTGCAATTTGGTTCACAGATTTTGGTGCTTCTATCATTAGGCTGTCTTTTCATTGGTATAATAAGAAAACAGAAAAATTTAATTTTTTATGAGCATTGGACCAAGACTACTCTAAAAAAATTAAGTTCCTAATTAGATGAAAAGAGTTATTTATTATGATACAAAATATAAGGAGCTGTTGTTATATGACTTATTTATTGTCATTGAAGCAACAGCTCTTTTGCTTTTAACTTTAAAGTAATTACAAAACGTTTATGACGAATAAAAGTAAATTTTTTGTCTTGTTTATTCACTAATTCAATAAACTAATATATTTATTACAAGTATAATTATAAAGAGTATTCCTTTGATATACTCTCCTTGTAAACAAAAACAACAAAAAAGGAGAGAGAAAAATGAGCAAAGAGACATTAAGAAATCCATTAAACCAAAACGAAGAAGGAAAAAGTCCAATTAATGGAGTAGTAGAAGAAATCAAAGACCAAGATTTGGATGAAAAGGCAGGAGCAGGAATATCCACAGCAATTCAATTGACACTAGCGGGAAAATGTGGAAAAATGCCAACAGTTTCATATGAGTGTACAACAAATCATGTGTCTTGTAAGTAAAGAATGATAAAACATACTATAAAGGAGAGAGAAAAATGAGCAAAGAAACATTAAGAAATCCATTAGATCAAAAAGAAGAGGCAAAAAGCGCAATTAACGGAGTAGTAGAAGAAATTAAGGGACAAGATTTGGATGAAAAAGCAGGAGCAGGAATATCCACAGCAATTCAATTAACAATAGCAGGAAAGTGTGGAAAGATGCCAACAATTTCATATGAGTGTACATCAAATAATGTATCTTGTTAGTAATTAGTAAAATAAAAAACATGTCATAAAGGAGAGAGAAAAATGAGCAAAGAAACATTAAGAAATCCACAAAATCAAAAAGAAGAGGGTAAAAGCCCAATTAACGGAGTAGTAGAAGAAATTAAAGGACAGGATCTGGATGAAAAAGCAGGAGCAGGAATATCCACAGCAATTCAGTTAACTATAGCAGGAAAGTGTGGAAAGATGCCAACAATTTCATATGAGTGTACGTCAAATAATGTATCTTGCTAATTATATGGTAAAAGAATAATAAGCAACTATAAAGGAGAGAGAAAAATGAGTAAAGAAACATTAAGAAATCCATTGGACCAAAAAGAAGAAGTAACAAGTCCAATTAACGGAGTGGTAGAAGAAATCAAAGACCAAGATTTGGATGAAAAAGCAGGAGCAGGACTTATATCCACAGCACTTCGATTGACAATAGCAGGAAAATGTGGAGCAGTGCCAACATATTCATATGAGTGTACACATCCTCATCGTTCATGTGCATAATTTCAAGTAAAAATAGATCTAAGGCTAGATTCTTCAATACTAGAAAATCTAGCCTTGGATACAAGAAACAAAAGGAATAGAGGTGGAGGAAGTATCATGGAGAATTGTATAGAATATAGTCAAAAATACGAAACTGAAAAGGAAAAAATTCTAAGTTTTTGGAATCGATTATTTCCTGAAAAAAAAGAGAATAATGTACTCGGAAATCTTTTAGAAAAAATATCTGGAAAAACAGCAGAAGATTTCTTGAACAATTATTTTAAGGAAGAAGAAGTTTTAGATGAAATTAAACAGATGTTTTCTGATATAAATAAAAGTTACTATATTGACATATTAGATGAAATTTTAACTAAACAAAAAAACAGATGGTCATTTTTCTTTAAACCAATATTACTTTTGCATATGGATAAAATAATGGAATTAGTAAAATTAGGTGATATTTTAGAAAATGAAGAATGTTTTATAGAAAGTGTGCTTGAGAATATTATTGGTAAATTGACAGCATTAAGTTATCGAACTATTATTCAAGAAATAAATGTAGCAAAAATAGATGAGCGCTTAGAAGGAAAGACAAGCGTAGAACGTGGTACATATTATACAAATAAACTATTAAAAGATATGCAATATTTAAAAGAGGTATATTTGGTATATCCGGAATTGTATAAAGAAATGAGAAGGACAGTTTCTTATAGTATAAACTATGTACATGAAATTTTATTGAATACAAAAAAGTATATAAACGAGTTAGAAAGAACATTAAATGATGGAAAGCCATTAGGTAAAATTAACAGCATTATCCTAGGAAATGGAGATACACATAATAATGGTAAAACAGTAGCAACAGTAAAATTTGGTCAAAAGATACTTATGTATAAGCCTAGGAGTTTTGCTATGGAAAGAAGCTATGACGCATTTTTAAATTGGGTAAATAAAAGAATACCAGACTTTAGTCCATTAAAAAGCTGTAAAACATATAGTATCAAAGAAGCAGGATGGATGGAATTTGTTGAACATAAGGAATGTAAGACAAAGCATGAAATAGGTGAATTTTATTTAAAAACCGGTGAATTATTATGCTTGTTGTATACATTAAATTCAAAGGATTGTCATTGTGAAAATTTAATAGCAAATGGTAAATATCCGATTTTTATTGACTTGGAAACATTACTTCATACAAATGAATATGATAAGGAAGAAGAATATGATTCTGTAGAGGCATATATCCATAATTATATTCAAAATTCAGTTAACAGTGTATTAATTTTGCCATCATTATTGCAGAACTTTAATACGAATGAAGTAATGGAAATAGGAGCTATAGGATCAGGAAAAGCCAAAAAGTCTCCATTTAAAACTCAAAAAATCACTAATTTTGATAGTGATACAATTTCAGTAGAAAATGTTTATAAGGAAATTCCAGAATCAGGTAATTACCCTCTTTATAAGGGTGAACAAATTGGTGGTAATGGATATATAGGACATGTAAAACAAGGATTTATCAGTACCTATCAATGGATATTAAATAATAAAGAAGAGTATATTGAGAAAATAAAAGAACTATTTAGTAATGTAGAATGTAGAGTCATCTATAAAGCAACAAATGATTATACACAATTAATGTCAACAAGTTATCATCCTGACTTATTACATAATAAGATGGATCGTATAGTTTATTTTCATAGAATTGGTATTTTAATAAAAAATAATGAAAAATTTGATGAAAAGAAAATTTATCAGACTGAAATTGAAGCAATGCTCAATGGGGATGTGCCTTCATTTAATATCATTGCAGACAGTAAAAAAGCAACAAATTTTAAAAATGAAGTAGTTTATGATAAATATAAAAAAAGTATCATAGAAACAGTGGAAGAAAAAATACAAAAGTTAAGTGCGATAGATTTAGAAAGACAAGCAGCATTAATATATTTAAGCTATATAGGCTGTAAAATGAAAACAGATCTACCGGTAAAAACAAATACTCAATTTACATCGACTGGTTCTTTAGATATCAATTGTGATTATTTAAAAGAAGCTCGTATAATTGGAGAAAAAATCATAGAGCGAGGTTTTTCGGTAACAGTAAATAATAAAGTAGAAAATAGTTGGATTTGTTATATTGGTTTTGGAGATGATTATTATTCGATAAACCCGGTTGGGTGGGATTTATATAAAGGAAATTGTGGAATAGCTTTGTATTTCATGTATTTAGGGAAGACATTGAAAGAAGAAAAATATATTCAATATGCAAAAGATACATTGAATTCAGTAGAAAGAATGATTAATTTGAATCATGTGGAAGATATTGAAACAATGGGACTTGGTGTATTTACAGGGATATATTCATATGTTTTTGTTACTCATAAGTTTATTAAATTAAATGTTTATAATAAAGCTGAATTAAAACAAGTATGGAATTATATTTACAAAATATTAGAGTTTACAGAGGTTAATATTAGTAAGCAGGACAGAATTGATATTCTTTCCGGGATTAGTGGAATTATGGGTATCTTAATTTCAATTTATGATAACCTTGATAAATTGTATCAGGATGTTGTAAAAAATATTCTAATTAAAATTGTAAATAAATTAAAGCAAGAAGCAATTCAAATATCTGAAGAAGAGATTTCATGGACTGATAATGGTGACATTGGTTATGCTCATGGGAATGCAGGCATTATGAGTCAATTGGCTAGGTGTTATGATATTATAAAGGATCCTGAGATTTTAATTATAATACATAAGTCGCTAAATTATGAAAGAAATATTCGTTTCAATAAGGAAAGTAATATGTGGATAATTAGAGAGAATACGCATTATTACTCATGGTGTAATGGAATTGCAGGGCTATTATTATCTAAAATAATATTACATCAATCAAGTGCAAAAGATGAAAAATTAATGGGAGAGATTAAATTACTTATTAATCAGCTTAAAAAATATGGATTTGGAAATGATTACAGCATTTGTCATGGAGATATAGGAAGTGTTTCTATTTTAAGATATGCAGCAGATTTCATGTATGATAATATGCTGGAAAAGCAATGTGCTTATACAGTGAATAATTTTGTTCAAAACCATCTTTTTGGACAAGCTGACAGTTTATATGCCCTCGAAGATTGGGGGTTAATGGTTGGAAGTGCAAGTAAAGGCATGGGATTATTAGATGAATTTAATCATGGTAATATAATTGCAGATTTATTATGTTTAAAATAAATAATTATAGAAAAGAGGAAAAATATGAGCAAAATATTACAAGTAACAAATATATATAAAGAATATGGAACAAAAGAAAATCGTACAAAAGCGATAAATGATATTTCATTTCAAGTAGAAACAGGCGAATTTGTTGGAATTATGGGACCTTCAGGTTCTGGAAAATCTACGCTATTAAATTGTATTTCAACTATTGATACGATTACAGCAGGACAGATAAAGATCAGCAATAGAGAAATTACCTCTTTGAAAAGTCGTGAAGTTGCTGCATTTCGAAGAGAAAATCTTGGATTTATATTCCAACACTTTAATTTATTAGATACTTTAACAGCATATGAAAATATAGCATTAGCATTATCTATTATGAAAAGATCGACAGACGAAATAAAAGCAAAAATACATAAGGTAGCAAAAACACTGGATATTGAAGAAGTATTACATAAGTATCCCTATCAAATGTCAGGAGGACAACAACAGAGAGTCTCAGCAGCAAGGGCTATTGTAAGCAATCCTTCTTTGATATTAGCAGATGAACCAACAGGTGCACTGGATTCACGTTCTGCTAAGATGCTTCTTAATAATTTGGAGACGATGAATGAACAGATGAAAGCTACGATTTTAATGGTAACCCACGATTCCTTTACTGCAAGTTACTGTAAAAGAATACTTTTTATTAAAGATGGTAGGATTTACAAGGAATTACTTCGTTGTAACGACAACAGAAAATTATTTTTTGATAAAATAATGGATGTGGTTGCTGATTTAGGAGGTGAATAGAATGTACTTGAAAATGATATGGAATAATGTAAGGAAGAATTTTAAAGATTATAGTATATATTTTCTGACTTTAATGATAGCGGTAGCTTTATTCTATGCATTTAATTCATTGGGATCTCAGTCTGCATTTCAAACAGAAACTAGTAATGCTGCATCTAATATGTCAAAACAGTTAGTATCTTTACTTTCAATATTATCTAAGTTTATTGCTGTTATTTTAGCTTTTCTAATCATATATGCGAATAACTTTTTGTTAAAGCGAAGAAAAAAAGAGTTGGGTATTTATATGCTCTTAGGAATGGAAAATCGTAAAATTTCCAGTATATTTGTAGGGGAAACAATTCTGATCGGTGTAATTTCTTTTATAACCGGAATTGCAGTCGGCTGTGTATTATCTCAAGGGATTTCAGCGATAGCATTGAAAATGTTTGCAATTGATTTATCAAAATACCAGTTTGTATTTTCGGTGCCATCATTAATCAATACACTTATTTGTTTTGCAATTATATTTCTGGTAGTCATTCTTTTTAACGTAAGAACTGTTTCGAGGGTTAAATTAATTGATTTATTAAATGCAGGAAGAAAAAATGAAAGTTTGACAATTAAAAGTATGAAAGCATTATTGAGTATTCTATTGCTAGGAATTCTTTTACTTTCTATGGTTGCATTTTTTGTTTACAAAAAAAATGGGTTAAGTCCAGATTCGCCAATATTTACAATCAGCTTTTTACTTGCCATTTTAGGTACTGGGTGTGTGATTTATTCTTTTTTTGGAGTTTTGTTATATATTCTACAAAGAAATTCGAAATGGTATTTTAAAGATATAAATACATTTTTGATTCGACAGATTAGTTCTAAAATCCAAACAAATTATCTGACGATTACAGTGGTATGTTTATTGCTGACAGCAACCATTTGTATAGTATCAACGGGAATGGGTATGGCTTTTACCTTAAACAGTAATTCAAATGCCGCTACTCCATATGATGTATCTATCATACAGGATTTAGATAAAGAAAAAGTAGGTGAAGGAGAGACCATACAGGAGTATTTATTAAGTCAAGGAGTAGATTTAAATAAGTATTTAGGTGAACAAGTAGAAATAAGCACATATGAGGATAAAACATGTACTTATACTCAACTGATCGAAGAGACAGATGATTTGTGGGATTTCGATAAAAATCTTCCGGATAAAACGGTACCTATAATATCTATTACTGATTACAATAAAATATTGAAAAGTCAGGGAAAAAGTCCATTGGATTTAGAGGAAGGGACATATCTATTAAATTGTAAATATAAAGGAACGGAAAAGTTGTTACAGTCTTTTTTAAAAAATAGCGGAGTGATTAAAATTGCAGATAAAACATTGAAACCCGCACAAGATAAGATAAAAGAAGAAATTTATTATTTGACAAGTATTGGATTAAATGATCAAGGAACTTTAATTGTACCGGATTCAGTTGTTATAAATCTACATAAAATTAGGGTTATTGAAAATGGAATGATTAAAAAAGGAAGTGATCCGCAGAAATTTGATAATGCATTGGTTCGTCTTATTGGAGATCCCCAAAATCCGTATACATTTTTGACAAAAACGCTTATATGTGATGCATATTATGGAATGTTTGCAATGGTTGCATTTGTTTGTTGTTATATTGGAATTGTATTTTTAATTATTTGTGTAGCAATATTATCTTTACAACAACTAACAGAAACATTCGATAATGTTTATCGTTATAATCTATTACAAAAATTAGGTGTGGAAAAGAAAGTTTGTAGACAAACAATATTAAAACAAATTTCGGTATATTTTGGAGCACCGTTAGTCTTAGCAGGTATCTATGCAATTGTGGGACTACCTAAAATTATAGATAAAATTAGTATTTCATTAGGTCTGAATATAGGAGCGAATGCAGGGGTTACCATTATATTATTGTTAATTATTTATGGGGGATATTTTTTAGTAACTTATTTTAGCTGCCGCAATATGATTGCAGGAAAAGTGGAATTAAAGGATGAATAAAAGGAATTAGAAAGGAGAAATTGGTATGCATAATTGGGATAATGTGATGCAAAGTATTAGAGAAGTATGGGTTCCGGCTGGTGGAGTTCTGGCTGTTATCATTATTGTTACCGTTATATTTATGATTTTAAAGAAGAAGGGTAAGTAAATACTTTGAAACATAAAAGAGAGTGGCCATAGTATAGTTTGGATAGTACTATGGCTATTTTTTAAAATTAATTTATTTTTACTACGTCGAGATCAATAGAAATCAATTATGAGAAAGAGGGTGGATTGCATGAAACATTTAAGAAAAGTTCCATACGTTGAACAAATGCAGCAAACAGAGTGTGGGTTATGTTGTATTGCTATGATTTTGAAATATTATAAAAGTAATGAGACCTTGGGAAATATTCGAGATGAACTAGAAGTAGGAAGAGATGGATTAGAACTTTCTAATATGGAACGTTTTTTCCAACAAAAAGGAATGGATACGGAAATATCTACAGTAAGTATAAATAAATTACATCAGGTTAAGCTGCCTGCGATTATTTTATGGAATGAAGAACAATATGTTATTTTAGAGTCAATAAATCAAAAAATGGCAGTTATAATAGATCCGGCATATGGAAAAATCAAAAAAACGTATGAAGAAATGAAAGAAGAATATTCAAATGTAGTAATGACAGTAAGTCCGACTAAAATGTTTGTTCCAGAGAAAAAAAAGCGTTGGATTTGGGGTAGTTTACTAAAAAGAGTGGGACAAAGAAAAGAAGTTTTTATAAGAACAACAGTAATATCAGTTATTACTTATGGTATACAACTTATTTTACCCATATTAATTGAAAGTATGATAGATTTAACAACACATAAAACAAACAAAATGCAGGTGAAATATTGTATATATTTTGTTTTGGCAACTATACTGATTTATGGAATTATGTCATTTATTAGGCAAAAAAGTGTTATTGATTTACAGATGGAAGTGGATACGCATTTGACGAAAGAAACCTTCAGCAAATTGATGAAATTACCTTATAAATATTTTGAAAGCAGAGCGAATGGTGATTTGCTATTCCGATTAAATAGTTTAAATATTATTAGAGATCTTATTTCACAACATATTATTACAGGGGTAATTCAATTAGGCTATGCAATTGTAATTATTGGTTATTTATTAGATAAATCCGTTTTGTTAACCGGAGTTACAATTGGAATTTTCGTTATAAATGGATTGTTCATATTTTTAATGAGACCGAAGATTTTAGAAGCAAATCAAAACCAAATTATAGAAAATACAAAACTGCAATCAATTCAATCAGAAACAATATATTCTATGTTTGGTATTAAAGCAGCTGGAATGGAATCAGAGATTGAAAATAATTGGAGCAATAGATATCGAAGAAGTATGAAAGCTTATAAAAAAAAGAATATCATTTTAAACATATATACGACTATTATTACAGTATTTCAGACAGTAGGCCCCTTTTGTATTTTGTTATTAGGATTAAAGCTCTGTATTATGGGGCACGTGACGATAGGTGCGGTAATTGCCAGTTATTCTCTGGCAAGTACATTTATTGGTACAAGTGTTTCATTATTTAATATGTGGAATGATTTCAGTTTAGCTTCTTCTTATTTAGAGAGGATTAATGATATTACAGAAGCAAAAGAAGAAGTGAAACCGCAAAATCCAATGAAGGTAAATATTACAGGGGAAGTGGAATTTCAAAATGTATCATTTGCATATACCAATACTTCCGATTATGTAATAAAGAATTTAAGCTTTAAAATAAAAAAGGGGGAAAAAACAGCAATAGTTGGAACATCTGGATCTGGAAAAAGTACATTAACAAAACTTCTGTTAGGATTATATGAACCGACAGAAGGAGAAATCTTTTATGACGGGGTAAACATAAAAGATATAGATAAAACAGAGTTAAGAAAGCAAATTGGTGTAGTCCCTCAAGATATGTCTCTATTTAATAAGACTATATTGGAAAATATAGTTTTAAACAGTGAAGATATTGATATGGAAATTATTAAAAATGCGACTGATATAGCTCAAGTAAGACAAGAAATTGAAGAAATGCCAATGAAATATAATACCCTAATATCTGATATGGGGATGAATCTTTCAGGAGGACAAAGACAGAGGATTGTTTTGGCAAGAGCGGTTGTAAATAACCCTAAGTTAATTATTTTGGATGAGGCTACCAGTTCATTAGATACTGTAAACGAAAGAAAAGTATCAAATTATTTTAAAAAGAGTGGTAGTACTCGAATTGTAGTAGCTCACAGAATGTCCACAATTATTGATTCAGATAAAATATTAGTTTTGAACAATGGTAGTTTGATTGAAAGTGGAACACACCAAGAATTGTTGCAAGTAAACGGAGTTTATAAGAATCTTTATAATAGCAATGAAAGCAATGGACTTAAATTAGCATAGGAGGGAATTTACATGTTTGGAAAAAAAAAGAAGAAAGTTGATATAAATGGAGAAAAAAGTATTATTGAGTTATCGGATATAGAGGTAGATGGAATTGTAGCAACTGGCTTTTATAACTCAAATATTGATTACATGAAAGAATGTTATAGCAGTCGTGTAAGTGAAACAAGATCGATATTATCTAAATTGCATATGAAGTAGGAAGGAGCGAAAGGATGAAAGAAGCTCATATGAAAAGAGTTCCGTATATTCAACAAATGCGTCAAACAGAATGTGGTTTATGTTGTGTTGCAATGATTATGCAATATTATAAAAGTTATGATGGAATCCGAAGAATTCGTGAAAGTTTAGAAGTCGGGAGAGATGGTCTAAAAATCTCACTTTTGTCAAAATATATGAAATCCAGAGGCATGGAAACAAAGGTGTATAGAGCTAATGCAAAGGCTTTGGAACAATTAACACTTCCAGCAATAATTTTTTGGCATAATGAACATTTTGTAGTTTTAGAAAAACTTGAAGGTAAAAGTGTGACAATAGTAGATCCAGCATTTGGAAGGAGAAAAATAAAGTATAGTGAGTTCTGTGAAAACTATTCGGATATTATTATGGTTGTAAGACCTACCGAAAAATTCAAACCTTATAATGTGAAAACTAATTTATGGATTAATGCATTTAGAAATATAAAAATTAAAAAATCACTTTATTTAAAACTAGGGATAGCATCTGCTGCCATGTATTTTATTCAAATGATAATTCCAGTGTTGGTACAACATTTAACTGACAATATCAATGGAATGACAGTGGGTATGTTTAGTGGTAATTATTACTATTATGCCATAGGAATAGCTGTACTATTAGCTGGGTTTTCGTTTTTTAGAGGAATGAAGATAATTGAATTACAATTAAATATTGATAGGTATTTGACTAAAGGAACATTTAAAAAAATGCTTAATCTACCTTATAAATTTTTTGAAAGTCGCTCTAATGGTGATTTGTTGTTTCGGTTAAATTGTTTATCAGTAATTCGTGATTTAGTTTCTGAACAAATAATTCAAGGTGTTTTACAAGTGGGTATGATGCTATGTATTATGGGATATATGTTATCAAAATCAATCATACTTACAGGAGTAGCCGTATTATTTTTGTTACTTAATATATATTTTATTATAAAAATGAAACCAACATTAATGGAAGCAAATCAAAATGAAATTGTAGAAGATACTAGATTGCAAGGAGTTCAGGTTGAGGCAGTTTATTCTGCATTTGGAATCAAAATTGCCGGAATGGAAAACGAAGTATTAGAGAGTTGGACAAAACGGTATAAAAAAAGTCTGGCTGCTTACAAGAAAAAAAATATGATTAAAAATATAAATGATACAGTGTTGTCAGTACTTCAAATGGCAGCTCCATTAATTATATTATCAATAGGTATCTTCCAATATATGGATGGTTTTGTTACAATTGGAGAAGTGATTGCAATTTATACTTTAGCAGGCAATCTATTTTCAACAGGTATCTCAGTATTTAATATTTATAACTCATTTGTTTTAGCATCATCATACTTAGAAAGAATTACTGATATAACCGATGCGAAAGAAGAACAGGTACCAGATGAACCTATTCAATTGCAAATCTCGGGAAATGTACAATTAAAAGATGTATCCTTTTCCTATACAAGCAATTCAGAGAATGTATTGAATAATATTAATCTTGATATTAAAAAGGGGCAAAAAGTTGCAATTGTAGGAGCATCAGGATCAGGAAAAAGCACTTTAGCTAAAATTATATTAGGATTATATGAACCCAAAAATGGAGAAATATATTTTGATGGTGTTAATATGAAGAAGTTGGATCGAGGAGTTTTAAGACGTCAAATAGGTGTAGTTCCACAAGATATGTCACTTTTTAATAAGACAATTTATGACAATATATGTGTAAATAAAAAAGTAGATAATGAATTGGTACGAAGAGTCGCTCAAATTGCACAAATAGATGAAGAAATACAGCAGATGCCAATGAAATATCAAACTTTGGTTTCGGATATGGGTATGAATCTGTCTGGAGGTCAACGACAAAGAATCGTATTAGCAAGAGCATTATTAAATAGGCCCGAATTAATGATTTTAGATGAAGCAACCAGTGCGCTTGATTATGTAAATGAAAAAAAAGTAACAAGTTATTTTCAACAAGCAGGCTGTACTAGAATTATAATTGCACATAGATTGTCTACGATTATTGATTCTGATATTATTATTGTATTAGAAAGAGGAAGAGTGGTGGAATCAGGTACACATGAGCAGTTAATTAAAAAAGGTGGATTGTATGCTAACCTCTATATTAGCAGAGAACAAGCAGTTGCAGTATAATTACAGCTATCTTATATTATTGACAAATATTGCAAGAATATATATAGTATAGTGATACTAGAAAATTAATAAATATAGAAAGAGGTAGAGGATGAAATTTGAATCACGTTGTGGTGTATGTTGTAAAAGCTGTGAGCGAAAAGAAGCAGTAAAGTGTAACGAATGCCTTAATATGGAACTTCCGTTTTGGGGCGGTAAGTGTGAGGTAAAATTTTGTTGTGAGAGCAAAAATCTAAATCATTGCGGTGAATGTTCAACATTTCCTTGCGATATGCTTAGTAATATGGGGAAAGATCAAGGATTTGATCCACTGCCTAAAATTGAACAGTGCAGAAAATGGGCACAAGGAGAATAAGCAGAAACTTCACAACAGCTTTACCCCCATATATAAAATAGCAGCATCTTTGAACGAACGTGGATTATAGCCACAGCTACGCCATATTTTATCTAACTGGTACTGTAACGTGTTCTTATGAAGGTACAATGTTTCACAAGTATTTTTTAAAGACATGTCGCATTGGAAATATGTTTTCAATAGTACCAGTTCCTTTTTGCTAAGTTTATTGATTGTTTTTCGTAGAAATTGTTCTTTTGCATCGTTGGATACACTTCCAAGAAGTATTTCTAAATCAAGCTCGTCAAAAAAAGCAAGGTTTTCATTGACTTGAAGGCTGTATAGGGCAAGTTTAGCAGCTTCATAAGAATGATGCTGTTTGGTTAAAGTGGTTTTGCTGCCGACCCCGACCTTCAAAAACTCTTTATATTTTTTTGTAAGATCTTCAAATAAATAAGCCCATTTCTGAAAAGTCTCATCTTCAAGAATAAGTACATATTCATTTGGATAGTTGAACGTATAAAAATTGCATCCGGTAAAATCAAAGACCTGATAAATCTGATGTTCTACCATGGAAAGATTAGATGGATTATATCGGGAATTTAAAATAATTAGAATGGTTCGATAACTACTTGTGAAAGAAATATTATTACTTTCAATAAAACCCATAAAAAAATCGTGGTTCATATTACTATTTGTAATTAAAGAACGAATCACATAATCAAGTTGTGCTTTTTGATTATGATTTTGTACGTTTAATTCATGTTCTCTTAATATAAGAGATGTAATCTTTTGGGCCAGATAAGCATATTTACGCACTTCTTTAGGAATTCCGCTAATTCCTATCACGGCGATTACTTCCCCATTATGAATAAAAGGAATATTTACCCCTTTATGTGTACCTCTAAAGCTATCATTATTTTCAACTTCCAGAGACTTACAACTTTGGATGACTTGTTTACCGATTTCGTGAAAATCTCCAATTCTGCTAATGTCGGTACTGGCAAAAATGATACCATCTGTATTCATAAAATTAACATTATGACCGCATACATCTTTTACCGTTTCAACAATTTGCTGCGCTATTTTCTGATTGATTTCTGCTGGCATGATAATTCCTCCAATTTATAACGTTATGTTAATTATAACATATATAAAAGATTAAGTTGTAGTATATTTATTACAGATACCATATTTTTTGCTTCTGTAATTTGATAGTATAAAAATATGAAAAAGATTTCGAACGTTTTAATGAAAGCAGGGTAATTATGAAGGTAGTAATAGCAATCGATTCTTTAAAGGGGAGTTTGTCATCTCTTGAAGCAGGGAATGCAATTAGACAGGGGATTCAAAATGTAATGCCGGAGGCTCAAATATGCGTGAGACCTCTCGCTGATGGTGGAGAAGGGACAGTAGAGGCATTAACATTAGGAATGAACGGTCATATAGAACGTATTGAAGTTACAGGACCTTTAGGGGAAAAAGTGAATTGTGACTATGGTATATTAGGAGATGGAAAAACGGCAATTATTGAGATGTCAGGAGCTGCAGGAATTACATTAGTAGAGGAAAAGGATAGGAATCCTCTTAATACCACAACGTATGGCGTTGGAGAGGTAATAAAAGATGCGATTTTAAAAGGCTGCCGTCATTTCATTGTAGGAATTGGTGGAAGTGCTACGAACGATGGTGGAATAGGAATGCTGCAGGCATTAGGTTTTGGTATTTTAGATAAGGAAGGAAAGCAGGTTCCATTTGGTGCAAAAGGATTAAAAGATATTAAGGCAATAACAGACGAGTCTGTAATTCCTCAGTTACAAGACTGTACCTTTCGTATTGCATGTGATGTAACGAATACTTTATGCGGTGAACAAGGATGTAGTGCTATCTATGGTCCTCAGAAGGGTGCAACTCCAACTATGATTATGCAGATGGACAAATGGTTGGCTTATTATGCAGAAATTTCAAAAGAAAAAAACCCAAAAGCAAACACAAACCAGGCTGGGACAGGAGCAGCAGGCGGATTGGGATTTGCATTTCTTAGCTTTACAAATGCAGTATTGGAATCAGGAATTAAAATAGTATTGGAAGAAACAAAGTTGGAGGAATACATTAAGGATGCGGATATAGTAATTACAGGAGAGGGAAGACTGGATGGCCAGACAATCATGGGAAAAGCTCCGATTGGTGTTGCTGGTATTGCCAGAAAATATGAAAAAATGGTGCTTGCATTTTCGGGCTGTGTAACAGAAGATGCAGTAGTTTGTAATGAGTATGGAATTGATGCTTACTTCCCGATTGTCCGTGGTATTTCTACTTTACAGGAAGCTATGAATAGTGATGTTGCCAAGAAAAATATGATAGCAACTGTAGAGCAGGTTTTCCGTCTAATTCAGTATAAACGGAAATTAACTTAGGAGGGGTAGTATATGTCATATGAGTTTACAACAATTGGAGCTTTAATAGGATTAGCCATAGCGATTTTTCTTATTATAAAAAAGGTACAGCCTGCATATAGTCTGATTCTTGGGGCTTTAATTGGAGGTATTATTGGTGGGGGAGGTCTTGTAACTACTGCAAATACAATGGTTACAGGAGCTCAAGGGATGATGTCTTCCGTCTTGCGTATTTTGACATCAGGGATACTTGCCGGAGCGTTGATAAAAACAGGTGCTGCAGAAAAAATAGCAGAAACAATTGTCGATAAGTTAGGACAGAAACGATCTATAGCGGCTATATCCATAGCGACTATGATAATTTGCTCAGTAGGTGTATTCATAGATATTTCTGTAATTACTGTAGCTCCCATTGCTCTGGCAATAGGTAAAAAAGCAGGTTTAGCAAAAAGTGGTGTTTTATTAGCTATGATAGGTGGAGGTAAGGCTGGCAATATCATATCCCCAAATCCAAATACGTTAGCCGCTTCTGAAGCGTTTAATATTGATTTAACTGCCCTTATGATTAAGAATATATTTCCAGCTGTCTGTGCCTTGATTGTAACCGTAATTCTTGCAACACTGCTTGCAAAAAAGAATAAAGAGATGATAGATGAAAAAGAGATGGAACTTAAGGAGGATAAGGAGCTGCCTGGTTTTCTTCCTGCTATTTGCGGTCCCTTGATCGTTATCATTCTTCTGGCACTTCGTCCGCTCTTTGAAATAAGTGTAGATCCATTAATCGCTTTGCCGATCGGTGGGGTTTTAAGCATTCTGATAACAGGAAATAGAAAGCATTTGATTGCATACACCGAATTTGGGTTAAGTAAGGTGATAGGGGTTTCCGTTCTCCTAATTGGTACCGGTACAATCGCTGGAATTATCAAAGCTTCGGCACTTCAATATGATGTAACCAATTTATTGGAAATAATGAACATGCCAGCTTTTGTTCTGGCTCCTCTATCAGGAATTCTAATGGCTGGTGCAACGGCATCTACAACTGCAGGGGCAACCATTTCTTCACAGACATTTTCTTCAGCTTTACTTTCTGCAGGTGTACCTGCAATATCAGCAGCAGCTATGATTCATGCAGGGAGTACTGTAATCGATTCGCTGCCGCATGGTTCATTTTTCCATGCAACAGGAGGTTCTGTAAATATGAGTATTCGTGAGCGGATGAAGCTTATCCCTTATGAAGCTTGTGTTGGTTTAGCTAGTACTATTGCGTCGGTAATTATTTATTTAATTTGAAATTATTATAGAACAAACCTATGAAATTGAGTTTTCATAGGTTTAATTCGTTTCAAGTCTCTTATTGCCAGTTTAATATAAGAGGCATATCAGTACATTTACTGATATGCCTCTATACTATTCTACGTCTATTATAATCGAATGGTTAGGTTTTTCTTCTTTTGGTACAATAATTCTAAGTAATCCATTATCAAGTTTTGCTTTGATTCCATCAGCTTTCGCATCCTCTAAATAAACGGAACGGCTCATAGAAGTATAACGTCTTTCACGATGGATGTAATTCTTGCTTGAATTTTCATTCTGTTCGTCTTTCTTAATTGAAATTAGAAGTTTACCTTCATTGAGTGCAACATTAATATCATTTCGAGCAATGCCAGGGACTTCAGCTTCTACAACATATTGATTGTCTTCTTCCATAACGTCTACCTTGAAGGTATCATATGTTAGAGACCTTCTGAAAGGCCAATCGCTTGAAAAAAAGTCATCAAGCATGTTATTAAAGCTATCAAAGCCAAAGCCAGTTTGTGTTGAAAGTTCTTTTTTTCCTTTGTTGAAAGGTATCAATCCTGTCATGGTCAACAACTCCTTTTCTATTTATTGTTAGCACTCTATTGTGATGAGTGCTAATTATGATATAGCATATTATTTTGGTTTTGTCAATAGGCTAAAGTGTTTTTTTGAAAATTATTTTACGAAAACAAACGCTGAGTTTTATTGGCTAAAACCTTTCGTAAATTGTTACCAAGTAATTAGAAAAATATGATAATATAATTCATAAGTGGAAGACACTAATTATGATTTTGTGAAAGGTCGTGATATATTGTATAAAATTATGATTATAGAAGATAATGAAAGGCTTAAGGATAAGTTAAAAAAGCTTCTTGTCCAATATGGGTATTCAATTTTAGCCCCTTCTTTGGATGAACATATCATAAATAGTTTTAAAGAATCTATGCCGCATCTTGTTTTGCTCGATATCAATCTACCATGTTTTGATGGCTTTCATTTTTGTAGAGAAATAAGAAAAATTTCCAATGTTCCTATTATTTTTGTGACAAGCCGTAGTAACAGCATGGATGAAGTAATGGGAATGACATTAGGCGGGGATGATTTCATAACGAAACCCTATAAACCAGAGGTTTTGCTTGCAAGAATAGGTGCTCTGTTAAGGCGGAGCTATTCTTCTTCAAGTGATATTTTGGAACATAACGGACTTACATTAAACCTTGGAAGTTATACCGCTGTATATAAAGAAAAATCTGTAGATCTATCAAAAAATGAATATAGAATTTTATACTACTTAATGAAGAATAATGGGAAGCTTATTTCGAGAGAAGAGTTGATGAAACAGCTGTGGAATGAGGATGTTTTTTTGGATGATAATACACTTACTGTCAACATAAACAGACTCAGAAGAAAGCTAGAAGATATTAAAATATATGATTATATTATTACAAAACATGGACAGGGGTATATGATAACATGAGTTTTATAAATTTTTTAAATGGAAGAAAAAGTATTATAGTATTACATGTTATTGGAATGATAGTACTTTACTCTTATCTGAGCATATTTGACATACCAAAGCTTGCTGTGTTCTTTATTGTATTTATGTGGGCAATTGTATTTTTAATTTATCTTATAGTCACATTTATTAAACGTCGTAGCTATTTCACTCATTTGCAGGAATTTATTGAGAATTCTACAGATCTTAATTCTTTAGCAAACAGCCTAAGACCTCCGGAAAATTCGGATATGAAAATATTTTTTGACTATATACAGAGGTTAAATGAAGATATAGAAGAGAAAATGGATGCCATAAAAAATAAGCAAAGTAATTATCAAGAATATATTGAATCATGGGTACATGATGTAAAAACACCTATAGCGGCTATCAAATTAATTATCGAAACTGATTTAAAAGGAATTTCTTATGAGGAGCTTTTGGAAGAGGCTAATAAAATTGAGCATCTTGTTGAGCAGACTCTTTATTTTGCCCGAAGCGAAAATGTGGAAAAAGATTACTTTATAAAGGAAATTCCTGTAATGAAATGTGTCAAATCTGCGATAGAAGATAATGCTGTACTTATTGAACGCAAAGGAATAACAATGGAGGTAAAAAATAGTGGTGAAACAGTAATTTCTGATGAGAAATGGCTTCGATTCATATTCAACCAGATATTTATAAATGCAATAAAATATTCTAAAAAGGATTCTCCATATATAAAAATATGGGTAGATAGAAAAAATGAATCTGTTATTTTAAATATTGAGGATAACGGCATAGGTATTCCCAAGAAAGATATTGATCGGATTTTTAATAAAGGCTTTACCGGAGAGTCGGGACGTAAATATGAAAAATCTACAGGCATGGGTCTTTATCTAGTAAAAAAGCTTTGTATGAAACTAGGTCATGATGTTTATGTCCAATCTTCTCGAGAAAAATTTACAAAAGTATCAATTGCTTTTCCTAAAAATAAAATTTAACTTTTCTAAATGTGACAATTATGTTCGTTATTTGTAATGAAAATCGATGGAAAAATATAAAACGATAAAATAAAATAAACACATATTCTGTAAGTTTTGCAAGGAGGAATGATATGCAAATTAAAAAGATTATGTGTTTTATATTACTTATTTTTATTATTTTTTCTTTAAGTCAGAAAAGTATTGTTTATGCGGAGACTTCAGAAGAATCTGTAGATACCTTCGAAAGAATGACGGATGATTACATGAAGAAGGTTCTTGAAGAGTATCATGTGGCTGGGGTTGCGGTTTCTATTGTAAAGAATGGACAGGTTTTTTTTGAAAAGGGTTATGGATATTCAGATATAAAGAAAAAAATTCCAGTAGACCCTCATACTACTGTTTTCCAAATTGCATCTGTTTCAAAGTTGTTTACAGCAACTGCAGCTATGCAGTTGGTCGAGCAGGGTAAGTTGTCTCTTGATGAGGACGTGAACAATTATTTGACCGCGTTTAAGCTTAATAATCCTTTTTCAAAGCCGGTCACCCTTAGAAATTTGTTAACTCATACCGCAGGGTTGGATGACAGGGTGCCATTGTACCTGAAAAGTTCGGGAGATATACTTTATGATTCTCTAGAACCATTAGAAAAGGAATTAAAGAAAAACATGCCGCCGGTCATAAGAAAGCCCGGGACTTTTTGTCAATATAATGTTTATGGTATGGCACTTGTGGGTCATTTAGTTGAAGAGGTATCGGGTAAGTCGATAAACGATTATATAACGGAACATATTCTGAAACCACTTCATATGAAAAATTCATCATACGGATTGAACAGTTCTATTTTTAAGAATATGACAAAGCCTTATAAATATAAGGATGGTAAGTATATAGAAAATTCATATACAGTAATCAGTGACCATCCAAGTGGATCGATTTGTGCTACAGCTTCTGATATGGCTGCTTTTATACTTATGCACCTAAATAATGGTGAATACAACGGAATAAGAGTGCTGAATAAAAGTACTGTAAATAACATGCATCGTAATCATTATCCGAATGACGGTAGATTAACAGGTTATGGTCTTGGATTTTATGAAACAGTAAGAAATGGAAAAAGAACTATAGAACATGGAGGCTATCTTCCTTCATTTTCCTCAAAATTATCAATATTACCAGATGAAAATATTGGTATGTTCATATCCATTAATACAGATTCTGAAGGAAGTAATAAAGTGTGCAATGAATTTGTTGATAAATTTTATGAATTCTTTACAGAGAAAGGTAAAGATGTCGAACCTGAAAAGCTTCTAAAGCAGAACATTCCTATGGATATGAATGTAAAACGAATAAATGGGAGATATGTATTTGGATCATATGGGCAAACCGATAAAACAAAATTGAAATCATTACTGATTACATGTAATGTTCAATGTGATAAGGCAGGCAACCTTATGTTTAACGGTGGACAACTTAAATGTAAGTTCAAATATATAGGTAAGGGATATTTTTATAGCAAAGAGAGTGGAAACTACTGCAAAATAGCAGAGAAAAATAACAGGATGGTTTTTAGCTTTATGGGTTCCGACTATGAGAAGTTATCTGGTTTTAATCATAATTTAATGATAGCTGCAATTGTCTTTATACCGCTTTTACTGTTATCAATTATATTGCTGCCTATCTTCATGATTCGTAATAGAAAAGAACAGACAGGTAAGTCTCTGATTTTCAAATCTATATTACTTTTATTAAGTATTCTAATACTTACTTATTATGGATTAAATGGAATTATGGCAATAAAATGCATGGCAGCAGACACACTTATTGTACATACATATATTATTCCGTTAATATCTGTAGTGTGTTACTTTTCATTTGGACTTACAGTAGTTTCTGTAATAGTTATTGTAAATGGTTGGCTTAAGAAAAAATACTTATTACGGTTAAGGTTATATTACTCTATAATCACTGTCGCATCTATAATTAATCTGTTATTTATGTATGTTATGAATGGATTTAAGCTATAATTTTTTGAAAAAAGAAGGAGAAAAACTTTGGACGAGATATTAAAGGTAGAAAATGTAAGAAAACAATATGGAGGCAGATATAATAAAACGCCTGCACTAAATGGGGTGAGTTTTAGTGTCAAAAGGAGTGAATTTACGGGAATTATGGGACCTTCAGGTAGTGGAAAAACAACTCTGCTTAATGTAATTTCGACAATCGATTCCGCAACTTCCGGCAATATAATACTTGATGGTCAGGAAGTTGTTAAGATGAATGCTAACAAATCAGCTAAGTTCAGAAGAGAAAAGTTAGGTTTTATATTTCAAGACTATAATCTTCTTGATACACTGAATGTACATGAAAACATTGCGTTGGCACTTTCAATTCAGGGAGAAAGACCGGAACTAATTGATAAAAACGTAGAAAATATAGCCAGAACATTAAATATTTATGATATACTTAATAAATTTCCTTATCAGATATCAGGGGGAGAAAAACAGAGAGTTTCAGCAGCAAGAGCAATTGTTACGAATCCTAGTTTAGTTCTAGCTGATGAGCCGACAGGAGCGCTTGATTCTAAATCCGCTCAGATGCTTATGGAAACGATGCAGACAATTAACTTAGAGATTGGGGCAACGATTTTAATGGTCACACATGATATATTTTCAGCTAGTTTTTGTAAAAGAATACTATTTATAAAAGATGGGGTTGTTTTTACAGAATTAGTTTGCGGAAGTGACACACGCAATCAGTTCTTTGATAAAATTCTAAATGTAATTTCTCTTTTGGGGGGACTGTAAAATGTACTTTAAATTAATGATAAGAAATATAAAAAGAAGCTTTGGAGATTATTCGGTATATCTTTTGACACTTTTCTTTGCAGTTGCTGTTTTTTACATTTTTAACGCAATACCATATAATCAAGGAATCCAGTCTTCATCAAAAGAAATAAGAGAAACATTGCCAATTTTTATCAATGCATTATCTATTTTCATTAGTATAATTTTGGGATTTCTTATTATCTATGCTAACAGTTTTATGATGAAAAGACGCAGTAAGGAACTTGGGACTTATATGCTGCTAGGAATGTCGACACATAGAATATCGGTCATGCTGTTTTTTGAAATGTTATTACTTGGTATTGTTTCACTGGTGTCAGGAATTTTAGCAGGACTATTTCTATCCCAGGGGATATCCTTTATTATAGCAAGGATTTTTAAACAGGAGCTTGAAACAATAAAGTTTTCTTTTTCTATTGCATCAGTCATAAAAACAGTATTTTTCTTTCTGCTCATTTTTATTGTAGTTGCTGCATTTTTTTCATATAAGGTTGCTCGTATTAGAATTGTAGATCTTATACAAATAGACAAAAAAAGTGAGAAGATAAGATTTGCAAAGACGTGGGTATCAATTACATTATTTATAATTTCTGTTATTCTTCTTGTAACAGCTTATATTACAGCACTTAGTAAAGACTTTCGCTTTAATGATGTAACGAAGGTTATCCCTGTTTTTATTCTTGGAAGTACGGGTACATACTTATTTTATTTCTCTGCTTCCGGTTTTTTATTGACAATATTGACGAGTACCAAAAAGCTATATTATAAGAAATTAAATATTTTTTCACTTCGCCAGGTTGCGAATAGAATAATGACATCTACGATATTAATATCTACTATTTCTATAATGCTTCTTGTTACTGTATGTGCTTTTGCAGGAGGTTTTGGTTTGAACGATTTTGCAATTAACAAACTAAAGCGTGCAGCACCGAACGATTTTGAATTTACGGCTGGAATCAATACAGATATAGTTCCAATCGGTAACTATATTAAATCTGAAGGGTATGATAAAGCATCAATTTCAGAGGCAGATGTTTATCCGTCTGGAGTGTCATTATCCAATACCGTAACAAAACAGGCATTGAAAGAAGCTTCTAAGAAAAATAAAAATGCATATCATAATCTTCTTAATCTAAAGTTAGTGCTAGTTAAGCTGACTGATTACAATAATTTGAGAAAGCAAAAAGGGCTTGATGAGATATCCCTTGATAAAGGTGCAATTGTATTGCATGTAATAGAATCAGAACTAAAGCCATTTGTTCAAGAATTTATTGATTTTAATAAAACAATGCGAATTGCAGGATGCAAACGAAAAATAGACGGTGTGTATGATGAAAACCTAGTAGCACACTATTTAGAATTTGCAGTTATTAATGATGAAGAACTAGCAGAAACAACTCCTATAAATAAAGTTGTTTCTGTTAATATAAATAGTAAATATGAGGAAACATTTTCAGAGAAAGTGACAAATGAAATTAAGAAATACAAAAAGGGTTCGTTGATTGTTCGATTTGAGGTTCTACAAAAGCTTTATGGTATGTCAGCTCTCGCTATATTTGCAGGTTTATATATTGGTATTACTTTTTTGATCATGAGCAGTGCTATATTGGCACTTAAACAACTTACGGATGCTGCACAGCATAGGCAAAGATACAAAACGCTTAAGGATATTGGAGTTGATGATGAAATGATTCATGGTTCAATATTTATTCAAATGGCAATTTATTTTTTTGCACCAATACTTTTAACAATTAGTAATAGTGCCGTTGCGTTGATTGCTATAACAAATTATATTCAAATTGCTGGGAATTTTTCTATCATAAAAATGGTTTTATTTACGATTATTGTATTTACGGTATTCTATGGATTATATTTTAATGCCTGTAAGCAGGGATTTAGTAGGATTATCTTTTATTAAATAATATAGAATGAAAAATAAGAAAGCTAGTATAATTTGAAGGTGATGTTCAAATTATCACTAGCTTTCTTTTGACTATGGCTAAACATCGTTATGTGGGATGGATTTATGTTTAGCATTCCTATTTTTATTTTGGTTTTCTCTTGTAATTGGTGTTTGACCATTACATTTTTCCATTCGTGCTTTTTTGTTATCAGGCTGGCTATCTTTTGGCATAATGTCCCTCCAATAATTATTAACTACCTCAATAATATGTTCATTTTATGTAAGAATTATACTTATTCCTTCATCCTGAAGTTTATGAGTATTATTAATCTTCAATATGTGCATGGCCCCATTCACAAAGTGAATGTAAGACCGGCATTAAGCTTAACCCTCTTTCTGATAATGAATATTCTACTTTGGGTGGGATTTGAGGGTATTCTTTTCGGATAACTAAATTGTCTGCTTCTAATTCCTTTAATTGAGTGCTTAGCATTTTATGAGTTATTGTTGAAAGATAGCGTTTTAGTTCTCCATATCTTAGAACTTCTTTTTTCCAAAGCCAAAACAATATGTGCATTTTCCACTTGCCGTCTATCAAAGACATTGCATAAGCAAATGGTTTTACATTAACTTCACTAGACATTATTACTCTCCTCTTAGATAGTATCACACAAATAAGTGCGTACTTCCATTTTGTTGTACATTAGTTTATCATTTAGACATTAAAAAAACAAGGAGGATTATATAATGAAAAAAGAAATTGAAGTTTTTGAGTATACTAAGGATATTTTACAAGCACTAAAAGAAGGAGTACTACTAACAACAAAATCAAAGGAAAAAGTAAACACTATGACGATATCCTGGGGAGCACTTGGTATCCAATGGTCGAAACCTATTTTCACATTATTTATAAGAGAAAATCGATTTACGAAACAGATACTTGAAGAGAACCCGGAATTTACAATAAATATTCCATATGGAAACGTTAATAGGGAAATAATGAAATTTTGTGGAACAAAAACAGGTAGGGAAAACAACAAGATAAAAGAATTAAATTTAACATTAGAAGAACCAAATGTGATTTCAGTGCCGGGGATAAAAGAACTTCCACTGACGCTTGAATGTAAAGTAATTTATAAACAGAAACAGGATAAACAATTAATTCCTGAGGAAATTAAGAAAGAATTTTACCCACAAGATGTAGATAGTTCATTTTGTGGTAAGAATAAGGATTTTTCCACTGTATTTAACGGTGAAATAGTCAATGCATATATAATAGAATAACTATAAAAGCATCTCTTCGGAGATGCTTTTAATGTTTTTTGGGTAATGAAAGTTTAGAAACGTGATAGAAGCAATCTATGTAATAAAACGAATGGTAGCAACTACTTGACCATGATCAGATTGCCATTTGGGTAACTTATCTTTTGATAAAGTATTGTCTATTAAATGATCGTCTAAAATATGTACAAAATCTAAGTCACCTATTCGTTCTTGGTTTCGGAAAAAGAATTCCTGTGAAAGTAAGATATGGTCTAGTTCTTCGTAGTGACCATTATAAATATAGGTTGGCCAATCAGTTTTAAATGATTTCTGTGAAATGATATCAAAAACACTATATAACATACAATCCCAATGTTGTTTTTTGACTTCAATAGGATCAAACTTCCAAGGAGATGGTCCGGCAATAATATTTGTTGTCACAGAGCGCGTAGAGTCATTTAGGTCGCCAATTAATATTAGAGGATTATTATTGTTAGATATCTCATCTAATACTATTTTTCTGATTCCCGAGGACTCGATGGATCGTCTTAACAATGATCTTGTTTCTCCTAAAGCCTGAATCATTAAATCATTATCATCCTCACCTTTCATTATGATTGGTCGTTTGGATTTTAAGTGACAAACAATTACAGTGATATTGATCCCTTCAGGTAGTGATAGTTTGACTTTTAGAGGTGCCCTTGAGAATTTTTTGAATTCTTCAGGTAATCCGTTAATAGCTTTTGTAACTTCGGTGGGGATATTTTCGATTGATTCAGGCTCATTTATAACAGGGAATTGTGAAGCCAGACCGACGACAGGAGAACTTCCTGTTTCTCCTAAAACGTGAATTTGTTCAGAATTAAATTGCGTATTATCTAACGCAGCTACTAGAGCTTCCTTGTGGAAAATTTCTTGAAACCCTATTATTTGGGCGTCCATTGTTTGCACTTGAGATCGAATCCATTCCAATTTCTTCTTATAATCGATGTCGGAATAAGAATTGTTATCATAGTAAGTATGATTGGGTAATACGAGATTGTACAAATTAAACGATCCTACCTTTAAAGTTTTCATATATTTCTCCTTTCAAATGACTTAATTAAGTATTTTCTCGGGAGTATGAATTTTTATTTTATATCTATATTAACATAATTGTGTACTAAGTTTTATTAATAAATTCTTAATGTGAGTGGCATACATTGCTGCTTTTTTAGATACATCTCATTTAAACGTATCATCTAATTACTAACAATTAAAAAACAAGAGAAAGTTACGATAAAAGTATTAATTATTACACGATAGGAATACTAGGAAAATAAAATGCTATAATTTGCGATTAGAATCAATAAAAGTAGAAAAATAGGATAATTTGCATTATTAATAAGGACAAGGAGGATAATGCTATGACTAGAAATCAAATGAAAAAAAATAATCCTGAAACTACAGATGAGATAATCGATTGGATACGAAATTATTGTAATTCTATATTGAATACCGAAGGAATGTTGTATAATAAAAAAATTCCTGAAGATTTTTTGTCTGAAGCAGGAAAGAGATGTTTATTTGGGATAAGGCTTCCTACAGAGTATGGGGGATTGAATCTGCCTATGTCAGATACAGTAAAAATAGTGGAACAGCTTGCAGCTATCGATATTAACTTGGCTACATATCTGATAGTACAACATACATTTAGTTATCCAATATTATTATTTGCAAAACCACAATTTCGCGGATTTTATCTTCCACAGATTGCTGCTGGAAACAATTTGGGATGCTTTGCGCTTAGTGAGCCGGAAGCTGGTTCGAACCCAAGGAAAATGAGAACTAGTATAGTACCAGCAGGGAGAGGCAGGTGGAAAATAAACGGAACTAAATGTTGGATTACAGGTGCAGCATCTGCTGATATGTTTCTTGTTTTTGGTCGTCATCCAGAAGATTCTGGTTATAAAGGAATTAGTTGTTTTGCAATTCCAAGAAGAACAGTTGGGATAAATGTAGAAGAACCGAAAGAAATGTTAAGCATTAATGGGGTAGGATTACGAAGTATAACTTTTAAAGATGTTGAAGTAGGGGAAGAATACCTAATTGGTGAATTAGGAAAGGGTATGGTGGTTGCTGAAAGCGGGTTATTGTTTGGGCGCTTTTTTACGACTGCTATTTGCACAGGTATTATGAAAAGATGCAGCCAGTTTATGCTTCGTTATGCTTCACAAAGAAATATTGGTTCGGGGATGTTAGTGGATAATCCTGTAACGATATCCAGATTAAGGGAGATTGATAAAGCGGTGGGAGCTATAGAGGCGTTAGGCTTCTTCATTGCTGAAAAAATAGATTGTAATGAAGAAATACCAGAAGATATTGCTATAGCTTGTAAGGTATGTTCTTCTGAACTTGCATGGGAATCCGCGGATAAATTAGTACAATTATTAGGAGCAAGAGGCCTTGATGAAAGAAATTTTACTTCTCAAATTTTACGTGATACAAGGTTTTTTAGAATTGGAGAAGGACCGTCAGAACCATTATTAGTTAAATTGGGAGCAACATTATCATTAACTAATTCTAAACTAATGAGATATATACGCGAAGAAATGAAGGCTAAAGAAGCATATGAACATCTAGTAACTGATATTAATCAAATAAAAAAAATGATGAAAGAAATGTCAGTGAATAAGGAAATAAAAAGTATATTTTATTATGCAATTGGAAAAGTTGGAATGTGGAGTGTTTTGGAAGCTGGACTCATGTATCGATATAATATAAAATCAAACACTAATTTATATCAAGTAATAGAATGGGTAAGATGTAAATCTGATCAAGTATTATGTGAAGTAAAGTGTGATATTAACAATGTTTGCAAAGAAACGACTCCATTTGATTTTAATACAGAACCGTATGAATATAGCATAGGAACGATTGATGAGACTATGCCGAAAACGAGAGAGAGATTGGATGAATTTCTGAAAAATCCTTATGAATATTCGACCAAATTGAAATGTGATGAGAGTAGTAATTATGCAACTGTTATAGACTTATTCGAACAAAATGTTAAAAAAAATAGCCAAAGCAATGCCGTTATAAGTCCGAGTCATACAATTTCTTATGCGAAACTGAATCATGAAATAAATAAAGTCTGCAATATTTTAAACGAGAAAGGAGTGGCGCCAGGGGATGTTGTTGGACTAATTATGGATAGAACACCACTACTTATTATTAGTATATTGGCAGTATTAAAAAGTGGATCAACTATTTTGATGCTTAATGCGCAGGAGCCCAAAAAACGTAATCAGTTAATATTGAAGAAAGCAAATGCAAAAACTATTCTTTCGGTTTGTCAATTAAAAGAATATACATCAGATATATTTGATAATGTTTTATATATTGATTCAGAAATTGAATCAAGTAGTGAGAATGCTGAAGAATTTCACAATAAGGCGAATCCTTTCACAATAGCATATATAGCTTTTACATCAGGTTCTACAGGAGTACCCAAAGGGGTCAGAGTTACTCATAAGGCAATATGTAGTCAAATATTAGCACGTCTTGATAGTGCAGAGATAAGCTTTGGAGACAGAATTTTGCATTCTGTAGCCCCTAATTTTGATATCGCAATTTGGGAGCTGCTCGGTCCGTTTGTCTATGGCTCTTCCATCGTTTTAAGTAATGAGAAAGTATTTAATTGGGAACCAAGGAAAATTATAGATTTAATTATAAAATACGAAGTGACACATATGCAAATAACACCTACACAATTAGAATTAGTGCTAACAAACTTACCATCTAATTGTGATAGTAAATTAAAATGTATTTTTTGTGGCGGTGAAGTATTACCTGATAATGTAAAGGATCAGTTTCGAAAAAAATTACCAAAAGTAGAACTGATACATATGTATGGACCTACAGAAGCTGTTATTGATACATGCTATTGTAAACCTCTTACTGAAAAAGATTATTCGTTGGGAGAAATAGGATTACCATTTTTAAATAAGAGAGTCTATATACTTGATGAAGATGGAAAGATAGTTCCGCCAAATACACCAGGTGAATTATATATAGGTGGGGATATAGCAGAAGACTATTTAGATGAACCTTATCTTACAGAGAAAAGTTTTATTAAAGATATATTTTCAAATAGTCCAAATGCAAAAATGTACAAAAGCGGTGATATAGTTACAAAACTATCCTCTGGAAGGTTTAAATTTTTAGGAAGGCAAGATCAACAAATCAAAATAAATGGGGTTCGAATAGAGTCAGGTGAAATTGAAACAGTTTTAGAAAAATACCCTAATATAAAACAATTGAAGGTAGTACTTCAAAAAGCCAAAGAAAATGAAAAATTGGTGGCATATTATGTATTGGATAAGCAAGGTAGTTTAAATGAACAAGAGTTACGGGATTTTGCATCTCAACATTTGTCTAGAGTTATGGTACCATCAAATTTTATTCAATTAGAAGAATTTCCGGTTACGGGAACAGGAAAAATAAATTTAAGTTCCCTTCCTGAGACTGTTGATATTAATACAAAAGAAATGTTAGGCAAAGAAGAAAAAGAAAATCCTATCTTTGAATCGATTGTTCAAGTTTGGGAAGATGTATTAGAATGCAAAGTAAATAATGATACATCGGACTTTTTTGAAATGGGTGGTAATTCTTTAATGGCAATACAAGTACTTACTCGTATTTGGGAAATATATGCAGTTGAAATTGATGTCATTGATTTTTATGAAGATCCGACTATAAAAGGACTTGTTCAAAGAATATTTGCTCAGCAAAAAAAAGCACCATTGGCAGGAACGCAAAAAAATTATTGGTATCTGTATAAAATGGATATGGAATCAGCTGCTTATAATTGTCCGGAAGCGGTATATTTCAAAGGGGAATTGAATGTTGAATTTTTAGAATGGTCTATCGCTAAAATAATAAGCAGGCATGAAGCATTGAGAACTATTTTTGTTGATGATGAAGGGGAACCTTTCCAAACAGTTCTTGAAACCAAAAAATACATGCTGCCGGTAGTCGATATTACTAGGGCGGATAAAAAGGCTCAAGAAGCTGAATTATTAAAGTTACTAGAAGTTGAAGCATCAAGGCCTTTTAATTTGAGTGAAGTACCTCCATTTGCTGCAAAATTATTTAAATTGAATATGGTTGAGTATGTCTTCTTCTGGAATTTTCACCACATTATTGCTGATGGATGGTCATCTGCTCAAGTATTTACGAGTGAATTAAATGAGTTGTATCAGTCTAGATGTGAGAGTAGAGAACCTGTTTTGCCCAAATTACGAATGCAGCCGATAGACTATATGGAATGGCAGGAAAAAAAACATACACCTGAGATAATGGATAAACAAAGAACTTATTGGCTGGAAGAACTCGAAGGAGTACCTTCAGAGGTGGATCTTACATTAGGGAATAAGTTTGCTTTATCTAAAGGTGGTATAAAAGGGCGTCGAATTTCGTTTGAAATACCGGAAACTTTGTATAAATTACTAAAAGAATTTTCTATAAGACAAGGGTTAAGTACTTATAATGTACTTGTGACTGCGTTTGCAGCCTTGACTCATGTATTAAGTGGTTCTAACGATATTTCTATCGGAACTGTAGTAGCGGGAAGGAAAAATTCTGAAGTTGAGCACGTTATGGGAAACTTTGCAAATGTTGTAGTGTTACGTTGTATTTTCGAACCGGAATCTACGGTTGAAATGGTTTTAAGACAGATGAAGAATAAATTACTCAATGCTTTGAGATATTCTGATATCCCGTTTGAAGAGGTAGTATCCGCCTTAAAACCAAACAGAGAAAAAAATAAAAATCCATTATTTAATATATTTTTTTCATTATTTAATGGAAATGAAGTGAATTTGGATTTTGAAAACTTAGAGTCAAAACCAATCCCTATGGATCCGGCAATTGCTCGGTTTGATTTTAGTGTAGCTATGTTTGAAGTTAATCAGAAATTAAATGGATATGTGGAATATAAAGTAGATCTTTTTGAAGAAAGGACCATTAAAAGAATAATTAAATATTTTATAAAAATGTTGTCTTATGTAATTGCTTTTCCGAGTCAATATGTAGATTCAGCAGAACTAGTAGACAATGAGGAAAAGAAGTTGCTTTGCCAAACCTGGAATGATTGTCACACACCATTTCCAAGAGATTTATGTATGCATCAGATGTTCGAACAACAAGTAATACGAGTTCCTGATAAGATTGCGGTTTTCTTTGAAAATAAATCGCTAACATATTTTGAATTAAATTGCAGAGCAAATAAACTTGCGAATTATTTACGTAGGGGAAATATACAAACCGGGGATTTTGTAGGAATATGTGTTAAGTCTTCCATAGAAATGATAGTGGGAATTTTGGGTATAGTGAAGGCAGGAGCGGCCTATGTTCCAATTGATCCGGTTTTACCAAAAAAGCGAGTAGAATTTATTCTTAATGAAATTGATTCGAAATTAATTGTTACACAGTGTGAGTTTGCCAAAACACTATTTGAAAATGAAGAAATAGTTTGCCTTGATAAAGATTGGGAGATTATAAATAAAGAAAGTGACGAAAATTTAAACCTTTCTATGAAGTCAAATCAAATTATTTATATGATATTCACTTCAGGTTCGACTGGAGTTCCTAAAGCAGTCCGAACGATGCATTATAATGTTGCGGCGCTTTTGTGTAATTCAAACCATATGCAAGTTTCTGAGAATGACAGAATCCTTAAAGTAAATAATTTTGCTTTTGATATTTCAACATGGGAAATATGGTCACCGCTAATTAATGGTGCTATTATGATAGGCATGCCGGATGAAATTAAACTAAAACCTATACAATTTGCGGAATTTGTGGATAAAAATCAGATTTCTATGGCTTACTTGCCAACAGCGATATTTCATGCAATTAGTGTTGAAGTGCCTTCTGCATTTAGAAAAATGAAATATCTTATTGTTGGAGGGGAAGCGTTGGATCCAACACGAGCAAGAGCCGTATTAGAAGACAATCCGCCAGAAGTATTTGTAAATGCATTAGGACCTACTGAAGTGACTTGTTCGGCAGTGTGGTATAACGTACGTAACTTACCGAAAGATGCTATAACGGTTCCTATAGGAGGACCGATATCAAATACTCAATTATATGTTTTGAATTCCCAAATGCGAGTATTACCGATTGGGGTCACTGGAGAATTATATATTGGTGGAGCTGGTGTTTCAGATGGTTACCATAATAGACATGAATTAACAAAAAGAAATTTTATTCATAATCCATTTGATCATGATGAAAAATTTTGCCGTCTTTACCGCTCAGGTGACTTGGTTAAATATCAGGAAGATGGAAATCTGATATATATGGGAAGGAAGGATCATCAAATAAAACTCCGTGGTTTTAGAATTGAAATTGGAGAAATTGAAAATGCAATAAGAGAGTATGAGGCAATAAATACGGTTGCAGTTTTGGTAAAAGGCAGTCATGTAGATGATAAACAATTAGTAGCATTTGTTTCATTGAAGAGTGGATTTGATGATACCTGTGTTGACTCGATTAAAAATTATCTTAAAGAACGTTTACCATATTATATGGTGCCAGCTGTACTGAAAGTTTTAGATGCATTACCTTATAACAAAAATGGAAAGATTGATAGGAAAGAATTGTCTGAAATCGATGTTTTTGTAAATGATACAAAAAGTAATATTATGTATCCAAGAAATACAGAAGAGGCTCAAATAGCTAAGATATGGGAAGAAGTTATAGGCTTTAAAGCACCTGGTATACAATCCGATTTTTTTGAGTCGGGCGGTGATTCATTAAAAGCAGTCAGGCTATTAACAGTAATTAATCAGGAATTTTCAATAAATTTACCTATGGAAACATTATATGATCATGGAACGATTGAATCGTTATCAATTATGATAAGAAAAGAAAATATTAGTCTTCATAATACAGCTCTCATACCATTCAATCATAAAAAAGCAACAAATAGGTCATTGTTTTTAGTACATCCATTAAGTGGAAGTGCATTATGTTATAGCCAACTGGCTAATTTGATTGATTATCCGGTTTTTGGTTTACAACAACTTGGTAATAAAGAATTGAAAGATGCAGGGGTAAATTCCATTGAGAAATTAGCAGAATACTACTTAAAATCTGTTTATACGATTCAAAATAAGGGGCAATATCTTTTAGGAGGTTGGTCTTTAGGAGGTCTTATATCCTTTGAAATGGCTCGGCAGCTTGAACATGAAGGACAATTGGTTGAAAAAATTATATTGTTTGATAGTGCTGCACCAGGAACACATCAGAAATCACTTGATATGCGTGCAATATTAAAATTATGTTTAGAAGAAGCAGCAGAACAATATGGAGCTAGTATAGATTTAGATTTAAACCAAATCGATACTGCAGATTCTGATGCGATGTACCAGATGGTGTTAAAACAATTAAAACTAAATAAAGTTATTTCAGAAGATGCAGATATAGATGAATTAAAGGAACTGGTTGAGATTTGTACTAGTAATATTAGAATGCTAAATTCATACGATGGGGGAAAAGTGAATTGCAATATTGTACTTATACATCCTAATCATCATATACCATATTCGAAGAATGTCGAAAATGAAGAAAAGTATCTTGATTGGATGAATTATACAAATGGTAGTGTAGAACTAATTGAAGTTGATGGAAGCCATATGTCAATGATTTTTGAACCATATGTTAAATCATTGGTTAAAGTAGTGCAGGGGTGTTTGAAATAATTGAATAAAAGTATAATGCAATTTCAATTGCGATTAATACTGTAAGAAAGAAGGAAAAATATTATGAATGTAATTGGTATTTCGGCATATTTTCATGATTCTTCATGTGTACTGATCCGGGACGGAAAAGTTGTATGTGCAGCATCTGAGGAGAGATTTTCACGTTTTAAAAATGACTCCAGACTTCCTGTCCGAGCATTTCGGTATTGTCTGGAAGCTGGTGATATTACAATAACAGATATAGATTGTATTGCATATTATGAAAATCCATATAAAAAGTTGTCACGTCAAATAGAACATAATTTCAACCAATCTGCTGATAAAGAACTTAAGTGGATAGACTGTCAAAGATCATTTCGTGAAATTAAAGAAATCTTAGGATATGAAGGAGAAATTAAATATTACGATCATCATTTATCTCATGCTGCAGGAAGTTACTTTTTTTCAGGGTTTGATAATGCGGCAATATTAACAACAGATGGTGTTGGTGAGTGGGATTCTACTACATTTGGTGAAGCGAAAGGTCTTAATATAGAATTACACGGGGGTATTAAGTATCCGAATTCTGTAGGATTGTTTTATAGCACAATTACGAATTATCTCGGTTTTAAAGTCTTGAGTGGTGAATATAAGGTTATGGGTTTAGCGCCTTATGGTAAACCAGTATATGTAGAAAAACTTCGTAAATTGTATTCAATGCCGAACGAATTAGATTTTCAATTAGATATGAATTATTTCGATTTTGGACAAATTCAAAGGATGTATACAGATGAATTTATCGAATACATAGGCTTTGAACCAAGAATTCCTGAATCAGAATTGAAACAAGAGCATAAAGATTTGGCGAAAAGCTTACAAGTGGTTTTAGAAGAAATCTTATTAAAGCAAGTTTGCGAATTAAAAAAAAGGGTCAATTCCCCTAATTTATGTTTATCAGGTGGCGTCGCATTAAATTGTGTTGCGACACATGCAATTCGTGAATCACGCATATTTGATCATATATTTGTTCAGCCGGCAGCTGGAGATTCCGGATCTGCATTTGGTGCAGCAGCCCTAGCTTACATAGAATTAAACGGACATAAAAGTGGATGCGAACCTTTTAGTCATGTTTATTTTGGTCCTGAATATGAAAAAGAAGAGATATATAATATTTTAAGTACAATGGAAATTGAAGCAATTGATCTTAGAGACAACAGACAAAAATTAAATGAGGAAGTTGTTGATAGAATCATTCAGGGTAAAGTGATTGGCTGGTTTCAAGGGCGGATGGAATTTGGTCCAAGAGCTTTAGGACACAGAAGTATTCTCGCAGATCCAAGAGATCCTGCTATGCGTGAAAAGCTGAATGATTTGGTTAAAAAACGAGAAGGGTTCAGACCATTTGCTCCTGCAGTATTAGAAGAGTATACGAAGCAGCATATAGATTTGGAAATGTCATCTCCATACATGCTAGAGACTTGCCAGGTAAAATCTAATTTAGATTTGCCTGCGATTACACATGTGGATGGTTCTTGTCGTCCACAAACGGTTACTGCTGATACAAATCCAGAGTTTCATTCTCTTATCACAGCATTTTATAAACGCACAGGCTGTCCGATTTTAGTAAATACATCATTTAATGTTCGCAGCGAGCCTATTGTTTGCAGTCCAATTGATGCATTGAGATGTTTTGGGAATTCAGGAATTGATGTTCTTGTATTAGGAGATTTTATTATTGATAGAACTATGCTATCTGAAAAGTTTATTCAAATGGCAAAAAGTGATTTTGATTTTGTAAAGCCCCCTGAAGATCTTTTTAATGGAAGGCAAATTGAAGCTATTTATACTTTTATTTGATAAGTGAGGTGGAAAAACTATGAATTCATATATGGAAAAATTAACACAAGTGTTACAGGCAGAAGATGAGTCGGGATTGGAATTATTAAGACTTATGCAACTGCAACTTTTTAGTGAAGATGATACAAATATAATGACAAGTAATATCCCCAAAACTGAGAAAGATGAGAATGGTTTCCATGCAATTGGAACCTGGCACCCAGCGAAACAAGATGAGGAGATTGTATTTAAAAGAATAGTACAATCGGATTCAGTTTTTTGGGAAAGTACATGCGGCCAGTTTAAGTTAAGAAAAAAAGAGGTTGATAAACGGGTTTGTTTTATAGGAGAATCCGTTGCTGCAGGAATGTTTTTCACGCCAGCGATAACTCCGGCTAAAGTGTTATCTAATTATCTAAAAGTTAATTCCAATCACTTATGGGAAGTGATGGATTTGACTAAAAATTGTATGAATGCCGGAGCACTGATAGAAACTTGTAAAAATTCTTTACAACTAAAGCCCGATTATATTGTTATAGTAGCAGGAAACAACTGGTTTTCAGACCTTATGGTCGAACACAATGGGGCTTTTTCAAGGCGGAAAAAGTATGCCGATTCTATAGACAAAAATGGTCTATTAGGAGTTATTGAAACTTATCGAAAAAATACAAAAAAGTTAGCTAAAAATATTATGAAACAAATTAATAATATGGCAGCTGACAATAGAAAAACAAAATTTATATTTGCTATCCCTCCATTAAATTATTTTGATTGGGAAAGAAGAGTGCCATTGCATTGGCTTAATAATGACAAAACATTGGAATGGTATCAAAATTATCGTTTAGCAATAGAATCATATAATACTAGAAATTTTGAAAGTGCGTTAAAATTTGGAAAAAGAATGTACGAGATAGATGAAGGATATAATTCTACATCGAGTAGAATTATTGCAAACTGTTATACTGCATTAGGAAAGAATGAGGATGCTTATAAATACTTTGAATCGGAATGTGATAACTCCCTTATATTTGATGAATTCACATCATTTCCTGGTGTCTCAACATTTATTCGCAGAGAATACAATGAGAATAATTCTTCTTGTCCTAATATAGAGTTTATTGATCTGGAAAAAATATTAATAGAATATTCTGGTATTACAGTGTTAGGTAAAAAAGTATTTGTAGACTACTGTCATCTTAATCCAGAAGGTTTCCATATAGTAATGGCTCCCATTGCTAGTCTAATTATAAATAGTGTGAATGATAATAAAAAAGATTGGACTTATTTAATAGAAAATACTTCTTCATTAGAGACTGACCCATCTGCGTTAGCAGTATCATATTTTTGTGCGGCTTTATATAATTCGCATTTAAATAGGCCTGTTACATATGAATTTGATATTAAAAAATATTGTGATTTATTTCAGAAGGCGGTTGACTACGATAAAACAGTACTTGATATTATGGAATTATATGTAAAAGCGAGGAGTTGTGCAAAAGGGGCAGGTTTTACTTTAAGTAAATCTGGTCAAAAATTATTTGAACTTATGAATTCGCCATTAGATTTTCCGGTAGCACAAGAGGCGCCGGGAGTTGATGCATTGACTATTGAAGCGATTTGCAGAACGTTAGAAGATAATGGATATAAAGGGAATAACTTACGAAAGGAATATCAGACCCCTTATATAAAAGCATTGGATAGAGGAATTGATTTAACTGAGCCAGCGTATATTGAGTGGATTAATTCCCACATAAGAATGGCAATGGATTCAGAAAATGGAACACGTAGAATTCTTCCTTTTTACAGGTCATGGTGGCCAAGTTCTTTCTTTTCATTGGTTGCAGATGGAGAACAAGATTTAAAAGTAGAATTAACATGCAGATTGCCAATAGGTAATAGTCGAAAAAATAATACAGTCCAAGTTTTTATAAACAACCATGAAGTAGGTACAATGACTGTGAACACAATGTGGACGAAGCAAAGTTTTGTTATTTCATCTGAAGTAATTAGAAAAGGTTTTAACAGACTTTCAATAGAATGGCCAATTATACAACAGAATGAAAAACAAAAATTATTAGAACTAAAACAAAGGTATTATAAAGGATTAAACGTTGATTTTTTCCCGATTTTAGGGGAAGTCCATTCTTTTATTGTACAGAAATATGGTATTAATCAATAATAGAAAAGGAGGAAGGGATTTTTAAATCCCAAGATATATATATGAAATATTATAGTATTCCGGCTGATTTTAAATTAGAAACGATTGATAAATATGTAGAATTAAATGAGAAATACACGAATTCGAAAGTGCAGGAAACATATGGAAATATTACACTTGGAAATATATATGGTTCAGGAAGATCGGCCGATACACTTCCTGAGTTAGACAAAAATAAATTAAAACAGTATGTTAAGTATTCTATGAATCATGGAATTGGGTTTGACTATACACTAAATGCACCTTCGATTAAAAATATGGAAATTACAAACTCCGGACTTATAAGAATTAAAGAATTTTTAAAAGCAATATGTGATATAGGAATCGATTCAATGACAGTAAGTTTACCATCTTTAATTGAAATTATTAAATCAGTAAATCCTGAATTGAAAGTAAAGGCTTCTGCTATTTCATCTATTAATACTCCTAATAAAGCACGTGCATATAAAAATTTGGGAGTTGATAGAATCGTTGCCGAAGAAGCGGTAAACAGAGATTTTAGAACACTTAAAGAGATAAGAAATAGTTTTGGGGATAAGGTAGAAGTCATTACCAACGTTGTATGTTATAAAAATTGTATATATAGACAGTTTCATTACAATAGCTATATTTTTGATTCAGTTGAATATGATTCCAGCTATAAATATTATATAACAAGATGTAGTCAGAGAATGTTAAATGATCCAAGTATTTTTCTAAAAAATAGTTGGATCAGGCCGGAAGACATCAAAGAATATGAAAAAATAGGCATTAAGTATTTTAAAATACAGGGGCGAGATGTAATAAAAACTGCTGATCCGGCCAGAGCGGTCGAATATTATTTTAAGGAGTCATTCGAAGGGAATCTCTGGGAATTAATTATGCTCTTTGATAAAAATTTTATACCATCTGTATATATTGATAATAAAAAGCTAGATGATTTTATACGACCTTTTATTGAAGAAGAAAATTTTTGCAGAAATATGTGCGATAAGTGTGGGTACTGTGATAGTTTTATTGAAAAAGTGATGGACTTACATAATGTAGAAAGAATCAGAAATTACGTTAATTCTGATAAATATGATAAATTTAGCAAGGATTTAAAGGAATTAAGAGGGGAGAAATGATAGATGATAGCTAGGAATGGATTAAGAAAAATAATTGATACAGGATTTGCTTTTCAACAAGCAAAGGTATTATTGGCAGCGTTGGAATTTGATATGTTTACAATACTTGACAAAGGTGGAATGACAGGTGAGCAAATAAGAGAAAAACTAAAATTACACCCGCGTGGACTGTGGGACTTTTTAGATTGCTTACTTTGTCTTGGCATTTTAAAACGTGATGGTGTAGGTGTGAAAGCGATTTACAGTAATTCAGAGGAGGCTGAATTATATTTAAATAAAAAGAGTCCTTATTATGCAGGTGGTATTCTTGAACTTGCTAATTCAAGACTATATAATTTATGGGATAATTTGACAGATGCATTAAAAAATGGGAAACCTCAAAATGAAATTTTATATAAAGGAAAAACATATTATGAAAATATTTATTCGGATCCAAAACTCACAGAAGACTTTGCAAATGCAATGGCAGGTGCTTCAGGTGAAAACTATCGGTTATTATCCAAAAAATTTGATTTTTCAAGATATAATTCTTTATGTGATATAGGAGGATCTACAGCCTTACTTTCAATATGCGTTGCAAAAGAATATGACAATATAATTTGTACAAGCTTTGATTTAGACGCTATGGAGACTATTGCAAAGAAAAATGTAATAAGGCATAGATTAGATGAAAGAATAAAGATTGTCTCCGGCAATTTTTTAAACGATCCGTTACCAAAAGCAGAAATCATTACGATGGGAATGATATTACATAATTGGAATTTGGAAACCAAAAAAAATCTAATTACAGCAGTTTATGAAGCATTACCAAGTGATGGCGTATTTATAGTGATAGAAATGATGATAGATGATGAACGTAGGGAGTGTTGTGCTGGGTTTTTACAATCGCTAAATATGTTATTGGAATTTGGCGAAGCATTTGACTTTTCGATACAAGAGTTAAAGTCGTGGTGTAACAAAATAGGTTTCAAAAGATACGATGTAATAAATCTAAATGGACCGTTTTCTGCTGTAATCGCATATAAATAGTTAAAATTTAGGAGGATTATTTTGAACGACAAATTAGATGTTACAACAGATAATGTTATAAGATTATTTTTCACTTATGCAATACCTACTATACTTGGAATGATGGCGATTTGTTCTGCATCAATCATAGATGGTATATTTTTAGGGAGATATATTGGTCCTAAGGCTCTGGCTGTTATTAACTTGATTGTTCCATATGTTTCTTTTCTACTTGGAATTACAACTATGTTGAGTGCAGGAGGTTGTGTACTTAGTGGCAAATTAATTGGTGAGAGAAATAATAAAGGTGCTTCCGAAGCATTTTCAAAAGTTATTCAAATAATGGTATTTTTTATAGTTATTACATGTATTTTAGTTCTAATATTTCCATATCATCTTGCACATATACTGGGGGCTAATAAAGATATCATAAATGAGGTAGTAGTATATATAAAAAATTATACATACTTTTTACCATTTCAGTTACTAGGGATTGGAATCAGTTTTTTTGCAAGAGTTAATGGTAAACCTGGTTTGTCTTCATTTGCGTTATTATTTAGTGCGATAATGAATGTGATACTTGATTTTGTATTAATAGTAATATTCAGTTTGGGAATAAAGGGTGCTGCATTGGCTACCGGAATATCACAGTCTATGACATTTTTTATTTTAATCCCTATTTTTTTTAGTAAAAAAAGTACTTTGCACTTCGTAAAGTCGGCAAAATTCACAAAAGACATTTTATTTTCAATGTTTAATGGAATTTCAGAGTTTTTAAATGAAACTTCAAGTGGAATTGTAGCTTTTGCTTTTAATCATGTATTAATGATACAGTCAGGAGTAGAAGGTGTAGCAGCATTTACTACGATTAATTTTTTCCTGTATAGTAGCTGCCTTATTGACTATGGAGTTGCAACATCAATGAATGGTCCGATTAGTATCAACTATGGTGCAGAAAAACTGAAGCGAGTTTATAAATTTATGAAAGTATCAATACTATTCACTTTGATGCTGGGGATTTGTATTGCAAGTACGTTATACTTACTTGATGATATTTGGATTACTATCTTCTTGAAGAATAAAGAGGAAAAAATATCTGAATTGGCATTAGCTTATATTGGTATGTTATGGCCGGCTTTTTTAATTAATGGAATCAATATTGTAATAACTGGTTATTTTACAAGTACATTAAAACCAATGTTATCATTTGTCTTTTCTATTCTTAGGTCATTGTTATTGCCTATCATATTTATTTTAATATTAAATTATTTGTTTATGAATGAAAAAGTGTTTCTATCGATTCCCTTGGCAGAAGTGATAACGCTGTTCATTTCGTTGACATATTTATATCTTAAGAAAAGGAAAGAGTTAATTAATAGATAGGCAGCCGAAATAATTCTTTATAGACTAAGTAGAGAATAGTTTTATAAGGAGGAACGAGATTGGAAGAGTTAAAATATTCATTAGAAAAGCTTCATTTTAACACATATAAAATAAAGGAGTTAAAAATTGGAAGAGATTTTATAATAATTGGAGGACCGTGTAGTATTGAATCAGAGGAACAGATTATAAGAATCGGTAAATTGATAAAAAAATATGGTGGTAATGTTATCAGAGGTGGCGCTTTTAAACCGCGTACATCTCCATATTCCTTTCAAGGATTAGGTATGAAAGGGTTAGAATACTTGAAGGAAGCTGGAGATATTACCGGTTTACCTGTAATAACTGAAGTCCTGGATGTTAGGGACTTAGAAAACGCAGTGAAGTATGTGGATATGATACAAGTTGGAGCACGTAATGCACAATGTTATTCTTTGCTAAAAGAATTAGGAAAAATTGATATACCGGTAGTTTTGAAAAATGGGTTAAATACTTCTATACATGAATGGCTATGTAGTGCAGAGTATATTTTGAGTGGTGGTAATCATAAAGTGATTTTATGTGAAAGGGGAATCCGGACATCAGAGAATTATACCAGAAATACAATGGATTTAAGCGCTGTAGCTGCAATAAAGTATTTAACAAATTTACCAATTATTACAGATCCCTCACATGGAACTGGTAAAAGGGAACTCATAGAAAAGATGAGTCTTAGCAGTATAATGGCAGGAAGTGATGGTATTATGATAGAAGTCCATGATTATCCAGAAAAAGCACTAAGTGATGGAGAACAGGCACTGTTGCCTAAAGAATTTGGTGCTATAGTAAGTAAGTCGGCATCACTGGTTTCAGTTCGAGAAAAATTATATCAGGAAGATAATATATGTTAAGGAGGTTTTGTATGATAAAACATGAATCCAAAAAGCAAAAAACGATTGGATTGATATCCATTGGACAATCGAAAAACAGTGAATTGATAGACGAAATAGAAGGAGTACTTGATAAATCTATAAAAATAAAACGAATAGGAATTTTAGATTCTTACAATAGAGAGGAGATAATAGAAAAATTTAGGTTGGACAACCCTCACAGATTACTCATATCAACATTGGATGATGGTACAGAGGTTGTTATGAACGAAGAGATAGTGATAGATGAAGTTCAACGTTGTATTAACCAGATTGAAGATTCTGTAGACTTGATGTTATTATTGTGTACGTCAGAATTTCCAAGATTGAATGCTAATAAACCACTCATTATTCCTAATGAAGTGTTACATGAGGTTGTTAAGAACTTCGCACAAGAAAGTGATAAAATAGGTGTGGTGGTACCTGATCACGGACAAATTGAACACTGCAAAAAGTCATGGATTAAAATTGGTCTAAATCCCATAGTAAAGTCTATACCCCCATATTCACATAAAAATAAGTTGATGGAAGTTGCAAATGCGTTTAAATTTGAGAATAATTTAAATCTAATTGTGTTAGATTGCATGGGATATACCGCAGAGATGGAGACTTTGCTAAGAGAAGAAACCGGTAAAACAGTTATACTATCAAGAGCAAGTATTGCCTATAAGGTGAAAGAACTGATTTATTTTTGATATGAAATATTAAATTTTAGTATCAGATTTTAATAACGAATATAATATAAGATCAATAACTCCTTGCCCCTTCCAAATGCAAAAAAGTATAGTTATCTTCTTGTAATATAAAATTTATTTATGTAAAATGATAACAGAAAACACTGGGAGAAATGTATTATGATAAAGAACAAATTAGTTAGTCGTGGGATAGATTATATCATGCAACATCTTAATGAGGATATTACCATTGAAGATGTTGCATGTTATTGTCATTTTTCTAAATATTACTTTAGCAGAGTCTTTAAAGAGGAAACTGGAGAAAGTATTTATGCATTCATTAAACGATTAAAAATGGAGCAAAGTGCATTGAGACTGAAGATTGAAAAGGATAGAACCATTACAGACATTGGAATAGTTTTTGGATATAGTCCTTCCAATTATAGTTCTGTGTTCAAAAAACATCATAATGTCTCTCCAGCAGAATTCAGAAAGCGTATAAATACTACCTGTATCCCCCATCCTTTTTATCAGAATAAGAGTGCTGGGTTTAAATCTTTTGAAGAATATGATCGAAAAATTAAAATACAGGAATTAGATGATTTCTTTGTTATTTATGAAAGACATATTGGAAACTATATTGAATTGGGAAGAAATTGGTTTAATTTTTTGGAAAAGTATAAAGACCTTATTAATGAAGATACACTTATGATTGAAAGATCCTATGATGATCCTTCGATAACTAGTATAGAGCAATGTTTGTATGATATTTGTATTACGGTCGATAAGAACTGTTCCCTTGATAATGTTACTATGATTCAAGGGGGCAAATTTGCTGCTTGCCGTTTTAAAGGATCTATAAAAGATATTTTTTATTCATATCAAGGGCTTTTTAATATTTGGCTGCCAAATAGTGGTTATGAAATGGATGAAAGGTATGGATTGGATATATATCGGTCGGTAGATTGTGAAAACATGCATGTTGTAATGGATATATGTATACCCATAAAATAGAGTAAATTTAGAAAATATAAGAAAGTATTGATATAATTTCTCAAAAAGGCTGGAATTTATGAAATAACTTGACAATGTTTTTTACAAAAGATAAAATATAACAGTGTTATTTTAGTTTTAATAAAGTTTATCTATGAGGTTCTAATGAACCTCAAAAAAATGCAATAAGGTTAGATAAAACTAACTGCAAGGCATAGAAATTTTTTTAGGGGGGTGCTATTCGTATTAGTAGAATAAAAAGACTAGGATATTATTTTAACATATTTAGATGGGAGGAGAAACAGTATGTCAACATCGAAAAAAAGTTTTATTTTAAAAAGGTTTATACCCTACATGGGTAAGAAAAAAGTTCTTTTACCTTTGTCGTTAATCTTATCAGGAATATCTGCGATTCTTAATATCTTGCCATTTTTACTTGTGTGGTACATAATACGCGATATTTTATCTTCGAAGTCGATAGATATTACAAATATTAGTTTTTATGCGTGGTTAGCATTTGCAAGTGCAATAGGAGGAATCGTTATATATTTTTTAGCGCTTATGAGTTCGCATCTTGCTGCTTTTCGAGTTGAGGTGGGAATGCAGAAAGTTGGAATGGAAAAAATACTTGATATGCCTCTTGGATTTTTTGATAAACATTTAAGCGGTAAAATACGAAAGATCGTTAACGATGGAGCGGCAACGACTCATACATTTCTGGCACATCAGCTCCCAGATATGGCTGGCAGTATTGTGTCACCTGTTATTCTTATGATTCTGATTTTTTTTGTGGACTGGAGAATGGGTGTAGCTTCGTTAGTCCCAATCGCTTTAGGTTTTGTAACGATGAGATTTATGATGAGCGCTGAAGGGAAGAAGTTTCAAAAAATGTATTATGATTCTTTAGAGGAAATGAGTTCAGAATCAGTGGAATATATCCGTGGGATTCCGGTTGTAAAAACATTTGGTCAGACTATTTTTTCTTTTAAACGATTCTATAACAGCATAATGAAATATAAAGAGATGGTTCATGCATATACGCTGCTTTGGCAAAAGCCGATGTCATTTTATAGTACTGTTATGCAATCTGCGGCATTCTTTCTGATTCCAATGGCTATTTTTTTGATAGGAAGAGGAGAAAATCTCCCACTTGTGCTTGCTGATTTTGTTTTTTATATTCTTATATCACCAATTTTTACGATGTTATTAATGAAATCGATGCATTTTCAGCAAAATACTATGATAGCAGAGCAGGCAATTGATAGACTGGATAACCTTTTAGATTATCCTGGTATGAAATATTCCAAGAAGGAGAAAAGAATAAATAATTATAGTTTGGAGTTTAAAGATGTAGTGTTTTCCTATGAAGGAAGTGAGAAGCGGGTTATTGATAAAATCAGCTTCCAATTAAAAGAAGGAGAAACGATTGCACTGGTAGGAGCTTCTGGAGGAGGAAAAACAACAATTACCCGATTAGCTGCACGTTTTTGGGATGTAGATGAAGGGGAAGTATTGATTGGAGGAATCAATGTTAAGGATATTTCTAAAAAAGAGCTGATGGAAAGTATTTCTTTGGTTTTTCAAAATACAAAGTTATTTAAAGGTTCATTAAGAGAAAATATAATTTTTGGTAAAGAAAATGCGAATGAAGAAGAAATCAATAAAGCAATTGAATTTTCACAATCAAGAGAAATTATTGATAATCTCAAAGACGGAATTGATACGGTAATTGGAACGAAAGGAACTTATCTTTCAGGAGGGGAGCAACAAAGAATTGCGCTTGCCAGAGCAATGGTAAAGAATGCACCCATTGTGCTTTTAGATGAAGCTACTGCCTTTGCAGATCCAGAAAATGAACACTTGATTCAAAAAGCTCTTAAAGAACTTAGCCGTGGAAAAACAACAATTATGATTGCGCATCGTCTCACAAGTGTACAAAATGTAGATCGGATATTAGTTGTAGATAATGGAAAAATTGCAGAAGAAGGAACGCATGAAGAATTGTTGAATAAGGGTGGTGTTTATAAAAAGATGTGGGATGAATATCAAGAATCTGTTGCATGGAAAATTGTTTCTAAAGATGTCAATATAGGAGGTCAATATGCTTAAGTATTTTCAAAATAAATATGCCATGTCAGAAAAAGGCGCAAAAGACCTTTTTCGTGCAATTATTTGGACTGTCGTAGTTGATATTAGTTATATGCTTCCGATTATGCTTGGTTTTAAATTTCTGGAAGAATACATGAGTATGGTTATAAAATCTACAGATAGTCCGAAAAGTAGTTTGATATATTATATGGTTATGTCGGTAGTATTTTTTATTGTAATGCTAGCTATTGCATATTTTCAGTATAATTCAACCTATACCAAGATATATGAAGAAAGTGCAAGAAGACGGATAAGTTTGGCTGAAACATTGAGAAGGCTGCCGTTAGCTTTTTTTGGAAAGAAGGATATTGCGGATTTAAGTTCCACGATAATGGAAGATGCTACACAGATAGAAATGCTCTTTTCTCATTCAGTTCCTCAAATTTATGCAGCCGTAGTGACTGTTTTTATTATGGGAGTAATGATGTTTTTTTATAATTGGAAGTTGTCATTAGCTGTATTTTGGGTAGTGCCGGTCTCAATTTTAGTTTTCTATTTGTCGAGAAAGCTTCAAAATAGCATGCATGAAAAATTCTATCATATAAAGAGGGATATTTCTGATAAAATTCAAGAGGGATTAGACTCTGCTCAAGAAATAAAATCTTATAATAGAGAAGATACTTTTTCAAATTCTTTGAATTCCAAACTTGACAATTATGAAAAACTTTTGATTAAAGGAGAACTTTTGATAGGAGCGTTTATTAATCTGTCCTATGTGTTTTTAAAACTAGGTCTTCCAAGTGTTATATTATACGGTGCGTATCTATTGTCAACGGGTGAAGTGAGTATTTTTACATACCTAGTATTTCTTGTGGTTACAGCACGTATTTATAATCCAATTATGGATGCAATGAATAATTTTGCATTACTTTTGTATCTGAACGTACGTATAAAACGCATGAAAGAGATGGATGAAATGCCAAGACAAAATGGAAAATCCGAATTTAACCCTAAAAACTATGATATCGAATTTAAAGATGTTAGTTTTTCATATCAAGAGGGAGTGCAAACATTAAATAGAGTAAATTTCGTAGCAAAGCAAGGAGAAGTGACAGCACTTGTAGGTCCTTCCGGTGGAGGGAAAAGCACAATAGCAAAGTTGACTGCAAGATTTTGGGATATAGAAAAAGGTGTTATTACTTTAGGCGGTGAGGATATTTCATTAATTGATCCTGAAACGCTTCTGAATCATTACTCAATTGTTTTTCAGGATGTTACACTTTTTAATTCAAGCGTTATGGATAATATTCGTCTTGGAAAAAAAGATGCAACTGATGAAGAAGTAATAAAAGCAGCAAAGCTTGCGCAATGTGATGAATTTGTTGAAAAGCTTCCGCAAGGATATAATACCTTAATTGGCGAAAACGGAGAAAGATTATCCGGAGGTGAAAGACAACGAATATCAATAGCAAGAGCGATATTAAAAGATGCACCAATTATCTTGCTTGATGAAGCCACAGCATCTCTTGATGCAGAAAATGAAAGTAAAATTCAAAATGCACTTGGCGCACTTGTAAAAAATAAGACGGTTTTAATTATTGCCCATCGTATGAGGACTGTTTTAGGAGCAGATAAAATTGTCGTTATGAAAGATGGTTTTATTACAGAGACGGGCACACCTTTGGAATTGAAAGAAAAGCAAGGTACTTTTTCATCAATGCTAAAGACGCAATATCAAGATAATTCTTTGATATGCAGCTAAAAATTTATATTTTCACTTGTTAACTGTGCCTAAATGTTATATAATAAAACTAACAAAATAAAGAATCGGACATGTTACTGGTGAAGCAGGCAGGATCCCTAAAAATAATGATATCATTATTATTTTTAGAGATCTTTTTTTGTTAGTTATTGTTTTGGCCAAAATTTAAGTTTATTCAAATAATTCGAAGAGGAGAATTTAATATGGATTACAAAAAAACAGCAACTGACATTCTAAATTACGTTGGTAATGTGAATAATGTTTCTCACTTAGAGCATTGTTCTACAAGATTAAGATTTTCACTTATTGATAATAAAAAAGTTGATGTAAAAGCTCTAGAAAAGGTTCCGGGCGTTTTGGGCGTATCTATGGCAGCCCAATGTCAAGTTATCGTAGGAAACAATGTAGTTGAAATTTACGATGAGATACTAAAACTTGGACAATTTGAAAAGAATGCCAAGAAAACAAGTACAGAAAAGAAAAAAATAGGAGATTTTATTTTAGATTTTATAATCAGCATTTTTCAACCTATTATTCCGGCTGTTGCTGGTGCTGGAATGTTAAAGGCCATGTTACTTTTATTGTCCATGTTACATCTTATAGATAAGACAAGTCAGACTTTTCTTATTCTAAGTTATATTGGCGATGCAGTCTTTTACTTTTTACCAATTATGGTTGCCATTACTACATCCACAAAATTGAAGGTGAATAATTTAGTTTCCGTGGGTGTTATATGTGCACTTTTACTTCCGAATATGACAACACTTCTAAGTGAAGGAGCCTCCTTTTTGTCAATTCCTATTACAAATGTTTCGTATCCGTCACAAGTATTTCCTGCTATTTTAAGTGTTATTTTTTATTCCTTCATGGAAAAATTTTTCACTAAGATATCACCAAAATCAATACGTATTTTCTTTGTGCCAATGGTCTCATTGTTAGTCACAGTACCAATTACGCTATTGTTATTAGGGCCTATCGGATTTTTCTTTGGTACAGGATTAACTAATGTTATATTATTTTTATTTCAAAAATTTGGTTGGATAGCAGTAGGCCTTGTAGCTGCGATATTACCATTTATGATTGCTACTGGTATGCATAAAGTATTAGTTCCATATGCAATATCATCCATTACAGGAGTAGGTAAAGAGCTGTTATACTTACCGGCATCTTTAGCTCACAATATATCCCAAAGCGGAGCTTGTTTTGCGGTAGCACTTCGTACAAAAAATACAGAACTAAAGTCAACAGCATTATCTGCAGGTATCTCAGCTCTATTTGGTATTACGGAACCAGCTCTTTATGGTGTGACCTTACAAAGAAAAAGGGTACTTGCCGGTGTTATGATTTCAAGTTTTATTGGCGGCTTAAGTATTGGTTTATTTGGGGTAGCAGCATTTGCTCTTGTAGGGCCAGGTCTAGCAAGTATTTCAATGTATATCGATGAGAGTAACGGAAGTAATTTTATTTTTGCAATAATAGGTTTTGTAGTATCTTTTGTAGTATCATTTGTAGTAACCTTTATTTTATGGAAAGAAGATACAGGTAAACAGGATATTTTAATAAATGAAGATGAGATAAGTAAAGAGGAAAAGACTGTCAGCATGATAGCTAGTGACAGTACAGTTAGCATTGTACAACCAATTAAAGGCGAGGTAATACCTCTTAACGAAGTGAAGGATGATATTTTTTCTAAAAAGATATTAGGGGACGGATTTGCTGTTAAACCAGTAGATGGAAATTTATATGCACCTTGTGATGGAGAAGTAATGATGTTATTTGATACAAAACATTCCATTGCCCTGAAAGCTCAAAACGGAGCAGAATTGCTGATTCATATAGGAATTGATACCGTTCAACTTGATGGGAGACCCTTTGAACCCAAAATAAAAATAGGTGATAAAGTAAAAGCTGGGGATCTGCTTATAAAATTTAATCTGAATGAAATTAAATCTTCAGGCTTTGACAGCGTAATACCGGTAGTGATTACGAATAGTGCTCATTATTTCATCGATAAAAATTCTTATATAAAAGAAAATAATCAAAATGTAATTATGGAAATTTCAAAAATGGAGGTACAATAATGGAAAATTTATTTCCAAAGGATTTTTTTTGGGGAGGTGCCATTGCGGCAAATCAATGTGAAGGTGCTTATTTAGAAGATGGAAAGGGAGAAAGTACCCAAGACCATGTAAGTGCAGCAGCATTTAATAAAACAAGAAAGGTATATGAAAGCATAGAAAAAGATGTTTATTTTCCATCGCATGTAGGGATAGATTTTTATCATAATTATAAAGAGGATATTAAGTTGTTTGCTGAAATGGGATTTAAAATGTTTCGCTTCTCTATCGCATGGTCAAGAATTTTCCCAACAGGAGTCGAAGATACTCCAAATGAAGCAGGCTTAGAATTTTATGATAATGTATTGAAAGAATTAAAAAAATATAATATAGAACCTCTTGTAACGATATCTCATTATGAATCTCCATTTTATTTAACAAGAAAGTATAATGGATGGTATAGTAGAGAAACAATCGATCATTTTGTTAAATACTGTGAAGTTTTATTTAAAAGATATAAAAATGATGTTACATATTGGATTACCTTTAATGAAATTAATTGTTTGACTTTAGATATAAAAGCGTTCCAAGGAGGAGCATTATTATATGATGAAAATGGGGCACCGGTACAACCGAAGCAGATACCGGATAATATGCGCTATCAGGCTCTGCATCATCAATTTGTGGCGAGTGCAGAAGTTGTAAAACTTGCTAAGACAATTAATCCTGATTTTAAATTGGGATGTATGCTGGCGTACATGTGCCAATATCCATTGACATGTAGACCTGAAGATATGATGTTAGCAAACGAAGCTATGCAGCTTAGAAATTATTTATGCGGAGACGTACATATCAGGGGATATTATCCTTCATTTGCAAAAAAATATTTTGAAAGACAGAACATCTCAATTAAAATGGACTCCAAAGATGAAAAAATACTTAGGGAAGGAACTGTAGATTTTTGCGCATTCAGTTATTATCAAAGTATCTGTGTAAGTACAAATCCGAATGAAGAACGGATCCAGGGAAACATATTAGATGGTATAAAAAATCCATATGTAAAAGTCAGTGATTGGGGTTGGCAGATAGATCCAATTGGATTAAGATGGACATTGCACCAATTATATGATAGATATCAAATACCTTTGATGATTGCAGAAAATGGTCTTGGAGCGAATGACATATTAGAAGAGAATGGTAGTATCAATGATACCTATCGTATCGATTATTTACGTTCCCATATAAAAGAAATTGGTAAAGCCATTTCAGAAGGGATAGAAATCATGGGATATACTTGGTGGGGGCCAATTGACATGGTTTCATTAGGGACTGGCGAAATGAAGAAACGATATGGCTTTATCTATGTCGATCGTGATAACGAAGGAAAAGGTTCGTTAAAACGTTATAAGAAAAAATCATTTGAATGGTATAAAAAAGTGATAGCAAGTAACGGAAATAATATAGAAGATTAAAATAAGTATTGGAGGAGTTGCTTTGTATACGATAGAGAAGGTATTAAATTCGAGTGTGGTTTTAGCAAATAATGAAGATGGAAAAAAGTTTATTTTGCTTGGAAAAGGAATAGGTTATGGTAAAAAAACGGGTATGATTATCAATAAGCAAAGTGTTGAGCAGATCTTTATACCTGTAGATAATAAAGAATTGGATAGAATCAATTACCTAGTAAATACAATTCCTCCAAAACTGATTGAAGTAACGCAAGATATTATCACATATGCTCAAAATGTATTGAACGTAAATTTTAATGATAGTCTATATTTTATTTTAGCGGACCATTTGAATTTCGCTATTAAGCGTTATATAGAAAATATCAAAATAACAAATAAAGTATTTTGGGAAATTAAAAATTTTTATTCTAAGGAATTTGCTGTAGGGTTGTATGCTCTGAAATTAATTAACACCAAATTTAATATTACTCTTCCGGAAGAAGAAGCAGCGAATATTGTATTTCATTTAATAAATGCACAAAATGAAAAAGAAGAATCTTTAGATGCTATGAAATCTGCAAAGTTAGTGGGAGTTGTCGTGAATATAGTAAAGTATTCCTTAAATACTAAAATAGATGCTGAAAGTATACATTACTCAAGGTTCATCACTCATATTAAATATTTTGTAGAACGATTTTTTTCTAATAAGTTATTAGACGATAACGACAATACTCTTTATGAACAAATGAAGAATAAATATGAAGAAGCATTTCTCTGTGCTATGAAAATTGACGAGTATTTTCATGAAAAATATCAATTACATTTACCATTTGAAGAAATGGCATATTTAGTAGTTCATATTCAAAGGCTTAATGCAGTTGAGGAACAATTTTAACGAGGAATATACAAAGATATGAATGGAAATAAAATATTATAATACAACAGATTTAGCGAGAATGTTCAATATTCATCCAAATACCGTAAGACTAACTAAATGTTATATAAAAATAATCAATCAAGAAATTATAATAGCTGAAAAGTAGTATTACAATTAAACGCAAATAAAAGAAGAAAACGAGAGGATAGAGTTAAGCTGATTGAAAAATTTTTGGTTGAAACTAGCGTATAGTTAAGGTGCAGGTGTGTTGTTTTGTTTGGTCAAAAATGTTAATATAAATTTTAATAGTAATATTATAACTACCATAAAAAGATAATTTAAAGTTTATATGGTGTTTTATTTAAGCAAAAAGATTCGTAAATGGAGGATTTTGTATGACAGAATTATTTACCCTGCCTTTGCTATTTGAGATGGAAGAAATGAGTTTTTATATCTATCCGGTTGTAATAAAAAATAACGATAGTTTAATTATGGTCGATGTTGGATATCCAATGTTCTTATCAGATATTGAAAAGGCTTTTGACAAAATAGGATTAAATATACATAATCTCACGCAAGTTATTTTGACACATTATGATCACGATCATATGGGAGCTGCAAATGAGCTTATCGAAAAATATCCTAATATTGAAGTGAAATGTTCTAAGGAACAAGAACCATATATTTTAGGAAAGAAGAAATCATTACGGTTAGAACTGGCTGAAAGAAATGGAGAAACGTTAAAAGGTGATGCTAAAAAATTCAATGATGGATTTATCCAAATGTTGAGAAGTGTCAAATATTTAGACAATGTTACTACGCTGTCTGATGGCGATATGATATGTGATGGAGTAAAAGTCATTGAGACTCCTGGGCATATGCCAGGACATATATCACTATATTTTGAGCCTGAGAAAACACTGATTAGTGGAGATATGTTAGTTTCTGAAGATGGTGTGCTTGCGATTGCTGATAAGCGTTTTGTATTAGATGAAGAAGAGGAAATTAAATCAATAGAAAAAATTATGAATTATGATATCGAAAAAATAATTTGCTATCATGGCGGTGAGTATTCAAGTAATAGAATAAAAGAGGAATTAAGAGATATTATTAATAATGGATATAGTAATTAAGAATTCTATTGTTACTTATTTGATTTATTTTAAAGTGTATCTGATGATACACTTTTTTTATTTCCGTTGTATTAAAATAAACATATGTAATAAATGTACTGATAGATAAAATTACATAAAAGGAAGGATAAAAGATATGGATGGAGTAGCAGAAAAAAAGATAATTACTCCTGCTTTGGAAAATTACTTAAAAACGATACTGGAACTTTATGAACGAAATGGTGAAGTAAGAGTTACGTCTATTTCTCTTATGCTCGGTGTGACGAAAGCAACGGTATCACAAACTGAAGCTTGAAGAATATTTATTAAAATCCAAATAAAACTGAGGTGAATAAAATATGAATGTTATTTTTAATCTGGTAAGAGAAAAAAAGATTGACCTGATAATTTATGTGTTAACAGTAGTAAGCAGCTTAATGTTAGTTATCGTCTCTTTTGCACTGGTATACAAGATAATAACATTATGATTTTTCAAAATGCTGAATCAGCCCTAATTATAGATTACAAATTTAATAAAATCTTAATTTACATCCAGTAAATTTTAAGTGTTAAACTTATCACATAAAGTTGAAGATTAAATTAAGAAGAGGAGAATCAAATGAAAGCAAAAGTTTTGGGAATTACAGCAGGACGAGAAAACGGTAACAGTGAAATATTGTTAAAAGAGGCATTGCATTATTGTGAAGAAGCCGGAGCAGATGTCACCATGATTAATTTGAGGAATTATAATATAATGGATTGTACTGGATGTACTTCTTGTGTAACGGGTATGCTGCATGGCAAGAATGTAGGTTGCGTATTAGACAAGAAAGATGATAAGAAAAAGATTATGGATGTATTATTTGAAAGTGATGCGGTTATAGTTTCAGCACCTACATATGACTTAATGGCATGTTCGACCTTTGCTCAATTCGCCCAAAGAAGTTTGAGTTATGAAACTTCTTTTTTAGAATCAATTGGTGCAATAGAATATAAAGACAGAGTCAGTGCTTTAATTGCAGTTGGAGGTTCTACTCGTACATGGCAGTCTATGGCACTTGAATCCATGCAGGCAGCGATGTTTACAGTTGATTTAAAAGTCATAGATATGTATCTTGCAACAAGAGTACCGGCACCTGCACAGTGTTTAATTCATGATGATATGATTGCAAGAGCCAGAAAAGTAGGCGAGAATATAATGACTGCAATTAATACACCGGCAAAGGAACGTAAATGGCTTGGAGAAGAAGATATGGGATGGTGCCCGAACTGTCATTCCAACGCATTGATTCTTGGAGAAGAACAATGGGACGGAACGAGTTTTCCGGTGGAATGTCAGGTATGCGGCGCAGGTGGAACATTAGTGAAGGCGGATAATGATAAGTGGAAATTTGTAATACAAGAGGATGGATTGTGCTGCGATCGTACAACTGTAAAAGGAAGAGCAAATCACTTAATTGAGATTGAGTCTACACAGGGAGAGTTCTTTAGGAATCCAGAAAAGTGTGATATTGTAAAGAAAAAAATTGTAAAATATAAAGCCATGAAGTTTAAGACAATCCAGTGATTCAGCGTTGACAATAATATCGAATAATAATATAATTACTAAAAAATACAAATTTAATCATGTAACTGGCGGATAATATGAAGAATCATATGGGGAGCATGATTATAAAAAATTATCGACCGCCTGGGTAGGTTCATTTACCCAGGCGGTTTTATTATTGCTATCCAATCCGTCTGATGATTTGTTTAGGAGGTTTATAAAATGTATCAATTAAAATATGGTTGTAATCCAAATCAAAAACCAGCCGAAATTCGTTCTGTTGCCGGGGAGTTACCATTTAAGGTACTTAACGGGACACCAGGGTATATTAATTTTATGGATGCTTTCAATTCTTGGCAGCTTGTTAAGGAGTTGAAAAGTGTGATTGGTATGCCGGCAGCGGCTTCGTTTAAGCATGTTAGTCCGGCTGGTGCAGCCATAGGATTACCATTAACTGAAGAACTTAAAAAGGCATATTTAGTGGAAGAAACGGATTTATCACCAGTTGCTACGGCATATGTACGTGCAAGAGGGGCAGATAGAGTATCCTCTTATGGCGATTGGGCCGCACTTAGTGATATCGTAGATACATCGACTGCACTTATTTTAAAAAAAGAAGTATCAGATGGAATCATTGCGCCCGGCTATACGCAGGAAGCATTAGAAATTCTTAAACAAAAAAAAGGTGGTAAATATAATATTATTGAAATCGATACGTCTTATGAACCGTATGAAATAGAAACAAGGCAGATTTTTGGGATAGAGTTTGTACAAAAGCGAAATAATTACAGACCAAGTTCTGAAGATTTGAAAAATATTGTAACGAAAACGCAGGATCTTTCTGAACATTCAAAAAGAGATATGTTATTAGCGATGATAACACTGAAATATACGCAGTCTAATTCTGTTTGTTATGTATCAGATGGTCAGGTAATAGGTTGTGGAGCAGGTCAGCAATCAAGAATACATTGTACAAGACTTGCAGGTGATAAAGCAGATATTTGGTTTTTAAAGCAACATCCAAAAGTGTTAAATCTTAAATTTAAACAGGGTGTTGGAAGAACGGAAAGAGATAATGCAATTGATTTATTTGTCAGAAACGATGTCACTTCGTATGAATTTAATATGTTGAATCATGTTTTAGAAGCGCCTCCAGAAAGACTTACGGAATATGAGAAGGAAAAGTGGATTGAAGGTTTGAAAAATATAACCTTAGGTTCTGATGCATTTTTCCCATTCAGAGATAATATTGACCGTGCATATCGAAGTGGAGTAAAATACATTGTACAGCCGGGCGGGGCACTTAGAGATGAAATAGTGATAAACGCATGTAATGAATATAAAATGGTAATGGCAATGACTGGAGTCAGATTATTCCACCATTAGAAGTATAAGAACAAATCCCTTACTTTTTGATGTGAGGGATTTATTTGTGTAAATTAGCTTAAATCAAGATATTACTTGACAGAACCAAATAAAAGTATATAATATGAGTATACTCATATGAGTGCACTCATATAAAAAGGAGGGATTTTATGACTAGAATAGGGAATGAAAAGAAAATGATGATTCGAAACAATATTTTAAAGGTTTCTAAGGAATTGTTCCTGACAAAAGGTTATGATAAGACAAGTACAAGTGAGATTGCCAAAGCGGTAGGAATCGCGGAGGGCACTATATTTAACTATTTTAAAACGAAAGCTGAAATTTTCCTAGGAATCATGTCTGAGGATTTTTGTAGTCTTACACCGGAAGAGCTGCAGGAAATTGAATATAGTAATGGCGTAGTAGATATTTTCATGGAATTTATCGAAAAAAGTTTAAAAAAGATATTCATTTTACCGAAGCGTGTATTAATTGAAATGGGAATTATCGTTATGAATACTGCAAAATCAAAACCAGATGTAATTAAAAAAATGGCAGCGATTGATTTTAAATTTATGGATCAGACAATGGATATCATTAGAAAACTGGAGCAAGATGGAATTATCAAAGATTGTGATGAAAAAGTTTTTAGTGAATTAATTTATAGCGCTGTGATGTATGACTTTTTAATGTATATTTATGAAAAAGAATGCAGCATTGAAATGGCAAAGAAAAATTTGAGAAAGAAGCTTGAATTTTTGTGCAAGGGCTGTTTATAGGAGGAGGTTTTTAAATGTTTTTAGAAGTTAATAATCTAGTAAAAAAATATCAAACGGGCAAGGTGACCTTTCAGGCTTTAAAAAATACTTCCTTTACTATGGAACAGGGGCAGATTGGCGTTATTCTTGGGCCTTCAGGCTCGGGAAAATCTACATTGCTGAATATCATCGGTGGAATAGATTATGCCGATCAAGGAAGAGTATCCGTAGGAGGAATTGAGATTACCCAAATGTCCGATAAACAGTTAACGGAATATCGAAGAAGCTCGGTTGGATTTGTATTTCAGTTTTATAATTTAATTCCAAATTTAACAGTATACGAAAATATAGAGGTATCATCAAATATTACAAAAGACAGTATCAAGATTGATGAAATGCTTGAGGCAGTCGGTATGAAAGAATTTCGAGACAGATTTCCCAGAGAGCTCAGTGGTGGGCAGCAGCAGAGAGTATCCATCGCACGCGCTCTTATCAAAAAACCTAAACTCCTATTTTGTGATGAACCTACGGGTGCATTGGATTACAATACTTCTAAGGAGATATTAAAATTGCTCCAGGAAGTAAATCGTAAATATCATACTACAATTCTTATCATTACCCATAATAATGCAATTGCTGGAATTGCGCATAGAAAACTTCGTTTGAGAAGCGGGGAGATTGTAGAAGATATGTTGAACGAGAATGTCGTTTCAGCAGAAAGGATTGAATGGTAAATGATAATCAATAAGAAAATCATACGAAATATCAAAGAACAAAAGGTACCATATATTGGATCGATAGTATTGATAGCTTTAAGCAGTATGCTTTTTATTGTTTTTAATATTATGGGAACCAATGTTACTAAAAATTTAGCTGAATTTAAAGAAGACTATGTTCAGGAGGATGCAAGTTTTGTTGTCCAGTCTCCACTTAAAAATATCTCTGAATTGGAAAGTAAATATAATTTGATATTAGAAGAGCGAAACAGTGCGGATTACGCTTATGATAAAAAATCTACCCTTCGTGTATTGAGTAAAACAAAAAAGGTTAATCAATATGTTGTATTGAATGGGGAGGATATCAAAAATAACGATGAGATACTAATCGACCCAGAGTTTGCAAAGGCTCATCGTATTAAGCTTAAACAGAAAATTAAACTATTTCAAAGATCATATACCGTAATAGGATTTGTCTCAACTCCGGATTATATCTATCCTTTGAAAACGGAGGGAGATATGATGAAAAATCCCTCAACGTTTGGAATCGCAGTTGTAAATAGTCAAAATTTTAAAACAGGTATAGAGAATTCTACTTTTTACAGTGTCAAATATAAAGAGGACAAAACCGATGCTTTTAAAAAGGAGATGCAACAGAACCATACAATTATTCAATGGACGGATCGTCAGGATAACATGAGAATGACATTTATTGAAGGTGATTTAAAGGGCGTGGAGCCGATGGGTAAGATTATGCCGGTTACGATTCTTTTCATTACTTGTATTCTTGTATCCGTAGTTTTTGGGAGGCTTTTGAAGCAGGAATTCTCTCAGTTGGGTGTACTATACGCACTTGGTTATCGGAAGATGGAAATACGGATGCATTATCTTACATATTCCATATACATTTCCCTGTTAGGCGGATTGCTTGGAACATTAGCTGGATGTGTAGCGGCAAAGCCCTTTATAACTTATGTAACTACCTTTTACAGTCTTCCTATTTTTGAAATACAGTTTGATATTAAATACATTTTAATTGCTTTTTTATTACCAATGGCATTCTTGATTCCAACTACCATGATTGTTATAGGAAAGGCAATGAGATTATCACCACTTCAACTTTTACGTGGGGAAGGAAGTAAAACCAAGATTGGTTTTCTGGAGAAAAAGTTAAAATTGCAGAGATTTCGCTTTATTACAAAATTTCAGATTCGAGAGGTGGTTAGAAACACTCGAAGAACAATACTATTAGTAATAGGTGTTACCTTTGCTTCCTCATTGCTTTTGGTAGGCTTTTCTACTAAGGATTCTATGGATTACTTAGTAAATAACAGTTTTAATGATGTATATCATTATAATTACCAGTATGTTTTTAATTCCTTTCAAACTGAACAGGAAATGAATGGAGCAACTGCTTCTTTTGCGCCATTTACTTCTGTTGATAATGAAAAATCCGAAAATAGTTTCTTGCTATATGGACTGTCCAAGGATTCATGGTTTATTAAACTCAAGGATCCGCTGGGAAAAGAAATTGATTTGAATCAGGTAATTATAACAAAACCGTTAGCTGAGAAATATGATTTACAAGAGGGTGATACTTTTCATATAAAAAGTAAACTAGATGCAAAAGATTTTTCTATTAAAATTGATAAGGTAGCCGAGAGTTATATGGGCGAAAGTGCATATATGCCACTTGAAATGTTTAATAAGTTGTGTGGCTATCCTGAGGGAAGTTATCTACAGATATATTCGAATCAGAAGCTTAATATAGAACCCGGAAAATTACTTTATGAGATTAATAAAGAGGATATAATCGATGGGTATCAACAAATTATGAAACCTTTTCAATCATTAATAGGTGTGATAGGTGTAATTGCTTTTATAATCGGACTGATTATTATTTATGTCGTTACAACATTAATTATAGAAGAAAATAAGAGCAGCGTATCTTTACTCAAAATTTTGGGATATCGAAAGAAAGAACTTTTTTCAATGATACTAAATGCAAATACCAGCTTGGTAGTATTGGGTTATCTTTTATCCATACCTTTGGTTCTTTACTCATTAGATATATTTTTTAAGATAATGACAGAAGAAATGAGTATGAGTATTCCGGTCAAATTGCATTATATTTATTTGTTAATTGGTTTCGTATTTATTATAGTTACTTATGAAATGGCAAAATTTCTGAATCGAAAAAAGATACAGAGAATTTCTATGGCAGACAGTTTGAAAAATCGTATGGAATAATTTTATAATGAAAGAATTTTCTCAAGCTTATCTAAGTCTTTCATTTCAATGGTTCGTTTTTGAAAGGATATGATTCCCTCTTGTTGCATATATCTTAATTCCCTGGAAAGAGATGTTCTTGAAACATTTATAAATTCTGCCCATTCTTTTTTTGAAAAAGGCAGAGTTATAATCTGAGAGCCATTCATCTTATATTCATGTAACAAGTATCCAGATATCTTTTCACGGATGGAATCAAGCGATAAGATTGCAATCTTACTTTTTGAGGTCAGGGTTGAATTTGAAATGTATTCTAAATAATTTAACAGAATTGCATTATCCAGTTCAAATAATTTGAGTAGATCTGTTTTGGTAAGCAGAAGAACTTCAGATGGGCGGTAAGCTACAAAAGTATCTAAATAATGTTTAAACATAGAAAAAATGGAGGATTCAGCCAGCATAGATCCTTCTTTTTTTCGTTCTATTATAATAACTTTACCTGAATTCGGCTGACTTTTGTATCTGAAAAGATACCATATTTTGTGCTCTATTCATTGAAAATGCCACATGTTATACTTGATTATATAAAAAGAAAGGGAGGAAAAGTGATGAAAAAAAGTAATATTAGATCCATTATACTAGCACTATTTTTTAGTTTCTTATTTATTTTTACAAGTTCCTTTGGACATGTAGTTTTAGCGGCAAAGCCTGATCGTATAGCGCCGACAGCACCGTCTAATTTGAAGGCAGTAAATATTACAGATACATCTATTACACTGTCATGGACTGCATCTACAGATAAAGTTGGAGTAGCAGCATATTATGTTTACTGCGATAATAAATTTTTTGCAACAACATCAGATACTACATATGTCGTAAGTGGTTTAACACCTGAGACAAAATATCAATTCTATATTATGGCGAGAGATGCTAGATATAATATATCACCAGCTAGTAATGTAATATATGAAACGACTCATCCAGCACCTATACCAGAGCCAGTACCAGAGCCAGAGCCCGCACCGGCACCAGAGCCCGCACCGGAACCAACACCAGAACCCGCACCGGAACCGGAACCGACACCTGAATCACCTGCGAAAAAAGTAGTAGGATATTATGCCGCATGGGCAGCTTATTCAGGTTATCTGCCTACTCAGATTGATGCCGGAAAGCTTACACATATCAATTACGCTTTTGCAAATATAGGTTCTGATTTAAAGTTAACGTTAGGCTACCCTGATATAGATGTAAATAATATAAAACTTTTAAATTCTCTCAAACAAACGAATCCAAATTTGAAAACACTAATATCGGTCGGTGGATGGAGCTGGTCCGGCAAATTCTCTGATGCAGCTTTAACGGATGCGACCAGAACTGCATTTGCGGATAGTTGTGTAGCTTTTATCAAACAGTATGGTTTTGATGGAGTTGATTTAGATTGGGAGTATCCGGTCAGTGGAGGTTTGTCGACCAATTCAAGACGTCCTGAAGATAAACAGAACTTTACTTTACTGCTGCAAAAAATAAGAGAAAAACTTGATGCACAAGGTACAATAGATAATAAACATTATCTGCTTACCATTGCAGGAGGAGCATCTTATTCTTATGTAAATAATGTAGAAATGTCAAAATTAGCTCAATATTTGGATTATGCTACTATTATGACTTACGATTTACATGGTACTTGGGATAAATATACAGACCTACATGCACCACTTTATTTAAATAATGATACCACACCTCAATATAAGACAAGTGTAGACAGTGCTGTGAATGCATGGCTGAATGCTTCATTCCCGGTGGACAAGCTTGTACTTGGAATCCCATTTTATGGATACATATATTCATCCGTAACGAATTCAAATAATGGATTATACCAAACATTTGCAGGTGCCAACTCCATCAGTTATCAGTCTATTGTTGCTAATTACTTGAATAAACCAGGATACACCAGATATTTCCATTCGCAGTCTATGGTTCCTTGGTTATTTGATGGCTCAGTATTTATTAGTTACGAAGATTCACAATCAATTAACGTGAAAACAAATTATATACATACAAAAAATTTAGGTGGAGCTATGGCGTGGGAATTAAGCCAAGATCCAAGCGGTACTCTTTTAAATTCAATATACAACGGAATGAAATAACCTAAAAGTAATTATAAGGCTGAAGCCAGGAGGGAATCCAGGCTTCAGCTTTTTATATTGTGGTTTTAAAACTCCAATTACCAACACGGTAATTATAGTTTTCAAGAAACATTTCATTAAATTCAGAAAACCCATTTTTGGTATAAAATATTCGGTTTTTCTGTGTATTTGTTATTAGAGTAAATAATCCGCCACCGTTCGATTGTATATAAGGAAAGATACAGTCCTTCAGCATATGACTGCCAATATTCTGCCCTTGATAATTACCATCAACAACTAAAGTTTCAAGATACCACATCTTATTGCTTAAAAGATGGCAAGCCTGCTTAGATTTCTGCGTTATTTGAAGAAGGTTTTTCATACAAGTAATTCCCCCTTGAATAACTAAGCTCAACCCTCCAGCGATTATATAATCCATTAGATTAATTTCTTTGTCACGGTGTTTCAATAGTGCTGCTGTAATAATATTTCCATCTTTAATCCCAACGAAACAGCAATGTTTTTTATAAAATAACTTAGTATTTAAATAATGAAGTTGATACATTAATTTTTCATCAATTTTGTCAGGCGGCATTAACAAACGGAATAGTGGATAACTTTTAAAAGAATCTGTAATTAACCTCGCTACATTTTTTAGTTCACTAAATTTTGCTTCTCTAAATTCAATCATAATAAATTCTCCTATCTTAAAGATAATAAACAGGTGTTGATTAATGTTTAAATGTATATTACAATAGAGTTGTTCCTTATTCAATAGTTAATAATAATAAGGTTGTTCGTTAATGTACAAGTAGAATAAAATTGTTTAGTAGATTGGAGAGTTTTATGGAAGATAGAAGAAAAATAAGAACAAAAAGAGTAATAAAAGAAACATTTCTAGACTTGTTAAAAGAAAAAGAAATCAACAAAATCAGCGTTGCAGAGCTAGCTGATAGAGCAGATATAGGCAGGGGAACATTTTATCTTCATTATAAAGATATTTATGACCTCTACGAGCAGTTTGAAAATGAAATTTTCGATCAATTAGAAGTTTTTTATGATAATAAGATACTAAACTCATCTTTTTCGAATGTTGAAAAGTTTGTAGAATTGATCATAGAGTATATATTTGCTAATAAAGAAATATTCCAGATTTTGATTGGAAGTAACAAAGGTATACAGAATACGAATAAATTTAAAGAGTTTTTCAAGAAAAAAGAATGGGAACTTTCAAAATCAATAAATGGTGAAGTCTCAGAATATCAAAAAGTAGAGTCTGCTTTTACCGTTGCGGGTGTGGTCAGCGTATTGGAGGAATGGGTGATAGAAGGTATGATTATATCACCAGATGAGCTGGAAAAATATTTAAAAAAAATATTGCTTAAGTTTTAAACATGAAGTAATTATTTATTGCACGATAAGAGTGCAAATCATTATTTGTAGAAAGAATTTTTCAATTCTATAATTAGTATATAATTAATAAAAATGTACTTATTAAAATAGTACGGAATGGAGTAGAATATGAAAAAGTTTGAATATGTAATTAAAGAACCTGTAGGAATTCATGCAAGACCGGCTAGTTTGTTAGTGAAAGAAGCATCTAAATTTAAAAGCAATATTATTATCTTCCGAGATGAAGAAAATGCAAATGTTAAAAGATTAATGTCTTTAATGGCATTAGGTATAAAATGCTCAGAAACAGTGAAGTTTGAAGTTGAAGGTGAAGATGAAGAGATTGCAGCAGAACAAATGGAAAAGTTCTGTCAATTAAACCTGTAAGGGATAATGATATGGAAAAGTACGAAGGAAAGGCTGTCTTTGGTGGGATAGCAATAGGAAAGATTAAAGTTTTTCAAAAAGAAGAAATTGTAGTAAAAAGAAAGCATATTGAAGATGTTGAATTTGAAAAACAGCGTTTTGAAGATGCAAAAAGTGAAGCAATGAAACAATTATCCGAGTTATATTTAAAAGCAGTGAAAGATGTTGGAAAAGCTGGAGCGGATATATTTGAAGTACACCAAATGATGTTAGATGATTTAGATTATCTTGAGTATATTTATCAATTAATAGAGAATCAAAACGTAAATGTCGAATATGCTGTGGCAATGGCAGGGGATAATTTTTCTTCCATTTTTTCAATGATGGACGATGAGTATATGAAGGCTAGAGCAGTAGATGTGAAAGATATTTCTGAACGGTTAATACATATTTTATCAAATGGTAAGGGAATGTCAAAACTTGAAGAGCCTTCTATAATATTAGCAGAAGATTTAACGCCTAGTGAAACCGTACAGATGGATAAAGAAAAGATACTCGCTTTTGTTACCGTAAAAGGATCAGCAAATTCCCATACGGCTATTTTGGCTAGAATGATGAATATACCTGCTCTGATTGGGATTAATATAAAAATAGATGATTTATTGTCTGGTAAGAAAGCGATAGTAAATGGAAATACTGGTACTTTTTATATAGAACCTGATGATGAAACTTTATCAGAAAATATGAAGCAGCAGGAAATAGAAGCAGAAAAGAAGAGATTATTAGAGACTTTAAAAGGAAAAGAGAGTATAACAAAGGCTGGTAGAAAAGTTAAGTTATATGCGAACATTGGAAGCATATCAGATTTAGGTAGTGTTCTGAAGAATGATGCAGAGGGTATTGGTCTGTTCCGGAGTGAATTTTTATATTTAGGAAGAAATTCATTACCTACGGAAGAAGAACAGTTTGAGGTTTATAAACGAGTTGTGGAGACGATGGCAGGGAAAAAGGTTATTATTCGGACCATGGATATTGGTGCAGACAAGCAGGCTGATTATTTAAATTTAGAGGAAGAAGAGAATCCGGCATTGGGTTATCGGGCTATCAGAATATGTCTAGATCGACCCTCTCTTTTTAAAGTACAGCTTAGGGCTATATTACGAGCAAGTGTTTATGGTAATATAGGCATTATGTATCCTATGGTGATTTCTGAAGAAGAAGTTGACCAAATTATTGAGATAGTTGAAGAAGTAAAAAAAGAGTTACTTGATGCCGATATTCATATCGGTGAAGTTGAACAGGGAATTATGATTGAGACTCCGGCAGCAGTCATGATCAGTGACAAGCTTGCAAAAAAGATGGATTTTTTCAGCATAGGAACAAATGATTTGACGCAATATACTTTGGCAATCGATCGTCAGAATCCTAAACTAGATAAGATATATAAACCACATCACGATGCAATATTAAGAATGATACAAATGGTAGTGGATAATGCTCATAGGGAAGGGTGCTGGGTCGGAATTTGTGGAGAGCTGGGTGCCGATACTTCTTTAACAGAAAAATTTGTGGAGATGGGAGTAGATGAGCTTTCAGTAGCGCCAGCCTTAGTTCTTACTGTTAGAGATGTAATAAGAAATCTAATTTAGAAAATAGCTAAACAGAAGCGGAGGCTATTATGATGCAATTTAAGCAAGTAGAATTAATTAATTATATGTTAAATAATAAAGCTAAGGTTCTGACATCACAACAATTAGCGGATGCATTGCATGTGTCGATTCGTTCAGTAAAAACTTATATTTCACAAATTAATGATAGTGGGAAAGGCAAAGTAATCATTTCAAACAAAAATGGTTATATGCTTAATATCCCAATAGCAAAAAGTCTGTTAGAACAGGAAAACAAATTGGTTCCACAAACATATGAAGACAGATCGAATTATATAATTAAATTGTTCTTCCTTAATCATACAAATTGTCTGGATCTATTCGATTTGGCTGATGATATGTTTGTTAGTGATTCAACGTTAAAAATGGATATTAAGAAAATGAATAAAAGATTTAAAAGTTTTAATATCCAGTTTACGATTGAGAAAAATAATATTAAACTAACGGGACCGGAAAAAAATATCAGAAAGCTTTTCAGCTATATTTTATATGAGGAAGTTGATAACCATTATATGGACCTACAAGTATTGAAGAAGAATTTTGTTAATGTAGATGTTGACTCAATACTGCCGATTATTAGAAAAGCGTTTATAAAGAATAATTTTTATATTAATGATTTAGCATTGAGAAATTTATTAATACATTTAATCATAATTATTGAGCGTATCATTGAAGGAAAAACAGTTTCCAACGTCGTATTGCCGTCTTTCGATAATGAAGCTGAGAATTTATGTGTTTCAGAAATATGTGAAAATTTGGAGCAGCAGTTTAATATTCGAATCAGTTCGGAAGAAAAAAATGAAATTTATATGCTCTTTAAATCTAGTACAAACTTAGTCATTAATAATAGTATGCAGGATCTGACATTATTGGTTGGAGAGGAAATCGTTCATCAGACAAAGGAATTAGTGTATTTGATTAAAAGGCAGTACTCCGTAGATTTGGATTCGGAAAATTTTATAATACCTTTTGCTTTGCATTTAAAGAATTTATTATTGAGGGCTAAGAATTCTACTTATATAAAAAATCCAATGCTTGAAATGATTAAGTCACAGCATTTAATTTTATTTGATATAGCACTTTTTGTTTCACTTCAATTATCAAAGAGATATCAAATCATTATGGGTGAAGATGAAGTGGCTTTTATTGCGTTGCATATTGGTGGAGAAATTGAGAGGCAGAAAAACAATAATTCAAAAGTAAGTGTAGTACTTTTATGTCCCAGCTACATGAAAATAGAATCACGCCTTTATAATGAACTTCTTTTAAATTTTAATAATGATATTAATATAGTTGCATCAGTTAAGGATACCTTACAATTAGAAGATATGAATTTTGATTTACTGGTATCTACAATAAAGGTCAAGCCAAAAGTACATTGTGAAATAGCAGTGATTTCTCCATTTATGACGCAGGGTGATAAGTTTGAAATACAGGCTAAAATTGAAAGTACACAAAATAATAAAAAGAAGAAGGTATTAAAGAAATATTTTCATGATTATTTTGAAGAAGATTTATTTTTTGTTTGCAACAAATCCTATGATATGTTGCAGGCAATTGATCTGCTTACAGATAATTTATTAAATATGGAATATGTTAGAAATGATTATAAAGAAAACGTACTTACAAGAGAAAGAGCAGCAAGTACAGCGTTTGGCAAGATTGCAATTCCACATTCGGTTGAAATGAATGCTTATAAAACGTGTATATCTGTGATGATCAGTAGAAGTGGGATAAAATGGGACAAGCAAAGAGTAAACGTAATTTTAATGATTGCTATTAATAAACAAGACAATAATGCTTTTCGGGATTTATATGAATCATTAGCCGTAATTTTCTCAGAAGAAAATAATATTGAGTTAATTAAAGAATGTGATTCGTTTGAATTGTTCGAGAGTACTTTAAAATCAATTATCAGTTAGTAGGTGTAAAATGACGAAATATATTTTTTTAGATATCGACGGGACACTTTTTGATCACAAAACGAATGCCATTCCACAAAGTGCATTATTTGCACTTAAGAGTGCAAGAAGTGCCGGGCACAAAATATTTATTTGTACGGGGCGCTCTTTTTGTCAATTAGAGCATGTCAAGCAAATTGATTACCATGGTGTTGTATGTTCTTCGGGAGCATTTATTGTAGTTGGTGACAAGATTATTTTTCAAGAACATATCGATATAAAAGATATCAATAACATATTAGAATTATGTACTGCATTGAATATTGCTTTGAGTTTAGAAGGACTTACGGGTATCTATATGCAGGAAGCAGCTAAAAAACTTTTTCTTGAAAAAATAAGGATACTTCCAGAACAGGAAGAAGAATTATTAAAAAATCATGGTTCTTTAGATTTTTCTAAGTTTAAATTAGAAAAAGATAAGATATATAAGATATCGCTATATTGTAGAGGTTGTGATTCGTTAGATAGGTTAAAGACAGCTTTAGGAGAAAGATTTAATTTAATAATAACAACAAAAGAAAACGAGGTTGGTAATACAGATATTGCAGTAGCCGAACTTACTCTTACCAAAAACAATAAAGCTACAGGGATTAAAAAAGTCATGAGTTATTATAATGCAGATATGGCAGATACGATTTCAATCGGTGATAGTATGAATGATATAGAAATGCTCGAAGAAAGTTATGTGGGCATCGCTATGGGAAATGCTGATCCGAGATTAAAAGAATATGCAGATTTTATTACTACAGATATTGATAAAAATGGATTGTATCATGCTTTTTTAAAGTATCATTTAATCGAGAATTAAAATGATTAAGAATCAGTTATAAGTTGCATTTGAAGGTGCAAATTGTAATTTGATTCTTTTTTTTGATTTTGACATAATAAAAGTGTAAAAAGCAAGTTAAAAATATGATATCAGGAGGGACGCAAAATGGAAGATTTAAAAGTAATTTTATGCTGTGGTGCAGGTATGTCTAGCGGATTTCTTGCTAATGCATTAAAAAAAGCAAGCAAAAAAAGAAAGATGAATATTTCGGCTTCTGCTCATGCAGAAAGTAACGTAATGTCAGTAGTAAAAGAAGGGGTTGATGTTTTGTGCATAGGTCCTCATTACGCTTCAAGGTTTGATACGTATAAAGAACTATGTTCAGGCTATGATACGGATGTAATTTTAATACCTAAAGATATCTATGGAACACTAGATGGTGAAGGCTTATTGGATTATATAATGCAACAACGAAATAAGTAATAATTATTATATGGAGAAGGAAGGATTGTTAATATGAAAAAGTTTATGGATTGGTTAAAAGATTCTTTTGCACCTACAATGAATAAAGTAGTTGAAAATTCATGGGTGTCTGCTGTATCACAGGCAATGATGAGGGTTTTACCTTTTATTTTAGTTGGATCGTTAGTCTTTTTTTATAATGTATTTGTGTCTTATGTACCAAGTCTTCCAAATTTAAATTCGATACAAGTTTACTCATTTTCTTTTATTGGTATCTTTATCGCATTTTTGATTCCATACAATTTAATGGAATTGAAAAAAAGGAATAAGTTTCAAATACCTGCAGGATTATTGGGATTTTCATCATTTATAATGTGTTTGAATCCAAAATTTGATGAAAATAATTTTATTAGTTTTAGTTTTGGAGAATTTGGACCTTCTGGTATTATGGTTGCCATTGTTGTAGGATTAATTGTTGCATTTATCTTTAATCTTTGGACACGTTTCGGTTTCTTAGAAGATAGTGCTACGATACCTGGATTTTTAGCAAACTGGATTAATAGTATTGTACCTATTTTTGTAACACTTCTCATAATTATGCTGGCCGTTACGAATGGAGGATTTAATTTAGTAAATGCAGTAAATACGGTATTTAAACCAGTAGCTGCTTTTGGACAATCTTATCCTGGTATGATATTCATGTGTCTGACACCAGCTATCTTATACTCCTGTGGTATTTCTTCTTGGGCTTTTGGAGCAATTTCCACACCAGTGTTTATGGCAGGTATTAACGCTAATATCGCTGCAATTGCAGCAGGAGGCACTGCGACAAATATTGTAACAAGTGAGACAGTTTTTACTGCAGCATTAATCACAATGGGTGGTATGGGTGCTACATTACCATTAGTAGTTCAAATGCTATTTTCAAAATCAAAGAAATTGAAAACATTAGGACGAGTTTGTGTTGCACCAAGTATTTTTAATATTAATGAGCCGGTTATATATGGGACTCCAATAGCATTTAATCCAATGTTGATGCTGCCGTTATGGATTAATTCAATTACAGGTCCTACGATTGTATATTTTGCAATGAAAACAGGATTGCTTAATATTCCAGGTAAAATGATTCAGGTAGGTCAGGTTCCGGCACCTATTTCATCCGTAATGATAACAGAAGATTTGAGAGCAATTATTTTCTACGTTATTTTATTTGCAGTATATTTTGTAACATGGTTACCATTTTATAAAGTATACGAATCTCAGTGTGTAAAAGAAGAAATGGAGCAAGCCGAAGCATAATGACACAATTATATTAACATAAGTAAGAAAGAGGTATTATATGGAAGAATATATGGAAAACGAATTAGTAAGCGTTGCAATGCAAATCATATTGAATGCAGGAGATGCAAGAAATGCAGCACTTGCAGCACTTGACGCAGTAAAAACAGGTGATTTTACAGAAGCTAAGAAAAAAATTGAAGAAGCGAAAGCAAGTATCCGTTTGGCACATGTATCACAAACGGAAGTGATTCAAAATGAAACAAGGGGGAAAACATATCAGCCTTCACTACTATTTACACATGCTCAGGACACAATTATGACAATTAATTCAGAAGTAATATTGGCAGAGCAGTTACTGGGTTTATTTGAAAACGTATATAAAAAAATTGAGTCATTATAGAGTAGGAGGACTATTATGTATAACAAAGAATTTCCTGAAGATTTTATGTGGGGTGCATCTACATCTGCCTATCAGGTTGAGGGTGCTGCATTTACAAATGGGAAGAAACCATCTCAACAAGATATTATTAATAAAGAGAACTACAAAAAAAGAGGGTTTGCAACAGCTGAAATAGCAAGTGATCATTATCATCATTATAAAGAAGATGTTGCATTAATGAAAGAAATGGGTTTTAAAGCGTATCGTTTTTCCATTGCTTGGAGCAGAGTTTTTCCAGATGGAGTTGGTGACGTAAATGAAGAAGGAATACAGTTTTACAGGGATTTGATAGATGAATTACTTGCAAATGAAATCGAACCCATTGTTACACTTTACCACTATGATTTACCATGGGCTCTTGTAGAGAAATATAATGGTTGGTTAAGCAGAGAAGTGGTTAAGGATTTTGAGTATTATGCTACATATATCATTGAGGAATTTAAGGATAAAGTTAAGTATTGGACGACAATCAATGAGCAGAGTATCATTGTACAATTTTGGACGCAGAAATGCTTTATACCTGAGGAGCTTCGGTCAAATGATCAACTTAGGTATCAAATTAATCATCATATGAATCTGGCACATGCGATAGCCTGTAAATTAGTTCATGAAAAAGTGAAGGATGGTATGGTCGGATCAGCAATTGGTTATGCACCAGTATATCCTCTGACAAGTAGTCCACAAGATGCTATGGCAGCTCAAAATGCTCACGATTTGCATAATGCATTTTATCTTGATATTTATTTTAAAGGTATTTATACGAAATCAGCAATGGCTTACTTGGAATCCAAAGGACTTGCTCCTGAAATTGAACCAGGTGATATGGAACTGATTAAGGAAGGATATTCAGACTTTTTAGCATTAAATTATTACTACAGCGATTGTGTAAAAGCTTGTCCTGAGGACGATGAACTTCGATTTGCAGGAGTTAATTGGACAGGTGTGAAAGGGGCTATGGATGGGCATGAACATCAACCTGGTTTTTTCCAGATGTGTGCAAACCCAGAACTAGAAACCTCAGATTGGGATTGGGCAATTGACCCTACAGGATTGGAATATCTTTTAAGAGATATTTATACACGTTATAATAAGCCCTTAATGATTACGGAAAATGGGTTAGGAGCTTATGATACTTTAACTGAAGATGGCAGAATTCATGATCCATATCGTGTTGAATATTTAAAAAATCATATTAAGGCAATGAAAAAAGCGATGGATTATGGCGTTGAAGTACTGGCTTATTGTCCTTGGTCTGCAATTGATTTACTTTCTACCAGCAACGGCATAAAGAAACGATACGGATTTATATATGTAGATCGTACGGATGATGATCCAAAAGAATGTAAAAGAATTAAAAAAGATTCATTTTACTGGTATAAGAAGTTGATTGAATCAAACGGAATAGATTTTGATTAAAATGGAGGGCAATAAGATATGATTATTTTTGCCATGGTCATGAATGCAGTATGCTACTTTGTATCGAATATATATCAGAATAAGTTTTCAGAAAGTCTGGCAGATAAAAAGTATCCGTTGCCCTTATTTCAAGAAGTTTGGATGGGAATTGCCGTGATAGCTTTACTAATTATTAAACTCATATCAGGGGAATTCCAACTTTCAGTAGATACATTGGTGATTGCTGCCATTTCAGGAATTTTTGCAGCTTTAAGCGGAATGATGTTGGTATTGGCGCTGGGAAATGGTCCAATGTCGTTAACCATCCTGTTGTTTTCTATTAATTCAGTGATACCAACTATTTTATCGTTATTTTTATTAAATGAGAAGCCTACGGTATTTCAAATTATTGGAATTATATTAATTCTGGGGATTTTCATTTTAATTAACTTTAATAAGAATGATTTGGGAATGCAGATTAAAAAAAAGTGGTTTTCTTATATTAGTTTAGCAGTTTTATTTACCGGAATCAATTTATTCTGCATTAAGTTACAACAAAATAGGCATCCCAATCGTGAACTGATAGAATATACGGTGATACTTTATTTAAGTGGGATGATTATTACTATGATTTGTTTTGTTTTCTTATACAGGACAGAAAAGGATAGAAAGAAAATTAATTTTAATTTCCAGCCATCTGTATTTTATCTACCTGCAATTATAGTTGCATTAATGCAGGTAGGTGCAATGCTTTGCAGCTTATATAATTCGTCAAGAATTCCGTCTATCATTTTGTTTCCGGTCACACAATTGCTGACATTAATGTTAACAACCATTTTTTCAATTGTCAAATTGGGTGAAAGACTGAACAAAAAAACAATATATTGTATAACGGCATCTGTAATAGCGATTGTTATAATAAATTTATAATAGATAGGAGGAAATAATGAGAAAAGCAAGAAAAGGTTTTCCGAATGATTTTTTATGGGGGGGAGCCGTAGCTGCCTGCCAGGTGGAAGGGGCATATGATATGGATGGAAGAGGACTATCAACTTCAGATGTACATATGTTTTCTAAAAATTTGGACAGGGCAAATGTGCCTAAGGAAGGCGGAGGAACTTTAGAGGAGATTCAAATTTATCTAAATGATACAAAAAACTATTATCCAAAGCGCTACGGAATAGATTTTTATCATACTTATAAAGAAGATTTGGCATTATTAGCTGAGATGGGGTTTGGTACTTTTCGAACTTCTATTTCATGGTCTCGCATATTTCCAAAAGGAAATGAATTAGAACCGAATGAAGCAGGACTGAAATTTTATGATAATCTGATCGATGAAATCATAAAAAATGGAATGGAACCAATCATAACAATTTCACATTATGATATGCCTTTATATCTTGTTATGGAATATGGAGGCTTTGCGAATCGGAAATTAATTGAGTTCTTTGTCAGGTATGCTGTGACCTTGTTAAAACGATATAAAGATAAAGTGAAATATTGGATTGTATTTAACCAAATAAATCTATTACAATATTGTTCCTGGGGTTCCATTGGATTACTTGATGATTATGCTGAAGATTTAGAAGAAGTAAAGTTTCAAGCAGTTCACCATCAGTTTGTAGCAAATGCGCTTGTTTATGAGCAAGGGAAAAAAATAAATCCTGATATGCAGATAGGAACAATGGTAGCAGATTGTACTTTTTATCCATTTTCTTGTAAGCCGGAAGATATTGTATTAACTATGAAACGTAACAGGATGCAGTATTTTTATACGGACGTACAGTTACGTGGGGAATATCCGGATTATGCATTAAGATTTTTTGAAGATAATGGATGGAATATTAAAATGGAGCCTAGCGATGAAGAGGTAATTAGAAATAATACACAAGATTTTTTAGCAATTTCTTATTATGCTTCTTATGTAGTTGACTCAGAGAAATGTGGCATGAACCCGAAAGATGTTGTATTAAATCCATATTTAAAACCTACTCCATGGGAATGGAGGATGGATCCTCTCGGTCTATATAATTGCTTATCTCAGTATTGGGATAGATATCAAGTGCCTATCATGATTGGTGAGAATGGTTTTGGTGCAATAGATAGAGTAGAAGAAGATGGTAGTATTCATGATGATTATCGTATTGATTATTATCGACAGCATATCAGCCAGATGAAAGAATGTATTAAAGATGGAGTAAACATATTCGCATATTGTGCGTGGGGTCCGATAGATCTGGTCAGTTCTTCAACAGCAGAAATGAGTAAACGGTATGGTTTTATTTATGTAGATCAAGATGATGAAGGAAAAGGAACAAAGGTTAGAAGTAAAAAGGATTCTTTCTATTGGTATAAAAAAGTAATTGAATCTAATGGAGAAGACTTAGAATAGTAGAAAAATAAGGCTGAAGCAAGAGAATCCCGGCTTCAGCCTTATTTTTATATTTTGAATTTTGCGAATGCTGTCCGTAAGTCTTCAGCCAAGTTAGCAAGTGACTTTACTGAGAGTGAAATTAGAATTTTCTTTGTCGTTTAAAAACGGTAAAAATAAACTAATAAATATTGACTATATTTTATTAAGTGTTATAATTAAAAAAAGGATGAAGGGAGAATAAGATGAAGGAAAAGAAATTGACACTAGGGAAGAAACTTATTATAGGATTTGTAGTAATAATTATTTTCCTATTAGGGGCTGCACTAACGTACAGAATTATAAAAACACAGGGAGTAATAGAGGGGTTTGTGGAAAATTCTAAAATAGATAGTCCGTGTTTTGTATTAGCTGCTCAAAAAAGCGGCTTTAAAGAAGAAGTTGTGAAACAAGTTGTTGATAAGTTGAAGAAAGAGGAGATACAGATCAGGGTAATGGATGTAACTCAGTTGTCTGAATTAGACGATTCTGAATGGGATGGAATGGTCATATTGACCACAGTAGAGTCCGGACAGATTCAAAAAGATTCTCATAAATTTTTAAAAACGCACGTCAACGAATATAATCGAATAGGAGTTGTTTTTACTGCAGATTCGAATTCGTGGAAACAAAAAGATATCGATATTGATGCAGTATCTTCTGCTTCATTAAATAGAAATGTTAACTCATGTGTAGATAGTGTTTTAGAAAAGAGTTATGATATTTTAAAGCGAATTAATGAAAAATGAGAGGATAGAATTTATGCAGTTAGCGAAAATGATAGTATTAGGTTCATTAGAGGTATTAGAAATGGGCAGTGGATATGATATTTACCAATTCTTAGACAAAAATCAAATTAGTAGATGGACAGATATACAAAAGCCTTCTATTTATAATGCTTTACGTCAATTAGAGAAAGAGTGCGCCATAGAACAGACAAAGCAGATTAAGGTTGGTAAATATCCAGAGAAAGTGGTGTATCAAGTCAATGAAAAGGGAAGAAAACTTTTTGATTCTTTACAGGAGGAAGCATTTCTAGGAATATATCCCCGCTTCTTTGGTTTTAAATTAGCATTAAAGTTTAATCGCCGTCGTACTTTAGAAGAGATAAATCACTTTGGAAATAAGGCTATAAGCTTAATTGATGAGAAACTAAAGGATATGGATGAATATTTAGAGAGTCTCCCAAAAAACAGTAATGAATGGAAACGAAATTTATTTTTTATAGATCATGATCGCCGTTTATATAATGCTGAAAAAGAATGGATTAAAGAAGCGTTAGAGCAAATAAAGAAAGAATCGGTTATTTTGAAAAATGTTTTATAATTTAACAAAGAATATAAAGGAAAGGTCTATATGAAGAAAGAAGATTTAATTAATGAATCAAATTTTTTTGTTGAGAGATCTGACTATAATTTTATAAAAAAAGAAGATGCTCTCTCAATTCAAGTAGAAGGTATGAAAATTTTTGATTCACCGCTCTTTGCATTTGGATGTGCAAAGGATCCGTATTTTCAATTATTTCAAAATTCAGCAATCGTAAGTGAAAAGTTTTTGCTTCCCCAAGAATGGCTGGATGGAGCGAAAACCGTAATCTCCTTCTTTTTGCCTTTTACAAAAATAATTAATGAAAGTAACAAAAAACATAAAAGGACTCCTTCACAAGAGTGGCTTCATGGAAGAGTAGAAGGACAGTATTTTGTAGAGAAATTGTGCATTTTTATAAGCGAACGAATTAAGGAAAATGGATTCAGAAGTGTTATTCCTTCCATAGATCCCAGATTTAAAGTCACATCATTTTCCAGTAATTGGTCTGAGAGGCATGCAGGATTTGTATGTGGTCTTGGAACTTTCGGGTTATCCAAAGGATTAATTACTGCAAAAGGTATGTCAGGAAGAATTGGAAGCGTTATTACTGACCAAGAATTTCCACTTGATAAGCGTGAATACAGTGAAGTTTATGAATATTGTACCATGTGTGGTGCTTGTGTAAAAAGATGCCCCGCCAATGCAATTTCAAAAGAGCATGGAAAAAATCATAAGCTGTGTTCGGATTACATAGATGAGATAGCAAAGCTGCATAAATCAAGATATGGTTGTGGAAAATGTCAAGTAGGAGTGCCTTGTCAAAGTAAGATTCCTTAATTTATTACGATAAAAATAGGAACTTTAAATTGTCTCAATTTGTGCTATAATTTAAAAGATTGGGTTTCAAAGTACGAATTAGATTGGGAGAATATTATGAGTAAGTTACCTGCATATATAAAAATGTACAATACAATAAAAGCTGAAATTCAGAAAGAGATATACCAAGTTGGCGATTTACTGCCGGTAGAAGCTGAATTGGAGAAGTTGTTTTCTGTTAGCAGAACTACAGTCCGAAGAGCCATGGAACTGTTATCACGTGAAGGTTTTGTAGAAATTAAACAGGGCCGGGGAACTATGGTCTTAGATTATAGAACCAAGCAGAACCTTAATCAAGTGACTTCTGTTTCAGAAACCTTAAGGCGTAAAGGTTATACTGTAAAAACAAAAAGCATGTACATTGATATTATTCATGCTCCTTCCAATTTGGCAGAAGAACTTATGATAAATCAAGGGGAAATGATTGCCAGAGTTCAGCGTATTCAACTTGCGGATGAAAAACCAGTTGCAATTATGAAAAATTACATCCCATATCCTCTAGTTCAGGGAATAGAGGAATACACGAATCAGTTCACAGCTTTATATCAATTTTTAGAGGAAAAGTATGAAATACAGATTGATGCAGCCAAGGATAAAATATATGCAAAAGGAGCTGATTTTACAGAAGCGGAGATGCTTAGAGTGAAACCAGAGACGGCTCTTCTTTGTATTCGGAGAGTCTGCTTTCAGGATGAGAGACCGGTATGCGTGGATGTAGTAAGTATAATAGGAAATCAATATGAATTAGAACTTTCCATGATGGGACGTTATAAGTAAAGGAGCTGCAATATGGAAAATATGTTTAATAGGGATCTCTCCCGCTGTATCGATATTAGTTGTGTCAAAGCAAACCATACGTTAGCGGAAATCGATGCAATGATAGAGAGTGCAATTAAGTATCAATTTGTCTGCGTTTTTGCACTGCCCTCTTTTACAAAATATATTGCTGACAAGTTGAAAGAAGAAACTGCAGTCAATATCGGAGGTACGGTAGGCTTTCCGACAGGAGCGGATACAACGGCATCGAAAGTATTTCAAGCAAAAGAGTTATTGAGCTTTGGAGCAGACGAATTAGATATGGTAATTAATATTACACAAATGAAATCACACAATTTTGATGTCGTATATCATGATATCAAAGCAGTTGTAGATATTGCGGGTGGAAGACCTGTAAAATCCATTATAGAAACTGCTTATTTAACAGTAGACGAAATAAGAAAAGCATCTGAGATAGCAGAAAAAGCTGGAGTTTCCTTTATTAAGACCGGTACCGGATGGTCCGGCCAGCCTACGACCGTGGAACATATACGTACAATTAAAGAAGTTGTTCAAAATCGGGTTAAAATAAAGGCCGCCGGCGGTATACGAAGTCTGGACACCCTCGTTCAAATGAAAAATGCAGGATGTGACCGTTTTGGAATCGGAGTTTCTTCTGCATTGAAAATTATGGAAGAAGCGGGGCAGAAGTAATTATTTTTTTGTATCATATTTTTGATGTAAATTGGAGCTTAGGTTCCAATGATAATACCGGCATACAATAATTCTTTTAAATCAAACACATTTCCTTTTTCACAATAACTGATCATATCTGTGATTTCATCCTCGGTGCCCTGAATATTCATAAAACAATGACCTTCGACTGTTTAACTTTAAAACGATAGGGTTTGTATATTCAGGACTGATTACGTGATTGACAGATATGATTTTATTGTCATAACCTTTTTCGTCAATGCGGATTTTGATCTTTTGTATTCTTTGCATACTTGTCTCTTCCGTATGATCGTCTGAAATCTCAACTACGGTTCCGTGAATATAGTTATCATCTTTAAATTTCTCAGAATTTATCATAGTAAATCCCACAAGTATTAATATAAATAAAAAGATTAGTTGTTTCGGAAACATGAGTTCACCTTCTCCTTATAATTAAAATTTAGTACAAGTTTAGTTCCTTTAATATAATATTTTTGCCGGACTGAAATATTACAAATTTAAGAATAGAGTAATTATAAAAACGGATATCAGGAAAATGTAAATATAGACGGTTTTAGAAAAATTTTGTCTAATAAAGAAATAAAAATGCTATTTCTTCTATCTTGGAAGATTTTAACAGGATGATTATAATATAGATAGATGGATAACATAACTGGTTTTTATGTATTATTTTCATGGAGGGAAAATGAATGATTGTTGATGAAGAAAAGGTTAAAGAGTATTTAAAAAAATGTAGTACCGATTGTTCGAATATTAATATGAAACTAAGAAAACTGCAGGCAGCATTGGACAAGTTTGTGGCTTTTGATGAATATTCAGGAAAAGAGGCAGAAAGTGCAAAAGCATTTATAAAAAATGTGGAGCAGCCAATGGCAGAAGATATCTCGGTAGCGTTAAACGAGCTAGTGAGAATGCAGAATATTATTTTAGAGGAACTTGATACTGAATTTGCTCCATCTAAAGTGGCAGATATTTATACTGAAAAATTTAATCTGATTGAACAAGATTATAAAAAAATATGTGACGGCTTAGAACTGTGTATCGATACCTGTAACGTTCATTTAGACAGTGACGAGCCGGTATCTTCTATTTATGATGCTTTATGTAATGTATATTATGATAGTGATATGGAAGATTCAGAAAAGAGTGATGCTTCAACTGTGAAAGATGTAATAAACTGGTTTAATTTTCTTACGGATAGAAAGTTAAAGAATGTAACTTATAAAATTTGTGAAAGTATGGTAAATTCAGGGGTTATAGAAGATTTAAAAAAATTATATCATAGTTTATCAGAAGAAGAACGGGGAGATATTCATACAATAGTAAACTTAATAGTTGCCTTTTATGCAGAACATGAGGAAGAGCTTTATCATCTTCCCATATGGCATGAAATTATAGCAGATTTTTTGGGATTTGTTTATGATCCGGAGACAAAATGCTATCATACAAAAGAAGGTTCTCTTCAAAATGCGATGGGATTCGGAGTTACATTCGACAAATTAGGTCCTCTTTTGGGAATGGATCTGGCGGAAGTTTCCGTAGTATTTAAATATAACAATAGACATTATCTTTTTGAAATTTGGGTAGGAAAATATGGATATGGATCATGCAGTGGTGGAGAGATAGGGATTTATAGTTTAAGTACTAATGAGTATGAGCAAATTAAAAAAAATGGTGAAAGTGTATTTTTTCAATGTGCCAAAGAATATGAGCAATTTATAATGAAGTTTGTAGTACGTAATAGAAAGACAGGGGAAGTAATTAGTAGTAAAGATTCTTCTAAAGGAGATGGTGACGGATCAGATTTTTGGGGATTAGCAATAAAGACGGATGATCATACCGATAAAGAAGATTTAGAAATAGCTGCATCGATTAATCATGATGATATTGAATACTTATTAGCATTACAACAAATGTTGCAAGAAAAAGTGAAGACAATTCTTGATAAGAATAACCAAAAATTGTCATTTACATTTTCCTATTACAAAATGAAACATAGTTATGTTTGAACAGAAAAATGTCGTTTAATATTATTGACTATTAAAAGGTTATCAACTATAATGGTGATATCAATGTTACATAATTAACAATTATTATAAGGAGGGTATTTTATGAAAGGTTTTGCAATGCTTGGAATAGGCAAAGTGGGCTGGATAGAAAAAGAAGCACCGAAATGTGGGTCTTATGATGCGATTGTCCGTCCCATTGCAATTGCTCCGTGTACATCAGATGTTCATACGGTTTGGGAAGGGGCTATTGGTGAACGTCATGATATGATTCTGGGACATGAAGCCGTTGGTGAAGTAGTAGAAGTAGGAGAATTTGTTAAGGATTTTAAACATGGAGATAAGGTAATTGTTCCTGCAATTACGCCGGATTGGAATTCCCTTGAAGCTCAGGCAGGTTTTCAAATGCATTCAGGAGGTATGTTATCAGGCTGGAAATTTTCAAATTTTAAAGATGGGGTATTTGCTGAATATTTCCATGTAAATGATGCAGATGGGAATCTTGCTTTGCTCCCTGATGGAATGGATCCGGCTGCTGCATGTATGTTGAGCGATATGGTACCTACAGGCTTTCACGGAGTTGAGCTGGCAGATGTACAGTTTGGTGATGCCGTTGTTGTTATTGGGATTGGACCGGTTGGATTAATGTCGGTAGCAGGAGCTGCTCTTAGAGGTGCATCACGCATTTATGCTGTTGGATCCCGTCCAAATTGTGTCCAAATTGCAAAAGAATATGGAGCTACAGATATTATTAATTACCGTCAAGGTAATATTGTTGACCAAATCATGGACAAAACGAGTGGAAAAGGGGTAGACAGAGTTATTATTGCAGGCGGAGATGTAGATACCTTTGCTCAGGCGATCAAAATATTAAAACCCGGCGGCCGGATAGGAAACGTTAACTATCTGGGAGAAGGAGATTTTATTAAAATTCCCAGGATCGAATGGGGATGTGGAATGAGTCATAAAACAATTGCAGGTGGATTGATGCCCGGAGGAAGGCTTCGAATGGAAAAACTTGCTTCACTTGTGGAAACGGGAAGACTTGATACAAGTAAATTAATTACCCATGCATATAAAGGGATCGAAAATGTAGAACAGGCACTTATGCTTATGAAGGATAAACCGGGAGATTTAATAAAGCCTGTTGTAACGATGAATTGGTAGAAATTTATTAAGAATACATAACATAAGAGTTGTCGCAATCCAATTTGGGATTTTGGCAACTCTTTTTCTTTTCAAGTGATAGTGTTATAGTAGAGTGAGACCCACTAATTAATATCAAAATAAGGAGGAATTTTTTGCAAGGATATAATTGTATTATGATTTTTAATTCACAAAAAAGTGAGTTGCTTTTTATAAAAAGATTAAAAGATCCTTATAAAGGTCTTTATAACTTTGTAGGTGGAAAAATTGAAAAAGAGGAAGACGGATTTGTAGCAGCTTACCGAGAACTTTATGAAGAGACCGGAATCTCGTCTAAGGACATAAAATTATATCATATGATGGACTTTAAATACTATAATCAAGACTGCTATGTAGAAGTTTATGTAGGGATTCTGTTTAATGAAATTCAGTTGAGGCAAGAGTTACATCCATTATATTGGCTCCCTATAAGTGAGGATTTTTTTGATATGAGGAAATTTGCAGGAGAAGGAAATATTGGGCATATGGTAGAGCAAGTCAAAATATATGGTTTGGGAATTTTACAGTCAGATATTTAGTTGTAAGGAAATTGTATGCTTCAGATAGTCATTTAAGAATAGGTATAAACATAGAATGAACAATAAAGTTAGGTTGATTTTATAGGGTGCATAAATATGAACATTGATTTTCATTATTTTACAGTAAAAACGTTGTGCATGGCAGCAGGAATGAGTGAATATGAAGCTCAAATTGTTTCGAGCTATTCGCAATTTGTCGCAGATTATACAGTGTGGGAGAACTATCAATTCTTAGAAGTTCCAGATTTTGCAATGTGCTTAGTTTTGAATACGACAGTACCATATGAGTTTTATACAGTAACAACTGCTTTTACCAGTTTTATCGATGATGCCCGGTTGGTAATAGATAAGTATCAAAAGGAAATTGCGGTTCCTTTTCATTTTATTCCAGATAAAAGATTAAATGAATTTGAGTCTCATACGCAAACGCGAGAATATCGGACGAAAGCGGTAGATATATTCGGCAGTGATTTGATTTGTCAGCTTTTAGATGATGCAAAAATAAAGTATCATAGGCTTCCCGGAAGATATGAATTAATGAGAATAGGAATTCTTTTACATATTTATGCTGATACATATGCTCATCAATTATTCTCTGGATTTCGTAGATGGACTAATTTCAGTTTTCTGAATCACGCTATTTCTCATATAACAGGAGAAGTTATTACCGCTCAATATGATCCTGTTTTTTATAGTGTACTGCCTTCTATCGGGCATGCAAATGTGAATACGGCACCTGACGACTTTTATATCACTTGGAATATGAAAATGGCAAGTAATAAAGAAGAGAAGTATATTCAGAATTATACAATGATTTATGAAAGGAATAATCCAATGGTCTTTATTCAAATGACGAGTTGGCAGATTTTACTATATATCTGTTCCTGCATAAAAAGACCAATGGTGGATGAAAATACTTGGATGGATATAAGTAGTCGCTTGTTACATGCACTTAATACTACGGAAAATGATCCGAAGATGCTCGCAATAAGATGGCATAGGTATTTTCCTAATTATCAATACAATTATGATAAAGACAGTTTATGGAAAAATGCATTAATTCCAATAGAAGGAACACAAGAGAATAATAAGAAATGGAATGTTGATACCATGCTTCCAAGTCAGGTACCGATAGAAAAAGAATTAGGAGGTTTATATAAGACTGCTACAAATGATTTTTTTCAATACAATGTGCTTGCCAAAGAAATCAGAGATGAAGTTATAAAATAAATAAGACCGGTTGAAGAAGTATAAAAGCCGGTCTTACCTACAGATAAAAATTAATATATGAATTCAACCATTACATTGGCTTCAATTTGCTTTTTGCCTGGTTCAATAGGAGTTGCTGCGATACCTTCCCTCAAATTAAAGCTTCTGGGGGGAAAAGGTGCAGTGGTATTTTCGGTAATTTGTTTCGGGACCGGATTTATTAAGATTCCTAAAATGCCAGAAATCGATCTGGCTTTTGTATAAGCGTTCATAACAGCAAGGTTCAGTGCTTCTAAATAGTATGGTTCTATATTAGATATATCAAATTCTATTAAATCGATGATATTAGCCCCTGCGCTAACGGATTTGTCAATAACGTTTCCTATTTGCTTCAAATCATTTATTCGGATTTCTAACATATTCGTGACCATATATCCTTTGTCTATTTGTTTTCCATTTTCAAACTCATAGATTTTGTCTATGTTATATTGAAAAGTCTTGATATTGGTGATACCGAGTTGATTAAGTGTATCCAGTACATTTTGGCTGATCATTGCATTTTCTGTTTGCGCGTCTGTTAAATTTTGATTATTAGTCTTCACACCCAAACGAAGGATTGCAATATCAGGATCTGCTGTGACCTGTCCTTTTCCAGATAATTTCATAGTATTGTATTCAAGTGTATTTTGCATTGTAGAATTGTTCATAAAAAAGCCTTTCAAATAAAGTTACAGTAATATATGTTGAATTTAGTTGAGTGTGTCATTAAATGAAGTGTACAAGCATTCCAGGTATTGGTATAATTGTACAGTGGAAGGAAGGTGTAAAAATGTATTTTATAATTCAAGATGGCATGATTGAAGAAGTAGAAGAAAGCGAGTGGAAGAAAAGTGAAGATGCAATTGGAATATTCACAGTGGAAGAATGGAAGAAACAGTTAGAGTTAAATAATAATCATTATTTTAACCAACAACATGACTCTGTCCACTTTTGTAAACTTGAGTGTCATGCAGAATATTTATACGGAACATTATGTATTTTGGATAAAGTAAATCTAAAAAAAAGTACAGGCTTTGCTTTTTACATTCAAGAAGGAAGAATAATTTTTATAGATGATACCGGTTTTGTAAGTGCTAGTGTAGAAAATATCGCAAAAATCAGGAAGAGACGAGAATATTCGATGGAGCGATTTTTATATGATTTCTTGCTTTTGCTCATAGAAAATGATTTGCAGCATTTAATAACATTGGAAAGAGAAATCTCAAAGATAGAAGAAGAAGTTCTAATAAGAAAGAGTGAAAATTTTAATGGCCGAATGAGTATCATAAAAAAAGAAATTGCTCGTTTATATCGTTATTATTCCCAATTATCAGATGTGGGAGAAGGATTAACTGAAAATGAGAACGATTATTTTGCTAAAAATGATATTACCACATTTAAAGTATTTACAGATAGGGTTACAAGATTGCGGAGCGAAGCGTTAGTATTACGTGAATATGCAATGCAAGTACAGGACGTTTACCAATCAGAGATCAGTATTAGGCAAAATGATGTTATGAAAGTGTTGACAATTGTAACTACCATATTTTTGCCATTAACATTAATTGTAGGATGGTATGGGATGAATTTTAAATATATGCCAGAATTGAAATGGGAGTACGGTTATCCTGTTGTTATATTGCTTTGTATTACCGTAGTTATGATTGGTATATGGATATTTAAGAATAAGAAGTTTTGGTGAATGTTGTAAAAATGAGTCGATTATTAAAAAATTACGAAAATAATTGCAAATAAAGACATAATTTGTAGAAAATTGTTCTGAATGTTCAAATAATACAAACAAATGAGTAAGTTTGAATGAAAAAATCTTATAATGGACTTTTTTACCAAATAAAAGTGTGATATAATAGTTAAGACGCAACTGTTGCAAACACTAAAATCATTTAGGAGGTAGTGATAAAATGGCAAAAAGGGTTTATAAGTTTGAAGAAGGGAACGCTAATATGCGCGACATTCTTGGTGGTAAAGGTGCGAACTTAGCGGAAATGACAAATTTAGGAATGCCAATTCCCCAAGGGTTCACAATTACATCGGAGGCTTGTACAGATTATTACGAAAGTGGAAAACAAATTTCTGAAGAAATTCAAAAACAAATCTTTGAAGCATTGAACTGGTTAGAAGGCGTCAATAATAAAAAATTTGGAGATACGCAGGATCCATTGTTAGTGTCTGTTCGCTCGGGATCACGTGCATCCATGCCTGGGATGATGGATACAATATTAAACCTGGGACTTAATGATATTGCAGTCGAGGGATTTGCTCAAAAAACAGGAAACCCAAGATTTGCTTACGATTCCTATAGGCGTTTTATTCAGATGTTTTCAGATGTAGTTATGGAAGTTCCAAAGTCTTATTTTGAAAAAATTATCGATGAATTGAAAGAAGAAAAAGGTGTTCAATATGATGTTGATTTAACAGTTGACGATTTAAAATTATTAGTAAATAAGTTTAAAGAGATTTATAAAAATGCTATGAATGGACAAGAGTTTCCACAAGATCCGAAGGTTCAGCTGATGGAAGCTGTTAAAGCGGTATTCCGTTCATGGGACAACCCTCGGGCGATTGTTTATCGTCGTATGAATGATATACCAAGCGATTGGGGAACAGCAGTAAATATACAGACTATGGTATTTGGAAATAAAGGAACAACATCTGGTACCGGTGTTGCATTTACAAGAAACCCATCTACCGGTGAAAAAGGCATCTATGGTGAATATTTAATCAATGCTCAAGGTGAAGATGTTGTTGCAGGTGTGCGCACGCCTCAGCCTATCAGCCAGTTAGAAAAGGACTTGCCGGAAAGCTATCAACAGTTTTTAGAGATAGCGATGAAGTTGGAAAACCATTATCGTGATATGCAGGATATGGAGTTTACGATTGAAGAAGGTAAATTATACTTTTTGCAGACACGTAACGGAAAGAGAACAGCACCTGCTGCTCTCCAAATTGCTTGTGATTTGGTAGATGAAGGAAAGATTACAGAAGAGGAAGCGGTTCTTAGAATTGAAGCAAAATCGTTAGACCAGTTGCTGCATCCAACATTTGACCCGGATGCATTAAAAGAAGGAGAAATAATTGGAGAGGCTCTGCCTGCATCTCCCGGAGCTGCTGCAGGAAAAGTTTATTTTACAGCTGATGATGCAAAAGCTGCAGGGGTTGGCGGAAAAGGCGAAAGAGTTATTCTTGTCCGTTTAGAAACATCTCCGGAAGACATTGAAGGAATGCATGCATCTCAGGGTATTTTAACCGTTCGTGGAGGGATGACTTCACATGCTGCTGTAGTGGCTCGCGGAATGGGAACTTGCTGTATCTCCGGTTGTGGAGAAATTAAGATAGATGAAGAGGCCAAAGTATTTGAATTAAGTGGACATGTTTTCCATGAAGGAGATTATGTTTCCTTAGATGGAACGACCGGTAAGATTTATAAAGGTGACATTAAGACTGTGAAGGCTTCCGTAAGTGGAAACTTTGAAAGAATTATGGAGTGGGCTGATAAATTTAGGAAACTAAAAGTCCGTACAAATGCAGATACTGCTGTAGACACCTTGAATGCAGTTCAATTAGGAGCAGAAGGAATAGGACTTTGCCGTACCGAGCATATGTTTTTTGAAGCAGATCGAATTCCAAAAATACGGAAAATGATTTTGTCTAATACAGTAGAACAAAGAGAAAAGGCATTGAATGAATTAATTCCTTTCCAGAAAGCTGACTTCAAAGCGATGTATAAAGCACTTCAGGACAGGCCGATGACAGTACGTTACCTGGATCCGCCTTTGCATGAGTTTCTACCTACAGATGAGGAGGATATCGAGCAGTTAGCCAAAGATATGGGGATAACTGTAGAGCAGGTAAAAGCTAAATGTGATGAGTTGCATGAATTTAATCCAATGATGGGACATCGAGGCTGCCGGTTAGCCGTTACCTATCCAGAGATTGCGAGAATGCAGACAAGAGCAGTTATTGAGGCGGCCATAGAAGTGAAAGAGGAAGATGGGTATGATATTGTACCTGAAATTATGATTCCTTTAGTCGGAGAAGTGAAAGAATTAAAATTTGTAAAAGATATCGTAATAGAAACAGCAGAACAAGTAAAGCAGGAAAAAGGATCTGACATCAAATACTATGTTGGTACTATGATTGAAATTCCTCGTGCTGCATTAACTGCTGATATGGTTGCACAGGAAGCTGATTTCTTCTCATTCGGAACCAATGATTTGACACAGATGACGTTTGGCTTCTCACGTGATGATGCAGGTAAATTCTTAGAATCCTATTATAATACAAAGATTTTAGAATCTGACCCATTTGCTAAGCTAGATCAGACCGGTGTTGGCCAACTGGTTGAAATGGCAGCTAAAAAGGGACGTGAAACAAATGCTGAAATTAAGTTAGGTGTTTGTGGAGAGCATGGCGGAGATCCGGCATCAGTAGAATTTTTCCATAAAATTGGCTTGAATTATGTGTCCTGTTCCCCGTTCCGTGTTCCGATTGCAAGACTGGCGGCAGCACAGGCGGCTATCGTTCATAAGTAGGTGAATTCTTTTTATCTTCATCCCACTATTTGCAGAAATGTAATAGTGGGATTTTTTTTGGAGAAAGTAAATGTAAATCCAAAAACAACTTAAATGCAAAGAAAAATAACGCAACGTATTAATATACGAACACATACATATAATATTTATTAAATAAGAAAAAAAATATTGCGTTTTACAAAAAAATGGTGATATGGTTTTAGTATGGTAAAGAAGAAAGGGTGTGTCACTATGAAGATACAGGCCGTAATGATAGATGGTTTCAAGAATCTATCTAATGTAAAAATAACTTTTGATAATATTACAGCTTTGGTAGCACTTAATAATTTTGGTAAGTCCAATGTACTTTCAGGTATTGATTTTGGTTTAACTTTTATAAAGTCACCCATCGACAATAAGATGGAAATGATGGCGAATTCCAATCTTATACCGATTAACCAGAGTATGCAAGGCAGAAATTACAAGTTTGAGGTAGAGGTGTTAACAGAAGATGCTGGACAGGAATACCGAGTGCAGTATGGATATGAGTTCTCCTGGCAATGTGATGAGGAAGATGAGCCAGAGATTGTTCATGAGTATTTGAAAATTAAGCTGGACGAAAAGGGTCAGAAATATACCCAGCTTATTAGTAGAACGAAAGAATTTGCTCTGTATAAGAGTTCTGAGACTGGTAGATGTTCCTCAAATATTAAGGTTGAGTCATCGGAACTTGTTGTAAATAAGCTTAAAGCATATGATGAGCTTTACTATGCAGAAATCATTAGTAAATTGAATGGCATGAGAATGTATATGGAAAATAATCTAGATGCAAAGAGTTTCTATAAGCCAGATCCAATCATCCGTAAAGGCTTTGAAAAAGAGATGATTAATGCAGATAATCTTCCTCGTATTATTTTCAATCTAAAGAAACAAAATCCAAATAAGTTTGAGTTACTGAAAGATGTATATTTTCAACTATTCCCAGATGTCGAGGATGTTATTGTAAAGAATTTCAAAATAAATGCTGCAGAAAGCGATAAGCTTCCAGATGATGCGCCATTCATATTTTCGAATTCTATCTATGTATTATTTGTAAAAGATAAAAACTTAGTGAACCCAGTTAACTTTTCAATGATGTCTGATGGAGCGAAGAGAGTATTCATGATACTGACCAAGATTATAGTATCCAGTGTCAGCAATATCTCATTGATTGCGATTGAAGAGCCTGAAAACTCTGTTCACCCTGGATTGTTTCAGGCATATATGCAAATTATAAATCAGCTGTTAGATGATTGTAAGGTTATTATTACCAGTCACTCCCCATACATTATCAGCTATCTTGAACCAGCGTGGATACATGTTGGTGTGAATAGACAGCCTGGTGTGGCAAAGTTTTTTGCATTTAAAAAATCAGGTCAGAAGCAATTAGAGAATGATGCATCTGGATTTAATTTGAGTATGGGTGATTATCTGTTCTCAATGTTAGCTGATTCAGAGAGTAATATTAGTGATTATCTGGAGTGTGATGTTGATGAGTAAATGCCTTGTTTTGTTTGTGGAGGGTGATACAGAGGTTGAATTTTACAAGCAAGTAGTCGCAAATATTAGAAAGTTGCATCCGCTGGGGAGATGACTGTGTATTTACGATTGTGTTATGCAGTGATACAGATGTTTTTGATTTTGCTCCTAAGCCTCCAATTAAGTGGGATGAGGTAAAGAAAGAACTTGTGAACAATGGAGCTTCAAAAATCATTCATATTGAAGCAAAGAGGTCAATTGAAGACTGGTTTTTATATGATATGGATGGGATTCTAGGATTTTTGAGGCTGGGTAAGAATATCAAAATATCTGGAAAGAATGGATATGATAAGCTTCAACGCTTGTACAAACGAGCAAATAAGGTTTATTACAAGGGAATACTTAGCAATGGTATGATAGGGCGTTTGGACATCGATAAGATTGCGGATGTGGTAAAAGATCAACTGAATCCTTTATACAGGGCGCTCGGTGTAGATAAAACTAAATAATATTATGCAATCCCCTTATATTAACTGGAAAAGTTAGTATAAGGGTTTCTTTTAAAAATAGTTTAGATGATTAATTCCATCGTTAATTGATAACAACGTTGACATGAATAAACTTGCATCTGCCTCGTTAACAAAAGGGCTGGGAAATGGTAAGAGGCGGACAAATATTCTGTGTTATTGGTTTTTATAAAGAAAGTTGAAGAAATTTTTTAATTTTTAAAGCATATCAAAAAGTCAGAGAGGGAAGTAAAATTAGTACTTCCCTTTTATGTACATTTTTGAGTTTCTTTTCGGAAAGTGCTTGGAGATAGATTTGTAATTTTTTTAAATTGTCTCATAAAATGTTCTTCATTATGATAGCCGCAATGGTATGAAATCTCTTTTATAGACATGTTAGAAAAAGTGAGTAATTCTTTTGCATGATGAACTCTGCTATTTATAACATCGTTGATACAGGATACATCGAAAGTTTCTTTGTATAAACTTTGAAAATAACCTTTACTGATATGGAGTTGTTCTGCCATATCTTTTATATTCCAGTTCTTTTCAGGATATCTATAAATCTGTTGACGTAACTCTAATAATTGGTTATAAAGACTGTGAGGCTTTTCATAAATTTGATTATGTACAGATAAGAATAAAATTTGAAATAAATAGTGTAACAGAATATCCTTATTTTTCTTAACAGAATAAAATATTTGTGTTAGTAATTGGAATAAGAGATTCAGGGAAGTCATATCTGAAACCGGCAGAATTGTATCATAGGTAATTTTTAAATGAGATAAATCATCGTCTGCATAAAACTGCATCCAGTCATTCATATAGATATTTCCATCAGGATAGTAGAAATGAGGTGAACCTGGACGAAAAATAATCATTGAATTAGAAGGGGCATGTATTGTATTTCCATTAAGTTTAAAATAAGCAGGTGTTCTGATAAGTAAGAACAGGTAGCAGTCATAGCCGTTTGGTCTGTTGACTAGAAAATCAGAACCATGTGTCCCATCAACACCCATATTTTTTATTTGTATCATTTATACAGACTCCCTTCATTTTAGTATTAAAATCTTATAATAAATCAGTTCTAGTTTAACATAATTCATTGTTTTAAGTAAATGTATTTCATATAATTATTGGTATATATTGTATATACTTTATATGTTTACGATTTGTTTTGTGGTAAGGTTAAATAAAATTTTTGTATTCAATTTGAAGGAGGAAAGACGATGAAAACAATCAAAATTCAATATTGTATAATTTTATTGGTGGTTTTTACGATAACAGTAATGGGAGGTAGATCTGTTTGTGCAGCTTCAAAAAGTTTTCATAATTTGAACCAAAAAGATATAGTAAAAGTCATGTCTCCGGGATGGAATTTAGGAAATCAAATGGAGGCAATAAAATTTGAAAAAGATACAAATACAGGGATTACGAAAACGTATCCCAGTGAGACTGCATGGGGGAATCCGGTTATTACTGAAGAAATGATAAAGACAGTAAAGGCAGCGGGATTTAAATCTGTTCGTATTCCTGTTTCATATTTCTCTTATATCGGAAATGCTCCTGATTATACGATTAATGCAGGCTGGCTGTCACGTGTTAAAGAAGTAGTTGATATGTGTGTAAAGAATGATTTATATGCAGTAATAAATATCCATGGTGATGGTTATACAACAATAGATGGCGGATGGCTGCATTGCGGTTCCTGGAATCAGGCTGAAATTCAAGCAAAATATGTTGCAGTATGGAAACAGATCGCGCAAGCATTTAAGGGATATGATGAACATTTAATATTCGAGTCCATGAATGAAGAAGGAGATGATAAAGCAGATAGAGCATTTGCATATAGAAATATTAATACATATCAACAATTATTTGTAGATACGGTAAGAAAGACTGGAGGTAATAATGCAAAACGCTGGCTGATTGTTTGCGGATGGTTGACAGATATTGATAAAACTTGTGAAGGTTACTTTGAAATTCCATCAGATAAATATCGTTCCAAAGAGGTGCCTAATAATGAAAAAAGAATTATGATATCTGTGCATTATTATTCACCCTGGGAATTCTGCGGCAATGAGGATTATCAAATTTCTGAATGGGGCTCCTACACCAAATCAAAGAATCTTACAGCACAAACAAATGAGACTTATCTTAAAACACAATTTGATAAGTTATTAAATAAATTTACATCAAAAGGATATCCAGTGTTTGTCGGTGAGTTTGGTTCTTGTGATAAAACAAAGACAAATCGTGGAAATAAAGATAATAATATTTACCGTGCATATTTTGCTAAAATACTATGTGAAAATTGTGTAAGGACTAATTGTATACCGATGTACTGGGATAATGGATGGAATGGTGAGTTCGGATTTGCAGTATTTGACAGACGAACACATAAAATTACTCAAAAGGAAATTATAGATGCAATAATGGGTGTGTATAAATAAGTGAAATGATTAATACATAAATTAAAATTTAAAGTTAATATTAATCATTTGTAAAATAAAAGGTATCTTGATAATAAAAGTCAAGATACCTTTTATTTTACCTAATTATTTTTCATTTACATATTTTTTAATAGCGGCAAAGCTTTCTTTGCTAATCACGTGTTCTATTTTACAGGCATCGTTTGAAGCAGTATTTGGGTCTACGCCAAGTTCCTCAAGCCAAGAGGATAAAAATCGGTGTCTTTCGTATATCATATCAGCAATTTCTTTTCCTGAGTCGGTAAGATAAATAAATCCCGAATCCGTAACAGTAATATAGTTATTAGTGCGCAGATTTTTCATTGCAACACTTACACTGGATTTCTTAAAACCCAGTTCTGTAGCAATATCAATTGAACGGACAACGGGTAAGGTTTTGCTTAAGATTAAAATAGTTTCTAGATAGTTTTCAGCAGACTCATTTATTGTCATAATAATCATCCCTCATTTTCATCAATATGCTGGTTAGTTTCAGGTAACTAAACTACAGTATAACATAGAAAATTGGAGATTTCAAATTTCTATTATTAAGAATTTGAAAAAAGTAATTGACAACTAATGTAAGTTAGAATATACTAACTACAAAGGGTAAATGATAACCAATATCAACTAAGAAGAAAGAAGGTGAGGAATGATGCCTTTAACAATGGTAAAAACAGGAGAGCCCAATATAATTAAGAAAGTTGGCGGCAAAGATGAGACAAGAAAGTTTTTAGAGAGTTTAGGTTTTGTTACAGGAGGACTTGTTACAGTAGTATCTGAGATTGGTGGTAATATGATTGTAAATGTCAAAGAGTCCCGAGTTGCAATTAATAAAGATATGGCGAATAAGATTATAGTTTAAATTAAAAACAGGTAAGAAGGAGTTAATATGAAGACGTTAAAAGAAATAAAATGCGGAGAAACAGTAATAGTGACAAAACTTAGCGGAACCGGACCGGTGAAAAGGCGTATCATGGACATGGGTATCACAAAAGGAACGGAAATTTTTATAAGAAAAGTAGCTCCATTGGGAGATCCGATTGAAGTAAAAGTGAGAGGATACGAGTTATCACTTCGCAAAGAAGATGCACAAATGATAGAAGTTGAATAAATTAGTTGCCTATTAGGCGGGAGGAGTTAAAAAGATGTCAATTAAAATAGCATTAGCAGGAAATCCTAATTGCGGAAAAACTACATTGTTCAATGCCCTGACAGGATCCAATCAATTTGTTGGTAACTGGCCGGGGGTAACAGTGGAGAAGAAAGAAGGAAAGTTAAAAGGACACAAAGATATTACCATTGTTGATCTTCCGGGTATTTATTCTTTATCACCCTATACCTTAGAAGAAGTCGTTGCCAGAAATTATTTGATTAATGAGAAACCGGATGCCATTATTAATATTGTTGATGGAACGAATATTGAAAGAAATTTATATCTTTCAACCCAGCTTATGGAATTGGGAATACCGGTAGTAATGGCAATTAATATGATGGATGTTGTACATAAGAGTGGAGACAAAATTTACATTAATGAATTAAGCAAAAAACTTGGATGTGAAGTTGTAGAAATTTCTGCTTTGAAAGGAACAGGAATTAAAGAAGCTTCTGAGAAAGCAGTGAAATTAGCAAAAGAGAAAAATAAATCAATACCGATACACGAATTTACCCCTGTATTAGAGAGTGTTTTAAATAGTGTAGAAGCAAAAATAGGTTTTGATGTTTCAGAAGAACAAAGACGGTTCTTTGCAATTAAATTACTGGAAAAAGATGAAAAGATTCTTTCACAGATGAAACAAGTACCAAATATTGAAGAGGAAATCAATTATATTGAAAATGAGATGGATGATGATACAGAGAGTATCATTACGAATGAAAGATATTTGTATATTTCTTCTATAATAAAAGACTGTTATAAAAAAACCAATAAAGAGAAAATGTCAGTTTCTGACAAAATCGACAAGATCGTAACGAACAGATTTTTGGCATTACCGATTTTTGCTCTTGTTATGTTCGGCGTATACTATGTTGCAGTTACATCGGTAGGTACAATAGCTACTGATTGGGCGAATGATGGTGTATTCGGAGACGGCTGGAATTTGTTTGGATTGGCAATTCCTAGTATTCCATCAATATTTGAATCATTACTTAATGCTGTTGGATGTGTAGAATGGCTCAAAGGATTGATTATAGATGGGATTGTTGCTGGTGTAGGAGCTGTACTTGGATTTGTACCGCAAATGCTTATTTTGTTTCTGTTCCTGGCATTTCTTGAAGCATGTGGATATATGGCAAGAGTTGCATTTATTATGGATCGGTTATTTAGAAAGTTTGGATTATCGGGAAAATCATTTATTCCTATGTTAATCGGTACAGGTTGTGGTGTGCCTGGAATTATGGCGTCCCGTACTATTGAAAATGACAGAGACAGAAAGATGACAATTATGACAACCACGTTTATTCCTTGTACTGCAAAACTTCCTATCATTGCTTTGATTGCAGGTGCGTTGTTCAATGGAGCCTGGTGGGTTGCTCCCAGTGCTTATTTTATAGGTGTTTTGGCGATTGTCTGCTCAGGAATCATTTTAAAAAAGACAAAAATGTTTACTGGTAATCCGGCGCCATTTGTTATGGAATTGCCTGCATATCATATGCCTACTTTTGGTAATGTAATGAGAAGTATGTGGGAAAGAGGATGGTCATTTATTAAAAAAGCAGGTACTGTTATTCTTTTATCTACGATTGTGATTTGGTTTTCACAAAACTTTGGTTATTCAAATGGTTCATTTGGTATGGTTGACGATATGAATGATAGTATACTTGCACTTTTTGGTGGAATTATTGCACCTATATTCACACCTCTTGGATGGGGGAATTGGAAGTCAACAGTAGCGGCCATAACAGGTCTGATAGCGAAAGAAAATGTGGTAGGAACTTTTGGTGTGCTTTATGGTTTTCAAGAAGTAGCAGAAAATGGGAGTGAAATATGGGCAACTCTTGCAAAGAGTATGACAACATTGTCAGCTTATTCTTTCCTTGTTTTCAATCTTTTATGTGCCCCTTGTTTTGCTGCAATTGGAGCGATTAAGAGAGAGATGAATAATGCAAAATGGTTCTGGTTTGCGATTGGTTATCAGACAGGACTTGCTTATATAGTATCACTTTGCATTTACCAGATAGGTACACTGATTACAACTAGGCATTTCGGATTCGGTACAGTTGTTGCATTTATTATAGTAGCCGCATTCCTATATATGCTATTTAAGCCAAATAAAGACGGGACTACTCATCAATTAAAAAGAAATATTAAATTACAAAAACAGAAAATCTAAATTAGAAGATTATTAAATGCATTGGTTAGCTTTTGCTAACCAATAGAAAGGTGTTGATGGAATGAGTGTGGTGATTATTGGTGGACATGATAGAATGATTTGTCAGTATAAAAAAATATGTAAAGAATATAAATGCAGAGCAAAAGTATTTACACAAATGTGTGGAAATTTACGTGAGCAAATTGGATGTCCGGATTTGATTGTACTATTTACGAATACAGTTTCGCATAAAATGGTCAAATGCGCTCTTACTGAAGCTGAGAGGAGTAATGCAGATGTCGTAAGATGCCATACAAGCAGTGGAAATGCATTGGTTGAAATATTAGAAGAGAAATGTAGATAATGGGGCTTGCCATTAATTTTCCATAGTGATAGTCTAAAGAATAGTTTATACTAAGGAGGCAGTCTGGTAATGGATAAAATAGAGTTATGGAATAGATGTGTAGATTTTCATGGACACGAATGTGGAGGATTGGCAATTGGCTTCAAAGCGTCTTTATATGCTATGGAATTATTAGGTTTAGATTTTTCTAAAGATGAAGAAGTAGTCTGTGTAACAGAAAATGATGCTTGTGGAGTCGATGCAATTCAATTTATTTTAGGATGTAGTGTTGGAAAAGGTAATCTTATTTTTAGGTTAAGAGGCAAACAGGCTTTTTCAATATATAATAGAAGGAACGGAAAATCAATCAGATTAGTTTTAAAAAGTCTCCCTGATATTGGAAAAGAAGAGAGAAAGCAGTATTTGTTAGATGCGGAGAATACAACACTTTTTGATGTGAAAGAAACTACCTTTGAATTACCGGAAAAAGCAAAGCTTTTTAAAAACGTCCGGTGTGAGTGCTGCAAAGAGCTGACAGCAGAAAGTATGATACGCTTAGACAATGGGAAACAACTTTGTCTTGAGTGCTTCGGGAATTATACACGATTTTATTAAGGATGCTTGAAAATGGAATAGTTAAGTGTCATCTGTATTGATATTAGTTTTTATAATATTGAATTGAGTATTGAGAACTGTCCATAATTGAGAGTTAAAACTCATTACATTCCATATGGCATTTCCGTCTAGATTAAAATCAATTATTATTTGATTCAAAGCCATATAACTTCTTGCGTCAATAAACCATACAATATGTTGTATTGTGTTTTCAAAGTACTGTTGCTTATAATAAAAATAAGGAGTCTGAGAATTTTCATCAAAATAGATTACAGAGTTTGTTTCATAAGCAATTTCCATAACAGCATCAAGTGAAAGGGTATAAATATTTGAACTATTTGGAATATATGGTAGAGTCCAATCATAGCCAATTGTAGGTGTACTGATCATAATTTTATTACTTGGAGTATTTAAAGAAACGTATTTAATCAGTTCTCTTAAAAAATTGATATTATTGATCGGTGCTGGGGGAATGTAGTTAGAGGTCCAGACAAACCTCGTAAATATTAACTTGTCAACTAATTCATTGAATTTTGAGAAATCTATTTTAGTGAAATATTTTTCCGCATTATCTGTTGTTATAATATAATTAATGGAAACAACCAGTAAAAAGCCTTCATTATGAAATCGTTGAGACATCCTGCGCAAAAAATTAAGATAAAGCCCCTGATTATTTTCATTTAAATAATAAAAAATAACATTAGTGCCCTGATATCCTTTGTTTTTCATAATTTGAATTATTAAATTAATATGGTTTTCTTGAAAAGTCTCGTTCAATAGAATGTTATAGGCTAATTCGATATTCTGTTCACCACGAGGTGTTAATGTAGATACCAGCATTATTGGTACTGCACCATATTCTTTAGAGGTTTTTATTATATTTGATTCATCTTGGTATGTAAATATATTGCCTTCCTTTGTAGCAGCATAATTAAAAATAGTTAAATAAGTTAAGTAAGGCAAAGTTTTTATCAATGTTTCTTGTTTCATGAAAGGATAACTAAAACCATTTGTAGAAATACTTTTGCTAGTATTATAACTAATAACTAAATTTTCTCCGGGATAGATTGTTTCATTATCTAATAAATGAGGATTATTTCTTATTAACTGCATAATTGTTATATCAAAAGAATCGGCAATTGCTTTTAATGTATCTCCTTGCTGAACGATATATGTCTGTTTTGGAAACGTTATTACTAATGCCTGACCTATCACTAAGTGATTAGGTTGGGCTAATCCATTATCTTCTACTAACTTTTCTACAGTTATCCCATATTTTTCTGCGATTGATTGTATAGTATCATTTGGTTGAACAATATAAATCTCCATAGGTACCCTTAAATTAAAGTTATCAAAATATTATATGAAATATATTTCTATGTGTACGATAGACAAGTGTATAAATTCTATAATTTATCTCTTCTGATAGGAGCTTAGAAATCCTTAACTATCTGTACTTGTTATCAATTTTGTGATACTGAATTGAGATGTAATTACTGTGTATAATTGGGGGTTAAAACTCATAACATTCCAGATGGCATTACCGCTTAAATTATAATCAATTATTATTTGAGTCAAAGACATATAACTTCTTGCATCGATAAACCATATAAGATGTTGTATTATATTTTCTGAATAAAATTGATTATAATATAAATAAGGAGTTAGAGAATTTTCATCAAAATAGATTACAGAGTTGGTTTGATATGCAATTTCCAATACAGTATCAAGTGAAAGGGTATAAATATTTGAACTATTCGGAATATATGGCAGAGTCCAATCATAACCAATTGTAGGTATACTAATCATAATTTTATTGCTGGGCGTCTTTAAAGAAACGTCTTTGATTAATTCTCTTAGATAACTGATATTATTGACAGGTGCAGGGGGAATGTAATTTGAGGTCCAGACAAATTGGGTAAAAACTAAATTGTCAACAATGTCATTGAATTTTGAGAAATCAATGTTAGCGTAATGATTTTTATTATTAGTTGTTATATTATAATTAATGGAAAGAAATAGTAAAAAACCTTCCTCATGAAGACATTGGGATATTTTCAGTATAAAGTTAAAAAATAGGTGCTGGTTATTTTCGTTTAAATGATAAATAATAATATTAGTGCCTTGATATCCTTTGTTTTTCATGATTTGAATTATTAGATTAATAAGATTGTTCTGATATGTTTCGTTCAATAGAATATTATAGGCTAATTCGATATTCTGTTCTCCAAGAGGTGTTAATGTAGAGGCCATTAATAAGGGCACTACACTAAATTCTTTTGCTGTTTTTATAATATTTGTTTCATCTTGGTAAGTAAAAATATTACCTTCTTTTGTAGTGGTATAATTAAAAATAGATAAATAAGTCAAGTAAGGCAAAGATTTAATCAGTGTGTCTTGTTTAATAAAAGGATAACAAAAACCGTTTGTTGAGATGCTTTTACTAGTACTATAACTAATAACTAATTTTTCACCGGGATTAATCGTTTTATTATCTGACAGATGAGGATTATTTCTTATTAACTGCATAATTGTTACATCAAAAGAATCAGCAATTTCTTTTAATGTATCCCCTTGCTGAACGATATATGTCTGTTTTGGAAACGTTATTACTAATGCCTGACCTATCACTAAGTGATTAGGCTGGGCTAAACCATTATCTTCTATTAACTTTTCTACAGTTATTCCATATTTTTCTGCGATTGATTGTATAGTATCATTTAGTTGAACGATATAAATCTCCATAGGTCCCCTTAAATTAAAGTTATCAAAATATTATATGAAATAGATTCATATATGTACGATAGAAAAGCGTTAAAATTTTATAACAAACCTTGCTCTGGAAGAGCCTGATAAAATCCTTGAGGATATAAGCAGATAGGGCAAACATCAGGTGCACATAATCCACTTATGATATTGCCGCAGGCTAAACAAATCCATAGATTTTGTTTCGATTTACAGAATAATTCATTATTACTCATTTCTGTAGCTAAATTTTGAAAGATAAGATTGTGATTCAATTTAACGTTTCCGATTCCATTAAATAAAGAAGCTATGTTATCAAATCCTTCTTCTTTTGCTGTTTTAGCAAAATCTCGATACATACTTGTGGCAAGGAATTCTTCATCTCTGGCTTGCATTAGATTTTCTGAGGTAGAGGGATCTTTGCTCAGAATTATTTTCCGTAGTCTTTGTGCAATTACCACTTCGTTCCCTGCAATGTTATGAAAAGTATGTGAGATTTCTATTAGGATTTCGCTTCTGGCTTTGCCACTGAATATTGCATATTCAGAAGCGGACTTTAATTGGAAATCATATGCTGTTTTAAGGTTTTGAAAAGTTTTACTTTCTTGGAAGTCCATTTTAATCCCTTAATTTATAATTTACTTAATAATATGAGAATTATTTTGAATTCATGTTTTTTACTAAAGGTAAAAAAATATGGAAAATATGACATACTATTGTCATGTAATTAATGGTACTCTTAAAGAGTCAAATAGTGAAAAGGAGGATCGATATGTTAGAAATTCCTGAAAGCAATACTATATCAAAACAATTGAATCAAACTATTAAAGGGAAGAAAATAAAAAAAGTAATAACGAATTCATCCCCTCATCGTTTTGCATTTTATTTTGAAGATCCTGAAAACTATCATGCATTATTAACTGACAAGACAGTTGATTTATCAAAAGCTGTAGGGGGGCTGATAGAAATAGTAGTTCAGGATGCCATAATATTATTTGGAGATGGTGCGAACATCAGATATTTTGAAAAGGGGAATTCAATTCCGGTAAAACATCAGCTTTATCTTGAATTTCATGATCAATCTTCACTTATTTGTACGATACAGATGTATGGAGGTATTTGGGTATATAAGGAAGGGGAAAATGATAATCCTTATTATATAGCTGCAAAAGAAAGAACCTCTCCATTATCGAGTGAATTTAATGAATTGTATTTCTTGAATCTACTTGAGAATACCAAACAAAAACTTAGTTTAAAAGCATTTCTTGCTACAGAACAAAGGGTACCAGGACTTGGAAATGGTGTTTTGCAAGATATTTTATTTCGTGCAGGAATGCATCCAAAACGCAAGTTGGAGTCTTTAGCTGAAGAAGAAAAGAGCAGGCTGTACAAAAGTGTTAAGACTACATTATTAGAAATGACACAAAATGGCGGTCGTGATACTGAGAAAGATCTGTTTGGGAAACTTGGAGGATATCGTTCGATATTATCAAAAAATACATTAAAATCACCATGTCCAATCTGTAAAGGAAAAATTGTAAAACAGAATTATTTGGGCGGAAGTATATATTATTGCCCAAATTGTCAACCAAACTAATGTTTTTAAGGAGGAACAAGTTTATGCCAAAAGTATCAAAAATTGAAATTCTAAAACCAAGAGAGCAGCATGCATTAACAGTAAGAACAACAACGAAGGTTGAAAATTTACCAATGTTAATTGGACAGACGTACGATAAAATGTGTAAATACGTGGAAGAGATGGGAGAATATCTTACGGATGTACCATATGTTGCATACTATAACATGGATATGGAGAATCTTGATGTAGAAATGGGATTTCCCGTATCAAAAAAACTGGCGGATAAAGAAGATATGAAATCTGTTATAATACCTGAAGATTATGCTATTTTCTGTATGTACAGAGGTCCATATGCAGAAATGGGTCCCGTTTATGAAGAAATGACAAAATGGATTGAAGATAATGGGTATCGTCCTAAAATGCCGGTATATGAGTATTATTATAATAGTCCTGAAGTTCCTGAAAGTGAATTATTAACAAAAATACTGATGCCTGTGGAAAAAGCTTAATAGATATGTTATGATAAAACGGCAATTGCATATGATAAATATGCATTGTCGTTTTATTTAATTATAAGAATTTCCTTTCGAGGTGAAAATATGTTAGAGAATGGTAAGGCTATATGTTCATGCAGGTGGAAGAAATGTGAGCGTTGGGGAAAATGCAAAGAATGCATAGAACATCACAAAATTCATAAAAAATATAAAGAACCCTATTGTAAAAGGAAAACAAATAAAAAATAGCAGGTGATAACAGGATGGATATAAAATTAAATTATGTAGAAAAAGGGAAAGGCAAGCCTCTTATCTTATTACATGGAAATGGGGAAAATCTTAAATATTTTGTACACCAGATTGAATATTTTTCAAAAAGTTATCGAGTGATCGCAATAGATACGAGAGGTCATGGGAAATCTCCAAGAGGAAATAGACCTTTTACTTTAAAACAGTTTGCAGAAGACTTAAAAGATTTTGTGGAAGAAAAGAAATTGGAAGAAATAATTCTGCTGGGTTTTAGCGATGGAGCTAATATTGCGCTCTTGTTTGCGTTAAAATATCCTCATTATTTAAGTAAACTGATTCTAAATGGTGCTGATCTTCATCCGTCTGGTGTGAAAAGAAGAGTGCAGATACCTATTATTATTACATATGGAATGTTTTGTATTCTATCATTTTTTCATAAGAAATGGGTTGCCAAAAAGGAAATGTTTGCTTTGATGGTAAACCAGCCTAATATTCAAAAAGAAGAGTTGAAAAAGCTGAATATAAAATCTCTTGTAATTGCAGGAACTAATGATATGATTAAACTAAATCATACTTTAAAAATCCATCGTTATATAAACAATAGTAAACTTTGTGTAATACCAGGAGATCACTTTATTGCAAAAAAAGAAAGTAAGAGATTTAATAAAGAAGTAGAAGAATTTATAAAAGAGAATAGATATTAATCGGACCTCGCATGGATTGTGCGAGGTAAATTTTTCTTAAAATCTGTATATATAATACCACAAAATGGAGAAATTTTCAAGTCTTGTAACCTGGTTCAATTAGAGGTAAAATCAGTATTTATCAAGAAAGAGAGGGATTCCATGAATGATAAAATGTTTTTACGTCTAATTGGTCAGAATGAAAAAACGCAGCTTCAAACAATAATTGCTTGTAATCAGTATACAAAAAAATTTGGACTGAGTTTAACGGAACAAGATGTTTTGGTACTTATGAATGATCGGAAAAGCAGTTTGAAAGAACAAGAGAGAATCGAATTTGGAGAAGGAATTCTGCCTAAATTAATATTTGCATTTTGTGATTCACCTTATATTTATCAAGAGAATTATGTTGATGTTATTGGAAGGCTCCAAGATATATTCTATTATTACAAAAATGAATCTATGGATGAGTTAAGTGATGACGAATTGTTAGATTATATGAAAGAATTGTTTGATGGGAAATGTGAAGGCTCATTAGACTATCTGGAAGAGACTTGTCTGGAACATATTTCAAGAGAAATTCGAGCAGGAAGACAAGGTTTTACAGGGGGGGACACAGATGAATTTTAGTGAAGAAGAAATCTTGCAACTGCTATCTGATAGAGTCAGGAAATACACCAGTAATGAAAGCTCTTCGGTCAGTTATGAAAAAGCAAGACAGCTTATGGGTTCCATACTTTTTTGCATGGAGGATGCGCAGTCTTGCAGTCAGAACAATGAGAAGAAGTTAACGTTGTTTCATAAGAAGATGAACGCAAAAGAAGCATTTGAGGTGGGGTTAAACAAGAAAAAAGTAAAAATAAAAGAAACTCAAAAACTATTTGAAACAATTATGAAAACTTTTTGTACCTATCAGAATCAATGTTACTATGATACAATAATAAAAGGGATGCCAGGTTTTTTCAAAACTTATGATGTTGAGTATAATGCCCAAAATCATATTTTAACGTTAGATTATCCGCTGATCACAGCTCCGAGCTTAAATCTTAAAGGTATTGATTTGATTTATGAGTACTTAAAGAGAACTTGGATAGAGCAATGTTTTTTAAGTTCATTTTCATATGATAACATTTTAGATATTTTAAAAAATTATCATAAGAAACATGAGGAGCTTATATTTAATATTTGTAGAGTTGTTTTTAGAAATGCGATTGGATGCGTTTTACTTGATAAGTCTATTTATGAATTAATGATTCAATGTGATGAGAGAGAATTGCTTAAGAGATTAGGTGATTCTAAGAACGTTGCAGAGCTTGAGGCTATTCTTATAGAAGCATTTGAGAGAATGCTCAATTTACATTTTAATAATAATCAAGAGTATTTCGTATATTTTTTGAATGAAATAAAAGATTTTGCATTTGAAATTAAAAGTAATGCGGAAAATAATCATTTAGATAAAATATTTTTAGGCTCAACTACAGTTGAACCGCAAAATCAAGTTATCTATAAAGATGGCAGTCCTATGGAAGATGAAAAATTGAGGGAACTTATCGATGGTTTGAGTCAGATACGTTTTTTAACAGAAAAGTTAGATATGATAAAAACGCAGGTTAAAAGCTTAGAAGATTTGAAGGAAGTTTTAAAAGAATGTTTTTTTGATGAGGAGTTCCTAAATGTCTTTGCATTGCTGAGTACAAATGAAATTGAGGTTCTGAAAGAAGAAATTATACAAAAAATAGAGTATAATGAAGAGTTAGAAGAATGGGAAATAGCATTCAAAAAAGAAATGATTACAAGGGAATCGAAAAACAAAGAGGAAAAAAGGAGTATAACATGAAAAAAGCAGTTACATTATTCTTATTATGTTTGACATTAGGTTTATCTATTTTTAATGATGCACAGGCAGCACAAGAGAATCCGGAACCGGAAATTAAAGGAAAAATGGTCTATCATACTTATTCAAGTTATGAAGCGCAAGATAGTAAATTATATGTATATGATTTTAGCAGCAAAGAAAATCGTTGTATTAGTGAGGAGCTGACAGGAGTTACAGATGCTATGAATGGAGATTTTGGGAGTGAATCCGATGAAATTATTTTTATGGGGATATCTGTTCAATATAATGAGTGGCATATTTACAGATATAATCTAAAGTCAAGGAAACTGACGGATTTGACACCTGGAAATGAATATAGTTATCAGGATCCGAAGTATTCACCGGACGGTAAAAAAATAGTGTATAAAAGAGGAAAATGGGATAATAAAAGAAATACGATGGTCTATGATATAGTAGAGAAGAATTTATCTGATTTATCTCAAATAAAGCTTACAAATGATGTTTACGAGGATTCCATGCCATACTATTCTATGGACGGAAAAAAAGTATATTATGCAAGAGGAGTCAGAAAAAATTCGGCAATCTATTCCGTCACAACAAGTGAACCACACAGAATATCTAAAGTATATGGTGCGAATAATATATGTAGTTATTATCCAATTACAGATGGGAATGGATCATTATATTTTTCTAAATGGTATTCAGCTCAAAATGAAACAGATCAAATAATGGAAATGAAGACAGATACAAAAAGCATAAAATCTTTAGCTTTTAATAGCAAAGATTATAATTGTTCAGATGCTTGTCCGGTATTTGGAGAATATATGATTATAAGCAGTACGAAAGCAGGTGGACAGGGAAACTATGATTTATATATAGTAAATAAAAATAGTGGAGCCATGTGGTCGTTAAATAATTATAATCAGACAATCAATGATGCCAATCATCAGCTGGGCGCAAGTTTCTTGGAAAAATAGAAGGAGATTAATTCAATATGAGTGAAGAACGAAAAGAAAAGACTTTTAAAGAACAATACTTGGCAGGGGAAATTGAATTTGAAGAAATCGATACTTATAGTCAACGATGGGGAAAAAGTGATGATATTAGGACCTTAAGAGAATATCTGGGTCTAAATGAAAAGGAAGAAGATATCTGGATCAGTGAAAGTGAGGAAGCACTTCAGGAAATACTCGATACGCAGAAGAGAACGAAGTAATTTAAAGTAAGGTGAAATGCAGATGATTAAAACAAATGTAATGCGTCTTTTGGATAAGGCAGGTATCTATTACGAAGTTAAGGAGTATCCGGTAGACGAAAATGATTTATCGGGAGTTCATGTGGCAGCTGTATTAGGGCAGTCGGTAGAACAAGTATTTAAGACATTGGTTTTAAAAGGAGACAAAATTGAATATATTGTTTGTTGCATCCCGGTTGCAGATGAGTTAAATCTAAAAAAGGTTGCAAATATTACCAATAATAAAAAAGTAGAAATGCTACATAGGAAGGATTTGCAGAAAGTAACCGGATATATCAGAGGCGGTTGTTCACCAATAGGGATGAAGAAAAAGTTTCCTACTTTTTTAGATGAGACAGGGATTTTATTTGACAAGATTGCAGTAAGTGCAGGTGTCAGAGGGGCTCAAATAATTATCAATCCTGAAGTATTATGTGAATTTTTGGAAGGGCAGTTTGAGGATTTAGTGAAGGTATAAAAGAAATGTTTGAAAAACTATTTAGAAATATATTTTTTATGATATTAATAACTCTTATATGTACCATGATATCCGTTTTTTTTGAACATATTAAAATGTCAGAATCCAATATAGTTATGATATATTTGCTTGGAATATTATTGTTTTCATTTATTGCGGAAGGATATGTTTATAGTTTTTTTGCCTCAGTTTTTGCTGTGCTTTTATATAACTTTTTTTTTACAGAACCATTCTATACTTTTAAGGTAAAAAATCCGGATTATATAATTACTTTTTTTGTTTTGTTTATTGTGGGATTTATTACAAGTATGCTTACTATCAGGGTAAAGCTAGGAAGACAGTTGCTGGAAGATAGAGAGGCATATATCTATTCTTTATATTTTATTGAAAAGCGATTGTTGAATGTCAAAAGTGGTGTAGAACTTGCAGAAGTATCTGCAGAAGAGCTTTATAAACAACTGAATGCGAATATAATGATAAAGTTTTTTGATTCTTCTGGAAAAATCACATGTTGTAAGGTTAGAGGGGAGGAAATATTTAGTGGTACTATAGATATTTCGGCATGTTTAGAAACTTTTCAATCGGGAAGTCCATGTGGAAAAGGCAGCAATTTATTTTCTGATGCTAAAGCGTTTTATATTCCAATTATAAGCCATAATGGTGTCCTGGGTGTTATTGGTATTTCATTAATAGAAGGCGGTAACTTGAGTAATACACAACTTGGATTTTTAGATGTTATTTTACCTCAGATAGCTGTAGTGTTAGAGCGTGAAAGGATTTATGAAAAGCAAAAGCAGACGCAAATGGAAATACAGGGAGAACGGTTGAGAGCGGATATGCTTAAAGCAGTTTCCCATGATTTTAGAACTCCACTTACAGGGATTATGGGTCTATCTAGTACATTTTTAGAAAATTATGAGCAGTTAAATGATTTGATTAAGAAGAATTTTTTACAGAGCATATATGAAGATGCAGATTGGTTAAATGAGTTAGTAGAAAATATATTACAGAAGACACGTTTTGATGAAGGAAGAGTAAAACTAAGATTGGAACAGGAAGCAGCAGAGGAAATTATTACGGAAGCAGTTACTCATGTTAAAAAGCGTGCGTTAAATCATAAAATTTCAGTAAAGATTCCTCATGAAATTGTATTAATCAATGTTGACGGAGTATTAATAAGGCAAGTGTTAGTTAATCTTTTGAATAATGCAATCAATTATACTCCTGAGAAAAGTGAAATAATAGTTTCGTTATATCATAAAGATGGTAAAGTTATATTTGAGGTAGCAGATAATGGCCCAGGTATCTCTCAAGAAGATATGTCAATTATATTTAATCAGTATGAGCAGAAAAATATCAATAAAATCTCAAAACGAAGAGGTGTAGGTCTAGGGTTATCTCTTTGTAAATCAATTGTAGAAGCTCATAATGGAAAGATATCCATCAGAAAGAATGAACCACATGGTACGAATGTAAGTTTTTATATTTTGACAAAGAAGGTGAATGAATCATGGAACCACTAATTTTGGTAGTTGACGATGAAAAATCTATACGCAATTTTCTTCAAGTGTCGATTGAAACTCAAGGATATAAATGTGTTGATACAGATAATGGTTCAAGCGCACTTATGTTAGCGGTTTCTCGGTGCCCGGATATCATCATCTTAGATCTTGGGTTACCAGATATAGATGGGTTGGAAGTGATTAAGAAGTTAAGAGCATTTTCCCAGGTTCCTATTATTGTCATTTCTGCCAGAGGGCATGATCGCGAGAAAGTAGAGGCACTTGATGCGGGAGCAGATGATTATTTGACGAAACCGTTTAGTGTTTTGGAATTACTTGCAAGAATACGTGTTATTCTGCGCCATAATTCTTTGAATGAAGCTCCTGCTGAAGCAGAAGATTTAATATATAAGATAAAGAATCTGGTTATTGATACTGATAAACGAAGAATTTGGCTGGATAACGAAGAGGTGAGACTAACCCCCAATGAATATAAAGTTTTAATGTTACTAGCCAAAAATCGAGGTAAAGTCCTTACACATAAGTTTATTACAAAAGATATCTGGGGAGGGATTTTGGCAGAAGATATTCAGTCACTGCGTGTATGTATGGGGAATTTGAGACGAAAATTAGGAGAAGATCCATCACAGCCGAAATATATAATAACAGAGATTGGAGTAGGATATCGTCTCGTTGATGAATAATTATAAATCTTAAATCAGTCTACTTAAATGATAATTCAATCATTTAAGTAGATTTTTTTTATTGAACTTTATACAAAACTTATAAGTTCATACTAAAACTTTATACAAAACTTAGGTAAAAAGGTTTATCTTATAAAAGAATTATGAAATGGAGGAATTGTTATGAGTAAAAAAGAATTATATTCGAAGGATATCTTAGAATGGATTAATGAGGCTATAGATTTATTGAATGGTAATAAACTTCAAGAATCTTATGAAATGATTATTAAAGCACTAGAGCAAAATCCAAATGCTCCAGAACCACAGAATCTTCTTGGTCTTTGGTATGAACTGCAAGGGGATAATGATATGGCCAGAAAACATTACAGAGCAGCATATGCTTTGGATCCGACATACAAATCAGCCAGCAGAAACCTAGAACGAGTATGCACAATTTTTACTTCCGATAGTAAAGTGATAGATTTGGAAGATGAAATACTAAAAGAACTGAAAGAAATAAAAACTGGTTACAGAAAATAAAATTTACATAGTTTTAGGAGGTAAATATGTATATCATAATTGTTGGCTGTGGGAAATTAGGGGGAAAACTGGCCAGAGAATTAGCTGACGAGGGAAATGATATCTGCATTGTTGACCGGGATAGTAATAAATTGAACGGATTGGGAAGTGGATTTAACGGTCAACGGATAACAGGAATTGAATTTGATAGTGATAAACTTAAAGAAGCTGGAATTGAAAGTGCAGATGTTCTTTTGGCAGTAACACCTGATGATAATATTAATATAACGGTTTCCCTTATTGCAGAGAAAATTTATAATGTTAAAAAGATTATTGCGAGAGTAAATGATCCGGGTAAGAAGTATATTTATAATACATTAGAAATTGAGGTTATTGATCCGGTCCAATATGAGATTGAGGTGCTGCAAAGTAAATTAGTTATGAAGAACGTAGAAGTTATTTCTTTTCTTGATAATGAATACGAGATTATTGAAGTCTTCGTAAATAAGCAAAAAGAAGTATTAGTTGGGGATATTGAAAACAGATATTCTTGTTTGATTTCAGGATTGGTCAAGAATAGTGAAGTAAGATTACCCAATAAAACGGATCGGATAAAAAGTGGAGACAGGATAATCTGTACGGTTCAAAAGAAGAATAAACAAGCATTAATAAATCTGTTTAACAAGGAGATATTATTATGAAATCTATAATAGTTGGTGGAGGAAAAATTGGTTATAACCTATTTAAGATATTAAAGGAGAGAGACCATCAAGTTACTTTAATAGAGCGGGATAAGGAGACTTGTTTAAATATTGCTGAAGATATTAATACAGATGTGATCTGGGGAGATGGAACAGAGTTAGAGGTGTTAAGAGATGCCGGAATTGAAGAGGCAGAGATTGTAGCAGCAGTTACAGGAAGTGATGAAGAAAATTTAGTTATCTGTAAAATCGCAAAGTTAAGTTTTGAAACGAAAAGAACGATTGCACGAGTTAACAATCCGAAGAATACGAAGATGTTTAAAAAACTTGGAATAGATAATACTGTCTGCAGTACCGAAGTAATTGCAAATTTAATAGAATATTCTTTAGATACAGATGATTATAGAATTATTAATACTTTAGAGAAAGGTGCTATGCTCTTAGTAGAATTAAGCATGAAGGAGTATTGTTGCTGGTGCGATCAATATTTAAGAGATCTTGTTTTACCACAGGAATGTGTTTTTGTATCAGTTTTACGTGGGGAACAGATTATTTATCCTAGGGGGGCCACAAAAATTTTACATAATGATAAGGTTTTAATTATAACAAATAAAAATGCATTAACTTTTCTGGTTAATGCGATATTCAGTAAAGGAAATAGAAAATGGAAGACAAGAAAAATGAAATCAGAGGTATAATTTTAGAATTATTCACAGTTATACTATATCTATTTATTACTTTTATTGCGGTATTGGTAATTATGAGGTGAAAGATGAAAAGAGAAAAAAAGAAGAAAGCCTATAGTATAGAAATCATTAGTTACTATACGGGTTATATTATATTTATTATATCTTCATTAATGATTATACCGGCAGTTGTTTCATTATTCTTTAGAGAATGGAGCGCTATGCTTGATTTTGTAATCAGTAGTTCAATTTCGTTTATATTTGGTCTGGCTTTGACTATGTTTGGTTTGAGAACGAGAGAGAGTAAATCTAATGTTCATTGGAAACATGGATTTGCAGTGGCAGCATTTTCTTGGCTTGTTTTAACAGTGCTATGTGCCATTCCTTATTCTTTAAGCGGGCATACGCAGTCGTTTTTAGATGCATGCTTTGATGTGATGAGCGGATTTACTACGACAGGTCTTGTACTCTTACAAGATTTAGATCATATATCGAACGGGTTGAATATGTGGAGACATATGTTGACGTTTATTGGGGGACAGGGAATGATAGTTTTGGGACTTACATTCTTAGTAAAGGAGACTGGCGGAGCTTATAAGATGTATGTGGCAGAAGGAAAAGATATTGAGTTACTTCCTAATGTAAAAGGGACTGCCAGACAGATTTGGAAGATTAGTATAGTTTATCTGGTTATTGGAACTGTTGTATTATGGATAATTGGAATGATAATAGGATTAAATCCAATATCAGCTTTATTTCATGGCTTTTACATATTTCAGTCAGCTTGGAGTACTGGGGGATTTGCTCCAAATTCACAGAACATTATGTATTATCATAGCATAATGTACGAAACAGTTTCTATGATTTTATTTATTTTGGGGTCATTAAACTTTGGTTTACATTATGCAATATGGCAGGGAAAAAGAAAAGAAGTAGTCAAAAATATTGAAACTCAAAGTTTTTTTATAACATCGTTTACTGTTTGTATTCTGGCGCTTGCAGGTTTATCAAGATTACATATATATCCGGATGCAGTTGCAGGTTTTAGAAGAATTATATTTAATGTATTGTCTGCTCATACAACAACTGGATTTGGTGCAGTTTATGCAAGACAGTTTATAAACGAATGGGGAGATTTCGGAGTCTTAATAATGGTAATAGCAATGCTTATAGGTGGTTCTGCATGTTCAACAGCAGGTGGATTTAAAGGATTGCGTGTAGGAATTGTTTTTAAAGGTTTGATTATGGATGTTAAAAAACTTCTTACTTCAGAAAGAAACATGAAGGTATATAAATTTCATTATATAAAAGAGCGGGTATTAGATGATGTCTTAATAAAATCTTCGGCAATTATAATTATCTGTTATATAGTGATATTTAGTATCGGAACATTACTTGGAACATATTATGGTTATTCCTTATCTGATTCTGCTTTTGAAGCAGCTTCAGTAACAGGAAACGTAGGATTATCCGGTGGGGTTACAACGCCTTCTATGCCGGTTTTATTAAAAGTATATTATATTATTGCAATGTATTTGGGAAGACTCGAATTTCTTACAGTGTTTGCATTAATTGGCTATATAATTGGAGGTATCAAAAAATATGTTAAGAATCGTTAAGGCAATTTTTTTAGTTATGATTTTTATTTTTGTCTTTCCATTAAATACAAGTGCACAAGATTTAATCAGTATCAATGACATGATTGAAAATGCAAAAGAGTATGATGGAAAACATGTTACAATTCAAGGGGAAGTGATTGGGGAATGTTTAGAAAGAGGAGAGTATTCTTGGATTAATATTAACGATGGAACAAATGCAATTGGCATATGGTTAAAAAACAGTGATACAAAAAGTATTAAATATTATGGAAATTATAAATACAGAGGTGATATTATAAAAATTAAAGGTATATTCAATCGTGCCTGTAAAGAGCACGGAGGGGAACCTGATATACATAATATTTCATTCGAAAAAATAAAGAGTGGCTTTTATATACAAGAAAATGTATCGGCTGCTAAAATATTTGTGTCTATTGTATTTGTTATTTCAGCCTTATTAATGTTTTTATTTTATTATAAGGTTTTCCGGGTGGAGAAAGGTATAAAATAATAGTTTTCTGTAAAATAGAAAAACCTTTGTTTGCTTTTATTTGCTGATTATTTTATAATTTAGTTAGGCGATTGTGAAATGGCAGATTTATTAAAAGAAAGGGAGATTTTATGGAAGACAAAAAATTTGCTTTACTGATAGATGCAGATAATATATCTGCAAAATATATTGCAGAAATATTAGAAGAGTTAACAAAATATGGTGTTGTGACATATAAAAGGATTTATGGAGATTGGACCAGTACACAGGCAACCAAATGGAAGGAGAAATTATTAGAGTATTCGATTACTCCTATACAGCAGTTTAGTAATACATCAGGGAAGAATGCTACTGATTCGACATTAATCATAGATGCAATGGATATTTTATATACGAAAAATGTGGATGGCTTCTGTATCGTATCCAGTGACAGTGATTTTACCCGTTTGGCCAGCAGACTGCGTGAGTCGGGCATGGAAGTAATTGGAATGGGAGAAGAAAAAACACCGGCTTCATTTCGGTCTGCCTGTACAATATTCACTAATTTAGAAATATTGTTGGATCAGGATGAAGAAGAGAAAGAAGAAGTAAGTAACAATATAGCTGTAATAAAGACGGATCATATTTCAGATGAGAAAGAGAATCCGCAGAAGAAGATGAATCATTTAAATGAAAAGAAAATGATTGAAAATACGATAGTAAATATCATAACAGAGAATGAAAACAAAGGTAAAGTAACAGGTCTTGGAGAAATTGGAAGCCGTCTTGTAAAAACATATCCGGATTTTGATGTCAGGAAATATGGTTTTAGTTTGTTATCAAAATTTTTAGAAGAAATTGATGCTTTTGAACTTAGCAAGAAAAATAGTACAATTACGGTAAGTTTAAAAGAAAATGGTGAATCTAAGAAAGAGATTATTCAGTTTATAATTGAAGAAGTACAAAAGAATACAAAAAAAGGTACGGATATAGGACAATTAAGTAATTCTGTTCATATTAAATATAAGAATTTCAACTTAAAAGATTATGGTTATTCTCAATTTTCTAAATTTCTACAGAGCATTGATGGGATTGAGATAAGAGAAGACATAAATAGAAGTAAACGTGCTTATCCTATATAGACCTGGGATTTGCATTATAAAGTAAACGACCGCTGTATTATGAATACTAATACAACGGTCGTTTAACTTTCATCTTTATTCACTTTTATCCTCTTTTCTATTTGTAAGATTATTTTAATTCCCTGCTCGTAAATAAAATTTACTTAGAAATGTTATATATATCAATCTATATTAATTATGATAATCCAAAGTTATAATTTATACCAATCGAAATATAAATTATTAAGATGCTGTCAATATATGTCACTTGAATATAAACCCTTTCTTAACCATATATTAGCTTTCCGGATAATATAATTTATGTATGGGGTTATACTTTCAGATTATATAGGAAGCTATCTTTCCAGTATCTATTTCTTTACATAGAATCCAGAATCTTTGAACTATTTTTTGTGGTAATATTCAATATAAGCTGCCAGCGATATATTACCTTTCCCAATTTCCTTTATGTTTTATAACATATTTGGAATCATAATTTTTAGAAAGGTCTTTCTTGCAAGGAACTGCTATGCAATACCACTCTTATATTGATGATATTAAAAAGCTATCCCATTGGAATCTACCTCCTATCTTTAAAGTATATTTGTTTTTTGTTAATATTATAATAACAGAGGGAACTGAAAATGTCAATACATTTTGTGGAAATCAGTATTATATTTTAGAAATAGAGATGAAAATCAAATATAAAACGACAATTTACTAAAAACGACATATAGTGACAATTAATTCGTTTGAGTAAAAGTATGAAAATACTGTAGATAGAAGAAAATATAGGAAGCCGGCATTGCGATAATTTTCATTTTTGCATATAATTACTATTAAAATACTAATAAGAGAGTGGCAGAAGAAAAAATCTTAGAAAGGTAGAGATACTAAAATTATAATTATGATAGATTATCGAGAAAGAAATATAAAAAAGATAGTAGATTACTTCGTCAGTGGTCGTAAAGAAAATTCATATGATTTAACATTAGGTTTAGAATTAGAGCATTTTGTGGTAGACAAAAAGACAAAAGAAACGGTTCATTTTTATGGAGAAAAGGGTATTGCTCAGATATTGGAAAGAATAAGTATTTACTATGATCAAGTGGAAAGATTCGAGGATTATATTGTTGGTCTGGGAAAAGATACAATTGCCATTTCCATAGAACCTGCGGCTCAAATAGAAGTGAGTATAACACCTAGCAGTAATATTCTGGAAATAGAGAAAATATATCAAAAATTTCTTATTGAAATCACTCCGGTTTTAGAGGAATGGGGTTATTGTCTTATTGAATCAGGGTATCAACCAAGAACGAAAGTGGACGAGATTCCATTGATACCTAAAAAACGTTATCAATATATGCAACAGTATTTTGAAATGAAGAACACCAATGGGAAATATATGATGAAAGGGACTGCTTCTACCCAGGTATCTATTGACTATTTTAGTGAGAAAGATTTTGTAGAAAAATATAAAGCGGCTTATCTGCTTCTTCCACTTTTAAGTCTGGTTACAGACAATTCACCAATTTTTGAAGGAGAATTATACAAAAACAATCTTTTGCGAGCCAAAATATGGGAAGAAGTAGATGAAGAACGTGTTAATATATTTAAATATCTAGATGAAAGAGAATTGACATTTGAAGCATATGCAAGATTTGTTTATCAAGTGCCGCTTATTTTTTATGAAGATGAACAAAAGTTAATCAAAACAAATCAGTCGGCCAAAGAGATATATAAAAATAAAGAAATGGATTTGAAAGAAATGGAACATGTTTTATCCATGGTGTTTCCGGATGTTCGATTAAAAAAATATGTAGAAATCAGATACGCTGACAGTCTTCCAATTGAGGGAGTACTTTCCTATCTGGCATTCGTGAAAGGTCTTTTTGTAGAGATGAACAGTTTAAATCAGTGGATTGAATCTTTAGAGATAAAAGATTTTGAGCAACAGACAATTGGGAAATATAACATTATGGAAAATGGATTAGAAGGTATCATTTATAACAGACCGGTAAAAGAATTACTAAACGAGCTATTTTCATTGGCAAAAAGCAACTTAATAGGAGATGAAAAAAATCACCTTGAAAGATTAGAAAGACAATTAATCAATGATAAAATTTTATTTAAGAATAAGGAATTAGATAAGTTACTATAAAGAGTTAAAGGAGCAAAAGAATGAACACTAATATGGAAACATTTAATTTGTTGTATAAAGAAGTTATTGAAAAAGACTTTGAAGAGAACTTGAAAACAGCGAAAGAGTCATTATACTATTTAGATAAATCTACAGCCAAATATAAAGGTGAGACAATCTATTCTTTATATATGGCAAAAGCATTTCCGGATGATGTAGTAGATTATTTAAAAGAAGCATCTGAGATTATGTATGGATTACTTAAGAAAGTAATGAATGAATATATAGAAAAAGAAGATTACAGAAAGTTATTTGGTTTTCAACAGGAATTAGAAGAATTAATTTTAGATGTACCACCATATCAAAATATATTGCCAATTGCACGACTTGATATCTTTTTAAATGAAAAAGACCTCTCTTTTAAATTTTGCGAATTTAATGCGGATGGTTGCAGTTCTATGAATGAAGACAGAGAATTGAATATAGCATTACAAAAGACAGCAGCGTATAAAGAATTATCCAGAGATTATGAAATAGAGTCTTTCGAACTATTTGAAACCTGGGTCAAGGAGTTTATGGATATTTATAAAACATATCCTGATAAAGTTGAGCAACCTAATATAGGAATTGTGGATTTTTTAGAAAAAGGCTGCTCAATGGAAGAATTCGAAGAATTTAAAAAAAGTTTTCAAAGAGCCGGTCATCATGCACAAATTTGTGAGATACGTGATATGAAGTTTGATGGGGAACATTTATATGCGCCGGATGGAACTGTGATTCATGCAATATATAGAAGAGCTGTTACATCAGATATTATGGAACATTTTGAAGAAGTTGAAGATTTCATGAATGCAGTTAAAAATCATAAGGTGTGTTTAATTGGAAGTTTCTGTACCCAGATCATTCATAATAAAATTTTATTTTATCTCTTACACTGTCAAAGGACTCAAGATTTTCTTGATAAAGAGGAGATTCAATTTATTAACAGGCATATACCTTATACGGTAAGTCTTACAGAGCAGGAAGTTTTTAAGAATGCAGTGTTAGATAATAAGGATAAGTGGATTATTAAACCAGAGGATTCTTATGGGGCTAGAGGGATTTTTGCTGGACTTCACTTTTCATTAGAACAATGGAAAAAGATTGTAGAAGAAAATATGGATACTTGTTATATTTTGCAGGAATTTGTATTGCCATATCAATCATTTAATATAGACTTTAAGAAAAAAGAGCCTAAATTTCGAAAGTATAGTAATTTAACAGGAATGTATGTTTATAATGGAAAATTTGCCGGTATTTATTCCAGGCAGTCAGAGCATGAGATCATATCTAGTCAATATGATGAAAATGATGTTGCTTCAGTTAAGGTATCGAAGAAAGAGGTCAAAAGTGAAGATTTTAATTGATGCAGATGCTTGTCCGGTAACGGATATTACGATACAAATAGCAAAAGAAAAAGAAATTGAAGTCAGGATTTTCTGTGATACCAGTCATATTATCAACTCAGATTATGCAGAAGTATTTGTGGTAAGTCAGGGGGCAGATGCTGTTGATTTTGCTTTGTTGAATCAAACAGAGAAAAATGATATTGTAGTTACACAAGATTATGGAGTAGCAGCTATGGTACTGGGGAAAGAAGCACATCCAATTCATCAAAACGGCAGGTGGTATACCAACGAAAATATTGATCAAATGCTGTTTGAGAGACATGTTCTGAAAAAAGAGAGAAGAAAATCTTCCAAGATCCATGGAAAAGGTATTAAGAAAAGAACCCTGGAAGATGACTTGAAATTTGAAGAATCATTCAAAAATTTAATAGAAAAATTTAAGTAATTATTTATTTTTTGATTTATTAAAACAACATAGGACCTCTTGTTTAATAATATCTGAATATACCTGCAAAGACTCTGTTTGAATTACTTTGATCACGTTTTCAAAGTTAGCTTCAGGGCATAAGGAAGGATATAAATTTTCACGGTTTAAAATATATTCGGGATTGAAATTAACGGTTTCCTGGTCTTTGAATAATGCAATATAAAATATCCCTGTTTCTACCAAGTCTTGGAAGAAATGAGAACCATATGATAATTCGGGCATGAATCCTTCGGACCCATAGGCAACTTCACAGATTACAGACATATTACTAAGTTCAGTAAAATGTACAGGAACTCCAAGAGATGGTGTTGTCGTGCCCCAGCGTCCCGGTCCTATGAGCAAGGAGGAAGTATTTTTCAAGGCTTGATTAATAATACCGATTTGTCTTGCAATAGAATATTTTTCTTTTTCTGTACATGAAAGATATTCTTTTACATCAATAAATACTACATAATCAATAGAAAGACGTACGTTTCCTCCCATAAAATTTCCTTTTGAATAAAAAAAGCAATCATTTGGATTGTGTAGTTTTGGTATTTCAACAGTTTTTCCAAGACCTTTTGTCTGGAGAGGACGGCATTGTATCAGATTAAATTTAAAATTGTTTTCTGATGTAAAGTTTCCTGTAAATTCTATGTCTACAGGATAATCGTATTTTTCTGATAACAATTGGAGTAGTTTTTTCATGATAACAGGAAATTGAGTTTGGGATAAAAGTTTTTTGAAATTTAGTGTATAAGGTACCGGTCTGTCATAATATCCTAAAGCCCTAAGACGAGAGGCTTCTTCAAAATCCTGACTTGCAAATAGAGTTTTAGGAACTGCGATATCGTTTGTTAGAATGTCATCCAGATCGATTGTTGTCAAGGTATTGGTTTCCAAATTCAAAACGTCTGCTTTGTGTTGGGAAAATTTTTTTTCATCTTCAGAAGCCATTAAAGGAAGACGAGTTGGTTCATCTAGAGCTACAATTCGAACATAATCACCTATCACGCGGTCAACAGCTCTGGTACCAAGCCCAAATACGAGACGCAGCATTCCGGCATCCATATCCATATTCTTGTCCCAGACGTATAGATTAGAAGAATTTCCAACTCCTGCAATATGAGGGAAAAAGTATTTTCCATAATAATCTCCTGATACACGCTGCACTAATATTGCCATTTGTTCATCTTTTTCTGCGAGTCCCCGATTGATACGATAGTTTAAGGCATCGACATTCATCGTACTAGCGTAGACATGGCGTATGGCTTGTTCAAATTCTTGGAGACGTTTTGATGGAGTGCCTTGATTTACACAAAAAACACTTTCGTATTTCCCAGCAAAGGCATTTCCGAAATTATCCTCTAATAAAGAACTAGATCTTACAATAATTGGGGATTGCCCAAAATATTCCAACATATGAATAAATTCATCTTCAATAGACTCAGAAAAAGTACCTTCTAATAATTTATCATGTAATTCTTGAGCTAATGAAAAATAGCCTTCTTCTGTTTTCTGTCTGGTCCGTAGTTCCCACCAATCATTTTGTACAATATAAGTATAGAAAACATCGGAACCAATATAGAAGGAATCATGGGATTCCATATAGGGTTTAAAGTACGCCTTATATTCTTCTTCAGAAGTTATGATTCTACGGGATAAAAGCATACCTACACTTTTACCGCCTATATAACCGGTACCGATTTCCCGGGATGCTATTTTTAGAATATCTTTTAGTTTAAAATATTGATTGCAAAGTTCAAACATTCGGGAGTCTTTACCGATTAAAATAGAAATCAATAGTTCTTTCATTTTCTGCTGTGTTTCTTCATCAAGATTTAAAGCTTCTTTCGCTTTGTTGATGGTAACATCCCAATAATCTAAACGTTCATTGTTCCAATCAAAACTTGAAAATAATTCAGCTGCTTTAGCGCTGGCAGTGATACAAACGGTTCCATTATCTTGAATAAGATGGGGAAAAAACATCGTAGGAGAGTAGCGTTGCCATACTTTTAGAGGGTGTATATAAAGATCTCCTTCTATATTATATAAATCTAACAATAATTGAGTGGTTTCCCGGATTCTTGCAATGGTTTCAAAGGTATGAGTGTTCCGTATTACTGCAAAGTAAGCAATTGTATCAAGAGTATATAAGTAAGGACAGGTGACTTTAAAAAAGTTTCCAATCATTAAATCGGAATACCAAAAGCGCAATAAATCAGTTAGACAGTCGAAGACATAAAAGGCTTCCAGACCTTCTGCCGTAATGATATTATGAATTTCTGTGGCAAAACTTTCAAACCCCAAAAAGGCATCAATATGATAAAGAGAAACTTGCTCTAGTTCATCTATTACAGGCTCATGATTACCGAACCGAATATAAATTAAATGTCGTCCCTCATTTTTTGCCTGCGTAATATATGGAGCTACAATTTTTTTATAGTCTTTAATGGAATCCACTTGCCAGACCACATTATCTCCTAATCTCAACATATCAATGGTTTTGTCAAAACCTGTTAGACCTGTACTTATTTTTATCATAATGACCTCCTCTTAAAAAAATAAGCATGACAAATATAAGACGCCTTTGTCATGCTTATTCCTGTAAGATTTTTATAGTAAATATAAATTTAGCAGATTCCTTGAGCTGTCATAGCTTCAACAACTTTTTCAAAACCGGCAATATTAGCCCCAATTACATAATTGCCTTCAGCATTATAACGTTTTGCAGCGTCAGCCATGTTGTGCGTTATATTAACCATGATTTGTTTCAGTTTAGCATCTACTTCTTCAAATGTCCAGCTTAATCGTTCACTGTTTTGTGACATTTCAAGAGCAGAAGTAGCAACACCACCGGCATTTGCAGCTTTACCCGGCGCAAATAATACTTTATTTGCTAAGAAATATTCTGTAGCTTCTAATGTAGTAGGCATGTTTGCTCCTTCACCCACTGCAATGCATCCATTAGCCACTAAAGTTTTTGCATCTTCAATATCTAACTCGTTTTGAGTTGCACAAGGAAGGGCGATATCAACTTTAATGTTCCAAACACCTTTTCCTTCATGATACTCTGAATTTGGACGGTAATTTTTGTATTCTGTTAATCTTGCACGTTTCACTTCTTTGATTTCTTTTAATGCTTCTACATCAATGCCTTCCGGATCGTAGACCCATCCTGTAGAGTCAGATGCTGTCACACATTTAGCACCTAATTGATGTGCTTTTTGAATCGCATAGATGGCAACATTTCCTGAACCGGAAACAGCAACAGTTTTTCCTGCAATGTCCATTCCGTTTATTTTTAATAATTCTTCTGTAAGATATAATAAGCCATATCCGGTAGCTTCTGTTCTAGCCAAAGATCCACCATAAGATAATCCTTTGCCTGTAAGAACGCCTTCGTATACTCCACGGATTCTCTTATATTGACCGAACATATAACCAATTTCTCTACCTCCGGTTCCGATATCACCAGCAGGAACGTCTGTGTCAGCGCCAATGTGTTTGCATAATTCTGTCATGAAGCTTTGGCAGAAAGCCATAACTTCTCTATCTGATCTGCCTTTAGGATCAAAGTCAGAACCACCTTTACCACCACCAATTGGCAGACCTGTAAGGGAATTCTTGAATATCTGTTCAAACCCCAAAAATTTAATAATTCCTAAATTTACGGATGGATGTAAACGTAAACCGCCTTTGTATGGTCCGATTGCACTATTGAATTGTACACGATAACCTGTGTTTACATGAACTTGTCCTTTGTCATCTACCCATGGCACACGGAATTTTATTTGACGTTCTGGTTCCACTAATCTTTCAAGTAAAGCATCTTTTCTGAATTTTTCTTCATTTGCATCCACAACAACCCTCAAAGATTCCATAACTTCTTTGACCGCTTGGTGGAACTCAGGTTCGCTTGGGTTTTTTGCAACAACTGCTTCAATGATCTCGTCTACGTATGACATTAATAAATCCTCCTTAAATATATTATATAATAGTTTTTGTATATAAACATTCTGTCATGCATAACAGAAGTATATAAATCTTTTTTCACATTAAAAAAAGGTGCACTTAGGCACCAAAAAAGATAAGAACACCTATGTATTCTTATTCGTCACGACGCCTTTGTCTGATGAGATTGTATCATAAATAGTAGTCTAAAGCAAGGAAAAATTGAAAAATAAGGAAGTTTATTGCAAGTCAATAAATGAAAAATTGCAATGTGAGTATTAAAGTGTTAGAATAACAATTGGAAATGACGCGGAATAATGATAAAAAAATCAATAGTCAGAAAATAAAGAAGAAGAAATAAAATTAAAAGACAATACCCGCAACTATAAAACTTGTGTGGTTAGAACCCTTATGTTATATTAAAAAACGGATATGAACCAAAATTTTATTTTTTGAATGTACGAGGAAGACGATATGATAATAATTAAGGGAAAATACAACGAAGCAATTATATATACAGATACATTAGAAGATACAGCGTATAACCAAATTCAGACTTTGTGTAATCAAGAGTTTACTAACGGTTCCAGAATAAGAATTATGCCTGATGTACATGCAGGAGCCGGATGTACAATAGGTACGACTATGTCAATTAAGGATAAAGCAGTTCCTAATTTGGTAGGCGTAGATATTGGGTGCGGGGTAGAAACGATTCAGATTAAGAATAAGCATATCGAATTAGAGAAGTTAGATAAATTAATATATGAAAAAATACCTTCCGGTTTTAAGGTTAGAGAGAATGCCCATAGGTATAATGAGGATATTGATTTAAATCAACTTAAGTGTTTAGGGACTGGAAAAATAAATATTATGAGAGCGGAAAAAAGCCTTGGAACACTAGGCGGAGGAAATCATTTTATCGAAGTGGATAAGGATGAAGAAGGCAAGCTTTATTTTGTTGTACATTCCGGAAGCAGACATTTAGGTCTGGAAGTTGCAAATTATTATCAAAATAAGGCTTACAATGAATTAGAGCAATCTCAAGTAAAGATGGAGATACCCAAACCACTAGCTTACGTAGAAGGTCAATTATTTGAAGACTATATTCATGATATGAAGATTGTACAAAGATTTGCTTTGCTAAATAGAAAAGCAATTATGGATGAATTGATTCGTGGAATGAAGTTGAAAGTAGTGGAAGAGTTTACGACCATTCATAATTATATTGATATCGATGATATGATTTTGAGAAAAGGTGCAGTCTCAGCAAAGGAAGGGGAAAAACTGATTATTCCTATTAATATGAGAGACGGTTCCTTGATTTGTATTGGTAAAGGAAATGAAGAATGGAATTGTTCAGCCCCACATGGAGCAGGCAGGTTAATGTCAAGGTCAACAGCAAAAAATTCGTATACGGTCTCGGAGTTCAAGAAGCAGATGAAAGGGATTTACTCAACGTCTATAAAAGCAGAAACACTGGATGAGTGTCCTATGGCGTATAAAAATATGGATGATATTATCAACAATATAAGTGAAACTGTTATCATAAAAAACAGAATCAAGCCTGTTTATAATTTTAAAGCAGGTGAAGAATAAATATAAAAATAAGGAACCAATTTTTTTCTGTCAAGCATTTTTGAC
>NZ_QRCT01000013.1 GCF_003363435.1 Anaerosacchariphilus polymeriproducens
GTTTTTTCACAGCCCCTTTATTATTTGAATCTCTATTAATTTACTATTTTATAATAAGCTTTTGCAGTCATACTATAAACCAATGTGTAAATTACAGCAAATACCAGTACACATGATATCGTACAAGTGATAAACAATGACGTATTAAACAAATTCATAAGGAATAATATCTTATTTAATATTTTAAAGGCAAAAGCTACATGAATTGCTGCCATAACTAATGGAATGAAAAATACCATGACGATTTGACTTTTAATCGTATTTCTTACCTCAGATTTGCTCATACCTACCTTCTGCATAATAGTATAACGCTCTTTATCATCATACCCTTCTGAAATCTGTTTATAATAAATAATAAGGACTGTTGCCATCATAAATGATGTTCCTAAAAAAACTCCAATAAACAACAGACTACCATACATAGCTTTAAATTCAACTCTATTTTCTTCTCTAAATTCAATATATGCCGTTACATCTTTCGATTCTTTTATTTTCGTTTTTATTTCTTGTACATAATCAGCATATCTCTCCATTTTAGGGTCTAAATTATATACATAAGAATGCTTGATACTTGAATCCGGCTTCTTAGCATCATTTGCTGGACCTGCGATTTCTTTTACTGTATCAATATCCTTTACGACCAAATAATAACTATCCAGGAGTCTTGTTGTTGAATCCCCAGGTATTGGCATAGAGCCCACCTGTTCTTTTATTTGATATGTTTTACCTGCAATTGAGACTTTATCGAATTTATAATCCTTTTTATATGAATGAAATAATATTTCATTATCATTTAATGCTTTCTTGGTTCCCAAAAGTCGATTATAATCATCTAATGTGTAAATCTCTACTAATGACGATTTATTATTATAAACATTCTCTATCTTTTTAAATGTTGTTCCGTTTTTATTTATTAACATACTTCCTGTAGAATATGATTTTAAATCTGATACTTTTACATTATATTTTTTATTTACCTCTTCTATCATTCTATTTAATTTTTCATTATTCTCATTTGAAATATAAGATTGATTTATCTGCACTTCATATGGATAACGGAATTTTAATTCATCTTCTATTCCCAAAAACAATGAGACCGTAGTTGATAGAATAACAAGAACCGTTGTACTTAAGATACAAATATTGGATAGACCTACGGCATTCTGCTTCATACGGTATATCATACCGGATACACTTGTAAAATGATTCGTTTGATAATAAAACTTCTTATTTTTCTTCATTATTTTTAAAATTACGATACTACCGGCAACAAACAAACAGTGTGTTCCAATCATTACCATTATGACTGCAATTAGAAATAAGAAAATAGAATCTATTGGAGACTCGGTAGTAAGTGCAATATAATACGCTCCTGCTAAGGAGGCAAGCCCTACTAGTGCTATTAACCATCTTGTCTTAGGTTCTTTTTCTCCATGTTGCCCACCATGTAATAATTCAATAGGATTTGTTAATCTTATTTGTAAAAAGTTATACAGTAATGCTGCTGCAAAAATTCCTGTAAATAGTACAAAAGTATACAGTATCGCTTTCATAGAAATGATATACTTTAAAAAAACAACATTACCTAATATTTTAAGAAATAGAAGAAATAATAATTTACTAAATACTGCACCTAAAATTAGTCCTAGCACAACACTAAATAAACCTACTACAATGGTTTCTAACATAAGTACTTTACCAATATGCTTTTTTTCCATACCTAATATATTATATAAACCTAACTCTTTTTTCCTATTTTTTATAAGAAAACTATTCGTATAGAATAAAAAGATAGCAGAAAATATTCCTACAACATAATTACCAAATCCTAAAACCGTTTTTACACTAGCTCCACCTCGAATTTTATCAAAACCACTAGTGTTAGAAATATTACATAAAATATAAAATACAATAATCATACCTATACTGGTTAAAATATAAGGAATATAAGTTTTAGAATTTTTCTTAATATTTGTCCACGCAAGTTTCAGATAAAAAAGACTATTCATCCTTATCACCTCCGGCAGAAATCAATGTTAATGTATCAGATATCTTTTGATACAACTCATCATTTGTTGCATTTCCTCTATACAATTGGTGAAATACTTCTCCATCTTTGATAAAGAGTACTCTTCCGGCATGACTTGCGGCTCTGATACTATGCGTTACCATTAATATGGTCTGTCCACTTTTATTTACTTCTTTAAATATCTTCAACAATTGGCCCGAAGCTTTTGAATCCAAAGCTCCTGTTGGTTCATCTGCTAATAATATTTTTGGATTCGTAATTAATGCTCTTGCAACCGCTGCTCTCTGTTTTTGACCTCCTGATATTTCATAAGGATATTTTGCTAGAATATCTTCAATTCCCAATTTATTTGCTATAGGTTGTAATTTTCTATACATTTCATCATAATGTTTACCTGCCAATACCAACGGTAAAAAAATGTTATCTTTGATAGAAAAAGTATCTAAAAGATTAAAGTCCTGAAATACAAAACCCAAGTTATCTCTACGAAATGCTGCTATTTCTTTTTCTTTTATCGTTACCATATCTTTTCCGTCCAGTACGACTTCTCCACTGGTAGGTTTATCCAAAGATGCAAGTATATTTAATAACGTTGTCTTTCCAGCTCCGGATTCCCCCATAATTGCTACATATTCTCCTTCTTCCACAGAAAAATTAACATCCGTCAAAGCGGTTACTTTATTTCCTCCAAATCTGGTGGTATATATTTTTTTTACTTTTCTTACGTCTAAAATATCCATTTTTATTTCCTTCCCTTTTTTATATTTCATTTGTTACTAACAGTATAAGAAAAAAAGAAATGTACTGCCATAACTTTGACTTACATTTCTCCTTTTAACCTTACATTTTTGTAACATTACTCTTTTATCGTCTCATCACTCGATAAGTCAATCTTCACCTTGGTCCCAAAAGCTGGTTTTGATTCTATTTTAATTTTATGTGACAGCTTGTCCAATACTTTTTTGCACAAGTACAATCCAAGTCCGGTAGACTTCTTGTAATTCCTTCCATTGTATCCTGTAAACCCACGTTCAAATACCCGAGGTAAATCCTCTTCTTGAATACCAATTCCCGTATCTTCAATCACTAAGATATCTTTATTCTGCACATAAATTGATATAGTTCCATTCGCTGTATACTTTATGGCATTGGATAAAATCTGTTCCACAACAAAAGAAAGCCATTTTTTATCCGTTAAAACGATTGCATTCGTATCATTGAAAACTAGTTTTAATTTCTTTGCTATAAAAACTGTAGAATATTTTCGAATTGCACTTTTAAGTACCTCATCCAATAAAATCTTTTCTAATTTTAAATCTGAATTCATTGTATCTAATCGTAAGTAAGATAGAACCATTTCTACATATTGTTCAATTTTGAACAATTCTACTCTAAGATCTTTATAGCCTTCCCCTTCTTTTGATTGTAACAATATACTCATTGCAGCTATCGGGGTTTTAATCTGATGTGCCCACATAGTGTAGTAATCAATCATATCTTTATCATCGATTGCCTTTTGTAATTCAAGTGAATTTCTTAATTCAAATAAGTTTGTTATTAAATTTTGATAGTCTTCTTCAAGCAAATCCGCTGGTACCGGCAAACGGTCAATCGATATATCAATCTCTTTTAAAGCAATAACTAAAGCCATATGTTTTCTATAAAAAAGATAAAAATCCACACATGTATAAAGTAATCCTATGATGCCACAAAGCTCAAATGCATATAAAACAACATCTGTCTTTTCTCGATTTAAATAAAATACGACAACACAGATAAAAAAATTTATAAGAAACATTATGATTGATTTTATATGTAACTTGAAATAACTTCCTAATAATTTTTTCATTCTATTATATATCCAATTCCTTTTCTTGTTAAAATAAATTCTTCTAATCCAAGACCTGCTAATTTCTTCCGAAGTCTGGTGATATTCACCGTTAAAGTATTATCATCAATATAACTGTCATTTTCCCATAAGCGTGTCATAATAGCGTCCCGGGAAACCGTTTTTCCTATGTTCTCAAATAGAATTTGAAGAATTTTAAATTCATTTTTAGTTAATTCTATTTTTTGTTCTAGGTACATAAATGTATTATCACTTATATTAAGAAATGTCTGCTTGTGTTCCATGACATTTACTTGACCGGCAAATGCATAGCTCCTCCTCAATATAGCCTGTACTTTAGCAGTTAACACATTCAAATCAAACGGCTTTGCTATAAAATCATCTGCACCTAAATTCATAGCCATTACAATGTTCATATTTTCAGAAGCTGAGGAAATGAAAATAATAGGCACCTTAGATACTTTTCGAATTTCATTGCACCAATGATATCCATTATAAAATGGTAACGATATGTCTAATAACAAAAGTTGTGGGTCTAATTCTAAAAATTGTTCTACGATATTTTTAAAATCTGTTAAATATACAGCCTGATAGTCCCACTTTTGTAGATGAGAACATAATGTTTTGGCTATTGTTAAATCATCCTCGATTATTAAGATATTATACATAATCCCTCCACGTTCAAGTATCTTCTTTCAATTAATTATAAATGTAGTTTCCCATCAATTCAACTTTTTTCTAAAAAAATAAAAGACATGGAGCATTTCCATATCTTCTATTTCCACTTTATGGCTGAGTACCAAAAAATAATAATTCTTCATCATCCGTTGCCGCTTCTTCCTCTTCTTCAGGTCCAAACAATTCTCCACCTGCAATTAAAGTTGATAATGATGCACCCAAATAATTAAACATTAAAGCCAGCTGAGCTGCTTCTTTGTCTGTACAGCATTCTACAATAGTACATGCTACAGAAGCAATTGTTAAGATACGTTCACATGAATTCATTTCTTCACCTCTTTTAATCAATTACTTAGATAAAACATCATCACTAATAATAGTATTTATCATCCATCGCTAATGTTAATCTTCTTTCTACTTCAAACCAATTTATTAAATTCCACCAATTTTCAATATACTCTCTTCGTCGATGCTGATATTCTAAATAATATGCATGTTCCCACACATCACATACAAGTATAGGAATACCTCCCCATTGTGTTAAATTCTGATGCTTACCTGCCTGTAGTATCTCCAATCTTCTCCAAACTGGATGCCATATTAAAACCCCCCAGCCGGAACCTTCCACTTTTTCACATGCATTTATAAATTGTTCCTTCCAAGCATAATAATTTCCAAAATAACTAATTATTTGATTTAATGTTTCTACACCGGGTCGTCCTCCTGTTCCAACAGGAGTCATAATTGTCCAAAAGATACTATGTAAAATATGTCCAGAACCATTATATGCAAGCTCATTTTCCCAATACTTGATATATTTAAAATCTCCTAATGCACGTGCATCAACTAAACTTAATTCAGCTTTATTCAAATTGTCAACATATGACTTATGTAGTATATCATGATGAATCCTTAATCCTTCTTCACTAATTATTGGTTCCAGTGAATTATACTGATATGTTAGTGGCGGCAGCTTATGTTGACCTGGCGGTACCATATATTCCATTTTTAATTCTCCTTTATTAAAATACTCTATAATAGTATATTCTCTATTAACATTATTGTTCCAATTTAAAACCAATATTGCATATGATTGTATTTCTTTTTCTTTAATGCTATAATTACGAAAAGATTTACAAAATAGTCATAAGGAGATTGTCATGAGAGAAAATAAAGTACTTACCCCGGAAGAAGTGGCTGGTATTTTAAAAATTGCAAAGAATACTGTATATGAATTGATTAAACGCGGAGAACTTACCGCCTATAAAGTTGGAAATAAAGTACGTGTTGACCAATCTGATCTAAACTATTATATCCAACGCAGTAAAGGTACATCTTCAAAATCAATGCAGGTAAACTCCTCCAAAGATTTTCAAACATTCCCTATTCAATCCACTTTTACAACAAATAATGATTCACAGCTCATCTTATGCGGACAAGATCCATCTTTAGATATCCTAGCCAACATAATACAGAATCATCCATTGGGTACACAGGTTCTGCGTTCCTATATAGGAAGTTTTTCCGGTCTGATTTCTCTTTATTATGATCGATGTCAAATATCTGCATCTCATCTTTGGGATGGTGATAATGATATCTATAACGTACCATATATACGACGTTTACTACCAGGTATTCCATGTATTATTCTTCGGATTGCAAAACGTACACTAGGTTTTTATGTCGCCTCAGGAAATCCTAAAAATATAGTACACTGGTCTGACTTAACTCGAGATGATATTATAATGATAAACCGTGAAAAGGGTGCTGGTACTCGAGTTTTATTAGATGAAAATCTCAGACTACTTTCCATAGTTCCTCATAATATTAACGGTTATAACAATGAAGAAACGTCTCATCTTTCGATTGCAAGCACCATTTCCAGAGGTATTGCAGATGTTGGTATGGGAAATCAAACCATTGCAAATAGTGTGCAAAATGTGGATTTTATTCCACTCAAAACAGAGTGCTATGATATTGTTATTAAGAAAAATAGTTTAGACCAACCAATATTTCAACTAATCTATGACATTATCAATTCTACCGAATACAAAAATGCCTTAATTGGTTTAGGTGGATATGATACCTCTGAAACTGGATTATTAGTAGCTGAAACATAAATTTCTAAATTCAATTTTATTACTATATTCCAAATATTTATTTACAACTAGGTGATGAGAGGCAAAGAAATCATTGTTCCCATATGAAACCGATTCTCTTTTGCCTCTTCCACTTTTGACTTTTTCTGCTATCCAAATATATGATTTATTTTTTTAATATAATCCAATAACCAGTTTCATCATTAATTATTTCATATGTATTTACTCTAGATTTTTCAACAATTTCTCTATAGTTTTTAATACGTCCTCTTCTTTCTTTTACCTTTAAGAGCCATGTCTCATCGATTTCCTGCATTTTAGAAGTAATTATCTTCTTTAACTCTTTAGTCCCAAATCCTCCTCCAATATAAGCACAGCCTCCCGGTTTTAAAACTCTGAAAATTTCATTCATTGCTTTTAATTTATCTTCCCAAAAAAACAAGGAACCTCTACTAATGACTAAATCAAAATAATTTTCACGAAATGGCATGTCTTCTACATTACCATGACAAGTATATGCTCTTTCATTTAAATTTGCCTCTTCTATTGTCTGTTCTGCAATTTTGAGAACTTCGGAATCTAAATCAAACAAACACAGTTTCATATTTGTTTTTTTTACAATTGACATTCCCAAATAACCAGGACCACACCCAATATCTAAACATATTCCATTCTTATCTACATCCTGGTATTGTAATATTTGTTTTGCAATAACAGAGTATATTGGATAAAAAATATTTTTGGAAATATAAGAAAATTCCATTGTTTTCAAACTCCTTTCTTGCAACAATTATTCGGTTATCTGTTTCCTCTTTTTAATAAGCGGTCTATCTGAGCTTCTGTCAAATCATAAGAGTAATACAACTTATAAAATTTCTTGACCTCTTTCTTTAAATCATACTTAAATATTTCTGGGTATAGTATTTGTGCAGTCCATTTCAACCCAAGAATAGTATTTGCTGAAGGTGGTCGGTCAAACCAACTAAACGGTACGTTCGGAACTTCATATATATTTCCATTTTGTATGGCTCTTAAATTTTTCATAACGGAATCATTTTGCATATAATCATAAGCAGCCTCAGTTTCGGTATGTCCTGTAATAATCAGATCCGGATTCCATTTAATTAGCTGCTCTACAGTCACTTCGGCTCTTCCATAACTACTTACTGGTTTCACATCTGCAACATTAATTCCTCCTACCAAATCCAACACTTGGGTATGAGGAGAGCCAGCTGGGTCTGTCTGAAGTCCTGTGGATGTTTCTGCATAATAAACTCTAATCTTATCTTTTTGTGGTATATCCTTTACTTTTTTCTTAACTTCTGATAATGTCATAGACACATAATTTCCCAATTCGTCTGTTCTATCCCTTTGATCTAATAAATCTCCTAAAAATTTGTAACTTTTATCCATCGATTTTAAATCAACGCCAACAAAAACAACTGGTATTCCTAATTTTTTTTGAAGATTGTCCGAAAAATCAACGGTTTTATCTACAATCGTCCCTGCATTTATAATAATATCAGGTTTTACTTTTGCAATTTCTTCCATATTCCCATTATTCCCTTGCCCAAACCAACCTCCTAATACAGGAAGACTTGTAAATGAAGATGGCATAAATTCTTTTACATTATCACTCAATTCATAATTTAAACCTGCTAATAAGTTTGGAGAAATTGTATAAGTAATAATTGTACCTACTGGGCTTGTACAGTATACCTTTTTAATATTTTTTGGCACTTCCACAGTCCTATCTGCCATATCAATCACAACCTTTGTTTCCTTTGTCTGCAATTCCTCTTCTGTTTTTGTTTTGTTTTTTCTTTCTATCTTGGACTCTGTATTTAAAGTTTCACTCGTTTCTTTTCCACATCCAAAACATAGTAATATTAAAAATACGATTATTATAAATATTCCTTTTCTAAAAATTATTTTCATGATTTCATCCTCCTTAAATATTAAATTCATGATAAACTTGTCTGCAAAGCTGGTATGTAACTTTCATAAAAATTTCCATCCCCTTTCTTAATCTTTGACACTTCAACGTTATAAATGTCTTTGATTAACTGAGGTGTCATAATATCTTTTGGAGCTCCAGTTCTTATTAATTTACCACCATAAAAAACAATTACCTGATCACCGCATAATAAAACTTGTTCAGGCGAATGAGTTGTCATGATTACGGCAAATTTTTGTTGCCTTAACCTTTGTATCTGTTCCATCACTTTTATCTGGTTCCCATAATCTAAATTAGAAGTGGGTTCATCCATTATTAATATCGGTGCCTCCTGAGTTAACGCTCTGGCTATCAAAACCATCTGCCTTTCACCACCACTTAATTCTGTATATAGTTTTTCTTCTAAATGCATTATCTGAAGTTTATTCAATGCTTCTCTTGCCTTTTTATAATCTTCCCTAGAAGGCCTCCTTTGTTTTCCCATATAGACCAATCGTCCCAAAACCACCACGTCAATCACTTTAAAAGCAAAAGCCATCTGATGTGCCTGAGGTACATACGCTATATTTTTAGCTATGGTTTCTCGATTCATTTGATTCAAGGACTGATTATTTATTAAAATCGTTCCATTCAAAGATTTTAAGAATCCAAGTAATGTTTTAAAAAATGTAGTTTTTCCAACTCCATTTGGGCCAAACAGGCATAAAACCTCTCCCTTTGATAATTGAAATGAAACGTTTTCGATTACAGTCCTTCTCTTATAACCACAAGCTAAATTTTCAACCACTAAAATCATACTAAACCCTCCTTGTACGAAACAATAGAAAAATAAAAAATGGGACACCTATTATAGATGTAAGAATGCTGATGGGAATTTCTACACTGAGCAATGTTCTTGACAGATTATCAATAAACAGCAAATAAATGGCACCCATAAACATCGAAGCTGGTATTAACATTTGATTATCAGGTCCAACCGCCATACGTACAAGATGAGGTATAATTAAACCAATCCATCCTATGATACCTGTCATAGATACACTCACAGATGTAATAATTGTACTGCAAATAATAATAATTACTTTTAACCTTTCTGTTTGAATTCCAAGAGCCATTGCCTCTTCTTCTCCAAATGCCATGGCATTCAATTTCCATCCCGTCCATAATAGTGGCAAGCTGCATAATAAGATTGGAATAATTAACCACAACAACTCGTCTTGTTTTATTTGTGTCAAACTTCCCATTAGCCAAAATGTAATGCTTTGAAGTGCATCATTCGGATCTGCCAAATACTTAACACAGGAAATAAACGATTTAAACAAAGTGCTAATCACCATTCCTGAAAGTATTAGAAATAGAATATAATGACTTTCCTTACCAACGATATAACTTAAAAAATATGTAATCATAACTGCAAAAATTCCAAATACAAATGCCAGTAATTCTACTTTCCAATAGCAAAACCCTAATAAAATTCCTAATGATGCTCCAAACCCCGCTCCTGATGTTACTCCTAATATATCAGAGGATACCATTGGATTTCGAAAAAGTGCTTGAAAAACTGAACCAGAAATTGATAGTGCTCCTCCAACTACCACTGCTGCAACAATCCTTGGTAAACGAATCTCGTAAATTATTTTGTATATCATAGGGTCATTGATACGTTTTATACCTGTAATTTTTTCTAAAGATATCTGTAGAATTTGCTTCATGGTTATTTCATATCTTCCCAACATTAAAGAAATACATATAGAAACTATTAGTAAAATAAATAAAAATATAATGGATATTTGATTTTTGTACTTTTTCAAATCTGCCCACTTCCTTTCTTGCTATAACCAAAGCTTTCTGTATCCATATTGAAGCGTTTAGATAATATCTACTTCATAGTTTATCTATAAATAAATAAAAAAGGATCATAGATGCCGCCTCTTTGCAACTATAATCCATCTCTTTTTATCATATTTAATTTATTAATCTTAATCATTTAATCACTTTTTGTTATGTTTTAATTATTTTTGTTTATTTTCAAACATTTTAACACCGTTTTGTTTAGTAGTCAATATGTTTTTTTGTAATTGCGCACGACGGGTACACAACAAAAAGCAGAAGCAGAGGTTCTATCCCTCTGCTTCTGCTACAATTTTTTCCAGAACATTAATTAAGTCGTTCATGGTATACAATTGCACATTACGTTCTAATATCATATTTTTGAGATCAAAAGAAAGTGTCTCAAATTTATCTTTTATTTCTGGTGCAATATATGACATAATTATCACCTCAGAAATAGTATAACCAGATTTAAAAATTTATTTCTTTTTTTAAAACAAAATTTTAATAATTATAAAACGAATCATCATCGTCAAATGAATCGTTTTCATATTCTTTTGTCCAATCGATATTATTAGTTCTTTTTAATTTTACCTGTGGTCTTGCGTTTTGAGACTTTGCTTTTCTATTGTTAGAATCTATTTTTTTCTTCATAACCTTCTTTTCTTTTTCTAAACGATTAATGATTTCAAATTTATCCGGTTGTTGCTCTTTCACTTTTGTCTCTTTTACTGTTCCGGAAGATTTACTTCTAAAACCTTCATTTTTTCCATCATCCCGATAAGAATTTTTGAAATCACGTCCTTGATTTGAATTTTGGCGATATCTGCTAGAATCTTTGGAATTCCGTTTTTGAAAGTCTCTTCCTCTAGTATCATTTTTTTGCAATTCCTTGTTGTCTTGGTTCATTCTTGGTTTTTGTCCTTGCCTGTCATAATTTTGTCTTGGTTGGTATTCAGATTTAGAATAATTAGCATTTCGATTACCTTGACCATCTCTTGTATTACTAAACGCCACGAAAAGTTCTCCTCTCAAATTACTATTAAATTAATTTTACTTCTTTATTGTATTATAAATATAATTAAAGTCAACAACTTTTCGTACTTTTTTCTAAATATTTTTCATTTAATTTTATTGCATTTCTTTACTATCTCTGGTAAAGTTAACCTATGTAAAAAATACTTAAAATTTATGAAAAGAAACGAGGTAAACTATATGAATAATGAAAATACACCTGATTTAGATGAAGAAGTAATGATTACTCTCGAACTTGATGACGGATCTGTTTTAGATTGTTCTGTTATTGCTATTTTCGAAGCTGGCAAAAATGAATATATTGCATTATTACCAATGGAAGAAGATGCGAATGAAGAAGAAGGAGAAGTTTTCTTATATCGTTATTCAGAAGATGCAGATGGTAATCCAAATTTAGAAAACATTGAAGACGATGAAGAATTTGAAACGGTATCAGAAGCATTTGATGAACTACTTGACGAAGCTGAATTTGAAGAGTTAGACTAATTTTAAATTTTAACAAAAAACATCAATCAAGCAACTTTGATTGATGTTTTTTATTCTTTCATCATTTCTTCCACAAATCTAGAAATTTTTAATTTTTTTTGAAACCGCTCTTTTATAGAATAAACAAATAGTTTCTCTTTTGCTCTGGTTACCCCAACATAAAACATTCTTCGTTCTTCTTCAATTTCTTCTTCTAATACAGCTTTTGGATGAGGTACAATTTCCTCACTAACATCCACTATATACACCTGATTATACTCAAGCCCTTTTGCACTGTGCATGGTCATTAATGTTACTGCATTTGTTTTTTCACTCTTTTTTAGCTGCTGTTCTTTTAACTCTTTTACATATTCTTCCATATGTAGGAACCAACTTTGAAAATTCGAAAAATCTTTTGATAATTCCTGTACTTCATTTAATATACCTAACAGTTCTTCCGGATTCATCTTTCGAAATAGAGCATACTCTTTAATATATTCATCATAACCAATAGCTTTGCGAATATAATTAATAGCCGCATAAGGTCTCATATTTTTTATTTGATTTATATCAAACCATAATTTTTCTATATAATCACACATCCACTCCTTATCTTGATAATAAGTTAATAAATTTTCGAACGAAATCTCTATATGATTGATACAATCCCTGCTAATATATCTTTTGGGGCGATTTATAATCTGCAAAAAGTCACTTCGTTTTCTTGACCCTAATGATATTTGTATATAAGCGATAATATTTTTTATCATCCAATGTTCATATATATTAGGCAGAATATCCTTCATACAAAACGGTATATTATATTCCATTAGTTTTTCTACCAACATTCTTGGCTGCGTATTTGTGCGAAATAAAATAGCAATTTCACTGTACTCTTTTCCCTTACTAAAATCATTCATTATATTTTGTACAATTTTATTATTTTCTTCCATTTGATTTTGAAATACCGCAAATTCTATTAATTCACCTGTATTACGCACGGCTTTTATATCTTTCTTGTATCTCTGGCTGTTTTTCTTAATGAGCCTGAGAGAATGTGTAACTATAGTATCTGTTGAACGGTAATTCTTATCCAATAATACAATTTGAGCTTTAGGATAATCTTTTTTATAATTCAACATAATTTCAGGTTTTGCACCTCTAAACCGATAAATTGATTGATCATCATCACCTACTACAAACAAATTGTTCTCAGGTTTAGCTAATAATCTAATGATATCATATTGAATTTTATTAATATCCTGAAACTCATCTATTAAAATATACTCGAATTGATTTTGCCAGCCTGTTAAGATATCTTTTCTATTCACTAATAACTCATAACAATACACTAACATATCATCAAAATCAATGAATCTGGATTTTTGCAATTTATCTTGATAATCAATAAATATATTGCGAAATGTATGCTCCGGACATGATTTTGAATAATAGTGCTCCAATGGAATTCTTTCATTTTTAACTGTACTGATCTCATTTAGCACATCTGCTATAAAATCCGTTTCGTCTTCCATTTCAATATCTAACTCTTTCTTATCTAAAATTTCTCTCACTAATTGATAGCTTTTCCCCTCGGGTAAAATATTTGAACTATTATATCCATAAGCGTGCTTTAAGATAGAAAAAAAGACTCCATGAAATGTCCCAAAAGTGACAGGGGACCTTTTTCCATTTGTAATGGATTCAAAACGTTCTTTCATTTCTCGAGCAGCTGCCTTCGTAAATGTGATAACAAGTACTTTTTTGGGATTTATATTACACTCTTCGATTAAAAACTGAGTACGTCTTGTAATAACTGCAGTCTTTCCAGAACCCGGTCCTGCAAGAACGAGCATAGGCCCTTGTTTATGATGAATGGCTTGTTTTTGAGATTGATTATAATTCATAGACTTCCTCTTTTTTACTTTATAGAAAAAAGCCCTTACAGGCCTTTTTCTAATAATTCAATTCCTATTTTTATACGAGCTACAGACTCTTCTTTTCCCAATAGCTCCATTAGCTCTGTGGCACCACCCGGTGTCATTTGTTTCCCAGAAACAGCCGTTCGGATCGGCCACATAACATAACCATTTTTATAGTCATTTTCTTTTATATACTTTAGCAATACAGAATATAGAGCATCATTACTATAATCTTCCTGTGATTCTAGAATAGGGAGAACTTCTTTCAAAACCGTTAGAGAAGTTTCTGAATTAGTCTTCATTTTCTTATGCGTATACATTACAATATCATAAGCAGGAAGTTCTTCCAAAAAATCTATATGGTCACGAATATCCGGAAAAATTTCAATTCTGGTCTTAACCATCTCTGCAATTTTTCTAAAATCCAACTCCTTAGAAATAACATCTTTTATAAAAGGCACTGCAATCTGATAAAAATCATCAAATTCCATTGCTTTTATATATTCGCCATTCATCCATTTTAATTTCACAATATCAAATACTGCAGGAGATTTACTCATATGATGGTAATCAAATTTTTCTTTTAATTCACTTAAAGAAAATATTTCCTGGTTGTCTTCAGGACTCCAACCTAATAATGCAACAAAATTTACGATAGCATCTGTTAAAAATCCTTGTTCAATTAAATCTTCATAAGAAGAATGTCCACTTCTTTTACTTAATTTTTGATGTTCTTCATTGGTAATCAATGGACAATGGACATAAGTCGGTACTTCCCATCCAAAAGCTTCATATAAGCGATTATATTTGGGTGAGGATGATAAATACTCATTACCTCTAACTACATGTGTAACTCCCATTAAATGATCATCTACTACATTAGCAAAATTATAAGTTGGAAATCCATCTGATTTTATTAAAATCATATCATCAAGTTCCGAATTATCTACTGTTATATCTCCATAAATATCGTCATGAAACGTTGTCGTTCCTGTTCTCGGATTGTTTTGACGGATGACATAAGGTACACCTTGAGCAAGATTTTCTTCTACCTCTTCTTTACTTAAATTCAGACAATGCTTATCATATACCACTATATCTTTTCCTGCAACAGCTTGTCTTAGATTATCTAATCTCTCTTTATCACAAAAACAGTAATAGGCTTCTCCTTTATCGATTAACTTCTTAGCATATTCCAAATACAATCCTTGTTTTTGACGCTCACTTTGTACATAAGGACCTACACCGCCATCTTTATCTGGGCCTTCATCATGAATAAGACCTGTCTTTTCCAGAGTTCGATAAATAATTTCTAAAGCGCCCTCTACAAAACGTTCCTGATCAGTATCTTCTATTCTTAATATAAAGTCTCCGCCTTCATGTTTTGCTATCAAATACGCATAAAGCGCAGTTCTTAGATTACCTACATGCATTCTTCCTGTTGGACTTGGTGCAAATCTAGTTCTTACTTTACTCATTCTACATTCCTGCCTTTAACTTAATTCTATTTCTTTCAATTCAATAGGCGGTACTTTAATTGCAGTATCTTCTACAATTTTTTTGACCTCCGCTTTAGCCTGATTAATTGGTAACATTGTACCGGCTCCGGCTACACAACCACCCGGACAACCCATTCCTTCCAGCATATATCCATCTAGTTTTCCGGTTTTTGCAAGTGCTAATAATTTCTTACATTCATGCAATCCTTCTGCATGTTCTGTCTTAACTTCTACTTCCGGATAATATGTATCAATACATTTCTTTATTGCATCCGTAACTCCACCTGCAACTGCATAAGCTCTTCCAACTCCAGTAGCATCATGCATAGATTCCTTTTCTTCTACATGCTCTAAATCAATCCCTTTTGCAGCAAATATACCAGCAAGTTCTTCAAATGTAATAACAAAATCAACATCACTTCGGACTGTTCTTCTGGAAGCTTCTAATTTCTTGGCTGGACAAGGGCCTATAAATACGACTTTAGCTTCTGGCTTTTCTTTCTTAATACTTCTTGCCGTCGCAACCATTGGTGTTAATTCTGTCGATACATTATCAACTATTTCCGGAAAATATTTTTTTGCCAATACTGACCAGGAAGGGCAACAAGAGGTTAATAAAAATGGCAGCTTACCTGTGGCTACTTCTTCTACGTAATGATGAGCCTCTGCTACCGCACCAATATCAGCCCCTAACGCAACTTCTATCACATCACTAAAACCTAATTCCATTAATGCAGCTTTTATTCTGCCGGGAGTCACACTCCGTCCAAACTGACCTACATATGCCGGTGCAACTTCAGCGATAATTTCAACTCCGGTCTGCATTGCACGTATTAATTGAAAAATCTGGGACTTATCTGCAATAGCACCAAATGGGCAGCTTACCAAACACATACCGCATGAAACACATTTATCACTATTTATTTGTGCTCTTCCCATAGCATCGTCTTCAATTGCATTTACACCACAAGCAATTTCACATGGTCTCGTTTTTTTCGCAATTGCATCGTATGGACAAACTGCTTTACATTTACCACACTTAATACACTTTTCCTGATCTATATAAGCTTTTCCGTCTACTCTGGAAACTGCATGTTTGGGGCATACTTCCATACAAGGACGCGCGACACAACCTTTGCATTGATTGCTTACTTCATATTTTTTGGATTCACATGCATTGCATGCAGAAGGAATCACTTGAATTAATGGGGGCTCATAGTATTTTTCAGCAATATTACTCTCTTCTAATCCACTCGTTAAATGAACTGGTTTGTCTTCAGGTCTAAGTGACATTCCCATTGTTAAACGGACTCTCTCAGAAATTATTTCGCGTTCATGATAAATACTTTCTCGAAATTTAGGAATTTCATTTTGAATTATTTTAAATGGTATCGCCTGTATATCACTATGAATATTTTCTGAATCAAAAGCTACTCTTGCAACTTCTTCGAAAACTTTTCTACGTAATCTTGAAACTTGAGTCTCTAGTCCTCTCATAACTTCCTCCTTTATTGAAACACTTAAAAAAATAAGTGTTTTAAACAACGTATGAAACGGCAGTATTTATAAATCTTTATACTGCCGTTCAACATTATAACAAATTTCCCCTAATAAATATACCCCTTTTTGCAATCTTGTGAACATATTTTTATTTATTTAAATCTTTATGACAGCCACCTGAACAACCATCACAATTGCTGCCGCAATATTTTCCCTTCTTCCAATTTGATATCTGTCTTTTGATAACAAAACCTGCATAAACCCCAATTGCTAATATAATTAATAAACTTGCCATACTAACTTACCATCCTTTCTACATTTTAAAATAAGATTCTTCCTGTCTGATAAAATATAACTGATATTAACCAGGCAACGAATAACTGTAATAAAACAACTCCAACTGTATATCTTAGCGAATTACTTTCCTTCTTGATTGTTGCGATAGTTGCTATACATGGAGTATATAAAAGTGAAAATATCATTAAAGAATAAGCGTTTACTGCTCCAAAGCCTATTTGATTTAAGTCCAGTATTAATTGTGAATATCCAGCTGCTTCACTAACACTTCCAATACCAAATAATACATAAAAACTTGAAACTACAACTTCTTTCGCAGAAAGTCCTGCAATTAGTGCTACTGCCACCTGCCACATTCCTAATCCGGCTGGTGCCAAAATCACTCCAAAGCCTTTTCCTAACATTGCTCCAAAGCTTGATGTAACATCCTCTGTCATTCCATTCATATTAAAATTCAAAATGAACCACATGATAATAGAGGCAATAAAAATTGTTGTTCCTGCTTTCGTTAAATAGTCTTCTATTTTATTCCATACATAAATTCCAATGGTTCTTACATTAGGCTGCTTATATTCCGGTAATTCTATTAATAAAGTATTGCTATTCTTTATTTTATCCACTTTACCAATAATCAATGCAAGAATCACTGCTATAACAACACCCCAAACATATAGCGAAAAAGCTACTAACATCGCATGCTCTTTAAAAAACATATTTGCAAATAAAATATAGATTGGTAATTTAGCCGAACAAGACATAAAAGGTGTTAGTAGAATTGTTTTTTTTCTATCTCTCTCATTTTCTAATGATCTCGTTGCCATAACTGCGGGAACAGAACATCCAAATCCCAAAACCATCGGCAGAAAAGCTTTTCCCGATAAACCTGCTTTTCCCATAATACCATCCATTATATATGCAACTCTAGCCATATAACCGCTGTCTTCCAATAGTGCCAAAGCTAAAAATAAAATAAAAATATTCGGTAAAAAAGTAAGTATGCCTCCTACTCCGGCTATAATTCCATCAACAATCATAGATTTTAACCAATTCGCTGCCCCTATTGATATCAAATAATTATTAATAAAATCTGAAAACCAGCCTATTAATATTTCAACTCTTCCTTTTAACAGGTCGCCAATGAAGAAAGTTAGAAAGAACACGATCCCCATAATCCCTAAAAAAATAGGAATTCCCCATATTTTATGTGTTAATACTTCATCTACTTTATCCGTAAATGCTGACTTTGATTCCTTGTTGAAAAGTACTTCTTGTATCATATCTTCTATATAATTATACTTCTCATTTATTATTTTCTTTTCATAATCTATTATGGAATCGTTTTTTAAAATATCTGCATATTTCTCTTTTACTTCTTCATCACCTTCCAACAGCTTAATTGCATGCCAGCGTGGATTAACAATATCTTCATGAAACTTCACCAATTTGCTTTTAATCTTACTAATTTCATTTTCAATTTCCTGGCTATATTTCAAACTATATTCTTCTGACTCTTCTTGATAGTGATGTACAACAGCATGTAATAATACATCTAATCCTGTCCGCTTTCTCGCTGATACTGGCACAACCGGAATATTCCCAAGTACTTCAGGCATTCTATGCAAATCGATCTCCATTCCTCTTTCTTCAATGATATCCATCATATTTAATGCCATCACCACTGGTTTTCCCAGTTCTAGTAATTGAAGAGTAAGATATAGATTTCTTTCCAAAGCAGCAGCATCTACTACATTAATAATTACATCGACTTCATCATTTAAAATACAATTTCTACTTACTTTTTCTTCTATAGAATAGGATGATAAACTATAAATACCTGGTAAATCAATCAGTTTAATTGTCCAGTCTTTATATTTTGCTTCTCCTTCTTTCTTCTCGACAGTAACTCCGGGCCAGTTCGCAACTTTTAATTTTGCACCTGTAAATGCATTGAACAAAGTTGTTTTTCCACAATTGGGATTTCCTAAAAATCCAACTTTAATTTCCTTTTTCATTTTTCTCCTCCCGGCATATAATTCCTTCTGAAATCTGCTTTCCTATCGCCCATCTTGTTCCTCGTGTTTTAATTATAAAAGCACCATTTCTTTTTTTATTTAAAATTTGAATCCTCGAACCTTCTGTAATACCTAAGGCTTCTAGTCTTCTTCTAATGACCGGATCCAATTGTAACTCAACTACGTTATAGTTAACGTGAATTTTACCTTCTGAAATTTTCATCTTTATCCTCCATAGTAAAAACAATCCTTAAATCTTATTCATTATATTCTTTTTGATAATGATTGTCAATACTGATTTTGCTTGGAATTATTTCTATTTTTTCATTTTTTTTGTAAAATCCACTATGCAGAATTAAATTGTATGTTATAATGTTAGTTGGACCATTACCAAAATATTGATAGAATGAAAGGATGGATAAATAATGGCTTTAGTTACAACAACTGAAATGTTCAAAAAAGCATATGAAGGCGGTTATGCTATCGGAGCTTTTAACGTGAACAACATGGAAATTATTCAAGGAATTACAGAGGCTGCAAAAGAAGAAAATGCACCACTTATTTTGCAAGTTTCTGCAGGAGCTAGAAAATATGCAAAACATGCATACTTAGTTAAATTAGTTGAAGCTGCATTAATTGATACTGATCTTCCAATCGCGCTTCACTTGGATCATGGTGATAGTTTTGAAATTTGTAAATCTTGTATCGATGGCGGTTTTACTTCCGTTATGATTGATGGTTCTCAACATAGTTTCGAAGATAATATCAAATTAACAAAACAAGTAGTAGAATATGCTCATGCACATGGCTGTGTAGTTGAAGGTGAATTAGGAAAATTAGCTGGTGTTGAAGATGATGTTAATGTATCTGCTGAGGATGCTTCTTATACCAGACCAGAAGAAGTTCAAGAATTTGTTTCCAGAACCGGAGTTGATTCATTAGCAATCGCTATTGGTACAAGCCATGGTGCTTTCAAATTCAAACCTGGTCAAAAACCACAATTACGTTTTGATATCTTAAAAGAGGTAGAAAAATTACTACCTAATTTCCCAATCGTTTTACACGGTGCTTCTTCCGTTATTCCAAAATATGTAGAAACAATTAACGCTTGTGGCGGAAAATTAGACGATGCTATTGGAATTCCAGAAGAAATGTTAAGAGAAGCTGCTTCTATGGCTGTATGTAAAATCAATATTGACTCTGACTTAAGACTTGCTTTAACAGCTGGTATCAGAGAACACTTTACATCTCATCCTGAACACTTTGATCCTAGACAATATTTATCTCCAGCTAGAGATAACATTAGAGACTTAGTAAGACATAAACTTGTTAACGTTCTTGGATGTAACGGTAAAGCTGGCGAATTAAAATAGTCTATAAGACTTAAAATTAAAAAAGCATCCTCCCATAAGGTGGATGCTTTTTTAACTTAAACTAAAATAATTCAATTACCGTTTTCACTACATTATCAACCGTAATTTTATATTTCTCAAATAATTCTTCCCCCGATGCACAAGCTCCAAATCCTTTCATTGTAACATATGCACCGTCTAGTCCAACATATCTCCCCCAGCCAAAGTCTGAAAGCGCTTCAATGACAACTCTTTTTCTAACTGACTGTGGTATAACTGATTCTCTGTATTCTAAATCCTGTTGTTCAAAAATCTCCATACAAGGCATACTCACCACACGCACATCAACACCTTTACTGACAAGATCTTTCTTAGCTTCTACTGCTATAGCTACCTCAGAACCACTGGCAATTAGAATAGCATCCGGTATTTCTTTTATAGAATCCTGTAATACATAAGCTCCATTTATCGCTTCTTTTCCTGTTTCTTCTAATTGTTGTAACTTTTGTCTGGTCAATACAATGGCCGATGGAGTCGTTTTAGAAATAATTGATTGATACCATGCTGCCGCCGTTTCTTTGGCATCTGCCGGACGAAATACGTTTAAGTTTGGTATAGCCCTTAACATAGCGAGTTGTTCAACCGGTTGATGCGTGGGACCATCTTCACCTACTCCAATACTATCATGTGTAAATACATATGTAATAGGTAACTTCATCATTGCTGATAATCGAGCCATCGGTTTCAAATAATCACTAAACACGAAAAATGTAGAAACAAATGGTCGTAATCCTCCATGAAGTGCTATTCCATTTCCAATCGCTGCCATTGATAATTCCCTTACTCCAAAATGAAGATTACGCCCCTTATAATTCAATTTTGAGAAATCTCCTGCCATCTCCATATATGTTTTATTTGAAGGTGCCAGATCTGCAGAACCCCCAATGAATCCGGGCAGCAAATTTTTAATCCGATTTATTATTGAACCAGATAAATTTCTAGTTGATTCCGGCCTAATATCAAAGTTAGAAAACAATTCATTTTCCAATAACTCTTTTTCGATATCTTTATCATGATACTTATGCCATTTTTCTTTCATATTCGGATATCTGCTACAATACTCAACAAATAATTGATTCCAATCTGCTTCTTGTTCTCTTCCCTTTACTGTAAGTAGTTGATAGTGTTTATAAACTTCATCCGGAATATAAAATGGTTCTAAACTATCCCATCCTAAATTGTTTTTCAATGCAGTCACATTTTCTGTACCTAGAGGTTCGCCATGGGCACTTGCTTTTCCTTGTTTTTGAGGACATCCATATCCGATCTGCGTATTTATTTTTATAAAAGAAGGTTTTGTTTTATCTTGCTTCGCTTTAGCAATCGCTTGTCCAATTTCTTCGATATCATTTCCATCTTCAACTGAAATAACCTGAAAACCATATGCTTTCATTCTCATTAATACATCTTCCGTAAATGCAATTTCTGTGCTTCCTTCAATGGAAATATTATTGGAATCATACAATACAATTAATTTATGAAGTCCTAATGTACCAGCCAACGAGAAGGCTTCCGATGAAATTCCCTCCATCATACATCCATCTCCACCTAATACATAAGTATAATGATCAAACACAGGATAATCAGTCTTATTAAATACAGATGCCAGATGTGCTTCTGCAATAGCCATTCCAACCGCCATTCCCATTCCTGCTCCCAAAGGGCCTGTTGTGGCTTCTACTCCCATAGTATGACCATATTCCGGATGTCCAGGTGTTAAAGAACCTTTTTGTCTAAATTTTTTTAAATCTTCTACTGTTAGTCCATAGCCAAACAAATGCAACAACGAATATAAGAGTATAGAACCATGTCCAGCTGACAAAATAAAACGATCTCTATTTACCCATAAAGGATTTTTGGGGTTATGTTTCATATGATGTGCCCACATTTCGTAGGCTGCGGCAGCTGAACCCAACGGCATACCCGGATGTCCCGATTTCGCTTCTTCAATTGCATCTGCTGCTAAAACACGTATCGCGTTCAATGCCTTTGTATCTATATTTTGATTCATTTGCTAACCTTCCTAATTTTCCTGCTCAAATATTTGTTTTAATTTCGTCTGAATTTCCTCTACAGAAACCATATTATTTAAACCAATTGCCATTCCGGCTTTCAAAGCATTCGGTAATAAATCTGCTCCGCAAATAAACAGATCCGCAGCACCAGGCATTACATCATCAATGGTAGAGTGTTCTACTTCTATATCATCAATACCCAAATTTTTTAATGCCTTTTTGACATTCATCTCCATAACAAATGAAGTTCCCAGTCCCGAACCACAAAAACATAATATCTTTTTAATCTTCATATAAATCAAATCCTCCTCTTTAAGTTTCATTTTTCTTTCTTCCAATAGTAAAACTATACAAAATCGGCATCATGAACATAACTATCATTAAAACAAAAATAATATCGGCTGATATGACTTTTGATAAGTTGCCAAATATAATACCAATCACAGTAAAATCGGCATCAGAAAACGTTGTGCTCGCAAATCCAAGTGAACCAAGTACCGGTAACAAAAAAGCTGCCAATAATGTCACTGCAATACCATGTACAAAAGCTCCAACGATACAACCTTTTAACCCTCCAGTTGCATTCCCACATACACCTGCCGTTGCTCCACAAAAGAAATGTACTACTGCACCCGGAAGAATTATCGCTGCAGCCAGACCTATATTTCCCATGAATGCCAGAATAATCAATCCGAAAACCCCTCCGGTAAACGAACACAAAAATCCAATTAATACAGCGTTCGGAGCATAAGGAAATACGATTGGACAATCAAGTGCCGGTTTTGCATTGGGCACTAATTTCTCCGAAATCCCTTTAAAAGCCGGTACAATTTCGGCAATCAACATACGAACTCCTGCTAATACAATATAAATACCTGCTGAAAATGTAATTGCATTCATTACAGAATATAATACCCAATTAGTACCATTAAATATTTCTTCTGCTTTTACGGTATTTGTAAATTCAGCAACACCAGATACAATTATGTAACATATAAACATAGCAATGGAGATTGAGATAGTATTATCCCTCAGGAATGATAAACCTTTAGGAAAATTCACATCTTCCGTCGTACGCATCTCTTTTTTTGTTCCAAATGCCTTACCTATCTGAGCACTCAGCCAATAACCACAACTTCCAAAATGCCCTAAAGCCAGTGAATCATCTCCTGTAACTTTTTTCATAGTCGGCTGCATAATAGCCGGAAACATAGCCATGATAAAACCTAGTAATAAAGCACCACTCAATATTAATTTCCAGCCACTTAAACCTCCTATAGAAAATATTATGGATATTAAACATGACATATACAATGCATGATGTCCAGTAAGGAAAATATATTTCCATTTTGAAAACCGAGCCATTAGTATATTTAGACACATTCCTAATGCAAATATAGATGCTGTTTGAACTGCATATTCATTAAGTCCAAGAGAAGTAATTGCCTCATTGTTAGGTACCACTCCCTGGACACCAAATGCCACTTGGAATAAATCACCAAAAGGTATAATTGCTTGTTGAATAACGGATGCACCGGCACTTAATACCAGGAATCCTAATATTGTTTTAATTGTTCCTTTTACTACATTTTGAACATTACTCTTTTGTAAAATCAAACCTATCAATGCAATTAATCCTACAAATATCGCGGGTGTTGATAAAATCTGTTGTATAAAATTTAGTATACTAGCCATAATAATTTCTCCTTCCCTCAATGAAAATATTGATACAATGTATCTACATCTTTTGATTTCAAAATCTCTTTAACTACTTCCTCATTTTGAAGTACTTCTGTAATATTAGCCAAAGCATCTAAATGGCTTTCGTTGTCTTTTGCCGCTAATGAAACAAATAACTTAGCCGGTATTTCATCTTTTCCAAAATAAATAGACTTTTTAAATAATGTAATTGAAATCTGGCTTTTAATAACACCTTGTTCAGGTCTTGCATGAGGTAACGCAATATATGGTCCTATAACAATATAAGGCCCCAAGGATTCTATATTTGATATGATTTCTTCTTTATATCTTTCTTCTACGAATCCATGTCGTTCCAGTGGCTTTATGCAAATCCGTATTGCTTCTTTCCAATCTTTTGCTTCCTCTAATATCTGAACATTATCTTTTGATAATATCTCGATTCCCATAATAAAACGATTCCTTTCTGTCATATATTGATATTATCAATACCTTCCTCATATTTTTTAAGCAATTGATGTACTTCATAACTTGTTTTTGCTTCTTTTAATTGTTGATACTTATTTCTATTTGAAAAAATATCTGCCAACTGCATGAATGCACGTAAATGTTTTTTCCCGTCTATCGGACTTAAACAACAAATAAAATCGATATCTTTAAAGGTTTTATGTCCGAAAGAGACTGGTTCTTTTAAACGTATCATGCTTAATCCAAGTTTTTTTGTACCTGCTTCAATACCAGCATGGGGTATCGCAAGTCCTTTTGTCAAAACGATATAAGGACCATTTTCTTCAATTGAATGTATCATTTCATTTATATATCTTTCTTCAATATATTGGTTATCTAATAGTATTTTAGCTGATTTAGAAACAGCATCCTTCCATGAATCACATAATACATCCAATTGTATAAATTTCTCAGTCAATAATTCGCTTAAGTTGAATGGTATCGAATCTTCTTGAATTCTATCCCCTACATATGTATTAATTATTTTAGCTATACTATTATTTAGTTCTTTTCCTTCGCTTCCTAATTCAGAGTAGATGATTTTTTCTACTTCTTTTAGAAGATTATCCCATCCATAATTTTTAATAATCGTACGATTTTTCTTTTGCAAAACCATACTTATTTTCTCATTTAATTTTTGATAATCTAATAAAGTCGGAATTGCTTGCACTACAATAGTCTCTATGTCTTTCCGGTGTAATTCAGTCGTAGATATGACCAAATCTGCCTGAAATAATTTTTCGTTTTCAATTTCATGAGCTGTCATTATCTCTGATATTCTAAATGAAAATCTTTTTTTCAAATTTGCATATAATAGTTTTGATGTTCCAATTCCTCCATTACAAGCCAAAATAACATTCAGACATTCCATATTTCCGTGCTGTCTTTCAATTGCCGCACAAATATGAACAACGATATAATTAATATCTGTTTCTGTAAATTTTCGATAGCTAAATGACTCCAAATATTGAATATTGCGCACTACACAATCCATTACTCTTTTATTTTCTTTTACCACTTGATCAATAACAGGGTTTTTAACCAATATTGCTGAAGATTTAAATGCCGAAATCAAATGATTAGACAAATCTTGCTGAAATGTTAGATCATGCTTTAGATCTATCTGCAGATCATCTGATATTAATTCAATAAATCTTCTGGTCAGAAGTTGGGTTTTAACAATATCTGAATCTATGTTGGTCTTTTTATGATAATGTAGACCTTCTAATATTTGTGAAAGCATTAAAACTTCTCTTTCATCCATTAAAAAATTACAATACTGAGAAACTAACTTCATAATATCAAAAGCCATACAATATTTTGTGTCATTTTTCTTTTCATGACTATCCAAAAATTTGCCATGATTCATTCTGTTAAAAACTAACATAAGATAACACTGCAAGCGGCAAAATGAATCATCTGAAAAAAAATGTCCATATCGAGTCTCTTGTTCTATTACAATGCTATACATCACCTCACTTTCTAATTTTTTTGTATCTGTCAATAAGTCCATTCCAGGATAGGAAGCAATTTGAACTCTCTTTTCAGCAGTAATATCAGCATATCGACAAATTATACTTAGTAACAGTAATCGTTTATTCTTTTCTGTTCCTTCTACATACAACCCTTTATTTGAATACGTCTTCACATGAAGTTTAGCATTTTTACAAATTTTTTTTACTTCTTCCATATCATTAATAGTCGTCGCACGGCTGACCATTAATCTTTCTGCAAGCATTTGTAGGGTTATTGGATATTCAGAACGTATTAATAAGCAGCACATACAATGGACTCGTTCGTCTTTTGATAATTTATAGGTATAAACATCCTTTTCGATATGCAACATATGAACATTCCTCAAATCATCTCCAACGTTAATTTTCCCACTATTCTTTAGCACTAACGGGGTTAATCCATGTTCCTGCAAAAATTCGTTTATACAAATTAAGTCATTACGAATACTTCGTTCTGAAACACGAAACAGTTCTGCCAATCCGGAGAGTGTACATGTCTCTTCATGATTTGATAAATATATAAGCATATCTCTGTTTCTTTTGTTCATTTTGCCTTTCTCCTTTTCGATTACTGTGATTTTATTGTAACATTTTATAAAAAAAAGAAAAGTCAAAGTCTTTTCCTTACTTTTTGAAAATAATTATACATAAGATTTATCTCATTTTAACCTATTTAGAACAAAAAAAACCCTGTAAACATTACATTTACAGGGTAAAGTATAAATTATTTATAATTAACTATTTTTCCAAAATCTGGTTTCAATGATGCTCCACCAACAAGTCCACCATCAATATCTGCTTGAGCAAATAATTCAGGAGCGCTAGAAGCTGAAACACTTCCACCATACTGAATACGAATAGCATCAGCAGTTGCTTGATCATATATTTCAGAAATACAAACACGAATTGCTGCACATACTTCTTGAGCTTGCTCAGTTGTAGCTACTTTACCTGTTCCGATAGCCCAGATCGGCTCGTAAGCAATTACTGCAGTAGCTGCTTGTTGTGCTGAAACATCCAAGAAAGCAATCTTGATTTGTTGACGTATAAAATCAATTGTAACACCTTGTTCTCTTTGTGTTAAGCTTTCACCACAACAAACGATTGGTGTAATATTGTGTTCAAACGCTTTTTTAACTTTTTTATTTACCGTTTCATCTGTTTCAGCAAAATATTCTCTTCTTTCAGAATGTCCGATAATTACATATTTTACACCTACATCAGTTAACATATTAGGAGCGATTTCTCCTGTGTAAGCTCCATTTTCTTCAAAATACATATTTTCGGCACCAATATTAATATTAGAACCTTTTGCCGCTTCCATACATGGAATAATGCTGATAGCCGGAACACAGAAAACTACATCAACTTCATCACTCGCAACTAAAGGTTTTAGTTCATTAACCAGAGCTACTGCTTCACTTGGAGTTTTGTTCATTTTCCAGTTACCTGCAATTATTTTTTTTCTTGCCATTTTCTCTTCTCCTTTAAAAAATTTCATTTATAATCTGTTTTAATATTAAAACAAATAATCTTATTTATCATTTGCAGCTACTACACCTGGTAATTCTTTACCTTCTAAGAATTCCAATGATGCTCCGCCACCTGTAGAAATGTGAGTCATTTTATCTCCAAAGCCAAGTATATTAACAGCAGCAGCAGAATCTCCACCACCGATAATAGTAGTAGCATCAAGTTCAGCCAATGCTTTCGCTACTGCAATCGTACCATTCGCAAAATTTGACATTTCAAATACACCCATAGGTCCATTCCATACAACAGTCTTCGCATCTTTTAATGCATCAACATAAAGTTCTCTTGTTTTTGGTCCAATATCAAGTCCCATTTCATCTGCTTCTAAACTACCTTCTACTGCACGGAATTCTACTTCATTAGAAAATTCCTTAGCTGCAATAGTATCTACAGGAAGTAATAATTTTACTCCTTTTGCTTTTGCTTTTTCAATCATTTCTTTCGAATACTCTAAATAATCATCTTCTACTAAAGATTTTCCAATTTCTTCACCTTGAGCTTTTGCAAACGTATAGCTCATTCCACCACCAATAATTAATGTATCCACTTTATCTAAAAGATTGTTGATTACAGAAATTTTTGAAGATACTTTTGAACCACCTAAAATAGCTACAAATGGTCTTTCAGGTTTATTAACAGCATTTCCTAAGAAATCGATCTCTTTTTGCATTAAATATCCAACTACTGCAGTTTTCACAAATTCTGTTACACCAACATTGGAACAATGTGCTCTATGAGCTGTTCCAAATGCATCATTAACAAATACGTCAGCTAATGTAGCTAAATCTTTGCTAAAAGCTTCTCCGTTCTTTGTCTCTTCTGCTCTATAACGTGTGTTTTCAAGAAGTACAATCTCTCCATCTTTCATTGCATCAACAGCAGCTTTTGCATTTGGTCCAACTACTTCCGGATCAGCTGCAAATTTTACTTCCTGTCCTAATAATTCAGCCAAACGAACTGCAACAGGTGCTAATGATAATTCAGGTTTTGGTTCTCCTTTTGGTTTACCAAGATGTGAACACAGAATTACTCTTCCACCATCTGCAATAAGTTTCTTTATCGTTGGAAGTGCTGCAACCAATCGATTTTCATCTGTAATTTTACCTTCTTGTAAAGGAACATTAAAATCACAACGAACTAGAACTTTTTGACCTTTTACATTAATATCATCTACTGATTTTTTATTTAGCATTATGTTTTTCCTCCTGTCTTTCCTATATAATAAAAAATGAATCCGATCCTCAGATCGGACCCATCTTGGGATCTTAAATAATATGCATTATTATTTTAAATCTACTATTAAGCTAATTCAGCAAAATATTTGATTGTTCTAACCATTTGGCTAACATATGAATTTTCATTGTCATACCATGAAACTGTTTGAACTTGAGTCGTTCCATCTCCACAATCAGATACCATAGTTTGAGTTGCATCAAATAATGAACCATAAAGCATTCCGATAACATCTGAAGATACGATTTCATCTGTGTTATATCCAAAAGATTCAGTTTCAGCTTTTTTCATTGCTTCATTTACTTGATCAACTGTAACTTTTCCTTCAACAACAGAGATTAAAATAGTTGTTGAACCTGTTGGTGTAGGTACACGTTGAGCAGATCCAATTAATTTTCCGTTTAATTCTGGAATAACTAAACCAATTGCTTTTGCTGCTCCTGTAGAGTTAGGAACGATATTGATAGCACCTGCACGTGATCTTCTTAAATCACCTTTTCTTTGAGGTCCGTCAAGAATCATTTGATCTCCTGTATAAGCATGAATTGTTGACATGATACCACTCTTGATTGGAGCTAAATCATTAAGTGCTTTTGCCATAGGAGCTAAGCAGTTTGTTGTACATGAAGCTGCAGAAATAATTGTATCTGATGCTTTTAATGTATCATGATTTACGTTATAAACGATAGTTGGTAAGTCATTTCCAGCTGGTGCTGAGATAACAACTTTTTTAGCGCCTGCATCAATATGTGCTTGAGATTTTTCTTTAGATACATAGAATCCTGTACATTCAAGTACTACATCTACTCCAATTTCTCCCCAAGGAAGTTCAGAAGCATTTGCTTTTGCATAAATTTTGATTTCTTTTCCGTTAACAATGATAGAATCTTCTGTTGCAGAAACTTCTCCATCGTATTTTCCTTGAGCTGAATCATATTTTAATAAATGAGCTAACATTTTAGGACTTGTTAAATCGTTGATTGCAACTACATCATATCCTTCTGCTCCGAACATTTGTCTGAATGCAAGACGTCCAATACGTCCGAATCCATTAATCGCTACTTTTACTGCCATTATAAATTCCTCCTATATTATATAATAAATAATTTAAATTGACTATTGTGTTCCTAAGATTGTTAAAAGAACATCAACCTTTAACTATTTTACCTAATTTGTCCATAAAATTCAAGTAAAATTTTATTTTTTTCCATTTTGACATTTTATAAAAAATATTTTATGCTAATTTAGAAAAGAAATCAAGGAGGTATTTTATGATTTGTGATTTACATTTACACTCAAATTTTTCTGGTGATAGCAATACCCCTATGGAATTAATAGTGAAGCAAGCTATTTTTTTAGGCATAGATATCATCTGTTTTACAGATCACCAAGACACTGATAACCCTTATGACGGAGAATTATTTGAAATTGACTTTGAATTATATTTTAAAGAATTTGAAACTTTGAAAAAACTATATTCAGATAGAATTGAACTTCTAATCGGCATGGAACTAGGTCTTCAAACAAGATTAGCAAAACGTCATTCCGATATGCTCAAAAAATATCCCTTCGATTTTGTCATCGGCTCTAATCATTTAATCAACGGATTAGATCCTTACTTTCCGGAATATTTTCAGACACGAAAAGAATCCGCAGGGTATCAGGAATATTTTGAAAGTATTCTTTCTAACATTAATGCTTTCTCAGAATTTGATGTATTTGGTCACTTAGATTATGTCATTCGTTATGGCCCGAATAAAAACAAGTTTTATTCATATAAAAAGTACGCTGATATCATTGATGAAATTTTGAAAACTTTAATACAGAAACAAGTAGGACTTGAATTAAATACCGGAGGTTTTAAATATGGATTAGGACATCCAAACCCTCATGAAGACATACTAAAACGCTATAAAGAACTTGGCGGTGAAATCATTACCATAGGTTCCGATGCGCATACGATAGAATATATCGGTCATGAATTTAATAGAGCTATATCCATATTAAAACAATGTGGATTTAAGCACTATAATATATTTAAAAATAGAGAACCTGAATACATTCTCATTTAAGAGAATGTATTCAGGTTCTTTTATTAAACTACTGACTGTAAAGAACTCACCTTATACTTTCTTTTAATCCTGTGTTATTAATAGTTTTTCAAACGCTTCTACTGATAATGCCTTAGAATAATAATACCCCTGTACATAATCACAATTCGTTTCTTTGAGGAAATCTGCTTGTTCTTTTGTTTCTACTCCTTCACACACTACTAATATATTCATATGCTTTGCCATATTAATTACATCACGAATTACAATTTTGACTTTGTCTGACAGCGATATTTCTGCTAAAAATTCTTGATCGATTTTCAAAACGTCAATAGGCATTTGCTTTAGTAGTTTCAATGATGAATACTCTGAACCAAAATCATCCATAGTAAACAAAAAATCATTTTGTTTAATACGATTCATCATTTTTAAAACCAGATCAGAATCACTGCAAAATAATCGCTCAGTAATCTCTAATTCTAAATTTCTGGGTTTAATACCATAAGTTTGTGTAAGGCTTTGAAGTTTATTCACCAAATCCATGCTATATAAATGTACTTTAGATACATTGATCGCAATAGGCAGTACCCCTAAACCTTGCTTTTCCCACTTATTCATAGTTTTACATGCTTGTTCCCAAATATAATAATCCAGATTTTTAATTAATCCTTTTCGCTCAAACAAGGGAATAAATTCGTTCGGTGATATGATACCTTTTTCGGGATGCACCCAACGTACAAGTGCTTCCGCACTTTCAATTTTACCAGTCTTTAAACTATACTTAGGTTGTAAAAATAACTTAAATTGCCCCGTTTTTAACGCTTCGGTCATGCTATTTGTTATGTCAGTTTCTTGAATGATTTTATCCATAACACTAACATCATAAAAAGCATATGCATTCACACTATTCTGTTTTACTGTATTTTTAGCCAGATTAGCCCTATCATTAATTAAATTTAAAGAAACTGATTTGTCTTCTATTTTATAAATTCCAAATACCGCAGATAGTTTGGGACCTACATTATATCTTTCTAATTTCAAAATTATACTGCTTATTTTTCTTATGATATCCAATTCTTCATCATAATGAATCAGCATGCAAAAAACATCTGCATAAACTCTGGCTATTACATCTTTTCTGGTTGTATTCTCTTTCAAAGCCTCTGCCACATATAACAGAGCCTTATCTCCTTCGCTAATCCCATAACGGCTGTTAATGATCTTAAACTTATCTAAGTCTAATAGAACATAAGCATATTTATTACTTTCATTGCAATTAAGTTTATCTACAGCTTCTATACAGAACTTATCCCAATTATTAATTCCTGTTACACTATCCGTATATGCTTTTTTCTCATATTCTTTTTCTTTTCTATTTTTATATAAAATCCAAATGGTTGAAATAAGTAATATAAAAATTAGAATTCCAGAAAATATTTCTCTCTTGTAAGTCCTAAAAAGTAACATAGCTGTGTTAGCTTTCTCAAAATCATGCACTCCATCAATAACACATACTTGCGTTTCTTCATCCGTGATTCGAGCAATTGATTTGTTTAAGATAGATAACAGTATATAATTATCATTTCTTACATTTAATGCAAGAGAATACATATCTCCATATGTTGACTCTATTTCTATTTCCTTATAAGCCTCTAAGCCACTATACAGATTATAATTATTGTTATCCAGTAACGTTGCTGTTACTTTACCTGATTTCACTGCATTGAGGCATTGTTGTCCACTCTGAAAATACTGAATTGTAACATTGGGATAGGCTTTAAATATTTCTTTTTCTAATAATTCAAAATATTTTGGTAATGCAAGTTTAAAACGATCAGATGTTTTTACATCCACTTCACTTAATAACACTAATATAATTTTATAATATGAATCAGTAGTTTTAACTGATGATTCACTATCTACGTGATTACCTAATATGCTTATAGTTGCTTGTACTTTATTACTCTTTAGTTTGGAAAGTTTAGTTTTGTTATCATTACATTCCACATATTGAAATTTAAATCCGGAATTTCTAGCAATTAATTCTAAAAATTCTTGATTTATACCTTTATATTGCTTTTCTTTATCTGAATAAGACATCAATTCCCAATTATTATCTACTGCAATCTGCAAATCTGGATTTTTCTGTATATAATCAATTTCCTTGGGCGAAAAAGCATCAATCACTTTCCGATTACTATAATATTTTTTGTATAACTCTGAATTGTAATTTTCATTTGAAACACAAATTTGTTTTAATGCAAAATTAAATCCTTCTAAAATTTGTTCTTTATCATTGGCGACTACAAAATAACTGTCTGATACATCGAATTTAGCAACTCTTTTTACTCCTTCGATTTGAAGATAATTCGATGCTATCATAGCTTCTACTTTTCCTTGCTTTAACGCTGAGATCATCTCTGAATATTTATTATATTCCACTATTTCTGCATTAACGCCCTTTTCATTTAGATAATTTTGACATGCCTCTATATCTGAACTTCCGCTCAGTCCAGCAATCCTTATTCCTGAAAAATTTTTAAAATCCTCATATCCAATGAAATTATTATTTTCAGACACATATATTTCACGTATATAATTACCGGTTGATATATCGGTATATTGGTAAGCCGGTTCTTCTGAGTCGTTTTTCTGTATGTTTCCAATCACATCAACTTCGCCAGTACGTAACCAATCTTGACAATCTTCCCAAGTGCCGCTGATATATTCATATTTCCAACCTGTATATAATGCAATTTCATCTAAATATTCTTTTTCATATCCCTTTATATCAGCACCTTCATCTATTTTTAAAAAACCTGGTAATTCACAAATCCCTACCCGTACTATATTGTCTTCATATACTGACATCGCATTTGAATTAAATGCTGATATAAATAGCAATATAATTATTATAAAAATTAGCCTGTTTATCTTTCTCATTCTTTAGTCAACCTTTTCTTATGTAATTAATTATACTCAAAAACATTATAGCATAATTTTTTACATTATTCTATAGTTGATGTTATGAATCTTAAATTTATTCCATAAATTCGCAAAAATCCTTCTTTTATCCAAATATTACAAATATTTCTCCCAATGTTTATATAAATAATGCAACCAGCTACCGACATTCATTTCATACACTAGATTTAATTGTTCCGGAATCATTACTTCTTCTTTTCTACCACGGGATACCGCTTTTCCTTGATTCATTAACAAAAATTCACTCCCAAAATAAGAAGCAAGACTCAAATCATGAACGACCGCTAATACAGCTTTATTTTTGGAAGTAATCCACTCCTCAATTACACGAAACATTTGTTCTTGATATTGTATGTCAAGATAATTTGTAGGCTCGTCCAGTATTAATATATTAGGATTTTGTGCAAATAATTGCGCTAGAAAAGTCCTTTGAATTTCACCACCCGATAAAGTAAGCACAGATTGTTTTCTTTTTTCAATCATTCCTGTCATTTCTAATGCTTCTTGTATTATCTCTTTTTCTTCTTTTATCATTAACTTATCTTTTCTATATGAGAATCTTCCTAGTTCAACTATTTCTTCAACTGTGAACGAATAATTAACTGAATGATGCTGTGCTAATACTCCTATATTTCTCGCTATTTGATTCTTTTGCATCTTTGCTACGTCTTCACCTTTATACAGAATTTCTCCAGAATAAGGAATCGATTGAGAAATTGCTTTTATAATTGTACTTTTTCCTGCACCATTTGGACCTACAATTATAAATTTTTCTCTTTCCCGTATATTGAAAGTAACCTGATCAACCAAAGTAAATCCTGCCATCTTCACCGTCAATCCATTGATTTCCAATATAGAAGGACTCTTTTTATTGCTATTCATATTCTTATCCTCTGAATTTATTTGAATTTTTTCTAATCATAATAAACACAAATAGTATAGAACCAATAAATGATGTTATGATACCAATCGGTAACTCTATAGGCGAAAACATTGTTCTGCAAAACATATCTGCCAACATAAGAAAACCTGCACCAATTGCCATTGATATTGGTAATAATTTTTTATGATTAGGACCTGTAAATATTCTTGTAATATGAGGTATCACCAATCCTACAAATCCAATGGTACCACTAATTGAAACTGAGACTCCGATCAAAATTGAAACTAACGCCATGATTCTTAACTTTACGCGCCTTACATCAACTCCCACATGCATCGCATTTTCCTCTCCAATTGCAAATGCATTCAGTTCTACTCCATTTCGCATCAAAACGAATGAACATATTATTAATATCACAGTCATTAAAACTACTTCTTCATAAGTACTGCCGGCAATAGACCCCATTGACCAAAACACAATATTCTTAATTTCTTTATCCGCCAAAGTAGTTATCAGACTAGTTATACTGCTGGCAAACATAGAATATATAACCCCAATTAATATCACAGTATTCGTTGATAATGTAAAATCAATAATTTTAGCTAAAAATAAGATAAGACAAATAGAAGCAAAGGAAAAAAGAATACTCATTAAAAAAGTCCCTAATCCCGATACCAATGTACTTTTGGCTGAAAATGCAATTGCTATGACAGCACCCAAAGAAGCACCTGAAGATACACCAATTGTTGTACCATCGGCCAAGGGATTTTTTAATAATCCCTGCATAGCTGCACCACTTATTGATAAAGAAGCTCCTACCAATCCTGACATCAACACTCTTGGAAGTCTGACACCAAGTACAATGGGAATAAAACGTTCCGGAATATCGGAAGGGAACTTTCCTGTAATTGCCCCAAATACGATTCTTCCCGTGTCCCATAAGTTAATATCTACACTACCATATACAACACATATATTCATTATTAATATTAAACACATACTAATGAAAAAGAATCTTGTAAGAAAAACCGCTTTAATTTTCATTTTATTCTCCGTAAATGAACTTATATAATTCTTTTGCTGCATCTACAAGTCTGGGACCCGGACGTGTCATCATATCACTATCTCCTTTGAAAACCTGTTTTTTGGAAATAGCTTCTATATTTTCCCAATTATTTCTTGCTAATATCTCATCTACTGGAGAGCTATCTTTATTTGACATTGTAGTGGTTACAATAAAATCAGGATTCCGTTCCAAGACCTGCTCTTCTGATATTTCTGCCCATCCAGGCAAATCTTCAAATATATTTTTAACTTTTAGCATGTCTGCAAGTTCCTGCATAAAAGTATCTTTTCCTGCTGTCCAAAGTCCAAATTCCAATGGAGACACCTCAAAATATATCGTTTTTTCAAAATTTCCTTTAGACTTTTTCTCTAACTCCTGAAAAGAATCTTTCATATTTGCAATCAAATCATCTGCTTCTTTTTCTTTTCCTGAAATCTGTCCTAATAACTTTATCGCCTTATATGTATCTGCAATATTTTGAGAATTTGTTACTGCAACCAGAATACCTGCATCTTTTAATTGTTTCATTTGATCTGTTGATTGAGCCATTTCTCCGATAACAACAACATCAGGATTTAAAGAAATAATCTGTTCAACATTTAAGTCATCACCCGTTGCAATTATCTTCTTATTTAAAGCTTCTTTTGGATAATTACAATACTCGCCAACACCTATAATAGATTTATCTGCTCCCAATTCATAAAGAATTTCAACATCAGACGGCAATAAAACCACCATTTTTTCTGGCGTTTTCTTTAAATTAATTTCATTTCCTGCCATATCCGTAATCTTATTGGATTCCTGCTCTTGTGTTTGTATATTATCAGAAACATTCTCCTTATTAGAGCACCCTGCCATGCTCCATATACTTAACAAAAATATTATTGCTATTATTCTAAGTTTTTTCATGCTTTCATCCTCTCACATTTTTTAAGTTTTTCTCTAAATATAGTTTTATTGTATTTTTAAACATAGTTGTAATTATATAAATTAAATCGTCTTTATTATATTCATTTTGTTTTAATGACTGATCTATCATAAATTGTTCTTCTGAATTCACTATTTCTTTTTGTAATGACCTTAATAGTCTTTTAGCTGCCTGAAAAACTAAAAAACTGGCTTCCTATTTGAAACCAGCGCACAAAGATATCTTACTCAGATATCTCTATACACTTGGTCATCGTTCGTAACCTTGTGTAATCCTTATAAATAAGCTGGTATTCTGGCTTAGGCTTCAACATTATATTCCATCTTCCCATTTTCACAGTGATTTTTTGAATATAACTATTCCAATACAGCGGCGTGACCGCACGGGATTCAAACCCGTTTCCCTATTGTCTAACGACAACACTTATTTACATTATATTTTTATAAATAATAGCATTACATATTTATAATGTCAATATAAAGTAAATCTTATCGAATGTTAAATTTGATTTGACAAATTACAAGTAATGGGTAACTAATTAAATTATCGTTCCTCCACCAATTACATAATCATCCTGATAAAACACAACAGCCTGTCCGGGCGTAATTGCTCTTTGAGATTCTTCAAACACACAATGTACCTTGTCATCTTCTACTTTTTTTATTGTACAAACTGCGCCTTTATGACTATAACGTATTTTTGCTGTTACTTTCATTTCTTCTTTCAAATCTTCCATTGCCATAAAATTTAATTTATTTGCATAGAGTTCTTTTGCAAAGACATCTTTATTTTCACCTATGACTACTTCATTGGTTTCAGGTCTAAGTTCAACAACAAATACAGGATGTCCCATTGACAGATTCAATCCTTTTCTCTGTCCTACTGTATAATGTGTGATCCCTTTATGTTTTCCAATTATTTCACCGTCTACTGTAACAAAATTCCCTTCAGCAATCTTTGCATCCGTATAATCTTCTATAAATTTTGCATAATTGTTTTCCGGAATAAAACAAATCTCTTGACTATCCGGTTTATTCGCAATTTTGAGATGAATTCTATTTGCGATTTGTCTAATTTCTTCTTTGGTATATTGACCAACAGGCATTATTGTATGCTCCAACTGAAATTGCGTTAAATTATATAGTGCATATGTTTGATCTTTGGCTGCTGTGGCAGATTTCTTTAATGTATATCTTCCATTTGGAAGTTGTTCAATCTGAGCATAGTGTCCTGTAGCAATATAGTCTGCCCCTATATCTAAACTTCTTTTAAGTAAGGATTCCCATTTTACATATCGATTACATGCAATACAAGGATTAGGTGTTTTTCCATGAAGATATTCTTCTACGAAATAATCCATTACATTTTCTCTAAATTGAGATTTAAAATTCATAACATAATAAGGAATCGATAGATCGTTGGCAACTCTTCTTGCATCATCAACCGCACTTAAGCCACAGCAGCCCCCATTTTCTTCTTGTACAGATTGTTCTTCATCCTGCCAAATCTGCATTGTTACACCTATTACATCATACCCTTGTTCTTTCAGCAGATATGCTGCAACAGATGAATCAACTCCTCCAGACATTCCTATTACTACTTTTTTCCTGCTCATTAATATTCTTCTTCCTCTTCCTCTTCATGTATATCGTTTTTTGGTTTTTCCAATCCTTCGATCACAATCCCTTTTTTCTCTGCATAATCCCACAAAGCCGCATGTATAGCTTCCTCAGCAAGAAGAGAACAATGTACTTTGACAGGCGGCAACCCGTCTAGTGCTTCCATAACTGCTTTATTTGTAACTTCTAAAGCTTCATATATCGTCTTTCCTTTCACTAATTCTGTCGCCATACTACTTGTTGCTACAGCTGCACCGCATCCAAATGTCTTAAATCTTACATCTTTGATAATTTGATCGTCATCAATATCAAAATAAATTCTCATTATATCTCCACACTTTGCGTTACCTACTGTTCCTACTCCATTTGCATTCTCAAGTTCTCCTGCATTCCTTGGATTTTGAAAATGATCCATTACTTTCTCGCTGTACATATCTTTTCCTCCTTAAACTCACTAATCTAATTGTTATTTTTTATATAGTCTTCATAAAGTGGAGACATATTTCTTAGTTTTTCTACTATTTTTTTAATTGTTTCAATTACAAAATCGATATCTTCTTTTGATGTCTGTTCACTTAATGACAAACGCAGGGAACCATGTGCTATTTCATGCGGAAGACCAATAGCCAGTAATACATGTGATGGATCTAAAGAACCTGAAGTACAGGCTGAACCACTAGAACCACATATTCCTTCCATATCTAACATGATCAATAATGATTCACCTTCAACAAATTGAAAACTAAAGTTTACATTATTGGGTAACCGTTTGGTTCTATGACCATTTAATCTTGTATATGGTACTTCTTTTAAAACACGATTAATTAGATAATCTCTTAATTCAGTTTCTTTTTTAGCCCGTTCTTCTATAGTGCTTACAGCTATTTCAACTGCTTTGGACATTCCAACAATTCCAGGAACATTCTCAGTTCCTGCCCGACGTTTCCTTTCTTGAGCCCCTCCATGAACATAGGAACGTATTTTAACTCCTGTTCTTATATACAAAAAGCCGATTCCTTTTGGTCCATTTAATTTGTGAGCGCTTGCACTGAGCATATCAATATGATATTCATCTACATTAATTGGCACTTGTCCAAACGCTTGTACAGCATCCGTATGAAATAGAATATTATTTTGATTTGCAAGCTCTCCTATTTCCTTCATTGGTTCAATCGTTCCAATTTCATTATTGGCAAACATAATGGAAATCAAAATTGTAGTTGGACGAATTGCTTTCTTGAGTTCCTCTAATTTGATGATTCCATTCTCATCTACATCCAGATATGTCACTTCAAAACCCTGTTCTTCCAGATATTCACATGTATGCAATACAGCATGATGTTCTATTTTTGAGGTTATAATATGATTTCCTTTCTCTTTGTAAGCATCTGCAGTCGCCTTTATAGCCCAATTATCTGATTCACTTCCACCTGCTGTGAAATAGATTTCATTGGCTTTTGAACCCAATGCTTTCCCAATTACTTCTCTTGCCTTTTCTATTGCTCCCTTATTCTTACTTCCAAATTCATATACGCTGGAAGCATTTCCATATTCCTCCGTAAAATAAGGTAGCATTTCATCAACTACTTCTTTTGAGACTTGTGTTGTTGCTGCGTTGTCTAGATATATTAATTTTTTCATAGCTTATCCTCTCTTTCTCAACCTTTCTGCATTTCTTTACTCTCTTTTACTAATTCGCCAAAATTTATTTGGTTTACAGTTTCATTTATACTATCGTTAATTTTCTTCCAAACTGTTTTACTCACACAATATTTAGCACTTTCACATTGACTTTCGCTTTTTATTCCTGGACAATCTACAGGAGTCAAATCCCCTTCCAAAGCTCTTAAAATTTCTCCGACCGAAATTTCTTCTATAGGCTTTGCTAATATATAACCACCATTAACACCTCTTACGCTTTTTACTAAATCTGCTTTTTTCAACTTTGCGATCAGCTGTTCTAAATAATTTACAGAAATATCTTGCCGACTTGCAATACTACTTAAAGAAACAGGTTCATTTTCACTATAAACTGCAAGATCTACAAAAGCTCTCAATCCATATATCCCTTTTTTGGATAACTTCACGATACCACCTCTTTCTATATCCGAGTATTTTGGTCGGATATTCACTGTAGTTAGAATATCACCTTATTTTCGTTCTGTCAAGAACTTTTCTCACATATATTTTTCTATACATAAAATGAAGGTGAGGTTATAGAATGAATCAAAAACACACCCTCTTAAAAGGAACTTTTTACTTAACGCTTGCCGGACTCATTAGTCGCATAATAGGCTTTTTTTATAGAATATTCCTTTCTCATAAAATCGGTGCAGAAGGTCTGGGTATCTATCATTTGATTTTCCCGGTCTTTTCCCTATGTTTTGCATTAACTTCTGCCGGTATTCAGACTACAATATCCCGATTTGTTGCTGAACAGATAGCGTTAAATAATCAAAAATCAGCCCGGAAATTTTTGATTACAGGAATATTTTTTTCCATTTGTTTAAGTATTGGCTGCTTTTTTGCTTTAAATAATGGCAGCAATTGGCTGGGTATTCATATTATAAAAGAATCCCGTTGCTGTATACTTCTTAAGATTTTGGCCTTTGCTATTCCATTTGAAGCCATACATGCTTGTATAAATGGATATTATTATGGATTAAAACGCGCAGGAATACCTGCTCTCACTCAACTATTTGAACTAATAATGAGAGTTACTTTTGTTTACTTACTTTTTGAACTCCCTTTAAGCAGTAACACGCCTTCACTTAACATTATGGTATGGGGCATTGTCGTCGGAGAAGGGGCTGCTATGCTTTTATCCCTAACTGCATTTGCATTTGAGCAGACCCGGCCCAAATCAAAAATCTCTAAACCTCCACTTTCCTTCCGTAAATGCGGCAGTCAGTTATTTACTATGTCCTGCCCTCTTACCTTAAATCGAGTTTGTCTTCACTTATTACAAAGTGTAGAAGCAATTTTAATCCCGATGCAGCTTCGTGCATTTGGATTAAATTCATCAGAATCTTTGAGTATATATGGCGTTTTAACAGGGATGGCTTTACCTTTGATACTTTTTCCTTCCGCTTTTACTAACTCTATTTCCGTTATGCTTCTCCCATCTGTAGCTGAAGCGCAGGCGGAAAATCAGACTCGGACAATCATAAAAACTGCTGAAAAAACAGTTCAATACTGTTTGGTTCTTGGTATTTTATGTAGTGGAATATTCTTGGCTTTTGGTAAACAAATGGGAAATCTGATCTTTAATAATTCTCTTGCCGGAACTTTTATTATGATTCTAGGCTGGCTATGTCCTTTTTTATATTTATGTACCGCTGGTCATAGTATTTTGCACGGACTCGGAAAAATGAAGACAACATTTATGCTTCAAATATCAGGAATACTTGTCAGAATCGGATTTGTTGTATTCTTTATTCCTGCTTTTGGTATACTCGGTTATTTATGGGGCCTTCTATTAAGTCAATTATTGATTACAATCCTTACTATATTATTTTTGACACGCTATACCCATTGTACTTTTCTATTTTCAGACTGGATCGTCAAACCATTTTTAACCTGCATTTTTGTTACAGGAATCTGCAGTTTAATAGGCGCAATTCCTCATACTTTATCCGCTCCATTATCTTCATTCCTGCTAAGCGGTATAAATTGTACTATTTTTTGTCTGCTATATTTTGGAATTTTGTATTTGCTAAAAGCGATTCCTAAATTCAATTAGCTTTATTTCTAGAAAAAAAATATATCAAATTCATATTAAGAAAGGTTTTGATATATTTTTCAAAGTTTTTAATTTCTAATTGTGCTGCCAAAAGGCATTAATGATAATTTTGCAAGTTTAAAACATTGTAATCCAAATGGAATTCCTATAATCGTCACACAGAACAGCGCACCTAATACAACATATTCTATAACCATCGGAATACCCGATAATAATAGCCAAATAACATTTATGATAAAGGAACCCATTCCTCCTCCATAAACAACTTCTTTTCCAAAAGGCATGAATGATAAACTTGCAAATTTAAAACATTGTAAACCTATTGGAATTCCTATAATCGTAATACACCAAAGACATCCTAAAACCAACCAGCTTAATCCGGTAATAAGTCCTCCAAAAATAATCCATAATAAGTTACCTAAACAGTTCATTTAATCCTCCTATATTAATCCTATGTATAAATTTACTTAAAACATTATATCATAATTTTTTTCTTTTGAAACTTATCTTTAAAAAAATAATTATCCTTAAATATTCAACAATTTTTACCATTATCTATCTTTGACTATATTTATACAATAGTTACTATACTATTACTAAATTACATTTAATGTGTATTTATAATATAATTATATTATTACTAGGAAAGGGGGTTCCTTATGAATAATGATATGTATGAAAATCTCGGCAAAAAGATGAAAGAGTTAAGAATAAAAAATGGTCTCACACAAGAACAAGTAGCAGATGCGCTTAATGTAACCCCTGGTTATATTAGCAATGTAGAAAATAATAGAAGTGCAATGACGCTCCGCATGTTAATATACTATGCTAACTTAACCCATGTTTCTTTAGACCATTTAATCGGAAGTATAGATAGCTCTTATCAAGCAACATCTTTAGATAATGAATTACTTCAATTGTTAGAAACCTTATCGGATACCGATAAAGAAAAATTGATCAAAACCATTAAGTTATGGCTATTGAAATAATTCATTTCATTCTAGTACATGATAAAGGAGCAGTTACAATTTCAAAGTAACTGCTCCTTTTTTTATCTTATTTTAGATCCCCATATTGATTGATTATTGTTTCCAATCAATGAAAATGTCATTGTGTTTTTATGATTTATCGATTCATTATATTGTTTAAAAAATACTCCCTTATAGGTAACACCATCAATAATCATCGTACAATAATATTTATTTCCGTCTGCACCTGTCACTGTTTTCCATGTCCCGTTATAATCACCTGTAATCTTACCATTTGCTTGTAATACAACTTTAGAAGTTTTAAGCATTCCGGTATAGACCGTTGTGGCATCATTACCATGATTGACAATCTCATAGGTGCCTGCAATTTTACTTTTAGAATATCCAGATTTGGAAATTATGCTGCCAGAATATTCATAAACAGCAGTAACCGGCCAACCGTCTTCATTTATAAATTGCTGATGTACCCTGACTTGATGGGTCTCTTCTCCTTTATTAAATCTGGTGTGATATACTAGATATCGCTGACCATTATTATCAACAAATGCAGAATTGTGACCACCAGACTTATATCCTTTACTGCTAAACTCAGAAGGTGCAGCATTATTTAATGAAGAAAATGAATAATTACCAAATAATTTAATTCCCTTCCTTCTCTGATCCGCATTACTGCTTGTACATATTGCATCGTTACCGGCCGCATCTTTATAAGGGCCCTTTATATCTTTTGATCGAAATAGACGTAGATGATATCCACTAAAATTATCTGTTGCATTAAGTCCACAATATGATAAATACAAATAATAATATCCTGTTTCTTTATCATATACAATATAGGAACCTTCTCCTGTACATCCATGTCCTCCTGAAAGCTTAAGACCTAAATATTGGTCAGAATAATTATATTTTGTGGTATATTTATATGTATAATCCCTCAAACCTGTATTCTCATCCATTTTCAACATATATATTCCGCCAAACCATGATCCATATGACATCCAAAGATTGCCCTTCTTATCATAAATTAAACATGGATCAATTGCATTCGTACCGTATTTTGTATTCCAAGCTCCATTTAACAGATATCTACCTGCAACTTCATTACTTCCTGTTACCTTCCTATAATCAGTAGCCTTTGCATCTGCTTCATTTGTGAATCCTGAATAAACAATTGTACCTGCGTAAGTATAAGGACCGGTTATTCTATCTGCTGTAGCCAGAACTATAGAAGAATACAATCGTTCCCCATTAACGCTCATATACATGCACCATTTTTTCATTTTTTTATTGTAAATGACATCAGGTGCCCATAAATTGCCTTTTACATCATAAGAAGCGCTACCTCTGGCCGACCACTTTGCAGGTTCCGCAAATATATTGGCATAATCACTATTAATATTGGTCGTGAAATTTTTCCATGAAGATAAATTTTCAGATGAGGCAAAACTCATATGAGAACCAAAAATATAATATTTACCATCGGCCTTTACAATGGACGGATCATGTACCGAAACCCGGTCTGTAGACAGGGCTGCTGCTTTTACCACCCCTTTAAATACAGGTAAACCAACAAAAACTTGTACCAAAAGTATAAATACAAAAATAACACCCAAACATTTTTTTATCATTTTCACCCACATTCCTCCTTTCAAATACTTATGATATTCAATTAGTTCCTCTATACAATTTTCACAGATCTGTTAATTAAATCATAGCATTTAGGAATTTCTTGTACCATAGTTAAAAAGTCAAAAAACAACCTTAATTATTACATATTAGTAGCAGTTTCAACAATGTACATTTCGGCGTTTTTAACAATACAAGTTTCAAACAAAAAAATAATTCTTACATTTCCAACATTATTTGTTGAAATCGCAAGAATTACTCTGTTATATTTGTATGTATACATTTTTTTCCTAACATTCTCTTTGTTTGTTTTGTTCAAATGCTTCTAAACCATTTTTTCGCAATGTACATGCCGGACAAGATCCACAACCTGCCCCTTTTATTCCATTATAACATGTTAAAGTCTCTTCTTTAATTATGTCAAATACTCCAAGATCATATGCTAATTCCCATGTTTGTTCCTTATCAATCCACATCAAGGGTGTATGTATAACAAAAGGATATTCCATTGAAAGTTCTAACGTAACATTTAAAGATTTAATAAATATATCACGGCAATCCGGATAACCGCTATAATCGCTTTGGGAAACACCTGTAACAAGATGGCGGATTTTTCTTTGCTTTGCAAATATTGCTCCAAAAGTAAGGAATAAAAGATTTCTTCCATCTACAAAAGTATTCGGAGTCCCTTCTTTTGGTGCTTTTTCATCAACTTTAATCGTATCTCTGGTCAAAGAATTTGGCGCTAATTGATTCAATAGTCCCATATCTAAAATATGATGTTCTATCCCATATTTCTTACATATATCACTGGCACATTCTAATTCTAATTTATGCCTCTGCCCATAATCAAAGGAGATTGCAATTACATCTTTAAATTTCTTCTTAGCCCAGAATAAGCATGTAGTACTATCTTGTCCTCCACTAAAAATAACTATCGCACTTTCTTGTTCTACACTCATTTGTTATCATCCTTTCTGTAATTATTTCACTAATGTTATAAACTTTTGATGAAGCATAGGATCTGATTGAAATTTTCCACTTAAAGTTGTTGTTACTGTTTTTGCATTTACTTTTTTTATTCCACGAAATGTCATACATCCATGTTCACCTTCCACAAGAACTGCGACATCTTCTGAATTTGTAATCTTTTTGATAATTTCTAATATATCTGATCCGATTCGTTCTTGTAATTGCAGTCTTCTACCTACCATATCCGCTACTCTTGCAATTTTACTTAATCCGATCACTTTATCATTCGGGATATAAGCAACTGCCACTTTCATATTATACATAAGTGCCAGATGATGCTCGCAATGACTCATTATTTCAATATCTTTCATTAACACCATGTCTTTGCCTTTTTGAATAAACAGATCATCCTCAAATGTTTTTTTAAACATATCAGCAATTTCATCATTGGTATAATTAATTCCTTCAAATACTTCTGCATACATATCAGCTACTCTTTTAGGTGTGTCAATTAATCCTTCTCTCTGGGGATCCTCCCCTAAAGCTATTAGAATACCTCTTATATGTTCTTCAATTTTACTTTTATCTATCGCCATTTTTATACCCCCTTAGCTTCGCTGCCCCAAATAATTTTGTGCAGCTGCATCTGAAGTGTTGCCTTATTTAATTGATTCATTTTCATCCATTCTACAATATCTTCTAACTGAATTTTACCATAGACAGGACTAATATAAACATTTGTTTTTTCTAGTAATCTATTTTGATAAATAACCTGTTTCGCATGTTCTAAATCTGCTATTGTACTTACAACAAATTTAACAACATCCTCTTTCTGTAATGAGCTTAAGTTTTCTATTTTCATATATTGTTCCATCCTGCTGGAAGGAAGCTTATAGTCCATAGTTAATGTTACTCTTTCATTAAATCTTTGTTTTATTGGTAAAAGATCTATACTTCCATTCGTCTCTATTTCAATCTTAACATTTGAGACTTCCAGAAGAGACTCTATTAACTGTATTATATTATTTTGTAACAATGGTTCTCCACCTGTTAAAGTCACATGGTGTATTCCTGTACTTTTTATATAATCTGCGATTTCTTCTCTAGTAAGCTCTTCTGTTCCGCAGTCTTTTTGATTTGCCCAGAGAGTATCGCAGTAACTACAATGCAGATTACAGCCTTTAAACCTTACAAACACGGCTAATTGTCCTGCAAAAATTCCTTCTCCGTTTATACTAACAAATCGCTCTGCTATTTGATAATATTCCATTTTTACACCTCATCCTTCATAAACTGCACAGTTATTAGGTGTTTCATAAACAGAAACTCGCTTCACTTGATATCCTTTTTTTTCAATCGAGTGAAAAAAGAATTCAGCGAATTTCTCAGCAGTTGGACGAAACGGTATTGAAACAATACGAAAACCATCTTCTACTAAACAATTTAAAGTCTGTTCCCTCATCGTTTCTTTTTCAATAATTAAACAATGATCAAAATCTTCTGCTAGTTTTTTCAAATCTTTCTTCAATTGTGTAAAATCTACAACCATTCCTTTACATTGTCCTTCGTCCTGAAGCTCTTTGGTCTGAACTTCTACCAAAAGCCTCCACCTATGTCCATGAATATGACTACATTTTCCGTTATATCCCGATAAAAAGTGTGCACTGTCAAAGCTTTCTTCTACTATAATACTATACATCTTCTTTACTCCTTTGAATAAAATTAAGTCCATAATAACAACAACCGATAGCTCCATTATAGCCGGCTTCCGGAACCGTTATTACTTGTTCATAATGTTTGGATAAGTAGTAACTTAGTCCCTGATTATTGGCTACTCCCCCTGTCAACACCATTTTTTCACCTGGGAAAGCAGAAAGTAAAGGTCTTACTCTTCGATATAAAGAATAGTTAATACTGGCACATAATCTCTCTAAAGAAATCCCTTCTGCTATTTTTCCGATTAGTTCTGATTCTGAAAATACTGCACAAGTGGCATTAAGTTCTACCGGATTCTTATAATAATGACTCATATCTTCCAGAGAAACCTCTAATACATTTGCCATGTTTTCCAAGTACCTTCCACATGATGCTGCACATTTATCATTTAAATCTAAATCTGTTATGATTCCCTTTTCGACTTTTGCTATCTTTACATCCTGTCCGCCAATATCCAACAAAATGAAATTCTTCCAGCCCGTTTGAAATATACCTCCATAAACATGAGCTTTTACTTCATTAATTGGTGTAAACTCATTTAGATTTGTATTATTTCTTCCGTACCCGGTCGAAATTTTCATATCAATGTGATTTAATCCCAGACGATTCAAATCTACTATTAATTTTTCATCAAAATAACAGTAATCACGGTAAAATGACATTGTACTAATCATTTGTTTATGTATGATATTATTTTCCTCCATAACAACTACCTTAACGGCTCTGCTTCCAAGATCAATTCCCAGAACTCTCATTGATACACCCCCTTTAAGTCAGACAACATATCAATAAAAGCCTCTATTCTGAGTTTCGTTCTTGCGTCTAGGGCAGGGCTTTGATCTCCTTCGATATTCAAAATCGGAATATCAATGTTAGACTTTATCATAATATCATCCAGTGCCCTATGGCAGAATGCCTGTGTATAATGGATAATACCATCTAATTTTCGTTTTTCTATTTGCTTTTTTATTTCTTCTATCCGATACAGGTTTCCATATGGATACGTATAATCTAAATATTGATCTATAATGGAAACGGCATTGCCTGCACGCGGAAAAGTAAATTCCCTTTGAACTTCATTATATATAATTCTAGCATCTAAAGTTTCAACATAATCATATATGTCTATTGTCATAGGAGGGACTCCAATATATCCTAGACGAAGTTTTTTGGGATTGGCAGTTCTACTTTTCATTTCGTCAAGTACACTTTGGAGCATAACTGCAAATGATTTTGGATCGCCTTGAAAATCACTACAGCTTACCTGATATAAATGATTCTCAAAACCGGTCACCTTCTCTTCCTCAAAGGTAAGTCTGTCTATTTCCTGTACCAGTCTTCGAATCTGATTCAATTCTTTTCTCTTTTCTTCAACTTGGTCCAGATCTACTTGTAATTGTTCCATCAAATCCGAAAGGGACTTTTCTAATTCTTTCTTTTTCTGACTATATGGAAAAGAAAAAGGATAAATTTTTTTTCCTTTTTGTTTCCATAATTCTATTAGAGATTTGGAATTGGAACAATCACCTTCTATGACTCCGATAAGTTCATTTATTTGATGCTCCATACATACACCATACAAGCCTTTGATCCAAGCACACATACTCTTGGGAAAACCTTCTTTTTCAGCTACTTCAATATATCTCGCATTATTTTCTGCTGTTACAAATATATTATTTAAATCTATCGGAATTAAACCTGCACAGTATACTATTTCTATTGGAACTGTAGTTGTGATACCTATTTTATTCATCTCTTACCTTTCTACTCGATTCGAACCGTTTTTTACTAAAATAAAAAAGGACCCACCGGTCCTTAAATACTCAAAAATGTTCTGAGAAATAAGTCCTAGTTTTATTTATAGACAGGATGGATTACGAACTGTCTCATTTATTAACGTCCTTATTATTACTAAAAAATATCCGTTTGTCAAGTCATTTTAAGAATTATTATAATATTAACTATTAATTCGAGATTCGTTAGATATTTTAACCCACTTTCTGGTTTTTTTCATCGTTCCTCTGACATTTAAATATAGTTTGTAATTATCGTTTTCAAGTCCATACAAAGGAACTGCTACTGCATAAAGCATATTTGCAAAAATACTAAGAGTTTGTTTCGTTTCTGAGAAATCTTTTCTATAACAATGATTGGTTCCCACTAAATATACTTGTTCAACCGCATGATCTCTAGCTTTAATTAATATGATATCTTCACAAATACGAATATTATTTATATCTTTTTTATTCGTTACTTCTAAATTTTTAAATTGATTTTTATCTATACTGATTTTTTCTATTTTCTCAAGACCGCCCAAAACATACTCTTTTAAAATTGGCATTGGACGACTGATCTCTTTTATATAAGGTCGGAACGGATATGCTGTGAAAAAGCCTGTCTTAACGAAATATTCATTGATCGATTCTTTTACTTGTGTATCCATCTCAGCAATTAAACCATAATTATCTTCCATCGTTGGTTGTAAATGTCCTCCCATAGAAAATATTCTTTTTTCATCTCTTTTAAAAACAGCATTTGAACGTATGGTAGATTTATAAAACGGATACTTTTCTACCATTGTTACTGTAAAATTTTTTTCATCAATCCTAAATATACTGGCATAAGACTTTTCATCTTCATCAAAATAAGATACTTTTCTACGTTTGTCTACATGATTATCATAAAGTAGAACATAACTCACATGTTCCTCAAATTCAAATTGATCGCTTACATCTACTACTGCATGCTGCTGATAAAACCACTTTATATCTCCTTCGGGTATCAAGACTTTATCTTTCAGTGATGAATTATCCCAAAATTTAGGATTACTAAGTATCCAAACTAATTCATTGGTTTTCCAATCTATCTTTGCTATGCTATGAATATTTCTCATTGAAATCAATATTGTTTGAGTTTTATCTTGATATGTTACAGCATTGACATGAGCCCAATCGATTCTGTCGATACAAGTATCATCAAATAATTGATTTAAGGAAAGTTCTTTGCGTACTTCGCCTGTATTTCTGTCTAATTCCATAACTGCATTTTCTAAATAATCATCGCAGGTACTTGCACAAGCAACAATATTACCTCCTTCCGTCATTTCTGATGCATTATGATGAATTCCTTTGGGCACATAAAATGTCTTATATACTCTTCCACTAAAGTCCATTTCATGTATCTGTATTGCATGAGGATTTCCATGCGTTGGCCGGTTAATATCTTTTTCTTCATATAAGAACCTACCATTTGATAACAAGAAAATACCATATCCTTTTGATTGTTCCGCCAGATAATATCTGACATTCCCTGAAACATCAAAAGCACATGTTGTAATTGCAGTACCACCTGATATTAAAATAAATGGCTCTGATGAAGGCCTTGTTTTCTTCTTCACACGAATAATATCACGCCATTTTGCAGGGATAGAATCCGTTTTAATAGATAGTTCTCTTCTCTGGACAATTTCACCTTTTTTATTTTCAAGTGACATCATAATTACATTTGTACGATCCGCATATAGCCCTAAGATTTCAACTCGATGATCTGTCTTAAATTCCGTTTCTCCAAAAAAGGATTCCTCTTTTGTATCTCCAATTACTTCATATAAAACTTTATATTCTTCCTTTGTATTAAATACAGCCAATGCTGTTAACGGTGCTATATTATAAGGATCTAAAACAACCAGCATTGTTTCAAAACTATATTTTTTAGATTGCAATAAATCTTCTATTACTAAATCATTAGACATAGAGATTAATGGTCTGGCATTTCTTTTTAATATATTAGATTGTATGGAGTTTATCTTTATCCTGCTATATTGTTTTTCATAATGTCTTCCCATCAGCCTGAGCCAATAATAGTTTTTATTTTTATAGAAACTTATTTTTTTTAATTTCTTCAAAATATTGAAGACCCTGGTAATTTTTTGTTTCATCTTAATTCATTTCGTTCCTTTCTTGTTAGAAATTCTGTCTTAAACATTTTAAATACTTTGTTTATTTAATAAGTCTAATGTAAACCAAAACCGAACTCCATTTTTCTCATTTTCTACACCATAGTCACCATGGTGAAGCTTAATAATCGTTTGAACAATATAAAGCCCCAGCCCGGTTCCACCTATTAAGGTTTTTTCAATATTTGAATTATCCCCTTGATAAAAACTATTCCAAATTTTTTTCTTTTCTCTCTCGTCTATCTTTTCACCTTCATTATACACAGATACTGTAACCTTATTTTTTTCTTTCTCTGTTTCAACTTTAATATGAATCTGATTTCCAGTTTTGGTATGTTTAAAAGCATTTATGATATAATTACTGACTGCTTGTTCTAAGTACTTTTTATTTCCCATAACGAAACATGTTTTTTCTATATTAATTGTATATTTAATATTTTTTTGCTCCATTAAAACATGATAAGTTTCTAAAAGAGTGTTTACCAAATCACTTAAATTCAATGTACTTAATTCCATACTTTCAATTCCATGTTCGGCAGAAAATATAGCTAACATGCTCTCAATTAATTTATTCATATAATTAACTTCATCTAAAAGCGAGTTGTAATATTCTTCTTTTTTTCGCTCATCATTAAGATAATACAGCATTTCGACCTGGCTGGATATTACAGCCAAAGGTGTTTTTAATTCATGAGATACATTATTTACAAATTGTTTCCTCATTTTTTCCATTTCTGATTTATATCTATTTTCTTTCAGCAAATTCAAATTATATTTTTCCAATTTTAAGATATGATCTTGCAATTGATCGGACATAGAATTGATACTCCGTGCCAAACGATTCAGTTCAGTATAATTTATCTTTTCGCTGACTTTCAAAGTAAAATTCTTACCAGCTATATTCTGAGCTACTAAATCGATATCTTCAATTGGTTTTGATATTTTTCCAGCAGATATATTTATTAATACACTTCCTAAAAATATAGATATTATCAATGTAACAAATAATAATTTATTCGCATAGGAAAAACTTTTTTCTATCACATAGGTCCGCTCATAGATATAGACATAATAGTTCTTTTCATCTTGATTTACTAATCCCAACAAACTTATTCTCTTATTATTTTCCTTATGAGCTTTCGCATTATATTGAAATTCAAACTGCTTTTCTTTAATTCTCCTATCGATTCTTTTCTCTGTAACATCAATATCTGATAATTTATCTGTCATATATAGACTTCTAAATTTATCATCGGTAATAATAAATTTAATATTTTCTTCTTCATAAAAAGTAAAAAAATTAACTTCATTGTTATCTTCTTCACTATTATCTTTGCTATTATATTTTTCAATCTCCTTAGAAAAATCTAAGTCTTGAATTTCATTATAGGCTTTTTCCATCAATTTTTCTTTTTTATTAATATAATATGCATCAGCAAATAATAAGTAAAAGATACAGGTTCCACCTATTACACCTATTAATAATAATAACTCTGTAATAATTAATCTACTTTTGATCGTTTTCATTATTTTTTACCTCAAACCGATATCCGATCCCATAAATTGATTGAATATAAGAAGAATATTCTCTAAGTTTTGTCCGCAATTGTTTAATTACAGTATCAACAGTCCTTTCTCCTCCAATATACTCGATTCCCCATACGGAAGATAGAATCTGTTCTCTGGACAAAACAATTGATTCGTTTTCAATCAAATAAAGGAGCAACTGATATTCTCTAGGTGTCAATAACAATTCTTCTTCTTTTAGATATACTTTTTGACTGTTACGATATAATACTAAATCTTCAATTTCTACAAAATCATCATACTTAACAATACGTTTAAATATTGCTTCCATACGCACTTTAAGCACAGACAATAAAAACGGTTTCGTAATATAATCATCTGTACCAACATTAAAGCCTTTTATCTGATCACTTTCTGAATTTTTTGCAGTAATCATAATAACCGGAACTTTTGAAATATTTCTTATTTCCTCCAAAACCGTATATCCATCACAATAAGGCAGCATAACATCCAATAGTACCATATCTACGATTTGATTATTCGAACAAAATACCTCTAAAGCTTGTTCCCCATCCTCTGCTTCTAAGACATAATATTGGTTCATAAGCAAAAAATCCTTAACTGTCTTTCGTAATTTTTCTTCATCTTCAACCAATAAAATAACCTTCTGTTCATTTAACATAACTTGTTATATCCTTTCCTATACAAAGAAATACCGTACATTATATAAACTTTGATACTAATAAAGATAATGTAACTGAAATTATAATAAGTATCCCACTTTTAAACTTATATTTATAATACAAAAAAACATTCAAAATATAAATACCTAATATTATTCCTAATATAAATAAAGGATTCTTTTCTAAATTTCTTCCAATATTCATACCATTATTCAGCATTGAAATCATAACATTTAGCAATAAGCCTGAAACAATCGGCCTTATCCATCTTCGTATTAATTTTAAGACATCGAGTTCCTCAAAACATTCATACAAATAATATCCTAAAGAAAGTACTGCACAAGAACCTGTTACACTACATATAAATCCTGCAAAAGCTACTATATAACCGGCAAAAATACTTCCCGTTGCATGAAAGCCTATATAATAACCGATTCCAGACAATGTCTTACACAAAATAGAACCAGGCAAGATATTGACAATGGATACTAATCTTCCATAAAATTCATCTGCAGATACCATCTGGGTCGAAACAAACATTCCATCTGCCACAGTCAGATATGCATCCCCTCCGCCAAAAGAAATCCATGTAGAAAACATTCCTTTCACTAAGTAAATAGCAGAATCCATAGATACAACCAATGCCGGTATAGCAATGATACAAACTAAACTTAAACAGATGAACTCTGTCTTAATAAATGGATGCCATGGTACTATTCTAAATTTTTTTGATTTAGAAATACTATCTTTTAATCCATAGCAGGATAAACTTATCATAAGAACTTGAACAAATAGAAATACATATTCATTCTTTATCAACTCAGCCTTTCCAACACACAAAAAATATATAGTAACAATTAGTATAGAAATCAATGTGTTTTTCAAATTAAATCTACATTTTGTATAAAAAATACCGAAAAACGAAGCTGATAAAACATGAATGGCTGAAACTGCAAATATCGGCGTTTTATCAATTCCTATAAGATGATATATATTCTTCCCTCCAGTTAATAGAAATACTGCTAAAATAATAATACAAGTTTTTATAAAACGTACTTTATATTCCGACTGACTCTCCTGCACTACTTTTCGAACATAGTCCGTTAAAAGACACATAATAAAAGCAGTGATACCCAAAGAAGCAAATTCAATGATTGAACTCATTTTCGTTCCCATTCGTGAAAGAACTGAAATTAATAAAACTGTAATGATACCTCCCGGCAAAGACATTAGAAAAGCAGAGCTCAGCATACCTGTCACTCCAAATAATCTCTTCCCAACACCAGCAGCAATTTTTGTAGAAAATGCTCCTGGAGTTATACTAGCTACAATAACTTCCTTATTCAGTTCTTCTTTTTCTATTAAATGCTTTTCACTTACAAACTCTTGCTCAATAATAGGAATTACTGCATTTCCTCCACCAAATCCGATACATCCTGCTTTTAACATTGCTAAAGAAAAATCAAACTTTTTTTTCGTTTCCCTTTTCATTTTTATTCCCTTTTATCTTTTGTTTCTATAAAAATTGCTCTAAAGCATTCATGATATAGTCTACTGAAATTTCAATACTTTTACCTGTAGTATCAATTACAATATCTGGATTTTCAGGAGGCTCATAAGGGCTTGAAATGCCTGTGAAATTGGGGATCTCTCCTGTTCTTCCTTTCTTATACAATCCTTTAACATCTCTCTTTTCACATTCTTCCAACGGAGTACTTACATACACTTCAACAAAGCAGTCACCAATGATTTCTCTGGCACTTTGTCTATCTCTTGCATAAGGAGATATAAAGGATGTCAGTGAAATTAGACCTGCGTCATTCATCAGCTTACTTACTTCAGATACTCTCCGGATATTTTCTATTCGATCAGTCTCTTTAAATCCAAGGTTTTTATTGAGCCCTAAACGAATATTATCCCCATCTAAGGATATTGTATGTTTTCCCATAGATATCAAACGTTTTTCAACTTCATTCACAAGTGTAGATTTCCCTGCACCGGACAATCCTGTAAACCAAATGGTAAGTGGTTTCTGTCCCTTTTGTTTAGCACGAAATTCTCTTGTAATATCCATATCATGCCATGTTAAATTTTCACTTCGTCTTAAAGTATGTTCTATAACTCCACAAGCCGATGTCATATTATTGATACGATCAATCAGGATAAAACTTCCTAAAACCTTGTTATTCTTAAATTTATCAAAAACAATTTTATTAGCAACTGATATATCACAGACTGCGATTTCATTCTTCAGTACCTGATCTGTCTGTATATGTTCACCTTCATTGATATCAATCTTATATTTTATTTTCATTAATGTTGCCGGGACTACTCGTGTACCTACTTTTAAAAAATAATTTTTCCCTGATACCAGTTCCTGGTCATCCATCCAAAGAAGTGTTGCGGTAAATAAATTACTGACATAAATGTTTGTATCTTTATACAAAACACAGCCTCGTGATACATCCACTTCTCTATCTAACTGAATCGTTACTGCCTGTCCTTTCATTGCTCTGTCTGCTTGTCTGTCTGTTACAAATATATCTTTTATTTTTGCCGTCTCTTTACTCGGTAATACAGTCACTTCATCCCCAATGCAAATTTCACCGGCTTCAATTTGTCCCTGAAATCCTCTAAACGTATGATCCGGTCTGTTAACACGCTGGACAGGCATGATAAATCCTGCATCATCATCTTCATCAGTCATATCAATTTCTTCTAAATAAGTTAATAAAGGTTTTCCCTGATACCATTGCATCTTATCTGATAACTTTGTAATATTATCTCCCTCTGTTGCTGACACCGGAATCAAACAAAGACTGTCAAATTCAAATTCAGAAGCAAGTCTCCTTATTTTTTTTCTTATACTTTCATATCTTTCCTTTTCATAATGTATTAAATCCATCTTATTAACCGCAAAAACCATATGCTTAATACCCATTAAAGCACAGATTCTTGTATGCCGTCTTGTCTGATCTAATACACCTTGAGAAGCATCCACTAATATAATCGCTAAGTCTGCAAAAGAGGCTCCTACCGCCATATTTCTAGTATATTCTTCATGACCCGGTGTATCTGCTACGATAAAGCTGCGTCTTTCTGTAGTAAAATATCGATAAGCAACGTCAATCGTGATACCTTGTTCTCTTTCAGCCATTAATCCATCTAATAATAATGAATAATCTATTTCTCCATTTCTACTACCAACTTTACTATCCAATTCCAGAGCTCTTTCTTGATCTGCAAATAATAGTTTAGCATCATACAGCATGTGACCAATTAATGTAGATTTGCCATCATCTACACTTCCACATGTAATAAATTTTAATAAACTCTGCATATCAAAAATACCCCTCTCTCTTACGTCTTTCCATACTTCCAGCCGCTTCATGATCAATGACACGGCTTGTCCTTTCTGATGAAACTGCACTTAATGTTTCCTCAATAATAGTATCCAATGTATCTGCATCAGATTCTATTCCACCAGTTAATGGATAACAACCAAGAGTTCTAAATCTTACTTTCTTTAACTGCACTTTATCTTCCGGATACAAAGGCATCCTATCATCATCCACCATTATAATATTACCGTCTCGATAAATAACTGGTCTTTCTTTTGCAAAATACAATGGTACTATATTTATATTTTCTCTACGTATATACTGCCAGATATCTTTTTCTGTCCAATTAGAGAGTGGAAAAACCCGAATACTTTCACCTTTAAAAATTTTTGTATTGTATAATTTCCACATTTCCGGACGCTGATTTTTGGGATCCCATGCCTGTGCTTGATTTCGGAATGAAAAAATACGTTCTTTTGCTCTTGATTTTTCTTCATCTCTACGTCCACCGCCAAATGCCGCTGTAAATCCATAAAACTCTAATGCCTGCTTTAATGCTTGTGTTTTCATGATATCTGTATAAGCAGCTCCGTGATCAAAAGGATTAATCCCTTGTTCAATCCCTTCTTGATTAGAATGTACCAGCATCTCAATGCCGAATTTTTCAGCAGATTTGTCACGAAATTCTATCATTTCTTTAAACTTCCATGTAGTATCAATATGCAAAAAAGGAAACGGTGGTTTCTCTGGATAAAATGCTTTCAAAGCCAAATGTAGCATAACTGAGCTGTCTTTTCCAATTGAATATAACATAACAGGTTTTTCGCATTCAGCTGCAACTTCCCGCATGATATAGATAGCCTCCGCTTCAAGTTTATCTAAATGTGATAATTCATTCATACAATTCCTCCCGACTAATATAAAACCCAAATTGTTATAATTATATTGAAGAAATGTGATGGAAATATGTGAATCATGTCGATAATACCTTACTAGCATATGAAAAATTCGAGATTTAATTCTATATAATTTGTCACATTGTATATCCATAATACATATGTTATAATAAAGCAATCTGATTATGATACAAAGGAGGAATCAAAATGAAAACAATTGTAATCCCAGTTGATGGATCTGAATTTTCAAAAAAAGCGATGGAAAAGGGGAAAGAAATTGCTTCTATCGTAGATTGCAAAATCATACTTTTGAGCGTTTCAACTTTTACATTTCCAAATTTTCCGGTAGAATCTACGGAATATGCGAAAAGTATATACGACGATAAAAATTTAATTGCAACCAAAGCGAAAGAACTTACTAAAAATTATTTGAAAGAAGGAAAGGAATCCTTTGGTGATTTATCAGAAAAAGTAGAGACAGTCCTCTTAGAAGGAAATCCTGCATCTAAAATATTAGAATACTTAGAAGATAATGAGGTCGATTTAGTAATTATGGGTTCCAGGGGCGTAAGCAGTTCTGGAATACACCGACTTTTAGTTGGAAGTGTTACTACAAAAGTTCTACATATGGCTAAACAACCAATTTTAGTAATTAAATAATTTATACATATAGCAATGCGCCTTCATCATAAATTGAAGGCGCTTCGTTATATATGAAATCAGAACCCTTCTATCTTTCTCATCTTACGCAGCTCTGAACGTTTTACTCCAGCCTCCCATTCTGCTTTTTCCGTTTCTCCCTCAACAATTAAAGATGGTACTTTCATAGGTCTATATTTTTCATCCATAGCAACCATAACTACATAGGCTCGATTAATCATAGCCCTCATGCCATCCATAGATTCTACATAAGTATCTACACGTACTTCCATAGAAGTTCTTCCGACATATGTCAAATGACCAACCAGCACTACAATATCATTGGTCACTGCACCTTTTTTGAATATCAGATTATCAATTGCTGCAGTTACCGGATTTGCATGTGCATGTCGTCTTGCTACAATACTTGCAATTTCATCTATCCAGGCAAGCAATTGTCCACCAAACAGATGTCCACTCTCATTTATGTGTTTTGGCATTAAAATATAAGCTTGTTCAACCTTAGACTCACTTACTCTTCGAGCATTTTTATCATTTGTCATATAAACCTCCCAATAAAATATAAAATTGTTGATTGATTCTATTTTAATTATTAACTATTTTACAAGAACCAATCCATTAATGCCAGAATTATTATTCCTTTTCCTCTAATAATCCAGCCATTTTCAAAATATATTTTGCATTTGTAGTTCTACATTTTCCATCTCTTAATTTATAATCAAAACATATTTTGTCCTCTTCATAGTATTCTTGAAAATGATGATTTGTTCCTTTCACTTTTCTTTCATCAATCAAATTACATAACTCAAAATCATGCGTGGAAATCAGCGCAATAATATGCTTCTTATTTAAATTTTTAATAATTTCCTTCGCGCCGATAATACGATCAGAAGAATTAGTTCCTTTGAATATTTCGTCTATCAGAACCATCATACCCTTTTTCTGCTTTGCATACTCAATCATTTCTTTTATCCGTAAAACTTCTCCATAAAATGAAGATATTCCTTTGGTAACGTCATCCATCACCCGCATGGAAGTGAAGATTTTCATTTTTGATAATTTCATTTCTTTTGCACATACCGGTGCTCCTGCATAAGCCAAAACCATGTTTATTCCTATCGTCCGCATAAAAGTAGTCTTTCCCGACATATTAGATCCGGTTATAATTTGAATTCCTTGTTCAATTTTGAACGAATTTGAAATTGCTTTCTCTTTTGCTATTAATGGATGAGCTGCCTCATAAACTTCTAAATCAGGTTCTTTATTATCTACTATGATTGGAAAAACCACATCTCTATCCACACCCAGTATTGATAAACTGATCAGTGCCTCTAACTCTCCAATCACTTGAAACAAATCAAACATACTGGAACCATATTCTTTTTTCCACTTTTCAAGGAATTTTATGCAATGTATATCATACATCAATAAAACCTGTAGAAATATGTGTATATAAGGATTCGTTCTTACCATTAACGCTTCTTTTAAATGATACAACTGATAGATTCCTTTTGAAAGATTCCCCTGCATTCCAATCTTTTTCTGTAATCCTTTTAAATATTCTGATTTAAAAGGAGTTTTTTCTATACTCTTAACTATTTTTACATAATTATCAATGCCTGTACAGAAACGAAAAAGACAATTCGTTATTTTTCTATTCCTATAAGTGATAAAATAAGAACTTATTGTTTGAATAAATAATAATGAAAGTGGTACTTGTATCAGAAAAACTCCCTTAATATATAAACCAATAGATAAAAACAACAAAATCGGAAAAATGTATGAACTTATACGTAGGAAAGGATTCATAAGACCTTCTTTCATTTCTAAAAATCTCAAGAAACTTTCATACCATTTTTTATCAGTCTTTTCATTCTTTTTATCAATTAGCATACTTAAGATTTCAAATTCTATTGCAAAATCCTGATTTTCTAATAAGTCCTTAACTGCTTCCTGTCTTTCAGATATAATATTTATTTTCGGATCCTGTTCCATTAAAAAAGCAGCAAGTTTTTTCTTTCCTTCAGGAGTGCTGGCCACACACAAATATTGATATAAAGAATCTTTTCCTAATATATCCAAATTTCGTTCAACATTTGAGTTATCAGTTAAAAAAACTTCTCCTGTTTCTTCAAACTTTATCCAATCGCCTCTATTTCTATCTTCTCTTTTATTTATCACAAAAAGCCTGGTTTTTAGATATTCAAGTTCTTCATTCAATCTTTTATGTATCATAACTAAAATTAAAAAGATTATTCCAGAAAAAACAAAACTTATCTTATAATATAAATTTTTATCCGTTACACTGAAAATTAAAAAAAGGATTCCTATAAGGCCTATAAATAAGCGTAGATTTGAAATTATTTTAAATTTCTTTTCAACCTGTTCTATCTCATCATTCACTTTTTTTATGTTTTTTTCATAATTAAACATAAATCCCTCCATACATTTATATTTTTACTAATTCATTTATTATAACTTTTTATAATAACTTTTTCTACCTTTTCTAGTTAAGTCTTATTATTTATTCTGATGTAGTTTTCTAAATTAAAAGACCAGAATTATCATAAATCCGATAATTCTGGTCTTATATTATCTTTTACTTATGAATGAATCAAAACTATACTCTAGATAAATACTCACCTGTTCTTGTATCAATTTTGATAACATCATTTTGTTCTACAAACAAAGGTACATAAACCGTAGCGCCTGTTTCTACTACAGCAGGTTTGGTCGCTCCTTGTGCAGTATCACCTTTGAATCCGGGTTCTGTATCTGTAATCTGTAATTCAACAAATAATGGTGGCTCTACTGCAAAAACATTTCCATTGTGAGAACATATCTTTACCATCTCATTTTCTTTAACAAATTTCAATGCATCGCCAATAGATTCTTCATTTAATGCAATTTGTTCATAAGTTTCTACATCCATAAAATGATATAAATCACCATCAGAATATAAATACTGCATATCATTTCTATCTATACGAGCTTGCGGGCATTTCTCATTAGGTCTGAATGTTTTTTCTACAACCCCGCCATTTCTTATATTTTTTAATTTGGTACGAACAAAAGCTGCACCCTTCCCTGGTTTTACATGCTGAAATTCAATAATTTGATAAATGTTATTATCTAACTCTATTGTAATACCATTTCTAAAATCTCCTGCTGATATCATACTGATATTCCTCCTTCAAATACGCTTATGGACATACCCGTCCTTTCACTTCGTTTTATTTTATAATAAAACGATAGATTTTTCAACTGTTTTTTACATTTCAATCGCGGAGATCATATCAACACGTCTTTGATGACGTTCTCCTTCATATTCAGCATCTAAATAAGCATCTACAATTGCTTTTGCAACTTCTACTCCTACTATTCTCGCTCCAAATGCTATAACATTAGCATTATTATGTTCCTTGGTCAATCTTGCACTTACCGGTTCACTACAAACTGCTGCACGAACACCTTTTACCTTATTTGCAGCAATTGAAATCCCGATACCGGTTCCACAGATCAAAACGCCACACTCTGCCTCATTGTTCACGACGGCCTTCCCAACAGCTTCTCCGAAATTAGGATAGTCACAACTCTCATTGGTATTTGTACCAAAATCGATCAATTCATGTCCTTTTCCTTCTAAATATGCTTTTATTTCATTTTTTAGTTCCACTGCTGCGTGGTCATTTCCTATAGCAATCTTCATTTCATTAACCTCTCTCTTTGTAAAAATTTATATTTCAATGAGTTCTTTGGTAGAATGCGTTAGATTTATACATCCATCTTTCTTTACAACAACCATATCTTCAATCCGTACTCCTCCAAACCCAGGCAGATATATTCCCGGTTCTACCGTCTCAATTACATTCTCTTCTAGTATAATATTTCCTACCGGAGACAGTCTTGGTTCTTCATGAATAAACAAACCTACACTATGTCCAAGTCCATGTCCAAAGTATTCTCCATACCCTTCTTTTTCTATGATATCCCTGGCAACTTTATCTATTTCACTTCCTGTCTTACCTGCACATATTGCATCTAAAGCTGCTAATTGAGCCTTTAAGACAATTTGGTAAATTTCTTTCTGTTTTTGACTGGCTTTTCCGATAACAACTGTTCTTGTCATATCAGAACAATACCCTTCAAAAACACAACCATAGTCCATAGTAAGAAAATCTCCCGTTTCTAATTTCCTATTCGTTGGTGTAGCATGAGGCATAGAAGAATTGATACCTGAAGCTGCGATGGTATCAAAACTTAAACCAGATGCACCATTTCTCTTCATATGGTATTCCAATTCTGCTGCAACTTCAAGTTCAGTCATTCCTGGTTTTAATATGTTTAAAATTTCTTGAAAAGCCTTATCACCTATGGCTTCTGCCTGGGCTAACTTTTTGATTTCTTCTTCTGTTTTGACCATACGAAAAGAATTAAGTGAATTTTCTAACGCTACCCACTCTTTTAGTTTCCACATTTGATTAAATTTAAAATATTCAAAATATTTCATATGTAGATCTTCAAATCCTAACCGTTTTACATTATCTTCTAAAATAAATTCTCCGATCCACATACCATAATTTTTTTCTATTGATACTTCAATTACTTCAAATTCCTTTGCTTCCATTTTCGCTTGAATTGTATATCTGGTATCTGTTAACAATACGTGACGTTCATTAGATATGTAAAGATAGCCGGTTTCGCCAGAAAATCCACTAATATAACGTATATTAAACCCATCAGATACTAAAATAGCATCTAATAGGTTTTGATTTCGTAATTCCTCAATTCGTTTTAATACCATCTTATCGCTTCCTTTTTTGATAAAAATATAGAACAATCTTTTCTAAATTACGTTTCAGAACAATCTGAATTTCCTCTTTCGGATGAATAGGTTTAACAAGGATTGCTTTGATACCGGTTCGTTTTGCCCCAAACACATCAGTAAATAATTGATCTCCAACAAAGACCGTATTGTTTAAATTGGTCCCCATGATCTTCATTGCTTTTATATAATTTTTCCTAGATGGTTTTTTGGCATCAAAAATATAATTCACCTGTACATCTTGATGAAACATTTCTACCCGCTGTTGCTTATTGTTAGACATAAGACAACATTCAAATCCCATTTCTTTTAATTTATGAAAAAAATCAATCGCACGCTTATCTGCTTTTTCTCCATGTGGTACTAATGTATTATCAATATCAAATATGATTCCACGAAATCCTTGCTTGTGCAGCTTTTCAAAATCAATTTCATAAGTAGAATGCATATATTCATCCGGATAAAATCTTTGTAACATAATAATAATAATCTCCAGTCTATTTTACTAATTTTGAAATTGCCTTAAAATGTTCGGACTTAGCACTTTGTAATAGTTCAAACAATATGGCTTCATAAGTGGTGATAATAGCACCTTCATATTTTGCTCTTTCAATTGCAGCTTTTTTATCATTTTCTTTTCTGGATGAAACACAGTCTTCCACTAAAATAGGCTGATACCCGGCTTCTTTTATATCTATCAAAGTTTGTAATACACATACGTGCGATTCTATTCCACAAATAATAACATTTTTTCGGCCGGATTTGGCAAGTTCTTCTACCACTTCTTCATTACCTAATCCACTAAATGTAAATTTTTCATGAAATCTATCATGACCTAAAGCTTCCAAAATTTCTGGAGTAGTATTTCCTAAACCTTTTGTATACTGTGCTGTAACTATAGTTGGTATTCCCAGTTCCTTTAAACCGGCTAATAAAATATTAGATCTTTTCAAAAATTCTTCCTTATCAAAAATTGGCGGCAAAATTTTTTCTTGATAGTCAATAACAAGCGCTATTGTATCATCTGGTAATATTCTCATTACTTTCAACCTTTCTGCTATTTATTGTTAATTATATACTATCCGTTTTAATTATAACAAAAGTTATTAAAGATGCAACCAAAAATAAGGAATTTCATATTATTCAGATACTTCTACGTTTTTTGTAGCTATGATACTGATGCCGGTATTTGCTGAATTTTCTATTATTATATCACCTATTTTCACCGGTGCCTTAATAGAAATTGTTTTTAATTCTTTGATACATTCAAAAATTTTACCTTTCGGTACCGTATTTTGTGTTTTTACTGATACCATAGGAATCTTCCCGTTTTCTACTTTCACAGTACTTGTAACAATCCTGCTTGGATTCGTAACTTCCTCACGAACATAAAGTTCACCTCTTTTGCAGGTATTTCCTATTATACTGATAATTTGTTTTTCTTTCAATTTAACTTCTATTTCACAACCTAAAGGACAGCCAATGCATGTTAATTTTCTCTCCTCCATATGTCTATACCTCCTCTAATTTAATTGTAATTTGGGACAATTGAGGGTAATCATTCAATTTTGCTTTATCTAATAGAATACTCTCCATTTCCCCTGGTGCTACTACTGTTTTCTTTTTATGAATTACTCTTTCTTTATCAAAATAGACACTGATATAACAATTTTTATAAACTCCTGCAACACGGAATCTTATGACTACTGTATCATCCATCTGATCTAGTCGTATGATACCGGGCACTGTATATCGGATACCATTTTCTGATTTTAGTTCAATGATTTTCCCTAAATCGTTATTTTTACCAACTTTCAGTTTTTTTATGAATCTGGCTGCATTTTTTCCTGCCAAAGAAGCTTCCTCTGAAACAAAATCCACTAAATCATGGACATGAAGTACATTTCCACATGCAAATACCCCTTCTATATTTGTTTCCAAACTTTCATTCACATTAGGTCCTGAAGTAACTGTATCTAGTTCTATACCCATATTGTCACTCAACTCATTCTCTGGAATCAAGCCAACAGAAAGCAACAGTGTATCACAAGAATAGTATTCTTCTGTCCCTTTCATAGGACTGCCTTTTTGATCTACTTTAGAAAGAGTAATCCCTGTTATACGGTCTTTTCCATGAATCTTAGTTATAGTATGGCTTAATTTTAATGGAATATTAAAATCATTTAGACATTGTACAATATTCCGCTTTAATCCACCTGAATAAGGCATTAACTCTGCAACAACTTTGACTTTTGCCCCTTCTAATGTCATTCGTCTGGCCATTATAAGCCCAATATCCCCTGAACCTAATATTACTACTTCTCTGCCCGGCATATACCCTTCAATATTAACAAATCTTTGTGCTGTTCCTGCCGAGAATATACCAGCAGGTCTATAACCTGGTATATTGAGAGCTCCTCTGGAACGTTCCCGGCATCCCATCGCAAGGATAATTGTTTTTGCCTGTATTTCTATCATTCCTTCTAAAGAATTCATATAAGTTACAACTTTACTTTTTGTAATATTTACTACCATTGTATTTAATTTATATGTTATTTTTAATTTTTTTACTTCATCAATAAACCTATTGGCATACTCCGGTCCGGTTAATTCTTCATGAAAGGTATGAAGTCCAAAACCATTGTGTATACATTGATTTAATATACCACCTAATTCGTGGTCACGTTCAATTATTAATATTTGATCAATTCCATTTTTCTTCGCTGAAGCGGCTGCTGCTAGACCTGCTGGTCCTCCTCCGATAATCACTACATCATATTCACGCATATATTGACCCCCTTACGCTTGTTCTTTATTTCTATTGGTAAGAATAATAGATTCATTTCTGTTTTTTGTAATTTGTAATGAGCTTTCCTTAAGTTCTCTCGCCAATATCTCCATCGTCTTAGGCATACAAAAACCCGCTTGACACCTTCCCATTCCTGCTCTTGTCCTGCGTTTGATTCCATCTAATGTTCTGGCACCTAACGGTCTTCTTATTGCATCAATGATTTCTCCTTCTGTAATCATTTCACAGCGGCATATTATGGTTCCATAAGATGGATTATTTTTAATTAATTCATTACGTACATCTTTTGATAACTTCTGAGGGTCTAAAATTCCTTTGCGATGTCCTATATAATCAGGATTCGGTTTTAAATTCATCTCCGATTTCAAAATGTCAGCTACTCGAACTCCTATTGCAGGTGAACTGCTTAATCCCGGCGACTCTATCCCAGCGACATCAATAAAGCCCTTGGCATCCTTTACTTCTTCTATAATAAATTCATGTTTTTCCTCATGAGCTCTTAGTCCCGCAAAAGAAGTTATAATTTTTCTTCCCGATAAATGATTCACTGATTTACCAGCCTGATTTAATAAGCGTTCAAGTCCTTCCCGTGTTGTATCTGTGCCTTCTTTATCGTCTATATCAATTGCTGTTGGCCCAACTAGTAAATTTCCATGGACCGTAGGTGTTACTAATACTCCTTTTCCATATTGATTCGGCAATTGGAAAATAGTACTTTTGACCGTTCCTCCCTCTGTTTTATCCATCAGACAATATTCTCCTCTTCTTGGAGTTATATGGATTTTTTTCTCACTGACCTTATTATGGAACAAATCTGCATAAACTCCAGCCGCATTTACTACATACTGTGTCTCTATCATTCCACGATTCGTTTCAACTGCCCATCTGTCATTTTTTTTGAATATATTTCTGACCTTAGTATTAAATTTAAATTCAACCCCATTGGTATATGCGTTCTCTGCCAAAGCTATATTTAATTCAAATGGACATACGATGCCTCCCGATGGAGCAAATAGTGCGGCAACTGCATTTTCTGATATATTAGGTTCTTTTAATCTCAACTCTTTTTTATTTAAAATCTGTAATTCTTTTACATTATTTTTCAATCCTTTTTCATATAAGTCATATAAATTTGGCAATTCCTCCTCATGAAAACAAACAACGAGAGAGCCGTTTCTTTGAAAAGGAAAATCTAACTCTTTCGCTAAAGCTCCCATCATTTCATTTCCTTGGACATTTAATTCAGCCATAAGAGAACCTAAAGGCGCATCATACCCTGCATGGACAATTCCACTATTCGCTTTGGATGTTCCACTACATACATCTTCATCCTTTTCTATCACACATGCCTTTATCTGATATCTGGATATTTCTCTTGCACATGCACAACCCGAAACACCAGCACCTATTATAATTACATCATACATTCTTTTCACTCCATTCTATAAAATAAAAAAAGTCAAGCAATAAACACATCATTCTTTGATGTGTAAATCGCCTGACTCATTTTCTCGCAGCACCTATTTCATTATAGTTTAATATATTCTTTTACCAAGGAATTGCTCCATACAATAATACGGCAGCTATCCCTCCAATAATAGGTCCAAATAATGGTACTATCGCATAACCCCAGTTAGAACTGCCTTTTCCTCTAATCGGAAGCAATGCATGTGCAATACGTGGACCAATATCACGAGCCGGATTAATTGCATAACCAGTTAAACCTCCAAGTGACATGCCGATCGATACTATGATTCCAAATACTAATAATCTATCAAGTCCTGGAGCTAACTCAATTTGCCCTAAACCTTTAATCGCAAATACCAATACAAATGTTCCAATGATTTCACTTAATAAATTTAGAGGCAGGTTAGGAACAGATGGACTTGTTGAAAATACTCCCAATTTGGTGCCTTGATCTTCTGTTGCATCAAATTGACCTTTGAACAGAATATAAACCATGCAAGCACCAATAAAAGCTCCTGCGAATTGTGCCAAAATATAACCCGGTACCATTTCCCATCCAATACTTCCCTCTACTGCCAATGCAATGGTAAGTGCCGGATTAAAATGTGCTCCTGAGGCAGTTACAAAGATAAAAGCTGGAATTAGAACTGCAAGCCCCCACGCCATAGTTATTTGAACACTACCGGCACCTTTCATACCGGACTTATTCAATGTCACATTCGCTACAACACCATCACCTAGTAAAATCAACATCATTGTACCAATTAATTCAGCAATATATGGTAACATAAAACCTCCCCTTCCTTTCGCTTACTCTTCTTCTTTTGCCCAGCCAAAAGCATATTTGACTGCTTTGTTCCAACCTTTTATCTTCTTCGCTCTCTCTTCTTCAGATATTACTGGAGTAAACGTTTTATCAATTGCCCAATTCTTCAATACATCTTCTTTACTCTTCCAATAACCAACTGCTAAGCCTGCCAGATAAGCAGCTCCCATCGCTGTCGTCTCCACACATTTGGGACGATTTACCGGAGCATTGATCATATCTGCCTGAGACTGCATCAAGAAGTCGTTGGCACTTGCGCCTCCATCTACTTTTAATGCACTAAGCCGTATTCCCGAATCAGCTTTCATCGCATTTAGCACATCATTTACCTGATATGCAAGTGACTCTAACGTAGCTCTGATGATATGATATTTGTTTACTCCCCGGGTCAGACCTACGATAGTACCTCTTGCATATTGATCCCAATGTGGTGCTCCCAACCCCGTAAATGCCGGCACTACATAACATCCATTTGTATCTTTTACCTTATTCGCCATATATTCTGAATCTGGCGAAGAATCAATAATTCTTAATTCATCCCTTAACCATTGAATTGCTGCACCAGCTACAAAAATAGAACCTTCTAATGCATAATTCACCTTGCCATCTAAGCCCCAAGCGATTGTCGTTACCAAGCCATTATCTGAAAAAACAGGCTTCTCTCCAGTATTCATTAACAAAAAGCATCCTGTTCCATATGTATTCTTGGCTTCTCCTGCTGTAAAACAAGTCTGTCCGAACAATGCAGCCTGCTGGTCTCCGGCAGCTCCTGCAATAGGAATTCTTCCTCCAAAGAATGAAGAATCCGCTTCGCCATAAATATAACTGGATGGCTTCACCTCTGGCAGCATACATTCCGGAATATCAAGTTCTTCTAAAATCTCTTTATCCCATTCCAGAGTATTGATATTAAACAACAATGTTCGTGACGCATTTGAATAATCAGTTACATGCACTTCTCCTTTTGTCAGTTTCCATATCAGCCATGTTTCAACCGTACCAAAAAGTAATTCTCCCTTTTCTGCTTTTTCCCGCGCTCCTTCAACATGATCCAGAATCCATTTCACTTTCGTTCCTGAAAAATATGCATCAATCATTAATCCTGTCTTTTTACGGAATTTTTCAACGAAACCTTTTTCTTTTAAAGTATCACAATATTCTGATGTTCTGCGGCACTGCCAAACAATTGCATGATAGACTGGTTCTCCTGTATTTTTATCCCAGACAATTACAGTTTCTCTTTGATTGGTAATTCCAATTGCTTTAATATCCTGAGCCGTTGCTCCTATCTTTGACATTGCTTCTACTGCTACCCCTAATTGGGATGACCAGATTTCATTTGCATCATGCTCGACCCAACCTGGTTTTGGAAAATATTGTGTAAACTCTTTTTGTGCTACACTGCACATTTCTCCTATTTCGTTAAATAAAATACATCGGTTACTTGTAGTTCCCGCATCCAAAGCCATTATATATTTCGACATTTTGAATATCCTCCTCAATTTACTTTTATGAATAAAACCTTCTCATAATTTCCCTTTTCTACATGAACCAAACCTCTTGATTCGTTGTAGAAATTGACATTGCCCCCGCTTCTAACGCTTCAATCACATCCATCTTATCCGATATCAATCCTCCTGCTATAATTGGCTTAGATGTAATTTTACAAATCTTTTTAATTACCCTTGGCATAACACCCGGCAGTACTTCAATGAAATCTGCTTTTATTAGATTTTGATGATTTTCAATACTAGATAAAGCCATTGAATCAATTAAAAAAACACGTAAAACAGTATACATCATTAATTCTTTTGCACGTTTGATTATATTCTGCTTGGTTGAGATTACTCCATCTGCCATTGTGTAATTCTTTAAATAGTCAACAGCGATTTCTTTTGCACTCAATCCTCCTATCAAATCCATATGTACCATAGCAATTTTACCTGCATTTTTTATTCTTCTTGTTATGTCTCCAATGGAACATATATCACCAAACAAAACAAATACTACTATAATATCCGATTCCAAACAAATTTTTAACCCTTCTTCATCTTTTACCGCAGCTATTACCGGACAATTTTCTAATGCTGCGTAAAACGACCTATCCATTCCTAACCCCCTTTCAACACAAAAAAAGCAAGCTAATAAAACGATATCTCTATCATTCATACCTTGCTCTCATCTCTAGGCAATCTTTCCTATTTGAATTTATTATAACAGTACATGAAACGTTTGTCAATATTGTCAATATATCCGATGTTTTACTAATTGTTTTGTGCACTTTTAACATAAGATATAAAATAAAAAAACGTTGAGATAACTCCAACGTTTTTTTTGATAATATTTATAAATCAAAATTCTCCATTGACAAAGTATTCTCTTTTAATTTTCCTACAGAAACTCCTGTACTAGAAATAAAATAATTATACTGTTGTAACACTTCATCTCTTTTCATTTCAGAAATTGCTCTTTCCATATCATTTGACTTATATTCTATTATTCTCGGATTCATTTCTAAGTAACTACGTTCCGGAGACTTTTCTTGCTCCTGTTTAGAATCAAAATTATTGATACAATTTTTCTGCTCAACAGAATTTACTTCATCCGTTTTATTTTTTGTATTTTGATAATTATAATGACTATTATATTGATCGCTTCTATATATTCGCATCTCAATAATCCCCCTTCAAAAATTAAAGGCTTTCCCCTTTTGTATTGTATGTATTACTTATCCAGCATCTTTTTTAATTCGTTCATAAAAGTGTTAACATCTTTAAATTCACGATACACTGAGGCAAATCTAACATATGCCACTGCTTCTATATCTTTTAATTTATCCATAATAAGTTCTCCTATTTCTGAACTAGGAATTTCTTTTTCTTCACGATTAAATATTTCTATCTCAACTTCATCAATCAATTTATTAATTTGATTGATTGAAATAGGTCGTTTATGGCAGGCTCTTAAAATACCTGCTTCTATTTTAGCACGGTCATAAGGTTCTCTATTATTATCTTTCTTTATAATGATTAAAGGGATAGTTTCGATTTTCTCATAGGTTGTAAAACGTTTCCCACACTCATCACACATTCTTCTGCGGCGAATGGAATTATTATCATCTGCCGGTCTGGAATCAATTACTCTTGTATTTTGATTACTACAAAATGGACATTTCACGTTATTCATCTCCCTAATAGTATTTTTGCTATTTTTAGTATATATAACTTATTATCTTTCGTCAACAACGCTTTTTTCTAACAGTTAAAAACCATCACACGGTTTTTTTATCCTATCCTCACAAATATCTACTAAAATAATATCCGGTCCAATTTTTACAATATTTCTCCATGGAATAATATATTCCGTATCCCTACCAAACCAGCAGCATATTTTACCGGGGCCAGGAACTACCAAATCCGTAATACATCCCGTACAACAATCAAATATTAAATCCGCTACACAGCCAAGACATCTACAGTCTTGAATATTTATAACTTCTTTTTGCCGTAACTCGCAAAACCTCATAGTTAAAGCTCCTAATTACCTCTTATTATTTTTTATGCTTAAAATAAATATTTGATACTATGCTGATTTATTACAAAATCTTTTATACATTAAAACGGAATAAAATCACATCCCCATCCTTAACGATATATTCTTTTCCTTCAAGTCCTACTAATCCTTTTTCTTTTGCAGCTGCAATAGAACCTTGGTCTAATAAGTCCTGATAATTAACAACTTCTGCACGGATAAATCCTCTTTCAAAATCTGTATGGATTTTACCGGCTGCTTGAGGCGCCTTGGTTCCTTGTGTTATCGTCCATGCTCTTGTCTCATCTTCTCCGGACGTCAGATAACTGATCAATCCCAGTAAACGGTAACTGGCTTTGATTAATTTATCCAAGCCGGATTCCTTTAGACCTAACTCTTCTAAAAACATTACCTTCTCTTCTTCATCTAATTCCGCAATTTCCTGTTCAATTTGGGCACAGATTACAAAAACTTCACATTCTTCTCCTTTGGCATATTCACGAACACTTTGTACAAATTCATTCGAAGTTCCCTCATCTGCTAAATCCTCTTCTTTTACATTTGTTGCAAAAATTACCGGTTTATACGTAAGCAAATTATAAGATTCTAATAAATCTAATTCCTCTTCATCATGAACAGCAAAACTTTTTGCTAAATTTCCTTCTTCCAAGTAATTTTTGATTCGTTGCAATAGTTCTAATTCTTTTGCAAGAACTTTATCGTTTCTAGCTCCTTTTGAAGCCTTCGCAATTCGTCTTTCTAAAATTTCAATATCTGAAAAGATAAGTTCCAGATTTATGGTTTCAATATCACGAATTGGGTCTATGCTTCCATCCACATGAACAACGTTTGTGTCTTCGAAGCATCGTACAACATGTACAATTGCATCTACTTCTCGAATATTGGCAAGAAATTGATTTCCCAGGCCCTCTCCTTTAGAAGCTCCTTTCACTAGACCAGCAATATCTACAAATTCAATTACAGCCGGAGTCACTTTTTTGGAATGATATAATTCGGCTAGCTTTTTTAAACGCTCATCCGGAACAGTTACAACACCTACATTAGGATCGATTGTGCAAAAAGGATAATTCGCCGATTCTGCTCCTGCTTTTGTTAATGAATTAAATAATGTACTCTTTCCTACATTTGGTAAACCTACAATTCCTAGTTTCATCTAATATTTCCTCTTCTTTCTGAACTTACTAATCTTTAGATTGTATCACTATTAAAATACCTTTTTCAAATGTAATTTCTGCCACATTCTCTAAAATCTCATTACTGACTCCTAAAGCATTATCACTTGTCAAAGTATGCTTATATAAAGGATATTTAAATCCATCTAAAGTCAGACCTTCAACTTGGGTCGTCAAAGGCAATAAGGAAACAAATTTTCCATACTGCTCCATTTTCTTTATAGATATTCCCTTGTCCAAAAGACAGATTTTATTATGCGAATCCACTAAAAAACAAGGGACTTTCCGTTTTAACGGTATTTGCAAAATTTGAATATTTCCAAGCAAATGATCGATACGGCTTCCTATCCCACCCAAAATCCAAATTTCTGTACTATGTAACTCCAGTGCCCAGGTGATGGCTGCCTGTGTATCTGTTTCATCTTTTTCTGGAACCAATTCTTTCCAGATGCAATTCGCATTTTCTTTGTAATAACGATAAGTTTCTTGGGATAGAGAATCAAAGTCTCCAATAACATGTGTAGGATAAATGTTTTGTTTCTTTAAGAACTCTAACCCTGAATCGACTCCGATAATAGCAGAAAAAACCATCGATTTCAAGAACTTAACTGCGAATTCTTCTTCTATATTTCCTCCACTAATAATTACTGTCCTCATTCCATTTCACCTAATTATAGCATTTAAAAATCTCGTGAAAACGTGTAATGTTTTCTTCAAGATTTCCTTTAAATACACCGGTGCCAGATACAATGATATTCGCACCTGCATCTAAAACCACATTAACATTATCACTAGTAATGCCTCCATCTACCTGAATATCCGTCTTCAATCCACGTTCATTCAAAAGATTGCGCAGTGACCTTATTTTTTCTGTTGAATAATCTATATAAGATTGTCCACCAAATCCAGGATTCACTGACATAATAAGTATCATATCCACAAGATCCAGGACGTGTATTATGGTTTCAATAGGAGTTGCAGGATTTAATGCAACTCCAACTTTTGCACCCGTTTCTTTAATTTGATGTATGACTCTATCTAAATGCTTGCAGCTTTCAACATGAACGGTAATAACATCTGCACCACAGGCTGCAAATTCTTCTATATAACGTTCGGGCTGTTCTATCATCAAATGTACATCAAAAATCTTCTTTGTAATACCTCTAAGGGCTTTTATCACTGGCATACCAAAGGAAATACTAGGAACAAATTCTCCATCCATCACATCTAAATGAATATATTCAGCTCCAGCCTGATCTGCTCTTTTAATCTGTTCTCCTAATTTCGTAAAATCTGCTCCTAAAACTGATGGTGCTAAAATATACATTAATTTAGTACCTCCTCTTATCTTTTAATTCATTGTATAATTCTATATAATTATCATAACGTAGTTTACTGATTTTTCCTTGTTCTAACGCTTCTTTCACCTTACACCCCGGTTCATGAGTATGACTGCAGCCTTGAAACCTGCATAATCCTTCATATTCATTCAGTTCAGGAAAATAATCTTTTAATTCTTCTTTTTGAAAATCTTCGACCAGCAGCGAACTAAAGCCCGGTGTATCCATAATATAAGTTTTTCCATCAATATGAATTAATTGGGTATGTCTGGTCGTATGCTTTCCTCTTTCAATTTTGGTACTTATTTCAGCAGTCTCCATCTCAATATTGGATTGTAAAATATTTATAATTGATGATTTTCCAACTCCGGAAGGACCGGCTACTGCTGTTGTCTTATCTTTTAAAATCATCCGAAGCTCTTCCATTCCTTTTTGAAGGGCTGCACTTGTTAACAATACCTGATATCCACAATCTTTATATATCTTTTGTATACTATTTATTTCTTCATCATCTGCTAAATCTGTTTTATTAAAGCAGATAATGGTCGGAACTTTTTGCTTCTGCATCATAATTAAAAACCGATCTAATAAATTAAAGTGCGGTCTCGGCTTGGCAACCGCAAATATAATAAGTGCCTGATCGATATTAGAAACTGCAGGTCGTATTAATTCGTTAAGCCTGGGTAATATTTTATTAATATTACCCTTCTTTTCATCCGAATCAATTACATCGATTTCAACATTATCTCCTACTAACGGCTTAATATTTTCTTTTCGAAATATACCTTTGGCTTTACACTCATAGATGCCGTACCCCAACACATGTACATAATAGAATCCGGCAATCCCTTTTACAATCTTTCCCTGCATGCCTAATCTGTCTCCACAAATACAATTGAATATTCATTACCTGTATCTACACCATCTACATAAGCTTTCACTGTACCAGTGGTCTCTCCTGTTATTCCCTCTACTTGAAGACTTATTTTACTCATGCCATCAGAAGCACTAATTGTCTTATCATAGATTTGTTTTGTTTTTCCTTTTTGTGTTAATCTTAGAATAATTCTAACATTTTCATAATCCTCATCCAGTCCAAAATCAGAAATCGGTATATCTATATTTCCAATATACTTTCCAGGTTCTTCCTCTTCTTTTCCCATACTGATAACAAGATCAACACTGGTTCCTTTTTCAACAGTCTTTCCCGGTTCTTGGGTTTGGCTGATTACATCTCCTTCATCTACATTATTACTGTAAGAGCTTGTAACATTTCCTACTGCTAACCCACTATTTTCTAACGTAGACTTCGCATCTGATTCACTCATTCCCTGAACATTCGGTACCGTCACTTGAATGATCTCACGACCTCTGCTCACCACAAGTCTAACACTGTCTCCCTTTTTCGCAGCTGTCCCACCTACAGGATCCATAGAAATAATGCATCCTTCTTGAACATCATTACTATATTGGTAGTCTCTTGTATAATTCAATCCATAGTCACTTAATTTATTAATTGCCGCCTGCTCTTCAAGTCCGGTAACATCCGGGACTTCAAAAGTAGCTTCTCCACTACTCACCACGACTTCAATGGTAGTATTCTTTTCAACAGTATCTCCATCTTTCACATTTTGATCAATAATTGTTCCTTTTGGATATTCATCAGAAGCTTCCATGGATTTCTGATGAATCCCCAGCCCTATTTTATTTAATGCAACTTTTCCTTCATCATAAGTTTTACCTACTACATTAATCATCTTAACTTCATCTGAATCTTCTTTACGTTTTAATTCCTGTGATTGTTCTGTTTTACTTTTTTTATTTTCAGTTTTCGGACCGAATTTAAATATTCCAAAAAAGCTACCAATAAGGTATAGAAAAATTATTACAATAATAACGCCGGCGACAATACCCATTATTGTAATCGCTTTTTCTAACTTTGGATTTATTTCTTCGTCCTCTTCTTCATCCTCATTCAAATCTTGTGCTTCAACAGGTTTTTCTTCCGGTTTAAGTTGTTTAATATCCGTTTCAGATTTAATCTTTTTTATTTCATCAGGCTTAAACATTATAGTTTGATCTCGATTAATCCCTGGAATCACTTGAACGAATTGTTCATTTGGTGTAATTAAAGATTTTTTTAAATCAGTAATTAATTCCTCTGCACTATGATATCTGCGTTCCGGACTTTTTTGTGTACATTTAAGAATAATCTGCTCTAAACTAATGGGTACATCCGGTACATATTTACTTGGCTCTACCAATTCATCTTGTAAATGTTGAATCGCAATACTAACAGTAGTATCTCCATCAAAAGGAACTCTACCTGTCACCATTTCATATAAAGTAATTCCTAAAGAATAAATATCACTTTTCACATCACTATATCCGCCTCTTGCCTGTTCCGGCGAAATATAATGAACGGAGCCCATAGCATTGGAACTGACCGTTTCGGAACTAGCTGCTCTGGCAATACCAAAATCAGTAATCTTAACTTTTCCTTCTTTTGAAATAATAATATTCTGCGGCTTAATATCTCTGTGAATAATATTGTTTTTGTGAGCAGCATCTATGCCAAGAGCTGCTTGAATTCCAATACTAACTACTTCTTTGGGAGATAATTTCCCTTTGTTCTCGATATATTTCTTTAAGGTAATTCCGTCTACCAATTCCATTACAATATAATGGGTATTACCCTCCTGTCCTACATCATAGACATTTACAATATTAGGATGCATAAGTCCGGCCGCTGACTGTGCTTCTCTTTTAAATTTCTGTACAAAATTTATATCTTCACTAAATTCTCTTTTTAAAACTTTAATGGCTACGAAACGGTTCAATTTGTGATCTTTTGCCTTATAAACTTCTGACATTCCACCGGAACCGACTCTTTCTATTATTTCATACCGTTCTCCGATTAATATTCCTTCTCTAAACATGATTTCACCTCATTCAAAATGGTTCAATTATAATAACGGCTATATTATCCTGACCACCGTTCGCATTCGCTATTCTTATCAGTTCGTTTCCTTTTTCCTCTATATCTTTTTTATTTTGTATAATAAATTTTATTTCTTCATCTTCTATCATATTGGTCAATCCATCAGAACACATAAGAATAGAATCACCTTTTTTTAAATTTACTTCAAAAAAATCAATCTTTACATCTGGTCCGACTCCTATCGCTCTTGTAATAATATTCTTATCGGGATGAATTCTTGCAATATTTTTATCAATTTCTCCAAGTCGAACCATTTCTGCTACCAATGAGTGGTCAGCTGTAATCTGGGTTATTTGATCATTTAGCATATACAACCTGCTGTCACCTACGTTAGCAACCAAAAGCTTATCTTTGTTTATAGTCGCAACTACTAATGTGGTACCCATACCTTCTAACTCTGCACTCTCTTTTGCCTTTAAATTTAATGACTCATTGGCTTTTACTATTGCAGTTCTTAATATCTCCTTTGGATCTTGCTCTTTCATCTCTTTGATGAACTCAACGACTGCTTCAACCGTAAATTTAGACGCAAAGTCTCCTGCATTATGTCCTCCCATTCCATCTGCAACTACAAATAAGTTTGGTAATCTACCGATTCTTTCTGACGAGGTAAATACATAATCTTGATTCACTTGTCTCTTTCGTCCCATATCTGTAACGGAAAATATTTTCATTCAATCTGTTCTCCTTTACTAATATAACCCTTTCTAAGCTGCCCACAGGCACCATTAATATCTCTTCCCATTTCCCTTCTAATAGTAACATTTATTCCACATTTTTCAAGTTTATTTCTAAAATTATCAAGAACTTTTTTCTCTGATTGTTTATAATCCCGCTCTTTTATTGGATTAACTGGTATTAAATTTATATGACAATTGATGCCTTTTACTAAATGAGCCAACTCCATTGCATCCTTATGCGTATCATTAATTCCACTAACTAAACTATATTCAAAAGTAATTCGGCGACCTGTCTTTTCAAAATAATATTTGCAAGCATCAATTGCTTGATAAATATCATATGTATTGGTGATTGGCATAAGTTCCAGACGCTTTTCTTGATTCGCTGCATGAAGTGATAAAGCCAACGTAATTTGAAAGCCTTCGTCTGCTAATTCTTTCATTTTGGGAACCAGACCGCAGGTAGATACCGTAATATTTCTCTGGCTGATATTTAATCCTTCGGCACTTGTAAGTATTTTAATAAATTTTAATAGATTATCATAGTTATCTAAAGGCTCTCCTGTACCCATCACTACGACATTGGATACCCTCTCATTCGTCTCTTTTTGTATATAATAAATCTGCTCTAACATTTCTGAAGACGTAAGATTTCTCTCTAACCCATCTAATGTTGATGCACAAAACCGACATCCCATCCTGCAACCTACCTGTGACGAGATGCAGACAGAATTACCATGTTTATATCTCATAAGCACACTTTCTATCACATTACCATCAGGAAGTTGAAATAAATATTTTTGAGTACCATCTACTTTTGAAGTCAAGACCTCAATCGGCTCTATCGTAATTAAATCATATCTTTCTTCTAGTTTTTCTTGAAGTTTCAAAGATATATTTGTCATTTCACTAAATTTTCTAATTAGTTTTTGATGCAGCCACTGGTATATTTGTTTCGCCCGAAATGACTGATCTCCAATAAGAATTAATTCTTCTTTCAATTCATCTAATTCAAATGATTTAATATCTGTTTTTTTCATTTTCATTCCCTTTTAATCTATTCGTTTTAATTTTGCGATAAAAAATCCATCTGCTTGATGAATTCCCGGTAATAATTGCAGATATCCTTCTTTTGTAGTATCTGAACGCAATTCTTCAGGCAAATACGCATCTATACTTTCTAATTGAAACGGATATCTCTCCATTAACCATTTTACATTTTGAATATTTTCTTCTTCATCAATTGTACAAGTACTATAAACAAGAGTACCGCCTTTCTTCACATATTGATATACTGTCTCTAATATCTTTCTTTGAAGATTCACCAGCTGCTTTTCTTTCTCAGGTGTCATTTTATATTTAATATCCGTTTTTTGGTTCATAACACCTAATCCTGAACATGGCAGATCAGCAATTAAAATATCTGCTTGTTCAACAGAATCCAAATCAAGTGTACATGCATCCTGCTGTAATGCAATTATATTTGACAACTGGCTTTTCTCTATATTTTCCTGAATCAGCCCGACTTTATACGGTGTCAGATCTCTTGCTTCCACCTTGCCTGATCCATCTAGTTTTTCTGCCAGATGTAGACTTTTCCCTCCTGGAGCTGCACAGACATCAATAATTACATTGTTTTTTTGAGGATCTGCAACTTCTGCAACCAACATAGAGCTAATATCCTGCACATAAAAAAAACCTTTTTGAAACGCTTTTATACTGCCTATCGTATCAAACTCTGAAATTACCAGTGCATAGTTAAGATAATGCGCAGGTTTTACAACAATTCCTTCCTTTTCTAGCTCTTTCTCTAGTTCTTCTATTGATATTCTTTTAGTATTACATCGAATTACAGTTCCTTTTTCATGAAAAAAACTTTGTAACATAATCTTCGTTTTTTCAAGACCATATGTCTTCAACCATTTCTCAACAATCCATTTAGGCATAGAATACATAATGGATAAATAATCGTCAGGCTCTGCTTTTTCATCCGGAAAAATTATATTTTCACGATTACGGATTATATTTCTTAGTACACCATTTACAAAACCCTTTAAATTCACAAATCCTCTTTTTGCGGCTATTTTAACAGCTTCATTACAGGCAGCTGAATCGGGCACGCTATCCATATACAGGATTTGATATACACTAATTCGAAGCAAATTACAAATAAAAGGTTTCATCTTTTTTACTTTGACTTTTGAAAATTGATTCAAAATATAATCAATTTTTATCATTTCCTCCAGAGTACCTTCTGTTACCCTCGTGATAAATGCCCGTTCCTGCTTTTCTAAATATTGATACTTATCTAAAGTATTTCTTAATGCAATATGACTATATTCCTCTTCTTGGATAATTTCTTTTAAAATACCAAGTATAATATCTCGGCTATTTATTGGTTTAGTCATCACTGCGTCTTCCTCCTGCAATGATAAGAAGACGTAATAATTGTAAGAGGGAAGATGCTACTCCTGCTATATAAGTCAGTGCAGCTGCTCCCAATACTTTTTTCGTATAAACAATCTCTTCATCTCCAAGAATTCCTGCACTTTCTAAAACAATGGTCGCTCTGCGAGATGCATCAAGTTCAACCGGAAGCGTTACCACTTGAAAGACCAAGGTGGCCAAAAACATTAGTATTCCTGCATTTATTAGCATGGTACCTGATTTTCCGTTTATAAAAAATCCAATGATAAAGACAATCCAATACAATCTGGACGCAATACTGGCTACCGGTGCAACAGCACTCCTGATTTTTATTGGAATAAATCCTTTTTGATGCTGTATAACATGACCGCATTCATGTGCTGCAATCCCCACAGCTGCTACAGATGCCATATCATATACTTCATCTGACAAAGCAACTTTTTTGGTCAGTGGATTATAATGATCGGTCAAACTTCCTGAAACCCTTACTATTTCTACATCAGAAATTCCTGCTGAACGTAAAATCCTTTCTGCCGCTTCTGCTCCGGTGATTCCCGCTCTGTTTCTGATTCTTGAATATTTATGAAAAGCACTTTTTACAAGAGCTGAAGCACCCAGACATAAAACAAATCCAATTATAACAAATATATACGTCGGATCCCAAAACATCCCATATCCTGAATAAATTCCATTATACATTTTAATCTCCTTCTTTCAACTATTGCAATTTAGTTCCTTTTTCTATCGTAACACCACGCAAAAATGTGTCAATTCCCATTCTTTTTTTTCCTTCTAACTGTAGTTCTTCAATCGCCAAAGCGCCTTTACCCGTTCCAACAATTAGAGATTCCTTCGTAACTTCTAATACTTCTCCAGGCATTCCTTCTTTCTCTATTACATTTGCTTTCCAAATTTTCAATGTTTTCCCATTCAATCCGGTAAACGCACTTGGCCAAGGATTTAAGCCTCTAATTAAGCGTTCGATGACAACAGCACTGTCTGTCCATTGAATTCTACCCATTTGCTTCTTTATCATTTTTGCATAAGTAAAATCTTCCTCATTCTGCTTTTCATAAACAGCAGTTTTATTTTCTAAAGCCTCTAATGTCTTAACACATAATTTTGCACCCTCTATGCTTAACTTCTTAAACAGACTGCCTCCTGTTTCTTCTTTATCTACCGGAACAACTGTTTTCATTATCATATCTCCAGTATCCAGACCCTCGTCCATTTTCATTGTAGTTACTCCGGTTTCTGTCTCTCCGTTAATCACCGCCCACTGAATCGGAGCCGCCCCCCGATACTTTGGTAGTAAGGAAGCATGAACATTAATGCAGCCATAAAGAGGCATTTCTAAAATTTCTTTTGTTAATATTTGACCGAATGCTACAACTACTATAATATCCGCTTCTATGTTTTTTAAATATTCTATACACTCTTTTTCTCTAATCTTCTTGGGCTGGTAAATTGGCAGACCATAAGACAACGCTGCTTCTTTCACCGCACAAAAATGCATTGTTTTTCCACGACCCTTTGGTTTGTCCGGCTGAGTTACCACCATAGTGATTTCATGACCTGCTTGAATGAGTGCTTCTAAAGTTCCAACAGAAAAATCAGGAGTTCCCATAAAAATCACTTTCATTTACATCCCTCCTATTCTTCTAGCTCCACATTTGTGTCATATAAATCACCTATCACTTTTTCTACATAAAGATGTCCATCTAAATGATCGTTTTCATGACACATGGCTCTTGCAAAATAATCATGTCCTACGATTTCAAATTCTTTCATATTTCTATCCAAAGCTTTTATTTTTACATGCTTTGGTCTGATAACTTTACCGCATTTTCCAGGTACACTTAAACACCCTTCATCCCCTTCCTGCTCACCTGCCGTTTCTATGATAACAGGATTGATGAATACAAAAGGGCCTTCTCCAACATCAATAACAAATATTCTCTTTAAAACTCCAACTTGTGGCGCTGCAAGTCCTGCCCCCATTTCTTCATACATCGTTTCCAACATATCATCAATTAGAACTTCAATTTTGGGTGTCATTTCTTTTACTTCTTTACATTTCTTTTCTAATACCGGATCTCCTTGAATACGTACCGTTCTTAATGCCATTTTTCCACTTCCTCCTACATAAAATTCATTGGATTAAAATCAAATTGTATATTTACTGATTTTTTTTGTTCCTGTAATTCTACTATATTTTCTAATCTATCTTTTATATGAATTAATTCATCATATTGTTCAGCTTTTATATAAATTACCTTTTGATATCTATCATTGACTTTTGCTATTACCGCATCAGCTGGTCCTATGACCTGAATTATCTGCATATTTCCAGATTGCTCTTTTTCTTTTTTTTCCTGAATAATCTGCTCTATTTCTGTTTTTAAAATGTCTGCACAATTTTGTGCCATTTCATACTTCAAAGAGGTTATCATTATAACCATCATATTCGCAGCCGGCGGATATGACATAAGGCTGCGGAACAATATTTCCTGTTGATAAAAATCTTTATAATCTTGTTTTGCAGCTGCTACAATACTATAATGATCCGGAGTGTAAGTCTGTATTACAACTTCTCCTTTCTCTTCTCCTCTGCCTGCTCTTCCGGCTGCTTGTGTAAGCAGCTGAAACGTTTTTTCACTTGCACGATAATCTGCAGTATGTAACGATAAATCTGCTGCTAAAATCCCTACTAAGGTTACATTCGGAAAATCATGTCCCTTAACTATCATTTGGGTTCCTATTAATATATCCGCTTCATGATTCGCAAAGGCCTTTAGTATTCTTTCATGTCCTTCTTTTGTTTTGGTCGTATCCATATCCATTCTTAGGATACGCGCATTCGGATAACGGCTTTTTACAATAGACTCTATTTTTTGGGTCCCTGCTTTGAAACCTCCAATATAAGGAGAACCACAATTAGGACACTTAGATACCTCTTTTTCTTGATATCCGCAATAATGGCAGACTAGTTGTCCATTATTGTGTACAGTTAATGACACATCACAATGTGGGCATTTCATAACGTGACCACAAGAACGGCAAGATATAAATCCTGCAAAACCTCTTCGATTAATAAACAACATAATCTGTTGCTGCTTCTGCAGTTTTTCTTCTATCAATTCTTGAAGCTTCATGCTCAAAATCGAACGATTTCCCTCTCTTAATTCTTCTCTTAAATCTATAGTATATACTTTAGAAAGTTCTCTTTTTTGTACCCGGCTGCTTAATTGATACAAAACGTACTCTCCAGTATTAGCCCGATAGTACGAATCAATGGACGGTGTCGCTGACCCTAAAACAACACTCGCATGAAGCATTTTGGCCCACTGTATCGCTGTTTCTCTGGCATGATATCGAGGCATTGATTCACTTTTATAACTAGATTCATGTTCTTCATCTATTATAATAAGTCCTAAATTCTGAAACGGAGTAAATAAAGCCGATCGGGGGCCTATCATAATATCAATATCATTATTCCGTGCCCGCATCATCTGATCATATTTTTCCCCTGCCGAAAGCCTTGAATTCATAATAGATACTCTATCACCAAATCTCTGATAAAATCTTGTGACTGTCTGAAAAGTAAGAGAAATTTCGGGTATCAAAACAATCGCCTGCTTTCCTTCTTGAATCACTCTTTGAATAAGTTCCATATAAACTTCAGTCTTTCCGCTTCCTGTAACACCATGGATTAGATAAGTATTCCGGATACCCTTGGTATAGTCTTTCCAGATACCTTCCACGACACCTGATTGGTCTGTATTTAATGCAACAGACTTTTCCTGCTTAACTATTTTTTTTACCGGATTACGATAAAAAGATTCGGTTTCGATACGAATCATATTTTCTTGCTCAAATGATTTGATAACTGATTGTGCTATTTTTAATTTTTTTACTATCACTTCGTAAGAAACTGTAGTATCTTTCAATAATGCTTCTAATAATCTTGCTTTCGCTGTATAATGCTTATTTTTAAATAATTCAAGCTTCTCCTTAGCCAATTCCTCTTGTAATATCAGGATGACAATTTTTTTTTCTTTTGATTTTACTTTCTGCTTGATCGGAATTACTGTCTTGAGGCTTTGAATCATGGTAGAACCATAATTTTCTTTTATCCAGCCTGCCAGCTGAATCTGCTTTGATTCTATCAGCAGGCTGTTATAATTGATTTCATATATTTCTTTTATCTTGGTAATTTCAAATTCAGGCTTATCTGTAATCATGATTACATAACCTTTTATCAAACGATTGCTCTTTCCAAACGGAACAACGACTTCCATCCCCAATTGAATTTTTTCTAACAAATATTCCGGTATTTTATATTGAAATGTCTTATCCAAATCTGAATGAACAATGTCAATAATAACATTGGCATATTTTGCCTGCATTTTTTCACCTGCTTATTTCTTCTAAAATTTCCTGAATCAAGACTCTTTCATCCAAAGAATATTTCACTCCATTGATTTCTTGATAATCCTCATGACCTTTACCGGCCAGTACAATAATATCTCCCTTTTGTCCATGTTCTATCGCATATCGGATCGCTTCTTTCCGATCAGAGATTTCTACATATTTTCCATCTGTCTTAGCCATTCCTATTTTTATATCATCAATAATCGCTTGTGGTTCTTCTGTTCTTGGATTATCAGATGTAATAACGGTCAAATCTGCTAATTTTCCGGAGACTTCCCCCATTTCATAACGTCTTAATTTGGATCGGTCTCCTCCACATCCAAATAAGCATACTAAACGAGTCGGCTGATATGCTTTCAAAGACGACAAAAGACTTTCTAAGCTCATTGCATTATGCGCATAGTCAATCATCAAAGTGAAATCATCTGAAACTTTAACCATCTCTATTCTGCCCTTTACTTTGGCCGCCTTAAGTGCCTTCTTCATTTTTTCTACAGGAACTTTAAAATGTCTGCAGATCGCTATCGCTGTTAAGGAATTGTATACACTAAATGTTCCTGGAATATCTACTGCAACTTGGCATTCCAATAATCCTTTCAGATCATAGGTCACTCCTAAAATCCCTTTTTCTACCGTAAACTCAATATTATCTGCCTGAAGATCGGCATTTGTTGAAATACCAAATGTTTCTAGTTTACAGGTATGATTTTCTATTACTTTTTCAAAATGTTTATCATCACAATTTACAATTCCTATTTTGCACTGTTGAAACAAAAGTCCCTTGCATTCCATATATTCTTCAAAATCTTTATGCTCATTCGGCCCGATATGATCTGGTTCTATATTTGTGAAAATACCAAAGTCAAAAACAAATCCGGCTGTACGATGCATCATCAGTCCCTGAGAAGAAACTTCCATTACTACTGCATCACACCCGGCTTCCACCATTTTGCTGAAATACTCTTGAACTATATAAGATTCCGGTGTTGTGTTATTGGCTGGAATTACTTCATTTCCTATTATTGCTTCTATGGTACCAATCAATCCCACTTTGTAGCCTGCATTTTCTAATATTGATTTCACCATATAAGTAGTCGTTGTTTTCCCTTTGGTTCCGGTTATGCCAATTGTCTTTAACTTTTGAGCCGGATGATCAAAATAAGCTGCTGAAATAACTGCCAAAGCATATCTGGTATCTTTGACTTTAATCACAGTAATATGTTCAGGAACATCTACGGTTTCTTCTACTATTAATACAACTGCTCCTTTCTCTACTACTTCATCTGCAAATTTGTGTCCGTCTACTGCAGTTCCTTTTATACAAACAAATAATGATTGTGATATTACTTTTCTTGAATCATAAATAACACTTTCTACGGTAATATCCTCATTTCCCTGAATACAATCATACTCTAAATTTTCTAATAATCGCTTTAACTGAATCATAATTCACACTCTTTCTTATAAATTGACATCATTGAATATAGGATAACACATGTTCTTTTGCTTTTCAATGTTCTAGCATTTATATTCCAATTTAGTTTTAAAAAATATATATTATTTTCATTTCTTCTTAAGGTTTATTTTAGAATTAAAACACACTTTGAACATATTTTTTACGTATACTGTTTTTAGATAGTTTTAACACTATCTCCCCCCTCATAAAATATTAAGATAAGAAGTCGTTACTTTTGTAACGGCTTCTTTCGTATCTATATTCCATAAAATACCTGTTATATTATATTTAACAGAAAACATACTAAGTTCATGAAGAAAAAATTTTTTTTATGTGGTACCATCGGCTGGTGTATGGAAATCTTGTTTACCTCAACCCACTCTATTCTTGAAAAAAACTTTCAGCTTACGGGATATACCTCACTATGGATGTTTCCGATTTATGGTATGGCTTCTTTTTTACTTCCTATGTACAAATATGTAAAAAAACTCCATATCTTTTTTAGAGGAAGTATTTATACTCTATGCATTTTTATTACAGAATATTTTACAGGATCTTTCTTAAAACAATACCATTTATGCCCTTGGGACTACAGCAAAGCAAAATTAAACATTAACGGAGTCATCCGCTTAGATTTTGCTCCTTTTTGGTTCTTTTTAGGATTACTCTTTGAGCGCATTCTAACACAGAATCCCAGAAGCTGAATTTTCTTTAAATAATAAGTAAGAGCCAATCTTTATACTGATTGGCTCTTACTTATTTTATTCTAAATCTCCATCTTCTATTCCGATATCAAGAGTATTTATTGTTCTTCTTTTCATTCTTGCTTCTTCTGATGTCTTTAATATAAATTCCTTAATTTCTCTGGAATTTTTGATATGCTGAAGTATTAACTGCGGATGAGTCTTATCACCTGTATAGCAGATAATTGTTCCCATACCAAACATTCGTTCAAAGAAACCAGATGTCATTTGTACATCTTGAATTTTATACATAAAGCAATCATTTTCTACCTGCTTGATCAATCCTGTATTAATCGTTAATATATCCTCTTCTATCGTATACCTGGTAAAAGTCCATGGAAGTCCAAAAAATAATATACGCTTCCTCTCCTTGTATCCCATATCCGTTCCTCCTTTATTGCCTTTTGCGGCTCAATCTACATTATAATAGATACAAAAAGATATTGCAAAAGATAATTGAAATTTAACTATAATTATTATATTATATAGAAAGCAATAAAAAGAAAATGAATTATGAACAGGAGGAAACTATGAAACATTTGATGAGTCCCTTGGATTTTACTGTGGAAGAGCTTGACAAATTACTTGATTTAGCAAATGACATTGAAAAAAATCCTTCCAAATATGCTCATGCCTGTGAAGGTAAAAAATTAGCAACTACTTTTTATGAACCAAGTACGCGAACTCGTTTGAGTTTTGAGGCTGCAATGTTAAATCTTGGTGGTAATATATTAGGTTTTTCCAATGCTGCATCTAGTTCTGCAGCAAAAGGCGAAAGTGTTGCTGACACCATACGGATGATTTCCTGCTATGCAGATATCTGCGCTATGCGTCATCCAAAAGAGGGGGCTCCTTTAGTAGCGGCTCTGAATTCTTCTATTCCTGTTATTAATGCCGGAGATGGCGGACATCAGCATCCTACTCAGACATTAACAGATTTATTGACCATTCGTTCTTTAAAGGGCAGATTAGATAATCTTAAAATTGGCTTATGTGGAGATCTCAAATTCGGTCGTACTGTCCATTCTTTAATCAATGCACTAATTCGTTACCCAAACATATCGTTTGTATTAATATCACCTGACGAACTCCAAATACCAAGTTATATCCGAGAGGATATCTTAGGAAAAAACAATATTTCTTTTGAAGAAGTCGTCCGTTTAGAAGATGCTATTACTGATTTAGATATTCTTTATATGACACGTGTTCAAAGGGAACGTTTTTTTAATGAAGAAGATTACATCCGAATGAAAGATTTTTATATTTTGGACAAACCAAAAATGAACCTTGCCAAAGAAGACATGCTTGTTCTTCATCCTCTTCCCAGAGTGAACGAAATTTCTGTTGAAGTAGATAATGACCCTCGCGCTGTCTATTTTGAGCAGGTTCAATATGGTGTTTATGTCAGAATGGCTCTTATACTTACATTATTGGAGGTGCAGGTATGTTAAATGTTGGTCTTATTCAGGAAGGTTTTGTTTTGGATCATATCCAAAACGGGAAAAGTATGGATATTTATCATTATTTAGGTCTGGATAAATTAGATTGCTGTGTTGCGATTATCAAAAACGCAAAAAGTAATGCGATGGGCAAAAAGGATATTATCAAAGTGGAATGTGATATCCATATGCTTGATTTGGATATCTTGGGATTCATTGATCACAATATAACAGTAAATATCATCAAAGATTGTAAAATTGTAGAAAAGAAAGCTTTAAAACTACCGTCTCAGGTAATAAATGTCATTAAATGTAAAAATCCCCGCTGTATCACTACTATTGAGCAGGAATTGGATCATATATTCTTATTGACAGATTCTGAAAAAGAGGTTTATCGATGTAAATATTGCGAAGAGAAATATGGAACTGAATAATACGTTAACTTAATATTAATATAAAAAAAATAAAGTGTCTACACAACCTCAATTTTCTACACTATTGTAGGAGCTAGACACTTTGTTTCAACTTAACAAATGGCAAAACAAACTTTTCTTTTGCTAAGTTCAAAAAGCTGGTAATTCCTGCTTTTATGTATGTACTCAATAACAAAATACCATGTATTAAATAAAGGCTAATTAAATAAGATCCCTTAAATACTTTTATTAAAATAGTACCTGAAAATTCTTATGAGGCACTCAAAAAAATATTTTCATACAATGAATTATACACCTTAGATATAAAGCTTATAATCAAACAATTTTATGATCTATGAAAAAAATCAAACTGTCAATTTAATAATATTAGTTAACACAAGTATTGCAAGTAATGAACCTGCAATAACCCTATATACCGCAAATACTTTCATAGGTTTCTTCTTTAAGTAAGTAATAAACTTTTTAATAACGATTAAAGCTATAATAAATGCAACAATAAATCCTATTATTAAAGAAAACCACAAAGTCTGTGTCATTATTGAATAGTCAAATTCTAATAAGTCTTTTGCTGATGTTCCTATCATTGCAGGGATAGCAATAAAAAAAGAAAATTCTGCTGCTAATGGTGTTGATAACCCAGCCATCCATCCACCCATAATTGTAGATGCACTTCTTGACATACCCGGACACAAAGCCAATAACTGAAATACTCCTATCTTAAATGCATGTACAAATGTAATATTATCTATTCTGTCTTCTTTACATTTTTTATTACTATATAATCTTTCAATCAATAATAATAACAATCCACCAACTATAAATCCAACGATAACAACCTCTGGCTCAAACATAGACTTTATTTTACTATAAAACAGCATACCGACAATACTCATAGGAATAGAAGCTACAATTACATTAATTCCAAATTTAAATCCGTTCTTACCTTCTTTGCCTTTTGTAAAGATAAATATAAAAAAATCAATTATACTATCTTTAATTTTACTCCAGTATAATACAACTACTGCCATGATAGCTCCAAGCTGAATTACAACTTCATACATCTTAGCAAACGCTCCCTCAAAACCAATTGCCCATCCAACTAAAATCATGTGACCAGTAGAAGATATAGGAATAAATTCAGTAATGCCTTCTACAATACCAATTATAATCGCTTTCAATATTAAGATAATATCCATATTTTTTTCTCCTTTCGACTATTAGAATAAACTCTTTTTTTCATATTATAGAATTAATAAAATAAAATTGCATAAATCTAATTCAATAAATTAATTTTTTCTAATATATAAAACAAAACCCTTTTTTTTCCTGTTATGACTTTTACTTCACAATTCATACCCACTTTTAATTTCTCCTCTTTTCCTTTTTTATTATATAGTGAATTATTGTCTAAAGTAGTCTTTGCGATATAATATGAGGAACTTTTTTTATCATTTATTTTAATATCTTTTGATATGTTTTTAATCTTACCCGAAATTAATCCATATTCTGAAACAGGAAACGAATAAAATTCTATTTTAACTTGCATACCCTCTTTTATTTTTCCAATATTTTTATTATCAATAAATGTATCAATCAAATATTTACTTTTAGGTATAATAGTTAAAGGTTCTTCACCTTCATGGATTTTATTTCCTTCTACAATATCAAATTTAAAATTTACAGAACCATCTTTTTTAGCAATTACTGTTGATTTTTTAATTTCCTTATTTATTATTGCACATTTTTTTAACAAATCATTTTTTTTCGCCTTATATGATTTTAATTCTCCATATATCGTATTAATTTCTGTTAATCTTTCTTTTTCTGAGTTTAATGGATTCGTTTTAATTGTAATTAAATCAAAACGTGATTTATACTCATCAAAATAGACATTTTTTTGTAAAGACTGAAAATTATTTATATTACCGTTCAATGCGTCTAAATAGGCATTTAATATTAATAACCTATCTTCTACATCACTAAGATTTTTGCTATAATCTTTTAATTCAGTAGCTAATTCATCATGATTAATTACATATATTATATCTCCTTTTTTTACTTCATCTCCATCATTTACTTTTACCTTTTCAATTTGTCCTTCAATTTCATTTGTTATAGTTAAAACTTTTTCTGATGTCTTTAATATTCCATTATATTTTATGACAATGTCAATTTTACATAAATAAGCCCATATTAAAAATGAAATTATTATAGATAATACTAAATAAATAAATAATACAAAAAATGGATGGGGTCTAGATTCATAAACCTCTTTGCTATTAGACATGCCATTCATATCCATAAGTAATGGTTTCATTATTCTTCCCCGCTTTCTAATGTCTGTTGTTTTACAAGCTCTGCATATTCCCCACTTAATTTTATTAATTCTATATGAGATCCTTCTTCAATTATTTTACCTTTATCCATAACAAAAATTTTATCACATTTTTTAATTGTACTTAATCTGTGTGCTATAAATATTACTGTTGTATTTATGCATAATTTATGAATTGTCTCATCTATCATTCTTTCAGTAATGGCATCTAAATTACTTGTAGCTTCATCTAAAATTAATATATCCGGTTTTTTTAACATTGCTCTTGCTATAGATAATCTCTGTCTTTGTCCTCCAGATATATTTGCACCATTTTCTTCAAGATTAGTATTATATCTTAAAGGGAGTTCATTAATAAAATCATGTGCATGTGCTAATTTAGAAGCTTCTATAGCATCTTCTATTGATGTATTAACCATGCCAAAAGATAGATTTTCTAATATACTTCCACTAAATAAAAATGTTTCTTGTGAAATATATGCAATTTTATCTCTCAAAATTTCGATTTGAATATCGTCAATTTTATTATCATTTAATAAAATATCTCCAGATTCAGTTTTATATAAATATAATAATAATTTAAAAAGAGTTGATTTTCCAGATCCACTCTCACCAACAAAAGCTACTTTTTGTCCACATTTAATTTTTAAGTTAATATTTTCTAACACTAACTTTCTAGTCCCATAGCGGAAATTCACATTCTTAAATTCAATATCACCTAATAAATTCTTTGGTCTTATTTTTTTTTCTTCTATTTTTGTTTTTTCAATTTCTAAATCTAAAATTTCTCCCAAACGATTAGCCGCTACTATAGCTGTCTGCATTTTTGGTTGTAGGTTAATTAAATTTTTTACGGGTTCTAAAAAATAAATCAGTAAAGAATTAAATACTACTAATTGACCTATTGTAATATTTCCATGAATAACATTAAAACTACCAACCCATAATATAATTATTCCTCCAATAACTTCTACTATAGTTTTTAGTGCATCTTGTAAATTTTCGATACAATATAATTTAAAAACACTTTTAAGAAGTTTAACAAATTTAATTTCAGTTTTTAGATTTGCATTTCTTTCTGCATTATAAGTTTTTATCATCTGTATTCCATGTAATGATTCCACTAAAAAAGCCGTTAACTTTGCATTATTTTCCATTTGATTACGATTTAAACGATGATATGACTTATTAAATGACCATACTATTAATAAATACAATCCAAGCATTATAATTGTTACAAAAAACATTGCAGAATTTTGCCTAAATAATATAATACCGCCAATAATTGCCATTATCGTATCTATCATTAGTGTTAATACCGCCCCTGAAATAGCATCTCTCACTTTGCCAGCATCCTGAAATCTAGATATTATTTCTCCTACTTTTCTTGTACCAAAAAAATTCATCGGGAGATTAATTACATGTTTATAATATCCAAACAATAATGCTATATCAATCTTTTGGCTTAAATATAATAATAGATGTGAACGAAAAGCGGATAATAATACTTTAAAAATACTTAAAATTATTATCCCTATAGAAAGCACCATTAACGTCTCACTCAAATTGTTTGGAAGTATATAATCTATTAATGCTTGAAAATAAAATGCTCCTAAAATACCTAAAAATGTATATATCAAAGATGCAATAAATATATGTATTAATATTTTTTTATGAGGTATTAATAAAGATAAAAAACTTTTAAATAAACCTTTTGTCTTATCACCAGTTTTAAATTTCATTGTTGGTGTCATAAAAATAATAACTCCAGTCCATCGATATTTAGAATTTTCACTTTCTTTAACGTTTATCCCAAAAAACTGTTCTGGTTTAAGAGTAATTAATCCTTCTGCTGGGTCTGCTATAATAATTTTTTTCCTTGTAATTTTATGTATAACAATATAATGAAATAAATTGCTATCTATTACAACATGAGCAATACACGGTAATGGAAAATCAGAAAAAAAAGCTTCCTTATCTCCTTTCATACCTTTTGCACTAAAACCTATTTGTTCAGCCGCTTTAATAATACCATATACATTTGTTCCTTGTTTATCAGTACCTGCATATTCTCTTATTTTTGAAATAGGTGTTCTTAATCCATATTGTTTTGAAATAGTTGCAAGACAAGCTGCACCACAATCAGTTGTGTCTTGTTGTTTTATACATGAGTATTTCATCGTTCCCTTTATGTCTCCATGTTTCTATTAATTATTTTGATTCTCTAATATTTAAAATTTATTTCAATCTCAATAAGCAATCTTTATGTAATTTACTGCAATAATAGCACTCTACGTATATGTAATAATAAGAGTTAAACAATTGAAAATAATCACAAAAATGGAGCCATAACAATCCCAACTAAAACTTGTTAGTTTTGAAACAGCTCCAATTCTAATAATAAATATTTCTATTTATTATGTTTTTTGTGCCATCTTTCCATTTGTCCAGCTGTAGTTGAAGCATCAAGTCCTTTACATATATAATATAATCCTTTTCCTACAACATTTCCAATATCATTAAACGCACTACCTCCATTAATACTTCTACTTTCATTAATTGTTAACTCGCAAAATTTATTTAACATAATTTATCTTCCTTTCAAATTTCTTTATTTAAATATATTTGTTATATATGATATACAATTATATATTGAATGTATTAAAAATAATATTTTGTAAGATGTAAATCTTTTGTTCGGATAAAACATATATGAAAAAATATATATATATCCTATACCACTTGCTATCAACATATAAGATATAGAATGATAATGTAACGCACCAAATATAATAGAAATTAGAACCGCTACAATATAATTTCGTTTTATAATTATTTTTGCAATCTTAACTAAATAAACTAATAAAATCGTTTCAATACCTGGTCCAATAAATGTTATTAAAATAAACATAAATATTGAAAACGAATTATAATCTTTTATATATATTTCATCAGTTATATTAATACCAAATAAACCAGCAATATATATAAATAAATAATTAAATATAAAACATATTAATACTGATAACAAAATAAATTTTACATCACTAATTTCTCTTACTCTTTTAAACATTCTATATATCAATCACCCCAATTATCTTTATTCCCAGCCTCTACGAAGCCATGACCAACACCTTTTATAAAATTATAAGCTGGATCTATTAAAGATATTACCGTTTCCCATTTCCCTCCACCTTCGATTGTATACATTTCCTCTTCTGATAAAAACTCAAAATTATTCATTTAATCTTCCTCCTTATTAATTTATAATATTATTTCTTAACGTTAAGAACTTAGATATTATATAACACATTTTAATAAATGTAAATAGTTTAAAATTATGTTATGTAAATATATTGATGCTTACTCCCTTAATTATAATCATGAAAATGTATTGCATTATTTTATGTATACCTTTTACAGCCTGAATCTTAAATTACAATATAATTCATTATAACTATAAATTACGGCTCTATAATAAATGTTGGGGTGTAAACTTACACTTCCAACATTTTTATTATTTTTGTAATAAAATATTACCTTTTCAGTTAAAAGATTGTTATTTAATTCTAAATAAACTTCGATATCACTGTTCATGCGGCAAAAGATTTTTTGAAAGTTATTCTCTTTCTTTCAAGATATCAACAACGGACAAGGCGACTTACACACGCCATTGCTAATGAGCTAAGAGATACTGTAAGCATCAAGCATGTATCTAACAAACTTAACATTTCAGCCTCTACTGTAACAAGGATTCTGGATACTTTAAATTATGAACTTCCAACATTAAAGAAAGCGATTGCAATTGATGAGTTTAAAGTGAATGCCAATACTGGAAAATACCAATATATACTTGTTGATTCTCTTAAATGTAAGGTGTTAGACATTTTTCCAGACAGTACACAGTCCCACTTAACTTCTTATTTTAGAACGATTCCCAAAAAAGAACGTAATCATATGACACCAACACTTAGGAAATACTACAAAAGAAGCAAAACTCTAATACACAAAAGATACGATTCTTTAAAACAAGAAGATAAGAAGGCCTGCGACATTATGCTTCTTTACAATGATGAATTACGTAAAGCTCATTACTTAAAAGAATGGTTTTATAAAATTTGTCAGGAAACAAAATACTCATTCCAACGTGAACAGTTCTTGAAATGGCTTGCAAATGCAGAAACATGTGGAATGAAAGACTTTGAAGATGTAGCAGCTACCTATAGACGTTTCTCAAAAGGTATTTTGAGTGCTTTTAAATATGGGATTACAAATGATCCAACTGAAGGTTTTAATAATAAAATCAAAGTAATGAAACGTACATCTTATGGAATTAGGAATTTTGAAAGATTTAGAACAAGAATATTACATTGTACTAATTAATAAAAAGCGAACTAACAAAGAGGATTATTTGCTAGTCTAAATATCCTTTCAATAGATGATAATATTAAAATTCCCTAACATCAGTAGAGGGGCGTGATTCAAAGAATCACACCCCAACTATTGACACAGAGCCTTTTTATATTTAACTATAAAATAAGCAAGACGATAAGCCGGGTTATGTCGTGAGTGATCATCTATCTAGGATGATTGTCACCAATCACCTCAAGCAACCTACCTAAAGCTAGCGGGCCACGTTATCGCTTTTATTCGGTTTTGCTTCGAATGGGGTTTACATGTGCCCTCCTTGTTACCAAGAAGGCGGTAGGCTCTTACTCTACCCTTCCACCCTTACCAGTAAAATACTGGCGGTATATTTCTGTTGCACTGGCCTTGGAGTCACCTCCACCGGACGTTATCCGGCATCCTGCCCTATGAAGCCCGGACTTTCCTCACCTACGGTCTTTCGACACTTGTAGCTGCGATCACTTATCTTACTTAGCATTATATTTTAACATAAATTAAACTTTAAAGCAACTACCTCCAATAAATTCCCTTACAATGGAATTTTGGGGAATTGACTCACTTGGTATCGACACAAAATAATCTAAAAATTTAAGTAAACGAATCGCTTCATTATATTCCTGCTCATCCGGTTCAATCCCAAATAGTAATGGATCTGCATATAATTTAAGAACTGCCAGCTCATAAATTAGTGCGGAATTAATCATGATATCAGCTTGCTCTTGAAATGGAAAAATATGCCTTTCCTCACCACGTCTGACAGACTTCCACATAGACAATGTCTCTTTCGCTGAAGTTCCACGAGTTCTTGCATCTCTGACAATTCTTCGTATCAATCTAACATCAGTCGTAGGGATACGGTTATGTTCATCAATGTTTAATTGAGTCAGCGCACTAATATAAATTTTAAATTTACTTTCTTTTGGTAGTTCATAAGAAAGACTATCATTTAATCCATGAATCCCTTCAATCACTAAAATATCATCTTTTCCAAGTTGTAGACATCTGCCTTTCATTTCTCTTTTTCCCGTTTCAAAAGAAAATTGTGGTATTTCTACACATTCACCTGCTAATAGAGCCAGCATATCTTTATTAAACCGCTCTATATCTAAAGCTTCTAAACATTCAAAATCACGTTCTCCATGTTCATCCAGCGGTATTTGATCACGATCCAAATAATAATTATCAATTGGAATCGGATGTGGTTTGAGACCCTGCGCCATTAATTGAATAGATAAACGATGGGAAAATGTTGTTTTTCCGGATGATGATGGACCAGCAATCATAATCAATTTCTTATCAGGATGCTGTATTATCTTTTCTACAATTCCAGCAATTTTCTTTTCAAATAAAGCTTCTTGTATCAAAATACAATTCTTAATGCTTCCATCGGCTACTTTATCATTCAAAGCACCGACGGTATCGATACCAATCATCTCTCCCCATTTAGTCGATTCTTTTAATACTTGAAATAGTTTTTTTGGAGGCTGAAATCCTGAAATTTCAGTTCCTCCATCCTGATCTGGAAATTGTAGTACAAAACCCTCATCAAACAAACATAAGTCAAAATTTTTAAGGTATCCTGTACTAGGAACCATATATCCATAATAATAATCTTCAAATTTTTCAATACTATAAATGTTTACATTCGAAACTAAACGATATTTAAATAAGCGTTCCTTATCATGCATACCATATTCACCGAATTTTTCAATTGCCTCATTCGAATTTAATGTTTTTTTGTGAATTGGAATATCTCTTTCAACTAACTCTTTCATACGATTCTTGAGCTTTTTCAATAGTTCTTCATTAATTTTTATATCACCTGTCACTTTACAATAATACCCATTATCCAAATGATACAGAACTCTAACCTTTTTTAATTTACTAACATCTACCACATCATAAAAGGATTTTAGCATCAACAAAGTAGCACTTCTTTTGTATGCTTTATTTCCGGCACTTTCTTTTGTTGTAACAAAACTTATATGGCATTCATGTTGTACAGTCTTATGTAATTCCTGTAATTTATTATCAACCATTGCAAGTGCAATTTCATTTTGAAATTTATTTTGAAACTCTTTTGCAATCTTTAAAAAAGTAGTCCCTGTCGGATACTCCCTCTCTTCCTCACCTACATAAACTTTTACTGCTTCCATGCCAATCTCTCCTTTTCAAATAATTTGAAACGGATTTTGAATCCGCGCACAAGTTACTGTTACATTATCTGTCAAATTCTGCTCTAGATATTTCTTCATATATGGGATAAAAATATATTCAATTCCGTAGTGTCCTGCATCAATGATGCTTAGTCCTCTTGCAACTGCATCTATTCCATCATGATGATCAATATCTCCGGTAATCAGTACATCTGCTTTCTTCTCTAACGCATGAGGAATCATACTTTTTCCTGAACCTGGTGAAATAGCTATTTTATTTACTTTTTTCTCTAAATCTCCAAATACTTTTACCGAATCAATTTGAAATTTTTCCTTGACCAGACTACAACATTCTTTTAATGAGACCGTTTTACTTAAATGACCGACTCTGCCGAACCCTTCTACATTTTGCTCAGATTGGTAAGTGATTTCCAGAATATCTTCTTTCTCAATGCCTAAATAATCTATCGCCAAATCTGCCATACCTTTTATATCAAAATTAGTATGCATCGCATAATAATTAATATTGCTTTGTATTAAACGAATGATTCTTCTTCCGATAAAGTCATTGGCAACAACTTTTTTCATTCCTTGAAATATTAGAGGATGATGCGTTAACAGCATATCTGCATTTTGTTGAATTGCCTCTTCGATCACTTCATCTGTAGCATCTAAAGCTATATGAATCTTATGAATCGGATTCTTTTTATCGCCAATCAACAAACCAACATTATCCCATGAACTTGCATATTCTAAAGGTGAATGTTCCTCTAAGATTTTTATAATGTCACTACATAGCATTGTATCTCACCCTCTCTTATATTATTATGTCGTCAATCAATTATGGTTAATGCCAGGTTATTATATTCCAATTTTTCTTCAATTTCATTTAATCGTTCTATAGATGAGGATGTATTCTTTTCTAATAAATTATACTTTATTTTAAGATACTGTACCTGTTCTTTTAATAAAAACTCTTTCAGCACCGGATCCTTATTTTCTAAAAGCTGCTTACCATATTTTAAATATACGGGAGATAACGTTTCCATAGCTCCTTTTATTGCTTTTATAATCGTATAGAACTTACCATCTTCTTGAAGAAATTTTTCTTCAAGAATCCGGTACCCATTCTCTTGCAAATATTGTCGGACTTGAAAAATTTCTGATTGTGGCTGTAAAATAAATTCTTGAAAAGAACTTAATACTTGTTTCCCTTCATCCAATATTTTTATGACAAGTCCTCCACCCATACCGGCAATAATGAGGGTATCCCCCTCATTATCCTTCAGGGCTTTCACACCATCTGATTGACGTGTCTGTATGTAGGATTCTAATCCATATTCTAATATATGTCCTTTTGCTCTTTCTAAAGGGCCTTTATTAATATCCATAGCTATTGCACTTGGTATTCTCATTTTTCTTACTAAATAAATCGGAATATATCCATGGTCTGTCCCAACATCGACCACACGATTCCCATTGGTTACCATATTGGCAACAGCCGATAACCTCTTCGATAACCGCATATATTACCACCTAGTCCAAATAATCTTTTAATTTTCTGCTTCTGCTTGGATGACGTAGTTTTCTTAAAGCCTTCGCCTCGATTTGACGAATACGTTCTCTTGTTACATTAAATTCTCTTCCAACTTCTTCCAGTGTACGAGCGCGACCATCATCTAACCCAAAACGTAATCTTAGAACTTTTTGTTCTCTTTCTGTCAGGGTTCCTAATACTTCTACTAATTGTTCTTTTAATAATGTAAATGCAGCTGCATCAGCTGGTACGGGTACATTATCATCTTGAATAAAATCTCCTAAATGACTGTCTTCTTCTTCTCCAATTGGCGTTTCCAAAGAAACTGGTTCTTGAGAAATTTTTAAAATTTCACGCACTCTTTCTACCGGCATATTCATTTCTTCTGCAATTTCTTCCGGAATTGGTTCTCTTCCTAATTCTTGCAATAATTGCCTTGAAACACGTATTAATTTATTAATTGTTTCCACCATATGCACTGGAATACGTATCGTCCTGGCCTGATCTGCAATTGCTCTTGTAATAGCCTGACGTATCCACCATGTAGCATAAGTACTGAACTTATAACCTTTTCTATAATCAAATTTTTCTACAGCCTTAATTAATCCAAGATTTCCTTCTTGAATCAAATCTAAAAAGAGCATTCCTCTACCAACATATCTTTTTGCGATACTAACAACTAAACGGAGATTGGCTTCAGCCAAACGTTTTTTCGCTTCCGCATCTCCAATTTCCATTCTTTTGGCTAAATCTATTTCTTCTTCGGCGCTTAATAATGGTACTTTACCTATCTCTTTTAAATACATACGAACAGGATCTTCAATACTGATACCATCCGGAACTGACAGATCAATTTTTTCTACATCTACCTCGTCCTCATCATCAATAATGATTTCTTCTTCTTCATCTTCTGTGATTCTTAGTACATCGATATTTTTTGTTTCTAAAAATTCTAATATTTTCTCAAATTGATCTACATCTAATTCAATATCATGAAAAAAGTCATTGATTTCTTGATATTCTAATACATTTTTCTTTTTCTTTGCCAATGCCAGAAGCGCCGCCAGCTTCTCTTCAAACTTTTCTACATTTTCTACCATTTCTATTTCCATCCTTCCATAGTTGTTTATATTTTGTCCTTAATCAAAAGAAATATGCAACTTCTCTAATTCCTGCAAAATACGCTTGTCCTCAACTAAGTTTTGTAATCCCTGTATATCTGTTGGATCTAAACTTCTTGATGCCGCCTGAATGCTATTTTGCTTAATACGACAAATGGTTTCCTTTAGTGCTTTATCCTTTTCTTCTTTTGTCTCTACTTCATTCAAAACTGCATTAAAAAGTGCTGCAACATCTCTAGCCTGATCATCATCTGCAAACTTACTTATGATCTGAGCGGGATTCAATTGATTTTTATCTAGCTGCTCATATAATAAATCAGCAACATTCTCATATAATTCTTCCGTATAGTCCTTAGGTCTGATATATTTTTTGACTTTATCATAAAGTTCCGGATATTCTATCAACCAAGTCAGTAACAATTTTTGAGACTGCTTCATACCATCCTTCATTTTGCGCTGCTGTTTTGAATCGTTAGTATTCCTTTCTCTTGGAGCAAAACCTTCTCCTAATTGTGCTCCATATTTATTCACTAATTTTCTTAAATTATCAAAACCTATTTGATATTTTGAAGCGATCGATTCAATATAATTGTTTCGCTCGATCTCTTCCGAAAATTCAAGCAGCTTTTTAGCAACTTCCTGAAAAAACTTTGTTTTTCCTTCCGGATCTTTTAAATCATATCCCTTTTCGATAATACCAATCTCATATAAAAAACTGTTCTTGGCATTATCAATTCTTTCCTGGAAAGCTTGTGCACCAAGATTTTTAATAAACTCATCCGGATCCTTATAAGGATGCATTTGAATCACTTTTACTGATAAGCCTGCCTCTTTACAAATAGGAATCGCCCGCAGTGCTGCCTTTTGTCCTGCCTCATCATTATCATAAGTAAGAAGGACTTCTTGCGTGTAACGTTTTATCAGATTGGATTGACCAATCGTAAATGCAGTTCCCAATGATGCCACCGCATTATTAAATCCTGCCTGATGAAGAGCAATTACATCCATATAACCTTCACAAATTAAAATATTAGGTTTTCTAGATATCCTTGCAATATTTAATCCATACAGATTGCGGCTCTTATCAAACACTTTTGTCTCAGGAGAATTTAGATATTTTGGCATACCTTCCCCCATGACTCGTCCACCGAAACCTATGACTCGATTATTTACATCCATAATAGGAAATATTACACGATTCCAAAATTTATCGTAAATTCCTTTTTTTTCATCAAGGTTAAAAAGACCTGATTCTTTTAAAACTTGATCCGAATAACCTTTTTTCTTCATATACTGATAAAGATCATTACTGTATTTATTGGCATAACCTATACCAAACTGCTTTATCGTATCTTCACTTAATTCACGTTTTTTTAAATATTGAATCGCTTGTTCTCCTGCTTTAGAACGTAATTGAAAGAAAAAGTATTTTGCAGCTTCTTTATTCATTTCTAAAACCAAATTTCTTAAATCAGACTGCTTTTTTGCCTCTTCTGTATATTCAATCTCCGGTAAATGAATACCTGCCCGGTCCGCCAAAAATTTGACCGCTTCAGGAAAACTGTAATTTTCATATTCCATAATGAATGTAAACACATTCCCACCTGCTCCACAGCCAAAGCAATAATACATCTGCTTACTGGGTGTTACAGAAAAAGATGGGGATTTCTCATTATGAAACGGACATAATCCAAAATAAGTACTACCCCGTTTTTTGAGTTTCACATATCCTGATATGACATCTACAATATCGTTTCTCATTCGTATTTCTTCGATTAATTCTTCTGAATAATATGCCATATTTTTTGCCTCCATACTAGAATATTCGACAAGAAATATTGATTTCCTTTATTTTTTTAATATTTCCACGAATTTGGTATAAAAAATTCTTTGAACTTAGCAATTGCATATTGATCAGTCATACCCGCTATATAATCACATATGACCCTTTCAGGTCTCTCTTCTTCTTTTTCTATCATATCTAAATACTGCTCTGGTAGTTTCTCCAAATGCTTTACATAATAATCAAACAAGTCCAATAATAATTGAATGGCCTTATTTTCATCACTTTTTGCTACCGGATTAATATACACATGTTCGAACATAAATTTGCGCAGATCTTTCATTGCTTTTTCAATATGATAAGACATTACGATCTCATTTTTACCACTACTATTAGAAATAATATCGTGAATTAATGTATTCAATCTTTCTCTTGTGGAATTTCCGAGTATCAGTCGATATTCTTTCGGGATCTCCTCTTCTGATAAAATCTTCCCTCTTATCGCATCATCAATATCATGATTAATGTAAGCAATTTTATCTGACAATCTGACAATTTTCCCTTCCAATGTACTTGGCATATTACTGGTAGGATGATTTAAAATTCCGTCCCGTACCTCCCAAGTCAAATTGAGGCCCTGTCCTTGTTTCTCTAGTCTTTCAATGATCCTTAAACTCTGTTCGTTATGTCTGAAACCTCCAATACAAACATCGTTTAAAGCTCTTTCCCCAGCATGTCCAAATGGAGTATGTCCTAAGTCATGACCAAGTGCTATCGCTTCAGCCAAATCTTCATTCAACCTTAATGCTTTGGCTATTGTTCTTGCATTCTGAGAAACTTCAAGAGTATGTGTCAATCTTGTCCGATAATGATCTCCCTGAGGAGTCAAAAAAACCTGTGTTTTATGCTTTAACCTTCTAAATGATTTACTATGAATAATTCTATCTCTGTCTCGTTGATAAACCGGTCTGATATCACACTGCTCTTCAAAACGATCACGTCCTTTAGAATTTTTGCTAAAAGAAGCGAATTCACTTAAGTATTCCATTTCCCACATTTCAGTTGTTTCTCGAATCGTCATATCTATATACTTCCTCCTTCGAACCTGCTGTGTTCTCAATTTACTCTCTATTTTATATATTCTATGTTAATTGTAAGATTCCTTTATTTTAGATGAAATAAAATGATTCTTGACTTCTTAATCATGTAATGATAATGTTTTGTATGTTGCTTTTTGGCAATTATTGTTAAATATGTTGAGGAGCTACTTAAACTAATATTTTATGAGGAGAGAAAAATGAAAAACAAAATTTTATTTGCAATGCTTTGCATTGCCGTACTTACTACCGGCTGTAACGGTTCAAAGAAAGAGATTGAAACTAGCAGCCAGACAAAGGATTCTACTTCCAGCCAAACAAAGGATTCTACCGTGAAAGAAAACAGCTTAGAAAACACCAAACCAAACACACCTGTAAAACCATCCCCTGAATTGTCCGATGACATCTACAGTTTTAAATTCCAATACAATAATACTGTCTATTCTTTACCGGCAGCCTACTCTGATTTTGTTGCAAATTCATGGAAATGCGAAGAAGAATATACCAATGCAAAAGTGAAGCCTGACCTGAACGACATATCAACCCCTTTAATAAATAGCAATTCAGAAACTCGTTTATTTGCTTTCCTAAGTAATTTTGGTAATAGTGTAGATACCATTGATAATTGCCATGTAAGTAGTATCATAATAAGATCTGATATGTTTGACAGTTCGGATACCATTTACTTACCGGGTAATATTCAATTTAACAAATCGACAGCAGATGATATCAAAAAAGCTTATGGAACACCTTCTTCCGTTTTTGAAGGTTCCAGATATACAAAATATACTTATACTTACGATGTACTTTCATACGTAGATCTTTATATCGATTCTACAACAAAAACACTTTCAGAAATAAAAATTGATAATCCTGTAGCTCCAGACAATATAGTAAAAAAACCAGTAAGCACAGAAACACCGGAATCTGTAAGTGCTTATACCGCACCAAAAGCACAAAGCGATGACTTTAGTGATTACATTTGTAATTATGCAGGAGACCTTTATCAATTACCTGCTCCTGTATCAGCTTTTATTAAAAATGGATGGGAAATTGATACTACAAACACTGATTCATCTGACCCAATAGAATGCACCAATTCTAGCGTAAACGCACATGATAGGGGTTGGGTTGAATTAAAACGAGATAATAAAGTGATTCGTGCACGAGTATTTAATAGCACCGATAATGCAGTCACTATTGAAAATAGTACCATTACCATGCTTTCATCTGATACAAGTGATTTAGATTCAACAATCCCTTTTACTGTTTCTAAAAATATCACATTAGGTAAAAGCAAAGATGAATTAACGAAAGCACTTCAAGGTTTAAATCATGAAATGGATGACCGTTTCTGCTATCTATATGCAACAAATGGGAATGAATACGATCGTTACATATTTATTTTAGATACAGAAACAAAAACAATTGATAAAATTGAAATTGACCTTGATGAAGCTGACTAAACATTAATCTAATGAAAGGGTTTATTTATGAAAAAATTATTTATATCAACGCTTTGTATCATTGTATTTTTAATGGGATGTACAAAAAATAATAAATCTGACAACGTAACGAATACTAATATTTCTAATACTGCTACTCAAACAAATGATAACAAAAATACACAAGATGAAAAAAGTGTACCTTCATCAAATAATGCAAGAAGTACGGAAAAAGTTACGAAAGATATTTATACTTTCCAAATAAAAATAAATGATGATATTTATACTTTTCCAATGTCCTATGAATCTTTTTCCGAAAAAGGCTGGTCTTATGATTTAAAAGCAATATCTTCAAGTTATTCTCCAAATCAAACGTCCTCTTCTATTAAATTTGTACATAATCAATACAAACTGTCGGCAGACTGTTGCTTGGGAAATTTATTGACCGATGTAGTACCCTGGGCTGATTGTTATATTTATGAATTTTCTATAGATAGTGCTGATGTTTCAGATACGTCTGCCAAAATCACTCTTTCAGGGGATATTGAATTTGGAAAATCTAAACTTTCTGACATAAAAGCTGTTTATGGTGAACCTTCTTCAATAAATGAGATTGAAGATTTTTCTATACTCAAATATCATTTAGAATACTTTAGAGAAATAGAACTGACCATTGATAAAAAAACGGAACTTCTAAAAGGGATAAGATTAATCAATTTTAATAAGCAAGAAAATATAGAGGAAAAAAATATATCTGCAGATGTACCCGCCATCGTCAAAAAATATACAGCACCAAAAGAACTTGGCGATGATCTTGATTCTTTTGTTGTAGAATATGCTGGGAATTTGTATCAATTACCTGTTCCAGTTTCTGAACTTCTAAAGAATGGATGGACCATAAAGGAAAAAACATCTGATTCTAAGGTCGCAGCAGGAAATACCGGATATATTGAATTAAGAAAAGATAATCAGACATTAGATGGTACCGTTACAAATTTTTCTACTGAAGCTGCCACAATAGAAAATTGTTTTTTGAATAATGTGATAGGTTGGAATGCTTCTACTAATCTTCCAATTAAGATACAAAAAGGCATTACTCGAGATATGTCAGAAAAAGATTTAAGAAAAGCCTTATCTGATATTGATTTTAAAGAATCAGTATCCAGTAACTTAAAAACTTATTCCATTCAAAATACAAAGAGTTCTTTAGACGGAATACACATTTATGTAGATACTAACACAAAAAAAGTTTCAGGGATTGAAATTTCTAATTCGGAATTAAGTTACAACTAAATAGTAGTTCCATAATAATAGTGTGTGAATTATTATTCCATAATGATGTTGTTTACTGGATAATATTCACACGCTATTTTTGTAAAACGAAAATGTTATATTTATCTCTCATATATTTCAAAAATAAAATCCGCAATACTCTCCACGGCTTCCTGCGCTTTTTTAAAATTAGACATTTGAAAGACATGCCACATCCCTTTATAAATATCAATTCTAGCAAAATTCCCACTTTTCACCAGCTTCTTATATAGATTCATAGAATCAGATAATAAAATTTCATTGCTACCTACCTGGATATAAACAGGCGGAAATTTATCGAACTCAGCTAATAGCGGTGAAATGAAAGGAATTGTGATATCTTCTTTGCCCACAAAATTATCCCTTGCGTCCATTAAATACTCTTTATCTAAAATTGGATCTAAATCTGCTTTTATTTGATGACTTTCACCGGCCAGAGTCAAATCCGTCCATGGTGATAATAAAACAAGACCTTTCGGTTCTTTCCTCATTTGTTCTCTCAACTTTAAAGTAAGCGCTAATGCCAAATTGCCTCCTGCTGAATCACCTGCCAAAATAATATCTTTACTTCCATATCCCTGATACATTAAATAATTCCATACACTGATTGCATCTTCTAATGCCGCCGGATATGGAAATTCGGGTGCGAGACGATAATTAAAACTGAACACTTCCATCGAGGTATTCATTGCTAACTTCGTTGTTATTGTTCTTGCATATTCTTTATTTCCTGTCATATAACCACCGCCATGACAGTACATAATAATTCTGTTTTTATCATGTTTTCTATTGGGTTCTGTCCATTCACACTCTATATTATCGATAATAATTTCTTTTCTCACCACTTCTTTCGTGACTGAAAAAATTGTACCAAGGCTCTCCTGTGCCAGTCTTTGTTTTTCCAAATCTTCTAAGGAAGCTAAGCTATGAACGAATTTAATTGCTTTCATCAAACTTTGGGTTCTCTTATTGTGTTTTTCCATAGGGGCTGCTGCTCCTTCCGTTTTTATCATTCCTTTATTATGAGTATACCATAATCCGCCTATTTTAGGGTATTAGTTTCTGTTTAAAAAATGGTAATATTAGAGTATAATATATATATCAAATACAAGAGAGGTTTTTCTATGCCAAAATCACATAAAAAGTCAACTAAGGATTCTTGGTTTGAACTCGATTTATCTGCCACAGTATATCCTACTTTACAACGTAGAAGTTTTTCTTCCGTGTATCGTATTTCAGCCTTGTTAAAAGAAAAAGTAAAACCTGATTTGCTGCAAAAGGCTCTAGAAATGACACTTCCACGTTTTCCTACATTTAAAGTGGCTTTACGTAAAGGAATTTTTTGGCGGTATCTTGAACCTAATAACCGCCCCGGTCCTTGGGTAGAACAAGATATTATAAATCCTTGTATGCCAATGCCTTTTCATGCAAACAATCATTATCTGATTCGTGTTTACTATTATGAAAATAGAATTTCTCTAGAAGTATTCCACTCTCTTTCAGATGGAACCGGTGCTTTATATTTATTACGAACATTAATTGCTGTATATCTAAGACTACAAGGCTATACAATCCCCAATCAAAACGGAGTTCTTGATATTAATCAACCGCCGGATCCTGAGGAGTTAGAAGATGCTTATAAACGTTATGCCACCTCAAAGGTCCGACCGCCCAGAAAACAAGAAAAAGCCTATCGCCTTCACGGAACATTAGAACCTTTTTATACTTTAAATATTATTTGTGGAATTATTTCTGTTGATACGTTGCTGAATGTAGCAAAAAAATATAAAGTGACTATTACCGAGTATTTGAATTCTGTACTTATCTATGCATTGATACAACAACAAAAATCAGAAAACCATAGAAAAGAACGTCCGATCAAAATAGCGATGCCGGTAAGTCTAAGACGTTTCTTTCCTTCAAAAACGTTACGTAATTTTATTACAATGGTGTATCCTACTATAGATCCGCGATTGGGTGATTATACATTTGAAGAAATTGTAACTCAGGTACACTATTATATGCGTTATCATATTAATGGAAAATTTTTGAATGCAGATATTACGACAAATGCAATGACTAAAAGTCATCCTGTCATACGTATTGTCCCATTATTTATAAAAGATTTGACAGTCAGATCGTTTTATAAAAGAGTACAAGATCTTCAATCTAGTGCAGGCCTAACAAATTTAGGGACCATAGACATCCCTGAAGAAATGCGTGAACACTTAATCCGTTTCGATGTACTTATGGGACAGCCTTTTTCACCAAGAACCAACTGTGCTATCGCTAGTCTTGGTAATATACTAACAATTAATTTTGCCAGCAGCATTGTCGAAACGAGTGTCGAAAAATTTTTCTTTACAAAATTAGTCCGCGATGGTGTCCCTGTAAAAATTGAAACAAACCGAAACAATTAAAGGAGGATTTTTATGTCATATTGTGTTAACTGCGGTGTTGAATTAGATAATACCGCACATTCCTGCCCATTGTGTCATACTGAAATAAATAACCCAAAACAACCAATCGATCTCACTTCCCCTACTCCTTATCCAAGAAAGAAAGGGGAACTCGAAGTTTTAAAAAAACGGGATTCGGCTATCGTTACTTCTGTCGTACTTGGTTCGACCGCATTATCCTGTGGACTTTTAAATTTATTCGTATTCCAAAATGGTCGTTGGTCATTATATATTATTGGAGCATGTCTATTACTATGGATTTTTTGTATCCCTATACTGATTTACAGTAAACTTCCTATTTTTATTTCTATTTTTCTGGATGGAATCGCTGCTGCCATGTATTGTGGTATTATAGCTTATCAATATCCAGGAAAAGGCTGGTATCAAAATCTGGCTATTCCTATTATTCTATTAACTACAATTCTTATTGAAATTTTTGCAATTTATTTAAAAATGTTCAAGAATTCTATTTTATCAAGAGCTTGTTTGTTTTTTGCTGAAGTAGCAGTATTATGTTCCGGTATCGAAATATTTATCGATTTATATATTAAACATAATGTTTCATTATCATGGTCAGCAGTCGTTTTAACATGCTGTTCTATTATTGTCGTAACATTGACTACGATTATAAAACAAACCCGACTACGTAATGAAGTACGAAGACGGGCTCATTTCTAATATGTTTTATAACTTTTTTATATGTTTCATAATATCATTATTTCTCTTCTGCCTGAATCGGTGTAATCACAATATTTTCTGCTGATACACCGGTTTTTCTTTTCATAACATCTTCTATCTGAGCACGTTTCGCATCCGTTACCTCAGACATATTAACTACAACATCTGCTGAATTATCTGTTATTGTAACTACTGCATCTGTAATACCTTTTGCTTCTAATAATACTTCAGCCGCCATTTCACGTTCTGAATTTTCTGTCATTTTAAGCATTCCATCAATTGCAGACTGTTTTTGATCATCTGTTACGTTTTTATTATTTATTACTTCTAATAAAACTTCTTTATTTTTGGACCTGACTTGTTCACGTGTCAATTTCGCTTCTGCAATAAAATTGACATCTGAGAAAGGACTGCTTGTTAATACTGCTTCACCAGGTACATTGTCTTCATTGTTTTTCTTTTTATCCTTTTCATCGTCTTTCGCATCTTTTTTCTTTGTATCCGAATCTTCTTTCTTTTCATTGTCTTTCTTTTTTTCTATACTTTCTGTAATTTTTTTATCTTCTTTTTTTTCAGTAGCATTCGCCTGCACTTTTGAATTGTGATCTTCTGTATCTGTAAAGATATCTTCTTCTGAAATATCACTAATCTGATTATCAGTTAATTGATCAACATCATCTGTATTTACAACTTCTTTATTTTTATCATTTTTGTTCTCACTCTGAGTGGACGTTTCATTTGTTCCTAACATAGTTCCTGAATAATTTAAGTATCCTGCAACTGCAATCATCACTGCTAAGGTTGTAATAATAATCTGATTTTTTCTAAAAATCTTCTTCAATAGTCTTTCCCTCCTATTCATTCATCTTAACTACCTTTATTTTATGTATTTCCACGGGAAATAATGCTAAAACTGCATCACAAATATTTTGTACCACAGTCGAATCATCTCCCCCTTCTGCTATAATAACTATTCCTTCTATTTTAGGCTCTAAATTTTTTATCACATAAGGAGAATTCGTACCATCTTCAGATTTGCTATAAACAGTCTCTTCGTTACTGGTACGTTCGATCGTTGTTCTTGTCCCTCCTGCATTATCTGTTTCACTTACTGTGCTGCTTGTTTCAGGAACGTCTTTCTCTATAATGCTTTCACCAGAATCTTTCATGGTTATCATAACTTCTACCTCACCTACGCCATTAATATAAGAGAGTGTATCTTTTAATTTCTGTTCCATTTTTTCTTCATAATTTTCTTGAACTTCATATTTAGGTCGATCAGAACTTCTATTGTTATCATCTTTATTACGAACTTCCTCTTTTTTATCTGTTGGGATAACGATAACACATAATAAAAGTCCAACTAATAATAAAATGAACAATTGATCTTTCTTTATATTTTTAATATGAAATTTGTCTTTAAACATTTGAAACCAATCTTTTCTATCGCCCAATTATTTTCCCCCTAACTGTATTTGAATATTACTGTCAGAAATCTTATAATAGTCAGCTATTTTCTTTTTTATTTCTATTATTTCTTTAGATTCTTTATTAATTGGTTCTTTTTCAATTTGAACTGCTTCCACAATTATATTTTTTACTCCAGTATTTTCTTTCACTAAACTGATACAAAGTTTCTCATTTTCATTTATGTTTTTTACTTCTGCTTTTTGTACAATAAACCCTTTTTTCTCAATTAACTTTTGAATTTGTGCTTTCAATTCTCCTTGCGCATATTCACTATAAATCTCTTCCTGCTTTTTCTTAAATTCCTCTATTTGTAACTGAACATCTTCCTCATAATTATCATACTGATGAAATGCTGCTCTGACCTGATCCAAAGATTCCTCTCTTAATAATACTTTAAGAGGTTTTAAAACAATAATTACCAGCAAAATTCCTGCAAATAACTTCATGTATTTTCGATATTGATCATTTGGAAGTAATTGAAATACCAAAGATATTAATATCAAATAAAAAATTATATCTTTAATCCAATCATATATGATATTCACAAATAACCCTCCTTACGTTCTAAAATTTGTAGAAACTGTAATAATTGCTATTGTTAATAAAAACATTACTCCTGCTGTTAAAACGACTTTTGATAATAGTCTTGCCCCGGTACCAATACCGGTCAAACTTTTTACTATTCTTTTGTCCGAAATGGGTTGAATAACTGCTGCACTTAACTGATATATAACAGTAACTACAATAATATTTACAAAAGGTATGATACATATAAATGCTATAATAATTAAAGCAGCCACTCCGATTCCATTCTTAATTAAAATACCAGCCCCCAATACTACTTCTGTAGCAGCATTTACTACATTCCCCAGACCCGGGAGCATACTGGCTGTTTTTGCAAAAATACCCGTTTTAAAGGAATCAATTACCGGACTTATCATCCCTTGGACGATATTAATTCCAATTACAGCAGCCAATAAAGTTTTTAAAAGCCATTCCACAATATTTTTTATTAATTCTGCAAGCTTTGATAGAGTATCCTCCTTTAATAGATCATTCACCAATACTAATACCACATAAATATGTATCATCGGAATTACTAGATTTTTAAGTAACCACTCTACTGCAGTTATTATAAATAATACAATTTCATAAAAGACCATAGAACTAACAGTGCCCCCGGAAAACGTGATTGCCAAAAAATAAGAAGGTAATAAAGCTCTCATAAAATCCAATAAATTTTCTACACCTATAGATGCTATTTGGGCGATACTACTAAAAGACTTCACTAGAACAGCAAGCAACAACATATAAATAATATAAAAACCTATTTCAGATATTTGGGTGTTCCGAAAAGCTTCTGAAAAGTTATGGAATATAGCCCCTGCTACTGCAAAAAGTAAAATATGTATAAAAATATCTCTATTCTGGACAATTCCAGAAAATAATCTGCTCAATATCATATCAATAATATCTTTCATATCAAAAGGTATTTTTCCTTTGAGCATGTCCATTATTGTTTGTTTTATATCAATAGTATTTTCTTCTAAAATTTCATCTATTGTATCTTGCACTTCATGCATTTCCAGTTTGTCCATCAATTGTTCATTCGTTGTAGCCAATGAAAGTACAATACTAGCAAAAATCACACAGCATATTTGATTCATATCGTTTTCCTTTCTATACGTTTTCATTTATTGCAAAAGATTATTAATGGTATCTATTAATGCGATTAGAATAGGCATACTTACTGCCAGTATCGCTATTTTTCCAAAACTCTCTATTTGATTTCCTATCGCTTGATGACCTGCATCTTTACAAATATTTGATGATAATTCTGCAATATACGTAATACCAATAATCTTCAATAAAATCTGCATATAGCTTGTCTCTAAATGAATATAGCTTTGTATTGTATAAACAGTTTCAATTACACTACTAAGTTTTCCTGTAATGTAAAAAAATAAAATGACACTGGTTGCCACTCCAACGTAGATGCTATATTCCGGTTTCTGTGCTTTTAATTGAACTGCTAACAAGGCCCCAACTATTCCGATTAATCCAATTTGCAAAATATTCATACCAGCCTCCAAACTACCTGTCCTAATTATAATGTAAACAAATTTTTGATTGTATCAAACAATTCATAAATATATGGAACAATCCAAAATAAAACTAAAATTAGTCCTGCCAGGCTAGTCAAAAAAGCATGCTCTTCTCTACCGCTATGTTTTAGTACCTGGCTCAAAACTGTTACCAATATTCCCACGGCAGCGATTTTAAAAATAATATTTACTGTCATAAGTCCTCCTCAAGTTAAATCATTAAAACAGCAACAAATGTTCCTGCTAATATACCAAGACTTTGGTATAGTTTTATACTGCCCCTTAAACTATCATCCAGTCTCTTAATTTCCATTTCTAACTGCTCTAAATATAGATTTAATGTTCCCACTTGCATCTGCGTATCCAAATAACCTAACTGACTTCCAAGATTTCGAAACCCTTCCAAATCTTCTTTTGACAAATATGTATCAAAAAAATCTGACTCCATCCTTTTCTCCCAAGTCTCTTTCAAACCTCTACCTTGTTTGATTTCTAACTCTTTTGAAACATTTTCTAAAAAAGCATTCAATGGGTTCTCAATTTTTCTGGAAATTTGATATAAAGCTTCTGGTAATGGGGTATGAACATAATTTATTTCTCCCCGCAGCATGATAACAAATCGTTGCAGGCATTTTAATTGTTCCAGTCTTTGAATTAAATCCCGGCCTTTTAAAAATCCTATGCCGCTTGTACTACAAATAATGCATAACATTCCAATTATTTTTAACATATAAGAACTCCTTGCTGATTATAAATACCTTCAATCTCTCCAACTTTATATTTTGCACTTAACACAATAAAACGCTCAAACATTTTATTTTCTATTAATTTCTGGAATATATTTTTTCTTTTTATGTCTTCTAACGAATTACCATGAACCGTTGCAATAATTTTACATCCACTATAGCATGCGGTTTCTATGGCCTTAATATCTTCTAGCGAACCAATCTCATCCACAGCGATCACTTTCGGTGACATAGAACGTATCAACATAAACATTCCTTCCGCTTTTGGACAATTATCTAAGACATCTGTACGTATCCCTACATCATTTTGCGGTATACCCATATAAGAACCGGCAATTTCTGAACGTTCATCAACGACTCCTACTGTTTTTGCTTCTCCTATTTTATTACCAGTTGAGATTTGTCTGATCAAATCTCTTAGAAGTGTTGTTTTTCCACAACCGGGCGGTGAAATAACCATCGTATGAAGTACGTTTCCACCTTCATAAAGATATGGAAGTACTCCATCTGCACAGCCCTTAACTTCATGAGTAAAACGTATGTTTAAAAAAGAGATATAATGAATCGTTTTTATCTGCCCACTTTCAACCGTCACTTTTCCAGCAAGTCCTACTCTATGTCCTCCGGAAATCGTAATAAATCCTTGGCGTATTTCGTCTTCAAAAGCATATCTGGAATAACTGCTTATATGTTCTAACGTCTCATACAATTCTCTTTTTTCAATTCTATAAGCTTGATTTAATTCCTTGGTTAATATTCCATCTTTTCCAAGATAATTCTCTTGCCCATTTAAAATAAAAATAATGGGTTGATTTATTCTCATACGTATCTCTTGCAATTCATCAAATGGAATTTCAATTTTGTTTAACAAGGTATGAATATGTTCTGAAAATATGCCTAAAAATTCATTTCTCTTGTCCATTTCCTCACCTCTTAACTAAATATATGTTGACTTGTCACTAATCATACGCAAAATATAGTTTTTATTTTTTTTATGAAAAGGTTGAATTCTATTTGAAATATGATAAAATAATAAGGTTGTGTTAGATATTGTTTTAAGGAAGGAACGTTAAAATGAAAATGAAAAGAGAAGAAGTCCGTAATATCGCTATTATTGCTCATGTTGATCATGGTAAGACAACTTTAGTAGATGAGCTTCTTAAACAAAGCGGAGTATTCCGTGCCAACCAGGAAGTACAAGAACGTGTTATGGATTCTAATGATATTGAACGTGAACGTGGTATTACGATTTTATCGAAAAATACTGCTGTTTATTATAATAATGTAAAAATAAATATTATTGATACTCCCGGTCATGCTGACTTTGGCGGAGAAGTAGAGCGCGTACTTAAAATGGTAAATGGAGTTGTACTTGTTGTTGATGCTTTTGAAGGTCCAATGCCGCAAACAAAATTTGTCCTAAAAAAAGCTCTGGAACTTGAACTCCCGGTTATTGTATGCATTAACAAAATTGACCGGCCCGAAGCCAGACCGGATGAAGTAATTGATGAAGTATTGGAATTATTTATGGATTTAGATGCAAATGATGAGCAGCTTGACTGTCCATTCGTTTATGCATCAGCAAAAGCAGGACATGCTATCTTAGATTTAAGCCATGATCCTGAAAATATGATTCCATTATTTGAAACTATCATTGATTATATTCCTGCACCAGAAGGAGATCCTGATTTAGATACACAAGTTTTAATCAGTACAATTGATTACAATGAATATGTAGGCAGGATTGGAATCGGTAAAGTAGACAATGGTATTTTAAAAATCAATCAGGATGCAGTCGTTATTAATGCTCACGAACCAGATAAAATGAAACGCGTGAAAATAAGTAAATTATATGAATTTGATGGTTTAGAAAGAGTTGAAGTAAAAGAAGCTGCGATTGGTTCTATCGTTGCTATTTCCGGGATTGCTGATATTCATATAGGTGATACTATCTGCTCTCCTGATAACCCAGTCGCTATCCCATTTCAAAAAATTTCAGAACCGACTCTTTCCATGAATTTTATTGTAAATGATAGTCCATTAGCCGGCAGAGAAGGAAAATTTGTAACTTCCAGACATTTACATGATCGTCTTTTTAAAGAACTTAATACCGATGTCAGTTTACGAGTTGAAGAAACCGAAAATGCAGACAGCATCAAAGTATCAGGACGTGGAGAACTTCATTTATCAGTATTAATAGAAAATATGAGACGTGAAGGCTATGAATTTTCAGTAAGTAAAGCAGAAGTTCTATACAAAACAGATGAAAATGGAAAGAAACTGGAACCTATGGAAATAGCATATATTGATGTTCCTGAAGAATTCTCTGGTACAGTGATTGATAAATTAAGCCAACGTAAAGGTGAATTACGTGCCATGAGTACTTCAAGCGGAGGTTCGACCCGATTAGAATTTTCTATTCCATCAAGAGGTCTTATTGGTTATCGAGGCGAATTTTTAACTGATACAAAAGGAAATGGCATTATTAATACTACTTTTGATGGTTACGGCCCTTTCAAAGGAGAAATTCAATATAGAAAGCAGGGTTCTTTAATTGCCTTTGAATCAGGAGAAGCTGTTACTTATGGATTATTCAGTGCGCAAGAACGTGGTACTCTCTTTATCAAACCGGGTGATAAAGTATATGCCGGCATGGTAATTGGTCAAAATGGTAAAACTGAAGACATCGAACTAAATGTTTGTAAGAAAAAGCATTTAACTAATACACGATCTTCAGGCGCCGATGATGCTCTTACTTTAACTCCTCCAAAAATACTAAGTCTTGAACAAGCATTAGAATTTATTGATACCGATGAACTTTTAGAAGTTACTCCTGAAAGTCTTCGTATTCGAAAAAAAATATTAGATCCTACTATGCGTAAAAGATCTTCAAAAAATTAATAAAAAAACAAAAATCTTCTGGAAATTTTATCTATTTTCAGAAGATTTTTTCCATCAATCCCGTATTTTTAGGAGGATTTATTAAATTTCCAAAATTAACACTAGAAAAAGGATTCAAAAAGTGACATAATATAATTAAATTCTACAAAACATAATAAGGTTTTGATAGATACTTAATATTTTTACAAATTAGGAGGGCAACCATGCAAACTTTAAATCGGAAAAAAATTGTGAACAGATTTTTGTTATTACTAGTTATTTTTCTCTGTATGACAAAAACTGTTCAGGCTTCTACTACTTTATCAAATCCTCAAACTGTAGAGGAAGCATCTACTCAATCATTTAAAGTCTCATTTCATACCAGAGGCGGCACCAGTATATCAAGTAAACAAGTCAAAACAAACAGCAAACTATCAAAACCCAAAAATCCTATTCGACTAAATTATAAATTTGAAGGCTGGTATCATGGGAATAAAAAATTTAATTTTAAACAAAAAGTAACCAGCAATATCATTTTGACCGCCCGCTGGTCAAAGGTGAAAGTTAATAGAACATCTATTAAACGTCTTAAAAATATATCCAAAGCCAAGGTTACTGTTAGTTATAAAAAAGTATCCAAAGCAAAAGGATATCAAATTGATATTGCAACTAGCAGAAATTTCCGCAGCCACAGAATTACTTATAACACAACCAGAACGTCAAGAACTATACGTAATCTAATAAAAGGTAAAACATATTATGTTAGAGTACGTGCTTACAAAATCGATTCAGCCAATCGTAAAATTTATGGAAGATATAGTTCTAAAAAGAAAATCAAAATAGCAAAAGGATTAAAATTAGTTACTGCTTCTGCTACTTCTGCTAAAATCACAAGTTGTAAGTTAAGATCCAAAAAAACGGTTACAGTAAAAGCAAAAGCTAATGGTATCATTAGAAGTGTCGGGGACTATTATTATTTATTTGCATTACCATCTTACAAAAGTTCCTTAAGTAAATCAGCAAAACCTTTAGATTCCACTAGAAAAGGTAGTTCATTTTCGTTTTCATTTCCTTTAAACAAAGATACTTCTAAAAGTGTATTGCAAAAAAAATTCGTTATCGCTGTAAAAAGCTCTTCTAAATCGTATCGAATAGTTAGTTCCGGTAAATATATAACGAATCCGGAAAAATCAGCAAAATATACTTATGCTTTTACAAAAACCCGTTCAAAAAAAGGCCTTCAGGTAAATATTAATTATATGAAAGACGCTGCAGATCTTGGTATCAAACATACGGCTGTCAATCTCCCTATTAATACAGTTATTGCAGCATCTTATGAACAAAATGATACGTTTGGCATTCCATATCAGTATAACGGAAAAACATATTGGTTCAGTAAACTTGTTCTGCATAATTATGATTCAGCTTTCAAAGCTTTTCAAGATAAAAATGTTGTAGTTTCTGCTATATTACTACTTGATTGGAATAGTGATCTATCTTATTTAATTGACCCAAGTGCCAGACAAATGGGACATAATTATTATGGTCTTAATACAAGAAGCAAAAAATCCAGAGCGCATTTAGAAGCTACCTTTTCATTTTTAGCTGAAAGATACTCCGGCGCAAATGGCTATGGTAAAGTTGTAAACTGGATTCTGGGAAATGAAGTAAATAATTATAATGTTTGGAATTATGCCGGATCTACCTCATTAACAAAGAATGCACAAAGATATGCCGATTCCTTCCGTTTAGTTTCTAGCGCGATTCGAAGTGTCAACAAAAATGCACGTATTTATATTTCCTTAGACCATTTATGGAATACCAGAGTTCCTGGTTCTTTTACTTCTAAAAGTTTTCTAGATGCTTTTGCAAGAGCTTTAAAACAACAGGGGAATATTAAGTTTAATATCGCTTATCATCCTTATCCATCACCATTGATTGCTCCAGAATTTTGGAAGAACATTTGTAATGACCTGACCAAAAGTTCTTACTCTCCTGTTATTAATATGGGAAATATCAATGTTTTGACCAATTATGTTCGACGTAATTTTGGAAGTTCTACCAGAATTATTTTATCAGAACAAGGGTTTACCTCTGTTAAATCTGGAATACACGTAGAAAAAACACAAGCTGCGGCGATAGCTTACGCTTATTATTTAACTGAATTTAACCCTATGATTGATTCTTTTATCCTGCATCGTCATATAGATCATAAAGTAGAAATGGATCAAGGCCTTTATCTAGGTCTATGGAAAAATAAACCAAATACAATGGAAGATCCCGGTCAAAAGAAATATGCCTGGAAAGTATTCAAATATATGGATACCCGCTATTCTAATAAATATAGTAAATTTGCATTAAACATCATTGGTGCAAGAAGCTGGTATTCTATTATACCAAATTTTCGACCTTCTAGATTTAGATACATGTATTAAAGTAAAAAAAGATATCCTTAGATTATTTTGAAATAGTCTAAGGATATTTTTATTTCTACTTTTTCATTTTTGGATCAAATATGAGAGATGCTATATAAGCAAATATCAAAGCTGCGCTGATTCCAATTGCACTGGCAGTGAATCCTCCCATAAAAATACCAATAAATCCATCTGAATGAATTGATTCTTTTACTCCTTTCCATAAAATATTACCAAATCCCAATAAAGGTACACTTGCACCTGCACCTGCGAATTTCAAAAATGGTTCATATAGAGACAAAGCTCCTAACACAACACCTGTACAAACCAATAATACCATTATTCTACCTGGCATAAGTTTTGTCTTTTCCATTAAAATCTGTACTAAAGCACAAATAAGTCCTCCGACCCAAAATGCATTAATATAGTCCATAAATTCACCTCTTTCAATTCATTACAACTCATTGCCTTTAGTATTCCATTACTTACTATTCAATATACTTTTTACTTAACATTTTCTTTGTATTTTTAAATTAATAATGTTATAATACTATTCGGACTAAAGGGAGGAGATGATATTATGATAATTTGGGGATTTGGTAAAGTCACCCGTGCTTTTAAAGGAGGACTTTTTTCCAGACGTTGCAATTTCTGTAATTTAGATCAAATTTGGCAGCTTTGTGTAATGCGAACCTGGTTTACATTATTCTTTATACCGCTGATTCCTTATAAAACTACTTATTGCATTACTTGTCCTAATTGCAAAAGTTACATAAAAATTACAAAGGAAGAATATTTGAAAATAAAAGACTCCATTTCAAATGGTTCTATTTCAAATCTAGCAGAATCACCAAAAGATGTTGAAGATCAAATTAAATATGCCGGGAAGAATGAAACTCAAATCAATTTTCTTAAAGAAATGGAAAAGCAAAAAAAGAATTAAAAAAACACATCTGCAATTATTATGATATTGCAGGTGTGTTTTTCTGTTAAAATTTAAAAACTGTCCGTCTATTACTATTCCTGAGGCACATCCTTTATACTAAAACTAATTCTTCCCATTTTATCTTTTCCAAGACAAACAACAGTAATTTTGTCTCCTAACGTCAATACATCCTCAACTCTCTTTATTCTTTCCTTAGAAATTTTAGATATATGAACCATTCCTTCTTTTCCCGGTGCAAATTCCAAGAAAGCACCGAATTCTTTGATAGAAGTAACTATACCCTTAAAAATTTGTCCTTCTTCAAAATCTGTGGTTATTATTTTAATCATTTCCATAGCTTTATTCATTGATTCTTTTTCTACTCCACAAATAGAAACTAAGCCATCATCTGTAATATCGATCTTTACTCCAGTCTGTTCAATAATTGCATTAATTGTCTTACCACGCTGTCCTACAACATCACCAATCTTTTGAGGATCGATTTGAATCTGAATAATTTTTGGAGCATAAGTACCAACTTCTTTCCTTGCTTCTGAAATAACAGGATTCATTACCTGATTCAAAATAAAGGTTCTTGCTTCTTTTGTCTTTCTAATTGCTTCTTCCACAATCGGTCTTGTTAAACCATGAATTTTGATGTCCATCTGTATTGCTGTGATTCCATCATGAGTTCCGGCTACCTTAAAGTCCATATCACCAAAGAAATCTTCAAGACCTTGAATATCTGTCAGCACAATATAATCCTCATCATTTTCGCCTGTCACAAGTCCTGTAGAAATACCAGCTACAGCCTTTTTAATTGGTACACCAGCCGCCATTAAAGACAAAGAAGATGCACAAATACTTGCTTGTGATGTTGATCCATTTGATTCAAATGTTTCAGAAACTGTACGAATCGCATATGGAAACTCTCCCGGAGTAGGAAGTACCGGTATTAATGCTCTTTCCGCTAACGCACCATGTCCGATTTCGCGACGTCCGGGACCTCTTGAAGGTCTTGTTTCTCCAACAGAATAAGATGGGAAATTATAATGATGCATATATCTTTTTGAAGTTTCATCTATATCTAATCCATCAATTCTCTGCGCTTCTGATAACGGTGCTAATGTTGTAACCGTACAAATCTGTGTCTGACCACGTGTAAACATACCTGAACCATGAACTCTTGGTAAAAGATCAATCTCTGCTGATAATTTTCTCATTTCGTCTACTGCTCTTCCATCAGGTCGTTTTTGATCTTTTAGAATCATCTTGCGAACAGTTTTCTTTTCATATTGATATACTGCTTCATCAATTAATTCTAACCATTCTTCATTTTCTTCAAATGCTTCTTTTAATTTTTCTTTTATTTCACGTATATTGGATTCTCTAACTTGTTTTTCATCTGTAAATACAGCTGCTTCCATCTCTTGTGGAGGAACCATCTCTTTAATAGCTGTAAACAATTCTTCCGGAACTGCACAACTTGTATAATCATGTTTCTCTTTTCCACATTCAGCTACAATTTTTTCAATAAATTCGATTACTTGTTGATTAATCTCATGAGCGGCATAAATTGCTTCAATCATTTTATCTTCAGGAATCTCGTTCGCACCTGCTTCAATCATAATCACTTTATCTTTCGTCGATGCCACAGTTAATTGTAAATCAGATCCATTCTTTTGTTCTGCATTGGGATTAAACACAAATTCACCATTTACTAATCCTACTTGAGTCGTTGCTGTCGGACCATTAAAAGGAATATCCGAAATAGCTGTCGCGATTGCAGAACCTAACATTGCAGTTAATTCCGGACTACAATCAGGATCAACTGACATAACAAGATTGTTCAAGGTAACATCATTTCGATAATCTTTCGGAAATAATGGACGCATTGGTCTATCTATAACACGTGAAGTAAGAACAGCATTTTCAGATGCTTTCCCCTCTCTTTTGTTAAAACCGCCTGGTATCTTTCCTACCGCGTATAATTTTTCTTCATATTCTACACTTAAAGGGAAAAAATCAATCCCCTCTCTTGGCTTATCAGACGCAGTTGCCGTAGATAAAACAACTGTCTCACCATAGTGCATAAATACTGCACCATTTGCTTGTGCTGCAACTCTTCCAACTTCTACAGTAAGAGTTCTTCCAGCTAATTCCATTGAAAAACTTTTGTACATAATAATCTCCTTTTCATTTTCTAATATAATGATTTACATTATTCTTATTTTCATGATAGGATTTTCCGAAACTACTGAAAAACACATTTCATAAATGTACTTTTCAGCGGTCTCGGGCCTTTTTCCTATCACTTCTAAATCTCTTGCAAAAATAGGGCGGAAAGCTCCGCCCTATGATCACTTTCTTGCATTTACTACTTTCTGATTCCTAAACGTTCAATTAATGAACGATATCTTTCAATATCAGTCTTCTTTAAATAAGCAAGTAATCCTCTTCTTTGACCTACCATTTTAAGAAGACCTCTTCTTGAATGGTGATCTTTTTGATGCTCTTTTAAATGCTCTGTTAACTCTTGAATTCTTGATGTTAAGATAGCAATTTGTACTTCCGGTGAACCTGTATCACCTTCTGTTCTTGCATATTCTGCAATGATTGATTGTTTCTTTTCTTTCGATATCATTTCGTTACCTCCTTCGCCATAATGGCATTTTCATATACAGCCTATACTAAGAATAGGTCGGAGTTTCCAAATTCTGAATATTGGCTATTAATCATACTTTTGTATTTTAGCATACAAATTATCAAATGTAAAGATTAAGATGCTGATTATCCATTACTATCATAATACTCTATAAAAATATTTTTATTCACAAAAAAGATATGCTTTTCTTGCAACAGACGCTAAATTAACAAAACTGTATGTAGCAAGAAAAAGCATATCTAATAATTTCCTATATATGGTTCATATTAATCTAACACTCTTGTCACACAAATTGGTGTTCTATAAAATGCATTGGAAATTTTAATTCCTGTTTTTGCTGAACTTGCATGAACTACTTGTCCATTCCCAATATACATAGCTACATGATTGATTCCTCCATCACCATAGAAGAACAAATCTCCCGGTAAAGCGTCCTCAGCTGCAACTTTTGTACCACATCCGGACTGTGCACTCGATGAATGTGGCAAATATACACCATATTTAGCCATAACACTCATTGTAAAACCGGAGCAATCAGCTCCATTGGTTAAGCTTGTACCACCCCAAACATAAGGGTTGCCAATAAACTGACACGCATATTGTACGATATCTACTCTGACATCTGATACACCTTCTCCATATTTTAACTCTGACATTGTAGTAGCTGTTTTTAATTTATGTGATAATACTACATACTCTTTACTGATATAACCAGAGTCATCTTCATCTATCTCTACATGAAGCCAGTCTCCTAAATCTTCTTTCACTTCTAACTCTTCTTCGATCGGTACCATAGTCACAATACCTACATTTTTATTTGGTTCTTCTCTAACATACAAAGTTTCGGTATTAACAATTGCTACTGTTGTCATAACTTCTTCAGCTATTTTATTGGCTTTTTCGCCGGTCACCAGATATTCTGACTTTACAAATCCCGTTACTTTTCCGGATTTAATTTTGGACCAGTCTCCCTGCGTTTCGATAATATTACAACCTGCATTGTTTTGCAATACTCCAACTAATTTTGCATCTTCACTGGCAGATTCTCTTATATTTAAATGGTTCTCTACACTTGCCACACCTAAATTCTCAATTCCATCTATGACAGAAGTTGCTTTTTTTTCTTCTTTCTTCTCAACTGTTTCTTTTTTCTTAGCTGCTTTTTTAACAACCTGTGAGTTATCAGCATCTGCTTGAATGTTATTACCTAATACCTGCGCAGCACCCACCGATGTTCCTATCGTAGCAGCATGTACATTTATTCCTGTCCCAACTACCAATACACAGCTTGCAGCCATAACTCCTATTACTGTTTTTTTATTTAATATCATTTCGAACCTCCTATAATACCCGCAAATTTTATTTATATAATGTAAGATAATATTTTGTCGAATTTTATACTTTTGGGTTATAATCAGTTCTTATTATAACATAATATTTAAATGTGTCAATCTGTTTTGTAACATTTCTGTAATATATGTAAAACTTTTATGCATTTATTACATTATTGCCATCCAACTACACCAAAATCATATATATTTTCTTTTGTTATTAAAACTGTTGGAATAAATATTCTTTTTTCAATCTTGTCTCCCTCTAAATAAGCATAAGCAATTTCCGCTGATGTCATCCCCATCTCAATTGGAAACTGTGCAACGGTACCTGTCATCTTTCCTTCTTCTACCAGAAACTTAGCTTCCGGTGAACCATCTACCCCATAAATCAAGGTATCCTCTGCTCTTCCTACATCTTCTAATGCTGTCAATGCACCCAAAGCTGTTATGTCATTACTTCCCATTACAACGTCTATATCTTCGAATTCTTTTAAAAGTCTCTCCATTACATTTTTAGATACTTCAAACAAATTTCCACCCGACTCACGGGCAATCACTTCGTATTGAGGTTTCCCTGCAATTGTATCCAAAAATCCCTGTACTCTGTCTATGGAAGATTTTGTAGGTGGAAAGTCTAATATTACAATTTTAGCCGCTTTTCTTCTTTCCATCATATTATTTGCAATTTTTACTCCTATTTGGTAATTATCGCTTGCTATAATAGCGACTACTAAATTACTGTTAAAGACCTCTGAATCAATATTAAAGACTGGCATATTAGCTTCCTTGCATGCTACTAATGCAGGTTCAACTTTTATCCAATCTACCGGAGTCAAAAATATTGCTTTTACATCCTTGTTTATCAAATCTAAAATTTGTTTATTCTGCTTTTCTTGATCCAGAATAGGATCCAGAGTAATCAGCCTATCCTTATGTTCCTCAATAATGGTATTTATTCCCATATTAAGTACCACAAAATACGGATTATATAAACTCATAAAGGTAGCTCCAAATAAACTTCCATTTTCCATTGACTTACAATAATTAGGGCTTTTTAACATATGACTGTCCTCCCATACTTTCATCTTATAAATTAGGATATTTCATGACTTTTATTGCCATGAAATAATATCATAATCATTAATATTCTCTTGATCTATTAAATATATCGGCGTGTAGATTATCTTAGGAACGGGATTCCCCTCCAGATATACATAACCCATTTCTGCCGCAGTCATACCCATTTCAAGCGGAGATTGTGCAACCGTGGCTGTCATTAGCCCTTCTTTTATCTTTAATTTTGCCCTTGGTGTTCCATCCACTCCAAAGACTAAAGTCCCTTCAATTCTATCTGCCTCCTGTAATGCCTCTATTGCCCCCAGTGCAGAAGAATCATTGGTTCCGTAAACAACATTAAAATCCGGTTGCTCCTCTATTGCTTCCTCCATTAATATTTTTGATTGAAATCCAGCCCCTTCTTCTGATTTCTCTATGACGATTTCATATTGAGGCTTATTCTGAATGGTGTCTTTAAACCCTTGTATTCTGTCAATGGTAGCCTTCGCAGCAGGATAATCTATAATTACTATTTTCGCTTCCTCCACCCTCTCCATCATAGCATTCGCAACCATTATTCCTATTTTATAATTATCAGACATTACAATCGTCGTTACAAGTTCTTCATCAAAAACAGGAGAATCTAAATTAAATACCGGAATTCCTGCTTCATTTGCAGCCAAAAGAGCCGGTTTTACCGTTATCCAATTTACCGGATTCAAGAAAATTATAGAAACCTTCAATTTTATAAATGCTAAAATTTGTTCATTTTGCTTTTCTTGATCTAATTGAGGATCTAATGTGACCAGTTTGTCACCATGTGATTGAATTATTTCATTTAATCCCATATTCATTGTTAAAAAGTAGGAAGGATCCAGAATCATATAAGTCGCACCAAATATGAGGGGAGTATTTTCAGTTTGATAATAATTTATTGACTGCAGAACATTCATTTTAAATTTCCTTTATCTTTATTAATCTAATATATTCTAAACATTAAAATTTCATCTTTAAAATTTTATTTTATTCTAATAATACTGTTTGTCCACTATTATCATGCTAATAGAAACGAGTGTAGTTTACTGCCATGATAGGAGATCATAATCGTTAATATTCTCTTTATTTATAATATATACTGGAATTGTAACATACTTTGGAACGTGATCTCCCTGCAAATAAACATAGCCTAATTCTGCGGCAGTCATACCAATCTCAATTGGAGATTGTGCAACGGTAGCTGTCAAAAGACCTTCCTTTACCATTTGTTTCCCTTCTGGGGAGCCATCTACTCCGTATACCAAAGTATCTTGAATTTTGTTTGCTTCCTGTAAAGCTTCTACGATGCCTTTTGCAGTTACATCATTTATTCCAAAAACAACATTAAAATCAATGTTATCATCAATTACCTCTTTCATTAAATTCTTTGCTGTCAGATCCGGACCTTCTCCTGTTTTCTGAACTACAATTTCATATTGAGGCTTATTCAGAATCGTATCCTTAAATCCTTGTATTCTATCAATGGTAGACTTCGCAGGCGGATAATCTATTATTACAATTTTTGCCTCATCTAATCTTTGCATCATATCTTGGGCAATTAATACTCCGACCTTATAATTATCAGACGCAATAATAGTCGTCACAAGTTCTTCATTATAAACAGGTGCATCTACATTAAATACAGGTATCCCTGCTTCATTAGCTGCTTCAAGTGCTTGTTTTACACCTTTCCAATCAACTGGTGCCAAAAAAATAATATCAACGTTCTGATTAATCAAATCTATAATTTGCTGATTTTGTTTTTCTTGGTCTAAGTTTGGATCTAAAACAATTAACTTATCTCCATTCTCATCAATAATAGTCAATAATCCTATATTATTTAATGTTACAAAAAATGGATTGTCTAAAAGCATTAAAGTTGATCCAAATAACTCTGAATTATTTATAGTTTGAAATAACATAGATTTCTGCCGGTAAATCATAGTTCAGATCCCTTCTCATTATTATCTAATATATTCCACTTATTATAATATCTTCTTCAAAATCATTTTTTCTTTACTTGTCCAATTTATTTTCTTTTAATTCCAAGATATTAAGCCATAATCATAAACATTTTGCTGATCAATTAAATATACTGGAATGAAAATTCTATCGCTTATTGGTTTTCCTTCTAAATATACATAAGCCATTTCAGCTGAATACATACCGAGTTCATTTGGAGATTGCGCTACAGATGCTGTCATTTTACCCTGTGCAATTAATCGTTTCGCTTCCGGAGAGCCATCCACTCCATAAATTAAAATTCCACTGTTTATACCCGCTTCGTCAAGTGCGTCCATTGCTCCAAATGCAGATAAATCATTTACAGCCATCACTACATTGAATTCTATACCACTATCTATTACACTTTCCATAGCTTTCTTGGAATTAAGATATTGTGTATCACCAGGTAATATTTCTACAACTTCATATTGAGGCTTATCCTTAATGATATCCATAAAACCATTCACTCTATTGGTTGTAGATACCGATTCTGGAAAATCTATTATGACAATTTTTGCACTATTTAAGCGCTGTATGAGATCTAAGCCTATCAAAGTTCCAATTTTATAATTATCGGAGGATATGATACTTAATACTAATTCTTTATCATAAACAGGGGTATCAATATTTATGACCGGTATGCCCGCTTCTCTGCTTGCTTCTAAAGCAGGCTTTACTGTTTCTGAATCAACAGGAATTATAAAGATGAAATCTACTTTTTCATCAATAAATTTTTGAACCTGGGCATTCTGTAATTCTTGATCATAATTTGCAATTAATGTAATTAAGATATCCCCATTTTCCTCCACTATTGTATTAAGCCCATTATTTAAAACTACGAAAAATGTATTTGCAATTGTTGGCATAGCAACACCAAATACTTTTCTTCTAGCACGTTCAATTTGATTCTGTTTAAACCTCATAAGCATACCTTCCATAAGTTAATTTTATACATCCCTTTTTATTTATATGTGGCAACTCCATAATCATCTAAATTCTCATCTGTTAGCAAGACCACCGGTATGGTAATATATTTTTCAATTGGATTCCCCTCTAAATAAGTGTAAGCTGTTTCTGCCGCCGTCATTCCCATTTCAATCGGAGCTTGAGCTGTTGACACCTCAATCTGCCCTTCCTTCATTAATTTCTTGATTTCTGGTGAACCATCTATTCCATATACGAAAATATCTTGATCTTTTTTCATCTCTTTTAAAGTTGAAATAGCTGCCATTGCAGTTATATCACCTGTCGGTACTATTACATTAATCTCTGGATGTTTTCTTACTATTTCTCGCACTGTCGCTTTAATATTCTCATAATTTTCTTCGTCTGTCTTATACGAAACTATTTCATACTCTGGTAAATCCTTAATGGTATTCATAAATCCTTCGACTCTTGCTATTGTTGAGGTACTAAAAAAAGGATAATGTAATATAGCAATTTTTGCTTTCTCCTTTCTTTTCATTAAATCCTGAGCAATTAACACACCCATATTATAATTATTGGAAGCAATCGTACTCGTTGGAAGATTCTCATCATATATTGGTGTATCTACAATAAATATGGGAATTCCTGCTTCTTTGGCCGATTCTAACGCCGGTACTACTTTCATTGGATTTACAGGAATGACAAATAAAGCATCAACTCCCTGAGCAATTAAATCTTCAATCTGTTTATTTTGAATGTCTTGGTTAAAATCAGAATCTAGTGAAAGTATCTGGTCTCCCTTTTCCTCAACAATTTTTTTGAGTCCTTCATTTAAATTTGTAAAATAAAGATTTCTTAAAGTTCGAAATACAGCTCCAAACAAATAAGAGTTTCCATTCTCTCTACTATTTTCACATCTTAAAAATATTTTCATAATGTTCCTTTAGATCTTGCGTTATATTAATATATTCATAAATTAAATAAAGAATGTCCGTGACAAATAACCTGTATGCAATTTTATACTATTTTTCATTGACTCGAATAAACATAATGCTCAAAACAATCGTGATAGCTTCCGTTACAGGTGCTACAAGCCATACACCCGTCATACCAAACAATGTTGGTAAAGTAAAGATGCATATTAATAATACGACCAACCCTCTGGATAAAGAAATTATTGCAGACTCTTTCGCTTTACCAATCGATGTAAAATAAAAAGAAGTAATGGTATTGATACCTGAAAACAAAAAGGAGAACATAAAAATTGAAAGACCTGAACGTATTAAAGCTACAACACTTTCACTTCTTACAAAAGCATTGCTATACCAATCAGAAGCAATAAATAAAATAATCATGACCACTACCCCTGATAAGAATACAAATATATTTGTAATCTTTCGAATTGTTTTACTTAATTCAAATTCTTTTGCACCATAGGAAAAACTGATCAAAGGACTTGCTCCTTGACCGAAACCGACAATTACCATGCTAAACAAATATGCGATATATCCTACTATCGTAAAGGCCGCTACGCCTTCAACACCAACATTTTTCATAATTACCCAGTTATACGCGAACATCGAAATACTCATTGACATCTGACCAATAAATTCTGAGCTTCCGTTTAATACCGTATCTCGTAATACTTGTTTCGAGAATTGAAATTTTCTTATCTTATAAATACTAGATTTTTTCAGAAAAAACAATATCATACTAAACAGACCTATTATAAGTGAAATCAAAGAAGCTAAAGCAATCCCTTTAATTCCAAATCGCAGAATTTTTATAAAGTAATAATCCAAACAAATGTTACTTATTACAGTTAATATATTGATCAACATAAACAAATGTGGTTTTCCCTCTCCACGAATAAACATACCAAGCGTTGAATTTACAATCATGATAGGATATGCCAATATCATGATAGAATAATATTTATCAAAATAAATTCCAACTTGTGCATCTATATTAACAGCTCTGATAATACTTCCCATAAAAATACATATAAATATACTTAATATTACTGATACAATTATAGAAGAAATAACAGTTTGATTAAACACATTATTACTTTTCTTTATATCTTGTGCTCCTAATGCAATTCCAGCAATTGCTATACCGCCAACACCAAACATAATACCGAATCCCAAATAGACATATACTATAGGAAGGCCAAGATTTACTGCTGCAATCCCTTCTTTACCCACATAATTACCTATAAAAAATCCATCTACAATGGTAATAAGGGAGGTAAGTACCATTGCTATAATAGAGGGAATGGAAAATTGCAGAATCATCTGCACCGTTTTGTTTTTAATATTTTCTAAGTTCATAAAATATAGACTCCTTTCAATCTGAACTAATCATAGTGGCAGTTCTCATTATAGTAAAAAGTCAATTTTAAAACTTCTGAATTCTTGCTCATTTTGCAGTACATAATAAAAAGAAATTCCTGACAAATTTCTTGTAAGGAATTTCTTACTAAATTAAATTTTATGAAAATTTCTTGCTAATAAAATATCTTTCTGCATTTGTTCTTTTAACTGATCAACAGAATCAAATTTTTTCTCCATCCTTAGATAACGTAATAATTGTACTTCAATGGTTTCACCGTATATATCCATATCATAATCAAAGATATACGTTTCTACTCCTCTTGTTTCGGTTGCTCCTACTGTCGGTTTATATCCTATATTAGTCACAGAACTATATTTTTTACCTCGTACAATTGTTGCTGAAATGTAGACTCCATTCGGTGGAAGTAATTTTTGTCTGACAGGCAAAAGGTTGGTTGTCGGCATTCCAATCTTTCTGCCAAATTTTCTGCCCGGAATCACTTCCCCTCTTACTGTAAATGGATACCCTAATAATTGATTCCCTTTTTCAATATTTCCTTTTTGTATTTCTTCTCTAATATAGGTACTGCTGATGTCTATTCCATCCAATTGTTCCTTCTCTATGACCTCAACATGATATCCAAAATCAGCTCCTAATTTAACTAATAAATCTGTATCACCTTTTCTTTGATGTCCGAAACGAAAATCTGGTCCTACTATAAAAAATTTTATATTTAATTTTTCAACAATATCTTTAATAAACTCTTCCGGTTCCATATTCCTTATTTCCGGAACAAATGGACACTCTATTAGATAATCAATACCTGCTTCTTCTGCAAATATCCGTCTTTCTTCATTTGTTGTTAGCACTTCTTGCACTTGTTCTTTCATAACGGCTCCAGGAGGGGTATCAAATGTAAATAAAACTGATTTTGCACCTAATACTTTCTTCTCTATCACATGCTTTATTAATTTTTTATGCCCTAAGTGTAAGCCGTCAAACTTCCCTAGCGTAATAGCGGTAGGTTCTTCTACATGAAAATTAGTTGTCTGAGTAAAGTATTTCATACACTCCTCTTCTTCCTTTTATCTTAAAACATATTATTCCATAAAAATTTTTATTGGTTTATAGTTTTTCTTTTCTGTATTCCATTTATAAATGCCAATAAATTTTCCTCCAACGTCATAAATTCGAATCATTGTAGGTAATTCTGTTAGATTTTGTTTTGAAATAAACATGGATTCATGAATTGGATTTCCATTAAGAAGAATCTTATTAAATTTGCTATCTACTGTAAATGACGGATAATCCAGAAACATTTCGTCTATCTCTGTCAAAATTGAGGAAATTGCATTAGTTTTGGCTAATTCTTCAATTTGATTCAGATTTTTCGCTTCTTGTATTTCAAATCTTCCAACCTGGGTTCGGGTCAATTGATTCATACAACCACCACAACCCAATTGATATCCAATATCATGACATAAGGTTCTAATATATGTTCCCTTGGAACATTGCACTATCAGCCTTACATAAGGAAAATCTATATTTGTAATTTTTATATGATGAATGATTACTTTTCTTGCTTTTCTTTCTATTTCTTTACCTTCCCGGGCTAATTCATATAATTTTTTTCCATTCACTTTTATTGCTGAATACATTGGTGGAATTTGTTGATATTCTCCAATAAAACCCAGAATCACTTCTTTAATTTCATCAGTATCCAATTGTACTGGTTTTTTAGATATGATATTCCCGGTTGTATCTTGAGTATCCGTCACTACCCCGAGAAGCATTTCTGTTTCATAGGTTTTGTCTTTCTCCGTTAACATATCACAAATCTTAGTTCCTTTTCCCAAACAGATCGGCAATACACCCTGAGCATCCGGATCTAATGTTCCTGTGTGACCAATCTTCTTTTGTTTTAAAATTCCTCTAAGTTTTGCAACAACATCATGAGAAGTATAACCCTTTTCTTTATAAACATTAATTATTCCATTTATCACATGATTCACCTATCGTAACTGTTTTTCTATTTCTTTCAATATTAACGTTTCTATCTCTTTTATTTCGCCTTTAAGACTGCATCCCGCTGCACGTATATGACCACCGCCTCCCAAAAGCGATGCAATTACTGAAACATCAACAATTTCATTAGAACGCATACTAATTTTAAATTCATTTTTTTCTGTTTCATAAATTAGAACAGCAACATCCACATCTTTCGTTACTCTAAGTTGACTTACGATTCCTTCTAAATGTCTTGTAGCAACCTGATACTTTTCCAAATCTTCCTGCATCAGCACACTCAAAATACATTTTTCATCGAGAAAAAGTCTGCTGTCTAATAAAGCTTTTCCTAAGATCTGATTTTGATTAAATGTCTTTTTATAAAAAGTATCATCTATTATTTTGGTAAAATTTATTCCTTTATCCATCAACATTCCAGCAACATTCATAGTTTTGGATGAAGTTGAGCTATATTGAAACACACCTGTATCATGAACGATTCCTGTATAGATACATTCTGCAATTTCTTTAGAAATTTTATCTTTTTCTATTAAATCAAAAACTAATTCCGATGTTGAACTTGCTTTCGGAAAAATATAATTTTCATCAGCAAAGTGCTTATTACTGATATGATGATCAATACATATTGTTTTATGGGCTGTTTCAAAATATTTTTCTGCAATTCCTAAACGTTCACTATCACCACAATCAAGCGCAATAAATAAATCATATACCATATCCATATCATATGTATTATTTATTTTTTCTGCATTCTTTAGAAACTTAAAAAGATTTGGAATCGGTTCTAAATAAATATCTACTTTTATATCGGTCCAATTATCGATAATATAATTATACATCGCAAGACAGGAGCCGACACAATCCCCATCCGGGCGAATGTGTCCTCCGATTGCAATAGATTTAACACCCACTAATTGGGATGCAATATTATTCATTATAATCATCCTCTGCTTTACTGTCTTTCTGATTGATATCGGCAATTATTTTAGACATATTTACACCATATTCTATCGACTGATCCAAAACAAATTTTATTTCTGGCGTGTTCCTAAGATTAATTGCCTTTGCTAATTTTGTTCGAATATAACCTTCTGCACTTCTTAAACCTTTTATGGTATCTTCTTGAGATTTTTCATCACCAAGCACACTAATATATGCTTTACACATTTTTAAATCCGGACTCACTTCTACTGCTACAATTGATGTCATAGGATTAATTCTTGGATCTTTAATTTCTCCACGAATTATATTACTAAGCTCTCTTTGAACTTCCCCATTCACCCGTGTATTTTTAATGCTGTTTTTTCTCATAGTCTCACCTCTATCTTTCTACTTCTACCATAGTAAAGGCTTCCACCAAATCTCCTTCTTTTACATCATCAAAATCTTCGAATACCAAACCACATTCATATCCGGCTTTTACTTCTTTTACATCATCCTTAAATCTTTTCAATGATGCTAATTTTCCTTCGTAAATCACCTCATTTTCACGGGTAATTCTTATAAGGCAGCCCCTTTGGAAAAGACCATCTAACACATAGGAACCTGCAATATTTCCAACACCCGAAGACTTGAAAATCTGCCTGATTTCAGCGTGACCGATTACTTTTTCTTCAAAGATTGGATCAAGCATTCCTTTCATCGCTGCTTCTACATCTTCGATTGCATTGTAAATAACTTTATATAATCTTAAATCTACTCCTTCACGATCTGCTGTTATTTTGGCTGTTGGATCCGGCCGGACATTAAATCCAATAATAATGGCATTGGAAGTACATGCTAATATAACATCTGATTCATTGATGGCACCAACACCTCCATGGACAATTTTAACAACAACCTCTTCATTTGAAAGTCTAAGAAGGCTTTGTTTTACAGCTTCTACAGAACCTTGTACATCTGCTTTCACAATGATACCAAGCTCTTTTACATTTCCTGCTTTAATTTGTGTAAATAAATCATCCAAGGACATCTTTGCCTTTGTATCGTCTAGTAATTTTTCTTTATTCTGTGATATAAATGTTTCTGCAAACGATCTGGCTTCTTTTTCACTATCTACACTGACAAAAATTTCGCCGGCATTTGGAACATCACTTAACCCTAAAATTTCGACAGGTGTAGACGGGCCTGCTTCTTTCACTCTCTTACCTTTGTCATCCATCATGGCTCTTACTTTACCATAGCAGGAACCAGCTGCAATTGGCTGACCTATTTTTAGAGTACCTTTTTGAACAAGCACTGTAGCAACAGGACCTTTTCCTTTATCAAGCTGTGCTTCTACTACAAGTCCCCTTGCCATTCTCTTTGGATTCGCTTTCAATTCACAAACTTCTGCAGTTAATAAAATCATTTCTAATAATTGTTCAATACCTTCTTGCGTATGAGCTGATACCGGTACAAAAATCGTACTTCCGCCCCAATCTTCCGGAATCAGTTCATATTCTGAAAGTTCTTGTTTTACTCTTTCAATATTGGCACTTGGCTTATCAATCTTATTAATTGCAACTATTATTTCAATACCTGCAGCTTTTGCATGATTAATTGCTTCAACAGTCTGAGGCATAACGCCATCATCTGCCGCTACTACTAAAATAGCAATATCCGTTGCATTTGCACCACGCATTCTCATTGCAGTAAACGCTTCATGACCAGGTGTATCTAAAAACGTAATTTTTTGTCCTTGAGATTTTACAACATAAGCACCTATATGTTGTGTAATTCCACCAGATTCTCTATCTGTCACATGAGTATTTCGAATGGCATCAAGTAAGGAAGTCTTTCCATGATCAACATGCCCCATAACACAAACTACAGGCGGTCGCTGAACCATTACGCTTTCATCTTCATCTTCTTCTTTTAAAAGCTCTTCTATCACATCTACCTTTTCTTCTAATTCTGCAATAAAATTAAATTCTAATGCAATTTCTTCTGCCATCTCAAAATCAATCTCTTGATTTACTGTAACCATTTTTCCTTCTAGAAATAATTTCTTTACAATTGCAGACGGTTGGATTTTCATTTTATCTGCCAATTCTTTAATTGTTAATGAATCCGGTATAATTATAGTTTTAATTGTCTCTTCTACTACTGGAACTGATTGTGATACGACTTGTTCGTTTTGTTGTTTTTTACCTTGATCTTTTTTATTATTAAAACGATTATTCCCATGATTTGTTCTGTTCGCACCTTGATTTTGTTTGTTACCATTGCTATTTTTTTGATGCAACTTACTATTGCCTTTGGAGTTATCCTGGCCATTTCTACGATTATCATTCGAATTCGCCTGATTTATTTTGTTTCCCTGACTTGCATTGTTGCTAGTATTTCTATTGTTATTGCTATTAATATTTCTGTTATTATTGTTATTATTATTACTATTTCTATTATTATTACTATTTCTATTATTATTACTATTATTACTATTATTTCTATTATTATTACTGTTATTATGATTATGATTACGATTTGTATTATGATTTACATGATTCTCTGATTTAGATTCCGTTGTTTTCACTGTCGTTTTCTCACTCATATTTTTCCTAACTTCATTTGTATTTTTATTACCAAGATTATTCGTCTGCTTGTGTCGGTTGTTATTTTGATTTGAATTTGATTTATTCACTCTGCTGTTTTGAGGATGATAAACTTGTGATATATTAGACTTCTTTTTCGTTTGGTTGTTTTCCTTATTTTTATTTTCAACCTCTTTATTTAAAAAACGATTACGAACCAATTGCACATGTTCATTTTCCAATGCACTCATGTGACTTTTAACTTCTATATTATTTTTAATTAAAAATTCAATAATTTCTTTATTTGATTTGTCAATTTCTTTTGCTAATTCATGTACTCTCATTTTTGACATATTTCTACCTCCGTTATTCAATTGTTTGTCTGCATTAACTGTTTCGCAATGGATTTTGCAAATCCAGGATCTAAAATCGCCAAAGATGCACGAAATTCTTGCCCCATAGCGTGCCCCAATTCCTCCTTTAAACCGTATTCATATATTGGTACTTGATAAAAAGTACACATATTATGAAATTTTTTTTTCGTATTCTTAGACGCATCATCTGCAACAATCACTAATGTTGCACTTCCTTCTTTTACTGCTTTTTCTGTCATAAATTCCCCACTTACAAGATTTCTGGAACGTCTGGCTAATCCAATTAAAGAAAATATCTTATTCTGACTCAAGTAATTTCATCTCCTTTTCTAACGTTTCATAAATTTCTCTGGGAATTGATGTTTTTAATGATCTTTCCAGTCCTTTACTTTTATATGCTTTTTCTAAACATTCTTTCGATTTACATATATAAGCACCACGACCATTTTTTCTGCCGGTGGTATCTATCGTAAGTTCATTCTCAGCTGTTTTTAATACTCTTATCATTTCTTTTTTGTTCTTCATTTCCATACATCCTACACATTGACGCATAGGAACTTTTTTTACACTGCCCAAAGAATCACTTCCTATTCAATTACTTCTTCTTCATCTTCAAATGAAATTTCTTCATTATAAAAATCTTCTAACTCTGCTGCTTGTGTTTCACTCTTTATGTCTATTTTGAAACCTGTAAGTCTTGCTGCCAATCTTGCGTTCTGTCCTTCTTTACCGATAGCTAGAGATAATTGATAATCCGGTACAACGACTTTCGCTGTTTTCGCTTCTGCATCAGCAATCACAGACACGACTTTTGCAGGACTTAATGCATTCTCAATCAGAATAGCAGGATTTTCACTCCAATTAATAATATCAATTTTCTCTCCACGCAATTCATTAACAATTGCATTGACTCTAGCTCCATTCATACCTACACAAGCACCTACAGGATCTACATCCGGATTATTGGACCATACACCAATCTTTGTTCTGGAACCTGCTTCTCTTGAGATACTTTTAATTTCAACTGTTCCATCCTTAACTTCTGTTACTTCCGCTTCAAATAAACGTTTCACCAATTCAGGATGTGTTCTGGAAACTAAAACTTTAGGTCCTCTTGGTGTATCTTTCACCTCTAAAACATATAATTTAATTCTTTCTGTAGGCTTAAATACCTCACCTTTTACTTGTTCCTTTTCTGTTAATATGGCATCTACTTTTCCTAAATTAATGCTGATATTTCCTTTCACATATCGTTGAACAATACCGGTCACTACATCTTTTTCTTTTCCATAATATTGATCAAATAATACTTTACGTTCTTCTTCACGGATTTTTTGTAAAATTACATTTTTAGCATTTTGGGTTGCAATTCTTCCAAATTCTTTGGATTTGATTTCTACATTTACAATATCGCCTGGTTCATATTTTGTATCTTTTAATTTCGCGTCTATCAAACTGATTTCTAATACCGGATCAGCAACTGTCTCAACTACAGTCTTTTCCGCATAAACATGAAATTCACATGTGTGTTTATCAATTACAACTTTTATATTATCTGATTTTCCAAAATGGTTTTTGCATGCAGTAATTAAAGAATTTTCAATTGCTTCTAATAAAGTCTCTTTACTGATATCTTTTTCCTTTTCGAGTATATTTAACGCTTCTAATAATTCATTACTATTCATTTTTTATTATCCTCCTATATTTGTAAATACGTTAAAAATCAAAAGCCAATCGAATTAGTGCAATATCGGTTCTTGCAATAATCATTTCTGTTTTATCTTCAAATTCTAAAGTAACACTATGTTCATCATATGCTTTTAAATATCCTTCAAACTCTTTTTGTTTGTTAATTGGACGGTACGTCCTGACTTCAACTAATTCTCCAATACTTCTTGCAAAATCTTTCTCTTTCTTAAGCGGTCTTCCAAGCCCCGGTGAACTTACTTCAAAAATATAGGAATCTTCTATATAATCCTCTTTATCTAATATTTCTCCCATGGCTCTACTGACGATTTCACAATCATCTACTGTTATTCCACCTTCTTTATCAATATAAGCACGTAGATACCAACTACTACCTTCTTTGACATATTCAACATCTACTAATTCAAAATTATATTGTTCAATTATTGGAATCAGTAATTCTTCTGTTTTACGTTCGTACTCTTCTCTTTTTGACATCTCTACACCTTCTTTCCTTTTCAATTAGTTCATTTATAGGTTCATTAAATATCATAATTTATAATCAATAAATAAGAGTGGACTCACGTCCACTCTTACGTTTATACCGTATCATCTTATCTATCATAACACTTATCGAGTTCGTTGACAAGGCGTTTCTTTGACTTTTCTAAAATAATACAAATTTTATCCAACCATTACTCGCTCTTCAGGTAGTTTCACTCCTTTTTGAGCCTTTCCTCTTCTGATTCCAAAAGCAATCGCCATCGTAATCGGCCCAATCCTGCCTATATACATCAATAAAATAATTAACAATTTACTTGGAACACTCAAAGAACCTGTAATACCTAAAGATAATCCTACTGTAGCCAAAGCAGAAGTTGCTTCATAAAATAAATCCATAAATGACATTTGAGGTTCTAATACGGTTAACACAGTTGTCCCACTAATTAAAATAAATAAACTTATTGCTAAAATGGCCATAGCCCTTTCACAATTCTGTATAGGAATTGTTCGATGAAAAGCTTCTGTTCTTTCTTTTCCTTTTACTATAGATCTTATAAACAAAATAACAACTCCTAATGTAGCTGTCTTGATACCACCTGCTGTACCTGCAGGTGATCCACCTATAAACATCAATACAATAGAAATAACCTGAGACGGTGTTCGCATATCAGCCTGGGATATGGTCAAAAAACCTGCCGTCCTAGTTGTAATTGACTGAAAAAATGATGCCATTATCTTTTGGAATATATTTAAATCTGCCATTGTCTTTTCATTATTATATTCTAAAACAAAAATTAATAATGCACCACTAAATATTAAAATCAGCGTTACTGTTAAAACTACTTTGGTATGTAACGTTAAATGTTGGAGATTACGTTTGATTCCTAAATGATTTTTTAACCAGTCACGAAAAATTCTTGATATATCCCACCAAACTGTGAATCCAATACCTCCTGTAATAATTAGTAACATAGTTACAATACTTATAATTGGATTTTTAACATACGCTTGCATACTATTATCTCCGAAAAGATCTATTCCTGCATTACAAAAAGCAGATATTGATGTAAATATCGCTCTCCATATACCACCTAAAACTCCATAATCAGGAATTAACTGAAAAGAGAAAAAAAACGCTCCAAGGCCTTCAGCTATTAATGTTCCTTTCGTAATTCTCTTTACTAATTTTACAAGCCCTGAAAGTCCTTCTTCGTTTAAAGAATCTTGAATAATCAGACGTTCTTTTAATGTTACTCTTTTTCGTAATATAAGTAGTAACATAGTAAAGCAGGTCATAAATCCCAAGCCTCCAAACTGAATCAGAATTAAAATCACTACTTTACCAAAAAAACTCCAATAACTGTGAGTAGATACTGTTACTAATCCTGTCACACATACTGAAGTAGTTGATGTAAATAATGCATCCACAGGATTGGTGAATGTTTGGCTCGCACTACTGATTGGCAGCATCAATACGAATGCTCCTGTTAAAATAAACACCGCAAACCCCATTAAAATGGTATGAGTGGTGGAAAATCGCGTTACAAGCCGGTATAACTTTTCTTTCACAAGGATATCCTCCTATCATTTCTTTAAAAATTACAAATTTTTCTTCTGTTTTATATCACACATATTTCAATATATTCTTTATTTCTCTGCTTGTCAATCCTTTCATCTACTTTTTTAATTTTTCCTTTTTGTTCATTTTTATGTTCTAACTATTATACAAGAATTTTCAAAAAAAGACTTGCATTTTTACTAAAATCGATTTAAAATAGACAAGTATTGATTAAATGGTCCGTTAGTCAAGCGGTCAAGACGCTGCCCTCTCACGGCAGAAACACGGGTTCGATTCCCGTACGGACTGTTGACTGTTTATAAAACAGCCCAACCCGAAAAAACTCTAAGTATCTAAGATACTTAGAGTTTTTTATTATTATTAACGCTTCAACGATTCCTATTATTAAACAACTTTTTATATGCTTTATCGCTTTTGATTAATCGGTTGTATCCCTTCTCTTCTTACATTATGCGTTTGATTCTGATTTTCCGGATCAGACTTTTGTGTCACACTATTAAATTTCTCATTTTCTTTTTTTCTGGCAGTTTTTTCTTTTTTCATCTTATTATCACCTCAATATAGTATCTCACAAATTATATATGATATACACTACATCATCCAAATAATATATCCCAGGTTTTTACACCACACTCTCCATCTACAGTAAGAGCATTTGCTTTTTGAAATCCTTTTATAGCGCCTTCTAATAAAGGTCCTGCTATTCCATCCAATCCTCCGGTATAGAGTTTTTTTGCCCTTAACATTCCTTCGGCCAGATAAACAAATATTCCTCTGTCTCCATTTTTAACTAAAGAACCCGTTCCATATTGATTACATTTAGGTCCGAAATATCTGTTCTTTAAATCAAATGTATAACCTGTGTTTAACTTATTCATTTGATATTTCCATATACACAATGCAGCATTTCTTGTTTTTTCTCCATATATATTATCCTCGTCTAATAAAGCACCACAGTTCTCGTTTATAATACTTGCATAATTTTGATTCATCCATTTTTGAAAATCTTTTACTTCAAACTTAAATCCATTTCCACCCGAATTAGAGTTATAATCAATATCTACTAATTGAATGATATGAGTCCAACTATTTGAATATACACTTGTTTTTATTACCCCCGATTCTATTCCTCTTGCCTCAACAACAGTGTTGTCTCCTATAAAAACTCCAATATGACCACGTTTCCACACAGCCCAGCCAAAACAATTGTTACTTATTTGGTTTATTGGCAGTTTTTCTATGGCAGTGTCCATGTAATGTTGACTGTTTCTAATAATCCCAGTATAACCACTAATCAGACCGGAACAGTCATAAGCGACATACCCTATAAATTTTTGTGCTTTTTTTATATAAGTATCTGTATAAATATTGGGATATAAACTTGCCCATTGGTCTATTAAACTTTGATTTATTTTTTCACCTTTCGCACCATATAAACAAGCAACACCTACCTGACTTAATGCAAAATTAACTAATCCTCTATCTGTTTTACTCATATTTTTCCCTGCCTTTCAATAAAATAATTCTATATAATTATTATATTGTTTTGTGCTGAGAACGTTTATTATTAAGAAATAAAATAAAAAACCTTGGAAACTTCAAGTTTCCAAGGAAAATAAATTTCTATTTATGCAATTTTAGATTTAGCTTTTTGAGCTAATGTTGCAAATCCGTCTGCATCATTTACAGCCATTTCTGCCAACATTTTTCTATTCATTTCAATTCCTGCCAATTTTAATCCATACATAAATTTGCTATAAGATAAGCCGTTAATTCTAGCCGCTGCATTGATTCTGGCAATCCATAATCTTCTGAATTGTCTCTTTCTTTCTTTTCTACCTGCATATGAACTTGTTAATGCTCTCATAACAGATTGTTTTGCTACTCTATATTGTTTGGATCTAGCGCCTCTATAGCCTTTCGCTAATTTTAAAACTCTATTATGTCTTTTTTTAGCGCCAACTCCGCCTTTGATTCTTGCCATGACTTTTGTTCCTCCTTCTCAATTTCTTATAGATATGGTAAAATCTTCTTCATATTTTTTACATTACTAGCATCTGTAATTGTTGCTTTACGAAGATTTCTTTTTCTTTTTTGTGATTTTTTTGTTAAGATATGGCTTTTATAAGCTTTGTTTCTTTTTAATTTTCCTGTACCTGTTTTTTTGAAACGTTTTGCAGCAGCTCTGCTAGTTTTAATTTTTGGCATTTTATATTTCCTCCTTAAGTTTTGTCTCTAGAGCCCAAAGCTCTCAATAACTCTTTAATCTATATTTACATCTATCAGCCTAATCAGCGTCAATTAGATATAACGAATGATGTTTGCAACTATTTTTTTTCCGATAAGAACATAACCATGCTTCTTCCTTCTACTTTAGCTGGTTTATCAACGACAGCTATATCCTCTAACAGCTGTGCAAACTCATCAAGAATATGTTTGCTGCTTTGCATATGAGCCATCTCTCTTCCACGAAATCGTAATGTTACTTTTACCTTATCGCCTTTTGTAATAAATTTTCTTGCCATATTCACTTTCGTATTTAAGTCATTGGACTCAATATTGGGTGATAGACGAACTTCTTTAATGTCAATTGTCTTCTGCTTTTTCTTGGCTTCTTTTTCTTTTCTAGCTAATTCATATCTGTATTTTCCGTAATCAATTATTTTGCAAACCGGTGGTTTCGCTGTAGGAGCAATTTTAACTAAATCCAAATCTGCTTCCTTTGCTTTTGCTAATGCCTCTTTCACAGGCATAACGCCAAGTTGTTCTCCTTCTTCCCCGATTAGACGGATCTCTTTGTCTCTAATCTGCTCGTTAATCATTAAATCGCTAATAACGGTGCACCTCCATATTAATAATAAAAAAAGTGGATAGACAGACTATCCACTTCAATTCATTTAAAATAACTTGAAATATTAACCTGTAGTCGCCTTTGCGCTAAGGTGAGAGTGGATACTCTTCTTTACTGTGTCATGTTGCTCTTGCAACTCATTTAATTTAACACAATAAACCACATATTGTCAAGTATTTTTACATATTTTATTTAAATACTTATTTTGAATCTATATATTTTTTTATATTTGAAGCATTCACATACTTATTTACTTTTTTATCCTCTATCACTACTAGTGTTGGCGCCTGCATAATACCATATTTCTGAACGAGATCAAAGTTTTCTTCTGCATCGATCACAACATAAGATTCATTCGCCAGCATTTCTTTTGCTATATTACAGTTCGGACATGTCTTTGTTGTAAATAAATATTTTAAATCATTGGTCTTTTCAACTTTCACATCATCTTTTGATATCGTAACAATATTGGTTCTGACCGGCTTATAAGCTGCATTATCAATATCATATAATTGTCTGTTTTTATATTCTTGTGCTTTGCCATCGTTCCAGTTTTGTACCGGGCGGTAATAACCAGTGATACGACTGTAAACTTCTGCTCGTTCACCGCAAATAGGACAAGAATAATGTTCTCCGGTAATATAGCCATGTTCCTTACAGATTGAATAAGTTGGTGACATAGTATAATAAGGAAGTTTATAGTTTTCAGCAATTTTCTTTACTAAATTGGCAGCAGCTTTCCAATCTGGGAGTTTTTCCCCTAAAAAGGCATGAAAAACAGTTCCTGATGTATACAACACTTGTAATTCATCTTGAATATCTAAAGCATCGAAAATATCAGATGTATATTCGACAGGCAGATGAGAACTATTCGTATAATATGGAACATCTCCTTCTTTACCTGCTGTCTTTATATCCGGCCAATGTTTCCTATCATGTTTTGCTAAGCGGTATGTGGTCGATTCTGCCGGTGTTGCTTCTAAATTATATAAATCTCCATATTGTTCCTGATAATCTGAAAGACGACCGCGCATATAGTTTAAAACTTCTTTCGCAAATTCTTGAGTCTCTACTTGTGTCAAATCTTTTCCAAGCCACTTTGCATTCAATCCTACTTCATTCATACCAATCAGACCGATCGTTGAAAAATGATTGTTAAATGTTCCTAAATAACGTTTTGTATATGGATATAATCCTTCATCTAATAATTTGGAAATTACTTCTCTTTTAATCTTTAAGGAACGTGCAGAGATGTCCATCATTTTATCTAATTTATGATAGAACTCTTCCTTGTTTTCTGATAAATAAGCGATTCTTGGAAGATTTATCGTTACAACTCCTACTGATCCAGTACTTTCACCTGCACCGAAGAATCCACCTGATTTTTTACGAAGTTCCCTCAAATCCAATCTCAGCCGACAGCACATAGAACGTACATCACTTGGTTCCATATCACTATTGATATAATTTGAAAAATATGGTGTTCCATATTTTGCTGTCATTTCAAATAATAAACGATTATTTTCTGTATCAGACCAGTCAAAATCATTTGTAATAGAATAGGTCGGTATTGGGTATTGGAAACCTCTTCCATTTGAATCACCTTCAATCATCGTTTCTAGAAATGCTTTATTAATCATATCCATTTCTTTTTTACAATCTTTATATTTAAAGTCCATTTCTTTTCCACCAACAATAGCAGGAAGTTCAGCCAGGTCAGCCGGTACCGTCCAATCTAATGTTATATTAGAAAATGGAGCCTGTGTTCCCCATCTGCTTGGTGTATTTACTCCATAAACAAATGCTTCAATACTCTTTTTCACTTCATTATAAGATAGATTATCGGCCTTTATAAATGGTGCTAGATAGGTATCAAAAGAAGAGAAAGCCTGTGCTCCAGCCCATTCATTCTGCATAATACCCAGGAAATTTACCATTTGATTACATAATACAGATAGATGTTTTGCAGGAGAAGATGTTATTTTTCCTGATATTCCTCCTAATCCTTCCATAATCAATTGTTTTAACGACCATCCTGCACAGTAACCTGTAAGCATGGACAAATCGTGAATATGTATATCGGCACTTCTATGAGCCTGTGCAATTTCCTCATCATATATTTCAGATAACCAATAATTAGCTGTTACAGCTCCTGAATTACTTAAAATCAAACCACCTACTGAATAGGTTACCGTTGAATTTTCTTTTACACGCCAATCTTCCACTTTAACATAACTATTAACAATATCTTTATAATCTAAAATAGTAGATTTCATATTACGGACTTTTTCTCTTTGTTTACGATATAAAATATAAGCCTTGGCAACATCCGTGTAACCTGCTTGTTCTAATACTGTCTCTACACTATCTTGTACATCTTCTACGTGTACTGATCCTTTCTTTATTTTTTCTTGAAAATTTGCCGTAACTCTTAAAGACAACAAATTAATAATATCCTCATTATATTCTTTCTTTGTAGCCTCAAAAGCTTTTGAAATCGCCTCACTTATTTTTTTTAAATCAAATTCAGCTACTTCGCCGTCACGTTTTACAACATTAAACATTTTGCTCTTCCTTTCTATCCTTATTTTGGAAATGCATCTGCTGTTCCCGAATCATTATTATCATATCAAATTTTTATTGAATCGTCAATACAAAAGCACTATATATATGTGCATGTATATCAGAAACACAATATATAGTGCCATTATAATAATTGAACCATCATTAGTTTTACTGCTATCTAACTACTTTTTCATAAACCTCCATGGGTACAAATCCCTTGACGTAAATTCCTTCTTCTCTAAAATCTTCTTCTAAAAGTTCTCCATATTTACGAATCAATTGTATTTTGCCGGCTTCAGAATATGGATAAATCCGCTCAATAGAAATTTTTTGTTCTCTTAACATTTCCTCTAATATTTCTTTTAATTCCTCAAGACCTTTCCCTGTCTTTGCAGAAATTTTCAAAACTCTATCAGCTTTGAAATCTCTTAGAATCTGCTCTTGCGATACCTTGTCCTGTTTATTGAACAATGTAATAATTTTTTTATCTTCAATACCAAGATTGGCTAATGTTTCATAAACGATATGCATTTGTTTGTCCATTTGAGGATTGGAAGTATCGACCACATGCAAAATAATATCCGAATATTTGGCCTCTTCCAAAGTGCTTCTAAATGCTTCTATCAAATGATGTGGCAATTTACGTATAAATCCAACTGTATCTGTAAGCAAAACCTGCTGTTTACTAGGAAGCTGCAGATTTCTGGTAGTTGGATCCAACGTAGCAAAAAGTTTGTCCTCCTCTAAAACTCCTGCCTGAGTCAGACGATTTAATAAGGTAGATTTTCCTGCATTGGTATAACCCACGATTGCTGCAATTGGGGTGTGGGATTTATCCCTTTGTACACGAAGTACTTCACGATGCCTCTTTACATTTTCTAATTCCCGCCTTAATTGTGATAACCGTTCTTTAATTAGACGACGATCCATTTCAAGTTTCTTTTCACCTGGTCCCCTGGTTCCGATTCCGCCTCCAAGTCTTGACAAAGAACTTCTAAGACCTACCAAACGACTTAAGCGATATCGTAACTGTGCCAATTCTACTTGTATTTTTCCTTCACTGGTCGATGCACGTTCTGCAAAAATATCTAAAATGACCATAGTCCGATCCATTACTTTTGTATCTAAAATATCTTCTAAATTACGTAACTGTGCAGGACTCAGCTCATCATCACATATGATACCTGTAGCTCCCAATTCATGAATGATTTCTTCTATTTCTTCTAATTTTCCTTTTCCAACATAGGTGACCGGATGTATTTGAGAACGGTTCTGTATTACTTTTGCAATCGTAACTGCTCCTGCTGTATTTGCAAGCTCCTTAAGTTCTTCCAATGAATCTACTGCATCATCTCCGTCCTGTGTACTGACTCCGACTAATATAACCTTCTCTTGTACCTGTTCCATTTCAATTGTTTCTGCCATATTTCCTCCGTAATGTTCTACCTGGTTTTTAGAAATTCATATTCTCTTTTAGCAGTCTCATCATCTGGATATAAATTTAAATATTCTTCCATTTTTTCTTTTGCTGTTTTAAACTCTAACAAATACTCATAAGTAATAATTTCATTAAACTTTAACTTTTTATCAAATTCTTCATCTTTTAAAGCAATACCGCTTTGGAATACCTGTAATGCTCCGGTATAATTTTTTTCTTTTAACAAACTCTCTCCCAAAGAGTTATAGACCTCTGCACTTTTTTTAATATTCTCAATATATTTAGAATAATTACTTTGTGCAGTCTGAGTATCTTCCAGTTTATCAAAAACCTGTCCAAGGTATAAATAGCCCTCTTTCTTTCCCTCTTTGATCGCTGCTTCTAAGTTTGATTTAGCAGCTTCATAATCTTTAAGATAATAATTAACTCTGCCCAAATATAAATTGTTCTTACCAGATTTTTCTAGTCTATTCTTTGCTTTATTAAGGTATTCTGCCCCTTCTTTTTCATATCCATGCTCACAAAGATTTTCGTATATATTAATATACATATCATATGCGTCTTTATCTTTCGAAATTGCTGCATCAAAATCTGCTTTTGCAAGCTCCAGCTTCTCTTGATTCAAATAAGCCGTCGCTCTTAAATAATAAGACTCCTTATTCTTACCGTCATATTCAATCAAACTGGTATATGTTTCAATTGCACCCTGCATATCTTTATTCTTAAACTGGGCAACTGCTTTATAGTAACAAATATCAATTTCTAATTCACCAATTTTTCCCAATGCCTTCCCTAATGCTTTATTAAAAGCATCAATTGCATCTTCATATTTTCCAAGGTTCAAATACGCAATACCAATCCCTCTATATGATGTTTCCAATTCTATATCTGCTTCAATCGCTGACTCAAAATACGAAACAGCTTCTTCATATTGAGCGTCTTTGAGACATTGAATCCCCAATTCTTCTGACTTACTTCCTGCTGATTGTAACGAACACCCACCTAATATAAAAGAAACTGTGAGTATAATGATTATTTTACTTTTCTTCATTCGATATGCTCCTTATTAAAATACTAATCCTTATTATAGCAAACTATCTTTCAAAAATATAGATATAATTTCACTCCTCACAATCTCATTTTTTATGCATACATTATATTCATAACAGATATGAATTGAATAGGAGTCTAATTATGAACGATAATTTAAATATTGCAGTAATTGGTGGAGATTTACGTCAAATCTACATTGCTGATCATTTATGTGAAAATGGTTATTCAGTAACCGTTTATGGTACAGTTCAATCAAGTCTTTTAAAACCACATAGAATCGCTGCAAGTCTGGCTCATGCTTTAGACATTTGTGATGTTATCGTCTGCCCAACTCCCTTTTCGAAAAACGGTTCTTATCTGTTTACAGAAAATGAAGAAATCTCTATTACCAATTCTTTATTGGAACAAACATTAACTCCAAATCATTTTGTTGTTGGTGGAGATTTTACAAAAGACTTCTTAAATTACTGTCTATTTCATCAAATTGAATATTATGATTTTATGAAAGATGATGTTATTGCTATTGAAAATGCAGTCGCTACTGCTGAGGGTGCAATTGCCATAGCGATTCAATCAAGCTCGATCAATTTAAGCAAAAGCCGTTGTTTGGTCCTTGGTTTTGGTCGCTGCGGCAAAATTTTAGCTCGCAAATTAGATGGCTTTCAGACTAGTTTAACTATTTCAACCAGAAATACTTCTTCCCTGGCTTATGGGAATAGTTTAGGATATGAAGTTTTTCCTCTTTCGGAATTAAAAGATAATCTTTCAAATTTTGATTATATTTTTAATACAATTCCATCAATGCTATTAACTCAGGAATATCTCTCAAAATTATCACCAGAAACTACCATTATAGATATTGCTTCATCCCCTGGAGGACTTGACTATGATTATGCGAAAAAGCACCACCTTAATGCGCATCTTTGTCTTGGAATCCCCGGAAAAATTTCACCGAAAGCAACTGGGATTATTTTGTCTAATGCACTGCTCAAAAAACTTAAAGAAAGAAGTGATTAAATGATTCTGTCTGGTAAAAGAATTGGATTTGCTTTTACAGGTTCATTTTGCACTTACGATAAAGTATTTCAGGCACTTGAAAATCTATGTAAAACCGAAGCTGTTATTACTCCTATTTTTTCATTTCAAGCTCAAAGTATTGACTCACGCTTTGGCAAGGCTCAGGATTTTTTATCCCGCGCCAAAGAAATTACAGGTATTAATCCAATTACTACCATTGAAGAGGCGGAACCCATAGGTCCTCAAGGGCTTCTAGATGTTGTAATCATTGCTCCTTGTACAGGAAACACATTAGCCAAACTTTCTCATGGTATTGTGGATTCTCCGGTATTAATGGCCGCAAAGTCTCACTTGCGCAACAACCGACCTGTTGTCATTGCTGTTTCTAGTAATGATTCTTTAAGTACAAATCTTAAAAATATTGGATTACTTCTTAATACAAAAAATATTTATTTTGTACCATTTAAACAAGATAATCCATTAGCAAAACCAAATTCTATGGTTGCTAATATGGATCTTATGAAAGATACCATTGAATTGTCATTGGAGAAAGAACAAATTCAACCAATTATTTTTTCTTCATAAATATAAAAAACAAGTCATAATGCAAAATTGTATAAATTTTGCATTATGACTTTTCATTTTAATTTATTTATTCTCTCTTATTGGCATTTCCACAGGGATTTCCGGAATTGCATTTAGTGATTTTGTAATTTGAATCTCAGGTGTAGCATTTGAAGTCTGAGGCTTATCAATTTCCGGAATATCTCCATCTCCATATTCTGTATTATAATCATAATCTAAATTTATTTTGTTCTTAGTTCCTGTATCTTTGCTTGGTGTTCCTTTGTTATTTTCTATATGATCCATTTCAACGCATTCCTTTCTTAATTGTTTTAAATAGTTTTTGTAATTCAAAATAAAATATGCAAAATTTCGTTTATTTTGTAAATAAGGTGCGGTTACTTCTATTAAAAAACTAATATTTCCATCATTAATCTGCTATATATATACATATAAATAAATAGTAACGTAACTCCAAAAACACTAACTAATGGAGGTAGTATTAATTGTCTATAATAAAGTCAAAAAATATACAATTTAAACGTATATCTTTTATAGTCATTTTTTTTATTTATATTTTAACTGTAACCATTGGCAGCAAAATTATTGCTACTAAAAACATGCAAATTAATACAAGCAAAGAATTATCTACAGAAAATAAAGAATTCATTCAATATCAACAAATATTAGAAAGTTTATTTGATTATAGAAACAAAGCAATCATGGAGCAAAATGAAGAAATACTAAAAGAATTATATGACACAGAACACAAATTAGGTCTTTGGGCATATGAACACGAAGTCAAAAAAATGAAATATTTAAATAACTGGTCCTATAAGCAGGGAGTCACTTTTAAAGATATTAAAACCAGAGTAAAGCTAAGTGCATTTAAAGAAAAAGAAGAAGATCTATATGGAGTTATCTGTGCTGTTTCGACAGAATATACTTATACATACAACAACGAACCAAAAGTTAAAAATATCAGCAGGATTGGAACTCATCATTATTTAAATATAAGAACAATTGATGGCAATTATATTATAACAAAAGAATGGTATACCGATCCATTTGCTGATTCTTTAAACTTAGAGAATATAAAATCTGATGAGATACGTGAATACATTTTAAATCAGCCTCCAGCTCAATACGAATTATCCGATAAAGTGCAAAAAGCGGTTGAGTACGCCCATATGTATTGTGGAGCTGCCAGTGATGAAAAATATGGCTTAAAATACAACAGTAAAACTTACAGGAACCATAATCCAGAAGGTGGAGACTGTGCAAATTACGCTTCACAAATAATGTTTGAGAGCGGAGCATTTTCCAAAAACCGCACCTGGAATTATTCAAATGGCTCAGGTACTAAAGCCTGGCTGAATGCTCAAGGATTTAAAAATTACATACTAAACAGTGGCAGAGGTTCCTTACTCGCCCAAGGTTCTTACGAAGACGTTTATCGCGCGGCTTATAAATTGCGTCCGGGAGATGTAGTTGCTTATGAAAAAAACGGAAGAATCACTCATGTATCCACAGTCACCGGACTGGACTCAAAAGGATATCCATTGGTTACCTGTCATAATACCGACCGAGTGCTAGTCCCATATGATTTAGGATGGAGTAACAAAAAAATCCGTTTTCACTTACTGCATGTTCACTATTAAAGGGGCAAGTTCCCCATCTGTATTTCTCTTAATTTCATGTATTAAGGGTATCTAAGTTCTGGACCTGGATGCAAAAAACATGTCTGGAAATCCCAAACTCGAGCATGCTGCTCTCAAACAGGTGGGATTTCCAGACAAAAGCATCCAGTTCCAGAACTAAGATACCCTAAATACATTCAAGTAGGCGTGAAAACAGATGGGGAACTTGCTGGTAGTGGCTGTTGGACTTTCACTTGTTTACTGTCTGCTTGAACTTATTAGGTTAAAATTTAGATATATGTTCAAACATTTTCCATAACCGTTTTTCTCTTAGGTTTTAGCCACTACCTTCCGTATATATTCCCATAAAATGATTTGTGGAAACTCTTATGCCATGAAAATGAGACTTAAAACGAATAGAAGGCTCTCCTGATATTCGTTTTGTTTTAAGGCTCATTGTAATGTTTGGCATAATCGTTGAAACAAAGCATTTTATGGGAATATTCCACTACTCTTCTGTTTGGATCTTTCGAATCTCTTTTGTTCTAATTTCTTTTGAAATTTGATCTATAAATTGTTCTAATATTTTTTGACCTTCATCTCCTGAAAATCTGCTTCTGACAGAAACAGTTCCTTCTTCTTCCTCTTTCTGTCCAACTACCAGCATATAAGGAACTTTTTGAAGTCGTGTTTCACGTATCTTATATCCGATTTTTTCGTCTCTTGCATCTACCGTCGCTTTGATACCATTATTTCTCAATTTTTCTAAGACCTGATTGGCGTAACTTACATATTTTTCTGAGATAGGCAGTACTCGAACTTGTTCCGGGCACATCCATGTTGGGAATTTTCCCTCATATTTTTCGATAAGCCAAGCTAGTGTTCTTTCATAACAGCCAATTGATGTTCTGTGTATAATATAAGGACGTTTTTTATTTCCATTCTCATCTATATAGAACATATCGAATTGTTCTGCAATCGCACAATCCATTTGTATTGTAATCATTGTATCTTCTTTTCCATACACATTCTTTGTTTGAATATCAAGTTTGGGACCATAGAATGCGGCTTCTCCTTCTGCCTCTACAAATGGAACTTTAAGTTCTTTCAAAAGTTCACGCATCTTACCTTGTGTTGTTTCCCAATAAGTCTCATCTCCAATGTATTTTTCTTTATTATTGGGGTCCCATTTTGACAAACGATATGTTACGTCATTTTCTAAGCCCAATGTTTTCAAACAATACATAGCTAAATCAACGCACCCTTTAAATTCTTCATTAATTTGTTCAGGTGTTGTAATTATATGTGCTTCACTGATCGTAAACTGACGTACACGAGTCAATCCATGCATTTCTCCTGAATCTTCGTTTCTAAACAATGTTGAAGTTTCTCCATAGCGGATAGGCAGATCACGATAGGAATGTTGCCCTGCTTTGTAAACATAGTATTGGAACGGACAGGTCATTGGACGTAATGCAAATACTTCTTTATCTGTCTCTTCATCTCCTAATACAAACATTCCATCTTTATAATGATCCCAATGCCCTGAAATTTTATAAAGATCACTTTTAGCCATAAGCGGAGTCTTGGTCCTCACATATCCTCGGCGCTCTTCTTCATCTTCAATCCATCTTTGCAGAGTCTGTATCATTGCAGTTCCTTTCGGCATAAATAAAGGAAGTCCTTGTCCGACAACATCTACGGTTGTAAAAAGTTCCATTTCACGTCCCAATTTATTATGATCTCGTTTTTTTATATCTTCTAAATATTCTAAATACTCTTTTAGTTCGTCTTTTTTTCCAAATGCAGTACCATAAATTCTGGTAAGCATAGTATTTTTTTCGCTTCCTCTCCAATATGCTCCTGAAGAAGAAATTAATTTAAAAGCTTTAATGTTTTTCGTGCTCATTAAGTGGGGACCTGCACATAAATCTACAAATGAATCCCCTTGCTTATAAAAAGAGATAATTGAATTTTCCGGCAAATCTTCAATTAATTCTACTTTATATGGTTCGTTTTTTTCTTTCATAAATGCAATCGCTTCTTCACGTGGCAGAGTAAACTTCTCAAGTTTCTCCCCTTCTTTGATAATTTTTTTCATTTCTTTTTCAATAGCATCTAAATCTTCTCTTGTAAAAGACTGGGATTCAAAATCATAATAAAATCCAGTGTCAATCGATGGCCCAATGGCTAACTTCGCATTCGGATATAAACGTTTTACTGCTTCTGCCAGTACATGTGAAGTAGTATGTCTAAGCGCAGACAACCCTTCTTTATCATTAGCTGTCAAAATATTTAATTCACAATCCTCATCCACAACTGTTCTAAGATCTACTACTTCTTCATTGATTACACCTGCACACGCAGCTCTGGCCAGCCCTTCACTTATATCTGAAGCAATTTCGATAACAGATATTGGTTGAGTATATTCTTTAACAGATCCATCTTTCAACTTAACTTTCATTTTCTCTCTCCTTTTCTTTCATATATAATAAAAAACGTCCCTTCCTGCCATTGCAGAAAGGGACGATAACTATCGCGGTTCCACCCTAATTGCTTCTCATAGTGATAAACTACACTACAAAAAACCACTTTTTGATGATAACGGAATCACCGGACCGGATTGGGGTCACTCAGAGGTAGTTTTCAAATGGTTCCTATTAGGACACTCACAGCTCATCTTTTAAGACAGCATCCCTCTCTGAAATATTTCCCACCTTACTCTTCTCTTCAACGTGTTACTACATTATATTCTTTCTTAAGATAAAATTTATTATATCATAGCAATTTATTTTGTCAAACCTTTTTATACCGAAATTGTAATTAAGATTCTACTGTATGAAATTAACTTTTGTAAATTTTAAGGGGATATCTTTTGTTGTAGAATTATCTGTTCTACTAAATATTTTAATCTTACCTGAAACTAATTTCTTATAAATTTTATCATAATCTTTTTTTGTAAAAGATTTGAATTTTGAATTTTGCATTGGTAAGCCGACTCCTGCAGTTTCTGCTGAAAAAACCTCTTTGACTCCTCCTTTAAAAGTACCATCAAAATAATCTTTTACAGAAACATATACAGCATCTGTAATCATCTTTATTGCTGAAGTTATCACTGTTTCTGATTCCTGGCTCTGGTCTGTGTCAACACCTATCACTTTTGCATTGGAAGCTTCTGCAGCTACCATTACAGAATTACCAAGAGCTCCTCCACAAGCAAAAATTACATCAGTTCCATTTTTATACCAGGAAGCAGCCATAATCTGTGTTTCATATGATTCTGTAAATGATCCGGTATAGGTATATGTAATCTCAATTTTAATCCCTAATTCTTTCGCTGCTAAGTCTGCTCCCTGAACAAATCCATATCCATATTGAATCACAGCCGGAACTGCCATACCTCCCATAAATCCAAGCTTAGTATTCCCATCCTTTACAGCAGCATAACCGGCAAGAAATCCTGCTTGTTCCTCTTCAAACAATATGGCTAATACATTTTTATTTATTTTTGTTTCTGTATAGGCAGAATTATGAGGTTCTCCATCAATTAAGATAAAACATACATTGGGATATTTATCTTGAACAACAAAAACAGGGGTCTCATATAAATACCCCGGACAAACAACTAGCTTGGCTCCATCTGCAACTGCTATATCGATGGTATCAACATAAGCATAAGTAGTTCCTTCCTCCGGCTGATAAAATTTACATTTTAGGTTATTTTCTTTTGCATACTTTTCTATCCCTACCCAGGAAGCTTGATTAAATGACCTGTCACCAATAGTTCCAAGATCCGTTACCAATGCAATATCACATTTTACTTTCTTTTGTTCCGATTGTTCTATTTCTGATTTCGAAATAATTTTTGTATCATTCGCATTACCGCATCCTATCATAGAGATACAAATGATACATAAACAAAATAAAACTGATGATTGTATTTTTTTTATTTTCATGACTGCCTATCCTCTATTATCTCTATTTTGTACTAGTTGATTTTTTCCGTTTTTCTTTGCCTTATATAAAGCGCTGTCTGCAACTTTATATAATTCTTCGAAACTATTTGCTTCAATTGGATATACGGCGGCTCCAATGCTTGCAGAAATAGGTGCTTCTATGTCCACAATCTCTGTAAATTCTTTAAATATATTATTAACTTTTTGAACTTCCTCATTTAAATCCTGCTCGGATTCTACTCTAAAAATAAATATTATGAATTCATCACCACCAACCCTTCCTACTACACTATTTTCTTGAAATACTTCTCTCATATACCGGCCAATAGACTTTAGAACCTTATCCCCTATTACATGTCCCATACTATCATTGATACCTTTGAAATCATCAATATCAAAGATAAACATAATTGCACCTGTTTTTGGATTTTCCTCCATATATTTTTTAATTTCCCGTTCCGTAGCTATCTTATTATATAAGCCCGTCAATAAATCCATATCCACTTCTTTTTGCAAATTTTTATTATGTCTTAAGTAAATAATGTTCATGATAAGAGTAATTGCTATCATTCCTATAACAAATACAAAAATCAGTATCAGTAAATATGTAATAAGATTTTTCATGATGCCCCATTCACTTGTTAATTTCAAATTATAAAGGGATTCTTCGTAGCCAATTGCAATATACCAATCATTTATTCCTATCGGTGTATAAATGACATATTTGGATTTACCATTCATTTTTAAAAAAGTTGAAGTGCTGTTTTGCCGTTCCATAGCTGCTTGAACTGACTTTATATCAACATTTGAATCTGTATCCTTAAGAAATTTAATTAAAGAAGTACCTTCTGTAAATTTTTCTTCTAACCCTTCTGTTGTAATTACAATGCCTTCGTCTACACTAAATAATAAAAATGAATTTTCATTTATCATATCCTGTTGAAAGAGTTTTCGTATACGACTAACAGAATAATACATTAAAATGTAACCATCAATCTTCTCATTTTTTACTACCGGAATTACTGAGACAACCGCTTCCGCCTGCATTATCTTCTCTTTTTGTATGTATGCATAATACTGTTCTTTTTTATTTGAACTAAGAAATTTATCTTTCGCTACATTTACTTTAATACCACTTTGTGTCACTCCAATACCTTCATTATCACAATATACCACCATGTACGCATTGGAATTATTACAAAGTGTTCCTATCATTCGTAACGTATCACTAGGATTTTTTATTGTCATAATTGACATTAAATCTCGATATGACATCCCCATTCTTGTCATAAAATCAAGTTCTTCACAGATCCTAGAAGAAAATTCTTCAACTTCAATTTTCAAATCATCTTCAACTACTGATTTGGCTGTCTGCTTACTGGTAGTACCAAAATTATATAATAAGATAAGAATCAGCACTAATAATACACTTACTGGTAAAAATATTACAAACAACCTTGGTGGTTTTTTGTCTTTCATATTCATTAGATTCCTCTATATTCATATTTTAATATAAATTTTCAATTATTATAAGTATAACATTTCTAAAACGTTTTTTCAATTAAACATTCGGTTAAATAATGCTTTTACTTTATATTGTCTGATTACTGGTTTATTCATTTCTTTAATGTTTATATTTACACATTTTTTATCTCTTTTGACTTGTATTTCAATGAATTATATATCAAATCTTAAAGAAAAGAAGTCCCTAAAGTCATCAATGACTTCTGGAACCCCCTTCATCTACATTTTCTTATATTATCTAGCTGCTTGGAAAATTTTCTCAACATCTTCCTTATTCAATTTCTGAAATCCGCCTATTGTAATTGTATTGTCATGAGTGCACTTTTGTGCCATTTCGCTTATCTGCTCATCAGTAATATTGATTCCTAATTCTTTTATGGATGTGGGCATTCCAATTTCACGATAAAAATTTTCCATTGCTTCAATACCTTCTAATGCTACTCTTTCCGGGTTGGAAAAATTATTCGGTACATTTAATACATTTACTGCAAATTTTGCAAAACGGTTTACATCAGTTTTATAAACATATCTTGCCCAACTTCCCCAAACAGCGGCTAGTCCGGCTCCATGAGCAACATCAAACATTCCACCAAGTTCATGCTCTATTTGATGACTTGCCCAATCACCTATCGTACCACATCCTGTCAAGTCATTATGTGAGATGCTGGATGCCCACATAACTTCTGCGCGTGCATCATAGTTCTCAGGTTCTTTCATCAAAATTTTAGCATTATGGATAACTGTTTTCATAAGTGCTTCACCAATACTATCTGTTAACTCAGTATTTTTAACTGTTGTAAAATATCGTTCCATGGTATGCATTAAAATATCAGTACAACCGCTTTGTGTTTGATACTGAGGTAATGTATAAGTTAATTCCGGATTCATGATGGCAAATTTACATCTTGCAAAATCATTATTACAAGAACGTTTTAGCTCTCCTTCTTCTTTGGTAATAACAGAAGAATTACTCATTTCACTTCCTGCTGCAGCAATAGTTAGAACAGCTCCTATAGGAAGACATCCTTTTGGCTGTGCCTTTCTTTCATACAAGTCCCAAACATCGCAATCATTTACCATTCCATATCCAATGGCTTTTCCAGAGTCAATTACACTTCCCCCGCCTACTGCCAGGATAAAATCTACTCCTTCTTTTTTACAAAGTTCAATACCTTCATATACTTTTGAAAGACGTGGATTCGGTACAACTCCTCCAAGGCTTACATAATCAATTCCTGCTTCTTTCAAAGAATCATAAATACGATCTAATAAACCTGACTTTTTTGCACTATTACCGCCATAATGAACCAAAACTTTTTTACAATTTTGTTCTTTCACTAATCCTCCAACTTTGGATTCTGTATCTTTGCCGAACACAACTTTCGTAGGTGCATAGAATCTGAAATTTCTCATCATTACACTCCTTTCTACAACTATCTATTCTGAATTATCTGCCACAGCATTTTTTATATTTCTTACCGCTTCCACAAGGACATGGATCATTTCTTCCAATTTTAGGGCCATTTACAATCGTAGTAGAAGACTTTTGTTCTTTATATAATTCTTTTTTTCTTTCTTCAGTTAAAAGGTCGTCCCATTGTGGCAGCTCATACAACCAGTCTGCTTTTGCTCCAATCATATTTTTGTATAGAAGTTCCATATCAAATTCTAAACTTACTTTTGTATCCTCTGTCATTTCTTCAATTGGATTCGGACATTTTAAACTATCATTAATTCCATCTAAAAAACCTACCATTGCCATAAGCTCTAATTCAAATTTATCAGCAAGTTCTTTCACAGTTCCTTCTACAACTTCTTTCGGATTTGATAATAGTTGTTCATATACACCTTTTTCTTTTATAAAATATCTCTGCCAAAATTTCTCAAGTTCTTTTGGATCTGCTTCTTGAGAGTAAGCAGCATTTCTCCATTGCTCTAATAATGTCATATTTTTATTATCCTCCATACTATTCTAATTCACTTAAAATAGTATATCTTATTTCTATTAATTTTTCAAAATATTTTTTTCAATTTTGCTGCCTTAATAAGATGTTTGGCTAAGACAGAAGTCGTCACCGTTCCTACACCTCCCGGAACCGGAGTAGCCATTGCAGCTATATCCTTTATTGTTTCAAAATCAACATCTCCACATAGCTTGTTATTCTCATCCATATTAATACCAACATCAATTACGATAGCGTTTTTTCCAACATAAGAATCGTTCAACATCTTAGCTTTTCCTGCTGCTGCAATAATAACTTCGGCATTTTTGCAGGTATTCTCCATTTCTTTCGTTTTTGTATGGCAGATTGTAACCGTGGCATTCTTCTTAAGTAAAAGCATGGCAAGAGGTTTTCCCACTACCAGACTTCTTCCCACTACCGTAACTCGCTTTCCTGTCAGATCTATACCCGCAAAATCTATCATTTCTATCACAGCTTCTGCAGTGCAAGGCGCATAAGCTGTATCGTCTCCTGCAAAAACTTTAGCAAGATTCATAGGACTGATTCCATCTATATCTTTCTGTGGATCAATTAGTGTCTCTATCGCTTTCTCATCGATCTGCTTTGGCAATGGTCGTAATAATAAAATCCCATCAATTGTTTTATCCTCATTTACTTTTTTAAATTCCGAAGTAAATTCTTCATGAGTAATCGTTTCCGGAAATATATAATTAGAGCATTTTAAGCCAATCCCGTTTAACCGTTTCATGGCTCCCCGTTCATATGCAATATCATCAGGCCTTTCTCCTACTCGGATAATTGCCAAATGAGGAATCTCTTTTCCAAATTTTTTAAGTTCATCCTGCAATTCTTCATTTATTGCGGCTACTACATCTGCACCTTTTAAAATTTCCATTTCTTCCTCCTCTACGTTTATATATTATTTCTTTATTATCCTCTGATTCCATTTAATACTTTTTCATAGATGATATCTGCTTTTCTAGTACCTTCTTGAATCAGCGTATCCGATTTTTTATTTAATTCTTCTGCCTTCTTTTTGTCTTTCATCAATTTGGTATTAATATAAACATTCATAGAGGCTCCTATTAAAGATGCTCTTGTTAATTGAATTCCGACACCAACATCACTTATGGCAATGCGTGTCCCTTTTGCTTCCAATTCTTCTAATAATTCCATTACTTCTAAACAAGTCTCCATTATCTTAATTGGTGTAAGACTGGCAACAAGTAACGCTTCTTCCATAATAATATCTCGTTTTTCTTGCTCTTCCTTCGTTTCTTTTGGTAAACCATAAGCTTTCGATAAAGGTTCAAACGCTCTGGCATCTTCCTCCATAAAATTAAGTAATCGTTCCTGAAGTTCTTTGGCTTTATTAAGTATTCTTATGATATCATCTTGAACACTTGCATATTTTTTCTTTCCTTTGGTAAGATTGGCGACCATACTTCCCAGTGCCATTCCCATAGAGCCAGCCAAAGCTGACGCACCACCGCCTCCGGGAACAGGAGCATCTGAGGATAAAACCTCAATAAAGTCCTGAATTTTATCTTCATACATCATTTGTTATGACTCCTTTCTATAGGTATCTCAAACATTAGAACAATCCACTGATCATTCCATTCTCATCCACATCTATTTTTTCTGCTGCCGGTACTTTAGGCAATCCGGGCATTTTCATAATATCACCTGTTAATGCTACCAAAAATCCAGCACCAATAGAAGGGGTGATTTCTCTGACCGTAATACGGAATCCTTTGGGCCTTCCTAATTTTGCAGGATTATCTGTTAGTGAATATTGATTTTTGGCCATACATATCGGCAATTTATCAAACCCTGATTTTTTCAATCCCTCAATTTCTTTATTGGCTTTTGGTGTGAAATCTACACCGTCAGCTCCATATATTTTCTTTGCTATCGCTTCAATCTTATCTTTAATTGGCCAATCTAATTCATAAACAAAATCCAATTCACTTTCTTCTTCAACTAATCGTAACACTTCCTCTGCCAGTTCTTGTCCACCTGCACCACCTTTAGCCCATACATCAGACAAAACAACTTTCACACCTACTTCTTGACATTGATTCTTAATTAATGTAATTTCCTCATGCGTATCTGTAGGAAATTTATTAATTGCTACGACTGCAGGCAAATGATAGACCTGAGTGATATTCTCTACATGTTTTAACAAATTGGGAATACCTCTTTCTAATGCTTCTAAATTTATATCATCTAACTCAGTTTTTGGTGCTCCGCCATTATATTTAAGCGCCTTCACCGTTGCCACAATAACAACTGCATTCGGTTTGATTCCAGCTGTCCTGCATTTTATATCAATGAACTTTTCTGCTCCTAAATCTGCTCCAAAACCTGCCTCTGTAATAACATAGTCTGCCAATTTTATTCCCATTTTAGTCGCAATAACACTGTTACACCCATGAGCAATATTAGCAAAAGGACCTCCATGAATAAATGCTGGTGTTTTCTCTAGTGTTTGTACCAAATTGGGCTTTAATGCATCCTTTAATAAAGCTGCAATGGCTCCCTGTGCATTTAAATCTCCGGCTGTAACTGGTTCTCCATCTCGATTGTAAGCTACCACAATGCGTGCTGCTCTTTCTTTTAAATCTGTAATATCAGATGCCAGACAAAAAACAGCCATCATTTCTGAAGCAACCGTAATATCGAAACCATCCTGTCTGGTCACACCATCTCCTTTATTTCCCATCCCATCTACGATATTTCTAAGCTGCCGGTCATTCATATCAACTGCTCTTCTCCATGTGACACGCTTTAAATCAATATTTAGTTTGTTTCCTTGGTGTATATGATTATCTAACATAGCTGCCAACAAATTATTTGCTGCACCAATAGCATGAATATCTCCTGTGAAATGCAAATTTATATCTTCCATTGGAACTACTTGTGCATAACCGCCACCTGCAGCTCCACCTTTCAATCCAAATACCGGTCCTAATGATGGTTCACGAAGGACTACCAATGACTTTTTCCCCATTTGTTTCAATGCATCTGCTAACCCTATCGTAGTCGTTGTTTTACCTTCTCCTGCCGGAGTTGGATTAATTGCTGTAACCAAAACTAATTTTGCATCCTTTTTGTTTTTTAACTCTTCATTATAGTAACGGTAGTCTATTTTGGCTTTATACTTTCCGTAATTCTCCACATATTGCTCCGGAACACCTATTTCATCAGCTATTTGATTAATTACCTGCATCTTATTCTCTTGTGCGATTTGTAAGTCACTTTTATAACCCATTTAATAACCTCCTAAAATTTTTTAACTTTTTTTAATTATTTTGAATAAAAATTATTTTTCTGTTTCATACTATAAATAATCTCAGTTATGAAAAAGCTTACGTTTCACAGTGAGATTAACAGATAGTATAATTGAGTCCCCCACCGATTATACTATGGACAAAAGAAAAGGAAAATACTTATCCTCCCCTTTAGCATACGGGAAGTCTTTAAACAAAGGCGTTTACAGGCTTCTCGTATTCTCTTTCTCAATCTTGGAAAAACTCTTATTATAATGAAAAAACAATTTATCATTACATCTAATATTTTCAGCTCATTCTAGAATATAATACCATTTACTAAAATCTTTTTCAATCATCCCTTTTTACGAGCAGTACATTAATTTATTAAATAAATTTTATATACTTATAATTATTTTCAAACTTTGAAATAATAAATTCTTTAAAATCACTTACTTGCTTAAAATCTCTTTTTCTAACCAAGGATGCCTGATTTTTAGTTAAATAGAAAATAAAATAATCTTTGCTTTCTAAAAGCTGATAAATTTGGTCATATCGCATTTCCGTTGCATGAAATACTTCATTTTCCATTATAATTTTTTCATCATAGTACTTCCAAACAATAAAACTTCCAAACTCACCTGCTTTATTAGACTTTAATCGCTGTTTATTTTTTGTTACCACCATAAAACATAGAGAGGCTATCGATAAAACAAATAATAAAATCCAGGTTAAAATTATTGCTAATAAATTTGAATAGTTAATTATTAAACTTCCAATGATTGTAAGTAATATAATAACTGGAACTAATAGTTTATTTTTGCAAAAAATTGCAATATACAAAAATTTTTTATAATCTTCTTTTTCCATAGTTGTTTTTACTGAAAATATGGGTTCTAACATTCGTATCCCTTCTCTCAAAAAATCTTATTATTTTCTTTCAAATTAATTCTTTCTAATTCTGACATAAACAAAGTAACACTGTCAATGCAAAAAAAATAACCGGTTTAGATATTACCGGTTACTTTGTATACTTTAATTCACCATTGAAAGTTCTCCATCAATAATATTTACTATATGCTTTGCATGTTTTGCAACTTCTAAATCATGGGTAATCATAATGATTGTATTTCCCATATCATTTAACTTCTTAAATAATGATAATACATCCTTACCTGTATGACTATCCAATGCTCCGGTAGGTTCATCCGCTAAAAGTATAGCAGGATTACCTACCAGTGCTCTTGCTATTGCCACTCTTTGCTGCTGACCACCTGATAGTTCAGAAGGCTTATGATTTAATCTTTTATCAAGTCCTAGTAATTGTATCGTATCTGTACATTCCTCTAACGCCTGCTGATAAGTGATACCCCTTGTTAATAGAGGAATCATTATATTCTGCTGAACAGAATACGTTGATATTAAATGATATTTCTGAAAAATAAATCCTATTTTTTGATTCCTTATGTTAGTCAACTTTTTTTCTTTTGTCTCATGAATGGCTACATTATCTAAATAATATTCACCTTCATTAAAACGATCCATACATCCAATCATATTCATCAGGGTAGATTTTCCTGAGCCTGATGGTCCTAAAATTGCCAGAAAATCCCCTTCTTCTACATCTAAATTAATATTTTTCAGAACATGTAGAGACTCATTTCCCATTTTGTAAAACTTATTTATATTTTTCATTTCAATTATATTTTTCATTTGTCACCCCACTATATAAACGGAAACAATTGTATCTTCGTCATTGTCATTTTGCTCAATGACCATAACAATCGTATCATCAACTGCTATTCTTGAAAAGGTAGATTCCACACCAAGAAGAGTGGTAACTTTTGTTCCAACAGGAATTATTCTAGTTTGCTCTTCCCCTGTTGATTTATATATGACCTTATTTTCTTTTTTATTATCTTCTTTATTTTCTTTTGTATTATCTTCTTTGTTTTCTTTTGTATTTCTATCTTTTCCTTTTCTGTTTGAAATGTTTCTCTGATCAGATGTCTGCTCATCATCACTTGGCATATCTGTTCTTTCTTTATTTTCTATTGTTCCGGCCTCGAGTACATCAAAAGTAATTTCATTACCATTAATTTCCGTAATTTTTCCATACAACAGACTTTGATTATTCTCTAATTTTATTTCGCCTGTCAAAGCAATATTTTTTGAAGATAAAGAATTACTGCATCCAGTAAAAAGTAACACACTGATTAGAAATAATACTCCTGCTTTTTTCATAAAAACCTCCTACTCTTCACTAAGTGCTTCAACAGGAACAAGCTTTGAAGCCTTCCATGCAGGATAGAAACCAAATACAGTGCCCGTTATAAATGCAAATACAATAGCTAATAAAAATCCTTGTCCTGAAGGGATAACACGAATTCCTATCTTGGGTGCAATCAGCAAAATAATAAGGCTTAATAGAACACCTGAAATTCCTCCAAAAATACTTATCATCCCAGCTTCTGTAAGAAATTCAATCAAAATATCTCTTTGGGAACATCCTATCGCCTTTAAAATTCCTATTTCTTTCGTCCGTTCCTTTACAGAAACAAATAAAACATTCATGATACCAATTCCTCCTACAATAAAAACAATTCCAGCAACTACAATTAACATAAGAGTAAGTGTATTCGAAGACTCAAGAGCCGCCTCCATTTTACTTCCCGCGTCTGTTAATGTAAAAGTAGAATTGGGATAGGTCTCAGCTAAAATTGTTTCAATATTTGTCTTAACTGTCTCTACATTATCTACATTGGAGGCAATAACTGTTATAGTTGGACTTACTTCTTTACCGGTTAAATATTTTATTCCTGTATTATATGGAATAAAAATTGATGTATCAGGACTAATCCCAGAAGATACGACTCCCATTTGATCTAAAACGCCATTTACTATATATGGTTTTTGATTAATATAAATGGTACAATCATAAGCATCCATTGCTGAACCAAATATTTCTACTGCTAAATCATATCCCAGAATACAAACTTTTTCTTTATTATCATCATTACTGTCTGTAATAAAATCGCCAATGGAAAGTGTTAAATTGCTCATATCCGCATAGTTTTCCTTCACGCCTGCAACTGTATATGATGTTTCTTCTTCTAGTTCCCCTCCTGTAACTGTAGATTTCGTTGAAAAAGAGATTGTTACCTCATCAATATCAGGTATAAAATCTGTAATGTCTTCTACATCTTCTGCTGTAAGCGTAATCTTTTCTTTATTCAGCATACGATCTGTACTGTTTGGACCCCCACCAAACATATCCATTCTATTGTTAGAATTATTACTGTTACCCTCTCCACGTGTTTTACCCCCTCCTGAAGATGGTATATTTCCAGGCATTGCATTGGACTTGCTATTCGAATTAGAAGGACTGCCTTTCTCTGGAATATTTCCTCCACCTATTTCAGGTGTAGAAGATTTTCCATTATCTGTAGAAAATGAAACATCGATAGCTCCGGCATTTAAATTCTTGAATTGCTCTGCAACATCTGCTTGACCACCTTTTCCTACTGCAATTACCATTACAATCGTTGCAGCACCTACAATAATACCTACACTGGTCAACAGTACTTTAAACTTATTTTGCAAAATGTTTATCCAGACCAGGCGGAGTAATTCAACAAATCTCATTTTTTATTCACCTGACTTTCTATCATAACAGTATCACCTTCTATTAACCCATCTTTTATTTCAACATTACTTCCATCCGAAAAACCAGTCGTTACTTCAACTTTTTCTGTCGTACCATCTTCTTTCTTTAATTTCACATAAGAAGAAGCTTGATCTTTCGTTATCGCTTTATTTGAAACATAAACAACATCTGTCAGTTCTTTTGTAACAAAGGTCGCATTTCCAGTCATTCCCTCATACAATGCTGAAACATCTCCTGTTATGCGTATGGTAACAGGATAGGTAACGGTAGAAGAATTGTCAGAAGAAGCAGTTGTTGATATATTGATTACTTCTGCAGTATAGATGACATCTGGATATGCAGTAAAACTTACATTTACCTGGCTTTCGGTAGTAATTGATGCAATATCTTCCTGATCAATATCTAAAGTCACTGTTATATTTTCAGAATTTCCAAAAGTTGCAATTGTAGAACCTGCAGATATTTCATCTTCTGCCACATAATTAATTGCTGTAACCAAGCCACTGCAATTAGCAAGAATTTCACCATTCGTATTAATCAATTCTGTAAAATTATTTAAATCCTTCTTTGCATTTTCTAAATTCTCTTGTGCATCTTCAACATCATCATCAATACCATCCATTGTAATATCATATAGAGTACTTGCATTATTAGCCGTTATTTTTTCTTGAGCAAGAGTTGCTTCTGCTTCCAGAATCCCCTCTTTTTGTTCTGTAACCGCTTCATTTAAAGCATTTTCTAAAGAAGTAAGATTGCTTTGTAATTCTGCAAGTTTTATTTTTGCTTCTGATAAATCTTTTTCAGCATTAGTTTTCGCCTTTGAATAATTACTTTTTAAAGTAGATAATTCTTCTTTCGCCTTTTTTAAATCAGCAGCAATTTCTTCTGCTTTATCCTTTGAAGAATTTTCTTGTTTCTTTAATAACTTGTCAACCTCTTGCTGTTTTGCATCCATTTGTTCTTTTAATTCGCTTACTTTATATTCTGTATCATAAGTATTATTATCAATATTGTACTGGTATGTACTGATACTTGTTTGTGTTTCTGTCAATTTTTCTTGTGCATTGGAAACAGCTTCTGCCAATTTAGCAACTGTATTATTATATTCTTCATTTGCCAAATTACTTTTTGCTTTATTCTCTTTTAAAGTTGAATTTGCAGCTGTTTGGTTCGATTCACGCACAATTTCAGCATTTTTCACTTTCATCTGTGCACTGGAAATTGCATCATTTAAGCAATTAAGTGTCGCTTTATAACTATCTTCAGTTACTTTTATAATTGGCTTTCCACTAGTTACGCTGTCACCAGTTGAAACATAAACTTTCTCAACAACTAAATTGGGCAGGGAAGACTCTGAAGTCTGGCTGGACGTTGAAGATGCTCCTTCTGAATTACTGTTTGTATCAGAAGAATTATTTTCTGACTTTTCAGAAGATGAACCCGTCTCAGAGGTTGACGTATTAGAATTAGTAGAACTATTTGTAGTTTTAGAAGCGGATGTAGACGCCTCATAATTCAAACTTACACTTTCTAAAGCAGCATTACCGCTTTCCGTTATACCAGTTGTTAGATTCCCTTTCAAAACCTTCGTTTCTTTCATAAGAATTTCCTCTGATGTGTCTTGAGCAAAAGTATATTTTACAATTATTAATATAATTGCTATGAAAAGTATAAATGCTCCAATCCCTACAAAAATAAATTTCTTCTTTATTTTGTGTCCACAAATTGTAATTGATGTTTCTTTTGTCTTCATTTTAACCTCCAAATATTATTTTCCTAAAAATTATCATATCAAGGTGAAGGTTATGTGTTGAACTTATGAAAATCAAAAGAATACACTTCAGGTTTCACAAAGAACTAAAATAAGTGTAACTATTAGATCAATTATTTAACGTCTAACAATTACACTTACTTTTTATTTGATTTTATCCAAATCTAATCCTTACAGCAGCTCAAATCTTATGAAACTAACATTTGTCGCATTAGCCACAACAATTTATTTTAATTTTGTTTTTTGCCGGAGCACCAACTGCTGTTGATTGTGAAACTACATCTTTCAATACTACCGAATTAGCTCCAATTTTAGCTCCATCTCCTACATAAATAGATCCCAGTACTTTAGCACCTGCACCAATTACAACATTATTACCTACAGTTGGGTGCCTTTTTTTCCCTTTGTCTTTTCCTGTACCTCCTAATGTTACACCATGATATATTGTAACATTATCACCAATAATTGCTGTTTCTCCTATGACTACTCCCATACCATGGTCAATAAACAGACCTTTTCCAATCGTTGCTCCGGGATGTATCTCAATTCCTGTAAAAAATCTGGAAATCTGAGAAATAACCCTTGCTATTAAAAATAACTTATGTCTATATAAAAAATTAGCAATTCGGTAAGCAATTAGAGCATGAATACATGGATATAGAATAAATACTTCTAATTTAGTACGTGCTGCAGGGTCATCTTCTAAAACTCTATTTAAATCATATTTTAAATTATCAAACAAATCTTCCAACTCCCTTAAGCTTACAAAATTCCAAATCAGCCCCCTGCAATAGGAGTCATAATAGTCAACTCTGCACCATCATCTAATTGTTTTGTAGAATCATCTGCTTTTGCCTGCTCATCTCCAACAAAAATTAAAATACTATGATTAATTTCACCATTTTCTTTTAAAAATAAGTCCTTTAATTCTTTGTTTTTTTTGCATAAATATTCAGTAACTAATTGTTTCAATGAACAATTCTCTTCTACTGTCATAACCTCTTCCGATAAGCCTGCTGCATTCTTTACTTGTGCCAGATAATTAATTTTAATCTTCATTCGCAAAATCTCCTTTTTATTTATCTTTAATAATTTATAACTGCTTGTACAATTTCTTCAGTTTCTCCTATATAATTTTCCGGATGTGACATTATGTATCTATCCTCTTCCGTTAAGTATTTACTTACATCATCGGCCAATAAAGTCTCTCTAAAACTTTTTTTCGTCTTCTCAGCTTTTTCAACTATTTCATGCAGTTTCTCTTGTGCATTCATTTTTCCGATATGTTTTCCTAATTTGAATAAAATGTATTCAGATGTCACCAGTTCTTTAATCTTATATAAATTTTCTTTCATTTTTTCTTCATTGACTTCTAAATTATTTAAAACATCCAAGATATAACTTAACATGGTTCCTACATAGACGAACATCTGTGGAAAAGCTAACCATTCAGCCCATAAGGATCTTGGATCTCTTTCGTTTTCATGAATTGTTGATTCAACCGTAATGGATGATAGAGCTTTTATATGTTTGAATAACACAACGATTCTTTCACATAAAACAGGATTTTGTTTATGCGGCATTGTTGAACTACCCATAGATATTTTTGCCTTTTTCCCTTCTCTTACTTCCATAACATCAGAACGTCCCAGAAAGAATATTTCATTGGCGATCTTTGCAATCGAACCAGCTAATATTGCAATGCAAGAACCTAATTCAGCCATATTATCTCTTGAAGTATGCCAAGGTACCATATCAAAATCTAGCCCTAATTTCTTCAAAGTTTCCTGACTTATATTATTTGCTTTATCACCTAATGCTGCTCTAGTTCCTACTGCACCTGATAATTGTCCCACTAAAACTCTTTCTTTTAAGGAATCAAATCTTTTTATATGACGCCGAATTTCAGAAATCCAAATGGATACTTTTAACCCAAAAGTAATTGGAATTCCATATTGTCCATGACTCCTGCCAATCATTGGTGTATTACTATGCTTTTTTGCTAAATCAACTAATATTCTTTCTATCTCATTTAAATCACGAGAAACAACTTCTAATATTTCTTTCACTTCTAATATTTGCCCAGTATCAACTATGTCTTGTGTAGTTGCACCATAATGTACATATTGGCCATATTTATTGTCGCATACTTTTTTTAATTCTTTCAGCAATGGAACTATGGAATTACGATTTACTTTATATTCGTCTTTCAAACTCTCCATGTCAATAAACTGCAATTTACACTTTTTATGTATTTCTTCAGCTGCTTCTACAGGTATTATACCAAACTCACTTTGTGTAACTGCTAGAGCAGCCTCTATATTAAGCCATCTTTGGAATCTGGCTTTTTCATCGAAAAGCTTTTTCATTTCAGGCGTAGAATAAACATCTTCCTGTATTTCATAATCTAAAAAACTAATTGGCATGCCTGCCACCTCCTTTATAATGAAACGGTATAAGGGACATCTGCTTCCATTATATTTGTCTCATCTACAATTCTTTCCGCTGCTTCAGATGGTGTAATATCTTCCGTTTTACTCTTTAATAAAATCATTTCTACAACTTCATAAGATTTCATTTTAATATAATCGAGTACTTCTTGAGGGGTCGGACAATCTTTCGGTCCATATAATCCATTCATGGACATCGGACCGCCTGCTCCTGCAACAAAAGAAGGTAATACTACGATATCTCTTTTATATAAAATCTTTTCTGCTTCCTCACTGACTGCTAGATTAGCACCAGGAACGACTGCCTTTACATCGATATGATCCGCATTTTCTACTGTAATAGAATTTTCTATTGCTGCTAATAACATAATATCTACCTTTTGATTTAGTATCTCTTTGCAGTCAACCACATCATACTCGGATGTGCTATTTACATCCGGTAGTTTGGTACCTGGATGATTTAACCACTCCTCAATTGGTAATGCATTCCCCTCTTTTGCTATTATACTTTTATCAATATCAGATACGGCACTTATGTTTACACCATGCTGTATTAAACCAATAATAGCCGCTCTTGCCAATACACCAAAGCCCTGTACTGCAACTGACGCATTTTCTTTTTTAATATTTAAATGTTCTAAGACTTTTAAAGCAGACATTGCTACTTGATAACCGGCTCTGATTTTTCCTAATTTCCAATTACCGACCGCATTGTTCTCTAAAACATTACAACGATCCAAAAAACTTTTCGAATCAAAATTTTGTACATTCTTAATGGCATGTTTAATTGTCAGTAAACCTTCTTTATTCACGATTTCATTTAATTCATCTGCTGATGTATTGAGATCTGATCCCATAGAATATCTAGTTTCCAAAAAGGGCTTTATTGCCTTTACAAATCGGCTTATTGCTTCCTCTTTGTTAGGAGATTCCGGATCATAGTCTATACCGGATTTCGCCCCACTAATTGGAAGTCCGCAGATTTTCATCTTTTTGGTCATATTCTGAGCCATTAATTTCAAATGTTCCTGAGTCAGACCTTTCTGTACACGAATTCCTCCGGCAGCCAGTTTATAATCTAAATTATCAATAATCAGCCAACCATTAAATCCTTCCTTTTTATCTTTATATGATACAATAATATCCGGTTCGTTCTTTATCATTTTCTTCACTCCGTTCTTTTATTTGATTGTTTTCGCATCTAAAATAACTTTTTCTATCATTTTTCCAGATTCACCTAGTGAATTTTTGGGATCTACGATGCACCTTAGTTCCTTTTCATCTAAAGAATATTTTTGGACCAACTCATCTACTAAACTTTTATCTTTATTTTTATTCATTACTGTCTCATAAACAGCCTTATGTGCTTTATTTTTCCCCATTTGCTTGCCTAGCCAAAACATAATTGCTTCCGATGAAATAAGCTCTGCAGAATCCATTAAATTTTTGTTTATATTTTCATGATTAATTACCAGACCTGAAAGTATTTCTTTTATTGACTTTAGGGCACAGCATGCATACATACACGTATCTGTGATCGTGACCCATTCAAGTCTTAAGGAACGATAATCTCTTTCATGTTCACATTCTAAAGTATCAAAATTTAAATTGGTATTCCCTTTTACTAATTTAGCAAGTGTCACAATATGTTCGCACTTTTCGGGGTTACGTTTATGCGGCATAGTAGAACTTCCTACCTGGCCATTTGAAAATGGCTCTGACAATTCTTCAATTCCATTTTTATTTAGTTGAATGATTTCATTTGCTATTTTTGCAAAATTACCTGTAATTAATGCTAAAACTGATAATAGTTCAACAAATCTATCTCTTGTATTATGCCAAGCGACATTCGGTACACCTAACCCCAATTCTTCGGAAAAAACTTTTAATAATTCATATCCTGATCCTTGAAAAGATGCCATCGTTCCTACTCCGCCAAAAAGCTGGCTGACCAATAGATTTTTTTCACAATGTTCTACTCTTCTATAGTTTCGAATATTTTCATCCAGCCATTCTGCGAATTTAAGACCTAAACTCATTGGTAAAGCATTTTGTGCATGTGTTCTCCCTACAATTGCAACATTTTGATTTTCTCTGGATAAATCTATCAGAATATCTATAATACTTTTCAAATCCTTTTTTACAATTTTTAAAATGTCTTTCACTTCTAACATTTGAGCAGTATCCTCTATATCCTGGGTTGTTGGTCCATAATGAATATATTGTGCTGCTTCAGAACTTACCGATCTCTGCCAAGCATTCAAAAGCGGAATCAATGAATGTTTCGTTACTTTTATATCACTTTTTATTTTATCTAAATCAAAATTTTTCAGTTCCCCTGCATTTATCAATTCATCTGCTGCTTCTTCTGGGATCAATCCTAATAATTTTTGACTTTTTAATAATGCTTTTTCAATATCCAGCCAACGCTGCATTCTCCTTATATCACTAAATATTTCTTTTGATTCCTCTGTACAATAATCTTCTCCGAAAAATTCAGAATCAATTATTTGACTTTTCAAAACCGATTCCATACTATCCCTCCTTAACCTGCCTACTTTATCATTGGAAAATAATTGGTATCTCTTTCTTTATATCTCCTTCGTAAAATGCTCTAATAATAGGATTTTCTCTATCTACAACAGATATAATTATCATAATTAGCCCCGTATTCTTTGCCAATTCTTCATCAATCACTGTAGGCGTATCTCTTAGTTTGTCATGTTCCCAAGATACCCTATGCATATGGTATGTACCTATTAACTCAGATTTTTCTTGTTTACAGCGGTTAATTGCACTCATTAACTCCAAAGGATCCGCTACCCAGCCTCTTTTATCTAAAGGGGTTTCTGAAGGAATTGCAAACTTATTCATTAAATTATCCATATTTTCTTTTTCTTCCTTGCTTGTTCTGGTATTTTTATATAAAGGAATGATAGAATTTACTGCAACATATTCTTCATGAAAAGTTCCACTTACTAATCCATATGCTTTTTGTTCTTTTGTTTCGCTTTCTAAATAATCTTTATCTAATTTTCGAAAACAATGGTTTAACAGATTCTCTCTCTCTATCTTTGATAGAATAAGCTTATTCATAAACTTCTCTCCATTCTTTTGTTGTTTTTAAATTAAAGATACCACCATCTAAAATCCCAAATATCTTATATCCCTTTGCATATAATGCTTTTGCTGCATTCATACTATTTACACCTGATTGACAAATAATAATAAACTCTTTATTTTTATATTCCTCAAGTGTATTTAAATTTTCTCTTAAGAGATTAATGGGAATATTCTTATAAGTTTTATATTTTACTTTTTCTAGGTTTTCCTGATCACTTACATCCAATATAACGATATCATCATCTGAATTCATTTTGTGATAAAATTCCACACAGGTAATTTTTTTTATTGCATCATTCTTGGGTTCTAAATTTTTAATATCTTCATAATTTTTCAAGGCATCTATACCTGAATTATGGTTGCAAATAGTACAATCACAATTTGGTTTAATTTTTACTTCCCTAAATTTCATGTTAAGTGCATCGTATAATAATAAGCGTCCAATTAAGGGCTCTCCAATATTACAAATCAACTTAATCACTTCTGTAGCCTGTATACAACCGATAACACCTGCTACCACTCCCAATATACCTAATGCTAAACTGCCGGGTTGATTTTCCGGAGGCAGAGGTTCTGGATTAATACATCGAAAGCATGGTCCATTAGGTGCTCCATAAACAGTGACCTGTCCTTCGAAATTATATATGCTCCCGTAAACATAAGTTTTATTTAATAAAATACATGCATCATTTATTAAATATCTTGTAGCAAAATTGTCAGTTGCATCTACAACAAAATCATATTTTTCAATAATATTTAATGCATTTTCTTTCTTTAAAGGCTCTTCATGCATGATAACATTTACATCTGGGTTCATATCTTTAATTCTTTTCGCTGCACATTGGATTTTAGGTAAATTAATATCCTGAGTTTCATAAAGAATCTGTCTTTGCAGATTGCTAACATCAACAGAATCAAATTCAACTAATCCTATCGTCCCAACTCCGGCAGCCCCAAGATATAATGATACAGGAGAACCAAGACCTCCTACACCGATAATAAGAACTTTTGAATCTAGTAATTTTTTCTGCCCGGCTTCTCCAACTTCTTTTAACAATAAGTGCCTATTGTACCTTGAATATTGATTAATATTCATTTTTCACCTCCGTATTTTATTGTTACATCTAGATGTTTTGCACACTATGTTAACGCTTGACAAGACTTATGTCAACACATATTTACTTAATTTAACATCAATCAACTATTTCTATACTTTTAAACATTATTTTTACTATAATATAATTTTTTTTGTTGAAATATGCTTATTATTATCAAAAAAAGGAAGTATGAAATGTTTATCTATTCTATTTACTTTTCGCCTTTGCCTAAAGATTTAGATAAAAATTATCAAAAATCAAGAAAAAAAATTGCCAATAAAAACGGAATAAAAACTTAAATTTTTATCAATTTGCACTATAAAATAATTTATGTTATAATCGCATCAAGAAAACAATCTATTTTCAAACTATGGTAAAGAAGAGGAATGATATGAAAAACAAAGCAACAAAGCGACAAAACTATCGACATACCCCTGCATTTATATTGTTGTTCTTAGCAAAAAAAGATTTGTATGGAGCAGCTTTACTGAATGCCTTAAAAGAAGAAATGCCAAATTACTCTATAGACAGTGCTGTTATTTACAGAACACTACAAGAGTTAGAAGAAGAAGGTGCCGTACTATCATACTGGGAAACAGATATTTCTGGACCAGCCAAAAAGTGGTACAAAATAACCGAAAAAGGCTATGATAAATTGAAACAATTACGGCAAGATATTCTATTAAGGAAAAGAATTTTTGACTATTTTATTGAAGAATATGAAACTTTAAAATAAAAATCATTTGCAAAAAGAAAAAACTTTCTATGAAATTTATAATCTTATCATAGAAAGCTTTTTTATATCTTAATTTATTTCACAAAATATTTAATCTAAATTTTTAGCCTTTTCATAAATCATATCTTTCTCTTTTTTAGAAACCACCTTATCCGTAATAAATGCAATTAATAATAAGACTGGAATATCTAATGCATATCTTATCAGCATAAACTTCCATCCCAACACAGAGGCTTCAAATAGTGAAATTGGTATTTTGGTAGCAGACCAAGCTCCCAGAAAAATAATAACATTTGAAAACTTAGTACCTTTCTTAAGCAGAACTCCGGCAAACGGAAAAGCAACATATACCGGCCCTGCTGCGATTGATCCCAAAAGAAACGCAATCACGATACCTACAATTCCAGAATTGTTTCCCATAATTTTTATCATGGTCTCTCGTTCGACCCAAACATCCAATATTCCAATTAATAAAAAAACCGGCGGCATAATGCAAAGCATTTCCTTTAAATTTACTGCAGTTGTTTCTATTGAATTCATGCCTATATCAGGCTTTAACAATAACATGATCAAATTAAAAATTATTATAATAAAAACAAATTTATATCTTTTAATTATTTTCTTCATCCTAATATTACCCCCATTATAAATGCAATAATAAATGAAAAAATTATTGCAAGAAAATTCCGAACATACGTTGACTTTTTACAAAAATATTGTAATTCAATGGGAATTGTTAGTATACCAACCATGGCAGATGTAGACACAAGAACTATAATTGGAATTAATCCTGCTCCGTTTTTTAATAATGCGGCTGCCAATGGAAAAGTAACAAATCCTGGTATCACTGTACAAGATCCGATAATTCCAGCCAATATTATCCCTAATACTCCAGACTGACTACCAAGAATCTTAGATATGACCTCTGGACTTAAAATCGAAAGTATAATACCAACAATCAATAATATAGCTAAAAACAACGGAAGAATATTTTCAAAAGACCTCCATGCTTTTTTCAAGGCTTCTTTTGTTTTGCTTCTACTTTTTAGAAACGATAATAGCAGCAAAATTAAAGTAAATACATACATTCCAACTGTAAACATAAAACTTCCTCCTACTTTTACTGAATTCAAGTAATGCACATTACACTATAGTGTTTTAAACATATACATTATAGCAATCGTGTTGAATTATGTCAAGATGATAATTAATTAACCATTTTTACTTGTACCCCATTTTTGATAATGTCTTTATATACCACACATGATTATGTCCTATTAGGATTATATATGGTATACTTTTCCCTCATAACAAATGAAATGAGGAGACTACAAATGCGAAAGGTTACATTATCAATGAAAGCACAAGAACAATACGAAATTATTAAACGTCTGGCAGAACATCATATCTCTAAG
>NZ_QRCT01000014.1 GCF_003363435.1 Anaerosacchariphilus polymeriproducens
TTTAATAGTTAGTCTTTCTTTCTAATTTCTGTTCTAATGGCTTTTCTTCAATTATTTCATTGAAACTAAGACAAGTCACTGGATTGCTCAACGCAATTACTTCACATGGAATATAGATATTTTCACCAAAATCAATAGTCAAATGTGTTTCAGAATCATAATATCCATTTGTATGGTTACGATAGCTTCCACCATATGCTTCCTGATGTTCTATTCTAGAAAGGAACTGTATATTTTTAGAATGTCCCTGATATTCTGGATAAGCCTCTGCGCTTTTCATATGATGTCCTTCAAATGCTTTACCTTCATCATCGTATGATTTACCTTTATCAATAATGGATTGCTGCTGTTCTGGAGTCCAATCTCGTGTACCTTTACCTTCAAGAACTAATTGCTGTTCAGTTACCCAAGCTTCTCTGATTGCCTTACTGGCCTCGGAAGTTCTTCTCGACATGCAATCACCCCACTATTCCTTATCCATTTTCAGGTAGAAAGTACTATTGGAATTTTATATGCTTTTCTCCATATACACAATTCCAAATTTCCGATTCAGCTTTTCGCCTACATTATGTAATTCACCTGCAACAGTAAACCCGTGGTTTTTATGAAAAGAAATACTTCCACTGTTTTCTGACGAAATTTCAGAAATTAAGTGTTCTATGTTCATCTGTTTCGCATCGCACTCAAGTTTCGACAAGCAATTGCTGCCCAAGCCTTTTCCTGTATATTCGGGGGCGATGAAATATGTCAGACATGCTGTCTTGACAAATGTCGGGCAAGTATTATATGCACTAAGTTTACAAAATCCAACAACGGTATCTTTATCAGTATCTATAAGTGCGTAAGCAGGATAACCCTCCAATTTTTTCAAAAGCATAGCATAGAATTGATCAGGCAATGCTTCTGAGGGAAATGCAGATGTACTGTTTTCAACATAGTAATTAAAAACCGTCATTATGCCTTTCTTATGTTTTTCATTCATCTTTTCAAATACAATATTCATGAATTCTCCTTTCTAATTGCGCTCTATTGGTTACTCGTAAAATGTAAATAATTTCTCTGTAAGCAATTATAGCAAATTATTTTGGCTAATAAAACAGCAAAGTGCAGATGACATTCCTCCAATAATCAAAAATAGTATTCAGTATTTGAGGATAATAGTATTACCATAAAAATCCACCCAAAATAATATTACTTTTCTATACAAAGATTTTTACAATCTTATTGAGTAATGAATTAACAAACTCAGCCGGTAACACCAAGTCATACACAACGTATATAACTTCTTGAATTTTCCTTCAAGCTTCACCTCTATTACATTTTCTACCCCATAATCTCCAGTTTCCTATGATTATTGTTGTAGCCATTTTCATAAAAATATTTATAGGTAAATAAATTGAATTTTGATACAACATATAACTCTATGAACCTATCTAGCCTCTTTACTCATCTCCTGTATTATCTTTCCAATCCTCAACCATTTCATTCCTTACTTGAATCGTCTGTTCTCCAGCTTCTTGCTTTAAAACAAATCCCACTCTTTTGGATCAACATGTCCTTTTTCCGGATTCTCTGTTATCGCTTTTGTACTATCTCCAGAAAATATTAAAGTGCCATCTTCCTGGAGACCAACTGTTATATATAATCCACCATATACTGCTAAAATATCTTTCCACTCATTCACTTCGCATTGTTTATCTTCATTGGAACCTGAAAATAATACTCTCCCATTAGATTTCAAACCCACATAGTGTTCAGCACCAGTAGCTATATCTACAATATCGGTCCATGCTTCACCTGTTTTATCTTCATATGATTCCTTTAGCTTAACCGTCCCATCTGCTGTTAAGCCCATCCAAAACGCTCCTTCTTGCTTAATCTCTATTATATTATCTACCGCAAAAGCTCCTGTCTCCACTTTACTTGTAAATGGTGTATCAAAATAATGGCTCCAAATAACTGACTTATCTTGTTTAATACCTATTACTGCATTTACATATGCTACAACATGTTTGATATCTGCCCAACCCTTAACTAAGTCATTCATTATTTGTGTTATCTGTTCTCCAGTTTCATTTTCATAAATTGTTCTTCCTGTAGATACAACTGTACCATCCGCCTTCAATCCTAAAATATGGGTATCACACGCGGATATTTCAACTATTTCTCTCCAATCTTCTGTTTCACATTGTCCTAAATCATTACATCCTGTTGCAACTACAGTCCCATCTGATTTTAATCCAGCTGAGATATAAGCTCCTGCACTAACTGCTACAATATCTTTCCAGTCTTGTGTATCACATTCTCCATACTTATTTTCCCCCCAGCTGTATACGGTTCCATCAAATTTTGCACCTAACATATGCCCCCCACCAATAGCTACTATATTTTGATAAGGTTCTATTTCTACCCTCTTTTGAACTACCGACTCTAATGGAGGCTCTTCTACTTTTTTATCTTTTATAATACGGTTACAGCTACATATACTAAATATACTAACTAATATAAAAAGTAATGTTAATAAAACTCTTATTTTTTTAATCCTCATAATCTACCTCGAAAAAATTTTTTAATATTTTTTAAATCTTCTTCTGTACAATCTTTATACTTTTCTCTCCAATCATTCTTTTCTTTGTCCGTCAAATTAACCCAACCTCTAAGTATATTACATTGTCATTTCATATATCTGCATATATTTCTTTAAATCAAATTTTGAATTTTCATATAACTTTTTTGTTTTTTTATAAACATATTCCGCATAAGCAATCCTAGCTCTAGTCTCAACAGGATCTATTTTCGCTGCGGTAATGGATGCACCTCCTGTTTCTAAGTAAACAATAGTTGCTTTTATTCCCAGAGCTTTGTAGACGTCACCTATAGATAATGTATTTTGTTTTTGTGAAATATTCGCGTTCAATTCTTCAGTTTCCTTATATAAGTTTACAATATCATAAGCTACTCCTATTGCATATTGAGCAGGTCGCGGAACTGGAACTTTTTTTAATAACCTTTTCTTTGCCTTCTCAATAATAGCCCCAACTATTCTATCTATAAATAATTATAACTTTACTTTCAAAATCTTTCTTCTTCGATTGTAATTCTTTTATCATAGCTTGATTCAGTCTTTGCTGATGGTTTTCATCCCATGGCAGCACAACATAACTGACTTTACTCTTTTTATCATTATCACTATTATAAAAACTAACCTGATAATTATCTAAGTTTACACGTAAGATAAGGCGATGAGTCGTATCGTAATTACTGTCTAGTGGATTTTTTGTACCTGAAATATTAGGCGCATACATACCAAGACCGCTAAACAAACTATATCTTGAAATTTCGTCGATTAAGTCAATTGTCTTATTATTATATTTATTATAAGGATCCATCAAATTGTAACCGGCTTTTTCCATATTCATATCTAATCTGGCTTTCATAATCCCCGCAACAACATAATAAGCTTCTGTTAATTTATAATTACTCTGACCCTTTTCTTTATCAAATTCGTAACAGCATTTTAGAATCTCCTCAATCTGTTTGGCATCTCCATTTTTTACTGCCGTCTTATATGCTTCAATGTTTTCGTTTATCTCTGCCTCACTTAAAGAAGATGGCGGGGTAACTGATTCCATTTCTTCATTACGAAAATTAAAATCGTTGCTCTAACTAAAGAGATTCCTATAAAACATTTTACAGGAATCTTCTTTCAAAGAACTACCAAAAAATACTATTCTTTCAATACAAAAAAAGTGTAGATTCACTTATATTTGAAAATCAAAAGAAAACAGATTAGTGCATTTGCAATTAAAACAAATCCCACTCTTTTGGATCAACATGTCCTTCTTCCGGATTCTCTGTTAGCGCTTTTGTACTATCTCCAGAAAAGATTAAAGTACCATCTTTCTGAAGACCAACTGTTATGTATCCTTCTCCATAAATTGCTAAAATACTTTTCCAATCTCTCACTTCACACTGACCCTCTCCATTAGTTCCTGAAGCTAATACTCTCCCATTAGATTTCAAACCCACATAATGTTCGACACCAGTAGCTATATCAACAATATCCGTCCATTCCTCACCTGTTTTATCATCATAACATTCCTCTATTTTCACCGTCCCATCTGCTAATAAAGCCAACCAAAATAGTCCCTCTTGCTTTAACTCTATAATATTATTTACTCCAAAATCTCCTGTTTGCACTTCATTTATTGACAACATATATCCACCATAATGGCTCCAAGTAGCTGATTGTTCTTGTTTAATACCTATTGCAGCATTTATAGTTGCTACAACATGTTTTATACCCTTCCATTCTTTAACCATTTCATTCCTTGTTTGAATTGTCTGTTCTCCTGTTCCTTCTTCAGGAACAATCCTGCCTGTAGATACCACTGTCCCATCCGCTTTCAACCCTAAAATATGAGTATCACATGCAGATATTTCAACTATATCTCTCCAATCTTTCGTTTCACATTGTCCCAAATCATTAAGCCCTGCTGATACTACAGTACCATCTGACTTTAATCCGGCTGAGATATATGATCCTGCGCTAACAGCTACAATATCTCTCCATTCTTTGGTGTCACACTCACCATACTTATTTTCGCCCCAGCTATATACAGTACCATCAGCTTTAACTCCTAACATATGAAATCCACCAACAGCCACTAAATTTTGATAGGGTTCTATTTCTGCTCTCTTTTTATCTACTGGCTCTAATGGGGGGTCTTTTTTTTTCTTTTTCTTATTAATATTGCAGCTACATAAACTTAAAACACTAATTATTATTAAAACATTTAATAATATAATTTTAATTTTTCTTCTCATAAACTACCTCTTAAAAAAATTTTTTATATTTTTTATATCTTCCTCTGTACAATTTTTATACTTTTCTCTCCATTTTTCCTTTTCTTTATCTGTTAAATTAAACCAACCTCTGCGATTCTTTCGATAGCCATTTTCATAAATCTGCATATAAGTCTTTAAATTAAATTTTTTCTTTTCATTTGTCTTTTTTTCTTTATTATACAGATCTTCCGCATAAGCAATCCTAGCTCTAGTCTCAACAGGATCTATTTTCGCCGCGGTAATGGATGCACCTCCTGTCTCTGAATATACCATGGTCGCTTTTATTCCCAAGGCTTTATAAACGTCACCTATGGATAATGTATTTTGTTTTTGTGAAATATCCGCGTTCCATTCTTCAGTTTCTTTATATAAAATTACAATATCATAAGCTACTCCTATTGCAACTTGAGCAGGTCCCGGAAGTGGAATTCTTTTCTTTGCTTCCTCAATGATAGCACCAACTATTTTGTCTTTAAAATAATTTTTAACTTCACTTTCAAAATCTTTCTTCTTCGATTGTAATTCTTTTATCATAGCTTGATTCAGTCTTTGCTGATGGTTTTCATCCCATGGCAGTACAATATAACTGACTTTACTCTTTTTATCTTTATCGCTATTATAAAAACTAACTTGATAATTATCAAGGTTTACACGTATGATAAGGCGATGAGTCGGATCGTAATTACTGTCTAGTGGATTTTTAGTACCTGAAATATTAGGCGCATACAAACCAAGCCCGCTAAACAAACTATATCTGGAAATTTCGTCTATTAAATCAATTGTCTTATCATTATATTTATTATAAGGATCCATTAAATTGTGACCAGCTTTTTCCATGTTCATATCTAATCTAGCTTTCATAATCCCCGCAACAACATAATAAGCTTCTGTTAGTTTATAATTACTCTGTCCCTTTTCTTTATCAAATTCGTAACAGCATTTTAAAATTTCCTCGATCTGTTTGGCATCTCCATTCTTTACAGCCGTCTCATATGCTTCAATGATTTCGTTTATTTCTGCCTCACTTAAAAGCAGATGGCGAGGTAACTGCTTTCATTTCTTCATTACGAAGATTAGAATCGTTACTCCCTAACTAAAGAGACTCCTATAAAATATTTTATTAAACGTTATGCTAATTGTTTAAATGAGCCTTAATACAAAACGGATATTTACGAGAACCTTCTTACCGTTTAAAGCCTCATTTTCATGGCATAAAAGTTTGCACAAAACATTTTACAGGAATCTTCTTTCAAAAGTTAAGCTACCAAAAAACAAACAATACTATATCTTTAAATGCAAAAAAAGAGATTAGATTCACTTATACGTGAAAATTAAAAGAAAGCAGACTGGGTGATTTTCATTTAAAACAAATCCCAATCTTTGGGATCAACATGTCCTTCTTCCGGATTTTCTGTTAGCGCTTTTGTACTATCTCCGGAAAAAATTAAAGTGCCGTCTTCTTGGAGACCAACTGTTATATACAATCCTCCATATACTGCTAAAATATCTTTCCATTCATTCACTTCACATTGTTTATCTTTATTTGAGCCTGAACTTACTACTCTTCCATTAGATTTTAATCCAATATAATGTTCATCACCAGTAGCAATGTCTACGATATCTGTCCATGCTTCACCTGTTTTATTATTATACGATTCCTTCAATTTAACCGTTCCATCCGTAAGCAATCCCATCCAAAAAAATCCTTCTTGCTTTATCTCTATTATATTATCCATTCCAAAATCTCCTGTTTCCAATTTATTTGTAAATGGCATACTACTTAAATAATTGCTCCAAATAGCTGTTGTATCTTGTTTAATACCTATTGCCGCATTTGCATATGCTATAACATGCTTAATATCTTTCCAATCTTTAACCATTTCATCTCTTATTTGAATCGTCTGTTCTCCAGCTCCTTTTTCAGGAACAATCCTGCCTGTAGATACAACTGTTCCATCTGACTTCAAACCTAGGATATGAGTAACACACGCAGAAACTTCAACTATATCCGTCCACCCTTTTGTTTCACATTGCCCTAGATCATTAATCCCTGTTGCTACTACAGTCCCATCTGACTTTAAGCCTGCTGAGATAAAATCACCTGCACTAACTGCTACAATATCTGTCCAGTCTTGTGTATTACACTCTCCAGATTTGTTTTCGCCCCAGCTATATACGGTTCCATCAGATTTTAAACCTAACATATGTCCCCCACCTACGGCTACTAAGTTTTGATAATGCTCTATTTCTGACCTCTTTTGATCTACTGGTTCTAATGGAGGTTCTTTTTCTGTCTTACTCATAGTAACATTACAACTACATAGATTTAATATACTAACCAATATAAAAATTAATATTAATAAAACTCTTATTTTTTTACTCTTCATTTATCTTCCTTTTAAAAAACTTGAGTAGCTTCACTTATATGTGAAAATCAAAAGAAAACAGACTAGGTAATTTGTACTTAAAACAAATCCCACTCTTTTGGATCAACTTGTCCTTCTTCCGGATTCTCTGTTAGCGCTTTTGTACTATCTCCGGAAAAGATTAAAGTACCGTCTTCTTGAAGTCCGACTGTAATTCTATTACCCGAATATATTGCAATGATATCTTCCCACGCTTCAACTCCCTCACACTGGTTGTATTCATTAGAACCTGAACATAATACTCTACCATTAGATTTCAATCCCACATAATGTTCAGCACCAGTAGCTATATCAACGATATCTGTCCATTTCTCACCTGTTTTATCATCATACGAATCTCGCAATTTAACCGTTCCATCTGATAACAAACACATCCAAAAAAACCCTTCTTTCTTTATTTCTATAATATTATTCAAACCCATAGTTCCTGTTTCCACTTTATTTGTATATGGCATATAACCACCATAGTGACTCCAGATAGCTGATTTATCCAGTTTAATACCTGTTGCTGAATTTACATATGCTACAACATGTTTAATATCTTTCCAATTCTCAACCATTTCATTCCTCGTTTGAATTGTCTGTTCTCCCGCTCCTTCTTCTGGCACTATCCTTCCTGTAGATACCACTGTACCATCCGATTTCAAACCTAAAATATGGGTATCACAAGCAGATATTTCAACTATATCTGTCCAATCTTCTGTTTCACATTGCCCTAAATCATTACAACCTGTTGCAACTACAGTCCCATCTGACTTTAATCCGACTGAGATATATGCCCCTGCACTAACAGCTACAACATTCGTCCAATCTTGGGTATTACATTCTCCATACTTATTTTCTCCCCAGCTATATGTAGTTCCATCAGCTTTAACACCTAACATATGAAATCCACCAACAGCCACTAAGTTTTGATAGGATTCTATTTCCGCTCTCTTTTTATCTACAGGCTCTAATGGAGGTTCTTTTTCTTTCTTTTCTTTAGTTATATGGTTACAGCTACAAATACTAAATATACAAACTAAAATAAATACTAATGTTAATACAACTCTTATTTTTTTACTCTTCATAATCTACCTCTTAAAATATTTTTTAATATTTTTTAAATCTTTCTCAGTACAATCTTTATACTTTTCTCTCCATACATTCTTTTCTTTGTCCGTCAAATTAACCCATCCTCTTAGTATATCTCCATATCCATTTTCATATATTTCCATATAAATCTTTAAATTAAATTTAGCATCATCTTTCTCTTTATTCTTATTATACAAATATTCCGCATAAGCAATCCTAGCTCTAGTCTCAACAGGATCTATTTTCGCTGCGGTAATGGATGCACCTCCTGTTTCTGAGTAAACAATAGTTGCTTTTATTCCGAGTGCTTTGTAGACATCACCTATGGATAATGTATTTTGTTTTTGTGATATATCCGCGTTCCATTCTTCGGTTTCTTTATATAAAATTACTATATCATAAGCTACTCCTATTGCAAGTTGAGCAGATCCCGGAAGTGGAACTTTTTTTAATAACCTTTTCTTTGCCTTCTCAATAATAGCCCCAACTATTTTGTCTTTAAAATAATTTTTAACTTCACTTTCAAAATCTTTCTTCTTCGATTGTAATTCTTTTATCATAGCTTGATTCAGTCTTTGCTGATGGTTTTCATCCCATGGCAGTACAACATAACTGACTTTACTCTTTTTATCTTTTTCGCTATTATAAAAACTAACTTGATAATTATCTAAGTTTACACGTATGATAAGGCGATGAGTCGGATCGTAATTACTGTCTAGTGGATTTTTTGTACCTGAAATATTAGGCGCATACAAACCAAGCCCGCTAAACAAACTATATCTGGAAATTTCGTCTATTAAATCAATTGTCTTATCGTTATATTTATTATAAGGATCCATTAAATTGTGACCAGCTTTCTCCATATTCATATCTAATCTGGCTTTCATAATCCCCGCAACAACATAATAAGCTTCTGTTAATTTATAATTACTCTGACCCTTTTCTTTATCAAATTCGTAACAGCATTTTAGAATTTCCTCAATCTGTTTGGCATCTCCATTCTTTACAGCCGTCTCATATGCATCAATGATTTCGTTTATCTCTGCCTCACTTAAAGAAGATGGCGGGGTATGTAATAAATAATAAACTCTTTCTAGATTTACTTTATCATTAACGACCGCTGGTTGATAAATTTTCGTTGTCAGTTTCTTCTGTGTCGGGTCCGAGCAAGACTTAAAACTTTTTGCAGCTTCAGAATCAAGTGTATCTACTTCTTGAGAATAAGTATACAATGTATCATAAAAATCCATCAAAGCATCTTCTTGATCCTGGAATGCCTTTTCTATCATGAATGACTCCGAATCCAAATTAAAAGTAGAGTATTTTAGATTGCTGACATAACCCATAGTTAGTTCATCTTTCGCCTGCTTCCATTTCTTTCTCTCTTCATTCGTATCGTCACCACCTATAGAATGTAACTGACTTAATACTTTCGTTGTTGAAGATTCCTCCATCGAAAGGGTTCCTCCCCCTTTTCTATCCTCTGAATAAAAGCTTTTACCTTCAAATTTCACAACATTTGGAAAATCATCACAACGGTTCAAACTGGTTCTGGCTTGTGACAGGTTATTTCCCAAAATACTCGTCATATCTTCCATAGAACTCACAGTCATTGCATAAAAATGTTCCCTATAAGTATTGATTGCATTGATACATGCCTCTTTACTTATACCCTTCCAGCAATTATTTAACCTGTCCGAAATTGAAATTAAATCTGCCTGTACTTCTTTTAATGTGGATACGGCTTTTTTATATTCCTTATAAGTATCAGACAATGTATCAATTTTTACTTTCATTTTCTTTTTCCTCCTGATGCATTTTTTTGTCTTCTGCCTCCAATGATACCAATGTCTGATTTTCAAGGTTCGAGATCTCTGTTGTTATTTTCATGATAACAGAAATTATTATGTTCGCAACATCATCTCTTACTTCTTTCACATTTTTTTCCAGATCATTTTGATTTTTTGTAGTAAATGCGTTGTCACATAATCTAGCTACACTCGAAAGATCTGATTCAACTTCAGAATCTAAGTTTTTTAATTCATATAAATATTTTAATGCTGTATTTAATCTTGTAATGTCATCCTTGCAATTAGCAATATCAACACATCTACACGCCATTATTTGCCGCCTCCGTTTCTACGGCTACTTCATCTAATAGTGAATCCATTGCTCCATCTACCTCTTTTATGTCCTGAAGTGTACCTGCTATTCCTGCCATTAAATTTTCAATTGCTTTTATATGATTACTTATAGCATTTTCCTGCGATACAGATGCATTGAGAAATGATGTTCCCCCTTCACCTTTCCACGATTTTCCTAAATCTGCATTTTGTTTGTGCAATATATTGCTCATTGTAATTAACTTCAATCTAGTTCTTTCTAACTCCTGTAATTCCTTCTTAACTTCTGCGTCATCTATCTTTGTTTCCTTCGCAGAACCCATATTATTATTCTCCATAACTCTCTCTCCTTATTAACTTTTATATAAAAATGCACAACTGTAAAAACAGCTGTGCAAAGATTAATAACTTTATCGTTTAAATTCATAATCAGTACGAAATACTAGATAAAATATAACTTTCCTTACACTCTTTCCCCAAAAGTATTATAACAAAGTTTCTGATTCATTCCAAGTATGAATCTTTCTATTTTTACCCTGTATTGTCATACCATTCCATATTTTAAATTAACAAATCAAAAAATAAATACTATCTTTTAACGCGAAATCTTTTCTAACGCTTTCTGAAGAGACTCATTAAAGAAATACCAGTCATGTTGTCCTTCCCACTCTTCGTATGCAAAATCAAAATTAAGTTTTTCCATATCCTCTTTAAAACGCAGGTTAAATTCCCTAAACTCGTCTTTTGTTCCACATGTTGTGTAGATTGAAGGTTTTATATCCTTTTGATCCAGCCTCTTAGCCAGTTCCAAAATTTCATCCTCCGGAGTCCACTTCACATCAGAACCAAAGGCATAAAAAAAGTCATTGATCAATTCTTCACCATAAATTTTCTTTATTTCTTCTATATTATTACTACTCCTTAAGAAATCCAAAAATTCTTTCAGATATAAACAAACAGGTGCAGACGCAAAACAAAAGCTATATTGTTCCGGTTTGGATAAAGCACACTTCAAAGCACCATATCCACCCATAGAAATCCCCAGAACCATAGTATCTTCTCTATTGGAAGAAATATTGAACATATTTTTACAAATTTGGGGAAGTTCTTCCGTAACATAACTAAAATACTTTAATCCATACTGCATATCCGTGTAAAAACTTCTGGCAACCTCAGGCATGATAAATACAATGTCATATTCATTAGCATAAACCGGAAGCATTGTATAATCCACCAAATCCCCACTTCTACCACAACGCCCATGTAATAAATAAGCTACTTTGTAATTTCCTTCATGCATTTTCGAAGGTGCCACAACTGTAATTCCAGTCTCCATTTCAAGTAATTTTGAAAACATATTTCCTCGTAATATCATTTAACTTAACTCCTTTTTTATTATTAATAATAATCATCATATCAAAAGCAAAGTTAAATAGATTCATCACTCCATGCAATTTTACTATTTAACTTTGCATGGAGTTACTACAATACAAAACTTCATTTTTTCTACCTCCTTTAATTTTCTATACTCCTAATTTTATGTTAACCATAATTAATTAAGTTTTTCTTTTAATTCGCTTCTTTAATATACCATAGCTGTATAAAACTGTCAAAATATCATCAATATGTTGAACAAGATTTCAAAAAGTACGAAAACTTTAACAGTATACCGAAAAATCCAACATATTGACAAGCATTTTTATCATAAAATTGTAAAATCCAAAATCTATACCCTTATACCCAAAAATCGTACCTTTCTTTTTCTATTTTACTATGATAATTTTTATAAACAGAAAGTATATAGAACCTTAATAAATTATAAACACAGAAAGAGGGGTAACTTATGAATTCACTATTATTTACTGCAGTAACCTTTGTTGGTTTTACGGCACTAGTTGCTATCATCTCTTATCTCAAGACAAAAGATGATAATTTAAGTACACAAGATGGCTATTATCTTGCCGGGCGTGGACTGACCGGAACCATAATTGCAGGTTCCCTATTAATGACGAACTTGTCAGCTGAACAGTTAGTTGGAAACAATGGGCAATCTTCAATTGTAGGTATGAGTCCTATGGGTTGGGAAGTAACATCTGCCATTGCTCTGGTATTTTTAGCTTTTGTACTAATGCCAAAGTATTTAAAAACAGGTCTTACGACCGTTCCACAATTTTTTGAAGAACGTTACGACGCTACTGTAAGACGTCTTGTTTCCTTTATCGTACTAATTTCTTATGTTTTAATTATGCTTCCAAACGTACTTTACGCTGGAGCATTAGTATTTGAGAAAATTTTCAATGTATCAGGAATTCTGGGAATAAGTCAATTTGCTTCTGTATTTATTATTTGTATTGTAATCGGTGTTGTTGGTTCTATTTATGCCATTTGTGGTGGTTTAAAAGCAGTAGCCTTGTCCGATACAATAAATGGTGTTGGTCTTATTCTTGGTGGTCTTTTAGTACCTATTTTAGGGTTGATTGCACTTGGGAATATGCAAAGTGACAATGGTGGATTTATTGAAGGAATTAAAGCATTTGTTTCTTTAAATCCTGAAATGATGAACTCACTTGATGAACCATTATCTCAAGCACCTCATTTACCATGGCCATTATTGTTAACTGGTTTATTAGTAAACAATTTATATTTTTGGACAACAAACCAGTCGATCATTCAAAGAACATTTGCTGCTAAGAATTTGAAAGAAGCTCAAAAAGGTGTTGTTTTTGCAGGATTTTTAAAAATTATGACTCCAATAATCGTTGTAGTTCCAGGAATCATTGCTTTTCATATGTATGGCGTAACAGGGGATGATGCATATCCTATGTTAGTTGCGGATGTTATGCCAAAATGGTTATTAGGATTTTTTGCAGCCGTTATGTTCGGTGCAATCCTTTCATCCTTTAACTCTATATTAAACTCGGCTTCAACTATTTATGCATTAGATATCCACAGACCAATGTTTTCACCTGATGCAGAAGATAAACGTATGGTAAAAGTAGGACAGAATTTTGGAACAATTGTTGCTATCTTTTCTATGATTTTGGCTCCATTCATGTTATATATGGGAGGTATTACTACATTCGTAAACTCTTGCTTTGCAGCATTTAACACACCAATTTTTGTATGTCTGTTCTGTGGATTTTTCTGGAAACGGGTGCCTTCCATTGCACCAAAGATCATCATTCCGTTTCACGTAGTACTGTATACAATTTGTAATATTGTTCCATGCTTTAAACAACTTCACTATTTGTACTTCACAGCAGTACTATTTGTACTAGATATGATTCTTATGTATGTAATATCAAAAGTGAAACCAAGAGAAAGTGATTTCATCTTAAATGATTCTAAAGCTGTTGACTTGACACCGTGGAAACACGGAAAAGTATTCGCTATCATTACTTTACTTATTATGCTAATTGCTTATATCATCTTTTCACCACTGTTCTTAGGAAAATAATTATACATAATCGGGTAGGCGGGAGTTTTTAATAAATTCCCGCCTATTCACACCTCTATAGCCTTTCAATCATCCTGTCTTTTACTAATAAGTCGATTTATTCCTTTCTCCCATTGATTACTTTGTTACACTTGCGGTATACTTTAAATCAAACAGTTATGATCATTGCAATACATAATATAAAATAATGTTATATTTAGAAAGAAGTGATTCACTTGACATTACAACAATTAAAATATGTAGTAACCGTGGCGGAAAAAGGTACCATAAGTGAAGCCGCAAAATCTTTGTTTATTTCTCAGCCAAGCCTTACAAATTCCATTAAAGAATTGGAGCAGGAAATGAATATAAATATTTTTTCCCGCACAAATAAAGGTATCGTTATCTCAAATGAAGGAGATGAATTTTTAGGATATGCCAGACAGATTTTGGAGCAATCAGAACTTCTTGAAGATAAGTATAAGGTTAGTAAAAAGCATCGAAAAAGATTTTCTGTATCTACCCAGCATTATTCTTTTGCTGTCAATGCCTTCGTAGATGTCATCAAAATGTATGGCGAAGAACAGTATGATTTTACTTTAAGAGAAACACAAACATTTGAAATCATTCAAGATGTCAGTTTATTGAAAAGTGAACTTGGAATTCTGTATACATGTAGTACAAATGAAGATATCATCTTGAAAATGTTAAAGCAGAATGATCTTAAATTTCAAGAATTATTTGTTGCTAAACCACATGTATTCATCCGTTCCAGACATCCATTAGCTAAATTTGAGAACATCACATTAGAACAATTAAAGGACTATCCTTATCTCTCTTTTGAACAGGGAGATTACAACTCTTTTTACTATTCAGAAGAAATTTTAAGTTCTTTAGAACGTAACAAAAACATAAAGGTCAGAGACAGAGCGACTCTCTTTAATCTCGTCATTGGTTTAAACGGGTATACAATTAGTACCGGAGTAATCAGCAAGGAACTTAATGGAGAAGATATTATTGCCAAACCGTTAAAAGTTGACGAAACAATCCGAATCGGAGTAATTATACAGAAAAACCTGACACTCAGCAGATATGGAATTGCCTATCTGGATGCCCTGAAAAGGCATATTCCTATAGCTTAAAACTATGGCAAACTTCTATTTATTCGTATTATGCAATTCTTTTTTTACTATTTATAATGAAATTAGAGTATAAAAAGGAGGCATAAGTATCTATGCAAACAACATTTATCGGTTATCCCCGTATTGGCAAAATGCGTGAATTAAAATTTGCTGTTGAAAATTATTGGAAAAAAAATATAACAGAAAAAAGTTTAAGGGCTACAGCGCAAGACATTCGAATGGAACAATGGAAAGTCATGAAAAATCTAAGGGTGAGTTTAATTCCCAGTAACGATTTTTCGTTATATGATGGAATGTTAGATCTGTCTGTTATGCTAAATGCAATTCCTAAAAAATACAAAGACCTGCACTTGAGTGAACTTGATACCTATTTTGCGATGGCCAGAGGATATCAAGGTGACAAGGGAGACGTAGAAGCATTGGCTATGAAAAAATGGTTTAATACAAATTATCATTATCTTGTTCCTGAATTATATGACGATACTGAAATAAAATTAAATACTACAAAATTATTTTCAGAATATCAGGAAGCCGTAAAGGCAGGAATCAAGACACGACCTGTTATAATCGGACCTTATACCTTCCTTCAACTGGCATCCATAAAAGGAAACAAAACAAGAGAAGAATATGTCAATGAAATAATAACAGCATTCTGTCAGTTGATTCACCAATGTGAAGAAAAAGGTATGGAATGGATTCAATTTGATGAGCCGTCTTTGGTGATGGATTTAGATAATGAATCCGTTCATTTATTCCAAAGAATTTATGAAAAAGTCCTTATCGAAAAGTCAAACCTTAAAGTACTGTTACAAACATATTTTGGCGATATTCGAGATTGTTATAAAGAACTTATCTCAATGCCATTTGATGGGATAGGAATTGATTTTATTGAGGGCAGGAAATCATTATCTCTCTTTGAACAATATGGATTCCCTGAAAACAAAACTTTATTTGCAGGTGTTATTAATGGAAAAAATATCTGGAAATGTGATTATCCTAAAACTCTTACTTTGATTTGTGAACTGAAAAAATTTACAGATGACATTGTAATCAGCACATCTTGCTCTTTACTTCATGTTCCCTACTCCATAAAAAGTGAAAATAAACTTGCTGACGATATCCTGGAACATTTTTCATTTGCAGAAGAGAAGTTATATGAATTACAAGAATTATCCCAACTTGCCGATCAAATAGACAGTATCGAGAATATAAACAAACAAGTGTGTTCAAATCAAAAGAGATTGAATGAGGACGTACGAAAAAGAGTCTCACTCCTTAATGAAGATGACTTTAGTCGTAATCCGATTCGTGCAGAAAGACAAATTCTTCAAAGAAAAAAAATAGGAATTCCGCAGCTTGCCACCACAACTATAGGTTCTTTTCCACAAATAAAGGAAGTTAAGCAGATTCGAAAAAATTATAAAAAAGGTGATATTTCCCTGGCCGAATATGAGGAAACTATCTTTAGCTTTATAAAGGATTGTATCAAAATACAGGAGGATATCGGTCTTGACATTTTGGTTCACGGCGAATATGAACGGAACGATATGGTAGAATTTTTTGGTGAAAACCTAGAAGGATATGCGTTCACTGACTTTGCATGGGTTCAATCATATGGCACCCGTTGTGTAAAACCTCCTATTATCTTCGGAGATATTAAGAGGGAAAAACCTATCACCGTAAAATATTCTGCATATGCTGACAAACTTACCAAAAAACCAGTAAAAGGAATGCTGACAGGACCTGTTACTATCCTGAATTGGTCTTTTCCGAGAGAAGATATTACACTAAAAGAAATGGCTTTTCAAATAGGATTAGCAATTCGGGATGAAGTACTTGATTTAGAGGCAGCAGGAATTCAAATCATCCAAATTGACGAAGCCGCCCTAAGAGAAAAACTGCCGCTCAGAAAATCGGAGTGGCATAGCGAATACCTTGACTGGGCTATAAATGCTTTTCGATTATGCCATAGCAAAGTGAAGGCCGAGACCCAAATCCATACACATATGTGTTACAGTGAATTTGATGATATTATAAAAGAAATTGATTGCATGGATGCTGACGTTATTACTTTTGAAGCAGCCCGTTCTAAACTGATTATCTTGGATACTTTACAAGCAACTGCCTTTGAAACAGAAGTCGGCCCGGGTGTATATGATATTCACTCTCCCAGAATTCCTTCTGTTGATGAAATCACAAAAATTATCCGAAAAATGATTCAAAAAATAAATGTAGAAAAACTTTGGGTAAATCCTGACTGCGGACTTAAAACACGAGGGTTAGAAGAGGCGGCTGCAAGCCTTAAAAATCTGGTTGAAGCAACGGAGATTGTTCGAAATGAATTGAATCAAAAAGATAGCTGAGCCACCTTATGGAATCAAGCAGGAGGTTAATCATTTATTTATGATTAGCCTCCTGCTCTCTCCAACTAGTCTAACACCTCTCCATTTGTTTCAATTACTTTTTTATACCAATAAAAACTCTTTTTTCTTTTACGTATTAATGTTCCTTTTCCTGAATCATCTTTATCTACATAAATCACACCATATCGTTTACTCATTTCTCCAGTTGAAGCACTTACCAAATCTATAGGACTCCACATAGTATATCCCATTAACGGCACACCATCTTCAACCACTGCATCAATCATACTTTTTATATGCTCTTTCATATACGAAATACGATAATCATCCTCGATACTTCCATCTTTCGTTATCGTATCCTTCGCACCCAAACCATTTTCAACGATAAACAGGGGCTTTTGATAACGGTCATATAAATCATTTAGAGTAATTCGCAAACCTAACGGGTCAATCTGCCATCCCCATTCACTAGCTTTTAAATATGGATTTCTAACTGTACGAAATGCATTTGCAGCCATACGATTTAATGTTATTTCGGAATCTGCTGTATCACAACGACTGCAATAATAGCTGAAACCAATAAAATCTACAGTACCCTCTTTAAGAATTTCTTTATCATTTGCTTGCCAGTCAAGTTCAATCCCATCCTTCTCAAGCCATTTTAATGCATAATTAGGATATTCTCCTCTGCTTTGTACATCGATAAAAAAGTAGTTCCCACGTTCTGTCTGCTTTGCCTGCCACACATCTGCCGGTGCACAAGTATATGGATAAAAACTACCGCCAGCCAACATACAGCCAACCATACAATCAGGCATAATTTCATGTGCCAGTTTCACAGCTTTTGCACTGGCAATCAGCTCATGATGTGCACAAAGATATTTTGCATGTTTCTCATCCTCATTATTTTCTAAAACAAGACCACAACTTGTAAATGGTAAATGATTCAACATATTGATCTCATTAAAAGTAATCCAATACTTCACCTTATTTTTATAACGTTTAAATATTGTCTTGCAAAATTTTATATAATAGTCAATCATACTGCGATTTTTCCAAGCACCAAATTTTTTTATGAGATGCACAGGCAGATCAAAATGACATACCGTTACTAATGGCTCAATTTCATATTTCAAACATTCATCAAACACTTGATCATAAAAAGCCAATCCTTGTTCATTTGGCAAATCTTCATCTCCGTTTGGAAAAATTCGTGTCCAACTTAAAGACATTCGATAACATTTAAAACCCATTTCTGCAAACATTGCAATGTCTTCTTTGAAATGATGAAAAAAATCAATTGCTTCATGACTCGGATATTGATGTTTATCATCAATATCCAACATAACCTTTTTTCCTTTTGCTACAGGCATACGATCAGGTCCATACGGTACAATATCAATCAATCCAATCCCTTTACCGCCCTCTTGCCAAGCACCTTCACATTGATTAGCAGCAGTTGCACCTCCCCATAAGAATCCACTTGTTAATTTTTTATTCATTATATTATCCTCACTCTTTTTTAGTGTTCAAGAATTCTCAAAACACAGAAAATTATATTAATTTTATAATCCTATCTTCTTTACAAGACTTACCTGTTTTTAATAATTCCATTTTTTCAAAATCATCACTATTTGTAACTATAACTGCTATTACTGTACGTTTCAGTTTTGAAATCTTTTCTATATCAAAATCAATCAGACGTTGTCCAAGACTTACTTTATCTCCAACATTTACATATGTTATAAATCCATCCCCATTTAACTCTACCGTATCAATTCCAACATGAATAAGTATTTCAACGCCATCGTCACTGACTAAACCAACTGCATGTTTGGTATCAGATACCTGAACAACCCTTCCATTAAATGGAGCATATACATGCCCATCTATCGGTTCAATACCACAACCCTGTCCTAAAACACCATCTGAAAACACCCCATCACAAATATCTGTTAAAGGAATTACATTTCCTTCAGCAGGAGCAAAAACATCCCCCTTTTCCAATTCAATGCTTTTACTAATAATTTCTTCATTTTTTTCATTCGTTCTATTTTCATATTTTAAAGATAAGATATAAGTAAGTATCGCTGTTACAACAACCGTTATCACCAAAGCAATTAAAATATTATAAAAAAACTGCATGGTATTATCACCAATATAAAGTAACACTGCCGGCAAGCCGGATGAACCAGTTGCAAAACGATGTGTATGTGTTAATCCGGCAAAAATTCCACCACTAGCACCACCAATCATTGATGCAATCAAAGGATATTTTTTCGGAAGATTTACTCCATATAAAGCAGGCTCAGTAATCCCCATTAGACCGGTTATACCTGCAGATGTCGCAATCTGTTTCGTCTTTTTATCTTTTGTTCTAATACTAACTACAAACGCAGCAGTTCCCTGTGCAATATTAGAACAAACACATCCTGGTCCAAATATACTGTCATATCCTAAATTAGCCATCTGCATAACTCCTAGTGGTGCAACACCATTATGCAATCCAAACATAACCATAATTGGCAAGAAACCACCAATCAAGACAGCAGGTGCCCAGCTTGCATTTGTACTTAAAAAAGTAAAGAAAACCGCTAAATATTTTCCGATTATACTTCCAATAGGGCCAAGAACAGACAACGCTAATGTTCCCATAACCAAAAATGTTAACATTGGTACAAATACAAGTTTTACTGATTGTGGTATTAATTTATCAAACCACTTCTCAACATATGACTGCACTAATACTACAAGTATAATTGGAATCACAGTAGATGCATAAGTAGTAAGTGTAAAAGGAATTACTTCAAACAAATGTACTGCATCTCCTGCCGTTACCAATTCTGTCCATCCCGGGTGCATCATAATTCCAGCCACTGCTGCAGCTAAGATCGGATTACATTTTAACTTTTGTGCTTCTGAAAAAGCTAAAAGAATAGGTAAGAAGTAGAATACCGCATCAGCAAAAAAATTTAAAATAATATAAGTCTGTGAAGTTTTGGTTATCAAATTGAATACAACTAATAACGCAAGCAGTGCTTTTACCATACCTGCTCCAGATAATGCAGGAATTATAGGTTGAAAAGTTCCCGCCACAAAATCAATAACGACTCCTGCTACATTTCTTTTTTTATTATTTTTAGTTTCTTTTACTTCTCGATTTTCGTTTTTATTCTGTACATATTTTTCAATTTCTTCAAAAACATTCTTTACATGCATTCCAATTACTATTTGAAATACCCCTCCACTAGTAAGAGTTTTTGAAACACCGTCTAAATTTTCTAATGCTTTTCTATTTACTTTACTTTCTTCAATTAATTTAAAACGCAGTCTTGTTTGGCAATGATAAACTCCCTCAACATTTTCTGCTCCGCCAACATACCCCAATATTTTACTAGCTAAATTTTCATATTCTTTACTCATAGGTTTTCTCCTTATAAAAAATCTAAAATAATTACCGTATTTTAACCATCATCCCATAATTCTGTCTTATAAGCGAATCAGTACATGTGCACCTGTACTAATTATGCTTCTTATTTACAAATAAATTATAGCATTATGCACAAAGTAAGGCGATAGTTTTTGTGCCGTGTTATTTCATACTATTATAATAAATTCTTTATTTCATGAAATACCGTTTCATAGAATATGAAAATATATTTAAAAAGCCAGAATTACAGAAACAATCTCAGCGTTCATTATAATCCTGGCATAAAATATTTTTTAATTAAATTCTTCCTCATGTGACCATATTTGAGATTCTTTATCTTCTCTCATATTTGTATAAAGTGAAAATCGTTCTTCCTTCTCTAAATATCTTGAAACATCAAGCTTATACTCCATATTTTTTTGATAATTCATATTGAAACAACAGGAAAACAAAACATTTAGTATATATATAATGGATTCTTCCGTAGCAAAAGTAGCTACTTTGCTATAAAGTTTTTCTCTGGAAGACATGGATAACACGCAATCTGCATGTTCTCTAAGATAACTATCCCCTAATCCTGTAATCGCAATGACAGGTACATGGTTTTGTTTTAAAACCGGAATAAATCGCAAAGGAATACGATTAGGATTATTACCTGAATACGATATCACTATCGCGCAATCATTGGACTTTAATGTATGCATCAATAAACCTTGATCTCCATCACTAATAAGAACCTGACGCCCTATTGTATACATTTTCCTTTTAAAAAGATTTCCAACATATATATTAGGCGAATGACCAAATATTGATATATTATGAGATTTCTGTATTAATCCAACCGCTTTTTCCACCTGACCAATATCAAGCTGGTCAGCCGTATCTAAAATGCTTTCAATTTGAAGATTACACATTTTATATACAAGATCTTTCGTTTTATCTCCCTCTAAAAATGGGATATTAGGGTCAATATCTGTATAGTGAGTCTCTTCATAATGTAATTCATCTAAAAAAACTTGCAAAAACTCTTTCCATCCGGAAAACCCAAGTATCTTTGCAAAACGTACTAATGTAGATTTTGAAGTATATGTTTTTTCTGCAATTTCCTGCATTGAATATTTTTTAATATTGCTTTTTTCATTTAGTATAAATTCACCAATTGCCTTCCTTGCATCTGTATACTGGTGTGTTACCTCCTCAATATGTTGAAACAATAACAATAGAATATCCCCCTTTATAAAATATATAATTATTATAAAACATCAACGACTAACCTATTCAATAAACTATCTGTATCTGCACTTGATGGGAGAATTTGTCATATCATATTATTTTTCTGCAATTTCATTAATACAATTTATCGTATTTAAAGTCCTTGGAAAACCGATATAAGGAATACACCAAGTGATAGCAGATAAAAGTTCGTCTCGCCTATTACCAACATTTAAGTTTCCTGCTATATGTGCTTTTAACTGAGGTTCACAGCCCCCAAGGGTTGCCAGACAACAAAATGTCAGGAGTTCTCGGACATTTAAGGCAACTATTCCCCTTGTATAAAAATCTCCAAAGCAGTAAGCAGATAAGTAATCTTTAATATGCATTAAATCATCAGGTTCAGAAATTCTCATGTTTTTAATTCTATCTTTTCCAAAAATACTCTGTTGAACCGATAAGCCTTTTATAAAACGCTTTTCACCAACTGTTTTAGATTGCTTTTTAAGCGGAAGCTCTACACCATTTTCTTTTAGTGTTACATATATCACTTCTAAAGCTTCTTCCACCTTTGAGTAACCAACATAAGGGGTGCACTGTATTGCCGACTCACTTAAAAGTTCAGGTAATACACCTGCTTCTAAAGATGTTTTCACTTCTTTCTTAATTTCTTTTACCGTTCCAAGCGTTGTTAGGACTACAATAGAAATCATTGCTTTTATTTCTCTGTTTAAACTGCCATATTTTGACACTTCATTTTCTTTAAAATTATTAATAATTTTTTGAAATTCTTCCATCTTACAAATAAGCCTCCTTTATTAATTAGAAATTATATTCTTCCGACTATTAAAGTTTATTACGCAATATGTGCAAATTTAAAGAGCTCCTACAATTTTATGAGGCAGATATAATTCTTCCAAATATTCTACCTCCTCCTTACTCAGTATCATATCAAGACTGCCGGCTGCATCATCAAAATACTCTGCTTTCGTTGCTCCAATAAGAGGAGAAGTTACTCCTTTTGCAAACTGCCATGCCAATGCAATCTGCGTCATTGTACAATTACGCTTTTCTGATAATTCTGATACTCTTTTTACGATTTTTAAATCAGAATCCTTCATACTGTCATATTTATCAATTGCAACAACATCTGTCTGACTACGCAATGTATCAGCTGACCAAGGTCTGGATAATCTTCCGGCTGCAAGAGGACTATACGGTGTTAAAACAACACCCTGTTCCTTACAAATCGGAATCAATTCTTTTTCATCCTCTCGATACAAAAGGTTATAATGATTCTGCATGGACACAAACTTTGTCCATCCATTCTTTTCAGCAGCATTCTGAAGTTTAGCGAACTGATAACCATACATAGCCGATGCACCAATTGCACGAACCTTTCCAGACAGAACTACTTTATGAAGAGCCTCCATAGTCTCCTCAACTGGTGTTTGATAATCAAATCGGTGAATAATTAATAAATCCACATAATCTGTCCCCAACCTTTTTAAGGACCCGTCAAGCTCTCTTGGTACTGCCTCCTTTGAAAGGTTGCCTTCATTAAAATATACCTTAGTTGCTAATACTACTTTTTCACGAGAAACATTGTTTTTAATTACTCTTCCTAAATATTCCTCACTTGTTCCGGCAGAATAGCAGTTTGCCGTATCAAAGAAGTTAATTCCAAGATTTAAGGCATTCTTAATAATCGCTTCACTTTCTGTCGGATCTAATGTCCAAGCGTGCATTTTACTAGCGGGATCACCAAAGCTCATGCATCCTACACATAACCGGGATACTCTTATCCCTGAACTTCCCAATTGAACATATTCCATTTTTCTCATCCTTTCATAAATAATTTGTAAAATTTTCTGTTTCAAAGATATCTTCATACACAAAAAGTCACATCTATAACTTGATAGAAATGATTGATTGTTGTATGATATTAACATCATACAACCTAAACCTAACTTTAGGTCAATAACTATTTATTTTTTCGGAGGTTATCATGACATATTCAATTGGAGAAATATCAGAAATGTTAAACATATCAATTTCAACGCTGCGATACTATGACAAAGAAGGGCTGCTTCCCTTAGTAAACAGAACCCCAGGAAATATCCGTGCATTTAACGAAACTGACATAGAATGCTTAAAAATGATAGAATGCTTGAAAACTACAGGAATGCTGCTGAAAGATATTAAGACATTTTTTGAATGGTGTGAAGAAGGCGATTCAACTATAGAAAAGCGCTACGAATTGTTTCTTATGCAAAAAGAAAAGACCGAGAAACAAATCGAAGAATTGCAAAAAGCACTTGCCCGTATCAATTATAAATGTGAATTTTATAGAATATCCAAAGAGAAAGGAACTACTGATGTTCCAGGATTAAGAGAAGAATTATCTATGAAATTTTTATCATTAAAGTAGAAACTATCAATTATTCTGTACCTTTGAAGGTGAATCCTTTAATTTTTACTAATAAGAAAATCAGACTGCCAGAAAAACTCTGACCAAACCCTATTTTACTAATAGGTCAGAGTACTTCTTGCAATGCTTAAAACTTTTATATATTATTTTGATTCGTTTCCGGTTGCTTATCCGACGGATTTTGTTCCTCTTGATTCTTATCTTTTGACGTTTGAGACATTACAATTATTTTTTCCATTTCTTGAATGACATCATCCTTTTTTGTATAGGTAATCTTCAAAATTTTACCTACTTCTATGTCTTCAAGACTGCCTTTCGACTCTGTCTCACCATCTTTTACGTATATAATACTTTCATCTTCAATCGTAATCACTTGTTCCTCCGTTTTCATCTCAGGCATTTCATCCTTCGATGGTTTCTCTTGATCATCTTTAGGAACATCTTTAGAATCTGGTTCTTCACCTTTCCTTTTTTCATTTTGAGGAGGTGCACCCATTTTGTTTACTGCAAGGGTAATTTCTTTTCCATCTACTTTTGTAACCTGTCCAGATACACCATTTCCCTTCTCCATAGATATTTCATCTTTTGTTTGATTTTCAGTACCTATTTCTTCTTTTGCTGTATCTTCTTTTTTTATATTCTCATTGGAACTACTATCCTTGGTCGCATCAGAGCATCCCACTACCATAATTATTATAAAAGAATTTACAATCAAAAACACAATGAATTTTTTAGTTTTCTTCACTTAATTTACTCCTTTCTATATCTCTATTACCTATTTCGTTTTTAATATTAAAATAGGTTCATGAATGCTGTGTGATGCTTTTGTGTTTTTTACTAAAATATTCTATTTCACTTTATCCTTGCAAATAAAAAAACTACCTCAATTTATGAGTATAGTTTTTTCATCTAAATAATGTTTTTCTATTCTAGTTTCTTTAACATATTCCGCCTTCAATTTTTTAAATAATTGATAATGATCTGTTTTTAAATGTTTTTCCAATGCAATAGAGTTTTCCCAAGTTTCGATCAGTAAGATTTTTCTATGATCTTCGACTGCGCAATAATACTCGTACTTAATATTTCCTGCTTCTTTCCGAGACTTTTCAACGATTCCTTGCTCAATTAGTTTCTTATAAAACTCTTTTCTTAAACTTGCCTTCATTTCGAAAATAATATTTAATGTGAGCATCTTACGCCTTTTGTTCAACTCATGAAGTGCATTCTGAATGGATAATGTTTTAAGAACTGTAAAGTTATTTTCAAATTCTTTTCTCCATTTCTTTACAATATTCTTAATTTCTTTCTCTTTATTTTCAATAAAAATTACATATTTACAATCCGTTTGACTCATTTTCGGTATAAATTCAGAAACTTCCCATTCGATATCTTCTTTATCTTCTTCGAAGCCATTTCTTACATCTATAATAAGGCTACTTCCTTGATAATGCTCTAATAGTTCCAAAGAATATTTTTCGGGTTCTCTGAATTGTTCACCGCTACAAGCTTTTTTCCAAGATAATAAAACTACATTCTCATTCTCAATGTACTCTACTGCACAAAAATCTGAATAATACATATCAAGATGTCCCTCCTTATTTATTAATATTATACTCCCTAATATTATTCAAACCAGGTTACTTCCCCTGAATCTAATATGTATTTGGCTCCAATCACTTGTACATCTTTATCTTCTATCCCCTTTTTTAGAATCTCACTGGATTCTTTCAGTTCTTTTACTCCCGCTTCTATATTAAAATCAATTGCTTTATCAATCAGGCTGTCTTTATCTTTTAAATTAAGTGCTTCGGCTTTTTCTACAGAAGGATTTATTTTGGTCAAAAGTTCATGAATTGACTTAGTATCCTGTTTAGAAGGCTGCTCCTTCGCTTCTACTGCTGCAGTAATTGCACCACAATTTTCATGTCCTAACAAAACAACTAATTTTGCTCCTGCATGTTCAACGCCATACTCAATACTTGCCATTTCATCTGTATCAATTACATTTCCTGCTACACGAATCACAAATAGATCACCTAATCCCTGATCAAAAATATATTCAGGCACAACTCGTGAATCAGAACAGGTAATTACTACCGCAAATGGTTTTTGACCTTTTACTAATTCTTTTCTTTTCGTATCTCCTAAATCAAAATTTTCCATTTTACCTTCTATATAACGTTTGTTGCCCTGTTTTAAAATATTTAAAGCATCTGCCGCATTATCTGTAGTCTGATCTTTAAATACCGCTTCCACTTTTTGTGTTTTTCCACATGCACACATAGAAATAGCCATAATCATCACCATTAAAATCGCACAATACTTTCTTACTTTCATTTCATTTCTCTCCTTTAGTTAATTATTCTCTTATGTCTCTTTTGTATATCCAACAGATATAATTTAATTTTAGCACTATCTGGAAATGAAACTTTAAAAAAATTGCTCACTTTATCGTCAAATTATTTTTATATTCTCTGATTGATAATCCCATATACTTTTTAAATAAACTGCACATATGACTTTGTGCCGCAAATTCAAGGTCCTCTGCTATCTTAGTTTCAGACTCATCCTCCCAAATTTTTCTTTTTATTATACACAATTTCTTTTGCATCATATACTGTTTAGGTGTTATCCCCATCTCCTTTTTAAATAATCGACAAAAATAATATTTAGATACAAATAACTCCTTTGCAATCTTTTCAATACTACATTTTTCATAAACATGAGCGTTAATATATTCAATTGCTCTATCAACAATTAAATTGTGTCTTGGTATCCTGACTTTAGATCTGAAATCTATTTTTAATTTTAAAATGCCTAAAATTGATTCAAAAAATTGTTCTTGATCTTCATGTTCTTTATAATCCTCACACAGTTTTTCAATAGAGCCTCCAATATTTTTAAGTACATATCTATTGATACAATAATCGTTCATCCTATAAGCCAATTGGTCTTTTATGCAAATTCCGATATATGAAAATTTAGAAACATATTTCAAAACAATCTTTACATTAGAAGGCACTATAAATACCATTCCCTGTTCTAATAAATATTCTTTATTTCGCATCTCCAGTCTGGCATTTCCACGTATAATTGTACCAATTAAAAAACAATTATACGTATAAAATGGGAACATTATGTTCCCATCGCCTTCGATAATTTCTACAGAATCCTTCTGATAAAATTTTATATTATTTTTTTCCGACTGCATAATACTCTACCCCTTTTAAACAATATATATTTATTGTATAGTTTATTCCCTTTTATACTCCTACTTATTTTACTAAAGTCCACTTTTAGTATAATAATACAAATTTATCGACCTATCAATAAAAAATCAAAAAATTAAAAATTCTTATGAAATTCAAACAACTATAAGACCGTACTACGAATCCTGTACGGTCTTACATATTTCACAATATTATTCGTATATTTTTGAAGATGATACAAAAGTAAACACAGAAACACGTTCTACAGAATTTCCCCAGACTTCTTTATATACATGACTAATATAATCTGTAATTATCTTTTCTTCCTTATATATCCCAGGAACATCATAATAAGCTGCAACAATATGAAATACATTACAAATACAATTATTTTGATAAAGCTGTAAACCTGCATAATATTTTTTATATTTTTTTAGCAAATTACAATTTAACTCTTTTACAAACTTTATATAGGAACATTCTAATCCCGGTTTAACTGTATTCGCATTAATATTATAAAGTAACTTATCTGAACACATAAATTGCCTCCAATGAAAGAAATACCTTACTTTTATAATATGATGCATAAAGAATTTGTTGCAATTATAGTCTGAAACTATAATCTATTTTTTTACAATTGGTATTTGTAATTCTGTTAACCAATCTTCTTCTGATTCTTTATTCCATATCCCATCAATGTAACTCTCTCTAGGATTATCTGATACTATATAACCATTATCTTCAATCCACTTAAAAGCGAACGCATAGGCTTTAGAAAGTGCCGCATAAGAACCTTTATGCATTACAGAAACAGCTTGAACACTTTCTATCTTCTTAAATTTGATGTTCCCGGTATCATTCCCCATCTTTTCTACAGCTTCGCAAAACTCAACATTAATGTCTTTTTCTTTGTACTCTCCGTCCAGATAAATGATGAAGCAGTATTCCGGTTTTGAGCATTTTAAATCGGGATTGGCTTTCATACATTCTTGACCAATAGCCGGTATTACTTCAAAATAAGCGTCATAATTGGGAACCGTAATCTTTTTTGAGTAAACGATACACTCCGGTAATTCTTTAATGATTGCTTGATATTCCATATAAATTTCCTCCTCTTTTCCCTGTAATATAAAGTCAAGTCTGGAAAGCTGTTCTGCACCACAAGCAAGTTCGGCCTGCAACTCACTTTTTCTTTTTTCTAAAATTCCATTCACATTTTTCCCCATCAGTAATAATCGGATTTCATCAATGGAAAATCCTATCTGACAATAAGCCCGTATATTATGAAGCAATAGGAGCTGTTTGGTCGTATAAAACCGATAACCCGTCTCCCTATCTACTAATGCAGGTTTTAACAGACCCACTTCATCATAATAACGTAGTGTTTTTATTGTTGTCTTCGTCATTTTAGAAAATTCACCAATACGGTACATCTACCTCTCTCCTTCCTTGTAGCAATAATTTATATGCTCCCCTAAGGGGAGGGTCAAGAGTTTTTTTAAAAAAAGGAAATTTTATTATTTCGTTGTAATATAGGTATTAAGATCACGGCGGTTCCCCGTATTTTTCCCATAATCATTTACATATCCTACACGTAAAATCATCTGTGCCGTTTTTTTCAGATTTAAATCTTTTTGTAACGCTTCCGCAAAAGGAGACGTTTCCAAAACTGCACTCATTGGATGTACTGAAATCCCAAGCTCAACACATTTAATCCACAGTCTTTCTGTATGTATTCCGGCATTTATCCAGCCGATCATATTATCCTCTCCTGTAACAACAAGAAATGCTGCACAATTTTCAACTTGTTTTTTAGCCGTATCTATTCCTTGTTGTGCAAACTTATCTCCCTTTGCACTTTGTCTATCTGCCGTCCAATAATATAAAGTCTTCACAATACCTTTCAGCCCCATCTGCTCGGCTGAAATTCCATCCTGTTTCTCTATGACTTCTTTATCAGAGAAACGCATCCATTCAGCTAATTCGTCTCTAAACCTTTCTTCAGCCGATTGCTTGGTAACTGCTTCCAGCGTCTCTTTCTGCAAATATGCAAAGCCTTCTGTTTCTTTTGGAAAGCATACGGTATCTTCCCCTTCTAACCTCTCAACTGTACTTTGAGATAATATTTTATCTTGATAAGCGGTTTTATCCGTATGTCGTTTTTCTAACGTATTAAGAACTTTTTTATCAACTGTATTATTTGTTTTTTTATAAACAACCTTTGCTATATTTCCATTTGTATCCGGTTTTTCAAATATTGATAGCTCCATTTCAAAACCATATGCGTTAAATGCAGCTTGTAAATTCGCTATATAACAGCCAATTGATAGATAAGCTTCCCGATTTTCTTCATCTACTACCTTAAGTAATCTTTTATTATCCAGTCCTATATATAATTCATTTATGCTTGGATGTAATTGCAACTTCCACATCTGTGCATTATGAGAATTCGGTGCTAAAGATGCATAATATAATACTTCCTGTATCTCTTCATCAACCCCTGAAAGTCGTTTATCAGTCTTAATCTCTACCTCTTTGCCTAATTTAGCTGCATAAATAATCACTCCTGCTATTACTATAGCTGCCAAAATTAAAATTCCAAATATCATTTTTTTCTTCATCCTCTCATGCTCACTCCTTTATTACTGATTTGTACAACATTTGATATGCTGCTTTCATATACGTTTCCTTGGTGATTCCTAGTTTCTCTTCCATATATCCTTCTTTACGACTTGCCAACAAAATAATCCCATATAGGCTTGCCCACAAGGACATAACAGTAGTTACAGGTTCCATTCCGGATTGTAAAATACCATCTTTTTCAGCACGTTGAAGCAGCGATACAAGTTCTGAATTGATTTCCTCACCAATATTATAAATTTCCAAAAGAACTGGCTGCTCCTCAAAATCAGATTCTTTAACACTGATTTTCCCTACAATACTATCAAAATAAAGTGGATTTTCATCATGAAAGTCTGCTAACGTATTACACAAAGAATAAAAACAGTGTTCAAAGTTTTCCGTAGATACTGTAATATTTTGGATTCGATTCTTTAATTCTTTCATGCTTTCAAAAACAATATGATGGTAAATTTCCTCTTTACTTTTGAAATATGCATAGAGCGTTGCTTTACTATAATCTGCCTCTTTGGCAATATCATCAACGGTTGTTTGTGCAATTCCGTTTTTATCAAACTGCTTCTTTGCTGCAGCTATAATATTACTTTTATTAAATTCAGTCCGTCTTTCTTTTCTTGTTGTAGTCAATTTTTCAAACCTCTTTTCATACTTTAGTTTCATTTATTATACTACCAGTCTAATTATTAGTCAATATTTTTATTTTGCTCAAATTTTCATAAAGCAAAAAAGATTCTATGCTTGCGCAAAGAATCTTTTCTAATAAAATTTACACTTTTTCATCTCCATGTGGATAATTTTGCCCGATATTTCAATTTTTTACTTTTCGTTATTATAAACAATACTCTTAATATTATTAAATTTACAGTAACAATAATCCCCCTCAGGAAAATTCCATATAGCTTCACCATAGGAAGGCAGGTTCAAACCGTTAATTACTTTATACTCTTGAAATGGAGTCGTCCATTTAGTTTTTTGGTAAGTACCATTATTATTAGCATAGTACCTGTCTTCACTTGTAAAATTTATCAATTCACCCTTTTCATTAAAATATAATATGGCAGTAACCGTACAATACTCTGTCTTAAAAGCAGCATGAACCGTTGTATTATCAATCTGTTCCCAGGTAATTCGCTTATCAATAAGAGTAGCTGGTGCAAAGAGGCACATATCATTCAGTAAAGTTACGGTGTCGCTGATTCGCATTTCTTTACCTTTCGAATTAATAACCGTAAACAACCCTGCAAATTTCCCAACCATAGATGCCCCCTCATCCGTATAGGAATGTAAAGCATAAACGGGAATTCCAAACATATTCATTCTAAGATAGAATAATCTTACTAGTTCATCGTTGATAATGTTATTTTGCTCAATCTCAATCTTTGCCCAGTCAGAATCTCTATTCATCTTAATCTCACCATCTGCAATCACTCGAAAACTGTGCACTTTTTCTTTGCCCAGCACACCTGTATAAGTAAGATACTTCTGAACGGGTTTTGGTAAATTCTTAATATCCTCTTCTGTAAGTATCTCACTTTTAACAACTTTGTTTTTTTCAAAAGCCATTTTGACCATTTTCTTGTATTCTCTTTGAATACCCTTTGAAACATAAACCAAAATACATATAACTACTACGATTAATAAGATGACTATAAATACATGACTTTTCTTCATTCACTTTCTCTCCCAGCTAAATTGCTATCTATAAATTCATCAATCTTTTCCATTACTTTTGAGATACAATCTGATAAGATATTGGTTTCTGCAGAAGTTAGGCCGCTTAATATCGACGCTATGAACCTATTGTCCATATCCTCTCTATTTTTCCAAAACAAATTGCATTTTTCGGTCAGAACAAGTCTATATGCCCTTGTGTCATGTTCATCCTTTCGAATTTCAACAAATCCATTCTTTTCCAATTTTAATGCAAGCTGTTTTATGTTCTGACGCGAATATCCAAGCAACCCCGATACCTCAGTAAGCGTTGGTGAACGATCAGTAAACTGGCTAATTGCAGCCAGTAAAAGCCATTGTTTTGTTGTTATGTTGTCCTTATCAAGATATTGATCACAAACAATTTGTAATCTATTCGCTAATAAAAATAAATTTCCAAAAATGATGGCCTGCTGGTTTGTTTCTTGCTGATTTTCTTTTATATCCATAAAACTTCCTTTCTAAAGCGTAACATATTACCTATATAAGTAATATATTACGTATTAGAAATAATGTCAAGTTCAAAATTTATTAAAATGATTTTCCATCGATAGTATGGCAAACATAAAATTTATAAATTTATGCCCCATCATACTTATACTTCCTAAATTGTTGCACGAGAAAAGCATCCACAATTTGTAGATGCTTTTCTCATGCTACACTATCTTCTTTGTTGGGATTCTATACCCTATAAATTTTGTTTGAGTTGTTAGCTCATTTCTTGATATCACTATAACATGGCCAAATTCAAAATCAATAGTTAATCATAATTTTGCATATGAGACTTCGATAATATTAAAAATTCATATGGCTTTAATATCAGATTTTCTGTAGTTTCTATTTTTTCTTCCCTATAAATTTCTTTAAAGATTTTGTTTCTCATTTCATCCGGCAGTATAATCTCTTCTTCTTTCTCATTATTATGTATTACTACATACATTTTCGAATTTTTTGAGGATTTCTTATAAATAACCGTCCCTGTAACATTATCTGCTGTTAACCAATGTATATTTGTGCTTTTGCAACACGAATTTGTTTTTCTTATCTGAATTAGTTTTTGTATATGCCTTTTCAATTCATGATCTGTTTTTGCAATATCCCATGGCATAAATTTTCGATTTTCCTCCATTCCATCAAGTCCTAACTCACTTCCGTAATAAATACTTGGCGAGCCTGCAAATGTCATTTGTATCACATAAGCTAACATTACCGCTTTTATATTTCCACGACATATACTCATTATCCTTGCTGTATCATGACTGTCTAGCAAATTGAACATTACTTTCTGGACCGGCTTTGGATAAAAAGATATTAATTCACTCATTCCATTTTTAAACTGCTGCGCTGTAAAAGATTTTTTCCTTTCTTTCCCTAACTCGCAGGTCCCTATAAAATTCCATATTTGATTCATAAATTCATAGTTCATCACTGAATCAAATTGATCTCCACCTAACCATGGCATTGAATTATCCCAGTTTTCTCCCAATATATACAAATTGGGATCGATATCTTTCACACGTTTTCTGAACACTCGCCAAAAATCATGCGAAACCTCATTTGCCACATCTAATCTCCAGCCATCAATATGATATTTTTCTATCCAATAAGTCGCAACATTCAATAAATATTCTCTGACCTTTTGATTTCCGGTATTCCACTTCGGCATTTGAGCGACATATCCAAAAGTTTTAAAATTATTGAATTTCACTCCATTTATTTCAATCAATTCATTTGGTTCTTTTGTATCATCAACTATATAAAAACAGTCATAATACTCTGATTTTTTTCCCTTTTTTAATACATCCTGCCAGAAAGGATGCTTATTTCCACAATGATTGAAAACTGCATCCAGCATAATACGTATTCCTCTCTTGTGGGCTTCTTCTACTAATTCAGCAAACTCTTCATTTGTACCAAAATCAGGATCAATTTGTTTATAGTCTATTGTATCATATTTATGTTCACTGCCCGCCAAAAAAATTGGGGTGAAATAGATACCGTTAATTCCGATTTCCTTTATATAATCAAGCTTTTTTATAATACCTTTTAATGTACCATGACTTTCTCCTGAACTCTCTGTATTTTCATTAGAAAAACTATATGGAAATATCTGATACCATATGGTATCTTCCACCCATTTAGGTGCTTGATAAATATCCTCTGTATTAATATAAGGAAAATTATAATAGTTCCATATATTGTTCTCTTCCTCTGCATTGTTCTTCAAATCTACAACGTGATTACTTCCATAAAAATATTTCTCTGTCTCGTTTTCAATAACAAATCCATAACGGATTCTTGACCATACAAACTCTTCCACTGACGCAAACCAGACATCATGATACTCTGTTTCACACTCTTTGGCCATTGGAATCTCCACAATTGTATTGGTATCAAACACATATTTTTCAGAATCTTCCTTACTTGGAATCCAATTAAACGGGTCCACTGCGCGAATACGAATTCGTTGGGCATCATTTTTTCCAACCTTTATTCTAACATGAATTGTTTTCTCATCATAAGAATATGACATTTTACTTTTAGGCTCATGAATAACTGCTGCAAAATTCATACTAATTTCCTCCATCCTACTCACTTTCTACCAATGCATCAAAATCCTTCTGAGCTTTTCTGGCTCCTTCAGTCGGGGTCATTTTTTGCTCAAATACTGGATTTATAACTCCTTGAATTACTGTCCAATAGTATGACATTCTTTTCACTGCAGGCATCGGGACTGCATCTTTGAAAGCCTCTGCAAATACTCTTAATTGTTCATCATCTTTCAGACCTGAAACATTGGATATATCTTTTCTAGATGTTATTTTATAAACCTTTTCGTACAATAAAGATGCTGCTTCTTCTGATATTAAATAACTTGCAAATAGTTGTGCTGCTTTTGGATAATCCGTATATGCAGAAACATAAGCATTTTGAATACTTGCAAATGATTTCATTTGTTTTCCACCCCAAGTCGGAAGAGTCGTTACTCCAAAATCAATGTTATCTTCTTTCAAAGTCTTTACAAGCCAGGGACCACTTGGATAATATGCTGTTTTTCCTTCTTTAAAATTTTGCTCCAATTGAGACGCTGTTTCCATTTTCAGGTCTTCCGCTTTAATAGGAATAATTTCTTTAAGTGCAGAAATATTTTCTAATCCTTTTTCAAATTCCGGTGTCTTAAATCCTGGATTGTCATTATCTGTTCCATTTTTACCAAATACCGAAAATCCATCTAAACTTAAAAATGGATATGCTGCAAACCCATCGCTTACTGCTGTTAAATACCAAAATTTATTTTCTCCCGGATTGTTATACGCTTTCGCTTCTTCTACAATTTGTTCCATTGTTTCTGCCGGCTCGTCTTTTACTAAGTTCTTGTTGTATAACAAACCGTATGTTTCTACAGATACCGGTACACCGTATAGTTTCCCGGCTTTTTCCACTGATTTCACAGCAGTTTCATTTACTTGTTCCTTTATTTTTTCTGTAACACTATTATTTAATTCCAGTAAAAGTCCTGCATCATGCGCTGTAGAAAATGTATCATGGGCTGCCATAAAGATATCAGCACCATTACCTGAAGGTCCGTCCAGCATCATTTTATTCACTGCATCCAGACCGCTTTCCTGTACGGTAACCTTAACTCCATATTCTTTTTGAAAAGATTCTGCAACCGCTTTTCCATATTCTAGTTCTCCAGGTTTTGCCCAAAATAGCAATTTAGCACCTTCTTCTGCTTTTAACTCTTTAGTATCTTCCTGCACCTTAGTAGCTTCTGTAGGAATTACTTTTTTACCACACCCTGTTAAAACTCCAACTATCATTATACCTACCATTAACTTACAAATTATTTTTTTGCTCTTCATATTTTTTCCTCCTTAACCTTTATCTGCACCTGCTGCTACACCTTGAACAAGGTACTTTTGAAATATAATAAATACTAACGTAATTGGGATCACTATCAACAATGCTCCTGCCGCAAACATCCCAAAATATGTACTTTCCCTTCCTTGAATAAACGCAAACAGACCTACTGCAAGAGTTTTGCTTTTATCATTGGATAGTAATATATTCGGTAAAATATAGTCCATCCATGGCAGCATAAATTGGGATACTGCACAATATGTAATAATAGGTTTGGATAGTGGAAGCACTATCTTTCTAAAGGTTTGAATTTTAGTACAGCCATCTATATAGGCAGCCTCGTCTATAGACTTAGGAATTCCATCTAAATACCCTTTTACTAACCAGGTATTATATGGAATCGCGCCAACCGAATATACTACGATCAAGGAAATCGGCTTCCCCATTAATCCAATTGTCTGAAATAAAGTGTGTATTGCCGTCATAGACAAAAATGTCGGAAACATAGATAGTATCATCATTGCTAATAAACTGGTCTTTCTCCCTTTAAAATTAAAACGCGACATTACCCACGCAGTCACCATAATCAAAAAAACGGAACAAACCGTACTGATCAATGCAATCTTTAATGTATTAAAAAACCATAATTCATAATTTGTTTCACTAAGCAACTTTTTAAAATTAATTAAAGTCAGTTTCGATACCGAAAGTTTACCTGCAACTCCATTTGCTTGAAAAGTCGACAAAAGAATCCAAATTACAGGAACCAGCACAATACAAGACATGATAATTAGTTCTACATTTACTATAATTGCTATTATTTTTTTCTTCATGTCTACTTCCCCCCTATAATTCTTTGAACGATACTGTTCTTCTAAAATTCCATAATGATACTACCCCTACTATGAAGAACAGCAAAACACTCATAACTGCTGCTATATCAAACATTTTTTGATCCAAGGTCAATTTATAGATCCATGAAATCAAAATATCTGTATCACCGGCAAACTGCATGTTTGCATTTGCCGGACCGCCTTGTGTAAGGAAGTATATTAGCCCGAAACCATTAAAATTCGCCGCCATTGTCATAATTAAATTTGGCATGGTAGCTTTAAAAACTAATGGTAGTGTAATCTTAAAAAAACACTGGAATCGATTAGCTCCGTCTAAGGATGCTGCTTCATACAAACTTTGATCCATATTAGCCAAAATGCCTGACATCATAACCATAAACATCGGGAATCCCAACCATATACTAACAACAATAACGGTAACTTTAGCAGTTAAAGGATCCGACAGAAACGGGATATTCTCTCGTATAAGTCCGTGTTCCAACAAAAACTGGTTAATAGGACTAAATTGCCCATTTAAAAGATTTCTGAAGACCAATAAGCTTACCATTTGGGGAATTGCCCAAGGCAATATCAGTATGGTCCTATAAATTTTCGTCCCTCTTGCTGCTTTATGATTTAAGATAACTGCTTGAAACAGCCCTAAAAAATATGTGCCAAAGGTAGATGCCAATGTCCATATCACTGTCCATATTAAAACCTTAGAAAAGGTCTCAAACCAGTTAGAAACTGTAAACAACTTTTTGAAATTATTTATCCCCACCCAATCTAAAAGCTGGCCCGGAGGCAAATGATCTCGGTTATAATTTAAAAATGCAGTTAAAAATGTAAAGACAATTGGCATAATAACAACAAAAAAGAACGCTATTCCTATAGGAACTAATATAAGATATGGAAAGACTTTTCCAGTATACTTTGCCGAATTCCAGGCATCCCATAAATTCCATATGTAAACCACCAATAAAAGCAGCAGAATAATAACCGCCATTATCCCATTAATCAACAATATTGTAGAATGATCACCATAACGCCCCCCTGCTTTTTCCCCTAAAGTGATTAATCCCCATATTCCTTTTGTAAAAAAACCTCCATGAAGACGTATGGAAAAGTCAGTGATTAACCCTTGTGCATACTCCAACCAATACCCAGTAAATAATTCAATAATGATAGGTAATAATTGAAAGGCAAATAAAAGAACTCCTTTTAATCTTTGCTTACAAATAAAAAATTGACCACTTCCCCACAGAACCATAGACAACAAAAACGCAGTTTTCTTTTTATTCATTGATTTTTCATCATCCCTTTCACTTCTCTTAAGCATATATCGCTAATGCTTATATTATTGCTTTGCTTAAGCGTTTAACTAATGTAAGTTTAAGCATTTTGCTAAATATTGTCAATCTTATTTTGTTAAATATTTATATTTTGTTAAATATAAACAATCTACTATTTAGTAATATTTACTTAACCATGATTAAAATCTTTTTATTAAGCAAATACCTATCTTTACTGCACCCTTATAACTTCAAGTAATTTCTTGGTTCGTTCTTATTTATTAAGCACTTACCTATTTTTAAGTATAAAAAAAGGAAATTGTGAATTTTAGTTATTATCACAATTTCCTTCAGAAAAATTTATTCTATTCGAATATATGTTACTTCATCTACCGGCTCTTGTTCATTTACGAGAAGTAACTTTTCCATTATTTCTACCGCTTTATTCGCCTTTTGTTTATTACTAATTATCATTGTTTTTGTATCGGGTAATAACATATTATCATTATCTGTATGTACCACTACTAAAATATTCCTATTATCCACATAGTTTTCTACTTGCATCCCCAATAATTCACCTATCACCAATCCTTTTTTATTTCTATGTACATTCAAAAATTCAACCAAGTCATTTCCATATTGATTAACAAAAATATCTTCTTCTGCAACTTTTTTTGCAATTCCGCATAATAGGTTTTTGTTTGCATAATTTTCCATCACTACATAAAATTCATTCCCCAAATATTCCTGAGCTTTTTCTAAAATTTCTACCGGATTGGCTAAAATCTTGCAAAATAGTGCATCTTTCACATATCCATCTATAAAAATCGTCGGCACATAAAACTGTTTTGCTATCGCTTTTAACGTTTCTTCTTTCATATCCATAACAAATACAGCGTCCAAAGAGCGTCTCCTGCTAATAGAGATATCCTGATCCATTTCTTTCGTAGCAAGAAAAAAAACATCATATCCTTTTAAATTCAGAAGTTTCTGCATTTCTCTAGTCAAGTCATAATACTCATATAATTTGCTTTTTCTATTTTTTTCTTCCATATTTACAATAATTCCTACCAGCATACTACGTTTACTTGATAATGACTTTGCAGCCATATTAGGAACATATTTTAACTTTTTGGCGGCTTCAAACACTTTTAAACGTGTGTCATGACTTATTCGTTCTGTTTCCAGATAATTCAACACATATGAAACGGTTGCCGTTGAAACTCCCGCTTCTTTTGCAACATCTTTCATTGTAATTCGTTTCTTTTCCATTTGTATATCTCCTTTGAATCAGGCATTATTTCATCATACATATATAATAAACATTATTATATTATTTTTACCATTCTTATAGAGTTATTTTACTATGGATATATTTGACTCGCAAGTTTCTTAGCAGAAACAAAAAACAAGGCAAAAAATGAAGAACTTCTATTCTAACAATGTATTTAACCATTGAAAAAGCAGTTACTGGAAATTTCTTTGCACACCTTTCTAACAACAAATGATGGATCCTCTTCACATTTTGAAATAATATATTCCCTTGTTGTTTCAGCAACTACATTATTCTTTATAATCTGACTAAGAATTAAGTTCTTAATGTAAACACAATCATAATTTACTAATTCAAGAAGTTTCTGCTCTATAATTTCATTATTATCAAATTTCTTACCCAAAGCTAAAAGAATAAACGTTGTATTCCATCTAACATCTAAATTATCATTTCTAAGCCATTGTAAAACATTCTGCAACAAAATTATTTCTACTTTCTCTGGCAGAGAAATATCTTTATCTATTTCATAATATTTTTTGATGATAGTTAATACTTTTATTGTTGTGGCCGTATCATTCTGAATTTGTGACAAAGCCTCCATAAAATCATAATATACATCCAAACCAATAGTAAACGCTAATAAACATAAACCAATTTTCAGAGAAACTTTATCAATATTTGATGAAAAGAATATATTATCTTCAACTATAATACTATCACGATTTTCACATAGTACCTTTAACTCTTCATAATTAGCCTTCAATAGTTTAGGATTTTTTTCAAGAACACAATTCAGTAATGAAACTGCATCTACTTTTGTATTTATATCCTCTTTTGAAGCTGAAATTGTATCGATTAGTACTGGTATCAACTCATTTATCATTCCTTCTTCACATACAAAACCCTCATCTAGAATAATAGCCCTAAGCGTTTCTATTTCACATTCACCATGTCCAAAGAAAGTTCCATTTTTGCCTTGTTTTTCATTATTTGATTTTATTTGATATACATTTTTTTTAACAAACTCCGAATAAACATTTTGCTTATCTTTTGTTGTTTCTAACTTATAACTATTATTATAAAAATCAGGCATATAACTTTCGATTTCCATATCAAGTTTCAAAGTATAATCTTCGTTTTGTTTTTTGAAATTAGCTAAGAAGAATGGTGCATTTGAAATTTGTTCTCTTCCCTTTTCATCTGCAATAGTACCAACAATATATTCTAATAATCTATTTGCCACCTCTTGGCTCATTTTATTCAGATCCAAGTATTTCTCCATAAATTTAAACATATCCGTATACCATCGCATATATTTCTTTTCTAAAAACGAACAACATAATTCTGCTAATTCGTCCTGTTCTAGTCTAAAGGCAACCCCACCTAAACATTTAAAAATGCTTTGTCCAATAATAACAATAGGTTTTTGTGAATATATCCACTTTTCTATTTCACTAATGATATACACTTTATATTTTTCAAATTCAAAATCTGATAGATAATATCCAACACACCCAAACGCACGTAACTCTACTATAAATCGCCTATGCTTAATTGGATTATTTTTACAAAACACCATTATATCCTTTGCATCTTGAGCCTGTAAATTATTTAATATTTCAGGATATGAATTTAAAATTCTATCAACTTCTTTATCTTTACCAGAATAAATGGCCATTTTTAGTAAATCGCGTCTTAAATTCCAATCCTCATATTTACATGTAAGGTAAAAAAGAAAAACTCTAATCTTCTTATAAAGCATAAGAATATGAGTTAGTGACCCATTATACATAGCTACAACAAGCAAACTCGCAAGTAAATCTCCATATTGCTCAAAATTATTACCCAAAGAAATTGTGTATGGAGATTCAATTTTTTTCTTATAGAGACCTTCTATATATTTTTCTTCAAGTGATACATTTATTCTATCAATGACTGGATAAAATAATTGTTCTTCACATTCATTCAACTGTTTCTGTGCTTCAGATTCTGAAAAGGTATTATTCATCGTATCAAGCACTGACTTTTGGTTTCTTAAGTCAATAAGGATATCCTGAATCAACCACATCGGTTGATTATTATTTCTGGCTATACTCAAAGCCTTATCTAAAGATTCAATACATTTTTCCACATTACCTGAGAAGAATTTTTGGATTGCATCCCATCGTAATTGAACAACTGAATGAAAATCATCATTTTGTTTTTCTTCTAATAAATTTAAATACATTCCAACATTAAATTGTCTTATTGGTTTATTTTCAAACAAAACTTGAATAAATTCAACACCCCATACATCTAATTCACTAGTTTTTACTTTTTCCTTCATTATCTTTGCACTAGAAAAGCCAACAGTTATTTTCAAAATATATTCTTTGCATTTATCAAGATTTTTTAAAGCCATTTTAGGCATTATTGAATTTTGTATTTTCTCATAATCTTCTATATTTACCCTATTAATATCTTCTAGTACTTCCATACTTCTATTAACTAATTTCCCTTTACAATAATAATGGTATACATTAACAATATCATTTATTAGCGCTTCTGCTCCTTTTATACACAAATCTTCGAACTTATGTATTGTCTTACTTTTTGCATAATTAGCACCCATTAGACTCTTTTCTAAAGCAGTTTTTTCAGTAGAATTTTCATCACAAAAATAATATATAGATTTTATCTTATATTTTTGTGCTGTATCTATTTCATTTTGTACTCCTGATCTTACCCCGTCTTTATTATCTATCAGAAAAATACAGATATCTGATTCCTCCAATGCCCATGTATAATGTTCTTTTGCAGTTAATGTAGACGATTCTTCTCCTTCAAAGGTATATACAATAGCAAGTTGAGTCTCTTCTATTTTTTTTCTTAATTCTGATCGCATTTTATCATATTTCCCACTATCTCCACATATCGAACTTATAAAAACCTTAATTTTATATCCCAGTGATGTATTATCTGAAATCGGCAGCCCATTAGAACTACCTGTATACTCCCATGAAAAGCCGCCTACTGGTGTACTTACTCCTGTTAATCGTATTCCCATATTTATTCTCCTAAACTAATTATCAGCACATTTTTTTACTAAATAATTACTCAAGTATTACCCAACTATCATATTACTAACAACTATCAATAATATCTAAATTTTTCCCTCAATAGAATGTATTATCGAAATATCTGCTGGAAGCCATTCCACTGAATTCAGTTCATCTTTTATCAACCACTTTGCATCATCATGCTCGTTTAACACAAGCTCACCCGAAACAATCTCTGCCCAAAAACAATCCATGGAAAGATGAAATGTCGGATAATCATATTCTATCGTATCAATTAGATCTCCTACTGAAATCTCCGCATCCAATTCTTCTTTAATTTCTCTCTTTAGCGCCTCATAAGGCGTTTCACCATCTTCAATTTTTCCACCAGGGAATTCCCAGCCTCCTTTGAATTCTCCATAACCACGTTGAGTAGCAAAAATTATTGGTTCTCCCTTTTCATTAACAGATCTAATCACTGCAGCCACTACTTTAACTATTTTCATCCTGCCTTCACCTCCTCTTTCTTAATATTACTCTGTAAATAACGTAATAAATCCTCTCTAACTGCATGATGCATCTTCATCTGCAATTTTGCGATATCACGTTCTTTTCCGTTATTATCCTTCTTACGAGCTGGTTTAGCTTCTATTACGTCAAATTGTCCCATGTAATAGAAATATGTTTCTGCATCACATTTTTTAACTAAGAGATGTTTTCGTGGTGCTGTCATTACATCCGCAACATAAGAACTATCAATTCCTCTTCCTATTTGAGAATCCCAGCGAAAAATCATATTATCTTCAAACGCATCTGCATAATCTGGTTTCCCATCTACATAATTCTTATCATCAGAACTTTCTTCTTTATGATAGGTTACAAAAATAAATGCATCGTCATCTATTCGCTTCATTCCATACATGATTGATGATAGATCCTTGCCACAATTCATCAAAAGGCTCACATCACGCCTTGAATATTTTTCATACAAAACAAATGGTGTGTTCTCTGCATGATCAACGGAATATTTTTCACGATATCTTCTTAGCCCCACTTCAATAATATCATTCACCTGTTTGTAAAATTCCATATGCTGCAGACGATCTGCAAATCCCTTAAGTCTACGTAACATACTATTCTCATCGTAATTTACAATATCAATATGACAGTACTTTTTAAGCTCATTCTCTTTGCTTACAAATTTTCCCTGCAGAACTTCTATCGAATTTTCAAAAGAAGCTAAATCAAATTCAAAGCCGTATGTCTCCTGAAATTCTTGTTTCATCTGGTCAACATTGATCACATCATGGAGTATAAAACGTTTTAGTATCTCAAGCTCATATGGTCTTGATCCACTAAGTACTGTCTTTGACAAATACTCTAACGTAATCATTTCCTGTTCCGTTATTTTTCCAGCATAACCTTCCTTCTCTACAGATTCCAAGAAACCTTGATATGTCTTATATTCCCGTACAATTACAAGTGGATCGACTTCTCCATTTTCATAAAAGTCAAAAAGATAGGGAACTCTTCCCAATCGGTTTTTCAAAGAAATATAACTTTCTTTGATAATCGCTTTCATACCCTTGATCTTATCAATTGATGAAAAAATCTTGTCCTTTGCAATCTCATCAAAGTGAACAGTTGAAGCGCCAGGAATTGTGTTATTACCACTAATCACATATTTACGAATAGTGTCTGGATTATAAGAACGATCTCCTGATAATGCAATTGGAATCATAAAGTTATTATTGTAATTCCCAATAAAGTCCAAAATTACAACATACTCTTTTCCCTCCGCTTTTCTAAGACCTCTTCCAAGCTGCTGAATAAATACGATAGGCGACTGTGTAGGACGAAGCATAATTACCTGATTGACCTCTATAATATCTACACCTTCGTTTAAAATTTCAACAGAAAAAATGTAATCCAATGGCTGTCTCTTTTCAGAAGCCTGTCCTTCATCCATTGCCAATCTTTCAAATGCTTCTTGCCGTTCATCTTCAGACGCATTGCCATTCAATACAATTGTTCTATATGAATTTCCTGTTGCTGGATTCTTTATCTGATTAAACTTTGCAGAAAGGCTTTCAGATTCATCTATTCGGGAACAAAAGATTAATCCCTTCACACGTTCCCCACTATATCCATAATAATCAGCCTGTTTTATTATATGACGTACACGTTCATCCCCTGTCAGCTGGTTAAAATCTCTTTCAGATATTTTTTTAGCTTTGATCTGCTTGTCATCCATCACAGAAATATCGCTGATTCCAAAATAGTGAAATGGACAAAGCATATTCTCTTCCATGGCCTGCTTAAGTCGAATCTCATATGCAATCTGATAATCAAAAATCTCATAGATATTTTTACCATCAATTGTATCATCTCGCTTATCAGGTGTTGCTGTCATACCAAGCCAAAGCCTTGGCTTGAAATAATTCATTACCTTCTGATACGTATCAGCAGACGTATGATGCGCTTCATCTAGTATTATACAATCAAAAGCATCTGGATCATATTCTAATAAATGTGAATCTCTATTCAATGTTTGAACTGTTGCAAATACATAATCACAATCATATTCATGATATCCAACTCCAACTAATCCCATTGAAACTGACTTCGCAAATACCTTTTCATAAGATTTTTTTGTTTGACGTGCAAGTTGTCCTCTATGAACTAAAAATAATACTCTTTTAAACGAAAGTTCACGCATAGCAAATGCTGATGCATATGTCTTTCCTGTTCCTGTTGCTGAAATTAGAAGAGCTCTTTCTTTACCTTTAGCTAATATTTTTCTAAGATTAGAAATAAATCGGACCTGCATTCTATTAGGCTGTAATCGATATTTTTCAATAGATGAAATTTCATCCAATTTTGCAATCTCGCGCTGACGCTTAATGATTTTATATCGTTCTTTATATGTTTCGTAAAATTCATCTAACTCAAGTGTATATCTAGAGTCCCAAAGTTCATTAAATTCCGCAACAATCTCATTCGCCATCTCACCCTGCTCAGTAGATACCAGTTTTGTATTCCATTCACGATTACTGGTTAATGCTGCACTTGTAATATTTGAACTACCAATAATGATCCTATAAATTTCATCCTTCTTAAAAATATATCCCTTAGTATGAAAGCCTTCATCAGCCGCTTTTACATCAAACATTCTAAGCGTAATATTCTTCAGTCCATTTAATTTTTCTAATGCTCTAGGCTCACTGAAATTCAAATAATTGGTTGTAAGAATCTCTCCAGGAATATTTTTCTTCTCAAGTTCCTTAAGTGTCTGAAGTAGAGGTGTAATTCCACTCATAGTAATAAATGCTACACTGATCTGGAACTGATCACATACTAAAAGCTCATCCTCAATGGATGAGAGTACCTTCTTTCCTACTTTATTATTGTTTGAAACAAACTGCGGCTTATAAGCTAAATTAGAAGAAAATGTTCCATCAATGTATGCCGATTCAAAACCATTCCTTATTTCTGCTAACTTTTCATTTGTCATGCACCTAGTCCCCTTTTCCCAAATTTGGTACCCTTCTCCTCTTGCAGAATCAAAAATCCACTGCATGTTTTTCTCAATTATATTATAAAACTCCTTTTCTGAATTTCATTTTCTATAGAATTCATAATCCTTTTACTGATTTACCTCCAAAAAACTCTACAACATGTACTTTTTAGTATATTCTTTTGAGCGAACATTTTCAACAATTTCTACCATTTTTATTCTTCAAGTATTACTTTTGTGTACTGTAAATGACGGCTTAAGCTACCTAAATCTATCGTACAGTTTTCAAAGTTCTATTGCGTCTATTTTATAGACTCAAGTAATCAAAGACGCTCATGAAATAATGTCAGTATGTTTATCGAATGCTCCCCACTAAAATTTCCTTTCAAAAAAGTTTATTATTTCTATCTGTTTGCAAAAAAAGTCGCTAGATTTCTCTAACGACTTTTCTTTTGATTATTGTATTAACACCCTTGTAGGCTTTACTCAAAAAAGAACTGAGTTAAGACTAAAACCATTTGCCCAAGTCCTCTCACCCCTTGTTTTACTGTCTTAATTCAATGACTTCCAATATTTCCAAAACTGTATACCAAACGATGTAAATAGTATCAGATATACAAAACCTAAGATTATAAAGATTAATGTTAATCCATTTGACAATGACCCTTTCAAATTACTATGCACTAATAATTGCGGAATTATTATAGTGAAAAAAATAACAATAAGAGGAATCATTCTACCCTTAAATACTTTTTTCATCATTTCTAATCTAGATGTATCATCGCAGAATATTTCCTCGTTACCATTCATTTCCGATGACGCTTTTCTAAAATAGCTATATCCAACATAATCTTGCAAATACTCCCATCCACAATCACGAAACATTTGTACATATTCAACTTTATTTGCAATTCCTTCCTGATTATAATCCAATTGATAAACCACATCCTGCGCTTCACATTTTTCAAAATGATACAACCCAATAAAATCAACTTTCGTAAACGCCCATCCTTTATTATGTTGTTGTCTTAGATAATCTTGTTCTTGCCTCCACTGAGGAATTGTGAAAAATCTAAACTCTATCTTTGTATTCTTCATAAGCATCGTACCTCCTGCATATTTCGATATAAACGTTCTATTCGATTCATTTCCAATTCTAACACCTGTTTTCCTAATTCTGTAATATGATAAATCTTTCTTTTATCCTCTTCTCTTACAAAGCAAATAAGACCATCCTTTTCCATCTTTGAAAGAGTTCCATACATTGTTCCTGGACTTATTCTAATTGCGCCTTCTGTTAATGTTTCTACTTTTTGTACAATGCTGTAACCGTGTGATTCTTCTCGTAAACATAAAAGAATATAAAAACCAGTTTCTGTCATAGGAACATATACTTTTTTTATATGATTATCCATTAATACACCTCTATTTTATTTGATATATCGCAGTGCAATGCTCGTACTTCGTAGTATATCACTACGATATATATTTGTCAATTTTTAGTCAAAAATAAAAAAGTGACTACGTCATCTCATTAATAGCAAATTTTTTACTATGTGTTTTTTTACATCGCATTTGTTTTTTATGATATTTATATAGGTTTTGACCAATAGAAACTAGGTATATCTCTAGTTTTACAGAATCAATTCCTTTTCTTACAATTCTCTTATACCAGCGGTTATTCTTCATGATACCAAAGGATCCTTCCGCCTGTATGGATCTGTTGATTCTTAACGCACGGTTCTTATCTTCTGTCTTTTTACTCTGTTTTGTATAAGGACAACCTCTACAATCTTCACAGGCATACACTACTTCCTGACGTCCATATTGATTCCCTCCATGATTCGTCAAAAGTCACTATCAAGAAAATCTGAAATAAACATTGGCAAAATGCCCTGTTTTAGTCTAGAATAAGTTGTGGTTTTATTTTTCATATGCAGTTAAATTTTACCACGTAAAGAGGATTCCCAACTCACTAATGTGAATTGAAAATCCTCTTTCTATTCTATCAAATACTGTTAGCTTAAAATAAGAAGTAACAGAAACTACCATATTGCTATCTGTATCCATATAAATCACATTTACACTATTACCAATTGCAGCGTAAATACTTTATTCATCATCAATTATACACCAGTGATAACCATACATCATATTTCTATACTCTTTGCCCCAAAAATATGTAGGCATTGACAAAATATCAATCCGCTTAGAAGGTACTATTTGTTTTACGGTAGCTTGCTTATCAATAATTGTATACATCGGCAACCTCCATCTACAGTGTTTTCAAATATTCTTCTACATTCAGATACTTAACTCCTTCTGTTTCCATTGCTTCTCCTCGATAAATTACATACCTACCAGTAATGTCTCCAAATCTATGAATTGTCATTGCACATTTTTCTTCATCCTTAAGGTGTCTATACTGCTCCGGAACCTGTTCCTTACTATATTTCACCTCATAAATCTTACAATTAAGTGTTTTAGGATCAAAAACAACCATGTCAAATTCACCTACCGTAAACTGTAGTTTAAATACCGATTTACCTGGATTAGCAATCTTCGTTTCAAGAAGAATAATATCCTCCATCATTCTTCCTTTAATTTCATTCAATAACCTTTCCAGCACACGTTGTCTCTCTGTAACTGAAAGTTCGTTAAACTTCACATCAAGAAGCATATTTTCTACTATCGCATTAGCCTGTGAATATCTCATTCCAGGCTGCGTAATAATCGTAACTTTTCCTTTTTGGCTTACTTCCGGTAAAGACACAAGGTCAATTTCCATCACCAAATCTAGTAATGCTAAATATTCCTTAATCTGTTGCATATGACTATCTTCTATGTCTATGGTTTGCTCTTCTTTATTCAGAATATCAAGTGCTTGCATAATACCAAAGGTTACTGCATCTAAATCTAAATGTTCTTTGATATTAATTGGTGCAACTCTGTCTCGCAACATATTAGCTGCCGTAACAGAAATATCATGAGATTTAAATGTTCTCTCAACAACACTACGTGTAAAGCTATGATTGATATTTTCAACCACTCGATTAATAACGTTTGTTAATTCTCCTTGCTCATATAAATCTAATAAATGACGGAAGTGTCCTCCATACTGGTACATTTTTAGCGAATGCTGAATATTCTTCGCAATTGCTGTATCAATATATTCATTAGAACTCTTGGCACTTGAAAATGTAGTGTCTTCATTATAGTTATTTCCACCTAGACTCATCGTTCCCCCGTAGCGAATGTACTCATCAATTCCCTTTATACCCAACACTTCTTCAAACTCACGATATGGAATAAATGTAGTATGCAACATAATACATCTATCATAAAGCTGTTCTTCCTTAGAAAAAACAAAACCTAATGAATCTGTACCAGATAACACAATTTTCATTCCGCTACTTGCATAAATATCTGAGAAAATCGCTGCTCCCTCAATAAAACCTTCCATTAAGGTTACTTCATCAATAAACACATACTTAAAGTCTTCTTTTTCAAGTTTTTTCAAATCCGCATCTACATCAGACAATGTATCGTTTGATTTTACTTGAATAAACGCAGCCTTTTTGAACTCCGATTCCGGCAATTCCGTAAGAATTTGACGAATCATTGTTGTTTTTCCTGTTCTTCTAAGTCCATAAATAATAAATACTCTGTCCTGTGGCTTACCAAATATATAACTTCGAAGTTCTTCTATACATTCTCTCTTTTTATACTTTTTAGTAAGCGCTATCTGCGCAGCAAGACGCTTTCCTGTTCTTACGGTTGTCTTGTAATCCTGTAGTTCTTCATCCTCTTCTTCCAAGGATTCCACCGGCATTACCTGTGCTTTTAATTCCTTTAATTCTTTTTCTAATGATTTACGCTTCTCTATTTGCTCACGCAACTCTGGAACAGCCTTAAAATCAATATAGCTTTCTGTTCTTTTTCCATTTCTAGTAACACGATGATAATAGTATTCTTTTTCTTTAATCTTCTTCGTTGTAATACTACCTTCAGGTAAAATCGCTATCTCTCGTTCAAGTTCAGCAATTTTATTTACAAGTTCTTCTTGACTCATAAAAAACACCTCCTTCATCTGTTATACCCATTATACCACTCGTCATTGTTGCGTCAAGGGTATAACTGCTTCACTGCCTATAATAATGGATCATTCGCATAACTTTTAGAGTAAAAATGATCCAATTCATCACCTTCATGATTGAAATCTTACTTTGTAAACAATATTTCAATATCACCATCAACAAATCCAATGCTTATGCCTTGATACTCTTTTAATAAACCAGAATACAATCCTTGTGCTAAATACTTTCTAATTATCTCTATCATTTTATCAAGTATTACATTCCAAGATGTTTCCTCTATCCAAGACAATGGATTATCTCTTGTTCCAAAATCAAAAACTTCATCGCAACTCCAATCCTCATCTTCTAAGTCAAAGCTATCTGTTCCTACCAATTCTATCGACCATGTTTTTTCACCATCTTCATACAAATTGAAATTCAATGCAATAACAGAAGTTGGAATTGTTTATACTAAAATACTATCTAACCATTTTTCAACTTCTTCATACATATTTTCTTTCTCCTTTTAGCTTTAAATTCATATACTCAAACAAAATAACCAAATACTATATATTAGCTAATATAAATTTTTCTACACGACAATCGTTAAATTTAACAATTGCATTTTGAGCTAATTCTAACATACTTCTTCCATTTGTTTGATATGTTACATCAGCCCCTTGCTGTATAAGATATTTTACGGATTTATATTCACCAAACCACACTGCCAGTACAAGAGCATCATTTAATACTTGTTGTTTTTTATCTGCATCAACATAAGTAAAAAGCTGCGCAATAATAGCTACTTGTTTTTCTTCATATTCAACTATGTGATGTCTAAACCTTAGTGTGTGCTGAATATACTCGCTCGGATTACATAATTTAGGTAACTGGCCTAAAATATAATCAAATATTGTTATATCACAGTTCGCACATGCTGGAAATAAAACTTTAAGCATGTGTGTCTCATTATCGTATGCACAGCTGTCAGTTTCATCCTCAATGCTTTTAGGTCCATTATGCTGTCTTTGAAGTTCTTGAATGGTCGTAACAATCACCTGACGATCATCGGACTTTAACTTCTTCTTTAAATCACCAACATTTTCGGTTTCATCTACATCTATCAAATCTACTTGCAAAGCACATCATCATCACCATCAGTATGTTTAACTTGCTCTGTAAGATTTCTTCAACTCAACAAGAGCGTATACAATTACAAAAACTGACATATATTAATACCAGATTTCCATTGACCATATAACAAAATTCGTGTATAATTTTGTTATAAACAAGGAGGTGTTTTATATGCCAACTATTAAATCAAGTGCGGAACTTAGAAATAATTACAACGAAATTTCCACATTCTGTCACACTTACACTGAACCGGTGTTCATTACCAAGAACGGTAAAGGCGACCTTGCTGTTATGAGCATTGAAGCTTATGAAGAAATGAACAGCCGCTTCGAACTATATGGTCTGATTAAAGAAGGACTTGATGATATTGTTGATGGCAATACCCGTCCATTCTCCGAAGCAATGACAGCCATCAGGAGTAAACGTAAACGATGAGTTATCGCATACACATCACATCCGCAGCTGAACGGGATTTGAATCGTGCCGCAGACCATATTGAATTCGTTCTTAAAAATCCCAAAGTAGCTGATGACCTACTTTATGAAGCTGAAAAACAGATTAATTCTCTTGCCGATTTTCCTGAAAAGTTTCGGTTAGTAGATGATTCTGTCCTCTCTTCTTGGGGCATCCGCTTTGTCATTGTAAATGGATATCTTGCTTTTTATACGATTTCCGAAGAATACGGTCTTGTTATTGTTGTCCGCTTCCTCTTTCAAAAAAGCAATTGGAACTCCATACTTCGTCAGGGTTTTCCCCTGATTTAAGGAGCCTGAAACGTTATCAGGTTCCTTTTTTAATAGACACAGAGCCACAAAAAGAAAGGACACTTCAACGCCCAGTTTGATGGGATATGAAATGTCCTAATATTTTTACCATACTTTTGACCACACGCTATTTCTCGCATGTTTATGATTATTATTTGATTGTCGCTGACTTCATAGATTGTAGATTAATTCGTTGTAAATAAGAATACCAATCGAGCACATTGTATTAATTTGAACTGATTTTCGTCTTATTTATCAATCGATTTCATCGTCGGGAGCACTTCGAGTAATAAAGTATTATTATATATCATGTCCTTTTCACCCTATTTTTCAAATATTCCCCAAATGTATTATCAAGTACCATTCGGTACCATAAAATAAAAATTTGCTGTACTTTTGCTGTACATTGCACTTTATGCTGTACTCACTTCAAAGATCTTTTTAAAACTCTTTTCTAAAATACATCTAAGTTACGCGTTAAATCTTCTAAAGCTGTTTTTTTCTTATCATCGGTTACTTCTGCGTTTACTAATTGTCCAAATGTTCTTACATAGTGAACATTCTCTTTTATTCCGTTCTTTTCTAAATCAGTAAGTATATCATTATGTAGACTGTTTTTATTTTCAGGATCCGAAAAATCTTTATAATTTCCAGTAACAAAACAAATTATATCTTCGATAGTAATACTAATAAAATCATTAATATTTATCAATGTTTCTGTTATTACACCATCGCCATTAGATTCTTTTTCAACTTTATGAAATGGTGCTCTCTTATAAATTTTTCTTTTCAACACCTTGTCCATAAGCGAAATATCTTTTAACTGAACACAATTTTTATGAGACAGCATCATATCCACCGTATCAAAGATATCTTCTTTGTATTTGCTTTTATTACTTTCAAATTTAGTTAAAGCCTCATTTAATTCTTTTATTGCATTCTTCTTATAATCGGTTAGATTCAACCCTTCAACTGTTAACGTTGACACACCATATAAGTCCTTGATATTATCCAAAACTTCCTGAATCTTTTTTCCAACACTTGCAAACTCTACTTCAAGATTTCTATATATCTCTGTTTTAATAATCTCCGGAACCACAAGTTTAATTTCATCATAATTCATAAGTTAATAAAACTATCCAACAACTTATTATTTATTTGATGTCTGCGATCAACAACCATATCAATAATTATATTTGCATCCTTACTTATATAAATATTCTAAAATAGATTGCAAGATACGCAAAAGAGCCAGCTCTGCTATTTTTGCATCTTGTCAGGTGATAAAATCCCCTGAAACCCCTCATATTTGTTATGTCAGTTACTTTTTGTCACTCATAATTGTAAAATGAGTGAATTTTTGTAACTGACTTTGGCAGAATGAGTGAACTTTGTTAGTGAACATTTTAAAAATCACTATAAAATAATCACGACATAATCCTACGAATATATCCATGGTTTCATCTCTAGTTCCTCTTCCAAAATAATATGTTTTCCATCCTTGCCACTTACATCAGCTTCATAAATAACCATATGTATATATTGTTTAGCATCTCTTCTTTGATTTTTAGTAAGATATATTCCTATATTATAAAAATCTGTGTATCCTTCCTTCTTTTCGATTTCTTTATCCTTAATAGTAAAGTATTTACTATATGTATTTATTTTTTCTTTAACGATCTCACTTATTTGAGAACCAAAAAGAAATGTTTTATATATAGTAATTGCTTCCTGATACCGCAACATAGCATATGGTATATTATATTTATTTACTGCCTTATAGCTGTATGCATTTGATGCCATGAACACTTCTTTCATATGCTCTAAAACTTTATTCGATATATTAATCCCCACAATACTTCTTATATTCTGTTTGATACGGCTCCAATTATTTTCAATTATAATCCTTATTTCTTCTGATACTTTGGTTTTTGTTCTTATTTCGGTATTCCCTAATGGAGATGGCTTATACAAAGAACAGTTTTTCTTTTCGATTTCATTCCAATATGGAAACCCAGAAACTGCCCCTCCTGTATGCTTTCCATACATTTTCACAATATGAGTTTTATTCTGTATCATTTCAGCTCCATACAGATTAATGATTTGTATGGGATTTCCACATTCAGGGCATATTGCATACAAAGTCAATTTTTTATCTTTCTTTTGCCTATAATAAGGATATTCATGACTAGTTTGCCTTTCGAACTCATCTACAGATAGCTCAAATCCCTCTCCCTTTTTTATTGCAAATACATCCATACTTTTCACTCCTCTTTCTTACTTTTCATCATACATTCATAATAATCAAATCCATCATTTAAAGGATAAAATACTTTTCCACACAAAGTACTTTATCTTAACTTTTTGATTTTGGATATGAAGTGCTTCCAATCGCCAAATATAGTTAATTTGATACTTTTTGCTTTAGAATTAAAATAATCAAACTCATGTTGATAATATCCCATAATGAATAACTATCTTATTTAATCATTCAAAATCTTTAAAATCTATTTCTTCTTCAGCTATATTATAAATATCAATTCTATTTTCGACCTCAATCTTATTTACAAGCCAGCCCCTTAAAGAACAATTCTTTATAAATTCATCTATTCTATTAACACCATTTATTTCTTTCAAAGTTACCACAATTGCAAATTTTATTCCTTCTCCATATTTTTTATTTAATCTTTCTTTTGTTTTTAAACTTACCCCCCATAATCCCTTACCATAGACCTCCTTAGCACGACTTCTTTGTGTATATACCTCTCTTATATGTTTAATGTTATCCCATTTTCTAAACAATTTACGTGCATCCTCTTCAAATACAAAATGCTCAGTTTCATCTGTTTGATAATTATTGTTAATTGGTTTTATTTTATTATTTAACCTTCCAAATGATATATCTAGTTCTGTATTTGTATAATCTACACCTTGATTTCTATTGCAACAGGGGAAGTAGCATAATGTAGCTTTTGCAACAAATGGATGCTTTTTCTTATTAATTGGAATTGGAATATTATAATTGTATGTATCATATTTTTCTGAAACTCCTGATAATATAAACTGTATTTCATCATTAGATGAATGAATAATATCATCTATTTTTATAGGAACTGTTCCATATCCAACTAAAGACGCTTCTTCCTCTTGCTTATTCCATCCAGTTGAGGCATTTATAATCAGAGCTTTAGCAACCTCTCTACTTAATCCTAATATATCTATCAAATAAGACATTTTCCTTGCTATCCAAGGAGCTGCAAATGAAGTACCCTTAACAAACGCTTCACCCATTGGAGTACATACTCTTATTAAATTTCTTCCATCTCCACCATAATAACAAACATCTGGTTTTGTAAAGAATGATAATACTGGTCCTTTTCTAGAATATGATGCTGCTTTTTTTTCAAAATTTACTGAATTAATAACTAATGAATTTATAGAATCTGCTGGTGCTCCAATAAATTTTCGTATTTTTTCTTCCGAAGATTGGTTTGTTCCAGCGATAATAAAAATCACATCATTCTCATATTGAATTTTATCAAGTATTGCTGCTTCTGGAGAAATAAAGTTTTTATTGATCTCTAATTTTGAACCTAAAGATAAATTCCATACTTTTATATCCTTATTTTTAGATATTATTTCATTTATATCTCTTAAAATAGCAAAAGAACTAAATTGATTTCCAGCGGCTACCCCAAAATGTCTTACACGAAATCTTCCGCAACCATCATCCATTTGTGGATTAAACGATGGTCCATCTACAATTATTGAAGATACTGCTGTACCATGTTCATAATCTTTACTTGACAGTGGAATGTCTTTTGATAACATATTGGTAAACTCCACCCATTCTGAAAAATATACATTCTCATCAAACATAGTATCTATAACTCCAATTGTCGGTTCATTCACAGGAGAAGGTATTTTTATTTCTTCTTTTTCACAAAAATCAAAATCATCTTTTGTAAGTTCAGTGATATTATGCACGGCCATCGAAATCAAAAAAGGAGCCTTTTGTTTTAAAACATTAAGTTCATCTGGGCGCAAAAGTAGTGTTGTATTATCCATTACCCTTGTAAATTGTAAATTCATACCCAGCTTTCCCATTAACTCTACTGCACTTTTTTCTGTTTTATATATTGTAATTAATGAATCTTCTTTAAATTCTAATTGCTCATCAACTAAAATACCAAATTTTTCTACATAGTAAGAATCTACAATAACTTTTAAAAAATTAGTTTTTGCAATTTCTGTAGGGTTAAATACAATCTGTTTCATGTTTATTTTTTTTATAGTATCACAATTTATTTCTCCTCCAAATGTATGATTCAATATTTGAAGACATGATTGAAGACGAATAATTGACTCCTCTATTAATTCTATTGTGAGATAATGCGTTATAATATGTTTTGGAGATTTACTTTCACTAAATCTTGCACCAACAATAGTACTGTTAGCGGAAATATTTCCTTTTGTTAACAATCCATTGATTCTATTACTTTTTGCAGCCACTTTATTATAATAGACACTTATTAATGCTCCAGAAAAAAGAGTATCTTTTTCCCAATACTTCTTTAGCTCTATAAGATCATTGCAAAGTTTTTTCAACTTTGTTACTTTTACTACTTTTCCACTCGGTAAATTTGGTGGTCCTGGTTTGGAATTATTTGGTGCCTGTTCAAATGTCCCCTTAAGTTGTAATACATTATTCATATAGCTACTCCTTTAGTTCTCTAGAAACTTGGCTTTTTGATACTCCAGTCAAAATTTCAATTTCTCTTACTGTGAATCCTTTTTCTTGTAGATCTTTAAGACTCAAATCTGTTTTATATATTGCATTAAAAAGTCTTTTTAAATAATCATATTCTGCGCCAGGAGCACTAAATGCTAGTGATGTTTTTATCAAATTTTTTAATTCTCCTGGGTATGGAATTTGTTCAAATAAAGAAATTATTTTTTTAAATAACCTCATATTTCTTCCAACTGATTTAAATTTAGGTAACATTTCATTTAATATTATCTCAGCAATATCCAATAAATCATCGCGTGTATAATTACTGAAATCAATAACTGAATCAAATCTTCTAACCAATGCCTTATCAAATGATTTATATAAATTTGTTGTTGCTATTAAAACTACTTTATCACTCAAACCATCTAGTCCTTTTAAAACAGAAGATGTTGCTCTCCCCATTTCTCTCAAATCATTTGAATTAATCCTATCTATTGCTATTGCATCAATTTCATCAAATAAGACTATAACTTTTTCAGGATGAGATAGATTTGCAATTTCTTGAAAAAGACTAGATATATTTTTTGATGTTTGCCCAAGTTTACTGTCAACTACCAAATCAAAATCGACAACAAATAATTCTCTTTCAAGTATACGAGCTATTTGTTTTGCAGTCTCTGTTTTCCCTGTTCCAGGTGGACCTTCGAATAAAAATTTATTAACTCCAACATTATGTCCAACTGCATTAACAATGCCTAAAATATTATCTTTAATAACATCGGGTAACGGAAGGGCTTCTGTATTTGTATCTACAAATCTAAAATACTTATAATCTTCACTATCCATTTGGGGCGAGAAAGTATTTGCATCTGACAAGAGCGCCATAATATATTCTGAAAGTTGATAATTCCCTATATTATCAAAATATTTTGCAATTTCATATGCTTCATTTCTAAATGCATTGTCATTTTTTTCCGCATAATATTTTATTAAATTTAAAACGTTCTTTTTTTTCATATTCTTCACCTCATAAACATTCTAATACCAACGGGACTAAAAGTCAATATTTGGGACAATATTTTTATTTTTTAATGATGTACGAAAAATAAAACAAGGACATCTTTTCAAAATCTCTTTCAAAAAAATGTCCTTAATAGGTACAAAATTATTAAATTAATCTTTGAATACAAATACATATTATCAAGTACTATACACTATATATTTGCTGTACTCTGTACTAACCAAGTACTTCAAACCCTTGATTTTCTTGAGTCTATTTATCCAAGCTCTTCATCGTAGGGAACAACAACACATCACGAATTGCCGGCGAATCAGTTAACAGCATAACAAGTCGATCGATTCCAATCCCGATACCCCCAGTAGGCGGCATACCATGTTCTAATGCATTCAAGAAATCTTCATCTACGCTATTCGCTTCTTCATCTCCCAACGCTTTCAATTCTTCCTGCGCTTCAAACCGTTCTCTCTGATCAATCGGATCATTCAACTCAGAGAAAGCATTCGCCATTTCTCTTTGAGTAATAAACAATTCGAATCGTTCCGTATAATCAGGATCTGTAGGTTTTTTCTTAGCCAGTGGAGAAATTTCCACCGGATGATCCATAATGAACGTAGGTTGAATCAATTTTTCTTCCACAAACTCTTCGAATAACAAATTCAAAATATCGCCCTTTTTGTGTCTGGCTTCATAATGAACCTCATGTTTATCTGCAATTGCTTTCGCTTCTTCATCCGTCTTAACCGTACTAAAGTCAATATTTGCATACTTCATAACCGCATCGACCATAGTGAGACGCTCAAACGGTTTTGCTAAATCAATTTCAACATCTCCATATTGAATCTGAGTCGTACCTAAAACTTCTTGCGCCACATGACGGAATACATTTTCACATAAATCCATCATCCCATAATAATCAGTATAAGCTTGATACAATTCTAATAATGTGAACTCCGGATTATGTCTGACAGATAAGCCTTCATTACGGAACACACGCCCAATCTCATAAACTTTCTCAAGTCCACCTACAATTAATCTCTTCAGATATAATTCAAGAGAAATTCTTAAATGTACATCTTCATCCAATGCATTATAATGTGTATCGAATGGTCTTGCTGCAGCTCCTCCTGCATTCGGCACCAACATAGGTGTTTCCACTTCCATAAATCCTTGTCCATCCAGGTAATGGCGTATGGAACTTATGATTTTAGAACGTTTAATGAAAGTATCTTTGACTTCCTGGTTCATAATTAAATCAACATACCTTTGACGATATCTGATATCTGTATTAGTCAGTCCGTGGAATTTTTCAGGTAATATCTGTAAGCTCTTAGAAAGTAATTTCACCTCAGATGCATGAATAGAAATTTCTCCTGTTTTGGTTTTAAAGACTTCCCCTTTAATACCTACAATATCCCCGATATCCATCTTCTTAAAATCTTTATAATGATCTTCACCTATTTCGTCTCTGGCTACATAAGACTGGATATTTCCTTCTAAATCCTGAACATTACAAAAAGATGCTTTTCCCATAACACGCTTCGTCATAATTCGTCCTGCTATGGAAACCGCATTTCCTTCTAATGTATCAAAATTATCTTTAATTTCTTGACTATGGTGAGTTACATCATATTTCATGATTTCGAATGGATTCTTTCCATTATCCTGTAACTCTTTAAGCTTTTCACGGCGAACCTTTAATAGCTGATTAATGTCTTGTTGCTGTCCATTCTTTTGTTCTGACAATTTTTTTCACTCCCTTAATTGGATCTTTGAATCTCTAATACTTTGTATTCAACAATCCCTGCTTGCGTTTCTGCTGTTACGGTATCTCCCACTTTTGCCCCGATAAGAGCTTTCCCTACAGGAGATTCATTCGATATTTTACCTTGTAAGCTATTGGCCTCCATAGATCCTACAATTTTAAATTCTATTTCTTCTTCAAACTCACAATCATAAACTTTTATTTTACAACCTACATTTATTTTGTCTAAATCGATTTCATCTTCTACTATTACTTCTGCATTTTTTAGGATTTTTTCAATTTCTTCAATTCTAGCTTCGATGTCTCTTTGCTCATCCTTTGCAGCATCATATTCAGCATTTTCAGATAAATCCCCTTGCTCTCTGGCTTCCTTAATTTTCTGAGCTACTTCTTTTCGCTTCACTACTTTCAGGTTTTGAATTTCTTCCTCTAATTTTTTAAGTCCCTCGTAAGTAAGTAAGTTTTTCTTTTCTTCCATGCTTATTCCGCCCTTTCGAATGATCTATATTTTATACCAATCATACATATTAACAATCTCAGTATTATAACTTAAAGGTGTTTCTATGTCAAGATACTAATTTATCTTTTCCTGTTATCAATTTCTTATTCCCAAAAAGACAGTTAGTGACTATAGAAACGTATTCAACAAAGTTTCTAACTGTTCATAATTTTCTACCTTATTTACCTGATTTCTTAACTGTGCTGAATGAGGAAAACCACTGATATACCATGCTACATGTTTTCTCATTTCCCGAATTCCAATAAAGTCTCCTTTATATCGGATCAGCAAATCAGCATGGCGCAAAATCATTTCCTTCATCTCTTGACAGGTTGGTTTTTCTATCAATTCACCTGTTTCAAAATAGCCAAGAATTTGTTTAAATAACCATGGATTCCCTCGGACTCCGCGTGCAATCATGATTCCATCACAGCCAGTCTCTTTCTTCAAACGAACCGCATCCATTGGTGTTAAAACATCCCCATTTCCAATCACCGGAATACTTAATGCTTCTTTCACTTGACGTATGATTTCCCAATCTGCCTTTCCGGAATAATATTGTTCTCTAGTTCTACCGTGAACCGATACCGCTGATGCTCCACAGGCTTCTGCAATCCTGGCAATTTCTACCGCATTAATATTGTTATCGTCAAATCCCTTCCGAATCTTAACTGTTACAGGCTTTTTTATTGCTTTTACTGTCTTTGTAACAATGTCTTCCACCAGTTTTGGATTTTTCATTAAGGCTGAGCCATCCCCATTATTTACAATTTTAGGTACCGGACATCCCATATTAATATCCAGAATATCAAATGGTCTTTCTTCAATTTCTTTCGCTATCTCACTGATTACTGTAGGATCTGAACCAAATAGTTGAAGGGAGACCGGTCTTTCTCTTTCATCAATCTGCATAAGTGAAATTGTTTTTTTATTTCGATATTGAATCGCTTTAGCACTTATCATTTCCATACATATAAGACCTGCACCCTGTTCTTTGCAAAGTAAGCGAAATGGCAGATCGGTCACACCTGCCATTGGCGCCAATATTAAATTATTCTCTAATGTTACATTCCCGATTTTTAATTCATTCGTTCCTATTTGTTTCATCTCTTTTACTTTCTTTGTTTATCATATATAAAACGCATTCCCTGTAAAGTCAGATCCGGATTATAAATATCAATAGATTTTGTTTCTTTTGCAATCACTGCTCCCAACCCGCCTGTTGCAACTGTTGTGATATTACGAATGCCGGATTCTCTTTTCATACATTCAATGATGTATTCAGTCTGACCAATCTGTCCATATACAAGACCGGCCTGCATACTTGTAATTGTTTCTTTTGCAAGGATAGACGCTGGTTTCATAATTTCAATCTCTGGCAGCTTCGCTGCTTCCTTCCACAAAGACATCGCAGAAGTCCGAATTCCCGGCGCAGTGACTCCAGCTATAAACTCATCTGCCTCGTTAATCATATCATATGTCGTTGCGGTCCCAAAATCTACAACAATTATTGGTCCGCCGTATAATTCTTTGGCACCTACCACATCCACAATCCGGTCTGCTCCTAATTGCTTCGGATTTTCCACTTTCAATTTGATACCTGTTTTAATTCCTGCCTCTACAACAATAGGCGTAATATTTAAATATTTTATCATTCCACTTAAAAGTGAATGCATGATATTAGGCACAACTGAAGCCACAATGATATCCTTTATGTCATTTACTTCAATATTCCTATGTTCCAATAAATCACAAATACAGATACCAAACTCATCAGAGGTTCGTTGCATTTTAGTCGTTACTCGAAACTTTGCAATTAAATCTTTTTTATTAAAAACACCAAGTGTTATATTAGTATTCCCAACATCAATTACTAATAACATAGTCTCCTCCTTATTCAGTTTCCAGATCTTGTCCAAGGAAAAACACTTGATAAAACATTTGTAATGCTTCTAGCAAATCTCCTTTGGTCTTTTGAATTTCTTTTATCTTAAGTCCACTTCCTATTTCATCAAAATAACACTCATTTTCATGGGTGACCTCAAATGTCAACTCTCCTTCTTCATTAAAAATCAAAGTAAGAATTCCACCCACTTCTTCTGTATATAAAACACACATAATCTTCAATTCGTCTTTCACCTGTGCCGGTAAAGCTTCAAAATCTTCATTTAGATAATATTTCTTTTTGTATGAATTTGCTCCACATAGAACGACTTTTTCCTGATACATATTAACTCCTTTTTGATTTCTCACACATATCCATATAATCCCCGCACAGAAACTTCGCCTGCATATACAAGTACTTTTGTTCCATCCTGCTGCCTGATAATAAGTTCGCCCCTAGAGGTAATCCCTTCAGATACTCCGAAATACTCTCCCTCTTGTTGCGTAACTTTAACCTCTTGATTCAGATTAATTAAATGGCTGTCATACTCATCCTGCAATAATGACATATCCTCCGTCTCCATGAATTTATCATAATATGTTTCAAAACATTCCATGACCTTTACAATAAGCCTGGCACGATTGTAACTTTGATTTCCTTCTAATTTTAATGAAGTTGCCATTTTTGAAATAACTTCCGGGAAATAATCTGTATTAACGTTAATGCCAACTCCAACTACAATATGGTTGATATAATCTATTTGAGCACTCATCTCTGTAAGTATTCCACAAACCTTCTTTTTATGAATGACTAGATCGTTGGGCCATTTAATCTCTCCTTCTAATCCGGTCACTTCCCGGCAGGCTTTCAAAACACTCAGTGCCATGACCAGAGTGAGCATAGATGCATTGGCCGGAATTATATCCGGTTTCAAAATAACGGACATCCATATACCTGTCCCGGAAGGAGATTCCCACGTTCTTCCTCTGCGTCCTCTACCCGAATTTTGTTTGTCTGCCACTACTAAAGTTCCATGTATGGCACCTTCTTCTGCAAGTTGTTTGGCTGTAGTATTCGTAGAATCTACTTCATCATAAAATTTTACACTTTTACCTGCCCACTGCGTATTCATTAGGCTTCCTAATTCTTCCTGAGAAATTTTTTCAGGATAATCAATCAGCCTATAACCTTTATTCCTTACAGCTTCTATTACATAACCTTCTTCTTCTAATTTGCGGATTGCTTTCCAGACAGCAGTTCGTGATACCCCAAATTGTTCACAGAGCTGTTGTCCTGATATGTAATCCTTACTTTCCCGTAATGCTTTTAAAATTTCCGTTTTCATTAATTTCTCCATAAATTTATTATTGAAATGATAGCTCCTCCTTGAAGAGTAAATCCGGCAATCCAATATATTATAGTGGAAATACGACGCCTTTTTATATCACTCTTTGCAGCAGCTAATAAATTCATCATACCACCTAAGCAAAGGATACCAGGAATCATGATTATATGGGCTTTAAAATCCAGGAATAATACAATAGTCATACCCAGGATTATAAATCCAATCACAAAATTAATGATATCAAATAAAAAAATTTCTTTTTTTCTCTCCATACTACTCTCCTAAAGTAGCTACCATTACTGCTTTAATTGTATGCATTCTGTTCTCTGCTTCATCAAACACAAGAGATTTATCAGATTCAAAGACTTCTTCCGTGACTTCATTTCCCTTAACAGCTGGAAGACAATGAAGAAAGATTGTAGAATCTTTGTCTGTCTTATCCATTAATTCTTTATTGATCTGATAAGGTTTTAAAATTGCTATACGCTCTGCAGCCTTATCTTCTTCTCCCATAGAACACCAAACATCTGTATATAATACATCCGCACCTTTCACCTGCTCTATATCCTCTGTAATAGTAATATTGCTGCCCGATTCTTTCGCATATTCTTTACAAAGCTCTGTCAAATCTCCTGTAGGCCACAAAGTCTCCGGCGCAATAATCGAAAAATTAATACCTAATTTGGCTGCTCCAATCATCAGACTATTGGCCATATTATTTCTTCCATCACCCAAATATACAAAATTAAGACCTTTTAAGTAACCAAAATGTTCTTTCATCGTTAGAAAATCTGCAAGTATCTGCGTAGGATGATACTCATCTGTAAGTCCATTCCATACCGGTACATTGCTATATTTTGCAAGTTTTTCTACAGTCTCATGTTTGAATCCACGAAATTCAATCCCATCAAACATACGCCCCAGTACCCTCGCTGTATCTTCAACACTTTCCTTGTGCCCCAATTGAAGATCATCTTTACCTAAGTATTCGGGATGAGCCCCCTCATCTACACACCCTACCGTAAAAGCGCATCTGGTTCTCGTTGAAGGCTTTTCAAAAAGCAAAGCAATATTTTTCCCTTTGAGTGAAGTTCCCAGAATCCCTTGTTTCTTTTTTCTTTTTAACTCGCCCGCCAAATCGATTAAATATTCAATTTCTTCTGCTGTAAAATCTTTTAATGTTAAGAAACTGCGTCCTTTTAAATCCATAAATACCTTATCCTCCTAACTTTTTATTCTTCCAGCTCTTTTATAATCAACTGCTTATCATTCAATATGCAATGTACAAAAAGTGGAAGGGTTCTTAAATTTTCCGTATTATAAACTCGTTTAACAACTAATTGCTTTAATTCTTGTACCGTATATATCCTGTACTTTTGTATCTTCAGAATTTTTGCTGCTGCCTCAAGCATACTAAGATATAAAGTCTCGTAATTCCATTCTTTGCCCAGCTTCAATTCTAAGGCGATTGCAGGATAGATAACTTCTACCAAAGCTCTTATGTGATAACCCTCTTTGGTTATGTTGACCTTATAAATTGATAATATAAAAGATAGTACTTCTTTTTCAAGAGTTACCAGTTGATTTAAATAATAACATTCTTCTTCCTTTTGTTCAATATAATAAATGGTACCTTTTAATCCATAAATCAACCGCATCGCATCAAAATATCCTATTTTTAGATTTCGTCTGCTTTTTTTGCTGTCAAAATCGAGCATGTTGCCTAGATTTACTCTAGGGGATATTGTTAATAAAACAGTATCATCTGATATTTTGACTTTCTTTTCTCTTCCCATTCCAAAAATTCGAATTGATATTATATTTTTATATCCTCGTTCAACGAGACAATTTAGCGGAACGTTATTAATCATACCTCCATCAATGTAAATTTTACCATGAAGTCTTTCGTTCTTAAAAACCGGAAGATAAGAACTGGCTAGTAAATAATCTGCTAACAGACCATCAGGCTCTTTTTGTATATCGATATCCAGTTCTTTCATATCTGAGATTGAAAAGGTCAATAAATATAGCTTAACAGAACCATTTCTTATAAATTCTTCATCAATGTTCTCTTCAATCATCTGTCTTAGAGGTGTTACATCTGCACCTTTATTTCCTGCAATTCTTGTAAATTCTCTGACAATCTCCTGGGCTTTTAAGTTTTTTCCAAAAAGCTCTTCCATTACTTTGTCATCTACATCTATAACTTTTGAATATGCTATATTTCCCCACAATTCTTCCGCCTTTTGTACATCCCCCATACAAATGAGAGCCCCATTCAGAGCTCCAACTGAAGTACCTGCAACTGCACAAATTTTAACACCAGATTCGACTAATGCTTTCCATGCACCGATCTGATAAGCACCTTTCGCTCCGCCACCTTCCAGAACCAATCCATATTCTTTTGTCATATCAATAACTGGTATCATAACTTTCCTTCTCCTGATTCACAAAATGTAAATCAAAGAGAAGATACGTAACCTACTGTTTACGTATCCCCTCTAATCTTATACGGAACTTAACCGCTTATAAATTCTGTTGTTCTGCTATTGGTTCCTCTACCGCTACCTCTTTTATAGATTTTACCAAACCTGCAATTCCTTGAATTTCGGAAGGGATAATAATCTTCGTAGCTTTTCCATCTGCCGCTTTTGCAAACGCTTCTAAACTCTTAAGTTGAATGACTGCATCACTTGGTGCTGAATCTTTAATAAATCTAATACCATCTGCATTTGCTTTCTGAATAGATAAAATAGCCTCAGCCTGACCTTGTGCTTCTTTGATCATAGCTTCTTTCTTTGCTTCTGCGCGAAGGATAGCTGACTGTTTTTCAGCTTCCGCATTTAAAATTACGGATTCTTTCCTACCTTCTGCAACAAGGACTGTTGATTTCTTTTCACCTTCTGCACGTAAGATTGCCTCACGACGTTCACGTTCTGCCTTCATCTGTTTTTCCATAGCATCTTGAATCGCTTCTGGTGGAATAATGTTTTTCAATTCTACACGGTTAACTTTGATTCCCCATGGATCGGTAGCAACATCCAGTGCAGTTCTCATCTTTGTATTAATCAGTTCTCTTGAAGTTAAAGTTTGATCAAGTTCAAGATCACCAATAATATTTCTCAATGTGGTCGCTGTCAGATTTTCAATTGCTATGATTGGATTCACAACTCCATAAGCAAACAACTTAGGATCCGTAATCTGATAAAAAACAACCGTATCGATACGCATCGTTACATTATCTTTTGTAATAACAGGTTGTGGTGCGAAATCAACTACCTGTTCTTTTAAAACAACTCTCTTGGCAACTCGGTCGATCAAAGGCAACTTAAAATGGATACCAACTCCCCAAACTGCCAAAAATCCTCCGACACGTTCCACTACTAACGCCTGTGCCTGAGGTACTACTTTAATACATGATACGATAATTAATAATAGTACAACTACTAATACCGCAATAGCTATTACTTCCATTTTTTAATCCTCCCTAACTTTTACTATTAATTTTACCCCGCTGATTTGGATAATAGTCACTTTTTTTCCTTCTTCAATTATTTTACTATCTTCCTGAGATCTGGCTGTCCATTCTTGACCATTCAGACTAACTGTCCCTTGGGCCTGCAAATTGTTAATTGTCTGTGTTACAATTGCAGTTTGACCAACAAGACTGTCAATATTGGTATTCACCTTTTTGCTTTTTAAATATCGGACTGCAATAGGTCTAGTCACAAAAAGTAATAAAATCGATACAGCAAAAAATAGAATAATCTGTACAGGAAGAGTTGCTCCAAGCAGCGCTGCTACGAATCCAACCAATGCTCCACCTGCAAACCATATCGTAGTAAGTCCTAACGATATTATCTCTATTACTACAAAGATAATAAAGAACACTAACCAATAGATCGGTGTCATATCTATCCCCTCTTTCTATCGTTTTATACATAATACTATACTTGTTGCCAATTTACAACAAGAAATCAAAAAAGAAGTTTTTAGCAAATTCATTCAGACTTTGTTAAAAACTTCTTTTTATAATATATTATTTACTGTTTTTATTAAAAAAATACATGATTTCCAATTACTTGACCACCATATCCGGAAGATGCTCTACGAAAACTAGTTGCACCCCCTACATTGTCAGTGCCTGTATAAGCTTCTAATGCTGCTGAATAACAATCTCCACTTGCTCCACTTGCCAATACACTTGCAAATGCACCGGAAGCTACTGGTGTAAATTGACCCGGTTGTGTAATGACACCTTCAACAGAACCTGCATAACCGTTTCTTAAGCGGTTCATTACTACTGCTCCTACTGCTACTTTTCCTTCGTAACATTCAGAACCGGCTTCACATTGAATAATAGCTGCTAACATTGCAACATCGGAAGAATTTTTGGCCTCTTCTTCTTTCTTGGCCTTTTCCTCTTCTGCCTTTTGTCTTTCCAATTCTCTTTCTTCTTCTATCGAAACAGCCTGTCCAACCTTCTGCTCAACATTTACAAAATCTGCTGATACATAGGCTGTTTCATCTTTATAATTAACTGTAACCCATTTATCATTTTTATCAGCTACACTTAAAGTTTCGCCTTCAGCTGCCTGTCCAACGATCTGAGCATCTTCTTTCGATTCTTTACGAACATTTAAGGTAGTTGTATTCACAGTTGCGATTAATTCACACTGCTCATTGGCAAGGGTTTCTGCATCTTTTCCGAACGCAAGGAAATCATTCTTTACATATCCTTCTACTGAACCGGAGCGAATCTTGGTCCATTCATCACCGGCTTCAATAATCTCTCCGGCACTTCCTTTGTAAAGTTTTCCAAGTAGTTCAGATTCTGCATTCTGTTCGGCACGAATATTCGTATATTCATCGACCTTTGCCATAACTTTATTATCCCATGGAGAAGGTTTCTCCTCCTTTTGTTTTTGCTTTTCTTTTTTTTCTTTTCCTGAACTTTTTTTCTTTTCGGCAGCCTGTTTGTCATTCACTGTACTACCGGTCTCTAAATGCGCAAGAACGCCTACTTTTGTAGTTCCTGCAATATTCTTTTGTGTCGTTTCCGTTGCTGCCGTCTCTACAATTTTCTCTTTCAATTCAACAGGTTGTGCTGAATAGGAAGAACTAAACAAAATTTCTTGTGTTACGGTTTTTGTCTCTGTTACTTCTTTGGCAACAGTTGGTATTGTTTGGGGTCCATTGCTCATGGTCAGTGCTACCATTAATGTTGCTACAGCACCACACTCAATTACCTTTCTGTTAAAATTCATATTTGCCTCCTAAACTTGTAAACATGGGGCTTATTTTTCTATAAAAGAACCCCTGTTTATTAGTAACGTTTATTTGTTACAAATTTATTACAGAGTTATTGTAGCAAAATTAAGTTTATTTGTCAAATAAAATATATTTTTAATATACGACAACAACTTCTGTAACACTCTTATTTTCTACCAATTTTACCCATAAAAGATTTTTATTTAACAACATATTTTGAAAGAAAAACAAGTCAAAAAAAAGCTCATCGTCTTTGACGATAAGCTTCATACATTAATATTCCAGCAGCAATCGCTGCATTTAAAGATTCGACTTTACCTTCCATCGGGATTTTTAATCCCGAATCAACCAAACTAAGTGCTTTTGAACTAAGTCCATTGCCTTCATTTCCTATCACAAACCCAAAAGATCGGTTATAATTTTCTTGATCATAATACCGTTCTCCATCCAGTGCTGCAGCATAAGTTTTTATTCCGGATTTTTTAAGTTCTATAAGCATTTGATAAAAGTCTTCTACGTAAACAAAAGGCACTCGAAATATAGATCCCATTGTTGAACGAATTGTTTTAGGATTATATATATCAACTGTACTTTTACTTAAAATTATTCCTGTGATTCCTGCTCCCTCTGCTGTGCGAAAAATTGTACCTACATTTCCAGGATCCTGCAAATCTTCGAGCAGTATAAAATGTGCATTTGCTTGTTTTTTCAAGTCTTCGAATACATGTTTAAATTGTCTGACAATACAAATGATTCCTTGAGGTGTTTTCGTATCTGAAATTTTTTCAAAGATATCATCTTTCACTACTTCATACTGAAAATCTTTTAAATTAGAAACGTGTTCCTTCCTATTAAAAAGAGATTCTGAAATATAGATGGATTCTATCCTTTCTTTCGGTGCTTCCTGAAATAATTTAATCCCCTCTATCACAAATAATTCTTTTTCATTTCTATATTTTGACTTTTTATTGAGTTGAATCAGATTCTTGATCTGTTGATTTTTAGCACTAATAATCATATTTTTTCTCTCTATGCGGATTACCTATCTTATTTGATGTATTGCCTTTGTATCTCCTACCACAACAATACTTTCTTTTTCCTCTAATGGAGTATCCGGTAAGACATTAACATCCAGACGATCTCCTAATTTTAATGCAATTAAATTAACTCCAAATCGGTCTCGAATATTCAATTCACGAAGGGTCTTTCCAACCCAGGTTTTTGGAATTTCCATTTCTACAATACTAATTCTTGAGGATAATTCTATCAAATCAATAAAGTTGCCAGCCATCATAGTCCGTGCAATACGAGCTCCCATTTCTTTTTCCGGAAATACGATCTCATCTGCCCCCACTTTCCTTAACACTGTGCCATGTAGTTCATTACTTGCTTTTGCTATTACATATGACACACCAAATTCTTTGGCCAGGATAGTTGCCATAATACTCGCTTCCAAATCTTCTGACATGGTTACAAAAGCTACATCGACATTTCGAATCCCTAATGCCTGCAATGCATCATTATCTGTAACATCAGCCTTTACGGCTACTGTAACCACGTCTGAAACTTCTTCCACTTTCTCTTCGTTAATATCAATTGCAATGACTTCACATCCACTGGCTGCTAATGTCGTGGCAACACTTCTTCCAAATTTTCCTAATCCGAAAACTGCAAACTCTCTTTTAGCCATTTTCCTTCTCCTTAAATAACCTTATAATCTTATAATAATGCTAATGCCTTGCTGATCTGGCATTGATACTCTGGAATATCTTTCTTCATTGCTAACGCTTCTGTAATATCAAAATCTACATATTCATCTCCCTTGTAACCAACTACTCGATTTGATTTTCCATTACATAACAAATCTACTGCATAAGCACCCATCATAGACGCATGTACTCTATCTGTACAAGTCGGACTTCCTCCTCTTTGCATATAACCCAGAATGGTAGCACGTGTCTCAACACCAGTAGCCGCTTCAATCCGCTTCGCCATACTGGTTGAATGTCCAATACCTTCTGCATTAATAATGATGTGATGTGTCTTTCCTTTTTTTCTTTTCTCAATAATGTTATTAATCAATTTTTGCTCATCATAATCATATGTCTCCGGAAGCAGAATGTCTTCTGCACCATTCGCAATTCCACACCATAATGCAATGTAACCCGCATTTCTTCCCATTACTTCAATTATGCTGACTCTTTCATGAGAATATGAGGTATCCCTTACTTTGTCGATTGCTTCCATTGCTGTATTAATTGCAGTATCAAATCCAATCGTATACTCAGTACATGCGATATCTAGGTCAATGGTTCCAGGTATTCCTATCGTGTTAATTCCCTGATCAGCCAAACATTTTGCACCGGCAAAAGAACCATCACCGCCAATAACCACAATACCATCTATTCCATGTTCTCTACATATTTTTGCAGCTTTCTCCTGTCCTTCTATTGTACGAAATTCCGGACAGCGGGCCGTCTGTAAAATCGTACCTCCTTTTTGAATGATATCTGCTACCGTTCTTGCATCCATATCTATAATTTCGCTTTGAAGCAGACCTTCGTAGCCTCTTTTAATTCCTTTGACCTTTTTCCCTTTAGAAATAGCCTGTCTCACTACTGCACGTATGGCAGCGTTCATACCCGGAGCATCACCTCCACTTGTAAGAACTCCAATTGTATCCATTTTATTTGCCATCATTTACCCTCCTACGCTTCCGTATATCTAATATATTTTCATTCTACATCTGTACAATTAATTCTTATTTTAATCCTTTTCTATTTATATTTCAATGTTCTTTTCTATAACTTTAATATTATTTTTCCCAAACTTTTCTTCTAGTCTAAGGATAAAATCTTCTTGTATACAAATATTATGATTAGGAGGAAGACGCTTGATTTGTTTCTGATCTGCTAAATATATGACTACAGGGTCGTTCCCATCTGAATATTTAATGATTTCCAATAACTCACTTTCCTGCTTTTCAAATTCTTCTCTGTCCAAAAATTGAATCCATAATTCTTTCCTTCCTTCTTGGAACGATACGATTTTTTCACAGATTAACTTTCCTGCTTTCTCTTCCTCTACCGATACCCTTCCCTTTACAAAAACTTTTCCATCTTGCTCCAGGAGCCCACTATAGCGTTCATAATCTTTGGGGAAAATCACGATTTCTAAAGTCCCTACCAAATCTTCTAATGTAATAAAAGCCATTGCCTTATTATTTTTGGTATACTTTATTGTTTTGGATACTATCATTCCCCCTACAATTGCCTTCACACCATCTTGGACTTTCGTATCCTGTGTCTCATCATCCCATAAGAAATCTGTAGTCACCGCTGAAATATTTCTTTTCCACTTTTCTTCATACTCTTCTAATGGATGACCGCTGATATATACACCCAAAACTTCTTTCTCAAAACTTAACTTCGTTTCTTTTGTATATTCTCCGACTTCGGGTAGTTTTATTTCATAATCCTGTTTTGTTTCTTCACTTGCCATATCAAATAATGTCATCTGCCCTGCCATGGAATTTTTGCGGTCCTGATTCACGCCCTCTAATATTTGAACATAAATCATCATAAACTGCTTTCTGGTCCCTCCAAGGCTGTCCAATGCACCTGCTTTGATAAAGCTCTCAATCGTGCGTTTATTGACTTCTTTTCCTGATAACCTTGTTATAAAATCTTGTAAATTTTTGTAAGGTCCTCTTTCGTCTCTTTCTTTTACGATCGCCTCAATCACCGGTCTGCCTATACTTTTAATTGCACAAAGACCATAACGGATTGATTTCCCTGTAACAGAGAAAAAACTTTCTCCTTCATTAATATCCGGAGGCAAGATCTGAATCCCCATTTGACGGCATGACAAAATATATTCGGATACTTTAGACGGATTATCAATGACAGATGTCATCAAAGCCGCCATAAATTCTACCGGATAATAGAATTTCAAATACGCTGTTTGATAACATACTACTGCATATGCTGCCGCATGAGATTTATTAAATGCATACTTACCAAAATCTATCATTTCATCGTAAATCTTATTCGCTACTTTTTCTGAAATCCCATTATTTACACAACCCAATACGCCTTCATCAGGGTTTCCATAGACAAAATTCTGACGCTCTTCTTCCATAACTGATGTCTTTTTTTTGGACATCGCACGCCTTACCATATCACTTCGCCCCACTGTATAGCCTGCCAGCTCCCTTACAATCTGCATTACCTGCTCCTGATAAACAATACAGCCGTAAGTTGGCGTAAGGATTGGCTCTAACTGGGGACAGTCAAATTGAATAGATCTTTGATCATTTTTTCCTTTTATATAAGAAGGAATAAAATCCATCGGACCTGGCCTGTAAAGGGAAATTCCTGCAATTATGTCCTCTAGGTTCTGAGGTTTTAACTCCTTCATAAAGCTTTTCATCCCAGCACTTTCCAATTGGAAAACGCCATCTGTTTTTCCTGTTCCAATCGAATCCAAAACTTTTTTATCACTGTAATCGATATGGTCGATATCAATTTTAAGTCCTGTACTCTTTTCAACCAACCAAACAGCATTCTGGATTACAGTCAAAGTCCTAAGCCCCAAAAAGTCCATTTTTAATAGGCCTAGCTCTTCCAACGTGTTCTTTGTAAACTGTGTCGTAACAGAACCATCGGATGCTCTTGATAAGGGAACGTATTCATCTACGGATTTCTGACTGATTACAACTCCGGCTGCATGCATGGATGTATGTCTTGGAAGTCCTTCCAGACGCAAAGACATATCTATCAGATGTTTCACCTGCTCATCCGAATGGTAAAGAGTGAACAATTCCGGATTCTTTTTCAACGCTTTCTCTATCGTTATTGTAGCTCCCGGTTCGTTTGGAATTGCTTTTGCAATCGAATCTACAAACGCATATGGAATGTCTAATACTCTGCCCACATCACGAATCACACCTCTTGCAGCCATCGTTCCAAATGTTACAATCTGCACCACCCGGTCATCTCCATATTTATCCACTACATAATCAATCACTTCCTGCCTTCGTTCAAAGCAAAAATCAATATCTATATCTGGCATTGATACACGTTCCGGATTCAAAAAACGTTCAAACAAAAGATTATATTTTATAGGATCTATATTAGTGATTCCCAAGCAGTAGGATATAATGCTTCCCGCTGCTGAACCACGTCCGGGACCTACCATTATATGATGGTCTCTGGAATATTTTATAAAATCCCAAACGATAAGAAAATAATCTACAAATCCCATCTTTTGTATAACACTAAGTTCATATTCCAACCTTTGCACTAATTCTTCAGTACAATCGGAATAACGTTTTTTCAAACCATCAAAACATAATTTATTTAAATATTCCCAGGATGTAAAACCCTCTGGAACATCATATTGGGGTAATTTCGTTACACCAAATTCAATTTCAACATGACATCGGTCTGCAATTTTCTGGGTATTTTCAAGTGCCTGTAATGCATAAGGAAACAGCTCTGCCATCTGTTCCGGTGATTTTACATAATACTGTCCCCCTTCATATCTCATACGGTTTTCATCTTCTAATTTTTTACCTGTCTGAATACAAAGAAGAATATCATGAGCTGCTACATCTTCAGCATAAGTATAGTGAACATCATTTGTGGCTACCAACTCAATATCCAGTTCCTGACTCATTCGTATCAATTGCTGATTCACTGTCTGTTGTTCTGAAATTCCATGATCCTGCAGCTCTAAGAAATAATTTCCTTTTCCAAAGACTGCCTCATACTTAAGTGCTGCTTCCTTCGCTTCCTCATATAAGCCTTTTACAATATAACGTTGAACTTCCCCTGCAAGGCATGCGCTCAGCGCAATAATCCCTTCGTGATATTGTTGAAGTACTTCTATATCTACTCTTGGGCGGTAATAATATCCTTCGACAAACCCCTTTGATACAATTTTCATTAAGTTGCTATAACCTATATTATTCTCTGCCAGCAGTACCAAATGGTAGTAACGGTCTTCCCCACCTGTGATTTCTTTATCAAATCTTGAATTGGGCGCTACATAAACTTCACAGCCAAGGATAGGTTTTATCCCGGCTTCTTGCGCAGCACGATAGAAGTCTATGATTCCAAACATGACACCGTGATCTGTTATGGCTGCACTATTCATTCCTAATTCTTTCACTCTGGCTACGTATTCTTTGATTTTATTGGAACCGTCCAACAGAGAATATTCTGTATGTACGTGCAAATGTGCAAAATTCATAAAGCGGTCTTCCTCCTTGGTTTATAACTCTTACGAATTATTATAGCATCTTTATCAGGGTTATAAAACCTTTGCTTTTTGCTTTCATAAAAAATTAATAAGAACTTTAGGTTTACAAAAATAACGTGTAATTATTATCCAAATCCTAAATGCCGATGTCGGCAAACGGACTCTTTATGGAATAATAATCACACGTTTATAAGATTTATTTTACCAGAAATCTTTCATTTCGCTCATAATCTCTGCTGTAGGTGTAATTGTTGCATGATAAATACTTGTGCCAGTCTTTTTCAAATATTGTTTCACAAGCTCATATCCACACGCATAACCGGCACAATACGGCATACCTACAGCTTCTGCACCACGAATTTTCATGATATCATCACCATACAAATATGCCGATATTTTTTGAAAATCTTCCTCATAAAGATTCTTCTTTATCTCCGGCTTAATCCTATTTTTAAGTACTTCTTTACTTGTATTCTTAACCCAAATGCCAACTTTATCTTCACCAAACATATTTGCGGCAAAATTTTCTGCCAATCCTTCACTGACAATCATATCTGCTAAAGATATTTTGGGACTCCACTGCATAAACTGCCACCTTACATTATGATTTGTTTCATGTGCCAACGCTACAGGAAGCATTTTAAGTGATTTCTCATTTGGAATAATTGTTCCAATTATAAAACCGGGGATTCCTCCATCTCCACAGTAATCTCCTGTCATTTTAGACATAGGATGTTTCGGATCATTTAGTAATATCGTAAAAATATAATTTTGAACTGTTAAATTGATTCCCTTTTTTTCGAATGCACCTAATGAATCTTGAATACTTCTCTGGCAAACCTCCCAAAAGGAATCCGCGCTGATTTTTTCTATCTCCTCACATCTCTGCACTATTATTTGAGAGGGATGATAACTTCCACCCATGACACTTGCTGCAACTGCATCATATCCCCCTTCTTGGTCAGCCTTTAACGGGACTCCAATGCACTGCCACTTAAACTCAAATGGTTTCATTAGCTCATAACGATAGATATCTTCCCGTTCTGCATCTGATGCTGCAATCATTTTACGATAAATTTTGTCTGATCTTATCGCTGTAACATTAACATTCATATTTACATACCTCTTTTCTACATTTTTTATTCGTATTTTATGTTACACTATTACCTAACGTCAGAGTCAATGGGGGATTGTGACATTATAATAATGTTTAGAAAAGTGCTTACAAAAGGAGGAGGATAAAATGAATAACCGTAAGAATGGAATAGGATTTGTTGGTACGCTTACACTAATATTTATAGTATTAAAAATATTAAATTTAATAACATGGAGTTGGATATGGGTTTTGGCTCCAATTTGGATTAGTGCTCTAATAGCTATAATTCCTTTTGCGTTTATTTTAGTTCGTAGTCGAATTAAAAATGGAAGGTGGTAATTAAAAACAAAAACTGTTGGGAAACAGCGAATATTCGGCTGTTCTCCAACAGTTTTTTTGACATATTTGAAATGATTCGATTCACCATTTGTTTTAATTAACGAAGTCCTTCTTTGATTTTTACAGCATTTCTGTCTGTATTATTTTTCTCCCAGTCACCAGTCTCATTAATTAAAACCAGTATTGCAGAATTATTGGAAGCATATCTTACTCCATAAAGACAATCACTTCCTCGATCGGCACCGAAAGATTTTTCTTCTACCTTATAGTTAAGATCAATTTTGTAAATTAAATTATAATATTTTAGTAAATCCGTTTGGCTAATTGAACTTTCAGAGGTATTATATTGATAATTCTCTAAATAAGATAATACCTCTTTGATGTCATTATACTTCTTATCTTCCGAAGTCAGGTCATATGATACTTTATTTCCTTTGTTATCAATGAAAAATCCTCTGTTAACATAACCGTCAGAATAATTTATATACTGCTGAATAAATACTATTTTTTGTTTTATATCATCCACTTTATTTGCAGTGTTTTTACTACTACAAGAAGAAAAAAGAATTGAAATAAAAATAATATTTACTATAACAAAAATTATTTTATTGAATTTATGATTCATATATATTAATCTCCTAAGAACACCACGACCGAACAGTTCCACTAGATTGGCAGTCAACGATTAATTGTTTCCAACATTTTCTCACTTTAAAGAAGCATCGGTTCACTTCCAACAATTTTATAACTCCGTTTTTCTACAACGGTATTATCTTCCGTTTTTTTCTGGAAGGTTATCAAATCATAACCATCTTCCGTTTTACTTTGACTTGTTTCATAAATATATCTAATATCGTCTTCGATTTCCTCTCTCGTTCCCAACCAATAAGGACAAGTCATTAAAAACGAATCGTTGTTCATATATTCTGCGAATAACTTATTGCTTGCTTCTGTATTTATACTTGGAAGCTGCTTATCGACATAACTTACCCTAACTTCAGCTTTTCTTCCAATGCTTTTTAAATATTGAGCTGCCTGAGTTTCCTGCTGTTTTGCTAAAACAGAATATTCGTCGTTTAAAGCAAGTACTTTATCATAATACTTTTCTGGAAACAACTCTTTAATTGATTCCTCCTGATCTGAGCCATCTGCTGGTTCTTTATATTCTTTTAAAAGATACGTTCCATCTTTCTTTTTTTCAAATATCATTACCGTAGGTATTGCGCCACTGCCACTTATATCAGTAAATATCCCATTTTCAAAACCAAAGTATCCAACACTTGCAAGTGAATAAACTTTAATTTTATTTTTATTCTTCTCAGTTCCCAAAATCGTATGACCTTCTGTTATATATTCACCTTCCAGATAATCCTTACCTTCTTCTTTAATAGCCTGACTAACTGCTTTTTCTAAATTTTTAGTGTTGGCCTCAGTTGTAGTTATTTCTTTATTTCCAATATTCTTTGCCTTCGTCAATAATATACCACACAAAACCGAAAAACATAAAACTCCTGTAATTATAGCAATATATCTTTTTTTTCTAAAAAATTCTGACCTCTTAATCATTCAAATTTCCTTTCTAATTAAATAGTTATATTTCGTATTCTTAGTTTGCTCTCACTGATGCATAACCGCCTTTGATATTTCTCCCAATACCTTAGCAGGCAATATTTTCGCCATTAAAACCTGCAGCTTATTTACTCCTCCGGCTACAATGACCCGTTTTCCTCTCATCATGGCCTTATACCCAATCCGTGCTACTTTCTGCGGCTCCATAACAAAAGACTGAAATAATGGTACATTTTCAATCTCTGCTTTCTTCGCAAATTCCGTTTGCGTAGCTCCAGGACATAAGGTAGTTACCGTTACACCCATCCCATTCAATTCAGAATATAATGCATTGGAAAAGGAAAGTATATATCCTTTGGTAGCCCCGTATACTGCATCCGTGGCACACGGAAAATAAGAAGCTGTTGAGCCTATATTTAATATTTTTCCATCTCTTCTTTCCAACATCATAGGAAGTAAGCGTTTGGTCAATGCCGTAACTAGGTGTATATGTAATTGAATCATATCCCTTTCTTTGTCTGCATCTGTTTTCCAAAATAATCCAGCCTCATTAAAACCTGCATTATTCACCAGACAATTCACAGTCCAATGGTTTTCTTCTAACACTTTTAAAATATAATCTACCGCATCTTCTCTCAATAAATCACAAACTATAATATTTATATTCTTATTATATATTTGAAGTTCCCCTTTCTGCTTCCTCAGTTTTTCTGGATTCCTGGAAACTAAAATAACATGGTGACCTTCCATTGCGAATATCTTTGAAATCTCGTACCCTATTCCACTTGTAGTACCAGTAATTAACACTGTTTTCATCTTATTCCTCCTCACACATTTTTGAAAATTCTTTCCACTCTTCTAAATACGTTAATTCTTTTATCTCATTTCTTTCAACAAATGATTGATAAAATTTTAATTTTAAATTTACAATATTTAATGTTTCTTGTAAAAGTTTCATTTTCTTTTCTAGATCCATTTTATAAGTCTGAATCATCTCCATCCGCTCCACAACTGAGGTACTTCCTTGAACAGCCAAAGAAATATATTTCTTGATTTCTCTAATCGGTACATCCGCTGTCCGTAGACATTTAATCATTTCAATCCATTCAATATCAGCCTGTGTGTACTCTCTGTTCCCGCTCTTAGACCTTTTTATCTCTAGCAACATTCCTTCCTTCTCATAATAACGTAAAGTCGGTATTGTTAACCCTGTCAGCTTGGCTGCCTCTTTTGCCGAATATTTCATAATCTCACCTCTTTTTTTACCTTACACTATAAAGCGCGCTTGATGTCAAGCAACAATCTATTAATTAAGATATATTTTATAAAATAAAGTTCCTCCGAGTCAGAAACTAAAACCCGAGGAACTTTCTCCTAAACTACCTTATTTACTTGCCAATTCTTTAAAGTTTTTTTCTAAGATACCCTTAATGGCATCCTCACTTCCTGAATTATAAGTAGCAATTATTTGAATCATATAACCACCTTCATTACGTAGAGCGTATATTTGATACATTGCACCATTATTTACATTGGCAGGAAGAACTGTAAATTCTTTTCCTCCAATCTTTTGTTTATAAGTATCTTCATAACTGTATGTTACACCTTGTGCAGATAACAGCTGTTTTTTCAGTGCCTCAATATAAGTTTTTTCATCCATATCCGCTTTCTTAACGGTAAGATCTAAATTTTCAACTGCAAACTGAACACTTTCATAACCTTTTTGTATTACAAACTCATGATTAAGTGCTTTTTCTAATGAATCATATTGTTTTTCCTGCTCATCTGATAAAAACTGCTTTCCACTTTCTAACATTTGATCCATTTGTTCGGATGACATACTAGTCCATCCTTCCGGTACTTCAAACTGCATCTTTAATGATTTATTTTCATATAACTTATTTTCTTCCTTCCATGCTCCTTGAGAATAATCTAAAGTCGCTCCTTTTTTCAACATTTTGGTAACGGTTGAACATCCTGTCACTGTACTTAAGCTAATGATTCCAGCTAACATTAAAACTACTGCACTTTTTAAATTTTTCATTTTTCTCTCCTTAATAATATTAAAGTAAGGCTTACGTAAATTATAACACCTATGAAAAACTTTCTCATATCATTTGCAATTTGTCAATAAAAAATACTATTTTCTTTTTTTCCGAACCATACAAATAATTATTATTACAACGACGATCATACCAATCCAGCCAAATAACGGAAGCCAAGTATCAAGAATACTTTGGCCCACACCGTTCCAATTCACATTACTTAACATATCTTGAAACCTCCTACTCAAATTTTTCTTCAACCATCCGTTTACAAGTATAATATGTGGCTAGAAAATATCCGCCATATACAATTAAAAATAAGATTACCGTAACTAGTATATTCATTGACACTGACATGTTTAGAAATCCTTCTACAATTCTCAAAATTTCTCTAATACCTAAAATTGAAAAAATTCCTGCAACTACAATCGGTGCAAAAAAATAAATCACGATTTGTTTAAAAAGAGTCCTCTTAATCAATGATTCATCCGTCCCTAGCTTTTGCAGCAAACCATAACGATTGATATTATCTGTTGTTTCCGTTAATTGCTGAAGTGCCAAAAGCGCAACACAAATCAATAAAAATAAAAAGCCAATATAACTACATAAAAATGAAATAAATGCCTGTGTTCCATAATACATATCATACATCATAGATTTTGCTATATATCGGTAGCCCGTAACAAGCGGCTCTGATGCAAGCGGAGCGATTAGATATAGTACTTCATCTGTATCTATTCCCTTTTTATATTTCGCGTTAAAAATATTATCTGCTTTTCGAAGCATATCTGTCACAGAATCCGGAACGATCAGGGTACCTCGGTCATTATTATCGACTCCAGACATCCATACCGTTTCTCCAAGCGGTTCTTTCTGTTTTGCTTGCAGTTCCTTGCCAGCAATTGATATTGTTTTGTCTTCTTCTAAAAATCGTTGAATATATTTAATTGTTCCTTTATAATTGCAATTAATAAGAAAGCAGTCTTTTCTTAAAGAGATTGGTTTCATTCCTTGAAATGACATGATTTTATTATAGTCCGATAATGAAATAATAGGAATTAAGACTTCCGGAATCTTTTTATCAATTTTCCATAAATTAACTTTCTGTCCTTGAAATAAATCTTGATAAGTCAAATCCGTTTCATATAAACTAATCTGCTCATATTCATCAATGTATGGTGTTAAATCATACCCTTTTTCTTTGAGATCCTTAAAAATATCTTTATCTTTTGTGCGGGAAACTGCAGCCTGTACTGTTAAATCATATGGGGATGCATCTTCCGCCTTTTGATTCATTGTGAGTGCAATACTGATGCCTGTTGAAATTGTACAGATCGTTGCTGTAAGCAATAAACACACAATTGTCATGGAAAGAAAATTGGATTGAATCTTACTACCAATTTGACGCAGCAAAAATACATTTAATCCTTTTAAATAAATACTCTTATTCGTTTGTATTAAAGAAAGCAATACTGCTGACATCGAATAATAAAATCCACCCGTCCCAAAAATCAAGAAAAGAATTGCCGGTTTAAATATGTTTGTATTTGGCATAATTCCATACTTTGTAAACAAATTTCCGGTTAAAAATATAAAAATAAGAGATATTCCAAAAATAAAAAGTAGGATTTTCTTATTTTTTACTACTAAATTCTCATTTTTACGCCCTGCCATTAATAAATCAATTAATTTCACTTTAGAGATTATCCATGCATTACAACACATCACTAATATAAAAATAATTGCAAAACATATTATTGTTTTCTGAAATGCACGTAAGGAAAACATCATACGATAATTAGACAGATCTACCGCAAATAACTTTAGTGAAATCAAAGATAATCCCTGGGAAAATATGAAACCTAGAAATAATCCTGCTGTTAAAGCTATAATACCAATAACGAAGGTCTCACCTACGAAAATTCTTGAAATTTTCCCTTTTGCCATCCCCAATAACATATAGATCCCTAATTCCTTCTTTCTCCTTCTCAAAAGAAATTGATTGGCATATATAATCAAAAAGGCCAACACTATGGCAATAACGATCGAGAGAATAGATATGAAAATTCCCATTTGCTTTGCAAGCAGTGCCTTAGTAGCACTTAACTTGGCAAAAGCCGGCTGCGTCGTGATCGAATTAAATGCATAAAACAAACTTACTGACAACAAAAGTGTTAGAAAATATATGAAATAATCATGAAGGTTTTTTTGAACATTTTTTATGATGATTTTAAAGGACATCGTTCAGCTCACCTCCCAGGACAGAAACAATATCAATAATCTTTCCGAAAAATTCTTTTCTACTATCTTTTCCTTTATGCAGTACATTGAAAATTCTTCCATCTTTTATAAATAAAATTCGTTTGCAATAACTTGCTGAAAAAGCATCATGTGTCACCAACAAAATGGTAGCTGACAACTTTTGATTCAACTCTTCTAACATAGAAAGCAGCATTTTTGAAGATTGTGAGTCAAGCGCTCCTGTTGGCTCATCCGCCAAGACCATAGCAGGATTTGTTACCATAGCTCTAGCTGCTGCTACCCGTTGCTGCTGCCCCCCAGACATATGATATGGAAACTTATTTAATACATCGCAAATATTTAAAGCCTCTGCAATCTTACTTACCCTTTCTTCAATCTTTGCTGGTTTTTGTCCACATATGGATAATGCCAGAGAAATATTCTCATAAGCTGTCAATGTATCTAGCAAGTTAAAATCCTGAAATATAAATCCCAATTTATCCCGGCGGAATTCCGATAATTTTTTTCCTTTCAACGATGTAATATCTTTTCCTTCTATATAAATATGACCACTCGTAACTTTGTCAATCGTAGATACGCAATTAAGCAGCGTTGTCTTCCCTGAACCAGATGCTCCCATGATTCCTACAAATTCACCTTTATTCACAGAAAAAGAAATATGATCTACTGCTTTTGTAATATTACCCTTATTACCATAATGCTTTTGAATATCATCTACTTTTAATATCTGACTATTCACTTTTTTGCTCCCTTCAACCCTTTCTGTTTCATTCCTCCTAAGTTATAATAAGGAAGAATATAATTTTCTATAGTGCCCATTTTTAGCTATTAATTCATCATGTTTTCCTATTTCTACCACTTTTCCAGCCTCTAATACAACTATCACAGAAGCATCTATAATAGTTGACAGTCTATGAGCAATAATGATTTGTGTTGTTCCCATTTTTTTAATTTCATCCGATACCATCTTCTCATTAATATTATCTAACGAGCTGGTTGCCTCATCCAGTAATAGAATTTTAGGTTTCCCTATAATTGCACGTGCTAATGCAATTCTTTGTCTCTGTCCACCGGACAAGTTCAGACCCATCTCTGAAATCTGCGTGTAGTACTGCATCGGCATAGATTCAATTTCCTCTGATATATGAGCGATTCTACATGCATATTTTACATCATCAAGATTAATTCCGGCCCGATTCATAACAATATTATCATATATTGAATCATTGAACAGAGTAATATCCTGTGGCACGATTCCAATCTGCCTGCGAATTTTTTTTCTGTCTAATGCTAAAAAATTCGTATCATTAAAGAATATGTCACCCTCACTTGGTATAAATAGTCCTACCAACAATTTCGCTAACGTACTCTTTCCCGAACCCGACTTTCCAACAATCGCAATTTTCATCCCACTTTTAACCTTAAAATTGATATCTTTAAGAACATATGCGGAATCCTTTGTATAACGAAATGAAACATTTTTAAGTTCAATCGTTCCATTAAGCAATACATTATTATGTACCCTGTTATCTTCCTCCTCGCTTTTAATAATATCAGCTAATCGCTCAAAAATAACACTGCTATTGATAAAACTGGTCCATAAATCTATGACCGAACCTGATAGACTGAAAAATGTATTTCCTAAGGAATAAATTGCAATGATAGATCCCATGCTTATATTCCCCTTTTCAATTAAGAGAATACCCAGCATTAGAAGTAATGTCGGAGATAAAAACTGCAAAAAAGAATTCAACGAATATACATAATTCGCAACTTTCTCATTTTCAATATATTTTCTTAAATATTTTCCATATGCCTGCTTCCATGTGAGTAAGATATCTTTTTCAATTGCACTCATTTTTACACCAAGCATAGAATAAATCGTTTCCATCTGTACTCCTTGAACAATACTTTGGCTTATCTTAATTGATCTACTGTTATCTGCTAATATTGGGCGAGTCAACGATACCAAAACTATGTTTAAAACAAATAATAGAAATGCAGTAATTCCAAGCAAATGCGATAATGTAAAAACATAGGCTAGAATAGCTATTGCTGTACCAACATTTATCACAGCTGTAATAAATTGATTTGCAAAAATTTCTCTAATATTCAAACAACTATTCAATGAGTATATGATATCTCCGCTGCTTCTAACTGAAAAAAATTTATATGGAAGATTTAATAAATGTTCAAATATATTCGTATTCAGCGATTTATCCAAATGAGTCCGCAATTTGATCAGTAGGGAATTTTTCCAAAAACTTGTAATAAAATACAGAATACTTAAACCTATAATTAAAAGAATTAATTGATCACTATTGGTAAAAGCGTTATGATTAAGGATTCCATCAATCACCTTTTGAATCACAATCGGAAGACTAAGTGTAAACAGATAGACCAGCACCGAAACGGAAATAATTTTTATATATAATACTTTATTGGAGAATATATAAGGCAAAATATATTTAATACTATGTGTTTTATGCAGATTTTTTTTAAAATTCGCTGTAGGCAGGGGAACAACCACGTACTCTGTATATTTTTCTTCGAACTCATCCGTTTGCAGCTTTAATCTCCCTATCGCAGGATCAACTATTGTAAGTCTTTTCTTTTTTTGATTGACTTTTTCCAAAATAATAAAATGGTTGTTGCCCCAAAAGACAATTGCCGGAAGATGAATTCGATACAGTTCTTTTACTGGGATTCTATAATTTTTTGTTGAAAGATTATAGTCATTCAATAACTGAACAAGCTGCTGAAAAGAACTTCCGTCTCTTCCCACTTCCATCTTTTCTCTTAATTCTTCCATTGTTATATAGTTTTTATAATATCTGTTTATCATACAAACACAACATAATCCACATTCTGTTTTTTGTGTCTGGGCTACGAACGGAACCTTTCTGCGCACGACATTCCACCTCAAAAATTCTTACGCTTTATGAATTACTATGAGCTCTTCTATTTTAATAGAAGTAAATTTGCAATCTCTTCTCCTGTTGAGAGAATTCCAAGACCAACACCAGATACTCCGGTCATAAGCCCCCAATCTTCTAACTCTATGATATTCTTCCATTGTTTTTCTATATATTGATTTATTAATTCCTCCGTTGTTGCGAAACATTCTTCTTTTAATTCCTTCAAATCCAGCATTTCTGCCGCATATTCTAATAGTTTTAAACTTCCCACATCTCCATGACAGATACAACTATCTGTTCCAAATCCACATACTTTAAGTTGTTCTATGATCAAATCAATTTCCTCTTGCAATTTATCATCCTTAAAACCATTTTTTATTAGAAATAGTTTACAAAGTAATAAGCCGCCAATACCATTGCACCAAGAATAATAATGGGTATTTTTTTTGAATATCCATTCCTGTTCTTTCTGTTTAAAATGATACTTCCTTTCATAATAGAAAGCTTTCTTAATTATATCGAGCACTTCATTGTCCTGAACGATTAAATAATAGCGGTAAAGTTGAACAATAATACCACTGTTTCCATGTGCATAACCAATATTACCGTTTTCAAACCAAGTTATTGCGTTTGAGTCTTTTTTGATAGACAACTCTTTTATTCTCTGATATATAATATCTAATATTCTTTTTACGCTTTTTTCATCATTTTCTGACAAAATTGACAGCATAGAAATAAGTACTCCCATTACACCGGCCAATCCATGTAAAACATCTAACTGTTCATTTTCTGAAATTTCCCGCTCCACCATTGGCAGCGCAGCTCGAATCAAATATTGCATGTCTATCTCTATAGGGAAATCTACATTGTTTTTATATAAATATAAAATTGAATATAATTCAGACATCATACCGGAAAATGAACCCAGACCTTCTAAAGTTAAACCGGATTCTAATTCTTTATATAAATTATTTATCACAGGTAATATCGCATCTTTTGCTATTCCAATAAAATTAGTGTTTGTTTCCGCTAATTTGTAAAAAAACAGTGCAATACCGGCATTTCCTTGGTATAGTCCAAATCCTACAGGCACAATTCTATAAAATCCATTGCCAAATCCTCTCATTCCCAGCCAACTCATCTGACTATGTCTTTTTATATAAAAACGAAATCCCCTGTCTGCACATAACTTCCCGATTTTTTCTGCTACCCTCCAACTTTTTTTGATTCCTTTTCCCTTATCAGAATTTTTTGAAAACTTAACGGATGTACCATATAACAAATCAGGTAATAGCCTGCTTCCTATAAAACTATGATTTATTAGTGCCAATTGCCGCAATAAATCCATATCACCCATACTTATCACTTTTTTCTCTATTCCTTCTAAAACTGTACTAAAATTTTTAAGACGTATCTCTAATTTTTCGTTATGAAATAAAATATCTATCTTATTCGTGTAAATTGAAAAATAAGGGATATCACCCCTTATTAAATCAGAATATTCCTTCTCATAAATAATACGATTCTCGTATTCATTTTTTTGATCCATGATAAGACCTAGTCTGCATAAATAAATGTTTCTGTCTGTCGGATTATGCAATAGATCAGGATGATATCCAGTTTCAAGCAGTTGACTATATAGGTTCGTATTTTTACAGATTACTCTGCATAATAAATTCCCAAAAATATCTTCCAATTTATTCAAATATAATTCTTGATTCCTTATGATCCATAAGTAAACATCTTGAAACCCTTTTTTTATTGTTTCAAGATAATTCGTGCAACCAATCGTTTCATTACTATAGACTGGATAATTTAAAGTCTTTTTTAATTCCTTATTTTCAAATACAATATGAATATCATCACGGTCTGCTGCTTCTATTTTCTGTGTTTTATATGGGGAAACTTGTTTCTTTCCACTCCCAATTCCACCAATTTCAATTGCTTCCTCTGTATTGTTGTTCTGCATTAATGTTGGCATCAAAGATATACCTATGACAGAATTTAATATCTTTTCATTTACCAGATAAACAATATCATCTAAACTGCTTTGCGTCACAGAAGTGTGCAGCAACGTTTCTAAATCTATTAAAATGGGCATACTTCCTTTGGCGATCAAATTCTCACAATGAAAATCTTTCGAATTCAGAGTATATAAAATACAAAGCAACTCTCCAATTCGATAATAATAATCCTCAATTTCTGATAAAGATTTGCATGGTTCATTTTCAATACACTCCATGCAACCCCCTTTTTCGAAATTCCAGACTTTACAAGCATCAATTTTCATGAAATTACGATCTTCTTTTTGAAACCATGATAATAATTCTCCATATTTTTTCTCCATTATTAATTTTCTTGGTTTATAGACTATTTTTTTATGTTCAAATTCTACAAAAGCAACACTTTTACCGTTGTTATGCGTATCACCTTTTCCTAATATAATATTTTCTACTTTTCCCCATACAGCACAAAATATAGATACTTGATCCAGTATTTCCTTAATGTAAAAATAGGTCTGCTTTGTCTTTTGATCTAATAATCTTATTAATTCCGGATAAACATGATACAATTCTTTTAAATATCCACTATCATATAACATCGTATCACAAAAATATTTCCCTCTTTCTTTTGAAGTTTTGCCATACAATAATTTCTCATTTTTTGCTATCTGTGTTTCTAATACAAGTACTCTGAAACTCATGTTAACCATACTTCTTACATGATCCAATATTATACTTTTCAAAAAACCTTCTTTATCTTTGATACAATCTTGTCCTTGTATCATATCTTGAAGTCTCTTATAATATTTCATCAAAATGGGCGTATAAAAACCACTCCATCGAACTTCTTGATGAATAGTTTTTTCAATTTCTTTATATCTTGAGCTTTTTAACTTTTTGGTAAAAAATTCATGCTCTACCCATTCATCAATTTCTTTCTGCACAATCTTGTATTCTTCAGCATGTTCTTCCATCTCTTTTCCGGAAACATTCTTAATCATTTTTCTTATTTTATCTCTGTCGTCGATTTCTGGAAATAATGTATACCAATAATCTAATATTTCGACCTCTGATTCATTCATAATGTATAAATACTCCTTTTCATAAATAAGTTATGGCCTGAAGTAGTATTTCATGATACATTGACTTCAGGCCATTCATATATATATAATCTTTTATTATCCACTTAAATCATTATCCACAAGAAATATTATTTGTAGTGCATTCGTAGGAAACCGTAAAATAGTTTCCACATTTACCTGCTAAGGTCAGTTGTATTGCTGTATAGACGCCTGCTCCGGATTTACCTGCTAAATCCTGTTCTGCAATTTCATATGCAACAGACATATTATCATTTCTTTCCTTTGGATTTCTTAATTCTTTTTTATTCATGAGCAATACCTCCTTTCTTTTGATTATGTGCAATTCAAACAGAAGGTACGGACATTCTATAGAGGTTCAAATCCAAAATAATTTAGAATACCTATATACATACCATATGCAATTCTCCATTGTTGATCTCTTAAAACTAAGAAATCGTTATAATTTGATAAGTATCCGATTTCAGTAAGAATTGCCGGCATTTGAGTCCTTCTCAGAACATACAGGGCTGGGTTTTCCCGAATGCCATTATCCTTAAGTGTTGTATATCGGAGAATTCCCTCCATTACATTTTGTGCAAGCCAGTGAGCCTGTGTATAATATTTATAAATATAAATTTCAGCTCCATTAATAGCAGGATTGACATTGGAATTCGCATGTATGCTTATGAAATAATCAGCTGGCCATTCATTTGCCATACGCACTCTTTCGGCTAAACTTGTCGCATTTGTAGTCCCCAGAACTGTCGTAGATGTCGGTCTTGATAAACGTACTTCAAATCTATAATCATTTTCTAATAAATTTGCTAAATAAATACCTACTTGAAACGTTATATTTTCCTCAAAAAATCCAAACCCCTGAGCCCCTGCATTATGGTACCCTGTTGGATTATGACCTTGATCTATAAAAATTTTTATAGCCAATGTAATTCACTTCCATAACCTTCTTATTACATTATATTCATAATATAAATAACTGCTACATAAAAAACATTAGTCCATTGAATATACAGCTATATTACAATGGCTTGTATAAGTACACGATTATTTTGCCGCCAATCTTCTTGTTTTTGTTTCCATCAAAGACCTTGTAACATCAATAAATGCAGAAACAATAATAACCAGACCAATTACTACATATTGTATATCACTTGCTGCATTCAGTAATGTCAAACCATTTCGTATCGTAGAAATAATCAAAACTCCAATCAGTGTTCCCCAGACAGTACCTTTCCCACCACTGAAAGAAGCACCTCCAATGATACATGCTGCAATAGCATCTGTATCATAAGGTGTGATCGCTGAAGATGGATTAGCAACACCAGAACGCCCTACAATAACAAGTCCGGCAATCGCACACATGAAACCAGATAATGAATATACAATAATAAGTACATGATCAGTATTGATACCGGAAAGTCTGGTAGCTTCAGGATTTCCTCCCACACAATAGATTGTTCGGCCAAATGCTGTCTTATTAAGAAATAAATGAAATCCTATAAAAAACACAAGCAGTACTAAAAAGCATACTGGAATGCCTGCAAAATTTGTACTTTGAAATATATTTGAAGATCCAAGCCATGTTACAGCGGATGGGAAATTACCGACTGTCTTGGTCGCGACTACTAATAAGGCCAAACCACACAATACGTTTTTCATCCCTAGCGTTGAAACAAATGGATGTGGTAAACGCAACTTGGTAAGTAACAGACCATTGATGCATCCAACTGCCATTCCTGTAAGTAAACAGCCCAAAATTAAGATAATTGGATTTGATACATTAAATTTTTCCATCATCATTCCCATCATACAGGCACAAAGGATTGCATTCGCACCAACGGATAAATCAATACCTGCAGTTATTAATACGACTAACATACCTGCAGATATCAAACCATTCACGGCTGTCTGTCTTAAAATATTCATAATGTTGTTAATTACTAAGAAATTTGTATTTGAAATTGTTAATACAATTCCCAATGCAATAAGGGCTAACAATGGACCTAATTTCCCTAAGATATCTTTGATTTCTAACTTATTTGTCATACGTATGCCTCCCTATTTACTTAAGAACGGATTTTAGTTCAGCCAAATAATCTTTTGCATTTTCAGATGTGATAATAGATACTCCCGTTTTAATCACTTTTTCAACTTCTTCACCTTTAACTGCTTTTACTGCATTTTCAACTGCCTGATACCCCATATTATAGGGCGACTGTGCTACTGATGCAGAAACAACACCATTCATTACGTTTTTAACACCCGTTTGAATTCCATCAAATCCTACAATCGTCACACCCTCTACACCTGCTTGCTTGCATGCATTTGCTGCTCCTGCTGCCATATCATCATTGACACAGCAGACAATGTCTACATTATTCTTTAAACTTGTCAACATATTTTCCATGATATTCGTTGCTTTGTCAGTCGTCGCTTCTGCATATTGAACAGATGCCACTTTAACACCCTTCGCTTCTAATGCATCTATGTAACCTTTTTCACGTTCATAACTATTTGTGTTCCCTTGAACTCCGGCAATGACTACTGCTATAGCACCTTTCCCTTTTTGTTTCGCCGCATATTCGCCGCCTAAATAAGCTGCTTCATAGTTTCCGGTTCCAATATATGCTGTTTTATTAGAAAACTCTGCATCTGTATCTACAAATAATATCGGAATCTGTGTATTTCCTAATACAAAAGCAATCGATTCAGGTTGTAATGGAGCTACTACCAATGCATCAAGATCATTCGTGGACAGAGTTGTTTCAATCATATTGTTCTGTTCATCATAAGATGTTTCTGATGCAGGGCCTTGTAAATTTACTTTAACTCCAAAATCTTTTTCAGCGGCTTTTACACCTGCTGCAACATATCCCCAATATTCACTTGATAATGTTTTTAAAATAACACCAATGGTGATCTCGTCGTTTGTTTTTTTTGTACTACTGCCTTCACAAGCAATGAATGTAACCATCATTATCATTGCTATTACAAGCGCTAAAACTTTTTTCATACTTCATACCCTTTCATCCTACTACTTCTATACCAGATCCTTTAATCCAGGACATTTACCACATTAATGCATCCTGCGCATGATTTACATTCTTACTATTATCTTCAAATAAAATCCCATCCTTTAATACAAGAACTCTTTCACCCATATAGCAGGCCTCGTCCATATTAGAGGTAACGATTAAAACCGCTATTTTCTTTTCCAACGCTTTATGTATTAATTGCTCCGTAATATGCCTCATGTGAAAATCTACCGCTGAAAATGGCCTGATACAAACTAATAATTTAGGATTAAAGAGTATCCATCGGTAATATATCAGTTTCTGCATCGTTATCGGGTCTGCCTTATGAACCGGCATGTCTAATTCTTCTTTGCTAAAAACTTCTTTTAATTCTTCTATCACACCCCGTTGATACTTTTTTCGGAACATAACACCCAGAACCTTTTTAGATAAGGATATATTTATATTCTCAAAGACAGTAAGGTCATGAAATAACATACTTTCCATAGGATTTTCTCCAATAAAACATATTCCTTTCTCCATTGCATCCCAGATACCTTTTGGACGAAATATTTTACCCGCAAGCCATATATCACCTTCCAAAACAGAAAACCCACCTTCTAATGCCTCAATTACACCGCTGTAGGAGGTCGAATCAAAATCCAAAAAATTCACAAGTTCACCTTCATGAATTTTAAAGTTGAGATTTGAACAAGCATATGTCTTAACATATTCAAAATTCAATAATATTTTCTGGGGCTCTTTGGACATTTCTAATATGTTCTTAGAGTAAGTGTCTCTTTTAAGTGCATCTCCCAACAAAATTCCATACAAGTCCCTTCGGTTAAAATCTCTTTTTTTGATTTGCGCTATGGTTCTTCCCTTTTTTAATATCGCTATTACGTCAGCATATTGAAGTAGGATATTTTCATTATTTTCTATCAGTAAAAAAGCAACACCTTTTCTTTGAAATATATTTACTAAAGAGAAGAAATTTATAATATCTGCGTCACTTAGTAAAGCTCCTATTCCCACAATGGTAATGAAACGATACCCTCTTGCATATGCCTTGAGCAATTCCAATTTCTTTTTTTGCAGTATTGTTAAGTTGCTTACCCGGCAACGAAGTGATATTTTGAGCTGATAAGTCTCCAATAAATCCTTTCCATACTCTGAGTATTTTTTTTTCGAAGAGTACCACTTTACATTTTTCTGAAATGTGAAAACATTATCTTCAACACTTAATTTATCTACTAGTCTGCTCTTTCCATCAATAAAAAAAATCTTATCTTTTAGCGTAGATACATCACTGAATGCCTGGCACAACTGCTCTTCAAAATACAACCATCCATAATCCAGCTTTGTTTTTCCACTCAATACTTCAATGACAGATTCTTTTTCTTTTACATTATTTATGATTAATCCACAAAGCTCACCTTTAAAAATTTGAAGATTAAAATCTTTTAAAAGTACTTTTCTCTGATATTCTTTGAATCCACTATCAATCCTTAAAATTTCTTCCTTCATAAATTCTTCCTTATGATATTTTCCTTCCAATCCAACTGCTCTTCCTTACCTTTTGCAATATAAGGCAGTGTAATTTTTACATGAGTTCCTACATTCAAAGTACTATAAATGTTTATTCCATATTTTTCACCAAAGAGTAACTTAATTCTTGTATTTACATTCCAAAGAGCAATTCCACCTTGTCTGGAAGTAGGATGATCATAAATTCTATCCTGCTGCTTTAATTTCGAATTTATTTCTTCCAGACATAATTCATCCATTCCTTTTCCATTATCTCTTATATGGATAAATAAATTGGATTTTGTATGCTCGATTTCGATTTGTATCACCCCGCCTCCAAGCTTTCTCTCCAAGCCGTGGCATATGGCATTTTCTACAATCGGCTGCAACGTTAACTTGGGGATACAGGATTGGAATACGGTCATATCTTCTTCTAATACATGCACCCGCATATCCAATTTTTTTCCAAATCGGTATTGCTGAATAATAAAAAAATTTTTAACATTATCAAGTTCATCTTCTAATGTAACTAAACTCTCAACTTCCGAAATAGTGTAACGGAAAAAAGTAGCTAATGCTTCTGCCGTTTGTGCAATCGTATTGCTTCCAGCCACCAAAGCATCGGCACGGATTGCCTCAAGTGTATTATATAAAAAATGGGGATTGATCTGATTTTGTAACGCCAAATATTGGGCTTGTTCTTTTGATTGTTCAAACATTTCCCTTCTCTTAAAAATTCCTTCCATTTTGGAAAACATTTCTTCTGTTTCATGTGAAAAACTATAACGATGATGGAATAATTCCTCAAAAACATGCCCATGATTAAACAGTCTTACTGTTTTTAAAATCTTTTGACATACCTCAACTACTTGTTTTTTTCCAATTATAATAGAGAAAAAGATAATGAGCCCCATTAGAACAGCATATATTTTTCCTGCCATACTGCTAGGATTTACTCCCCAAAAAACATAGGATATTACTCCTATAAAAAGGAAGAATATAATGAAATAAAGGTTAATGACCCACAGAATGCTTCTATCTAACAACGTCCATTTCTTCTTCATATACTTTCCTTTCTACTTTTGCATAAATAATTTCTTATATTCTTTGGGACTTAAATTTGTAACTTTTTTGAATTGCTTTCCAAAATATTTTAAATCCGAATATCCTACAGATTCTGCAACTTCCATTATGCTTACTTCCGGATCCAACAATAGATTCTTAGCTTTTTGAATACGTATCGACAAAACATATTCCGTCAATGTCTGTCCTGTTTCTTTTTTAAACAATGTTGAAAAATAAGCATAGTTAAACCCTAATTTCTCAGCTAACTCTTCGAATTTTAAATTGTTGTTATAATTCTCGATAATATACTTTTTCGCTTCAATGATAGGTTCTGCTTCTACATTTTTCCTTTCTGCCATGATTGTTTCCAGATTTTCTTTTATAAAATGAAACAGTTTCTCAAACACATCTTCTATGTTAAGACAACTATAGAATATTTTCATAAATTCAATCTTACTTTGTGATATATCCACCTCAAGCTGCATCTTTTTCAGACTTAAAAAATAAATATCCAGAATATCATTGATTAATCTTAGTAATAAAATCCCATCTGAATTTGGTTCTTCTCTGAGTGTTCTCTCTATTTTTTTAAGTAATTGTAATATTCCATCCAAATGATATACATCCATATAATCTAAAAATTTAACTTGGAATTCACTGTTAATAATATCAGCTGCTTCTAATCCCGGCTGTTGACTTGGCGTGACTACAATATTTTTTCCTACTCCTTTAAACAAACGATTCAAAATGGCATTTCTAGCGTCATACACAGTTTTTGGAAGTTCACTCACATTTTTTACATAGTTCCCTATCCCTACCGTTACGAACATTCCAGGAAAAACGTCTCGTAAAGTATTCAATTTATTTCTAATATGTTTTAATTTCCAGCGAAGATCTTTATCCTCTTGTGCTGCATTATAAAGTAGATAAACTCCTTCTTCTCCCAGATAAGTTACCTGCTCGATCGTATCTTTCTGAAATTCTTTTTCTATCATTTCAATCATTTTATTATCTAACATCTGATGAACCTTTTCCTGTTCCAGTTCAATCGAAAAATCAGCTTTAAAAATTAAAACTTGAAATATTCCTGATTGGAAATTACAATCATACTTATTATTTAACTGTTCAATTGTGTAATCTAAAAATTCTTCATTTATATTCAAAATATCCCATAATAAATTTTGTTTAATTTTTTTACTATGCACATTTAGTTTCTGCTTTAATAATTCTTGTTCTGTCTTAATCTCTTCTTCAGACTTCTTTAGCTTAATGATTTTATCTAAAATTGAATTCAATTCATCTTGTTTAATTGGTTTTAGTAAATAGTCTTCCACTCCAAACTTTATTGCCTGATGTGCGTAATCAAACTGTCTGTAACCACTGATTATAATAAAATAGATTTCTGGATATCTTTCTCTTACTTGTTGAATTACTTCTAGTCCATTATAACCAGGCATCTGAATATCCGTAATTACAATATCCGGATGCTTTTCTTCGATAATTCCCATTGCTGTAATCCCATCATTGGCCACGCCTATCACTTGCAGGCCCATTTTTTCCCAATCTACTAAGTACTGTATTAACGTACACACTTTTTCTTCGTCATCTACAATAAGTACCCCTAGCATAAATTAACCTCCATTCCTATCAACCCCGCCTATTACTACTATTTAGGATATCACAATCAAAAGAAGAATGCCAACTTGTTCTAACCAAAATTGACACTCTTTTACATTTTTCGTCACTTGTGACCGAGCACAGGAAAATTTTACTAGGCTGTTACAATTTATACAGAATCAAACAACAAGATTTCAGCTCTGGCGCCCCCTAATGTTTCTGAATTTGAAAGCCTTAATTCTCCACCTAATTTTTTTATCATAATATCAACAAAATATAACCCCATACCCAAATGATCTCTCGAACTTCGACTTTTATCATTGCAATAAAACTGCTTTGTAGCATATTTCAGATCATCTATAGAAAACCCTTTCCCGGAATCTTCAATTTTGAACGTCAAACTATTGTACTCTGCTTTTATCTGCATCAAAATAGAACTATTCTCTGGTGAATATTCCACCGCATTATCCATTAAGTTTAATAAGATACGTTTTAGTATTTTAGAATCTACAAAAATTTTATCTGGAACTTCTTCTATTTTATATGTTAATGTAATATTTTTGTTCCTGGCTAAGTCTTGGGAATATGCTTCTATATCTTGAATAAAACTCCGACTATCTATCCATTCCATACTAATCTTATATTCTTCTTCGGAACGATTTACTTCCAGCAGCTTTTGAATATACTCCTGCATTAGCTCTGTATTTTTTTGAATGTGATTTACAAATTCACTTTCTTCCTGATTTAACTGACATTCTAAAAGCAGCTCCGCATTTCCTCGAATTATAGTAAGTGGTGTTTTAAGGTCATGTCCCAGAGCATCAATTTGATCTCTACGACCGGATTCCAGATTCCACTGAGTATGAAGAGACTTACTCAAATTGTCTCTTAATTTTCCGACAGAATGAAATACTTCATCTATCTCTTTCAATGACGAAGATGGTATATCAAATTCTAAGTTCTCTTTTTCTATACTTCCAGTAATTCCTTTTAATCTCTTCAATTCCCCTGATATAACTTTTCCGAACTTCCCGGCAATCCTCCAAAGATTCGCAAGAAACAGAAGAATGAAAAATATGATTATTAAAATATCCGGACTTGGAAAAAAACGACTTAAGAAGTGATTATAAAATCCCATTTTAATATCATAAAGTATATAATACTCTCCTTTATTTGAAGAAATTACTTTTATATACCTTTCTTTATAATACGTTCCATGTTCTTTAAAAAATTGATATATCTCTTCTGCCTCATCCTGGTCGATGCTCCCTTTCTTATAAGTGCCTTCCTCATTAAAAAGTGCATAAAGATACTGATTTTTTAAACGACCTTCTATATTCTCGCCCTTAAACGCGATTTTTTCAAGATTGTTCAGATAATTTTCCTGAGAATTTGCGGGATAGGCAATCTTTTTTGAAATTAAAATATTCATTACAATCAATAAACATGCTGAAATCAGTACCGTTTCAATTCCAATCCATATAATATGTCTGATAAACAAACCGGTAATCGTCTTTTTCCCTTTTATTCTGCCCACCGATAACCAATCCCCCAAACGGTCTCCACCAGATTTAAACCATATGCAGAGCCTTTTTTTCTAATATTTTTTATATGTTCTACGATAGCTGAGCTGTCACTATCCGCATTGAAACCAAAAACCGATTCAAATATCCTTTCTTTTGAACAGGTAATCCCATGATTTATTGCAAGATATTCACAGATATCGTATTCACTTTTGGTCAGCAGTAGATTCTTTTGCTGATACATTACCTTTTTGGAATCTGTATAAAAGACCAGACCGGAACGTATGAAAGAATTGGACTTTTGACGCCCTTCTCTTCTCATATGTGCCATCACCCTTGCACGTAGTTCACCCAGTCCAAACGGTTTTTTCAAATAATCATCTGCCCCTATACTTAGTCCTTTGATAATATCAGGTTCCGATGATTTTGCTGTCAAAAATATGATAGGGCAGTCCGTCTTGTTTCTGATTTTCACACACAACTCAAACCCATCCATTTCAGGCATCATGATATCCAACAGAATCAGTTGAAATGGTATCGAAAGCGCTTTAAGCGCAGAATCACCATCTTTACAAAGAACCACTTCATGTCCATCTTTCTCTAATGCCTTTCGAATAATCTCAAGAATTTCTTTCTCATCATCTACCGCAAGAATTCTTGCCATAATCTTTCACCCCAGACTGCTTTTATTACTCTCAAATTTTCTGGAAAATAGTATAAATAAAATAATTAATAAAATTGCATAAATCAAAACCCAGGGAAGTTCATTTCTAGATATCCGCAATAACTGATATCCTGTAATACGAACAGCCCATGCAGCGGGGAAAAACATCCAACGCCCCTCCCCTAGGCCGGTAATCATTAGGGCACTAATCAAAAATTCCAAAATGCCAAACCCTATCGTAATTCCTGTACCAAATCTTATTCTAAGAAATACATGGATCAGGTATTCTATTGACTGACATAAACAAACCGTTAGAAAGATTTTTAAATAGAAACCAATATCCATCTTACTAAATCGAATATAGTAAATAAAAAAAGCTACAAAACAAGATAATATGCCCATACCATACAAATAAATTATTTTAATAAAAAAGACAGCAACTCTTGACTGCCTTTGAACCAGAAGTACTTGGAAATTTCCTGCTTTTTCTTCATTATCTAAATTCCATGATACCATAAATGTACCTATAAGAGGAAATAATATAGAAATAATCTGAATAAAACTTGAAATAGCTACATGATTATTCCACCCACATATGGAACTATATAACAAAAACAGTAGCGTCCCAATAATTGGGATAATCAGATGAGCTGGTAAGAACAACGTATGTTTCATCTTTAAAGATTCAGCCTTAAAAAGCTTTATTAAGTTATTCATCTACACTGCCTCCCTTTTTTCCATCCATTTTCCGACTACTACTGATCCTATGATGAAAATGATGACACTTATCAATACTGCAACGATACTACCTTTATATGATAATAACTCCTCTTTGTAAGTCTCACTTCCAGCAACAGCCGGCAGCCCATTGGGTAGAATCTTGAGCAATGGAATCATTAACCTTGCGGGATATGAGTAAGGGCTGATAATCCACCAATCTTCTAAAGATGCCACAATCCCAAATCCCATCTGTAATACAATATTGATTATCAATGTAGGGAAAAATCCAAATTTAAACCCAGAAAACAATATTAGAGGGATCTGCCACATAAAAGTAATTGAAAGTATAAAAACAGCTAGTAACATATTTAAGTACGGAAGTTTTTGTATGTTAACGCTCCCCAAAATCCATTGAAGACAGGAAGAACCTAAACATACTATTAATAAACTTAAAAAAGTTCCAAAAGTCAGCACTAGGATTTTACCATAGATTATTTTTCTCCCGTCTATGGGAATCGGTAAGATTCCACGATATTTTTTATTTTTCTCCTGTTTTGTAATTAACACACATGATAACGTAAGTCCAAATGGGAATATCGTCGTATAGTACCAATTAAAATTATCTATTACACAGTAACTACTAGTCAAAAAGTAAGATAATACCATTAAGATAACGGGAGCCATCCACCATATTCTTGAAACCGTTGTAGACTTTATCTTCAACAATTCGGATTTAAATATGCTTATCATCATTTAAAACCTCCTTATAATTCTCTTTGGCAACTTTCATAAAAAGTTCTTCAAGATCTATTTCCTTATCCAGTCTATCTTGATATCCTAAAATTCCATTGGCTATTATCCCTACCCAATCAGCAACTTGACTTATTTCACTTAAGATATGACTGGAAACGATTACTGTAATTCCCTTTTCCGGAAATGACCGAATCAGTTCTCGCAAATCTTGAATTCCAAATGGATCTAACCCGTTTGTCGGCTCATCTAAGATTAATAATTTGGGGTTATTCAGCAATGCAACTGCTATTCCTAGTCTTTGCTTCATACCCATCGAAAATTTCCCAACTTTTTTCTTTCCTGTATTTTTTAAGTCTACAATATCTAATACTTCTTGTATTCTTGACTCTTTTATGCCTAATGCAAGCGTTCTTACTTTCAAATTTTCATAAGCCGTCAGATTCGGATATAACGCTGCCTCTTCGATTAATGCTCCAATCGTCTCGAGGTCTTTCCTCTCCCAGGAATGATTCTCTATCATAATCTCTCCTGACGTCGGATATAACATACCCGTCATCATTTTTAAAATAGTGGACTTGCCGGCTCCATTTGCTCCCAGAAGTCCATAGACACAGTTCTTTGGAATCTGCAAATTAACGCCTTTAACTACCTTGTTTTCTTTAAATGATTTACTTAAGTTTTTTGTTTCTAATATGTAATCCATTCTTTTCATCTCCTTTATAAATGCATGATAGCAGACAATTATAAGGATTTTATAAGGATTCAGGGTATTTTCCAAAGTTAGTTGATTTTAATACGATACAGTTGTATGATTAGCATATAAGAACTTATCAAAGTATTGGAAAAGGAATTAGATTGTTTATATTGCTAAATTAAAACAGATAATATAATTATGGAAGTTCATTTAGTCAAAAAGCTGTTACTTGTCCATTTTGTGGACATGTTTCATCTCTTGAAAATTAACTAACTTTAGAAAGAACTACAAAATAGCTGACCATTAAATACGAAAGGTACGGGTGTGAAATATGGACTCAAATATTCACCTTACGGAAGTTGAGAAAAATATTTTAAATCGAATTCATTATTATATATCTAAAAAATCGAAAGCTAAAATCGAACAAGTGGCACAGGACTGCTACGTATCAAAAGGAGCAATTGTAAAATTAGCTAAAAAATTGGGGTATAGTGGTTATAGTGAAATGTACTATACTACTTTTGCAAATATGAATAATACTTCTGGTGAAAATTTCTTTGCTATCAATACCTTGACCAATGATGATAAAATTAGTCAGAATGCTTCTAAATTTACTGAATTATTATATGAGTTCAAAGAACGCCGAATACGCATTGACTCTCTTGGCTTTTGTGATAGTGCCAGAGACTATTATATCCAGAAGCTTCAGACCTTCGGCTTTAATAGTATGAGTTGCTATCATTTTGCCAGCTTCTCTAAGGAGAAAGCCGGAATATATATCTTTATGTCCTACTCCGGGACACGCGCTGAAATATTGGAAAAAGTACGTGTTGCCAAAGAGCATGGTGAATATGTCCTGGCATTGACTAATAATCCAAAATCACCATTAGCAAACGCTGCAGACATATTTATTGAGGTTAATGGTGTACAAAGTGAAAATAATAATTATAAGCCAAACTTATTTACTGCCAATCTAATTGTCCTCTTAGAAATCGCGCTATGCGAATTTTCAAAGCGTTATCTCCCAAATGAATAGAATACAAATTGATGAAAGCTACAATAAAATTGACTTTCAAAACCAATAACACAAAAAAACTGTTGTTCAAGTCGAATGCAACAGTTTTTTTCTGTGAAATTGCAGAGATATTCCTTCAATTTCCACTTGCTTGCTAGTAAAAAAGTTTACTCTGGGTAAAAAAAGGCACAGAACAATAGGATGTATTGAACAAAAATAATTTGAAATATATAATAAAATTGTAACATAAATACAAAAAATTGGGAGGTATTTTTTATGAAAAATAAGATAATGGAAATGGGACAAAAATTTTCACGAGCTGCTGTTCAGCCAGTCATGTTTCTTGCAATTATGGGTATGATGCTTGCAATTGCAGTAATTATGCAGCTTGATTTTATGCCATCAGGTATTGCTTTTATCGGTAAACTTATAAAGTCTATGATGGATACTATGGTCAATAATTTATCCATTATTTTCTGTGTTGGTATTGCTACGGCCTTGGCGAAGAAGAAAAAGGTGGATGCAGCTATTTTGAGCCTTATTTCTTATCTGATTTTCCTGGCAGCAAACAATGCCTGGTTAACAAATATGGGGATGCTTGCAGAAGAAGGAGCTGTTGGGTTATATGGAACAGGGCAAAATATTGTATTAGGCTTTCAGGTCGTGGACATGAATGTTTTCTTAGGCTTAATGCTTGGATGCCTGACCGCTTATATCCATAATAAATTTTCTGATGTTAAATTCCCTGAGATATTCCGTATCTATGGTGGTTCAAGATTTTGTTTTGTTCTGATGATTCCAATTACATTAGCGTTGGCTATCGTATTAAGCTACGTGTGGCCGGTTGTTAATGAAGGAATATCAATTCTATCTAACTTTATAAAAAATTCTGGTCCCGCCGGTGTATTTGTGTATGCCTTTGGTAACCGCTTCTTAATTCCTACCGGACTACATCATTTGTTGTGGATGCCCTTCTGCTTTACCGGTATTGGCGGTACAGCAGAAATTGCAGGAAAAGCAGTTCAGGGTGCGGCCAATATATTCTATGCCGAGATGGGTAATGCCTCTGCTTTAACAGCCATGGACAGTTCTATCCGCTTCTCCGTTTTTGGTTTCGCAAAAATCTTTGGCTCAATCGGTATCGCTCTTGCATTTATTAAAACAGCAAAGCCGCAGTACAAAAAAGCAGTTAAGGGTATGATTATTCCCTCCGCATTTGTTGCATTTGCAGCAGGTATTACTGAACCGCTGGATTTTAGCTTCCTGTTCATTTCACCTTTCCTTTGGCTGGTTCATGGAGTTATTTCCGGTATTTCCGAAGTGCTTTTATGGGTATTAGGTTCAAGAACTTATGCATTATATGGCGCAATTGATACTTTTATATGCAACTCTGTAATCAGTCCTTCCATAACAAAGGTATATATCTTTATTATCGTAGGAATTGTTATGACAGCAGTTTGGTATTTTGTATTCAAATTCTTAATCCTCAAATTCAATATTAAAACGCCCGGACGTGATGATACTTTTATGGCAGAGATATCTTCAGATGAAGGTATTTCCATTCATTCGAAAACCTCCGATCTTGACAGCGCAAAGCTTATTATTGAAGGACTTGGTGGTTCAGAAAATATTTCTACCGTCAATAACTGTTTTACCCGATTGCGTGTTGAGGTAAAGGATGGCGCTAAGGTAGACGAAACTATTCTGAAAAAAGCCAGCCAAAAGGGAATTATAACCAAAGGCAATAATGTACAAATCATCATAGGAATGGACGTAGAAACCGTAAAAGAAACGGTGAATAGTTTACTAAAATAAGAAAGGAGCATAATGTAATGAAAAAATATAATATCTGTATTGTCGGTGGAGGTAGTCGCTATACACCGGATATGCTGGCTATGTTATGCAATCAAAAAGAAAGATTTCCAATCAAAAAGCTTGTACTATATGATAATGAAAAGGAACGTCAGGAAAAAGTAGGAAAATATGCCGAAATTCTATTCCGTGAGTACTATCCCGAAATCGAAGAAATCATCTATACCACCAGTATGAAAGAAGCATTTCAAGATATTGATTTTGCTCTAATGCAAATCCGGGTCGGACGGTTGAAGATGCGCGAAATGGATGAAAAAATTGCTCTTAAGCATGGCTGCCTCGGTCAGGAAACCTGCGGTGCAGGTGGTTTTGCCTATGGACTTCGGAGTATTCCGGCAATCATAGAAATTATAAATGTTATTCGTAAGTATTCCCCCAAGTGCTGGATATTGAATTATTCAAACCCCGCTGCCATTGTTGCTGAAGCTACCAAACGAATTTTTCCAAATGATTACCGTATCATCAATATCTGTGATATGCCAATTGCTATACTGGATGTATATGCAGAGGTTCTTGGTAAAAAAAGAAAAGATCTTGAGCCAAAATATTTTGGCTTGAATCACTTTGGCTGGTTCACACATATTTATGATACGAAGACTGGTGAAGATTATCTTCCAAAATTACGAGAACTGTTGAAAACTCCTATTGATGTACAGACAGAGCCCTTATTCCAGGAACCATCCTGGAGTGCTACCTTTGAGTTTATGAGTCAGATGATTAATGATTATGATGAATATCTGCCAAATACATACCTTCAGTATTATCTGTACCCTCATAAAATGTTGAAGAAACAGAATCCTGAATACACCAGAGCCAATGAAGTTATGGACGGAAATGAAAAAGATACCTTTCAGCGCTTGGATGCCGTTCTGGCTAATGGAAAATTAAAAGGAACCGAATATGATATCGATGGTTCTGCGGGCTGTCATGCAGAATATATTGTTGATTTAGCTACTGCACTTGCAAATAATACAAAGGAAATATTTTTAATCATTACAAAAAACAACGGTACGATATCGAATCTTGATCCTGAAATGATGGTTGAAGTACCATGCCGTGTGGGAAGCAATGGGGTCGAGCCCTTATCTGTAGGCAATATTCCAACTTTCTATAAAGGATTATTAGAGAACCAATATGCATATGAAAGTCTTACGGTCGATGCCTATGCAGAAGGCAGCAAGGCAAAAGCGCTGCAGGCATTGGTATTAAATCGAACCGTAGTTAACACCAATGTAGCAAAAGAACTTCTTGAAGACCTGATAAATGCAAATGCTGACTATTGGCCTAAGATGCAATAATTCATATTATATACTGCAGTGGGAATAAGGATATTTCCTCCAGGATGAAAGAAAGGTTAGGTACTACACTTATATGACAATATTGAACAAGCTTTTCAGTAAACACAGCGAAAAGACCATAGAAAAAAAGAGCGCCCCTATCTGTGCGCCAGTTGATGGTACTATTCTACCTCTTGAATCGGTACAGGATGCTGCATTTTCACAGAAAACATTGGGGGATGGATTTGCTATTGAACCTGAGAACGGCGAATTTTATTCTCCTGTCACCGGAAAGATTGTTGCATGTTTTCCGACAATGCATGCTTATGGCATTATCGATGAAACCGGACTGGAAATACTGCTCCATATCGGAATTGATACTGTAGATCTGGGAGGCCATGGATTTACTACTTATGTAAAGGAAAACCAAACCATCAAGCAAGGTGAAAAAATTGCTTCCGTGGACTTAGAAATTTTAAAACAGGCAGAAAAGCCCGCTACTACAATGGTAATATTAACAAATGGTGAAAGCTGTCAATTGTTAAAAGCAGGACAAAAAGTAATACATAATGAAACAGATATACTTCTCTTAACATAATTATCTCAATAAAATATATGCAACTTGTTAAGGTCCTGTAATAAATATTGTGTCTTTGAAAATAAATAGGTCTTTCTTGTCGAGAATTAGATATGAAGAATTCTAAACAAGGAGGACCTATTTTATACTTTAAAATCTTCATTTTGAAAAATTATTTTTGCCCATTTTCTTATTTTTACTAAATCATCTTCCGTTTGATCACCTTTAATCTTGTTATATTATGTCTTTTTTTACAGCTAAAACTTTTTTCACTAATGTTTATCCGCATTTAATTCCATCTTTATCCCTTTCTGTATTTCAATAATTACTAGAATATTTTGGTTATATCTTGAAACCTATTCATCACTCGATAAATCTCAACATACTCTACTCCCACTTTATACAACACCACATAATTACCACACACCACATACTTATAATTCGTTTTAAAGCTGACCCTCTTAGCTAAATCTACCCCCATACTCGGAAACTGCTGTACATTTTTAAATTGACTAAAAATCTCCTGCACCGTTTGCTGTGCTGCATCGGGATTATCTTCTGATATAAAGTCCTTAATGTTCTTTAAGTCAATAGCAACAAATGGGTTAATCCGTAGTTTCATTATAATCTATTCTCCTAATGTAGCTTTCAATTCATCAAAGGTCAGCCAACCGTTTTCGTTTCTTACAGCCTCTTCTGCTTCCTGCAACTTCATCAATAACTTTTTCTCTGATTTTTCACGTTCATAATCTTCAATATCCATCACTACAAACCGTCCTCTTCCATTCTTTGTTAGAAAAACAGGTTCTCCAATCTGGCAATTTTTCAATACTTCATTATAATTTCTCAAATCTGAAACTGGTAATATATTCGGCATAAATCAACTTCCTTTCCAAATGCTTTATTTATACTTATATTATATGCAATTATGCTGTATTATTCAACGAGAAATTTTACAGCATTTTATTGTAGATTTTTTATACTGTACATTCAGATATCCATTAATAATTGTAAATGGATAATATTATTTTCACCTAGTCCCTATTAAAATCAATCATTTCCTTAATTGCTTCTTCTATCCAATTCCAGAAGTCATTATATTCCTTTCTTTGCTCAAATCCTACTGATGCAAAGTCATGTATTATTTGAACTTTTTCGCCTTTACCTATTTCAAAGCATGCTATATCATCATTATCATCTCTTCTCGCAAAAGGTATCAGCTTTCTATCAGAATATCTCTCCTTAAGGCCTTTTTATCTACTTAACACTCTTTCTGCATCCATAATGTACCATAAATCAAAGTCTAGTAAATTTAATTCTATCGCTTTTTTAAAAGAATCAGGATAGTGAAACCCAAAACACCCAAAATTACCTAATCTATTTTCTAAAACTTCAACATTCATAAATATTAACTATTATTTCCATGATTTGCACTGATGTTTATTGTTCTCATATAATGCTTTTTATTTTCCATATTTTATCACATTCTTGAAATCTACGATAATATTTCGGCTTATTTTTTACATGGTGATAAATGTTATCCAAAATTGCCAGGTCATCCATCGAAGTAATACCAATCTTCTTCAATTGTTCCACGGAAGTGATACCCAGCTTCGCCAGATCGTCTGCGGAGTTCACTCCCAGTTTGACCAGGTCATCTACACAACTTGCGTTTTTCAAAACACTGACTTTTCCACCCATCGCTATTTTTGCTGTTTTCCCCAGTTTGTCTAAGCCTTTAACGCCCGCTATAGAGCCAATCGTATATCCGACTGCATAAAAGATTCCTTCTTCTTCTACTGAATCCATGATCTGCTGCCCCAAAGCCGGTATCCACTCGAGACTCACAAGCACTTTTGCTGTTTCTACTCCTTGATCAAAAACATGAGAAGCCCACTTTGGTGGAGATATATCAAGCGGTTTGCACACTCCAATGACAACCGCTGATGCTGCAAATGCTACTAATCCACCTATCAATGTTATAAGGCGCCTACGACCGTATCCCATAAGGCTTTTGCAATCCCTTTGACAAGATCTACGACAGCATCCTTACAATTGCCGAAAATTCTTTTAAACCATTCCAGATTCCCTTCATAAGTCTTTAACAGTTGTCCTGCTTTTGATCCATAAGTATCATCCATATTTTCAAAAGGAATTACTTTCGTTTCATGAAAATTATCTATATCGTCCATGTTTTGTTTTAATATAGCATAACTGCCAGGTAGTATATTATTCCACCAAATGTCATTACGGTCTACTCGCATCATGTTTTCTTTATTCTTTGGCCACATAATGTTCTGCATATCGGTGTTGTAACCTTGGAACAAATCATAAAGGTCTTTTATCTCGTTTTTACATTTCTTAATATCTTTCTCTAAATCCTCTTTTGTATCCAGTATCGCATCAATCGATTTCCCTTCACAATGCAACAACTATATCTACTTCTGCTGCTGCCATATTCCCTCTTTTACTTAAATTAGTATTAGGCATTTCAGAGCGAATATTACTGATTTTATTCTTTAAATTTTTCTTGACAGCTTCAGCCGCACCCTTAGTTCCCATTAATTTTAGCTTATTCTTTTAAAATAATTCCAGCCAAATCCATAATTTAACTATCATCTTCATAACAATTTATGCTGACCAAAACCAGTATCCATTCAAGACTCACAAGCACTAGTATCCTCATTATGTTTTATATCATTTTAATATTTTTGATAAAATTTTACCATTATAAGAGACACCCCATCCATTATTTTTATCTATCGTAAATTTTTTAACTTTTTCTATATTGGGTAAAATCACCTCATTATTTACTAAATATTTTATAACATCATCCAAAACTTCCAAGCTTTCTTTACCTTCTCCAACTATCGAACTATATGCATGACTATTTGCCAAATCATATACCTTTTTCAATATAATATTGGCATCATCACCAACACCCTTATATATTTCTTTTAATTTCAAATAGTTTTCATAAGATAAATGCTCAAAATCTGATGATTCATAATCATCAAATTCAAATAAATATTCAGGAATGATTTCAATTACTTCATCCATCCATATATCCCACAGTTCTAAACTTGTTATTTGCCAATACTTTTCTAAAATAAAGCTCCAATCTTTATTAGGATATTTAGTTAATAAGTATTCTTCTAAACACATTATCCCATATCCTATTCTTCCTGTAATTGATATGTTTTTTAATTCTTCCATCATATAAATTCTCCTATTCTCCTAACCATCCAGAATAATTCTCTGCAACTCTACCTTTAAAAGTATATGTACAGTTCTCACATGCAACTTTAGATGCACCAAACTTACTATTTGTTGTATGAATTGTTCCCATATAAAGATCTTTTAATTTTGCCCCATCATTCAATGCTTGATTTACTGCATCAACTTCTGCACAATTTCCTACTGTATATTTATTTAACGATTGTTCTGGCAAAATGCCTGAGGTATTACTCTCTCCAAACAATATAGGATTTTTGTTACTTCCACTAATATTTATACCATTATTTCTTCCAAAATAATACTTACCTGTAGTTTCATCATAAACAACACATGCCGTATTAAACTTGTCTCGTTGCCTTTTAGAAATCTTTGATAATTTCTCTCCCTCGCTTTGAGCCCAGTTTTCTACTTTAGTTTTTAATTGTGTGAACCTACTCCCTACTTCAACAAAATCATCAGCCGACTTCACCCCAATCTTAGCCAAATCTTCTGACGATGTAATCCCAAGCTTTGCCAAGTCATCCATCGAAGTAATACCAATCTTCTTCAATTGTTCCACGGAAGTGATACCCAGCTTCGCAAAATCGTCTGCGGATTTCACTCCCAGTTTGACCAGGTCGTCTATGGAGTTGACTCCGACTTTGGCTAAATCATCAAGGGAATTGACTCCAACCTTTAGTAAGTCATCCACGGAAGTAATACCCGCTTTAACAAGATCATCTGTCGAACTTAGACCAGCTCTCAACAGGTCATCTACACAACTTGCGTTCTTTAAAACACTAACTTTTCCACCCATCGCTATTTTTGCTGTTTTCCCCAGTTTGTCTAAGCCTTTAACGCCCGCTATAGATCCAATCGTATATCCGACTGCATAAAAGATACCTTCTTCTTCTACTGAGTCCATGATCTGCTGCCCCAAAGCTGGTATCCATTCAAGACTCACGAGCACTTTTGCTGTTTCTACCCCTTGATTAAAAACATGAGAAGCCCACTTTGGCGGAGATATATCCAGAGGTTTGCATACACCAATGACAACCGCTGAAGCCGCAAATGCCACTAATCCGCCTACCAATGTTATAAGGCCTACGACCGTATCCCATAACGCTTTCGCGACACCTACTACAATATCTACTACAGCATCAACACATGTACCGACAATTCTTTTAAACCATTCCAGATTCCCTTCATAAGTATATAACAATTGTCCTGCTTTTGCTGCATAAGTATCATCCATATTTTCAAAAGGAATCACTTTCGTTTCATGAAAATTGTCCAGTTTGTTCATTTGCTGCTTCAATGCATTATAACTTGCAGGTACTACGGTATTGAAAATCTCATCTATTTTTCTGCCGTTTCTTTGCTGTTTCTTACGTTCTTCATCGTCATCGGTATCAATTACATCATTATAATTGTACCCATACCCGTAATTATTATAGAGTACCATTGCTTTTAACGAATTTATACTATCTACTTCACAGCTGATCTGATATTTATTCCACCAAATATCATTTCGGTCTACACGCATCATACTTCCTTTATCCTTAGGCTGCATAATATCCTGCATGTCTTTGTTATAGCCTTGGAATAATTCGTAAAGGTCTTTGATTTCCTCCTTACATTTTTTTATGTCTTTCTCTAAATCCTCCTGCGTATCCAAAATCGCATCAATAGACTTTCCTTCACAGTTTGTCAACTTCTTACATACAGTTCTTAATACTGTTTCCATTGTTGTAACTGCCTTTAGGTAACTATTTAAATCGTTTTCAATTGCTTCTGTTCTTTCAAAGTATAATTTTAAGTCTCTCTTCATAAGTAAGTTTCCCCTTATTAAATTCTTTTGTCAAAAAATAGTTGTAAAATGTTACTCTATTCCCTCATAATCAACCACCTTAACTTTCTCCATTTCTCCTTCCTGTATCAAATAGCCTTCCATTCCTTGAAGTGGTGCTGTATTTTCACGTAACGTCTTAACGGAGAAGTCATACATCTTAACAAGATTCAGATTTTCAAACATCACCATTGTTGATTCTGCTCGTATTAATTTAATAGATTCCGGTGTTCCATAACCTGCTACAATATTTGGAACATCTGAGAATATGAATAGGACTCGGTACTTCTTTAAGTTTTGTACAATGTTTTTGAATAAATCGTTCGCTTGGAAGTTCTCTTCAAATTCTTCGAAAACATCTGAGTTTTCCAATAAAATTACGATAAACTCCGCATCCTCAAGTGATTCCGGATTTTCATAAAGTTCTTTTTTCCTATTCTCTAATATCTCTGCGACTTCGTTTAAAATACTTTCTATATCTCTTGGATTAAAGGAATATTTTACGACACTTTCCAAGTTTTCCATCGCTTGAAGCTGTCTTTGTACACCATCGATAACATATATTTTAGAAGAAATCTGGTTATTTTTGTTGTTCAAGTATTCAATTAAATAGCGGACCAAATTGTAACGCTTCTCTGCATCTCTACCCATAATTCCAAAGATACCAGCTGTAAGCATTTTTACATACTGCATTGAAATGGTAGAAAAATCAATTGCAAACGGAATTTCATTTCTATGTTCCTTCATATCGCCTGCGAATCTCATTAATTCGTTTACATTCAATACTTTTGGTACTTCTGGAATCGGTTTCGCAAATTGGTTTTCATATTGTTGATTCATTTCTTGAATAAACTGAGCAATCTTCTCATTACGTATAAATTCTTTTTCCCCTTCTACACATAATGCAGTCTGGAATTCAAGAATTCTCTTATCCATCATAAACAAGCCGCGCCCTTCCGTTTCTCTCGGTTCCATTTTGCAGCGTTCAAATAGGCTACTATAATCACCTTTTTCATTTTGCACCAATGAAAAACGAGTTCCAAAGTTGGCCATCATCTTGTAATTCAGCGCATTTGATTGAGAAGACGTTAAAATCAGATTGATACCAAGGCTTAGTCCTTCCCGGGAGATCGCCATGAAATTTTCGAAATAATCTTGATAATACTCTTTAAATGCTACTACATTATCTACAAAAATCAGTACCTGCGGCAGATCACTATACCCTGCTTCTTTATAAGCACTGAATGTACCTACATTTTTCTCCAGCAATGCAATTTTTCTACTTACCATTTCTTCATCCATCATTTTGATAAAGTTCTTAATTCGCTCTTCTTCTGAAGAGAGAATGACCCCTCCGACCTGATGTGCCTTTTCAAATACTTTTAATGCCATAGTACCAAAGTCTAAAATATAGACATTTACCTCTTGAGGACTATAGTTTTCTACTAGAGCGTATAATATCGTCTGGAGCATTGTGGTCTTTCCTGTCATCGCAGAACCGGCAATAAAAGTGTTACTGGAAGATATATCTAAGACTACCTCTTCCTGTACCTGCATTTCAGGGTCATCGTAAATACCAATATTGAGAAGAATTCCTTGTTGTAAATCCTTTTTGACCGGTTTTAATTCTGATAAGAAAATCTGGGTCTCTAATGGTTTTAGACAGATACCGGAAAGCAGCTCTATTTGATTATCTTCACAATAATCATGAAGACTTTCAACGATCGCATCCAACTGTGTAATGGCTTCTTTATCTTTCTTCTTATTTTTATTGGAATAAATAACTTTTCTTCTTCCACCAAAATCTACCATAGAAAGCTCGAACTCGTTGGTCACTTCTGCAAAACCTGAAACACTTGCTCCACTATATGCTGATTGGAACAATTCAAATATTTCATTATTACCAACTTGAAGATAAGCTCGTCCGGGCTCAACAATCTCAGCTGCCAGACCGGTTTTTAACACTTCATTACTGTCTTCCTTCGTCTGTACTTTCAAACAAAGTTTAAATTTCGAGTTACTCCAAATCTGTGCGTCTACGACACCGGAAGGTTTCTGTGTTGCCAAAATCAAGTGTACACCAAGACTTCGTCCAATTCTGGCCGCACTGATTAGTTCTTTCATAAAATCCGGATATTCAGTTTTCAACTCTGCGAACTCGTCCACGATGATAATCAAATGGGGAAGCGGCACGCCGCCTTTTCCACTCTTGCACAACTTAATATATTGATCTATATGATTTACATTATATTCCGAAAATACAGACTGTCTCTTTAATAATTCTGCCTTAATGGATTTTAGCGAACGGTCTATTTCCCTTCCATCAATATTGGTGATCGTTCCCATCAAGTGAGGAAGCTGCTTGAACTGATTCAACATACCTCCTCCCTTAAAGTCAATCAAAACAAAACCTACATCATATGGATGGAATTGTATGGCCATCGACAAAATATAACTTTGCAAAATCTCACTCTTACCGGATCCTGTCGTACCCGCTACCAAACCATGTGGTCCATGATATTTTTCATGAAGGTCTAAGAATACAAGTTCATTTTTCATCCTTACACCTAATGGTGCTGCCATCGTCTCATATACCTTAGAATTCGCCCAATTGGAGCCATAATTGATATCTTGTACACTAAAGATTTTTAACATTTGATATAACGTAATATTTTTGGTCAACTCACTATCCAGATTCACTTCTTTGATATAAATCGGACTCATTTTTCTGGCAAATCTCTTGATTTGCGTATCCTCGACACTTTCATAAATAAAGGAATCAATATCCTGTGCTTTTTCTGCTACGATCCGTTTTCCTTCCTTTTCACTGACTAAGCGGATAACTTCCTTACAGCCATAAGGAAGAAACTCTTCGTACTCCGTAAAAAACACAAAGGTAAAACCACATTCGTTCGCATTTTTTATGTATTTCGAAATTGGATGATCCAAAATTGCCTGTGTATCATAAACAAAAACAATATACTTGGTATCAAATGTTTTCGAATTGGATTTTTCACCACCATTACGATTGGTAATAATGTTATAAATGAATTCTAATAAAACGTTTTTACTCTCTTTATCACAAACAATATTTCGTCTGTCATATTGCTTGCTGTTTACATGAAGAAGCCATTTGATCCATTGGTAGTTCTCAATTTCATCTCCTTCAAATATGTAGAACAACTTCACTTCGTTATGGTAATGACGGGTCACAATGTCTACCGTAAGTGTCCGTCCAAAGTTCCATAACCATTCTTTTTTCCCAACCACACCGATTGCATTATTACTATTTAAATCGGTCACTAATGGCGCATCATCCAGATATTCATATTCTTCTTTCAGTTGTTCCGGTATTTCCTGTAAAGGATCTTTTGTATTTTTCTTTTCTTCCTCATGAATGGATATTTCATAACCGGACTTTCGACATCCATGACCGATACGGACTTGAAGGAAATCTTTATGCTCCATATCTTTCTCAAATAATCTCTTATCAAATTCCTTTACTAGACGGAGATTCTCATTTGTCTCTAAATAAGTCTTTTCTAACAGCTCTTTTTCTTCATTTTGCTTTTTCTGGATATCAGACTTTTTCTTTTCGATATACTCTGCATAATCTTCTTCCCGTTCTTTTACTTTCTGCTTGTAATCCTTCTTATCGGTGATCATTGTAATAATCGTCGTCAATAATCCGACTCCTACCATTGCTCCGCTATAAATTACAAACATTCCGCTACCGCCCATCATAGAACGCAGTCCTACCATAATAAAAAGGCTGAGAAGTAACGGCAATACTCTTAAAAATGGATTTTTATTGGGTACATCCGGCTTTGCATCAACTGATAAGATATCAATCTTTTCATCAGGAAGTTCATATTGAATTCGAGTGTTTCTTATAAAATATGGATATTCCATATGGTTTTGGCTTTCCAAATGAATTTCAAACGGAAGTGTCGTCTTTAATCGCTCCTGGTCGCTTGTAGTATATAGCTTCCCACCTTTAAAGTAGAAACTATAACCGGATAACATAAAGAAATCATATTCTTTTATCAATGTTTTGGAACGAATTATGGTTCCATTTACATAAACACCGATTCTTATCCCTTTATCATCTACCTCTAGAGAATCACCATTTTTCCTAACCTCAATTGACTCCTGGCCTACCAGTTCATCTTTTAAGAAAATATGGCAGTCTTGTCTCCCCCCAATTTGGAATTCATTCACTTGTGAAATGTCAATTTCACATTGGTAATTTCTGATTTCTTTATCAAAATCAATGGAAAACAATAACTGAAATAATGGAATACTTCTTTGGGACTTTATCCAAAGTTCGTCCCCATGTCTCATCTCTCTTGAATACAACTTCGCTATTTCATCCTGGGTAATGAACGTGTTTTTTTCGTCTTCTACCGCCCAGCCTGTATCTGTTTTACGTATTTTGATAGAAAACTCTTCGAAAAAGAGTTCCTTTCGAAAACGTATATCACAGCCTTTGATATTTCCAATTCGAATAACAGGCTTGCTCTCTTCGGTTAATGTGAACTCCTGATACAAGTTATTTCCTGTTAAAATTATCTTATAATTTTCCCTCATAGTTTGCTCCGCTTTCTTTTGTATTAAATACGAATAATAGTTCCATTTACAATTCCACACTCTTCTAATTTCTGAGTACTGGTAAAAAATCCAATGGGATGTTCTGTTTTTAAATGACAGGTATTAATGTTTGATGTATCCTGTTCCAATTGAAAGGCTTGATTGACTGCACACACAAGTTCATATACAGAAATATCAAGAGGTACTTCTATGTCCACAACTTGATTGTATTTTGTTAAATTTAACTCCACAATAGCTTTGTTCGGTTTCATCCTTTTTCCTCCTATTTCTCAACAAGATTTAATTTCAGATTATTCTTAAAGTCGGGTACGACCCCGTTAGCCACATATACTTTCTTCAAATTTTTACATCCTTCAAAAGCCATCTCATCCAAATCTGTCAGACCACTTGACAAACTGATGCTGCTAATTGCATCACACTGATAAAATGCACGATAATCAATTTTCGTTAATTTGTCAGACATCGTCACACTTACCAAGCTGCTGCATCCTGAATATGTATCTTCACTTATTTCAACGATACTTTCCGGAAGATAAATTGCTTTCAATTTTTTACAATTTAAGAATGCTCCTTTTCCAATGGTTCCGATTGAATCATTTAAATTCATTTGCTCCAAAGAAGTACATTCTGCAAAAGCGTTTTCTTCTATGGAAGAAACGGAATCTGGAAGGCTAATCGTTTTTAAGCCCTTGCAACCATAAAAGGCTTCTTTTCCAATCTTACTTAAACCATCTGAAAACTTAATCTTCGTTAAATTAGTGCAATTATAAAAAGCTCCTGCTCCTAAAATCTTTACACTTTTGGATAATGTGATATTTTGTACCGTTTGATTATCTGCGAATGCACCGCCGATGCAGTTTACTTCTTCAGGAATCTTTACTTTTTGTTTATTTCCATTATATTTATAAAGAATATTGTCCCCTAGAATTATAAAATCCCCTGTCTTAGATGCAATCCATTGAGTATCTTTAAATGCATCTTTCCCTATTTCTGTAACACTCTTAGGAATTTTTAACTTATTAATATTGTTACAAGATAAAAAGGCATTTTCTCCAATATAAGTAACACTATCCGGTATGCTGACATTTCCCAGATTTGAACATCCCTGGAATGTATTTTCTTCTATCCTCTCCACACCAATTGGAATTGAAACGGCCGTTAAACTATTGCAGCCTTTAAACGCACTCTCTCCAATCGTTCGCAGACTGGTCGGAAGTTTAACTGTCTGTAAGGAACTACACCCTGCAAAACCTTCCTGCTCTATATCAATTACCGTCTCCGGAACCGTTATTTTTCTAATTAATTTATTGTTTTTAAACGCCGAACGAGCAATTTTAACAATATCATTTGGAACCTTGACATTGGCCTCTTTCCCCGTATATCCAATCAATATATTATTATTTAGTATAATAAAACCATTTACTTCTTTCATTTCTTTAAATATTCGTGCTCCTCTTAATGGTGTCAGAGCTAAAGTCTCCTTAAAGTGTTCATACTTATCTAAATATTCTTTCCATGCCTTTTTATATTTGGGATAATAATTGTTAACAATAAATTCTGCACATTGGAAAGCCGATTCTTCTTGCTTATTCGCACCAAGTTCAAAATAATTGTTAGCAGTAACTGTCTTTTCACCCGATGTTAACTGATAATCGATATGTAATTTATAATCATTTTTCTTTCCATTTTGAAATTTCCCCAATACAATGTCACTCTGCACTTTGTTTTTTTCAAACGTTCCATTAATCGTTAGGGAATATCGATTCTTACTTTTCCCATTGTCTAGTGTAAGATATAAATCACTGGTTCCATATGATTTTTCTTTATCATAAAAAGTTCCACCCAAATTTATTTTGGTAACAGCTCCTTTATAATTCGCATAAAGGTAGCATTCCGTTTCCCCAATTTGATCTGCATCATTTATATAAAAATTGATTTCTACATCCTCTAAAAGTAAGAAATCTTTTTGATATTTCGTTATTTTTTTCAATACAGTTCCTAAGTTTTTATCTGCATCCATCGTTTCAGATGCACTCTTAAGAAACTTTTCTACTTCTTCTTTCTTTAAAATTACTGTTATTTTCTTGAGTTCTTTACTTTTTCCTTCTTTATACTGTTTCACTTTTCCACCTTTTTTGACATTAATATGTTTTATGGTGGACTTCCAAATAGTATGTAAATCTTTATTTAAATTTTTGATGTCTAAAATCACATTATCTTCTTGATACTGCTTCTGAAAATCTACATTTAAATCTTTTGTCAGTTGTTCTCTAAGTACCGTTTTCTCAAAACCAAAGTTTTCTATTCCTCCCTGAGGTATGCTTATTGTATACTGCTGTGCATTCTGTCCTGCGATTATGGAAATCTCTTTTTTCGTATTCGGAAAAAAACAAAGTTTCGCTTCTTCCCAGTATTGTGTATCTTGTCCTAGTTTATCACGATTTTTACAAGTCAGATTCAGCCAGCTGTTTTCATAAACTTTCTGTTCATTGTTCATTATTCTTTTTAAATATAATTCCGGGCTTACCCTGTATAGGATATCTGTTCCCCAAAACTTATTAATTATAAAGATTATGCCTGCTATGACGAGTACCGGTAACAGGATTTTACCAATTGTTTTTAATATTTTCATAACGTACCTCTATCTATCTTATTCCAAAATCAAAGACACCTTCATGTAGTATTGTAATTTCTCCATCGATAACATCTTTTCGATATAACTGTTTCTTCTCATTAATACCATAACTGTAATTTTCATCTTTCACAATTACTTCCGTAGTATCTTTCTGAGTGGTATTCATAATAAGATCATCTTCTAAATATCCGAACTTAATTAAATCAACATTTCCAGTCATGCTTTTCCAACTGTTTTCTTTTTTTGCAGAAAGACTTAATACATTACTCTTTATCTTTTGAGGGGAATCTTCCTTTTTTAAATTTACATGATACAGCTCTTTATTCTCTTGTAAAAAGTAAAAGGTATTACTTTCTTCAAATACTATGCACTGCGTTACCTTATTTCCAACTAATTGCTTGTTTTTACGATTCCAGCGCACCAATTCCCCTTCTTTATCCAGATACATAATCGTTCCTATATCTGTTATATAAAGAAGTTTATTAATGTCTATATTTTCGTCTATTATCATGTTCCCTGTATCTTTTACCTGTATTAAATTTAATGATAATTGGTTTTGTAGATTGGTAATAACACCTATGTATTCGTTTGAATTGCTCATTATCACCTGTACAATCTGCCCCTTCAAATCCAAAGAAACTTCCTTTTTTCTTCCTTCTAGATCACTTAGGATATAGTTTCCATATTCGTAACTTAAAACTCCCTGATTGCTAACTGCCAACATAGCTTTTCTATCTGCTGTCACTCTTTCATTATCGCAATATACTTCATGATATTGATTTTCAAACCAGAGATGTGTCGTGCTTTCGTAATGTTTTAATACTTGTATCAAACATATCACACTTAATACCAGTCCCACTGAACAAATACCAAATACTTTCAAGTACTTACTTTGGACCGGTTTTTCATGAACTATTTTTTCTGCATGATTGGATTCTGCATGATTCTCTTCTATTTTATCTTTCGGTTCTTCCGTAGAATATCCACAGATTGGACATTCTGTCCGATTTCCCATATCATAACCACATTTTAAACATAGCATATGACCATTTCTCCATTTCACAATTATTCATTCTTATCTCTATTTATTCTTCAATTGCCTTGACTTCTGCTTTATATTCGTTTAATGCTTTTTTATAATACTCTATACTTTCTTTGGGAACATAAAAAGTTTTTAAAGAATTACATTTAACAAATACTTTTTCCTCCATATTAAGTTTCCGTGCGCGAATCGTAACTTCCTGTAAGTTAAGGCAAGAAGAGAAAGCTCCTTTTTCAATTACCTTTACACTTTCGGGCAAATCAACTTTTTTAAGACTTTTACAAAAACTAAAAGCAGCTTCCTCAATGAAAGATAGTTTATCTCCAAATTTCAATTCAGCAACACTTGTAAAAACAAATGCACCGTTTCCAATTCTTTGCAATTCATTTGAAAAAGTAATTCCCTTTAGACTCTCGCAATAAGCAAATGCAGATTTATCTATCTCTTTTACAGAATCCGGCATAATTAGATCATTTAAATTCTTACAGGATATAAATGCTCCTTCCCCAATTCTAGAAACCATATATTCTTTATTTTTATAAGTTGCCTTGACAGGTATTGTGGAAGATTTAATCTTTTTACTTATACCCTCTTTATTATCTTCGCCCTCTACATTTGTCAAGCATATCTCACTAGAAGCTAAGATTTCATAAGCATATTTACCATCCCAAAAATCTATCTTTTTGTCTGGCAATGACATTTCTTCTGTTACTTCATTCGACTGGTTTTCATTGTTATCGTATACGAATGTTTTATTTAAACTAGAATCTTTTGTATGGTTAGTCTGACAACCAACTAAAAAAACACCGGCAAATGTAAGAATAACATAATTTCTTATTTTCAATATCAAATGCCCTCCTTCAATCTACTCTTCAATTGCCTTGACTTCTGCTTTATATTCGCTTAATGCTTTTTTATAATACTCTACACTTTCTTTGGGAACATAAAAAACTTTTAGCTTCTTACAACCATAAAAAACATTCTCTTCGATATTCAATTTAATAGCCCGTATAGTAACTGTTTCTAAATTTTTACACTCTCCAAAAGCATAAGGTGTTACCTTCTTTATACTCTTTGACAGGTCAAGTGATTTCAGTTTTGTGCAACATGCAAAACCATTTTCATCAATTAGAATAATATTATCTAAAGTGATAGCACTGACATCTGCTCCAGAAAATGCACCATATTTAATCTCTTCTAAATTCTTAGAAAACTGGATCTTTGATAGTTTCAGGCACTCTGCAAATGCATTTCGGTCTATTTCACGTATACTATTCGGCATATTTACTTCTTCAAGATTAGTACATAAATCAAAAGCTCCTTCGCCTATACCAGTTACATGATATTCTTTCTCTTTATTTTTTACATATTCTGGTATTTCAGCAATCTTTATCGATTTGCTTGTACCATTTTTGTTATCTTCACTTTCAACATTTGTAACCCAAACTTCATTATCACTTATTATTTGATATGCAAAATTTCCTTCCCAAAAATCCATCTTTTTATCTACAAAAGTTTTTTCTGCAGGCGTTTCATTTACTTCTTTAACAGTATCAAGAGAATTTTCTTTTCCTTGTATTGACTTATTCTGATTTCCTGCACAACCGGTTAATAATATTCCAACTAATAGAATCACTCCTGATTTCGTCACTCTCATTGTTCCATAGCCTCCTTCATCATTTTCAAATATTCATTATATGCATTTGGAAAACACTTCTTTAACATTTCTATATCAGATGTATCTTGTGTTAATGTAATCTCTGTAAAATGTGCAAAGGCCTCTTTATTTAATCGATCCATATCCGGTCTCTTTACAATAGACCCATCCGCTAATTTTACATCTTGATAATTCCAGTAGGAAGTGCTATGTCCATAACCTCCTGCCGTTTCATTGTTATTATATACAGCCCTCATAATATCAGTAAACTCTGATACTTTTGCTGAGTCACCTGCTTCATTAATTATGTTAAGAATTGCTAAATTTCCTGATCCCTTCCCTTTAAAGATAAGCGAATCCTGTACCAATGCATCATAAAACGACTGTCCATGATCACCTATCGAAATATATTCTAACGAAGCCGACCTCACATCTATATTACTATTAATATCAACAGCATTATTATCAAGCCAATGCGAATACTCATGGAACCATGTCGTATAAGGATTTCTAGGGTTGACCGATTCTTCACTAATATCTATATAAACCCCACTGGAAGTACTGATATAATGAGCCGTCTTGGTATAATCATCATCCATCACGATCCAATATGGAGAAAGTCGATAGTATGAATTACAAATGTTCTTTATTGTCTCGGTATCAAAATCCTTTAAAGCAGTATCAACTGCCGTACTGTTCAAAGATTCCCATAGTTTTCGATCAATTTCTTTCATATCTTCAAAAGGTATTTCATCCCTCCATGTGCCCAGATGCTCGTCCATAGCTTCTTCTAACTCTTTTGAGATCACATCCGTATCCAGCTGTGACATCTTAGATTCAAAATCTGCCAACAGCTTGCTGTCAATATATAAGTCTTTTATTACATCAAAAATTGAGGTGAAATCATTTGAGTTGATAGTTGCTGCACCTTTCGTAGCAATTTTAACATTTTGAGGATTTAAATTGTATATTGATTTTACATATCCTTGAATTTGCTGATTAAACGGTTCGTCTAGCAGTTGAATGATTTCATCATGAATTTTCTCACTGAATACTTCTAACTGTTTTTCAATATCTTCTACTTCCTGAATAGCGGATTCGGTTAATGTACAATTAACCACCCCCACATCTCCCAGTGATTTTGCCAAAACATCTGCATCCTCAGCTTCTCTTAATAAATTACGCAGACTATGAAACGCATTGTCATAACTCCCATTATTCCAATGACTTTTTTGTTCCTTCCAATTTTCATCAGTACTCCTTAATGTCCTCATATCAATCTCCCTTTATTTGGCCAATGTTGAAACAGAATTTCCACTTGCTCCATCAATTGCCTGCGACTCAGCATCAGTCAAATTAATAAAATTCATAGTCACATCACAAAAATCAATTACTAGTTTCAAATGCCCTTCCAGCGGTGTGAAACTTTCTGTTAAGCCTGTAGAGGCGGCCCCTTTATAATTGCTCTCAATGGATGCTTTTAAATCTTCGGTCTTTTTTACAATATCTGTAAGATTCGTTTTTAACGTTTGAAGCTGAGAAATTCTTTGTTGTAAATATTCAGAATCGTATGAATTTTTATTTCCGTTGCTCATAGGAATTCTCCAATCTCATTTTATTTTGGATTTCACTTTGTATCATTTCTCCAGTAACTTGTTGCAACACCCCTAAGTTGATATCATACCGGTAATCTTTCTCCCTATGGTTAAAAAATAGGATTCCGTTTCTTTTTTTAGATTGACTTGTATCGCTGTTATCAATAATGTCAAACAAAAAACCTGTTTCCGATTCTATATAATACATTTGAAAGATATCTCTTCCTGATATCTGTTTCTCTATAGGTTCTCCTAACTCCTTATTCTCCTGTAAAAATGGATATTTTTCTATTAGATAGTTCACGATAGAATCTGTCGCGATCGATTCGAAATAGTAAGAATCTATATCTTTTTTTTGTATAATAACTGACTTTTTTTCATCAACCAGACCTATCCACATCCCCTGTATGCAAAGATATTTCTTAGCCTTTTTATACTCAATTAATCGCGAAAAAATGAGGGCACCTTTTATTGTAAAAGTATCATGATTTGCCAAAATTCCCTTTTGTATCAGATTGCTCTTTCCTTCCAATATTAACTCTTTATCTTTTTTAATATCAAATGGTACTCCTTCCGGAATACCCATTATTTCGCTATTATCTATTCCACGGTTCAACACCATAATTTCATTTAATGTCATCTGATACCCTCCTAACGAATTAAACTATTAAGATTTCTTACTTGACTCGAATTTCCATAAAAACTTTCAGTATCTTGTTCTAACATTTGGATATGAGTTTTTAAAGCTTCATAAAAATACTTAATATCATCTAAATATATTTTAAAAAGTTCCGCTATTGCTATTGCTTTAACTTGAGTTTCCCCTTCCCATTTACCAGTATTAGCACCTAAATCTGTATAAAATTGATTGATTTCACTCAAAATTTTACTGTCAAAATCTTTAATAATATGATCTAACTTACTTACTGTGTCTGCAATTCCATCTTTTATTTCCACTAATTCAGAAGATGCTGTTTGATTAGGTCCTCCCCTTAACCATTCTGCAAAATTCTTACTCATGTTCTCGATATTAAATGCACTTTTTTCTGCATTATCTCTATCTTCTTTCAAATTGTCGGGTGGATAATTCTCTGCTCGAGTACTTTCCCAATCTATATTCCCATTCGTATCATATTGAAGGTTATAGCCGTTCTCTTGTGCAGACTTTTCGATATCTTCCGTTGATTGGTTCTGCATCTGTGATTCCCATTGCGCATATTCATTCTTATAAGCATCGTATTTATCTTTTGCATTCTCTGAAATAGCGTCGCTGATTTTTTCACCGGTCTCTTCAATCTTATCCGCAACATTTTCTCTTACTTCATTCACATTTTCTACTACATCTTCCACTACCTCTTCCACTTTGTCTTTCACCTTATCAATTACATCATCTAACCCCATATTATCTTCCTCCTATTATTAGATTCCGCCTTCTGCTGCCTCTAAAGCTCTCGCTACTTCTTCCCAATGTTCTGCTCTGATTCCTGCATTGACACCACATTGAACTACCTCGCTGGTCATCGTGGTACAATACCCCTTCAATACCTCATATTTGGTCTTCCATTCTGATATCGCCTGTTTATAAGAATCTTCATAATACATTCCTTCCAGTGATGTACCTGCTTCTGGTGGATTACCTAAAGCTACATTGTTGATATTCATTTGATATTCTGAGTTTATAGTTGATGCATGCTGTTTAAATTCCACTTCTGCTTTCCGATATTTCTGTGCCATCATTCTTGCGTAAGCTGCTGTCATTCGTATTCCTCCTATTTTTCTGTCATATTTCTATCACATCTGCAACCAAAGAAGTAATATTATCGGTTTCACCTTTTCCTTGTACCAAATAAATCATGTCCCGCAATATCCTTTTCACAACATCCGGATCTTTTCTTCGTAATGTTGCTACATAACGTTCTAACTCTTTTTCTGGCAGCAAATGGTACATCCCATCACAACAAAGAAAGAATGTATCACCATTTTTTAACCTTCCCTTATTGCGTTGTATCTTAATTGTCTCAGATGTCCCGATACATTGGTATAGTATGTGTTTATCAACACCCATACGAATTTGTTTTTCTGTCAAAACATTTTGCTTATTCTTTAAATTGGCCAAAGTATGATCTTGTGTAAGCTGCTGTAATGTAGTGTTATATTTATAAATCCTGGTATCTCCGACATGAAAAATAAAATACTTTTTATTTATAATTAACAGAACAGACGCTGTCGTTCCTAACTTCTTTTCATTTCTTTCCCCGTAGGTCAGGATATCACGATTCACATCTAACAGGACTTTTTTAACTTCCTTCAATAGACACATTCTGGTATAGATATTATCTCCTTGGTATTTTGAAGCATTTTTTTCAAACCATAAACGGAATGCATCCACTACCTGACGACTCGCTAATTCTCCCTGCTGCATGCCTCCCATTCCGTCACAAAGAACTACCAAATGCATTTGG
>NZ_QRCT01000015.1 GCF_003363435.1 Anaerosacchariphilus polymeriproducens
GTTTTATTTTTCATATGCAGTTAAATTTTACCACAAAAAGAGGATTTCCAACTCACTAATGTGAATTGAAAATCCTCTTTTTAATTAGGGTGTTTTTTCACAGCCCCTTTTTTTATCATTGTTTTGATTAATTGTATAAATATTCTCTAGTCCATGGAAGCTCATTAGCAATTCCTTTTGAAAAAACAAATTGGTGTATATCAATATTACCTGAATTAAAGGAAGCCGCACAGGCATTCAGATAGAGTCTCCACATTCTTATAAAGGTTTCATCTTTCATTTTACTAATGGTTGGAAGGGAATTTTCAAAGTTTTCAGTCCATTTTTCAAGCGTTCTGCCATAATGTCTCCTTAAACTTTCCAAATCAATAAGATGGAAGGACTCATCAGTTATTATAGTAACAAGCTCCGACATGGAAGGTACATATCCACCTGGAAAGATATATTTTTCTAACCACGGGTTGTTTCCCCCTTTTAAGCTTGTAATACAGTGCAATAAAGAAATACCGCCATTATTTAATAGCTTATTTACCGACATGAAATATTCATGAAGGCAGTCTTTTCCGACATGCTCTATCATTCCTACGCTAACGATCCGGTCAAAAGATCGATCTTTAATCTGACGATAATCAATAAGCTGGACTTCCGCAAGATTTTTTAGACCTTCTTCTTCAATCCTTTTATTGGCTTTTTCCATTTGCTCAGAGCTCAACGTAATACCCATTGCTTTCACATTATATTTTTTGGCAGCTGCTATAATTAATTCTCCCCATCCACAGCCGATATCAAGCAGGGTATTTCCTTCTTGTAGATTTAACTTTTTTAAGATATAGTCAACTTTATTTTCTTGTGCCTGATCTAATGTATCAGCTTCTGTTTTAAAATAACCGCAGGAATAGGTCATGGTTTTATCCAGCCATAATTGGTAAAAGTCATTGCCAATATCATAATGAAAGCTGACATTTTTTTTGCTTTTTTGCAAGGAATTTTTTACTGGTATTATAAACTTGTTAAGCTTTCCTTTGTTTCGTAAAAAGCTTTTCGGATTGTTATATATAGCTTCTATCACATCTTTTATGTTTCCGTCAATCTCAATCTGCTTATGCATATAAGCTTCTCCTAAAGTAACGGACGGATTTGTAATTATGTCAGATATAGGCAAGGGTTCATTGAAAATAATTTTAAAAGCACTGTTCCCTGTGCCAAAAGTGATATCTTCTCCGTCCCAGAATTTTATGGTACAGGTTTCAGAAAATAGATTTCTAAATAAATTTTTATAAGCTGTCTTATCTATTTGAGCTGAATATACAGCTATTCGACTTTTCGTAAATATATCAAACCACCTCGTCTTATTTTTTTATTAGTTTTACCATATTTTTATAATATAACCATATTATATGTAAAATATTTATTATATTATGACTTAGTGGATAGGATTTTGAAAACAATATTGGAAATACAGCAGATGCAGAAGCCATTGAAGCGTACGATTCCATGATGTATACCCCAATGGAACAAATAGAATTATAACTTTTTATAATACTCCTTTTTTATAGTTTGTCACAACAATTCCTTAAGTCCTATAAACATTAAAAAAGTTTGTGCGAAATATATTAATCTATCAGAGTTTATACAATGAAATAAACATTTCACTGTAATTAATTGCTGAATTTAATCAGTAATGATATTATATATAATATATTATTAAAAATTGGGATTAAAAATAATAAAATAAATGAGGAGTGCTATGCACGTTCAAACAATACTAAAGGAACTTAAATTATTGGATTGACATATTTTGGATGCAACAAGAGAAAGATATGGGTTATACGACAATTTTTTAAGTCTGCTAAAGTAAGATAAAAGATAATGGAGGACTTAAATGAACAATCAAGACGTTATGATTCGATTTATGAATTTAATATCTCAAGACGTAGGTTTGAAAAGAATGCTGGACGAACTGTCTGCTTTGCTCCAATTGACAATCGGTATTGTCGATGAGTCATTTCGTTTAATTGAGTTCTCGGAATCAGGGTCGGAAATTAGTAACGGCGATCAATATTTCAGCGAATTATCAGGAGGAATGCTTCTCTTTTCCAATCATGAACAATATGAAATAAAAGAAGCATTTATGTATGAATATGAAGATATCTATATATTTAAACCTGAATTATTACAAAAATTTAAAAAATTTGGACTTTTTAAGCTGGCTGATGGAGAAGATATAATTGGTTATTGTTTTATATCAATTAATGAACATTGGAATCATCAAATACAAAGTTTGTTATTAGAAAAGTATTTAATAACTATTCTAAAAATGGAATTAATAAAAGTTCTTTTTAATCGACGAAAAACAAGAGGTATATCCTCGGATTTTGTTACCTATGTTTTAATGGGAAACATTACCGATTCGAAAGAATTGGCTGCACTATGTGATATGAATGGATTCGATTATTCAGTGAAACGAATATGTATCATTATCAAACCAGCCAGGAAGGCCAATATGAGCCGGAATGACCTACATAAGCAGGAAGTAGCCTTGGCTCAGGGGATTAATAAAGTTTGTAAAGAAAAAAGCCTGAACAGCTATCGGTTCAGTCATAACAATAATATAATTTTATACTTGTTTTTTAATCATGATAAGGAGAATCAAATTTTAAACAGATATGGACTAGAAGTCACTGAAGCCATTTTTCATGCAACTGGTTCGGAGTATAAAATACAGTGTGGTATTGGAAAGTGCTATGAAGGCATTAGCACAGTGGGGAAAAGTTTTAAACAGGCCATTGATGCGATTAATTTGGGTGAACGAATACATAAGGACAAAAAAATATATTCTTATTATGATGACTTTTTATATCATATATTAAACGATGGGATGTCCTTTGGTGAATTAACTGAACTATATGATGATACAATTGGCAAGTTAAATGAATTTGATGAAAAGAGCAATAGTGAATTGGTAGTTACGCTAAAACAATTTATTAATTGCAGCTTTAAATCAAAAGAAACAGCAGAAAAGCTTCATCTACATAGAAATACACTAGCATACCGCTTAGATAAGATTAGAGAAATTTTGGCATACGATTTAGAAGACGGCAACAACAATATGAGGATACAAATGGGTCTTTATGCAAAAGATTTGATAGAGATACATGAACTTTTTTAAATGATTTGGAGATAAAATGAAGATATTAAAACGAATTCAGGAAATAAAAAATATTGGAAACAATCGTCAATTATATAATGAACAATGGGTAGAAACAAAAAAGGCGTTAGAAAGATATGCCATAGAAGATGGTTTGAAAGTATCAGAAGATATAATAGGAAACCTTTTTTGCCGATTAGAAGGATATAATAGGTCAAAAACCATATCGATCATATCCCATTTTGATTCAGTCGAAAATGGCGGGGCCTATGATGGTATTGTTGGTATTCTTGCGGGTATTGAAGCATTGGGTATGTTAAAAAAGAAATTCGGAACACCAGAAGTATCCTTAGAAGTTATTTGTATTGCGGAAGAAGAAGGAGCCAGATTTAAGACAACATTCCTAGGATGTCGGGCATTATTTGGCGATTTAAAATATGAAAATCTGAAACGATTGAAGGATAAACAAAACATCAGTTTTTTTAAAGCAAGAGAAGTTATTGGATTAAAACCTTTTTCTCAAAAAGAACTTGACCGATGTCAAAGAAATGATATCATAACTGCGATTGAACTGCATGTTGAGCAAAGTAGATATTTGGAAAAGACTCAAATCCCAATTGGTATTTGTACACATATTCCGGGGCAAATGAAAATTCGCATGGTGATTGTGGGAGAAGCTAATCATGCAGGAACAACTCCTATGTTTGAAAGAAAAGATGCGCTTTGCTGCGCAGCCAAAATTATTAGTTTTGTTGAACATTTAGGTATTAAATATGAAGGTGTTACAACAACTGGATATACAATTAACGCTAAAAACGCTACTAATATCATTCCTTCAAAAGTAGAATTGATTCATGATATGCGTCACCATGACCCGGAAGTATTTAACCAAATGCTGGAGGATCTTACAAATTATGCGAAACGAGAAGAGGAAAAACGTGGTGTACATATCGAGTTTGAAAAACTAGTGAAAATAGAACCTGTTGAATTGAGTACTGAAATAAATGAGCAAATAAAAAAAGTAACGAGACAAATAGGTTTAAGACAAATGGAATTTAAATCCGGAGCTGGACATGATGTGCAAATTATGTCCAGCCATGACATTCCGTCAGGTCTGATATTTATTCCTAGTGTAGAAGGAATTAGTCATCGAATGGAAGAATATACAAAAAATGAAGATATTGTAAATGGATTAAATGTTTTAGCATTAACGATTAAAAATTTATCTTATGGATTAATTTTATAATTCTTTTAAAGAAAGAGCCTAAAGAAACAACAACAATATAAGACTTATGTGCAAAAAGTTGATTGGAACGGGACAAGTTTGTGCACAAAGCACAATACAGAATATGAGATACGTTTTATAATAGTTTCATACTTAATCAATTAATATTTGAAGAGAGGTGAAACGATGGGAGAAGTGCAGAATGTATTGGATCATCTGGCTGGGTATAGTTCCACAGAATATGGTGTTACACGTTTACCTTTTACGAAAGAAGGAGTGGAAGCAGCAAAGTATTTAACAAAGTTAATGCGAAAATTAGACTTAGATGTGACAACAGATGCATTTGGTAATATATATGGTAAATGGGAAGGTAGTGGAACGAAAAATCAAACGATTCTCATTGGCTCTCACTATGATACAGTAATCAATGGCGGACGATATGACGGTGCATTAGGGATTGCCGTTGGTCTCGAAGTGGTTCGGCGTCTGAAAGAAAAAGGCTACATACCAAATTACAATATCGAGATTCTTGCAACGAATGATGAAGAAGGTGTTCGGTTTGGAAATGGTTTTTTAGGTGCCAGAGCAATGCTTGGACAACTTGATTATAAAGAACTGATTGAATTTAGAGATGAAGAAGGCATTAGTATCTATGATGCCATGGAGTATAGTGGCTATGAACCAAAAGGGCTTCATTCATCAAAGAGGAATCATGAAGACATAAAAGCGTTTATTGAAGTTCATATTGAGCAAGGACCGATACTTCATAAAGAAGGTCTTGATATTGGTGTTGTTGAAGGTATTGTAGGCATGAAACGTTATTTGATGACGATAAAAGGCCAGTCTAATCATGCAGGCACTACACCAATGGATTTAAGAAAAGATGCAATTGATAGTGCAAGCAAGATTATATCAATTATTAGTGATTCTGCTAAGGTTCAAGAAATAAAAACAGTCGCTACAGTTGGATATATGGCAGTTAAACCAAATGCAATCAATGTCGTTCCCGGAGAGGTTTCTTTTGGAATTGATATACGATCGATAGACCGTTTATCGATTGAAAATGTATATGAAGCTATTATAAAAAAAGCGGAACAAATCAAAAGAGAAACCGGTATTTATTATGAAATTGAAGAAAAATTATCTGTTGATCCTGTGAAATTAAATGATGAATTGATAGAAATAATCTGCCAAAGCTGTCAGATATGTCATGTTGATTATATTAGAATGTCCAGCGGAGCCGGTCATGATGCATTAGCGATTGCACCATATATTCCTACTGGAATGTTGTTTATACCTAGTGTTAATGGGATCAGTCATCATCCGGATGAATATAGTGAAGAAAATACCATTGAAAAGGCTATTGAAATAACAGAAAAAGCGATTATAAAAATGAATGAGGTGATGTAATGGGTTATCCAAAAGATATATTATCAACAAGAAGTAAGATTGAAGTCGGAAAGTATGCAGTAATCCCTCCGGAAGGATTGGTTAAAAATGTGGTGCCGGGTATGGATGCATGCAAAGTCAGTATCCTTGCATCACCAAAGCTCGGTGCAGGTTTTGCAAAGTATCTGATCCGATTAGAGGGAAAAGCTACTAAGAATCAAATATCTGATGCCAAAAAAGATGTGGAGCAGTTCCTATATTGCCTTTCCGGTGAAGGGGAATGTGTGGTTGATGGTACTAGAAAAAACCTTTCAAAAGGTGTGTATGTCTATGCATCTGTTAATGAAGCGATAGAGTTTAATGACAAAGATAATTCAGAGCTTAAGTTATTGCTTTACAAGCAAAAGTATGTGTCGTTAGAAGGTGAACCGATACCACCGGTTGTATGGGGAAATACTGAAGAAATAATGTATAAGAATTATGATTCCATGGAAAATGTGCAAATTAAAGATTTACTTCCGGTTGATTTAAGATTTGATATGAACATGCACATTCTAAGCTTTCAACCAGGAGGGTGTCATCCTTTTGTAGAAACGCATGTACAAGAACACGGTGCTTATGTGTTAGAAGGTGAGGGCATGTATTTATTAGACAATGAATGGATGCCGATCAAGAAAGACGATTTTATATGGTTCGGACCATATGTAACGCAAGGTGCCTATGGTGTTGGATTAAATCGATTTACATATATTTACTCAAAAGATTGTAATCGTGATGTGGAACTGTAAAGGTTAAGAATGAGAGGTGAATGATAGATGAAAATAGTATTAATAGAACCACTAGGAATTGAAGAAGCTGAACTTAAGAAATTAAGCCGTGGAATAACAGAAGGCGGTCATGAATTTGTCAGTTATGATTCAAGAACAGAGGATACGAAGGAACTGATACAACGAGGCAAGGACGCAGATATTATTATCCTTACCAATCTACCGTTTAGAAAAGAAGTGATTGAACAATGTACGCAGTTAAAAATGATATCAGTTGCTTTTACCGGTGTGGATCATGTTGATGTTGCATACTGCGATGAACGACAAATCATTGTATCTAATGCGGCGGGTTATGCAACCAATGCGGTTGCAGAATTAGCGATAGGATTAATGGTAGGTCTTTATCGAAATATGTTGGCATGTGACCTGGCAACTAGAGATTCAAAAACAAAACAAGGGCTAATCGGTTTTGAAATGGCAGGAAAAACCCTTGGTGTTGTAGGCACAGGTGCGATAGGAAGCCAGGTCATTGATATTGCGTTAGCCTTCGGATGTCAGGTTATTGCCTATAGTCGAACAAAAAAGGAAGCATTGGAGCAAAAAGGTGTTCGTTATGTTGATTTGGAGACCTTATTGAAAGAAAGTGATATTGTTACCTTACATTTACCATTAAATGAATCAAGTAAGCATTTAATTGGTGCTAAAGAAATTCAATTAATGAAACCAACAGCTTTATTGATTAATACTGCAAGAGGTCCGGTTGTGGATAGTCAGTCTTTAGCAAGCGCATTAAACAATGGTCAAATTGCAGGTGCAGGTATTGATGTATTTGAAATTGAGCCGCCGATTAATCAGAACCATCCGTTGCTGCATTCAAAGAATACCATTGTAACACCGCATGTTGCATTTGCAACCAAGGAATCATTAGTGAAACGTGCTATTATTACATTTGATAATGTCAAAGCTTTTCTTAAAGGCAAGCCAATTAATATAAGCAGTAGTTATAAAGGATGTTCACTATGAATGCTTCTTTAGAAAATATCAAGAACGGGATTAATGAATTAGATCAATTCAACAGCACTAAGGGCCAGGGTACGACAAGGATTTTGTTTACAGATGTTGAATTAGAAGCAAGAGAATATATTAAGGATAAAATGAAAATGAACGGCTTAACAGTGGAAGAGGATGCGATTGGCAATATATTTGGTGTTTTGGAAGGACAAGACCCAAAGCTTCCACCGATCTGGTCAGGTTCTCATATTGATACGGTAAAGCATGCAGGAAAGTTTGATGGAATGGCTGGTGTTATAGCGGCGTTGGAAGCACAACGAATGATTAAAGAAGCCGGTATGAAACATAAACGAACCATTAAATCAGTAGTCTTTACATCTGAAGAACCAACAAGATTCGGATTATGTTGCCTGGGAAGTAGAGCTTTAGCAGGAGAATTACAACGTAAAGACTTAAGAGAGATTTGTGATGAGGATGAAGAAAGTCTGGAACAAGTGTTAGAACGTTTGGGCTATGACTTAAATGCCTTTCATTTAATCAAAAAAAGTAATCATGATGTATATGCAAGTGTGGAATTACATATTGAACAAGGGGCGGTATTAGAACAATTAGGCAAGCCCATTGGCATTGTCGATGCTATTGCAGGTCCGTCGAATATAACCGTAACGATAGAAGGGGTACAGGAACATGCGGGCTCAACACCAATGCCAATAAGAGTGGATGCACTAACAGCGGCTTCTGAGATTGTTTTAAAAGTGGAAGCATTAGCTAAAGGTTCATCTAGTGAGCATACGGTAGGCACTGTTGGATTCATGGAGGTTTATCCCAATGCATCGAATGCCATACCCGGAAAAGTAACTTTTACCATTGATTTAAGGGATAGCGATATGGCAGTAAAAGAAGAAGTTCTTCAGGAGCTTCTAAGCTCTTTCAAGGAAATTGAAAGCAAACGTCAAGTAAGTATACATTATGTTGTCGATAACCATGATCAGCCGATGCACTGTGATAATCATATTAATAGTATGATTGAAAAGATATGTTTAAGAAAATCAATTGATTATAATAGAATGATTAGTGGAGCGTATCACGATTCCATATTTGTAGGAAAATTTGCACCAATTTCAATGATTTTTGTTCCCAGTCAAGGGGGACTAAGCCATAATCCTAATGAGTGGACAGATTTTGAAGATATTAAATTAGGAACAGAAATATTAGCAGAAAGTCTGCTGACATTAGCGAATGAATAAATTGTGTTTGACATACAAAAAAGTTAGTAATTTATACATAATAATAACATACAACGAGGTATATAAATAGAAAAATCTATTTGTATGCCTCGTTTTTATCTTATAGGAAATTATGTCCTATAAGATAAAAAAGCCCTCCGGGCAGGATGCAAATGACGCGACAAGGAAATATGTCACTGAAGTGACAGTGCGTCAGCGCTAGGGTCTGACGAGTCAGACTCTATCTTATAAAAATACCCATAGTCGGGTATCCCATTGATAGAAAGTAGGTGCTGGATATGGCAACGTTAGAAGTGAAACGAGTTTTCAAAACTTTTGAAGGACTGAAATCAGACCGATTTTATGTACTGGATGATGTTGATTTTAAAATTTCAGAAAATGAATTTATTTGCATTATTGGAAAAAGTGGATGTGGTAAATCTACATTGTTGAATTTGATTGCAGGATTTACCAAGCCTGATAATGGTGAAATTCTACTTGATGGAAAAGCTATCGAAGGACCATCGGCAGAAAAAGGTGTCGTTTTCCAAGAACACGGATTATTTCCATGGCGTACAGTCAAGCAAAATGTAGCTTTTGGCTTAAAACTTGCCAAAAGAAAAGATGCAGATCAAAGGGCAGATTATTTTGTGGATTTAGTTGGATTAACTGATTATAAAGATAAATATCCAAGTAGTTTATCAGGAGGTATGGCTCAACGTGTCGGTATAGCCAGAGCTCTTGCAACAGATCCTAAATTGCTGCTAATGGATGAACCTTTAGGCGCTCTTGATGCCATGACCCGTGAAAAGATGAGAGTAGAGATTCTGGATATATGGCAAAAGAAGAAGAAAACGATTATATTTGTGACTCATAGTGTACCAGAGGCAGTTTATCTTGCCGATCGGGTTATTTTATTGAAAGATGGTCAAGTAAAACTGGATCAACATATAGAGCTTAAAAGACCAAGACAAGTTAGAACAGAAGCTTTTCAAAATTATGTACATGAACTGGAACAGTTGTTAACCGATTGTGATGACAACGTTTTTAGCGAATAGGAAGGAGGATGGATATGGAAGGAGTACAATTAGAGACAATGGAATATAAACAAAGGAAAAAAATATCATTTATAAAAATTGACCGCCATCAAGTGATTCGAATCGTTTCACTAATCGTGTTTTTTCTTGGATGGCAGTTTATATGCATGATTAATGAGACACAAGAGTTATTTAACCCTAAGTTTTTACCAGCACCGACGCAGGTAATTGAAGTAGCGGTTAAATACATAATGGACGGAACACTGCTTGTTCATATTGGAGCAAGTGTATACCGGGTACTTGCAGGGTTCTTTGCTGGTGTTGTTGTAGCTTTAGTGCTAGGCATCCTTATTACAAAATCAAAAATGTTTGATAATACCATTAGCCCCCTTTTGAATTTAATTGGTCCGATACCTGTATATGCTTTTTTGCCAATTTTCATTATTTGGTTTGGGATTGGAGAATCTTCAAAAGTCGGATTAATTGCTTATGCAACTTTTATGCCTTTATTAACTTATACAATTGATGGGATTCGAAATGTAAATCCGATATGGATACGAAGTGCGATGAGTCTTGGAGCCAGTGAGCGGCAAGTTTTTATTAAAATTGTCTTACCTGCAGCATTGCCTAACATGTTTACTGGAATGAAAGTGAGCTTAGCATTAACGTTTTCTGCATTAGTTGTAGCAGAAATGATGGGAGCTGATAAAGGTCTTGGATTCATGATTATTAATGCCAGAAATTGGTTTAAAACCGGGGATATTTTCTTGGCGATTGCATTAATCGGAATCTTATACTCATTATTTTTATCAGCTATTATTCGAATCGAAAAGATAATTTTTAAATGGAAAAAAGATGGATTGGATGGAGCTATTGAATAGTTAGCTATTAAGATGGATGATACGTCAAAAAAATGTATGCAGGCGCCGAAATTCTGGGCATATGTTTGCTTGGGAAGTGTCAAAAATCTTGATAATATAAAGGATAAATCAAAATTTAGGAGGACAAAGATATGAAAAAATTTATTTGTATTTTATTAATTGCAGTACTTACATTATCTATGGCAGCCTGTTCTAAAGAGAAAGAAAGTCAAGATACAGCGTCAAAAACAACAGAAGGAGAAAGTAATTCAGCAAATAGTGAAACAGAAACGAAAGAATTATTTAAGATTAAAGCTTATGGAGAAATTGACCCGCAAGTATCAGCCCAACAAATTATAGCGAAAGAAATGGGCTATTTTGAAGAAGAAGGTTTAGAGGTAGAAAACATTTTATTATCAGGACCAAGTGAAAGAGCTGCTTTAGTAGCAAGTGGTGATGCAAAGTTGTCGTTTCAATCAACTTATAACAATATATCTCTGGCAGCGAATGGTGTTGAAATTGCATTGTTAGCACCATTAGCGAATGCAGGTGGTACTCAGAGTGTTGTTGCAAGAGGTGATCTTAAGATTACATCAGCAAAAGATTTAGAAGGTATGAAAATTGGAATGACATCCGGTGCAGGAGTATATATTGCAATCCGCCGTATGTGTGATGAACTTGGTGTAGATATTAACAAAATAGAATTTGTAACATTGCAGGCTGCAGATCAGATAGCAGCATTAGAGCGTGGTGACATTGATGCCATGGCATGCTGGGAACCATGGGTGGGAAAAGCAATTGATAATGGAGGTCAATTATTATTTAGTGGTTTCAAGTCAAATTTACCTGAAAAAAAGGGTGACGTACACTGGATTGATTTTCATATGACAGTTCAGACGACAAAAGCCTTCTATGATGAAAATCCTGAGCAAGTAGCAGCTGTTTTAAGAGCACTCAATAAAGCAACAACGTATATTAATGAAAACCGACATGAAGCAGCAGAAATTATAGCAGGGAAAATTAACCTGGAGGTGGATGAATGCGAACGAATCATGGGGAATAATGTATATTCCATGGAATTCAATCAAGAGTTTGTTGATGGAACGAATACAATGGCAAATTTCATGATGGAAACAGGAAATATTGATGCTGTTCCGGATTTCTATTCCTATTCATACCCAGAAGCATTGGAAAAAGTATTACCGGATTTAGTCACTATAGAAAAGTAAGGAAGGAGTGATCGTATGATGCATTTGGCTATTAATAATGCTATGATTGTAACAGATAAAAATATATTTAAAGGGTCAATCGGTATCCAAGACGGAAAAGTTGAATTAATCAGTCAATCACCAATTGAAGCTGATAAAGTCATTCAGGGTGATGGAAAATATTTGTTCCCGGGAATTATTGATAATCATGTGCATCTTAATGATCCAGGTTTTACATGGCGGGAAGACTTTGCTCATGGAACGAAAGCTGCAGCCATAGGGGGTGTAACAACGATTGTTGATATGCCGATGCAAAATGAACCGGCAGTTTCCAATGCAGAAATTTTTGAAATCAAAGCAAAACACGTTTCGTCTGCAAGCTATATTGATTATAGCTTTTGGGGAGCATTAGTGGATTATAACAGGAGTGATATAAAAGGATTGCGTAAAGCAGGTGCAAAAGCATTTAAAAGCTTTATGTGCCCAGTAGGAAAAGACTATACTTCACTTTTCACCGGTCAAATCAGAGATATGCTGGAAATCACAAAATCGATGGATGCATTAGCAGGTTTTCATTGTGAAGATTATAATATAATTGCATATGAAGAACAGAAAGCTCGTCGTGAGGGACGGCTTTCGATAAAAGATTATTTAAAAGCAAGACCTTTAAGTGCAGAAATTATAGCTACACAGGAAATATTGGAAATTGCCAGGGAGAAAGGTGCACAGGTACACATCTGTCATGTCAGCCACAGAGATGTTGTGGATATGATTCATGAGTATCGTAATAAAGGTGTGGAGGTTTCATTGGAAACCTGTCCTCATTATTTAATATTTACAGAAGAAGATGTGATAGAAAACGGAAATGTATATAAATGTTCACCACCGATACGTGAAAAGAACAATCTAAATTTAATGTGGGAAGCTATTGAAAATGATAGGATCGACTGTATCGTATCGGATCATTCACCAAGTCAAATTGATGAAAAGGCTGAGTCCCTTGGAGCTTTTGATGCATGGGGTGGAATAAGCGGTCTTCAGACAGGCTTAATGACTATGTACAATGAAGGGGTTGTTAAAAGAGGTCTTGAACCGACCTTTATTGCCAGAACTATGGCTAAACGACCTGCAGAACTATTTGGTTTAGGTGCATTCAAAGGACAGATTCAAATTGGCTATGATGCTGATTTAGTATTACTTGATCCCAAAGCTCATTGGGAAATTACGGATGAATCCTTAGCTTATTTAAATAAATTCTCCGCTTTTACAAGATTAAAAGGTAAAGGAAAACCGGTTATGACAATACTAAGAGGTGAAATCATTGTTGAAAATGGAGCATTATCTATGGTAGAAAGAAAGGGTCAACTCATTCGTTGTTAAGGTTGATTTTTTCAATCCCACGGGGTATCATAATAATAGAAAGATACAGGTGGAGGGATTTTATGGAGAATGATCACAATAACTTTGTTATAGAATATAGTTTCCAAATAAAAAAAAACCAAGTGCCCCATTTCCATCAATATATTGAACTAATTTATGTATTAGAAGGTGAAATACTTCTGCAGGTGGAGAACGAAGAGTTTGAAATGAAAGCAGATGATATTATCATAATAAATGCCAACAAGAAACATTCTTATCAGGCAAAGATGGAAGTATTGCTTAGTTGTTTTCGTATTAACTATCAGAAGTTAAGTCTTTTGCTGAATACCTCCCAGATTTTATTTTGGTGCAATTCCATTATAGATAAGAATAAAGCTTATGATAACCTGCGTGAAATCATGAAAAGAATTTTTAACCAGTATTTTGAAGAGATCGACCAGGGAAGGATTTATCTTTCAAGTAAGTATTATGAATTACTGCATATCATCGTAAGCAATTTCATGATGAAAAGTGATGATCAGAGATTTAAGAATGATAAGGATATGGAAGAAGAGAGAGTTGCAGAAATATATAATTATATCAATGCAAATTACGACCAGCAAATCAGCTTAAATGACCTTTCTGGGAAAATGTATTTATCTGTTCCTTACCTATCGAAATATATTAAGAAAAAATTCGGTCAGAATTTTGTTGACTATGTAAATAGCATTCGATTATTCCATGCAATGGATGAGTTGCTCTATACCGATAAAACAATTATGCGCATTGCCATGGAAAATGGATTTGCAAATACTGCCTCTTTTAATGCGGCTTTCAAAAAAGTATATGAAATGTCACCTTCAGAATACCGTATCAAAATGAAACCGCAGAAAATGAAAGAGAAGATTACTGCTGAGCAGAAAAAGGAAGAAGCAGTTGCAAAGAAATTAAGTTATTTCATTGAGAATAATTTTACTAGTGCACCTGACCAGACGGATTATATGGAGTCAAGCCTGATTGTAAATGCGAGTGAAAAAAAAGTTCTTAATAAACCATGGAACAAGATGATTAATATTGGAGAAGCAAGTGATCTATTGCGATCAGATATTCAAAATCATGTGCTGGTATTAAAGGAAAAACTTGGATTTCGCTATATTCGTTTTTGGAATATATATAGCAAAGAACTTTATATAAATGAAAATAATCTCCATGGAAAATACAATTATGAGAAGTTGGACAAGATACTTGATTTTCTTGTAGATAATGAATTGTTTCCATATATCGAACTGGGATTTAAACCACAGAAATTATATCGAAATGTAGAAAACCCAATGGTCATCAAAGAGACTCAATCCAAATTTGAAGATAAGAAAAGCCAGAAAAGATTCCTAAATAGTTTTGCAGTGCATATTGCTAATCGTTACGGAATTGAAGAAATTGAGCAGTGGTATTTTGAACAATGGAATGATGAGCGATGGCTTATTGATCATGAACAGGCTCTTTTCTTTGAAGAATTTGAACATGCTTATCAGGCACTTAAAAAGGTTTCACCAAATATCAAAATAGGTGGTCCTGGAATTGGAATTCAGTTTGGACGTAAGAATTTGTCAGATTTACTTGAGTTTTGGGCAAAGAAGGAATGTAAGCCTGATTTTGTATCTCTATACTGTTATCCCTATATTGTAGGAACAGAGGGAGACAGGTCTTATGTTAAAATATCAACAGATCGGGATTTTGTGAAAAATCAACTTAGTATGGCAAAAGAGTTAATTAACATGACAAAGTTTGCAGGAATTGAAGTGCATGTATCAGAATGGAATTCCACCATATCCAATCGAAGTTCATTGAATGACAGTTGCTTTAAAGCAGCATACACCATGAAAAGTATTATGGATAATATAGATAACGTGGATATTTTGGGGTATTGGATTGGCTCAGATATTTTTGCAGAATTTTATGACAGTCAAATCTTATTAAATGGTGCCTGTGGACTTATAAGCAAGGATGGAATAAAAAAACCGGCATTTTACGCATTTGATTTTATGAATAAAATGGGAAAATCTTTGCTGGGTATAGATCAAAACAGCATTATTACAGATAAAGGGCATTATAACTATGCCGTAGCCTGCCATAACTATCGTCATCTCAATTATAAGTATTATCTAAAAAATGAGGATGAAATCAGTATTTCAAAACAATTTCAGGTATTTGAAGACAATAAAGAATTAAAATTGAATTATCAGATTGGTGGTATTAAGAATGGAAATTATCAGATTACCATTTATAGTGTGAACCAAATGAATGGTAGCGTACAAGATGAATGGGCAAAGATGGAGTACAGTGAACATCTTACAAAACATGAAATCGAGTATTTGAACCGCATTTGTACTCCTCGAATCTTCATGAAGACCTGTAAGGTAAAGGATGGAAAACTTAATCTGGAAACAAAGTTAATGGCACAGGAAATACAATATATTAAAATACAATATTTATACGATTAGTTTTTATAAGGGCAAAAATAAAGATGAGTTTTTTGCCCTTATTTTTTTGACTTCATATTAATAGAGGTAAAAGGGCAAAAAGGAAAAGAAATTTGGAATAAATAATTGAGAGATGGAAAGGAAAAGAAAATCTATAATTGAATTATAAATTAACTAAGTGATAAGTGCGCAGGAGGTATTTTAATGAGTAAACTTAAAGTTGGAATTATTGGTTGTGGTGGAATTGCAAATCAAAAACATTTACCGGCATTGTCAAGACAAAGTGATAAAGTAGAAATGGCAGCTTTTTGTGATATTGATGTAGAGAGAGCAAAAAAAGCAGCAGAAAAATATGGCGTTGAAGGTGCGAAAGTATACGAAGACTATGAGGAGCTATTAAAAGACAAAGCAATTGATTTGGTACATGTATTAACACCTAATGTTTCACATAGTCCAATTACTGTAGCAGCATTTGAGGCAGGAAAACATGTAATGTGTGAAAAACCAATGGCACATAATACAGAAGCAGCACAGGCTATGATGAATGCATGGAAAAAATCTGGTAAGAAATTTACAATAGGATATCAGAATAGATTCCGTCCAGAAATACTTACTCTTCATGAAGCTTGTGAGGCAGGAGATCTTGGAGATATATATTTTGCAAAAGCACATGCAATTAGAAGAAGAGCAGTTCCTACGTGGGGAGTATTTCCAGATAAGTCAAAACAGGGTGGTGGTCCACTTATCGATATCGGAACACATGCACTTGATATCACCTTATGGATGATGAATAATTATGAACCTGTATCAGTAACTGGTTCTGTATTTGAAAAATTAGGCCATCTGGAAGAAGCAACAAAAGGAAATATGTTTGGCGCTTGGGATCCAAAAACTTATGAAGTTGAAGATTCTGCATTTGGATATATTAAAATGTCAAACGGTGCGACTATCTTCTTAGAATCCTCATGGGCTATCAACATGAAAGAATCAAGAGAAGCTTGTACAACCTTATGTGGTACCAAAGCAGGAGCGGAAGTGCTTGGAGGAATGAGCCAAGAAGGACATGAATTGATTTTTAACAAAACAACTCATGGAAAATTAACAGAGGAAACTCTTTCACCTGGTGGGACCATTGCTTTTTTTGAAGGTAAGTCGGATAAAGAAGAGGATGTTGAATGTACACAATGGTTAGAGGCGATTATTTATGACAAAGACCCGGTTGTTCAACCAGAACAAGCATTTATTGTAACAAAAATTCTGGATGCTGTTTATAAATCAGCTGCTAGTGGTCAGGAAATAAAATTCTAGGAGGCATTTATGAAATTAGGATTTGTTAGTGCAATTTTAGATAGTTATACCTTTGAAGAAATGATAGATTTTGCATCAGAAAATGGATTTGAATGTGTTGAAGCCGCCTGTTGGCCAAAAGGAAAGGCAGAGAGAAGATATGCCGGTGTAAGTCACATTGATGTTGCTAATTTAAATGATGAAAAAGCAATATATATTAAAAAATATTGTGCAGATAAAAATGTAAAAATTTCTTCTCTTGCTTATTATCCAAATACAATGGATCCAGACCTGGAAAAAAGAGCAGTTTATGTAGGACATTTACATAAATTAATTGATGCATCTGCGAAATTAGGCGTAAATATGGTTACTACTTTTTTAGGAAGAGATCCAAAGAAATCAGTTTCCGAAAATCTGAAGCTTGTAAAAGAAGTTTGGCCAGCTATAGTAAAATATGCCGAAGAACTGAAGGTAAGAATTGCAATTGAAAATTGTCCAATGTTATTTACAGAAGATGAATGGCCAGGTGGTCAGAACATTATGACTACACCTGCAAACTGGAGAAAAGTATTTGAAATTATTGACAGTGAGTATCTTGGTATTAATTATGATCCATCTCATTTTGTATGGCAGCAGATTGATTATATTAAACCAATCTATGAATTCCGTAATAAGATATTTCATGTTCATTATAAAGACATTAAGGTATATCCTGATAAGCTTGCAGATGTAGGTGTTATGGCTACGCCGCTTCAATATATGTCACCGAAATTGCCAGGTCTTGGTGACGTGGACTGGGGAAAATATGTTTCTGCATTAACGGATATCTCATATGCGGGTTATACTTGTATCGAAGTTGAGGATAAAGCATTTGAAGGATATGATAAAAACGTACAAAATTCCTTACTTTTGAGCCAAAGATATTTAAAACAATTTGTTATATAGTTTCAAAAAGAGTTATAAATAGTTAAGAAGCAGATTTTGAATTCTGCTTAATCGGATAAGAAGGGGAAGTTGTGAACACACTTCTCCTTTTTGGGATAAGTGTAACAATAAAAGTCGTTTAATTATTAAAATTTTTATTTTTTAGAATAAAGGATATACGAATCAAAAAAAATTAGCTATACTATTACTATATAAGTGAAAGAGGTGGGAGCTTGTATAAAGTACTAATAGCAGATGACGAAGTAAATATATGTATGCTGATAAAAAAGTTAATGAACTGGGAAGTACTTCAATTAGAAGTAATTGATATTGTTCATAATGCAGTAGATGCTTTCGCATGTATAAAGAAGCAACAGCCAGACATAGTAATCAGTGATATAAGAATGCCAGGATATGATGGTTTGGTATTGATACAGAAATCTCTTGAACTTCCGAAGAGACCTGAATTTATTATTATTAGTGGGTATAAATATTTTGAATATGCTCACCGTGCACTTAGTATGGGAGTAGAGCATTATCTATTAAAACCGATTGACAAAGAAGAATTGGAAAAATCATTAAAACGAATTGTAGAAAAAATAGAATCCTTTAAGCAGAAAGAGTTCGTAGAAAAGCAGTTAAAAGAAGAAATATACACGAGAAGAAAAACCATGAAAAAGCATTTCCTCACAAGCATAATAAAATATGATGGACAAGCGGTGGATGAGTTGAAGGAGGAATATCAAAATAATTTTAATAGTGGCTGTTTCCAGGCAATCTTTGCTAAAGTAGATTTTCCGATTCAGGGAATAGGTGAATTAAACGGTTTACTTCCAATGATTGAAGCTGTAATAGATGGTATTTTAAAAACAAGCGGTTATGAGTATATCAACAATACTATGAAAAGTGGAATTGTATCAGTTATTAACTTCGATATTTCAGAAAAGAAACATGTAGAAGAGATGTATAATCGTTTTCAGGATCAATTAATGTATGAAATGAATAAGTTCCATTTATTTTCCATTACAATTGGTGTGGGAGAAACTGTGTCTAGTATTTCTAGCGTGAAAACAACTGTAAATGGTGCAATCGAGGCAGTGAAGTGCCGCATTAAAAAGGGAGTAAACCGCATCATTTATAATGAGCAGCTGGCTTATAACAAAGTATATATAAGAGATATATTAAATGAAAGTGAAAAACTTAAAATTGAGAATTTTATGGAAATCATGGATTTTTCTGCATTGCATACTTTTATGGAAGAAAAAATAATTTTGCTCCGACAAACGCCTTTTTATTCTCCGGTATCTGTATTTGATTTTTTTGAAACAATCGAGCATCAAATTGTAAAAGCACTGATTAAAATAAATGCAGATGAAAAGTTGATAGAACGTATCCAACAGCAATTTGAAGCAGCGATGGATATGTGTTTAAAAGAAGAATCTTTGAATCGCAAGTGTCAAAGTATTATTTCGGATTGCATTGACCAGTTGATACAGGATAAGAAAAATAAAAGCCAGCTGCCGGTAAGAATTGCAAAACAGTATATACAGGAAAATTATAAAAAACAGTTAATGTTGGAAGATGTTGCAGAAGCTACCAATTTAAGCCCGGCATATTTGAGTACCATTTTTAAGAAGGAATTAGGAATCAGTTTTACAGATTATATGATATCATGCAGAATAGAAATGGCAAAAGAATTATTAAAGACCACAGATGAAAGCATAGCGGTAATCGCTGAACAGGTGGGCTATGTAGATTACAGATATTTTAGTAAGATTTTTTTAAAAGTGGTAGGACTGAAACCATCTGTATATAGAAAGCTGTTTATGTAAAGAGGGACTTATGAAGAAGAGAAACACTGGATTCCAGGACAGAGTATTTAAATATGCAAAGGTTGTTTTTGGTGGGTTACTTGCAATAAGTGTAATCAATATAATTGTTTTTATAAGTTTTGCTAATGAAAAGTTATCAAAATATGGATATTGTATACTATTACTGCTTGAAATTAGTATTTTAATTACATTCTTACTGATATTTCAGCACTATGTAATCAAACCAATTCGAGTACTGGAAGGAACAATTAGAACTATAAACCATGCATCTTTTGATTATGTATTAGAGGAATTAGAAGATGATTCCTTAACAGACAGTCTAACGCGGATTCTGGAAGAATATAAGAAGAGCATGGTAAGAGAACATACAGAAATTGTTTTGCGTCAGGAATCTGAATATGCCCAACTGCAAAGCCAGATTAATCCTCATTTTCTTTATAATACGCTGGAAGTAGTACGTGGACAGGCGTTGATTGATGATAATTATAAAATTGCAGATATGACAGAGGCATTGGCGAAATATTTTCGTTATAATATTGGTAAGGATAATGATAAAGTCACATTATCTGAAGAAATTGATAATGTTTACAATTATATCAAAATTCAGCAGTATAGGTTTGCGGATAAATTTACCTTTCATATTTATGTACATGATGATACAGAAGAATATAAAAATTGTATTATGCCGAAGATGACTTTGCAGCCAATTGTGGAGAACGCAATCTTTCACGGAATTGAAGGAAAGATAGGAACTGGAACCATTGATTTTCATATCGTTACAACAGAAGAGAGATTGATTGTAACTGTGGCAGATGATGGTATAGGAATGAAAGAAGAAACATTGGAAGAAATTCATAAGAAACTGAACCAATCGCCAATGGTTGTAAGTTATAAGAAAAAGGGGAATGGAATTGCAATTGAGAACGTGAACAATCGTTTGAAACTTCTGTTTGGGAAGGAATACGGAATTCATATATCAAGTACGTGGATGGTTGGAAGTGAGGTTGAAATTACAATTCCTAAAGTATTAAAAGATATGAAATAGGATGGATGAATGTATGAAAAAAGAGATTCTAAGAATGGAAAATGTATATGTAGGTAGCTTCCCACCATTTCTTTTGAATAATTTTCATCTCACTATTAATGAAGGGGAAATAGTCAATTTAATTGGTTTGTCAGGAGCAGGGAAATCTTTGCTCCTAGATTACTTTAATGGTGGGGTAGTATTACATTCAGGAAGAGTAATATGGGATAAAAAAATATTTGAGCCAGGCAGAACATTTATTCCAGATCAAAAATTGAATTGCATTGGACACAATAGCACATTGGTTGAAAAGATGACGGTAGCAGAAAATATATTTGTGCTATCCAGAAAGCAGAAAAGAAGCTTTATTATTAAACGCAGAAATATTGTTTATCGTACAAAATTATTATTAGGGAAATATGCTCCTGATATTAAACCCAATATGCTGGTAGAGCAGTTGACACAATTTCAACAACATGTGGTTGCTTTGCTCCGCGCAGTAGAAAATGAAGCAAGACTTATTATCATTGATGATATTTTTCAATTCTATGGACAAAATGAAATTATGAAGATGCGAAAACTGCTTTTAAAATTAAAGAATAATAATATTTCGATTTTGTGTGAAAGTCATAATGAAAACTTTAATTTAAATATTTCAGATAAAATTGTAATTATACGAAGGGGAATGAATGTTAGAACCTTCTATAATGAGGATTATAATACTCAGTTGGCAACACAACTTCTTCTAGGAAATGAAATTCCAAAAGTAGTACAGCGGCCAAGTCATAAAAAAGAAAAATGCAGACTTGAAATTATTCATTTGCATTGTGGAGAAAAAGTTAAAAATGTAAATTTAAAAATTCATCAAGGAGAAGTAATTGGACTTTATGACTTAGACAATAAAGGAAACAAAGAAATTGCATTATCCCTGGTGGGTGAGTGTAAAATTCAAAGTGGTCAACTGTATTACAATGGAAAACTGTACATTCCAAGAGATATTGATTATGCAGTCAGCAATAACATTGGATATCTTCCAAGAAGCGTGTCTCATGTAGATTTAGTTGATTCTATGAGCTTTATGGATAATTTGTTTTTACCTGTAATGAAAAAGACAAGTAAGTTTAAGTTTTTAAATGATTACTCGGTGCTTAATTTTTTGTGTAAGGAATATATGGAAGAGCTTGGTATAACAGAAAATTACAAAGAAGAGAAAGTAAAAACCTTTGATGCATACATACGAAAAAGCATATTACTTACACGGTGGGTACTGTTTCAACCACAGATAATGGTTTGTATTGAACCATGTTCCAATGCAGATATACAGATGCAAAAAATTATATATGAGGCAATTGAAAATTTGGCAGAACAAGGGTGCAGTGTTATTATTACATCTCCGTATATTATGGATTTAAAACCCATTTGTGATCGAATTGTTATTCTAAATGAAGAAGGGTATGTTGTAACAGCACTAGAAAAACAATTGAAGTGAAAATAATTCAAATAGAAAAGTGAAAGAATTTGCACTTTTTTAAAAGATACTCTCGTTGAATGATAGTAGTATAAATCTTATAATGAAGTTATTAATTAGTTCAGCAATATCGTTTATAATGTGACTAGACTGGAAAAGCTGGCTGAATGGTAATGAAATTCATTGTAAAAGGAGGAAGGTTATGAAAAACAAAATTTTAAGCGCAATCCTTTGTTTAACAATGGTTGTGACAATGGCAACTGGTTGTAATACAAAGGGATCAAGTGAATCAACAGAAAGTACAAGTGGCACAACAGAAACTAATTCAGAGGTTGAAAAAGAATTTGTTGGGTTTGCAATTTCTTATACTGGAAATGATTTTATGCAAGGACTTGCTGACATGGTAAAACAAAAATTTGAATCAGAAGGTTATGATTGTCAGGTTTCTTCAGCAGATGGGGATGCTACAACACAAATCGAACAAATTGAAAATTTCGTTACTATGGGAGCAAAAATGGTACTTGTAATGGCTGTTGACCCAACAGGACTTAAGGACGTTGGTAAAAAGGCTATGGAATCAGGTACAGAAATTGTAGCATTTACAACAAAAATTGAAGGTGGGGAAACAACTTATGTTGGCTCTGCTAGTGAAAATGAAATTGGAACAGCAATTGCAACTTTAGGCTCTGATTGGGTAAATAAAACATTTCCGGATGCAGCAGATGGTTCTGTCGAAACGGTAATCTTTGGATATTCAGGTACGCCAGAAGCAGCAGATAGATCAAAGGGTATTCAAGAAGAAATTGCAAAAAATACAAAATGTAAAGTAAAATATATGGAACCAGAAAGCAATACGTTAGATGCAGCACAACAGGCAGCTGAAAACTTATTTCAGACAAATCCTGATACAAAATTAATTTTATGTTACAACTCAGGGATGTCTAATGGTGTTAATGCTTATATTATGTCTAGTGGTTTATCAGTGGAAGAAAAAGCAACCTTTGGTTCAGATATTAGTGCAGAAGTAATGACTAATATCGGTGCTTCTAAAACTAATGCAAGTATTGTTAGAGGTGCGGTATCTTTAGGAGACTATGATGCTATGTGGGATGATCTTTGGGTACCATGTAAATTAATCCTTACAGGTCAAAAAGATCAGGTAAAACCTGAGTATTTAGGAGAAACTGAATTAATTACGGCTGATAATTTAAAGTAAAAGAAGAATAGTACATTTAATAGGGGACTGACTTAGTCAGTTCCTTTTACCTATTTGGCAGCTGATTAAAAATTTATAAAAGACGTATATTATAAGTTTGGAGGAAGTTTATGCAGGAGTTAAGTAATTCTATACTGTATTATGAATTTGCAAAAGGCGAAACAGAAAGCTATCAAATACATCGAGATATTGAGTTGATTTACCTTCTAAAAGGTGAGTTGGAAGTAGAAGTTGCAGATAAAATATATCATCTTCAAGCAGATGATGTCATTATGATTAATACAATGAACAAACATCGTATTATTAAAAAGAATAACACACTTTATGTTAAGCTATTTATAAGATATATGAAATTATGTCAATTGCTAAATTCTAAAAATTTTTACTTTATATGTAATTCCGTTGTTGAGATTAATAATAATTACGAAGATTTAAGAAAACTTATTATAAAATTGCTTAACGAACATTTTATATATCAAAATTATAAAGAGGTATATTTAAATAAAATTTATTATGAGATAGTAATATTTTTATTGAACGAGTTTCAGATAAAGAAAAATGAGTTAGAGATATCAGATAAAGACGAAGACGAAAAGAGACTAACTGATATCCTTGAGTATATTGAAATCCACTATCAACAGAATATTACGTTAAATGATTTGTCAAAAGAATTTTTTTTAACTCCACAATATTTAGCAAAATATTTTAGAGAAAAAACTGGAACTACGTTCTTAAAATATTTAAATCATGTACGGTTAAAAGCTGCCATAGAAGATTTGAAAAATACGAATCAAACCATATTAAAAGTAGCTTTAGACAATGGATTTCCTAATGTAGCCTCTTTTTCTAGAGTATTTTATGAGAATTTTAAAATAAAACCAATGGTTTTTCGTAATCAATATAGAAAAGATAATTTAGATTCCAATCTTGATTTGGAGAAGATAGATATAGAAGTGCAAACTATATTGAAAGAGAATGTTAGTTATAATGAGGATAATATTGAATGTAATAATATTTCAGTAGAAATCGATGCTTTTCAAAAGCAGAGATATAAAGCATATTGGAGAGAAATGATAGATGTTGGAAATTTTGATTTTTTATCAAATAGTGACATACAAAATCAAATTTCTATATTAAAGAAAGAATTGGGCTTTGAATATGCTAAGATTGTCTTAGATAATACGATTGAATATAATGAAATTGGTAAATTTGATTATTTTAAAAATGAAAGAGTATTTGACTTTCTTCTTGAAAATAACTTTAAACTCTATATTGTAATTGATTATCGAAAGATTAGATTAAATAATAATTTTTATGCATACTTGGATAAATTACTTTCTCATTTTGCCAATCGTTATAGTATTACCAATGTACAAAATTGGAGATTTGAATTATTTTATGACAGCGATTTTGAAGATGAGAAAGCGATTCTCTATTTTGAAGAATATAAGAAGATATCTGCTATAATTAATAAATATAATATTCGTAAAGATTTAATGGGGCCTGGTATTTTTCTAAGCTACGAAGGTGATAATTTGCAACGTTATTTGGAGGTAATGAAAAGAAGTAAAATCTCATATGATACGCTTACTTTATCTGTATACCCTTATTTATATGGCAAAGTAGAAGAGGAAATAATGTTGCACCGAATATCTAATAATCAATACATGAATAATCAATATGCTTTGGCAAAAAGCATTATGAAAAAACATGGTGTAGATTTTGAAAACATTTATTTTACAGAATGGAAAGAATCATTAATGCAAAATGATATTATTAATGACTCGTGTTATAAAGGTGCACTTATTGTAAAAAATATACTTAGTTGCTTTGATGAAGTAAATGTACTGTGTTATAGCAGCCCACTGGATATTATGTTAGATAGTAAAAATTCAAATAGTGTTGTAAGCGGACTAGCTGGTATGCTTACCAAGCAAGGAATAAAAAAACCAGCCTTTTATGCTTATTACTTTCTAAATAAAATAGGAAAGTATTTATTAAAAAAAGAAGAACACTTATTAATAACAGCATCTGAAACAAAAAATTATTCAATTGTCTGTCATAATTGCAAAAAATTAAATTACAAGTACTATACACAGAAGGAACATCAAGTTTTAACTGGTAGCTATGATGAATTATTTGAAGATAACGATAAATTGACGCTTCAATTTCAATTTAAAAATATTGATAACGGGAAATATTGTATAAAAGAAAGGTCAATTAATAAACATTTCGGAAGTGTCCAAGATACTTGGCTTCAGATGATAGAAACTGAGGAAATAAATATAGGATTAAGTGAAGTTGATTATTTAAAGAATATGGCTGCCCCTAGTATTCGACTTTATAGTGCCCAAGTGACAGATGGGACCCTTTGTTTGGAATATCAATTAGAACCAAATGAAATAAAGCATATTCATATCATTTACCAATATTAAAAAGATATAATAGAAGACGATATTATAAATTAATCATTAAAAATTAATTTATAATATCGTCTATTTAGAATATGATAAAAATTAATTAATAATTAACAAGGGATTAATTAATTAATTGGGCGAACCCTAGAAGAATTTTTTCTATAATATAGTGGTAAGCAAAAACTGTATTGGAGATAAGGAGTTGAGATTATGAACTATTCTAAGTTGGTTAGTGAATTGTTAAAATGCATTGGAGGGAAGGAAAATATTAAACAAGTTTCTCATTGCTATACAAGATTACGTTTTTCGCTATATGATGACAAAAAGGTAACGAATGAAAAGGTGAGAAATATGGAAGGTGTTTTAAACGCTATGTTTGCTTCTGGACAATATCAGGTTGTAATTGGAAGCAAGGTTGATGAGGTTTATGAGGAATTAATAAAGCAGGCGGGGATTATGGAAGTTCAACAAGAATCCACGATGCAAGAAAAAAACACATTTAAATCAAAACAAATACCTGGTAAAGTTTTAAATGTCTTTATCAGTTGTTTTACACCAATTATTCCGGTTATAGCAGGATGTGGAATGATAAAAGTAATATGTGCACTTTTACTTAATGCGCACATTTTGACGGATACTTCGTCAACTTATGCTATATTAACAATTTTTGGAGATACTGTATATTATTTTCTTCCAATATTTGTTGCGTATACAGCGGCAAAGAAATTAGAAACAGATCCATTTACTTCAATGGTATTAGCTGGTATTCTGCTACATCCTAATTTTGCGGCACTTGCTACAGAAGGTGTAAATACCACAAGCTTTTTAAATATACCAATTCAAATTGTAAGTTATAGTGCACAGGCGTTACCAGTAATTATTACAGTATGGTTAATGAAATATATTGATAAGTTTATAAATAAAATTTGTCCAAATATAGTTAAAATATTCTTAAGGCCTATGCTGAACATATTAATAACAGCGCCAATTATGCTTGCGATTATTGGCCCAATGGGCTCAGTTCTAGGTAATTATTTTTCAAAATTTGTTGATATTATGAATCACTGGGGCTGGATTGCTGTAGGTCTAAATGCAGCTGTTTTTCCGCTACTTGTTTTAACTGGTATGCATAACGCATTAATTCCACTTATCATAACAATGTTTTCAACACAGGGGTTTGATGCAATATTAATAACAAGCGGATTGGTCGCCAATATTGCAGAAGGCGGTGCGGCAAGTGCTGTAGCATTTAAGACTAAAAATAAAGAACTAAAAGGAACTGCACTATCTGCAAGTATTTCTGCTTTGCTTGGTATCACAGAACCAGCTTTATATGGTGTTAATTTAAGAATGAAACGCCCATTTGCTGCAGTGATGTTAGGCTCTTTAATATCTGGATGTATAGCAGGAATTCTTGGTGTTACTGCATATGCCTTCGTGAGTCCTAGTATATTATCATTACCTATTTTTGCTGGTGGAAATGGAAATTCATTAATAGGCGCTATTATCACGGTACCAGTAACCTTCGTAATAACTTTTGCAATTACTTGGTTTTTAGGATTTAAAGATATTTCAAGTGAGAAAGAAAAATTAATTGCATCACCAGTAGAAGGTAAAGTAATTCCACTTTCAGAAGTAAATGATCAAGCTTTTGCTTCAGAAACCTTAGGAAAAGGGTATGCAATTGTTCCAACAAAAGGTGAGATAACAGCACCATTTGATGGTCAAGTAGATGCAATATTTGAAACAAAGCATGCGATTGGTTTAAGAAGAGAAGATGGAATGGAATTATTAATTCATATAGGCCTGGATACAGTAAAGCTTAATGGTCAGTATTTTGAAAGCTTTGTTGAAAATGGAAAAAAAATAAAAAAGGGTGAGACTTTAATTAAATTTGATTTAGATAAATTAATTGAATTAGGATATGATGTTACAACTCCTGTTATTGTTGCCAATACAGATAAATTCAGCAAAATTGAAGTTTTGCATAAAACAGATGTTGTACTAAGTGAGGTTATTTTACATGTCGAATAAAAATGTATTTGAAAGTGATTTTCTATGGGGGGCGTCAACAGCGGCGAACCAAGTAGAAGGAGCATGGAATGAAGATGGAAAAGGTATGAGCGTGGCGGATGTTTTAGCAAAGGGAGTGAATGGTGCCATGCGGGAGGAGACGCCAGAAATATATCCTGATCGATATTATCCCTCCCATAAAGCCAGTGATTTTTATCATCATTATAAAGAAGATATAAAATTGTTTCATGAGATGGGACTAAAGGCTTATCGTATGTCGATTGCATGGACAAGGATATTTCCCAATGGTTGTGATAAAAATCCAAATGAAAAGGGTTTAGAATTTTATGATGCGGTCATCGATGAATTACTGAAATATAAAATAGAGCCAGTAGTAACAATTTCTCATTATGAACCTCCATTTTCATTTGCATTAAAGGGTGGTTGGTCGAATCGTGAAGTGATTGATCATTACTTACGTTACTGTAGAGTGTTATTTACCAGATATAAACAAAAAATAAAATATTGGATTACATTTAATGAAATAAATTGTTTATTAGTTCCATTTGGGATCATGACAGCGGGAGGAATCTATAGTCCTATTGATTCAACCCAAAACACGGAGCAAATTCGTTTTCAGGCTTTACACCATCAATTTGTAGCAAGTGCTAAAGCGGTACAATTGGCTCATGAAATAGATGAAAACTTTAAGATAGGGTGTATGATTGCATACATGGCAAACTACCCATTAACGTGTAAACCAATAGATGTATGGACTGCAAAACAAGAGGATCAAATGAAAAATATGTTCTGTGGCGATGTAATGGTTCGAGGTGAATATCCTGGATTTGCTATACGTTATATGCAGGAACATGATATTTATGTAGAAACATTGGAAGAGGATAAGGAAGTATTAAAAAATGGAATAGTAGATTTTTATTCTTGCAGCTACTATATGACCAATTGCATTGCAGCCAAAACAGATGCAGAAAAAACAAGTGGTAATTTGATTCAAGGGTTAAAGAATCCTTATTTAAAAGCAAGTGAATGGGGATGGCAAATAGATCCTTTGGGGCTTCGTTGGGTACTCAATAATGTCTTTGACCGTTACCAAAAACCTATTATGATTGTAGAAAATGGATTAGGAGCTGTGGACGTAGTTGAAGTAGATGGTTCTATCAAAGATGACTATCGAATTGATTATCTTAGCCAGCATATTAAAGAGTTAAAAGAGGCTAAAATGGATGGGGTAAATGTGATTGGATATCTTCCGTGGAGTGCAATAGATTTAATTGCTTTATCTACTGGAAGTATAGAAAAAAGATATGGTTTTATACATGTTGATGCTGATAATGAGGGAAATGGAAGTTTGAAACGAACCCCCAAAAAATCGTTCTATTGGTATAAGAATGTAATTGAATCCAAAGGAGAAGAAATTTAATAAAGTATGTGTGGTGGTATCAATGATGATACCACCATTTTGAATATAAATAAGAAATCCAAAAAATTTACACTTATTTGAAAATCAAGCACATTGTTGTAACCACTCCATCTCGATATAATGATTACATAAGAAAAAGTATTTGGCATTAAAACAGGAGGATGGAATATGGAAGATATAGTATTATCATTGAAAAACATTACAAAGCGATATCCTGGCGTTGTAGCATTAGACGATGTATCAATAGATTTTTCCAGAGGTGAAGTGCATGCACTGCTTGGTGAAAATGGTGCCGGTAAATCAACTTTAATCAAAGTAATCTCCGGAGCGATCGAAAATGATATTGGAACAATTATGGTAGGAAATGAAACCTATCATAAAATGAATCCTAAGATTTCAAGAGGACATGGAATTGAGGTTATATATCAAGAATATAACTTAATCAATTCCCTAACCGTAGCCGAGAATATTTGTCTTGGTGCAAAGAGCAAAGGATTAGTGGATTATAAGGCAATGGAGAAGATTACAAATGATATCTTTCAGCCATATCATATTAACATTAATCCAAAAACATTGGTTCGAGATTTAACACCAGCTCACCAGCAATTAGTAGAGATTGCAAAAGCAATTTCAAAAGATGCAAAAATAATTATTATGGATGAACCAACAGCCCAGTTAACGGTAGCAGAAGTGGAACATCTTTATGATATAATTAGGACCTTGAAAAAGAAAAATGTTACAATTATATTTATATCACATCGTATGGAAGAAATATTTACAATTACAGATAAAGTAACTATCATGAGAGATGGGCAATATGTAACCACAGTAAATACTTCTCAGACAGATAGAAAGTCTTTGATTGCACTTATGGTTGGAAGGGAGCTGACAGAGACCTATCCCAAAAGAGACTGTGTGAGAGAGGAAGTTGTCCTAGAGGTAAGAAATATTTATGGATTTAAAAATGAAAATGTATCTTTTCAGCTACATAAAGGGGAAATACTCGGTTTTTCAGGATTGGTAGGTTCTGGAAGAACAGAGTTGATGAGAGCTATCTTTGGAGCAGATAAAAAATATGGCGGAGAAGTTTTCATAAATGGAGTAAAATCATATATTAAATCTCCAAAAGATGCAATTGCAAAGGGAATAGGATTGATTCCGGAAGATAGAAAGTGGCAGGGCTGCTTTCTGAATATGACTATTGAATGGAACATCGCAATTTCAAATATTAAAACATTATCAAAAAAGTTCATTGTGAGTGATAAAAAAATTAAGAATCAAGCAGAAATCTATTCAGATCGATTAAACATAAAGACTCCTTCTATTTTACAAAAAGTAGGAAATCTAAGTGGTGGTAATCAGCAAAAGGTTGTTTTAGCAAAAGTACTTGCAGGCAATTCCGACATTATTATTTTTGACGAACCAACAAGAGGTATTGACGTTGGAGCAAGACATGAAATCTATATCCTGATGTCGGAACTGGTAGAGCAGGGAAAATCAATTATCATGATAAGCTCAGACATGGAAGAGTTAATTGGAATGTCTGACAGAGTTATAGTTCTTTGCGAAGGTAAAATTTCAGGGGAACTAAATAAAGAAGAATTTTCACAAAATCAAATATTAGAACTAGCTTCGATCGATTAGGAGGAAAACCATGAATACAATAAAAGTTCAAAAAATAATTAAAAAAAATGTATTACTACTCATATTAATTGGGTTATGTTTGTTATTCGCAGTTTTATCAGAGAATTTTTTTACTGTATCAAATCTTTTGAATATCGTAAAACAAAATGCTTATTTAATTATTGCATCTATCGGTGTTGCATTGGTTATGATTAGTGGTGGAACGGATTTATCTATTGGGCAGTTAATGAGTGTGGTTGCAGTTTGTACTGGAGCATTCTTAAAATGGATGAATCTGCCGCTGCCACTTGTAATGATACTCGCAATTCTAATTGGTGCGATACTTGGAGCATTTAATGGTTTTGTTGCAAATTTATTAAAGATTCATCCTATGATTGTTACTTTGGCAACCATGACCATGTTTCAGGGTATTTCTTTCTTGATCTCTGGCTCAAAAGCAATTTATGATTTGGATAACAGCTTTAAATTTATTGGTCAGGGTTATATTGGATTTATACCAGTTCCAGTAATAATCGTAGTAGTGGTAGCTCTTATCGTGGATTTTGTAGCCAAGAAAACTTATTTTGGCCGTTACATATTTGCTTCAGGTGGCAATCCAGAGGCAGCAAGACTTGCTGGTGTAAGTGTTAAAAAAGTCAAATTGATGGTATTTATTATTTGCGGTGCTTTAGGCGCACTTGCCAGCGTTGTAATGGTATCAAGAGCAGGATCTGCCAATTCAACCATGGGACCAGGTACAGAATTCAATGCAATCACAGCCTGTGTACTTGGCGGAATCAGTTTCATTGGTGGAGAAGGAGAAGTAAAGGGTGTCATTATAGGTGCGTTAATTCTCGGCGTTTTATCAAATGGAATGCAGTTGATTGGACTTGGAATTTATGTACAGTATGTTGTAAAAGGAATTATCCTCTTACTTGCTATAGGTTATGATACGTATCAAAAACAGGCTAAGGTGAGAAAGGTAGTTTCAACAAAAGCATTGTAATTCTTGAATGCAAAAAAAACACTATGATATTTGCTAAATAGGCAGAAACAGAAGAAATATAAGTGCAATTGAATAAAATACGTTTATGAATAAGTTAATAATTCAAATGCTAAAGAAGTTAAGATTGTATAGAATAAATGTATCCTAAAGTTAGCAGTAAGGATGCCCCAAAAATGTGAAAAAAGGAGAAGAGAATGAATAAAAAAGTAGTAGGAATATCATTTGGAAGAAAAATGGGCAACACAGATGTCATGATCAAAACAGCCTTAATGGAATGTGAGAAAGCAGGAAACGAGGTACAGTTTATTCGTGTTGATGATTTAGATATTAAAACTTGTACAGGGTGTATTGCTTGTGTAGAAGGAATGATAAGCGGAAGAGGAAAAGGGGAGTGTCATTTAAAAGACGATTTTTATATCATAGATGAAGCATTAATGGAGTGTGATGCTGTAATTGTAGGATCACCAACCTATGTACTTTCTCCAACAGGAAGATTTAAGACGGTGTGTGACCGAATCGGACCATCTCATGATGTAACCTTCAGAAAAGCAATCTTTGATGAGGGATTAATGGCTGGAAAAGCAGTAGATACTTTACCGGATGAAAGAAGCTTTAAGCCTCGTGTAGGAGCACTGTTATCCGTAGGGGGAGCCATGACCCGGAACTGGTTATCCTTTATGTTACCAACGATGTATGAATTTACTATGTCAATGGGAATTGATGTAGTGGATATGCATGAATATTTTGGAGCTATGGCATATGAGCATGTACTTGGAAATGAAAAGGAAATGCTTCGTGCAAAATTAATGGGACAAAATATTGCTAAGGCTTTAGCAGCAGAAATAGAAGAAGAACGTACAAAATGGCGTGGTAAAGAAGAGGGAGTTTGTCCTGTTTGTCATTGTGACATGCTGACCGTGTCCAAGGACAGAACCTATGTAGAATGTCCAGTATGTGGAATTCCTGGAGAAGTAGAAGTAGTAGATGGTAAAATAAAAACTACTTTTAGTAAAGAAGAGCAGAAGCGTTCGAGATTACACTGGGATGGAAAACTGGAACATTCCACAGAAATTAAAACGAGAGCAGCTGGACCAGGACAGATTCCAAATCTTAAAGAATTAAAAAAAGCTTATCAAAATTATTTAAATAGTTAAAATTATTCCATAAGATGATTGTGAAAGGAGTCAGTAGAATGAGCAAAATAAAAAGAGCAGTAAGTATGTATAGTTTGCAGGATCAATATGCAAGAGGAAAAATGAACTTGGAAGATATATTTCAATACTTGGATGAATTAGGAGCAGGACTTGAATTCATCAGCGATCAGATGATGAAGGGAACTCCAGAACCAACAGAAGAGACATTAAAAGAGTGGGATGCATTAGTAGAAAAATATAAGCCAGTTTTGGTATGTAATGATGTATTTATTAACACCTGTTTATATAAGAATAGAGAGCTGACAGACAAGGAAGCACTTGACTTACTAATTAAGGAAATTAAGTTAGCACATCGATTAGGATTTAAGATGATTCGTCTTGTATCCAATACAAGAGCATCCATCATTGAACCAGCACTTCCAGTTGCAATTGAAAATGATGTAGTTATGACTCTTGAAATTCATGCAGGTATGAGTTTTGATCAGCCATTAACACAGGCGTTCATTGAAGTGATGAAGAAATTAAATTCACCATATGTAGGATTAACCGTAGATACTGGAATATTCTGTAGAAGACATCCAAGAGTTTCCTCCGCATTTTTTAAAGAATTAGGTGTAAAACAGGAAATTATTGATTATGTAGACAATATTTTTTCATCAGGTGTAGATCCAAAACATTTCTTCATGGAAGCAAGAAAGCAGGGAAAACATTTCCCAGATGAATTGCAGGCTATGATTGAAACGCAGGATGAATTTGAATATGCATTATTCTGTGATGGATATGAAATGAGCGATTTTACAATTCTTGATGAATATTTACCATATATCAAACACATTCATGGAAAAATCTATGAAATGACAGAGGAAGGTATTGAGTATTCGATACCATTTGATGAGCTGATTCAGTATCTGGATAAAGTAGGATACGATGGCTATATTGCAACCGAGTATGAAGGTAATCGATTTGCACTAGCCAATGAAGAGATTCGTGATAAGGAAAACGTAACTGCGCATCAGAATATGCTTAAGAAATATATTGAGGTATGATAGGAAGGAGGAATCAGAATGTTTGATAATTATGTGTTTACAGAAGGATCATGCAAAAATGTTATAGAAGGAGATAAGGTAATAGGTTTTGAACTACAAACCTTAATTACATATTATAGAGGAATTCCATGTTCTATGGTTCATGATGTGAAAGTGAAAGTAGATAATAAAGAAATACCTAGAGAGTCGATTCGTTTCAGCCCAGATGGCGAAACGTATTTTACATTAGATGAATTAGAAACCGTGACTACTTATAAATGGGAGTATGGAGTGCAGGGACATGTGAGAGTGCTCGTAGATGGAGGTCTTTCCAAAGGCGAACATGAAGTATCACTTACAACCATGATTCGTGTAGCTTACATTCCAGTTCCATTTGGTGGAACTAAGGTAAGAAAAGTTGTCATTTAAATATTAGTGAATTTAAATCAAGATAAGAGGACGAAAAGATGCAAATAAAATTTGGAATTTTAGGTTATGGTTTTATGGGACATATTCACACGGATATGATCAAAAGCTTAGAAGGAGCAGAGGTTGTTGCAATTTGCGACAACGATCCTGTGAAGCTGATCGATGCCCCAGAAGGAATAGTTCAATATACAAACATGGATAATTTGTTTGCTGATGAAAATGTAAATACTATATTAGTATCCATTTCCAATCATGTACATAAAGAAGCAGTAATCAAGGCTGCACGTGCTGGAAAACATATACTATGTGAAAAACCAGCTGCTCTGTCTGTAATTGAATTTGATGAAATGATGGATGTAGTGAATGAATGTGGTGTGAAATTTAGTGTTCATCAACAAAGAAGATGGGATAAAGATTTTAGAATTTCAAAAGAAGTATATGATAAACAATTGGTAGGTGATATATTTACCATTCAATCAAAATTATATGGTTTTAATGGAAATATGCATGACTGGCACGTGTATCCAGAGTTTGGAGGCGGAATGCTTTATGATTGGGGCGTACATTTGATTGACCAGATGCTTTGGATGGTTGATAGTAAGATTAAGACTGTTTATGCGGATTTACGTAATGTAATAAACGAAAAGGTAGATGATTATTTTAAAATTATAATTAAATTTGAGAATAACATTATAGCTGAAATAGAATTAGGAACCTATTTTCTTGGAAACAAAGAGAAATGGTTTGAAAAACACTGGTTTATCGGTGGTAACAAAGGTAGTATGTATTTGGATGGCTTTGAACCTGTGGGACAAATTATAAGAACTTCACAGCTTCTTGAGAATGTTTCAGGTAAAACAACAATGACAGCAGCGGGTCCGACCCGTTCTTTTGGTCCTCCACCAGAAGGAAGAATTATTGTAGAAGATTTGCCAGAAGTAAATGTCAAACACAGCATGTATTTTGATAATTTTATCAAGGCAATAAATGACGAAGAAGAGTTTATTGTTAAATTTGAAGAAGTCAGAAGAGTACTTCGTTTCATGGAAGCAGTGAGAGAATCAGCTAAAACTGGAAGAACAGTAGATTTTGAGTGAATAGAACATTCCATTATTATTTTCTCCTTGTCAAATTAATTTTCATTTAAATGTATAAATTAAATTATTATATTCCTATAATACTATGATAAATATATTAAAATTAAGTAACTATAATTCAAGTTTTTAACATTTTATTTTGAATTTTATGAACATAATGGTAAAATGGTAATGTTTAAGACAGATGATTTCAAGTTTGTTGTTTTTAAACATTAATAATAGTTATAATTAGGAGGAATATGGTTTGATTGATGAAAACAAGGAAAATGAATCAAAAAAAATACTTGCAAAAAAGTTAAAAAAAGCAGAAAAGGAAGCTCGTAAAAAAGCGATTAAAAATCGTAAACCGTTTAAGGGATTACAAATAAGACTTACGCCTTCATTATTCGATGAAGAAGGACGACAGGAACCAGGTGAGAATAACTGGTCAGGTCTTGGTTTTGATATACATCCACAGGTTACATTGATATCAGTTGCATTATTGTTTCTATTTATATTATTAACTTTATTATTCCCGAGTAAAGCAGAAAATATATTTTCAGGCTTGATGACAAGCGTTACAAAGAATGCAGGATGGTTTTTTATCATGGCAGCGAATATTTTTATCATAGCAGCTTTATATTTTGCATTTGGTAGATTCGGCAACATTAGAATCGGAGGAAATAATGCAAAGCCTGAGTTTAGTAAATTTGGCTGGTATGCAATGTTAATTAGTGCGGGTATGGGAATTGGTCTGTTGTTTTGGAGTGTTGGAGAACCGATTAGTCATTTGCAGAATCCGTCACCTATGTTTGGAGGCATAGAGAAAGGTTCAGCTGCGGCAGCACAGGCAGCAATGGCAACTACATTTTTTCATTGGGGTTTTCATCCGTGGGCTATATATGCCATAGTAGGATTGGGACTTGCTTTTTTTTCTTACAATAGAGGATTGCCATTAACAATCCGATCAGTTTTTTATCCACTTATAGGTAATAAGATCTATGGACTTTTAGGAAATATTATAGATGTATTATCTGTGCTTGCAACACTTATCGGACTTGCAACTTCATTAGGCCTAGGTGTTGCACAGGTCAATGCTGGTTTAAATTATTTATTTGGAATACAAATGAGTACAGGAGTACAGGTAGTGCTTATTATAGTGATAACGGGATTTGCTACCATTTCAGTTGTTCTGGGACTTGATGGCGGCGTAAAACGGCTAAGTGAGATTAATATGATAATGGCTGGCATATTTATGATATTTATATTAATTGCAGGGCCAACAGTATATATTTTAAGTGGATTTACACAGAATCTTGGTTTTTACTTATCTGAGCTTTTGGAGATGAGCTTTTGGGCAGAGACCTATCGAGATAGCTCATGGCAAGGTGTATGGACAATTTTTTACTGGGCATGGTGGATTTCTTGGTCTCCATTTGTGGGAATGTTCATTGCACGTATTTCAAAAGGACGAACAGTTAGAGAATTTATATTAGGTGTAATGTTAATTCCATCTTTGTTGTCTTTTTTATGGATGAGCGTGTTTGGAGGAACGGCATTATATTTACAGACGAATAGTATAGGTGATATTGCATCTGTCGTTTCACAGGATGTTGCAGTAGCTTTGTTTTCGATGCTTAAACATCTGCCATGGACTTCATTATTATCTATGGTTGGAATTATTCTGGTAACAGTATTTTTTGTTACATCCTCAGACTCTGGGTCTTTGGTTGTAGACCATTTGATATCGGGCGGAAAGCTTGACTCACCAGTTCCACAACGTATCTTTTGGGCGCTTATGGAAGGAGTTGTAGCTGCAACATTATTGATTGGAGGAGGTTTAAATGCACTTCAGACTGCCTCAGTCATAACAGGTTTGCCCTTTGCGATTCTCTTGATTTTGCTTGTTTATTCCTTAAAGATTGGATTGCAGGAAGAATACGAGATTGAGGAAGCGGTACGGAAAAGATTGATAGAAGTTGAAAAAGAACATTTCCTTAATGAAGCTATAACTGAAGTACTGCAAGAAGAAAACGCATCATCTCCGGATAAAGTCGTATATGAAAAGATAGAAGAAATGAAAAAATAAAAACTTTTAAAGATAAAGAGTTTAGATTTGAAGATAAGGCAGCAATTTATGAGATTTACAAGAAGCTATGTCATCAAGGACAATCAGCCATCTCTAAAATATCCGTTAAAGAACACTTTACACGATAATGTTCTTTAACGGATATTTTGCTTTAATCTGCTTATTGTAAAGAACGCTCATACATGGTTAAATATTGTAAATGCAATGTACAATTATGTTTCAAATTTTAATTTAGGAGGTAATGAACATGATCAAATATAAAAGTCTAAGGTTAGAGGAATTAAAAGAGGTAGCAAGAATGAATGCAAAGACATTTGCCGATTATCCATTATGTGATGAAATCCGAAATGATTTTTTGGATGAGGATAGCTTTGTTGATTTTATGACGGAAGTTTTTAAGGTTTACATAGGAGCTTATTTTAAGAAAAGTGTCGTTATTGTGGGTAAAGAAGATAATCTGATTAAAAGCTTTGCTATTTTAGTCCGCCCTTACAGTTCTGATATCGGTTTATTTGACTACTTCCGTGCTGGTGCATTAAAGTTATTTAGAACAGTCAGTATACCTAAAGTTTTCAAATTTTTAAATGTTCTTAATGAAGGTCACAAACCTTGTAAGGAGCTTAAAAAGCGTTCCTGGTTCTTAGAAACCCTGGCAGTAGATAAGTTATGCAAGGGTCAGCAGCTGGGAAGTAGAATGCTTAAGGATTGTATCATTCCATATATTAAGAAACATATTAAAAGTAATAAGTCAGAATCATTTATAACTTTTACGAATAATGCAATCAACAGAAAATTTTATATCCAAAATGGATTTTCAGAGTTCGATTCTACAGCCATTGAAAGTAATGGAAGAATAATAGGAAACTGGAGTTTCCAAATGTCTGTATCCCCATAGTAAGCTAAATTTCAAATCTTTATTTTCACGGTATGGTCAATGGCGTCAACTTAAGACCAATTAAAATTCTGATTAAGATACAACTTGACAATATATGGTGTTTATGATAATGTATCTATGATTAAAAATTATATGGTTTAGGATTTCAGAGGGATGAAATCTAAAAGAAGTTCAATGCAAAAAAGACAAGTTGAGTCAAAATAAGTGAAGCAATAAGTAAGTTTGAAATTGAACAAATGGGTAGAGGTTGAAAAAATTTTAAATTTTTGAAGATTTTTTAAAGTAATTTGGAAGACTTATTGAAGGGTTTCAAACCAGTCACAAAGTAAGCCAATAACAATTTTCCTTATTAGGGGATTTGTTATTGGCTTTTTTATAGTGTTATGAAAAAAATGATTAAAAAAGAAAAGAGGGATATAAATGGGAAATAAGTTATTTTTGAGAAAACAAGGAAAGGTATCTAATTTACGATGGTTATATGTGATTTTAGGAATAATAATAATGTTGTGCTTTGGCACAGTTTATTCTTGGAGCATATTTAGAATGCCTGTAGAAAAAGTTTTTAATATAGGTTCAACTCAGAGCGGTTTCCCCTACATGACATCTTTGGCATTCTATGCATTGTTTATGATGTTATCAGGTAGGTATTTTAATAAATTCAGCCCTAGAGTTATTATTTTAACCGGTTCATTGTTGCTTTCGGCTGGATGGATATTATCCTCATTTTCACCAAACATATACACTCTGACAATAACATATGGAGCGATAAGCGGCGCAGGAGTTGGCATTGCATATGGAGTTCCATTAGCAATAGTAACAAAGTGGTTTCCAGATAAAAAAGGATTTGTTATAGGTCTTGTTTTGTTAGGCTTTGGAGTATCGCCTTTGGTCACAGCTCCACTTGCAAAAATCTTAATAGAAATATTTGGGGTGATGAAGACTTTTCTTGTATTAGGTGTGGCTTTCGGAATTATTATTCCTATTCTTTCTTATCCATTAAAATATCCTTCTGAATCGGAAACGAACGAATTGAAAAATGTTACAGGTAAAGAGAAAGAATCAAATGAATTTGACACCAAAAAGATGATTAGAACTTTTAGTTTTAAAGGATTATATGTAAATTTTATAATTGGAACTATGGTTGGTTTAATGTTAATCGGACTGACAAGCAGTGTTGGCATACAATTAATTGGACTATCACAAATTCAGGTAGCCTTGATGATTTCCTTCTTTGCAATTTTTAATGGGATTGGAAGACCTGTATTCGGGTGGATAACAGATAAATTTTCAACAAAAAAAGCAATGATAGTTTCCTATATCCTGATTGCTACAGCAGCATTGATTATGTCTTTTGCAGGCAATGGAAGCATTGTTTTGTTTGGTATAGCGTTTTCTATATTTTGGTTTAATTTGGGAGGATGGCTTGCAATAGCCCCCACTGCTACAAGAATCCTGTACGGGGCGAATAACTACAGTCAAAATTTTGGAGTGGTATTTACAGCATATGGTATAGGAGCTGTTTTAGGTGTAGCAGGTTCTGGATTAATCTTAGATATCTTTAAGAGTTATTACTATATATTTTATCTGATAATAGTACTATGTGCTTCAGGTTGTCTGTTGGCAATAAAAACAATGAAAGACTGAAGAGATTATTGTTAATAATTTAGATATATCTTAAGGAAGGTGATTAGCAAAATGCATGATTTTATTTCAAAAAAAGTCGGGATAATAGGCGGAGGACAATTAGGTAAAATGTTAGTTAGTGAGGCAGCAAAAATGGGTATCTATACGGTTATACTTGACCCGGATGAAGATAGTGTAGCAGCTTCTCTTGCAAATGAAAAAATTGTTGCAAGTTTTGATAATCATGCAGCATTACTTAAAATAGCAAATCGGACAGATATTTTAACCTGTGAATTTGAACATATATCAACAGAAGCTTTGAAGTACTTGGAAAACAAAGGGTTTACAGTTTACCCAACAGCCGAAAAGTTGGAAACAATTCAAAATAAATTTAATCAGAAGACAAAACTTAGAAAACATGGGATACCTGTAGGGGATTATTTAAAAGCAGATGGCATTGAAGGAATAAAAGATGCAGTAAAAATATTTGATTATCCTGTTGTGCTAAAAACTTCTACAGGAGCCTATGATGGCAAAGGAAATAGCATAATCAAATGTGAGGAAGATATAGAAAAAGCTTTCATGGAACTTGGAGGCAACGCTGACTCAATTTATGTTGAGAAGTTTATACCCTTTGTAAAGGAGATATCGATACTTTGCTGTGGAGATATGAATGGAGAACTTGTGATATATCCGATTGCAGAAAATATTCATAAGAACAGTATTCTTTATGATACTTCAGTACCGGCAATGATAAATGAAAGTCAAACAATTAAAGCAATAGAAATTGCAAAGAAAGTTTATAATATTTTTGGAAGCGTTGGAATGCTGTGTGTAGAAATGTTCTTGACAACAAATGGTGAACTGCTTGTAAATGAAATTGCTCCAAGACCACATAACTCAGGTCATTATACAATAGAGGGGTGTATTACATCACAGTTTGAAAATCATATACGTGCAGTTGTCGGGCTGCCTTTAGGAAGAACTGATTTAATAATGCCGACAGTTATGAGAAATATCCTAGGAGAAAATGGATATAAAGGAGTTCCTGTTGTTGAAGGGGCATATAAAGTACTTGCAATTGATGGATTGAAGCTCCATATTTATGGTAAAAAAGAGACAAAGCCCAATAGAAAAATGGGACATTTGACAATTACAGCACCAACATTAGACAAGGCACGAGAAAAAGCCGATAGAGCATGTAAGATAATTAGAATAATTTCAAAATAATATGGAAGGAATGAGAGAATAATGAAACCGATTGTAGGAATAATTATGGGAAGCGATTCAGATATGCAAGTAATGAAGGAAGCTTCCGATATCCTATACTATTTTGGAGTACCCCATGAAGTAACGATTGTATCTGCACACAGAACACCTGACAGGTTATATAATTATGCAAGGGAAGCAAAAGATAAGGGGATCAGGGTGATTATTGCAGGAGCAGGCGGAGCTGCACATCTGCCAGGAATGGCAGCAGCTCTGACTTCGCTTCCTGTAATCGGAGTACCGGTTAAGAGCAGTGGACTTAGTGGTATAGATTCTTTGTATTCAATCGTACAAATGCCAGGTGGTGTTCCAGTAGCTACGGTGGCAATAAATGGAGCAAAGAATGCTGCAATTTTGGCAACACAGATTTTAGCTGTTTCTGATGAAAAATTATACTCTTCACTTGAAAATTATAAGAAAGAATTAGAAGATTTTGTGATGAAGAAGGTTGAAGAACTTGAAAAATAGGGATTTTAAAACTGGACGAAAAAAATAAACTTTGATCTGGTAGAACTCATTGGGATATGATGCATATCCCAATTATTGTATAAATATATAATAATTAATGCGAATCCATTTACTTTAGGATAAGTATTAGGTAAAATGATGAAAGGAAAAAAAGATATTGAGAATCTTAGAGTATAGCTACAAAGGAGAAGTGTATTAGATGAATTCTATTATCGAAGTTAAAAATTTCAGCAAGACTTATGGAGATTTTAAAGCAGTAAATGATATATCGTTTGAAGTTGAAGAGGGGACTATTTTTGCTTTTCTTGGTCCAAATGGAGCAGGAAAAAGTACGACAATTAATACATTGTGTACAATTTTCGAAAAAACATCAGGCACCCTTTTAATCGACGGAAAAGATGTTACTACCCAAAAGAGTGAAGTTAGGTCAGCCATTGGAGTGGTGTTTCAAGATTCAACATTAGATACAAAAATGACTATCGAAGAAAACCTTAAAATGCACTGTGTTTTTTATCATGTGCCGAAAAAGGAAGTAGAAGAACGAATACAGTTTGTTTTAAATTTGGTTGATTTAGTAGAGGAGAGAAAGAAATTTGTTGGTGCCTTATCTGGTGGAATGAAACGTCGTGTTGAGATAGCTCGCGGGTTAATTCATTATCCCAAAGTGTTATTTCTTGACGAGCCAACAACTGGACTTGATCCCCAAACGAGAGCTCATATTTGGGAGTATATTTTAAAATTGCAAAAAGAAAGAAATATTACAATTTTTCTAACGACTCATTATATGGAAGAAGCTGAGGTATGTAATAAAATTGCAATTATCGATGGGGGAAAAATTGTTGCTCATGATACCCCTTATGCCTTAAAACGAGAGTTCACAAAAGATAAAGCATTCATAACTACAAAAGATGGAACCAAATTGGAGCAATTGTTATCAGAATATAATCTAAATTTCGTCAAAAAAGAAGGTTATTATAAAGTTGATGCTGAACCAATAGATGTTTTACTACAAGTAATAAGCTTACAAAAAGAGGATATTACGGATATTGAAATAAAAAAAGGTACATTTAATGATGTGTTTTTGGAAATAACCGGTAAGAAGATTAGGGAGGAGTCATAAAATGAGTACAATAGTTGCATTATGGAAACGAGGATTGAAAGCGTTTGTAAGAAATAGAACAGGTTTAATTTTTTCACTTATTTTTCCATTATTTTTTGTATATGTATTTGGTGCAATCTTTAAAAATGACGCTATAGAAAATCCAATTGCTTACATGTTATCTGGTGTCATCATAACGACAGTATTTGAAAACTCTCTTAACTTAGCATCAACGACCGTAGACGATATGGTAAGTGGATTTATGAAAGAAGTATTAGTATCTCCAGCAAAAAGAATTGAAGTTGCAGTAGGTCAGCTTTTATCTGCAGCTACGGTTTCAACATTACAAGGAATTATGATTTTAGTAATTGGATTATTTATTGGCATAAAATTCACATCATGGATAACACCATTTTATATCCTTATCTCCATGATTTGCATTGGCATGGTATTTTCTGGTGTTGGTTTATTTATGGCAACAAAAGTACGCAGTGGACAAACCTTTCAAATTATTAAGACTGCAGTCACAATGCCACTTACATTTCTTTCGGGCGCATATATTCCTTTATCAATGCTGCCTGATTTGCTAAAATATGTTGCATATCTTAACCCAATGACTTATGCAACTGCATTTTTTCGCATGATAGTTTTGGAAAAAATAAATTTATCCAATGCGGAGCTTGTGAAAGAAGGCTTGGCAATTAAGATCAATGGTTTAATCATTACTCCGGCAATGTCTTTTTTAATCATCATTATGATAGGAGTAATTTTCATAGTACTGTCAACGAAATCTTTCGTAAACACAGACTTTTCCCGTATTAACAGAAGCTCCACTGATGCAAGTGCATTATGGGGGTAGAGTGTGAAACTGGGGAAAATATATTATTTGTTGAATCAGATAGCTAGGTAAAATGTAATATAGGAATAAATATAAGTGTATTTTCTGTTTAAAGATAATTTTTCATAACAGAAAATACACTTTTATTATATTAGAAAATTTCTGTTGACAGTGGTAACAATTAGTTATAAGATTGAATATATATTCAATGAATGGAGATTCAACAAATGGGAATTCGAGAAGAACAAAAAGAAAAAAGACGTAAAGATATCCTTTTGGCTGGACTTGAAATATTTATTAGAAAAGGCTATTCTGCAACCAAAATTAGTGATATTGCAGAACAGGTTGGTATGAGCGTAGGACTTTTATTTCATTATTTTGATTCTAAGGAAGCTTTGTATGAAGAACTAATCAGTATAGGGATATCAGGCCCGATGAGTGTATTGGATGACACTGGAATGGAGCCGTTTGTGTTTTTTGAAAATACTGCGAATCAAATGTTTCAATTTATACTTAAAGATCCTTTTAATTTAAAAATGTTTACGCTGATGAATCAGGCATTTTATAACGAAGCTGCACCACAAAGTATTAAAGAAAAGTTACAAAGTTTTGATGTTTATACACCAACAATACAGATAATTCAAAAAGGACAGGATAATGGAACGATACGGGAGGGAAATCCATATGCATTGGCAATTGCATTTTGGTGTGCCATTCAGGGTATTGCAGAACAAATAGCTCTGAAACCTGATATACCTTATCCCGAAAGCGAATGGATTATTGATATCATAAGGAGGAAATAAGGATGAAGAAAATAATTGTAGTAGGAGCAGGGATTGCCGGGCTTTCAGCCGGGATTTATGCTAGACAAAGTGGATTTGATGTTACGATTTATGAAAGTCATACGATTCCGGGAGGCGCCTCCACAGGCTGGCGAAGAAAGGGATATTTTTTCGAAGGTGGATTGCATTGGTTGACCGGTTCTTTACCAGAAACACCATTGAACAAAGTTTGGCGGGAGCTTGGTGCATTAGATGATTCCGTGAATATTTATAATAAGGACCCTTTTGGTACTTATGAGTACGAAGGTCATAAAGTTTGTCTATATCGTGACATAGAAAAGATTCGTCAGGAATTTTTAGAAATCTCACCGGCTGATAAAAAGGAAATTAATAAACTGTGTAATGATATTAAGAAATTTGAAAAGTTAACGATGCCTATTATGGATATCAAAGGTGTTAAAGTCAAGAATAAATCGACCTTAGCTTTTTCATCCCTTTTAAAAATGATACCTGGTATGTTGCGCATGTCTTATTACGTAAATCAATCCTCCCAAGAATTGGCAGAACGCTTTAAGAGTCCACTTTTGCAACAGGTTCTTAAAAATATAGCGGGTACTGAGTATTACGCAACTGCATTAGCATTTACACTCGCTGCATTTACTTCAGGGGACGGAGGCTATCCGGAAGGTGGATCGCTTAAGATGGCAAGTCGCATGGCGAAGCACTTTATAAATCTGGGTGGGACGATACATTACGGCAAGAAAGTAAGTAAAGTATCGGTACAGCAAGGTATAGCTAATGGTATAATTATTGATGGTGAATACATAAAGTCAGATGCAGTGATTGTGACTCAGGATACACTTGTTGCCATCGATTCATTATTTGAAGAGCCTATTCGGGAACCTTGGGCTCAAAAAATGCGCAACAGTATAAAACCTGCGCTCAATACCTTCATTAGTCTGGGCGTAGAGGCTGATTTGTCTGAGGTAGAAGAGAACCTGACATTTAAGATAGATAAACCAATTATGTGTGGTGAAATACAAATCAATATGATTGGGATAAATAATTATGCAAGGTATAAAGGCTATGCACCAGAAGGATGTACTGCCTTAACCTCCATAATATTTGAAGACAGCTATGAATTTTGGAAGAGTTGTAAGGAAAATGGTACCTATGATTCAGAAAAGCAAAGGCTGGCAGAAGTATTTATTGAGATTATTGAAAAAAAATTTCCGCAAACGGCAGGTAAGATAACTGTTTGGGATGTGGCGACCCCATTGACTTATGAAAGGTATTTACATTCCTATAAGGGCTCCTGGATGTCAATCACTGGAAAAGGCAGTAAAATGAATAGTTATCCTTCTATGCCTGAAAGCATTAAAAATGTCTACTTTGCCGGACAAAGAATAGCACCGCCAGGAGGATTACCGGTAGCAGCAGAAACGGGACGAAAGGCTGTTCAATACTTATGCAGAGAAACAGATACTGTTTTTCAAGGTGAATTTTAATTATTGATTTCGTTTAGAAAGTAGGTATAATAGGATATAGGGAATGTAGTGGGAGTATTTAATTACGGAGTAATCCAATCTTTAAGAATATATGGAGATTAAAATGAAACTATTTTTAAACATACTTTTGTTTGGATCTGTAATTTGTGCGTTCTATTTAGTTCACTATGCATATAAAAAACGTAAAATGCCAGGAGCGAAATATTTTTTGCTCCTGTTAATTACAGCAATTGTTTATAATAGTGGCTACTTTTTTGAAATTAATGCAAATGATCATCAAACAGCCAAATTATGGTTTGATATAGAACACATAGCGATTCCGATGCAGCACTATTTTCTACTGTTGTTAAGCCTTGAATATACGAATATTAATAAGAGATGGTTTAAGATAATTAGTACAATTGGGCTATCTCATCCAATACTTTACTACCTAGTATTTTATACACCTGGTCTTAGTAATCTTTATATAAAATCATATCAGTTTGTAGACAGAGGCAGTTTTCATGTACTCATTTTTCAATATGGAATTTTATACTACCTTATCGTTTTGTCAGGAACTGTAATTGGGATTATTTCTAGTATAGCATATATCAATGGATATATGAAATCTTCGAATTTTCAACGAAATAGTTATTTAATTATGATGGCAGCCACAGTTTTTCCATGGGTAGCAGTGTATATTGGGGCATTGAAATTGGGATATGGAGTAGATTTCTTCCCTTTTTCCACTATAATTGCCGGTGGATTATATGTGATTGGTATTTTTCAATATAAAATTTTCCATACAATACCCATTGCTACTGAAATTGTATTTAGACATACAAAAGAGGCTATCATTCTGCTGGACATGGAGCAAATAATTGTTGATGCAAATATAGCTGCTATAAAAATATATCCAGAGTTGGAAAATTGTAAGAAAAATATTCCATTATCGGATTTCGTAACAAGGCATTCAGAGTTAAAAGAACTCATCTTAAATAAGGAAACATTTTTGTTTGAAGCTGAGATATCTGAGGAATTAAGGTATTTTAATGTAGTTGTAGGAAAAATACAGATAGATAATAAGTTAGATATAGGTAAGATCATTCAAATATTTGATATTACAGCAGAATCTCTGGAAAAGAAGAAAATGAAGAAAATGGTATCAAGTGCTATAGAACAAGTTGAGACCAGTGAAGTTTCTTTTTTGCAGGCACAAATCAGTCCTCATTTTATCAATAACAGTCTCAGCGTAATTGCTTCCATGATAACGAGAGCACCGAATGAAGCGAAGGTGTTGATTGCAGATTTGGGAGAATATCTTGCAAATTCCTACTATTTTGATAATAAATCCTATATGGTGAACTTAGAAAAAGAAATTGAAATAGTTAATACTTATGTGAATATTGAAAAGGCTAGGTTTCAAGAAAGGCTTCAATTTCATATTATTGGAGAAGAAATACCAAACATAAAAGTACCGAGGCTTATTATTCAACCATTAGTGGAAAATGCAATTCGTCATGGAATACTTAAGAAAATAGTGGGAGGGAATGTATGGTTGAAAATACAAAGGGATTCCCAGTTCATTTATTTTGAAATCAAAGATGATGGAATTGGAATGGCAGAAGAAGTACGAAAAAGCTTGCTAAACGAAGAGGGAGTCAGAAAAGGAATTGGTGTGATAAATATACACAGACGTTTATTAAAATATTACGGTGAAGGTTTATTAATTATAAGTGAACCAGGCAAAGGGTCAACAATTTCTTTTCGAATACCAAACGGGGAAATTTGTGAAGCAAAGGAGCTGCGAAATGATCAATGCAATTGTTATAGATGATGAATGGTACAATCTGGAGGAAATTGTTGATTTAGTGAATGGAACAGGGTTTATTCATGTAATAAAGAAATATCAAAATCCCATCCGGGCGTTGCAAGAAGCGAAACAATACAAACCAGAATTGGCCTTTTTAGACATAGAGATGCCAGAAATAGACGGGATTAATCTGGCAGAGCAATTATATAAAGTCTGTCCTGGAATCAGGATTGTCTTTATTACCAGCTGGAACCAATATGCTGTTTCGGCATTTGATTTGAATGCGGTGGATTATATTTTAAAACCGATTAAATTGGAGCGGTTTCAGCGTATGGTAGAGAAACTAAAGAGTGAGTTTAAAACGAAGCATAGTTCCTATTCAGATAAAATAAAAATTAATTGTTTTCAAAAATTGGAAGCCAGCATAGGTGGGATACCCGTAAAATGGGAACGCTCAAAGTCAGAAGAATTATTTGCTTATCTTGTTATGAATCATGATAGTTACATTCATAAAGATATAATTATACAAGATTTGTGGACAGATTACGACCCCACAAGGGCTTTGCAGATTTTACAAACTGCAGTAAGCAGAATTAGAAATATATTTTCACAGATGAGCGAAAAAATTATTTTAGATTATAGTGGAAACAAATACTGTCTCCTGTTAAAAGAGGTTGCTTGTGATTTGGTTGAAATGGAACATACATTTTCCGATTTTCAGTTAGACGATGAAAAAACTTATGAAGGTATTGAAAAATATTTGGAATTGTACAAAAAGGGATTTCTGGAACAGCAGGGGTATTTGTGGAGCATGGGAAAAGATATGGAATTAGGTGACAATTTTATTAGAATATTAAATGAAATTGTGAAAAATTATAGTAAATATAATAAAAGGGAAGAAGTACTTAAGTATTTAAAACTGTTATCTCAAATAGCGCCTTATGATCAAGAGGTCAATTATCAGCTATTGAAAATGTGGAAAGATAATGGGGAGGAGTATGAAGCAAAACAGCACTATCTGTGGCTTATATAAGAGATTAAGCAATGCCAGAACCATTCATTTGACTTCGAAAAAGAAAACAGCAACCATAAAAAAAGGAAGAACTTATTATGTAACTGTAAAAGCATATAAAACAGATTCTTTGGGGAAAAGAGTTTATGGGAAGTCTAATAAAATATTCAAAGTGAAGCTAAAAAAATAAAAAGAAAAAGCATCCACAAAGCTATAACGACTTGTAATATATTTGCCCTTCTAAAATGGAATTGGTTAGTAATGATGACTATGATAAAATTATTTCCGGTATTTGGTGCCAGAATTTAATATGATACATTAATCACATATTGACAAATATCGATATGAAGAATATAATAATATCAGATTGATGGATATCGATATATTAAAATATAGGAAGGTGCTTAATATGAAAGTAATTTGGGATTTTTTTCAGAACCAGATACTTGGTATGAAATGGTTAAATGAATTAATAGGAGGCGGACTGTCTGCATTAGGACTCGATATTACTTCGAGGCTGGGAGGAAGTATTCAATTTTTTTTATATGATACGATAAAAATATTAGTTTTATTATCTGTTCTGATTTTTTTCATATCCTATATACAAAGTTATTTTCCACCGGAAAGAACAAAAAAAATACTTGGCAGGTTTCATGGAATAAAGGCTAATATTTTAAGTGCCTTATTGGGAACGGTGACACCGTTTTGTAGTTGTTCCTCTATTCCGCTGTTTATTGGATTTACAAACGCAGGACTTCCGGTAGGAGTTACTTTTTCATTTTTGATTTCTTCACCGCTAGTTGACCTTGGTGCATTAATACTATTAATGAGTATTTTTGGAGTAAAAATTGCATTTGCCTATGTTATCGTAGGACTTGTACTTGCGGTAGCAGGTGGGACGTTAATAGACAAATTAGGCATGGAAGACTATGTAGTGAAATTTATTAATCCAGGTGCAACGGTAGATATTGAAGAGCCGGATTTGACAAGAAAAGATAGAATTATTTACGCAAGAGAACAGGTTATGGCAACGGTTAAAAAAGTTATTCTTTATATTTTAATTGGAGTTGGAATTGGTGCTTTCATTCATAATTGGATTCCGGAATCTTTGATCCAAACAATACTTGGTGAAAATAACCCATTTTCTGTTTTGATAGCAACAGTTATAGGAATTCCCATGTATGCGGATATTTTCGGAACCATTCCAATTGCCGAAGCATTATTTGCAAAAGGTGTCGGAGTAGGTACCATTCTATCTTTTATGATGGGTGTTACAGCACTTAGTTTACCATCCATGATAATGCTTAAAAGAGTTGTGAAAAACAAGTTATTAGCAATTTTTATTGGTGTAGTTGCTGCAGGAATTCTCATTATTGGTTATTTCTTTAACGCATTTAGTTTTTTGATTGTGTAAGAAAACTAGTAATTGCTGTACGATTTTAGGTTATAATTTGTGAAAAGACTGTGTATCTTATAGAAAATGAATTGACAAACATCGATATGTTGTATAGTATATACATATCGATGTTTATGAATACGAGGGCAAATATATGAAATTAAAATACGAAAATGAAGCAGCGGTGTTTAAAGCACTTAGTGATCCCAATCGTCTATTAATACTTGAAATTTTACAAAGTGGAGAGAAATGTGCATGTAAGTTGTTAGAAGACTTAGAAATTAGCCAATCAACCTTATCCCATCACATGAAGATTTTATGCGAGGCAGGATTTGTGGAATCAAACAGACAGGGAAAATGGATGCATTATTCCATTAACAAGGAAGGCTATGAAAATGCAAAGAAAATATTGCAAGAATTAGAAAGCTGTATGCTAACAAAATAAATCGATCAGGGAGGAAGTGTTGTGACAGAGGAAACAAAGAAAATAAATAAGGGAATACTTATTAAAATAGCGGTTCCGATTTTAATTGTACTTGTGGTTATAGGAATTTATATTTTTAAAAAAGCAGAGGAAGGTAACAATAATTCTTCGACTCAAGTAGAAAAAAATTCTGAGGATAGTCTTCCATTAGAGATAACATCTGTGGATTTAGAGAAAATCAAATCATATGGAGTACCTTTCGTAATTGATTTTGGTTCAGATTCCTGTATCCCGTGTAAGGAAATGGCTCCTGTGTTAGAAACATTACATGAAGAATTTCAGGATAAAGCCGTTGTGCATTTTGTAGACGTATGGAAGAACCAGACAGCTGCTACTGATTTTCCAGTTTCAGTTATACCAACACAGGTTTTTTATAATGCAGATGGTACACCGTATGTACCAAGTGAGGCACTATCAAAGGAAATTGAATTCACTTTTTATAATTCAAAAACAAGTAATGAACATCTCTTTACGGTACATCAAGGGGGCATCACAGAAGAACAGATGAGAAAAATCTTTGCAGAGATGGGGGTTAAGTAATGAATGAGATTCTGGAATCCTTGTCTGTGTTGATTAAGGAGAGCTTTTGGCTGGCACCGTTTCTGGCTTTGCTTGCAGGACTTTTGACTTCTGTCACCCCATGTTCTTTGTCAACCATTCCACTTGTAATTGGTGTAGTTGGAGGAACAGGTCAAAAGGATACTAAAAGAGCGTTTCGTTTATCGCTTACATTTGCAATTGGAACAGCAATTACCTTTACGGTCTTAGGTACAGCAGCATCGCTAGCAGGTAATCTGATAGGGACATCAGCAAAATGGTGGTATATCGTACTAGGGATTCTTATGGTTTTAATGGCACTTCAAACATGGGATATTTTTCATTTTATCCCATCCACCTATTTAATTTCAAAAAACTCAAAAAAGGGATATATAAGAGCTTTGATTGCAGGAATACTTGGAGGAATCTTTTCTTCACCATGTTCCACACCGGTTTTGGTTGCATTACTCGCAATCGTAGCTGGAAAGGGAAGTGTTGTTTGGGGAATTCTACTGCTTTTGCTATATTCAGTTGGGCATGCGGTATTGGCTGTTATTGCGGGTACTAGTATTGGTTTTGTGCAGAAACTTTCAAAAAGCGAAAAATACGGACGATTCAGCATCATTCTTAAAATAGTAATGGGCTGTGCGATCTTATTTATTGCTTTTTATATGTTTTATTTAGGATTTTAATTTATTTAGAAAAGGAGATAGTATCATGGGATTATTTGGATTAGGGAAGAAAAAAGAAGAAAAGGAAACATCGTCAAGCTGTTGCCAAGGAGGAGCATGTACACCAGATACAGTAGAAAAGGTTGCAGATAGTCCAGATTCAGGTGAAGCTGTTAAGGTTTTAGGATCAGGTTGTGCGAAATGTAATGAGCTTGAAGCAAATGTAAAAACTGCATTGGAGCAACTTGGTATGGATACGGTAATCGAACATGTAACGGATTTTAATGCAATTGCAGCATATGGCGTTATGACAACACCTGCATTAGTGGTAGATGGAAAAGTTGTGTCATATGGAAAAGTATTAAAGGTAGAAGAAGCGGTAAAATTATTGCAAAAATAATGTATTAGTATAAACCTTCAAATCAGTGTGATTTGAAGGTTTTTTTGTTAAAGTGTAGATAATCGAAGCGTAATATGAATTGTTATATAAAAAAAAGTTGACATGATAACGTATATAATGGTATTGTAATAACAATTGTGTGTTCGGAATAATTATTGTAAAAATGAAGTTCACAGCTATGGAGATTTTCATTGCTTAAGCTTTTAAGGAATAATAATACTGTTCAGTATCATAATTCTATGAAAAGAAATGTGAATTTGATTTAGTGAATAAGTAGCGGAATAAATGAAAACTAAATGTATGATGCAAGAAGAATATCTCAGTTAATAAGAGTTTATTTTTTGTTGATTAATTTATTGAAACAGAATGAAATTAAGGAGATTTTATGAGAAATTTGAAACAAGAATGGTTTGGAAACGTAAAAAAAGATATATTAGCAGGTATGGTTGTTGCCATAGCACTAATACCTGAAGCAATCGGATTTTCGATTTTAGCCGGAGTAGATCCTATGATGGGCTTATATGCATCATTTTGTATCGCATTGATAACAGCATTTGCAGGTGGACGTCCAGGTTTAATCTCAGCAGCAACTGGTGCAATGGCTTTGGTGCTTGCCGGGTTGGTACATACACATGGCGTTCAATATATGCTGGCAGCAACAGTATTTGCAGGTATATTGCAAATGATTATGGGGTTTTTTAAAGTTGGTAATTTACTTAGATTCATACCAAAACCGGTAATGACAGGCTTTGTGAACGCACTGGCCATACTAATTTTTAAAGCTCAATTAACTTATTTTAAGGGTGCAGGAATCAGTATGTATCTGTTAGTTGCAGCTGGAATTTTGATAATTTTTCTTTTTCCCAAAGTTAATAAAATAATACCAGCTCCTTTAGTTGCTATTTTAGTTTTGTCCGTTGTAACAATTGCATCTGGAATGGATGTAAGTTCTATCGGCGATATGGGAAATATAGTTGGCAGACTGCCAAGTTTTGCATTTCCAAATATCACATTAAGTTTGGAAACATTAGTAATAATATTGCCGTATTCAGTATCACTCGCCATAGTAGGTCTAGTTGAGTCCATGCTTACATCACGACTAGTAGATGAGTTAACAGATACTAAAAGTAATAAAAATAGAGAATGTGTTGGTCAAGGGGCAGCTAATATAGTAACAGGTTTCTTTGGTGGAATGGCAGGTTGTGCCATGATTGGTCAATCAGTAATAAACTTTAAATCAGGTGGAAGAGGAAGATTATCAACTTTTACTTCTGGTGTGTTTTTAATGATTCTTATCGTTGTGTTAAACAGATGGGTCGTGCAGATTCCAATCGCAGCATTGGTAGCTGTCATGATTATTGTTTCAATTGCTACCTTTGACTGGGGATCAATAAAGAGAGTCGTTAAGATTCCAAAGTCAGATACTGCGGTCATGCTTACTACGGTAGCAGTTGTATTGGCAACAGATAATTTAGCTTTGGGAGTTGTGACCGGGATATTGATGAGTTCAGTATTTTTTGTAAATAAGATATCTCAAGTGAAAGTTGAGAAGATAGAGTCGGAAAAGGGAATAAGTTACCATTGTTATGGGCAGTTGTTTTTTGCCTCGACAACACACTTTTTAGACAAATTCGACTTTGATATTAGTCATCAAATGATTGAACTAGATGTGAAACATTTAAAGTTTTGGGATGAATCTGCTGGAGATACTTTTGATAAACTTATTAAGAAATATAATGAAAGGCATGTACAGATAAAAATTGAAGGTTTGAGTGAGGCATGTGAAAAATTATTAGATAAAACATCAGTACAATATTCTATAATGCCAGAGTATGTGGACTAGTATATAGGTGTAACAAGATTTTTGTGTTTAGCAAACAATTAAAAAAGCGCTATAAGCGTAGAAAGTCAGGAGTTAAATGAAAGAAAAAAATGAGAATAATGATAAAAAAATAAAGATAATTCCATTGGGTGGACTTGAAAAAATCGGAATGAACATAACTGCATTTGAATATGAGGACAGTATAATCGTTGTAGATTGCGGTATATCTTTTCCGGAAGATGACATGTTAGGGATTGATTTGGTTATTCCGGATGTTTCTTATTTAGTGGATAATAAAGAAAAAGTAAAAGGGTTTTTTATTACTCACGGTCATGAAGACCATATAGGTGCTCTTCCATATGTGCTGAAAGATTTGAATGTCCCAGTGTATGCGACAAAACTAACACACGGACTTATCGAGTTAAAATTAAAAGAGCACAATTTATTGAAGAAAACGAAGAGAAAAATTGTAAAACACGGGCAATCAATTAATTTGGGTGGATTTCGAGTGGAATTTATCAAAACAAACCACAGTATTGCCGATGCATCTGCATTAGCAATTCATACGCCAGCGGGAGTTATTGTTCACACAGGTGATTTTAAGATTGATTATACACCTCTATTTGGTGATCCGATAGATTTACAGCGATTTGCCGGCCTGGGGAAAAAAGGTGTATTAGCACTTATGATGGACAGTACGAATGCTCAAAGACCGGGATTTACTATGTCTGAAAAGTTGGTAGCCAAGACATTTAATCATTTGTTCGCTGAAAACAAAACAAATAGAATGATAGTAGCAACATTTGCATCTAACGTTGACAGAGTACAGCAAATTATCAATACCGCCTTTGAATTTGGAAGAAAAGTAGTAATTCAGGGAAGAAGTATGGTAAATGTCATAAATATCGCCTCTGAATTAGGTTATATTAAAATCCCAGAAAATACGGTGATTGAAGTTGAGCAAATGAAAAATTATCAGGATGAAAAAATAGTCATAGTAACAACGGGGAGCCAAGGAGAAGCTATGGCGGCTCTATCAAGAATGGCAGATTCGACACATAAGACAATTTCGATTAAACCAGGAGACCATATTATATTTAGTTCAACTCCGATTCCTGGGAATGAAAAGGCTGTATCGAAAGTTATAAATGAACTTTCTATGAAAGGTGCAACGGTAATATATCAGGATACACATGTTTCTGGTCATGCTTGTCAGGAAGAGTTAAAGTTGATGTATTCATTATTGCGTCCTCAATATGTAATTCCTGTACATGGAGAGTATAAGCACTTAAAAGCGCAGGAAAAGCTGGCGCAGGAAATGGGAACAGATAAGAGTAATATTTTCGTCTTACAATCAGGGAATGTTTTGCAACTATCCAAAGAGCAGGGTAGCATAATAGGACAAGTCAAGGCTAATGAAATCTTTGTGGATGGGTTAGGCGTTGGAGATGTTGGGAATATTGTTATCAGAGATAGATTGGTACTTTCGGAAAATGGATTGATTATAGTTGTCGTTGGCATCGATAAACATAACAATCAGATTATTTCAGGACCGGACGTGGTATCTCGTGGATTTGTTTATGTTAGAGAAGCCGATGAACTAATGAATAAGATACGAAATGTCGCAGGAAGAAGTGTGGAAAAATGTATAAATAACAATATTTCTAACTGGGGAAAAATCAAAGCAACAATAAAAGATGATATGGGTGAATTTTTGTGGAAAGAAATGAAAAGAAGTCCACTAGTTATGCCTATTATTATAGAAATTAACAGATAATTAAGTAATTGAGTGCAATCGTAGGTACCATGGTGAAAGCCATGGTATTTTTCATTTCATTTAAGGTAATAAATATAAATATTTTACACAAATATTACAATCAAGACATTGACAAACGTCTATATGATCAATATAATAACATATAGATAAATGTCTATGTGATATAAAAGAGATACTTAATAATAGTTAAAAATATAGTAAGAGAGAGATGGGAAATGCAATTACAGATTGATGTCGCACCAGTGTTTAAGGCATTGGGAGATGAAACAAGATTAAAAATTATTGAAATTTTATCGTGTGGAGAGCTTTGTGCATGTGATATTCTTGAATCCTTTGCTATTACTCAGCCAACACTGTCCTATCATATGAAAATATTAACAGAATGTGGTCTTGTGAAAAGTAGAAAAGATGGATCTTGGATTAGATATAGTAATAATTATGAATTGATTAATGAAATTAAACTTTTTTGGGATATCATAACAACAGAACAGGAAAATTGTATCTGTAAGAATACAAAGGAGGATAATAGATGCGAATAATTATTATTGGAGCAGTAGCGGCAGGAACTTCAGCAGCGGCAAAAGCAAGAAGAAACGATGAAGATGCTGAAATTATAATTTATGACATGGATGGTTTTATTTCTTATTCGGGATGTGGAATGCCTTATTATATCGGTGGAGAGGTAGAGGATGCAGAAAAACTTACTCCACGTGATCCGGCATTTTTTAAGAGTAAATATAATGTTGATGTATTCGTACGTCATGAAGTTTTGTCAATTGATGTTGAAAATAAAACATTGGAAATTCAGAATTTATTAACGGGGCAAACATTTGTGGAACAATATGATAAGCTGGTAATAGCTACCGGAGCTTCTTCCTTTCTACCACCGATTAGTGGAGCAGATGAAGAGTTTGTATTTACCTTACGTAATATTGGAGATATGAACAAAATAAAAAGATGTATAAATGAATGTAATCCAAAATCAGCCGTCATTATAGGAACAGGGTTTATTGGACTTGAAGTATGTGAAAATCTGAAGGGACTTGGAATCGATGTAACATTGGTAGAACATCTATCACATGTAACACCAGGGCTTGATTCAGATATGGCAGTATATGTAGAGGAGCATTTAGAGAAGAATGGAATTCATGTTTTTACTAGTGCGACTGCCACAAAAATTGAAAAGAACAGGGTGATACTAGCTGATTTACGAGAGATTCAAGCGGATATGGTAATAATTTCGGCAGGAGTTAGACCAAATACTGAACTTGCAGTAAAAGCAGGTGTGGAATTGGGGATGACAAAGGCTATAAAAGTCAATGAGAAAATGATGACAAATATTGAAGAAATCTATGCCTGTGGGGATTGCATTGAACATTATCATATAGTAACTGGAAAACCGGTTTATCGTCCGCTGGGCTCTACTGCAAATAAAACAGGAAGGATTGCTGGTGATGTAATTACTGGAGGTGACTTAAGGTTCAGAGGAATTCTAGGAACTGGAATATTCCAGATTTTTGGAATGACTGTTGCTCAGACAGGATTATCCGAACGAGAAGCAATAAGAGAAGGATTTGATGTTGAAGTCTGCCATAATATTAAACCCAATAAGCCAGATTATATGGGTGGAAATGAAATGGTAATGAAAGGAATTGCTGATAGAGAAAGTGGACGTCTTTTAGGAACGCAGATTGTAGGTTATGAGGGGGTAGATAAAAGAATCGATGTATTTGTAACAGCAATTACTTATCAGGGAAAGGCAGAAGATTTATTCCATTTGGATTTAGCATATGCGCCACCATTTTCTACAACAAAGGATCCGGTTATGTATACAGGTATGATATTGGATAATGCGATTAATCAGGGAAGAAAGTTGATAACAGCAGATAGACTTTCGGAGAAATTAAAGTCGGAAGAAAAAATTCAGATTGTGGATGCAAGGGTAGAAGCACAGTATGATAAGGACCATGTGGAAACAGCAGTGAACATGCCCCATAGTAAATTTAGAGAACAGTTACAAGATCTTGACCCAAGGGTAATGACTGTAACTTATTGTAATAAGGGTGTCACTGGTAATGCAGCACAGAACATTTTGTTAAACCATGGATTTAAGGAAGTTTATAATCTATCTGGTGGGCATAAGAATTATAGAAAAACTAAGAAGTCATTGTAACAAATGATTTCTTCATGCATAGAATATGCATATATGCTCATATAAAAATTTATAATAGAAGGGGTGAAATTGTGGTTGATATCTTTAAAGCACTATCAGAGGAAAGCAGGTTAAGAATCCTGACATTACTGGTAGAAAGAGAAATGTGTGTCTGTGAAATTGAAGTCTGTTTAAATATGACGCAGTCAAACGCTTCCAGACATCTGACTGTACTTAAAAACTGTGGAATACTGCATTATTATAAGAAAGCACAATGGGCATATTATGGAATAAGTGATAAATTTAAAGAAGAACACAAAAATTTATGGGAATATTTACAGCAAAAATTAGTTGAATTACCAACTTATCTTGCCGACCATGAACAATGCGAAAGATACAAAACCGTTGATGTCTGTGCAAATTCAAAAAAAACACGTTAAAAGGAGATAGAAGAAATGAATAAAGAGAAAGCATTAGAAATTGGATTTTTTCAAAAATACTTAACGATATGGGTAGCACTTTGTATGGTTACAGGGATACTAATTGGAAAAATTTTACCTTCAGTACCTGAATTTTTTAATCAATTTGAATATGCAAATGTCTCCATACCTACTGCAATTTTAATCTGGGTTATGATTTACCCTATGATGTTGAAGGTAAATTTTGAAAGTGTAAAAAATGTTGGGAAAAATCCAAAAGGGTTATATGTTACTTGGATCACCAACTGGTTGATTAAGCCATTTACAATGTTTGCAATTGCATCTTTCTTTTTTTATATCGCATTTAAGGGACTGATTCCGGAAGAACTTGGAAAAGAATATTTAGCGGGTGCGGTTTTATTAGGAGCAGCACCATGTACGGCAATGGTTTTCGTATGGAGTCAGTTAACGAAAGGAAATCCAGCCTATACGGTCGTACAGGTAGCAACCAATGATTTGATTATTCTGGTGGCATTTGTTCCGATTGTGAAATTCTTACTTGGAGTAAGTAAAGTAACTGTTCCTTGGGATACTTTAATATTATCGGTAGTTTTGTTTGTTGTGGTTCCTTTAACAGCGGGTGTATTAACAAGAATGCTTGTTAGTAAAAAGAAGGGAACAGAATATTTTGAAAGTCAGTTTCTTCCTAAATTCGATAATGCTACAATAGCTGGATTGTTACTGATGCTTATACTTTTATTCTCCTTCCAGGGTGAAGTTATTTTAAAAAATCCTTTACACATTTTATTAATCGCAGTGCCTTTGACCATTCAGACATTTTTAATTTTCTTTATTGCATATCTAGCAGCAACAGTGTTAAAGCTTCCTCATAATATAGCAGCTCCAGCAGGAATGATTGGTGCATCCAATTTCTTTGAACTTGCAGTTGCAGTTGCAATTGCTTTATTTGGAATGGATTCACCGGCAGCACTAGCTACCGTTGTTGGGGTACTAACGGAAGTTCCAATTATGTTAATGCTTGTTAAGATAGCAAACAAGACTCCTCATTGGTTTCCGTCATATAGGACAACTGATATATAATATAAGATTAACATTAATAAAAGGGGCTGTGAAAAAAC